>UCIV01000014.1 GCA_900472575.1 Hyphomicrobiales bacterium
TTCTGGACCCGGCCGCCGTGCGCGCCAACTATGTCGATGCCATGGTCGAGCTGCGCAAGTCCAAGGGCATGACGCCTCCCCAGGCAATTGCCCAGCTGGAAGACACGGTCGTTCTCGGCACGATGATGCTCGCCGTCGGTGAAGTCGACGGTCTGGTCTCCGGTGCGGTCCATACCACCGCCAGCACGGTGCGCCCTGCCCTGCAGCTGATCAAGACGGAGCCGGGCCAGAGCATCGTCTCCTCGGTCTTCTTCATGCTGATGCCCGATCAGGTTCTGGTCTATGGTGACTGCGCCATCAACCCGAACCCGACGGCCGACCAGCTGGCCGAAATCGCCGTCCAGTCCTCCGATACGGCCAAGGCCTTCGGCATCGATCCGCGGGTGGCGATGATCTCCTATTCGACCGGCACGTCGGGTACCGGCGGCGATGTCGACAAGGTGCGCGAGGCAACCGAGCTGGCAAAACAGCGCAAGCCTGATCTGCTGATCGACGGTCCGATCCAGTACGATGCGGCAAGCGTCGAAAGCGTCGGCCGTTCCAAGGCCCCCGACAGCCCGGTCGCCGGCCGCGCCAATGTCTTCGTCTTCCCGGATCTCAACACCGGCAACACCACCTACAAGGCCGTTCAGCGCTCCGCCGATGTCGTTTCCGTCGGCCCGATGCTGCAGGGCCTGCGCAAGCCCGTCAACGACCTGTCGCGCGGCGCCCTCGTCGACGATATCGTCTTCACCATCGCGCTCACTGCCATCCAGGCGGACCAGCAGACGGCGGGTGAAGCTGCTTCCGAGCCGGCACGGAAAGATGCGGTGAACGCATGAACATTGCACAACAGGACCCGGAGAGTCGGGACAAGATGACTTCGGCCTTCTTCAGAGGGCCGGAGGCTGGAGGCTCGCTGACACCCGACGCAATTGCCGTCGCGGCAGAAGAAATGGGCGTCAAGAAAGCCAGCTATGACACGCTGACCCTCCTGGGTCTGGCGGTTCTCGCCGGCGCCTTCATCGGGCTCGGGGCCATGTTTGCGACGACGACGGTCGCCGGTGCCGACGGAATGCTGTCCTACGGTCTCACCCGGCTTCTGGCCGGGCTGAGCTTCTCGCTCGGGCTGATCCTCGTCCTGATCGGCGGCGCGCAGCTGTTCACCGGCGACATGCTGATGGTCATGGCCTGGGCAAGCCGCCGCATTGCAACCACGCGCATGGTCCACATCTGGGTCTTCGTCTGGTTCGGCAATCTGATAGGCGCCCTCGTCATCGCCGGCCTCGTCTTCTTGTCTGGCCAGTACACATTCGGCGGCAACGCAATCGGTGTAGCGGCACTGCATTACGCAGAAGCCAAGTCAGCCCTTCCGGTCGTCGAAGCCTTCTCGCTCGGTATTCTCTGCAACATACTGGTCTGCCTGGCCGTATGGCTGTCACTGGCCGGACGCACGGTTGCCGACAGGATCCTTGCGATCGTCTTCCCGGTGACGGCCTTCGTTGCAGCAGGGTTCGAACACTGCGTCGCCAACATGTATTATCTCGGCCTCGGTCTGATGATCCGTTACGGTGCACCGGAAAGCTTCTGGACCGCCATCGGCCACGCGCCCGCCGAAATCCCGCTGAGTGGCGTCCTTACCAATCTGGCCGTCGTAACGGCTGGTAACTGGGTCGGCGGCGCTCTGCTCGTTGGTGGCGTCTACTGGTTCATCTACCGTCGTCCGGGCAAGCCTCACCACTGATCACCGATACCCGTGGCGCTGTTACACCCGTTCCAGCGCCACGGCGATTCCCTGCCCGACCCCGACACACATGGTCGCAAGCGCATAACGCCCCTGACGTCTGGCAAGCTCAAGCGCCGCAGTTCCTGAAATCCTTGCTCCCGACATGCCGAGCGGATGGCCGAGCGCAATAGCACCGCCATTCGGATTGATATGCCCGGCATCTTCCGCAAGCCCAAGCTCGCGCAGCACCGCAATGCCCTGTGAGGCAAAGGCCTCGTTCAACTCGATCACGTCGAAATCCTCCGGTGAAAGCTTCAGCATCACGCAGAGCTTCTGCGTTGCCGGAACCGGCCCTATGCCCATGACACGCGGCGCGACGCCCGAGGCGGCCCCGCCCATGATGCGGGCAATCGGGGTCAGGCCATGTTTCTTCGCCGCAGCTTCCGAAGCAATGATCAACGCCGCCGCGCCGTCATTGACCCCCGAGGCATTACCCGCCGTCACCGTGCCACCATCCTGTTTGAACGGAGTTGCCAGTTTGGCCAGCGCCTCAATTGTCGTCGCCCGTGGATGTTCATCCTTCGAGACGACCACTACATCACCCTTGCGCTGCGGAATGACGACCGGCGTGATCTCCGCGGCAAGGTGACCATTTTCCTGAGCGGCTGCAGTTTTCGACTGACTGCGAAGCGCAAACGCATCCTGGTCCTTGCGGGAAACGCCATAGTCTTCCGCAACATGCTCGGCCGTCTCCGGCATAGAATCGATGCCGTATTGCCTTTTCATCAACGGGTTGACGAACCGCCAGCCGATCGTTGTGTCGTGGATTTCGGCATTGCGGGAAAAGGCGCTCTCGGCCTTGGGCAGAACGAACGGCGCGCGGCTCATGCTCTCGACGCCGCCTGCTATCATCAATTCTGCCTCTCCCGCCTTGATCGCACGGGCAGCGGCGATGACCGCATCCATGCCCGAACCGCAAAGCCGGTTCATCGTCGTGCCTGGGACGACAGCCGGCAGGCCTGCGAGCAGCGAAGCCATGCGGGCGACATTGCGATTGTCCTCACCTGCCTGATTGGCGCAGCCATAGATCACGTCATCGACGGCATTCCAGTCCACTGCAGCATTGCGCTCGATCAACGCCCTGATCGGGATGGCCGCCAGATCATCGGTTCTCACCGACGCAAGCGTGCCGCCGAAACGGCCGATCGGAGTGCGGATATAATCGCAGATGAAGGCGTCAGGCATAGCGCAGCTCCCATGATGCAGAAGTCACAGCCAACACCAACAATCGAGAAATTACAAGCTTCAAATAAATTGCCTGCAGGCGGCTCGCGCAATCCATGAGGACTCGGGGCCTGACAGCGCACGGGTTCTAGCCCCCGCTGATAATGAATTAATTATCTTTCCGACCTAAGTATCGGGACGGTAATCCTTTAGCCCTTTCAGCAGGGCTTCCGTACACACGGCGTGTCGGCTGCTCATGCAGCATGGGGCATTGTCGATCGCGACAATACAAGGGACAAAAATGACTGGTGCACCTGATCTGCGAGGCATTTTTTCGCGACCCGTCTTCTGGCTTTTCGCGGCTTTTGTCCCACTGATACTGCTCCTCATCCTGCCAATCGCTGCACCTATCGGTCCGATGTACTGGGATACCTATCTTTATCTCGATGCCGCACAACGGATCTGGATGGGACAGATCCCGAGCGTCGACTTCTCGACCCCGGTCGGCCCGCTCCCCTACTATCTCTTCGCCGGTGGATTGAAGCTGCTTGCGAATGCGCAGCCGCTGCTTCTGGCTCAATGGTGCATATTGCCGGTGGCGGCGCCGCTTCTCGCACTGGTACTTGCCAGGCTTTCCAGCCGTAACGTGGCTCAAGCTTTCGCGCTGCTTGTTCCCTTCCTCGTCTTTGCCACCTTCCCGTCGAATGTGGCCGCCTATCATCCGCTTCCGACACTGGACGGTTTCGGCATCTACAACCGCCACGGCGTGATCTTTCTCTATGTGCTGACCAGCGGCCTCGTTTTCCTGAAAGACGGTCGCCGCATGGCGGTCTTGATCGCCGCAGCCATGCTGGCCTTGTTTCTGACCAAGGTGACGGGTTTTCTGGTTGGTGGACTTTTCTGCCTCCTGGCGCTTTTGGCCGGCCGCATCTCGCTGCGTTACTGCATTCTGGCCGTCCTGCTCTTTCTGATCCCGCTTGGCATCGCCGAACTCATGAGCGGTTTCGTATCTGCCTATATACGCGATATCATCGAGCTTGCCGGGATGAATGAAGATTCCCTGCTCCCCCGGTTCCTGACCGTCGCATCGCTGAAGCTTGACGTACTTCTTCCCGCGGGGCTTCTGGCGCTGCTGTTGATATGGCTGGACTGGACCCGCGCCGACAAAACGATCCGCTTCTTCGATCATAATTTCTGGTGGCTTTCGGTCGTCATCGCAGGCGGCTCAATCTATGAGACGCAGAATACCGGCAGCCAGGAATTCATCTTCATATGGCCGGTTCTGCTGATGATCTTCGAACGCATCAGGCTGCTTGAGCAGGGACCGAAAATGGCTTTCCTTGCGCTGGCCGCGTTCTGTGTCATCCCCACGTTCACCAAGGTGGCGCACAAGACGCTGCGCGCCGTGGTCGTTGCGCCGACCTATGAACGGCTGCACCTGCCGGACGTGAAAAACATGGCGCAGGTCTCCCAACGGCGGGAGATCAT
Source organism: Hyphomicrobiales bacterium (assembly GCA_900472575.1). GTDB lineage: Bacteria > Pseudomonadota > Alphaproteobacteria > Rhizobiales > Rhizobiaceae > Neorhizobium > Neorhizobium cellulosilyticum. Next base: position 4,418 of record UCIV01000014.1, read on the forward strand.
CGATCGGGCCGAATATCTGGAACCTCACTACGAGAATTTTGCCTCGGCCTACGCGGATCTCTCCGCCCACGGGCAGTTGCCGAGCTGGCAATATTATTCCGAACTCGACTTCCAGCTCTACTGGATCATTTCGGCCAACAGCCTGGTTAACTCCCTCAAGGCCTTCGAGGCGAAGAACAATATCCGGCTGGAAAGCCTGATGAACCTAGACTTCACCAACCCCTTCCCCTGGCTTCTGGATCGCGATGCGACCAGAAACATCCAGATCGGCGCAGATCCCCACCGCACCGTTCCGCCACTGACGGATAAGGCCATCCAGTCGATCCGGCAAACGGCAGCGGTCTTGCGCCCGAAATGCCCGCTGACGACCGGGCGCCGCATGCTTTTCGACCATTACGAAGAAGCCCTGAAAGACCGGCAGGTCGTCGAAATTCATCCCTGCTGGGATCTCCTGCTCCGCCCCGATATCGTGGCTGTAAAACAGTAAAGGCCGGGCGCAAGCCCGGCCTTTACTGTTCCCTGTATGAACAGCTTACTTCACCTGGGCGGCGACGAAATCCTTGACGATGCGCACGATGCCGCGCGACATGACCTCGTCGAGCGCCGTGATGAAATCGTCCACATGGCTCTTCTTGCAGATGAGCGGCGGTTCCAGACGGATGACATTGCGATTGTATTCCGTGAACGCGACGAGCACGCCGTGATCGCGCAAGAGATGGCTTCCGATAAAGCCCGGCAGCGAGCCCTTCAGCTTGTCGTCCAGCATGGCGACGACCGGGCGCAGCACCAGCGGCATGGTTTTCGACAGGTCGTGGAATTCGATTCCGATCATCATGCCCTGACCGCGCACGTCTTTCAGCAGCGACGGGTAGCGGACCTGCAATTCCTTCAGGCGGGAAAGAAGGTAGTCGCCCGTATTCGCCGAATTGTCGATCAGGTGCTCGTCGTAAAGCACGTTCATCGCCTCGATGGAGGTGACGCAGGCTTCACCGATACCGCCGAAAGTTGCCATGGCATGGATCATCGCCGTCTTCGGCGTGCCGTAGGCCTTCATGTAGACATCGCGCTTGGCAATCATCGCACCCATGGCGGACTTGCCGCCACCGAGTGATTTGGCGAGCGCAGTCACGTCCGGCACGACGCCATGGTGCTCGAACGCATAGAACTTTCCTGTGCGGCCGAAACCACACTGCACTTCATCGGCAACCCAGAGTACACCATACTTGTCGCAAAGCTCGCGCAGACGCTGCCAGAAGGCCGTTTCGGCCTGAATGATGCCGCCGCCGCCCTGCACCGTTTCCAGCACGATCACGCCGATTTCCGGATCCGATCTGAAGGCGTTCTCGATCGCGTTGATATCGCCGAACGGCACCTTCACAGTATTGTCGACCAGCTTGAATTCACCGCGATAGAGCGAACCGTCGGTGATCGACAAAACGCCCTTGGTCTTTCCGTGGAAGGAATTTTCCGCATAGACGATCTTCGGACGCTTCGGGCCGGCGGCGCGCTCTGCCACCTTGATCGCCGCCTCCATCGCTTCGGAACCGGAGGAGCCGAGGAACACCATGTCCAGCTCGCCCGGCGAGCAGGCGGCAAGATTATGCGCCAGCGCGGTTGCATATTGCGACATGAAGGCAATGGCGATTTCCTGGCGGTTCTCGTCCTGGAACTTCCGCCGCGCATCGAGGATGCGGGGATGGTTGTGACCCAGCGCCAGTGAGCCGAAACCACCGAAGAAATCGAGAATCTTGCGACCGTTCTGGTCGTAATAATACATGCCCTCGGCGCGCTCGATCTTCACCTTGTGAAAGCCGAGAAGCTTCATGAAATGAAGCTGGCCGGGGTTGAGATGGCGGGTGAAGAGATCGGTCATCTTCGCCACGTCGAGCGCCTTGGCCTCCTCGACCGACAGAAGCGCAGGCTTGGCGACCGGTTCGCGAGCAGGATTGGCGGAAATGTCGATCATCACTTCGTCATCGTGGTTGTTGAGGCTGATTGCATTGGCCATCGTAATTTCCTCTCAAGCTGCCTTGGCGTGGGCGACATTGTCCTGCGAACCGCCGGCAAGTCCCCTGCGATATTCGGAATAGGCGGCGATCAGCATGTCCTCGTCGCGATATTGCGGCACCCAGCCGAGCTCGCGCTCGCCCTTGGATACGTCGAGAACGCACATCTCGTCGGCGATCAGATACTGTTCCGGATCCATGATCGGCATGTTGATCAGGTCGAACAGATCAAGTGTCCGCTTCACCGCCCAGGCGGGCGTGGGCAAAAGGATCGACTTCGAACCGGCATGCTTGACGAGATCGCCCAGCAGTTTCCTTACCGGCGGCGGATTGAGCGAACCGAGATTGTAGACCTCGTTCGGCACGCCGGCGGTAAAGGCCGCATGGGCCGCAGAAGCGCAGTCGAAGACCGAAATGAACTGGTAAGGGTTCTTGCCCGAACCGATCATCGGCACCGGCAGATTGTTGTCGATCAGCTTGAACAGCTTGGAGAGGATACCGAGCCGACCGGGACCGATGATCAGGCGCGGGCGGAACAGCGAGATGTTCATGCCGCGCTTGCGCCATTCGACCGCCAGTTCTTCGGTCTTCAGCTTGGAAAGCCCGTATTCACCGAGCGGCGCGACCGGGTGCTCTTCCGTCTGCGGCCAAACAAAGGTGTGGCCGTAGACCATGTCGGTGGTGAAATGGACGAGCGATTTCGCACCCGCCTGGTCCATCGCCTTGATGATGTTCTCGGTGCCATAATAGTTGACCGGGAAGAAGAAATCATGCCGCTTGGCGCGCACCTGCAGGGGCGACAGCATTTTTGCGGAAAGATTGTAGACCATGTCGTCGGCCTTGATGCCGACCCGGGCGATCGAGGCCGGATCGGTCACGTCGACGTTTTCGAAGCGGATCTCCCCATAATGCGCCAGATCACTCTTGGCGATATCCGCGACGATGACCTCGTGGCCTTCAGCCTGCAGCCTCGGCGCGAGATGACGCCCTACGAAACCGTCACCGCCGAAAATGATATGTCTCATGGTTTAAATCCCCGTCGTTCTGTCGGTTCTAAATTGGGTTGGTCAGGAATTGGCGCGTTCGATGGATGCCGTCTGGTCCGGTACTTCCCTGTGCCCGCTCTGCGCGATCAGCACCGTGCCGACGCAGATGAAGGCGATGCCGGCGATCTTCATCGCGCCAAGTTCTTCCTTGAACAGCAGCCATGCCAGAACCGCGACAGCGACATAGGCAAGGCTGAGGAAGGGATAGGCGAAGGATAGATCAACCTTGGAGAGCACGTAGAGATGCGACGCCATCGAGATGACGAAGGTGGCAAGACCAAAAAAGACCCACGGATTGAAGACGATCTGGAAGATCCGCTGGATCATCGTGTCCGCCGAAAAGCTGATCGGGCCCAGCGACAGCATGCCCTGTTTCAAAAGCAGTTGCGCAGCCGCATTGGTCATCACAGTGAAGAGGATGAACGGGATATATTTCATGGGCGTCCTCGTGGGTGATCCGTGGCAAGCGCCGTGCGGCGCCAGAAATCCGAGCAGAAGCTTTCGTCCCGAAGCTTTTCCAGTTGCAGCCATTCTGGAAAACCGGCCTTGAACACCTCGGCGCTCATGCGGCTGTCCTTGTAGGGATTGACCCGCCCGCCGGCCTCAAGCGTCATGCGGTCGAGAAGCGTCAGTAGCGCCAGCGTCTTGTCGCCGTGATTGGGAAAATCCATCGTCAGCGTATAGCCGGGGCGCGGAAACGACATGAAACCCGGTGATGCAACATCGCCAAAACGCTTCAAGACGGTGAGGAAGGACGAAAATCCGGCCTTGCGGCTTGCCTCAAGCATCGCCGGAATGACCGTGCGCCCGGCTTCAAACGGAATCACGCTCTGGTGCTGGTAGAGACCACTCGGCCCATAAAGCCGGTTCCAGTCTCCAACACCGTCGAGCGGATAGAAGAACTTGCCGTAACCGGCCAGATGCGGGGCAGACTTGAGCCTGTTGACGGTAAAATAAGCTGTGTTGAACAGTCCGAGGCTTACTCTGTTGAGTGCCGAGAAAGGCAGCTCGAACGGAACGCTGACCTTCGCCTTCACACCTTCGGTGCGAAAATTGCCGTTATCGGCATGGTTGCCGGTAATCAGCACGCCACGGCCGGCCGATGTGCCGGATGCCAGCTGATCCAGCCAGGCGACGGAATATTCGTTTTCCTCGTCGGCATCTGCCGCGAGATCGAAATAGCTGTCGAGGCTGGAAAACGCGGTGATCTTTTCGTTGATGTCGAGCGAGCCGACCTTCATCAGCTTCAGCCGTGCAGACAGGATAAGACCCGTAAGGCCAAGCCCGCCGATCGTTGCCGAAAACAGGTCGGTATTTTCCGCGGCGCTGCATTGATAGGTATGACCGTCGGAACGCAGCAGTCGAAAACTTTCCACATGGCAACCGAACGTACCGCGACGGTGATGGTTCTTGCCGTGAACGTCATTGGCGATTGAACCGCCGAGCGTGACGAAACGGGTGCCCGGCGTCACCGGCAGGAAAAATCCGTGAGGAGCGATATGGGCAATGAGCTCTTCCAGCGAAATGCCCGCTTCCGCTTCGACCACGCCTGCCTCGGCATCAAGATTGAGTACCGACTTCTGTTGCCGCATCGGCACAAGCGAGCCGGCGTCGTTATGGCAGCTGTCGCCGTAGGACTTGCCGTTTCCAAACGCCAAAAGGTTGGACCTTCCGGCTGCGCCGCCGCGCAAGAGGCCAACCGCCTGTTCAAAGGCAATTGCCTGCCGGGAATGGCGATTGATACGGCCGAAACTGTCGAGGCTTGCCTGCATCACAACACACTTGCCGCGATGAAGAGTACGGCACCGGCCGCAATGATCAATTGGCTGCGCCAATCGGTTGCGATGAAGACGACCGGATCGTCGTCCAGCTCCTTGCGGTGGGCAAGGATCCAGATGCGGATGTTGATATAGAGCACCATCGGCACCAACGGCCAGATAACCCAGGGTTCGCTATAGAGCGCTCGGATGTCCGGGGACTGGATATAGAGGGCGAGAACCAGCGCAGCAGCGAATGCCGACGCCACGCCGCTCTGTGCAACGATGTGAATGTCTTCCGGACGATAACCGCGACCGGCGATACGGTCTCCCACATCGACCGTCGTGTAGCGTAGCTCGACATAGCGTTTGACCAGAGCCAGCGACAGGAAGAAGAACAGGCCGAAAGCGATCAGCCAGAAGGAAAGCGGCAGGTCGGTCGCCGCCTTGCCACCGAGTATCCGCAGGGCGTAGAGCCCTGCAAGGCAAAGCACGTCGATCAGCAACATCCGCTTCAAGGCCAGCGAATAGGCGGTCGTCACCACCAGATAGAGAACGATGACTGCCGCGAACTGCAATGGCAGCAGCGAGCAGATGGCAGCCGTCGCGACCAGCAGCAGCGCGGAAACCGTAAGGCCATAGGGAATGGAGATCGCACCGCTTGCGAAAGGCCGGTTGCGCTTCGTCGGATGCTGCCTATCAAGCGGAAGGTCGAGGATGTCGTTGATGATGTAGATGGCGGAGGCCGAAAAGGAAAATGCCACCATGGCCAGCGTTGTCGCAATGAAGGTCTGCGGCTCGACGACGGTGTGCGCAAGAACCGGAGAGGCAAAAACGAGAAAGTTCTTCAGCCACTGATGCACCCGCAGCATCTTGATGTAGGTCTTGATACCCACGTACTTGGCATCGAAACGCATCGAGGCATGGGCTCTCTGATACCGATCCGCGGCAGCATCGGGAGCAACGACGATTGCATTTCTCGCGCTCTGGAATACAGCGATATCTGCACGATCGTTTCCGGCATAATCGAAACCTTGCGATCCATAGAGTTTCGACAGCAACGCAGCTTTGTTATGCGCAGCAAGGTTGGTCGTTTCGTCCGTGTGATAGACAGCACTGAACAGGCCGAGATGAGCCGCAACGGCTTTGGCAAAAGGCTCCGCAGCTGCCGTCACCAGGATAAGTTCGCGCCCTCGCACCCGCTCTGCGCGCAAATAGGAAACGAAATCTTCGCGGTAAGGCAAATGGCTGGCATCAAGCGTCACGCGACGCGCGATTTCGGTCTTGAGACGTGCCTTGCCCGAAAGCAGCCAGATCGGCAGGAGAAACAGGTATAGGGGGTTTGCTCTTAAAAGCTGGAAAACGCTTTCCCACAACAAATCTGTCGAAATCAGCGTTCCGTCCAGATCAACCGCCAAAGGTATGTCAACGATGTTCTGTAGACGCACATTCATTGTCAAAATGGTCCCTTTGCCGATAGTAGGAACGTCACCGCAACAGGGATGAAATAGCTTGGCGCCTCGTTGAGGCAGGCAGCTTTCCGTTGGCACATGACATCCGCCACAACCAAACATTGCGCTGTAGCTGACCGGAAAATATGCCGCAACCAAGAATCAGCAGTTAATAACATGCAGCCTTGCTTCGCTTTGGAGCGCGTTTTCTCAGTCAATTCCGATTAGGGTTTAGAATTCACTGGAAGGCGTTGCTAATGAAGCGTTACCTCGTTCCCGACAATTGTTCGGAAAAACGCGGTTACATTATCGGCCTTGCGTAACTTTGGCCCGTTTTACAACAACCGGGCCATTCACGGACAGAATTGTCGTAGGTTGAAGCATGGTTTACGATTCCCGCGATCCAGCTTGAACGCGGCTTTGTATTGACCTAAGCGCGACTGACAAAGCGCCCGATCACGTCCATCAGTGGCTTGGCCTTGTAATCGCGGTCCAGCGGAAGGGGACGGTTCGGGCTTCCGTCATCGCGTGTAAACCACATAGGCACCCAGGTATAGCGATCGGTAATACCCCAGGTCAGGATCGCGGTTGGCCGGTTTGCATCAAGAATTGCCTGGAGAAGATCGCTGGCACGGCCGGCGATAACCTCGTCGCGCTGTTTTTCATCAGCAGGCAGGAGATTGTCGATAACATCGAGTTCCGTGACCAGCACATCGACATCCATCGCCTTGAGTTCGGCCACGAAGGAGGAAACGCCTTCCTTGTCGATCTCGTATTGCCCTTTCAGATGCCCCTGGAAACCGACGGCGTGGATCGGCGCGTCGCGATCACGAAGATCGCGAACAACGCGCAAAAGTGCATTCCGCCGGTTCGTGAACTGCTCACCGACACATTCGATATCGTACTCGTTGATCACGAGCTGAACCTTCGGATCGGCTTCCTGAGCCCGGCGAAACGCGGTTTCGATATATCCCTTACCCATGTTTTCCAGCCAAAGATTGGGCCGCAGATAATCGGAACCACGCGGGTCCTCGGCGATCGCCTCATTGATGACGTCCCAGCTGGGAATCCGCCCCTTATATTTTCCGACAACGGTTCGAACATGTTTGCTCAGCGCTTTTTCGGCAGCCTTTCCGCCGCGAATGGAGGACGTCCATTCGGGCATCGCTGCATACCAGATCAGCGTGTGCCCACGCATCTTCAAGCCATTCTGGTCGGCAAAGGCGAGGAGCTTGTCACCTTCATAAAAATCGAACCGATCCTCTGAAGGCCTCACTGCCTCCCATTTCAGCCCGCCTTCAGGCACCACAAGCTGGCAATGATCCACGAGCGCGGTTCGGTACGCGAAGTCGTCCACGAGAGCATCGCCACGCACCGCCGAACCGTAGGCTATCCTGGGCGGTGGCGAAGCATGGGCGACAGGCGCCTGAAGTGCCGTATGTGCCGCAACAGCAAGACTTGCCTGAACGAAATCCCGTCTGCGCATGGACTTTCTCGCCTTGATCGGAGGGTAAGCCGCCATAGCGCGGCCACCGGCACGTCATGGGAAGCTAGCTGCCAGGCGTTATGATAATATTACCTTGCCCGACGAAGGTTCTTCACGGCCGGTTAACGTATATCGGTCTCCTGTTGAGATGAACCATGATGTCTCGCAGCACGACAGGACCCGTCATTTTGCGGCAAGCAGGAGCAATTTCACAAGGGAGAGCGTTGCCGGCCATGAATGCCGGCCGCGCGACATGGAGCGCTGGCTCCGTGATCCTGCTTTTGCTCCTTTGCTATTTCTGGATCGGCCTCACGCCATTTGCCCATTCGGATGGCAAGGGCGGCCTGCCTTCCACCGGCAACCTCCTGAACCAGATGGTGATCATAGTCCTGTTCACCATGGCGATTGCAAACCTGTGGCGCAATCCGGGCCGGAGCGCGCTCTTCGGCCCGCATGCGCTGCTGGCCTTGATACTTCTCTGGTTCTGCTTCGTCTCGCTATTGTCCTTCGATCCCGCAACGGCGTTTCGAAGGATCGTTTATGCGTTGCTCGTCTGCGGCTGCGCGAATGCGGCTCTTCTACTGCCGCGTGACAGCCGTGACTTTGCAAGAGTGCTTGCCACCTGCACGATAGCGATCCTGTTGCTCAATTATTTCGCCGTGATAGCCATGCCTACCGTCGGCATCCACGGATCGAATGAAGTCGAGGCGGCGCTGGCCGGAGATTGGCGCGGAATTTTCGGCCACAAGAACGCAGCAGCGGCCGGCATGGTCTATCTGGTTCTGTTTGGTCTCTATCTGCGCAAAGCCTCATATCCGCGGCTGGGATCGATTATTGCGATCCTGGCTGTTATTTTTCTTCTTTTCGCCGGAGGAAAGACATCGACTGCGATGCTTCCCGCAGTTCTTTTGCTGGGCTGGTTATTCGAGCATTGCAGACCGCTGCGAGCTTTGCTCACGATCGGCCTCGTCATCACGATGAACGTCATCCTCATCGGGCTTTCAAGCTCGCCTGCGACAAGTTCCATACTGGCAAGCCTCGGGATCGACGCGACCTTCACGGGTAGAAGCTCGATCTGGGCTTTCGCTCTTGCCCGCATCTCCGATGCCCCGATCATGGGTTATGGTTTCCAGCTTTTGTGGGGAAGCGAATTCCTGCGCGACATCACGACGGAATCCTGGGCCTACCTCGCCGCGCATTCCCATAACTCATTCCTTGAAACACTTCTGAATGGCGGCTTTCCGGCTCTCATCCTGATGATCCTCTGGCTTCTCATCCTGCCGCTCAGGGATGCGGGTAAGGCCTTTGCCACGCAGAACGATGTGGGCCTGACGCGGCTGTTCCTGCGTATCTGGATCTTTTCGATCCTGCTGGCAGGCCTCGAAAATCTCTTCTTCGTCAACAACGGCCCTTTGTGGTTCACGATGCTCATCGCCGTGTTCGGACTGAGATTACAGGCCGGCGCAAGCCTCCAGTCCCGGCAGTGATGTGGGCCGCGCCCGTTAGCGCCACGTGATATTAACTGAAAGCCCAACATACATTTGTATTCGCTGATTTCCTTTCGTATTGAACCATCTGGTGATCAGCCTACGGACGCCCTTACAAGCGCGACAACGCCCCGGAGACAAAAGCGTGCAGGACGAAAGCAAAGCTTCGGTAGAAGCCGTCATTTGCATTCCGACCTTTCGCCGGCCGGACGGCGTGGCACGCACGCTTCAATCGCTGCTGGCACAAAAGGGCGACCTGAGTTTCGCAATCGTCGTTATCGAAAATGACGCCGAAAAACCTTCAGGCGCCGCGGCTGCGCGCGAAACGCTCAGCGGTTCCGACATTCCGTCTGCCGTCATTATTGAACCGCGCCAGGGCAATTGCCATGCGATCAACCGCGCATTCGCAGAAGCACGCGAGCGCTTCCCCGCCGCCGATTACTTCCTGATGATCGATGATGACGAGATCGCAAGTCCCGACTGGCTGGCACATATGGTGTCGACGGCTCGCACGACCGGCGCCAGGATCGTTGGTGGCCCGGTCATCCGGCAATTCGACATACCGGTACCGCAATCCGTCAGCCAGCATCCCCTTTACGGCTTCATCGACGGGCCGACCCGGCAGGTGCCGGCCATCCATGGCACAGGCAATTGCCTTATCCACCGCGAGGTCTTCGCGCGGATGGAGCCGAACCTGTTCGACGTCGCATTCAACTTCCTCGGCGGCGGCGACATGGAATTCTTCGCCCGCTGCCGCGCCGCTGGCTTCACTTTCTGGTGGTGTGAGGAAGCGGTCATTCACGAGACCGTCGCAGCCGAACGGACGACCCCCAAATGGCTGATGCGCCGTTCCATCCGCACCGGAAGCATCAACTACGTTATTGACGGCAAGCAGATGGCAAAACATGCCGTTACCGCCAGGCTTCAGGCCAAGAATTTCATTTCGCTTGGCCTCAGCTTTTTCAAGGCGATGGGGCTTCTGATCCGGACAAGGCGCCTTCTTCCTGCCAGCCATCCGGTGCTGATGTCGATCGGACGGATCACAGCAAGCTTCGGCTTCCTCCCGGTACCCTACAAGGCCAGTGAAATAAAGGCCGTCGAACGGCACCCGAACCTGAAGGCCGGCAATCACATCGCTGAAAACTGATCTCCAGTTCAGTTCAGTTCAGTTCAGGTCATGCCGTGCGTTGTTTTACCGGGTCGGCCTCGGTCTCGGAGGACCGCTCTGGATTTTCGATGGCGTTCTGCGCCGTTAAAAGCGCCCGCCAGGCCAGAATAGCGATCACGATTTCCAGCATGTAGGTAGTCGCTATCACACCACTTACACTGGCGTAATACGCCGCCAGCGCCACAAGTCCGGCACCTACAATGTTAGAGACATTGAGAATTCGCGCCCGCACATTCTGCAGGCTTGATGCGCCGAGCGCTTCAAATGCGGTAGCGCTGATTGCGATCGGGATCACTGCCCAGCACAGGGCGTGCGTCATCCAGGTTAGCGAAACATATTCGTGGCCGAACAGAACCGGTAGCCACGGCGTGATGATCCAGACGAAGAGACCGGCGCTGATCCCGATTCCGGTCGTCAGAACCAGCATCTGCTTGGCGCGCCCCAGAACTGCGCCGATGCCGCTCAGGGCTGCAGCCGCATAACTGGGGTATACGATCCGGTTCAGAGCTTCGACCGCCATATAGGATGCTTCGGTCAATCGACGCGCGATCGAATAGCTGCCGACGATTTCAGACCCGGCCACCGCGCTCAGGACGAGAATGTCGGCATTGCTGCGTCCGGCCTTGAAGAAGAACTGGCTGGCGAACATGATGCCGATCGGCACCTCTTCGCGAACGATCCTGAACTTCGGCCGGCCCAATCGGCGTATGGCTATCAGCGCAATGACCGCGACAACCGCATGCGCGCCAAAATTCCAGACCGCCCATTCCGCCACCGTCGTGATATTGAACACGAGGCAGCTGACGACAGCGGCGGCCATGCGCAGCACGGCAAACAGAAATTCGATCCTGTTGGCGACCGAAAAGCGCGAATGCGCGATGTAGCTGTTGGTTGCGAGCCAGATAATCTTCAACAGGATGATATTGGTGAAGAGTATCAGCGCCGTGGCGACAAGCGTCGTCAGCAGGTGATCCGAGACGGGAAACATCAGCGGGATCGCGATCATCCCGGCGATCACCAGCACCGCGCCCGAAACAAGATTGAGAATATGCACATGCCCGAGCATGTCGGGATAGAAGCCCGGTTCCTGCGCGACACGACGCACCAGCGATTCCTGCGATCCCAGCCCGCAAACCTGAATGCCGAGATTGGTCAGCGCGGTGATCGTCGCATTGAGCGCGAACTGTTCATGACCGAGATGGCGGGCCAACAGCGCGAAGGTCAAAAGCATGGTGACGCTCGACGCAAGCAGTGCCCCGCTCGATCCGACATAGGATCCGAGATGACGGGCGAACTGCCGGAATTCGTGCCTGGACCTCAATCCCACTCGTTATCTCCAACCGGCGGCCCTGATTTCGCCAGGGCCTGCATGCCGGTGCGGCTGTCTATCCACGGATAATCGCACCGGTCAGCACTATGCATGAACGGGATTAACGGAGCCTTAGGTCGAACCTTGGCAGTCTGGGCTCATCTGCCTCCGGAGCCATGATCATCGAATGACCGCCACTGTCAGTCTCGTGACACCAAGCTATTTTCGGGATTTCGAGTCATGCCGTCTCCTGTGTGATTCAATCGATGCTTTCGTTACCGGCTACGATCGGCACTATCTGCTTGTCGCCGATAGCGACCTCGAACTCTTCTCCCAACTCGGCAACGAAAAGCGGCTGGTGCTTCCCGATTCCGTTCTTCTGCCGGGCACGCTGCATGCGCTTCCGGGTTTTCTGAAATGGAAAGGGCGCCAATATTACTGGGCGCCCGGTATCGGACTGCCGGTTTATGGCTGGCACGTGCAGCAATTGCGCAAACTCGCGATGGCGCTTCTGCAATCCTGCGAACGGGTCATGTGTATCGATTCCGACAACTGCTTCGTACGTCCCTTCGACGTGGGGAGATTTGCCGGCGATCTGCTTTCGCCCCTTTATGCCGATCTGGGCGGGGTGAACGAAACGCGCCCAAGCCACGTCCTCTGGCAGAAGAATGCCTACCGACTGATGGACACACAGGAACCGCCCCTGCCGGGTGACGACTATATCGGCCAGATGATCGTCTGGGATCGGGAAAGTCTGAACACGATCGTCGACAGGATAGAGGCCGTGACCGGCCTCCCCTGGTGGAAGGCGCTCTGCAAGGCCAGGGACTTTTCCGAATACATCCTCTATGGCGTCGGCGTTGCCGGCAATCCGTCACTGATGGGGCGTCATCGGATCGTCGAACAGAGCCTCTGCGCCACCTATTGGAGCGGGCCGGCGCTGGACGAAGCAGGCATCGGAAAACTGATCGACGCAATGGCCAAGGATCAATACGCCATCGCCATCCAGTCCCACACACGAACCGAGCCATCCCTGATCCGTCGTGTCGCCCTGACGCGTAATCTGTGGAGTTAGCCGGAGATTTCCACCGGCCGTGTCTTTGCCTGACCAGCGCCCTCGACACCCTCAAGTTTGCCGATGATCGCATTCCAAAGCGATGCGATCTCGACATCGATATCCAGCGGAGGCGGCACGCGTCCGATCGCATCACGAATGGCATTTGCCATCGCACCGGCATCTGCATCATGCTGGCAGATGACGATGTTTCCGTTTCGGATCAGGGATTGAAACAGGGTATGGTGCTCCAGCCCCGCCGGATCGACGGGCGCGTTGGTGACGACGATACGACCGCCCAATGCTGCCGCCAAAACGCTGCCGCGCCGCGCGGTCAAGCCTTCCGTAAACCTATAGCAGAAGATGTCGACTTCGCGGCACGCCGCAAAAACCTCTTCGTCGGTCGAAATATAGCCCGTCACCATTACCCGGTCACCGAGATTCAGCGCCTCGACACGGGCGCGGAAATCCTCCTCGACATTGTCCATGCCCTTGATGAAGGAGCCGACAAAGGCAACCCCAACATCCTGCCCGTCGTCCACAAGCGCCCGAGCGATTGCGAGAAGTTCCGCGCAGTTCTTTTTGGGATAGATCGAACCGAACTGGCCGATGATCGTCCGTCCGCCGGCACGCAGCGCACGAATGGCAAGTGCCGCCGGACCGGCTTTCTCATGCCCGCTCGGCAAAAGATTGGGGGGGATCGGGATAACGGCGATCGCTTTTTTACCGACGGGATAACGGCTCTCCAGCCATTCCCGCCAGACCTCTGGAGCCGAAAAGAGAATGGCGTCGGCGAGCAGGATAACCGGCCAGAGGATCAGCCGTCGTTTCCAGTCGAGGCTCGCCCACTCATGCAAAATGACGATCACCCGCTTGCGCTTCAGTTTTGCCAGTGCTGCCGTGGCGAATGGCTCCACCAGCCGCCTTTTCCAGGCAACGATCGGAAAGTTGAAAACGATTGCATCAGCTTCCGCCAGACGCTCCGACAAACGGCGAAAATTCCCGTCCATAACATCGCTGGAAGCGCGTGAACCAAGCTGGATGGCCAGGTTTCGGGTAAATGCCTCCACCCCGCACACGGTCGTTGCATCGGATCTAAGCACGAGATAGCGCGTCAATGTCGGCGATCCATCCAAATCGGGAAATTGCTCCAACCAGAACCGATAAATCTTAAACTTTTACGCCTAGTGTGAGGAACTATGTACCAATAACCGGTCCGTAGTGCGTTCTTCTGAGGCATGGTTTACCGCTTATTAGCGTAGATAGAGTTTCATTGGCCGCGAAAGGAAGGTCCGGCCCCATGTATGCCATGTTAAGACCACCCAAGTTTCTTCGGCGCGACGCAGCTTCGAACAAGGCTCGCGATGACGAGGCTTACCATGTGCCTGCGCCTGGCCCGCGTTCCTTGCTTTCCTATCTTGGACCGAACGAAGAACCGCAGGCCGTCTCATCGCCGGCAATGCCCACGCCACAGCCGATGTCGCCATCGATAACATGGCCGGAAATCAGCACCGGAATGGTTATCGGCTGGCTCTGGGCCGGAAAATGGCTCGTTCTCCTGTGCATCATCCTCGGCGCTCTGGCGGGATATGGCTTTGGCAATTTCTCCAAAGCCAAATTCACCGTCGGCTCGCAGATCTTCATCGATCCGACCAATCTCAGGGTCATGAACGATGATATCTACGCTTCCAACAACCAGCTCGACATGCAGATCTATGATGTCGAAAGCAAGCTGCGGATACTGACTTCGGCAAACGTGCTCAACAGCGTCATCGATGCACTTCATCTCGATCAGGATCCGGAATTCGGCGATACGAAATCCCCTGATGCGCAATCCGGCCGGCTGGACGCGCTGCGTTCGCTTGAAAAGCATGTCCTGGCAAAGCGCGAAGAAAACTCTTTCGTCGTTAATCTCGATGTCTGGAGCCAATCGGCACCCAAGGCGCTGGAAATCGCAAATTCGATCATTACCAACTTCCAGGACGAGTTGGTCAAAGCGCAGGCAGACGGCGCAGGCAGGGCCGCGACTGAGCTAACCGGCCGTCTCGATGCCCTGAAGAGTGAGGTCTCCAAAGCGGATGAAGCAGTCCAGCAGTTCAAGCGCGAACACAATATCCTTTCAAGCTCCGGCGAGCTCGTGAGCAGCATCGTCGCCAACCAGACCAACACCCAGCTCGTTGACGCCCAGGCCCGGGTCATTCGCGCTCGCAGCCGCTATCAGGAGCTTTCAACAGGAAGTCCGGACAATCGCTTGGACAGCGCATCGATCGAGTCGCAGACGATGACCGCGCTGCGCACACAATATGCAGCGGCCAAGCGGGAACTCGACGCGCAATCTGCAGTCTTTGGAGCGAGGCATCCGAGAATCTCGGCAATGCGGCCACAGTTGGATGCCATCCAGGCTCAGATAACCGCCGAGCAGAACCGCATCCTCACGGCAGCCAGATCGGAACTGGCTCAGGCTGAAGCCGCCCTGATGGCACAGCAAAATCAGGCGAATACGATGAAGTCGGTTGTCTTCGGTGACAATGACGCTCTCGTTCAGCTTCGTCAACTCGAGCGCGAGGCGGAATCCAAGTCAACGATTTATCAGGCCTTCATGGCGCGTGCCAAGGAGATTGCCGAACGCCAGCAGATCAATACCACGAATGTCAGGGTGATCTCGCCTCCGACCATACCAAAAACCCGCAGCTATCCGCCCCGCACGCTTTATCTGACTGCGGGCGGCATGTTTGGCGGGTTTGTGCTGGGTTGCATGGCTGCCATGATCCTCGGCCTGGCGATGCTGATATTCAGGCAATCCGGGGAAGAGCGCCGGGCCTGAGCCGGTTCGTCGGCCAGGCGCTCGACGGGGTCGATGAGAGCGACGCAGTCAGCAGCCGATACACCGCACACCTGAAGCAGAAATGAAAAAGGCGCCCAGAGGGCGCCGTCTCAAATCGCGTAGACCATGTCAAACCGTCAGCGAATACTATCGCGAATAACGCAGCAACGCATAAACCGCGACGGGATTTGTCAGCATGTATCGAAGCGTCAGACGCCTCGGCTCGTTATACATCCGATAGGCCCATTCCAGTCCCCGGCGTTGCATCCACATCGGCGCGCGCGGATTTTTGCCCGAGAGAAAATCGAATAACCCGCCAGATGTCTTGATCACACCGACGCCACGCAGCTTTTCCAGATTACGGCTGACGAATTTCTGTTCGAATGGAAAACCAAGGCCGATCCAGAGGATATCTGGGCGCTTGGCGCGGATATCCGCAACGACGTCTTCCTCTTCTTCCGGGCTAAAATAGCCATTGCGGCGCCCGACGAAGCGAAGGCGCGGATAGAGCTTCCGCATCGCGGCGACAGCCTTGGAATTGACCTCTTCACTTGCGCCTAGAAAATAAAAGCTAACGCTCTCATCCTGCGCCCGTTCGGCCACCGCATGTACAAGGTCGGTCGTCGCTACCCGTTCAGGCAGCGGTGTCTCGCAGAGAAGTTTCGAGCAATGAACCATCGGCATGCCGTCAGCATGGATCTGGTCTGCCTCCAGCATAAGCTGCATGAATTCGCGGTCACGAACGCACATGGCCAGCACCTGGCCGTTTGCTGAGGTCGAATAGAAGGGAAGATTATTCTGGCCTCGCGCGCGAAGCGCTTGTTCTATGAAGCCGGTCGCAGCCTGCTCCATAGTCGAACGCACGATAGGCAGCCCGCCCAGCATCACCTGGGGCCAGTCAGCCATCCTAGAGACATTTATGTCGTGCGCTTCAAGGGCCATAGAGAGCAAAGCAAAACATCCGCTGCGTTGTAAAGACGTCCTGTCTTCCACCCCATAGAACACAACACCGGCGTGCCATTCAAATACAAATGAAGGAAATGGTTACGATATATTTCCAGATATCCATTTAATACTTAAGTGAATTTTATTCAAATTGTATCATTCATAATAAGGACGGATTAAACCAGCTCCTGCGATCCTAATTGCGTTCATCCGCCTGATCACAACTCGCGGGACAGGCTACCCTGAGGGGATACGATCTCAGGTTACGACCACGACGCTCAACCCTGGTTTGCAGTACCTCACGAATCACTTATATATCTAGCGAATCTAAGTGCTTGGGAGAGTTTCTCCAGCCAATGGTGTCGCGTAGGCCGGTTCAGCTTTCGATTGTCGGTCTATGGAGACTAGATGCGTTCAGGTCGCACCATCAAACTTGGCCTCGTGATAACTGCGGCCGTCATCCAGACGGCCTGCAGCCAGACACCTGACAAGACTGCCGCCCAGAGACAGCAGGCCGCAAAAACGCAGATGCTTGCAGGATCAACGCTTCCCCCCTCGCCCGAAGTGACTGGATCGATAGCCAAGCCGGTACCGGTCACCGATATCGAGACTGCCGTGCGCCGGGTTGTCAGCTGGCATCCCTCGATCCAGGAGGCGGCCGGACGTATCAGGCAACAAAACGAGCTGATCGCGGACGCAAGATCGGGATATCTGCCGTCCATAGGAGGAGGGATCGACCTCGCCGCACAGAAAGGCGACAGCGGAGACTGGTCGCCGAGGTTCAATGCCACCGCCAGCCAGATGATCTATGACTTCGGAAAGGTGTCAGGCCGAGTCGAAGCGGAATCCGCCATATCCGGTGTCCGCCGGGCAGAATTTCTGGCCACTGTCGACGATATGATCAGGGAAACCGTACTTGCTTCCGTGGAGGTCATGCGCAACGCCAGGCTGGCCGCGATCGCCAGAGAACAGGTCCAGGACGTTTCTGCCATCGCTGAATTGGTAACCGCCAGAACCGATCGTGGCGCCAGCACGCGATCGGACAAGCTTCAGGCACAGGCCCGCATCCAGGCTGCACAGTCCACGGCGCTTGAGATCAACGCAGAAAAGCAGCGCTGGGAAGGCTCCCTGAACTCGCTTCTCGGCCAGATAAACGATGTGCGCCTGCGCCCGTCTTTCCCCTCCACCCTCAACAAGGCCTGCGCCGGTCCCGAACCGGCCTGGGAAACCGTTCCGACCGTCATCGCCGCCAAATCCCGCAAGCGCGAAGCTGATGCGCGCGTCAAGCTTGCACGCGCCGACATGCTTCCGACGATAGCATTGGAAGGTACGACCCGGATGAAGACTTGGGGTGGCGGCGACACTGATTACATGGTCGGCGTGACTATCAAGAGCGATCTCTATAACGGCAGCTCTTTCAGGGCCCGTCAGAACGCCGCCCGATACGGTGCACAGGCAACAGAAGCAGCCATTGCGGTTGGAAAATACGACGCCCAGAGATCATGGATCCAATCGGCCTCTCAGGTAGGCAGCCTCAGCACATTGTTGAAGTCGCTCGGATCGCGGCAGACAATGATGCGTGAAACGCGAGATCTGTACCAGAAACAGTTTCTCGATCTCGGAACTCGAACACTGCTCGATGTGCTTAACGCCGATCAGGAACTGCATGCCGCCCGTTTCGACGAGATCAACACCCGGTTCGATCTCTACAAGCTGAACGTCGAATGTGCCTATGCGGCTGGCAGGCTTCGCGACGCTTTTGGACTATCCTCGCCCTCCCCGGAACAAATCTCGGCAGACGCTCAGAAAGTACCGCTGCGCGCACCTCGAACCTGACTTGAATCTCACATTTTTCACAACTGCGTGACAAATGCATACCGAGATGATGCGTCCCCAAGCGCTGTCTGTCGCGTCACGGCACAGCCTCGCTTCATTTCAGGTCGCCCGTTTACCCTTCCTTAAGCCACAAAGACAAACATAAGCGATATCTAATTGAAGATTGCATGAATTACAGCAACTTCATTCTGGTGTGCTGCTAACGACATCCAACGAGCCGCGTCTGCCTGAACGGTGACGAGGAACGGGAGAACTCGCCTAGAAGGCGGGGGGCGGCGCACTGGAAAGGGCATGATGCCCGGCACCTCACAGGGAGAGTCAGATGGTCGCTGTAATACTGGATAAGGCAAGTGGGCAAACAACCACTGTAAACGAGAACAATATCGTCCTTTCCAAGCCAAGCACAGTCAAACTCTCCTTATCTCCCGATCAGATCACGGCCACCACACGCTCCGGCAACGATCTTATCATCGACGTCCGGAATGGAGCCGATATCCGTATCGAGAATTTCTATACGGGCGACGGCGCCGAACGTAGCGAACTCGTGCTCGAAGATTCCGCCGGCAATGTCTGGCAGGGCGAATATACCGACGAACTCGCCAATTTCGAGTTTGTTGAAGGTGCCCCGATCGACCAGCTGGCGGGTGCAGCGGCCGGTACTGGCGGCGGCGGGGCTTCGGTGCTTGGCCTTGCAGCAGCACTCGGGCTCGGAGCTGCAGCAATTGGCGTCGGCGCCAGCTCTGGCGGCGGGAACTCCGATGATAGCGATTCGGACGCAGATGCGGATGCCGACGCTGATGCCGACGCCGATGCAGATGCAGATGCTGACGCCGATGCGGATGCCGACTCGGACTCCGATGCAGATACCGAGGCACCAGAACCTCCGACCAATCTTTCCGTCAACGATGCCGGCACGACCCTGACCGGTCGCGGGGAACCGGGGGCGGAAGTAACCGTGACGAATGCGGCTGGTGTTGTTGTCGGCACCGGCATCGTCGGCGCAAACGGCTCGTTCAGCATCACTCTTGATCCCGCCCAGATCGATGGCGGCGAGTTGAGCGTCGTGCTGGAAGATGCGAGCGGAAACGTCTCCGATCCCGGAACCGCATTGTCCCCGGATTTGATTGCACCCGACGCGCCGACCAACCTTGCGATAGGCGACGGTGGTGCAGTCCTCACAGGGCGCGGAGAGCCGGGAGCGACCGTAACGGTCAGAGATGCCAATGGCGTAACCGTTGGTACTGGAACCGTGGGAGCAAACGGCACTTTCACGATAGGCCTCGATCCGGCACAGGACAATGGAGGAGAGCTTGAGGTTGTTCTCAAGGATGCAGCCGGCAATGCCTCGGAACCCGGCACGGTCGACGTCGACGATATCCAGGCACCGCCGCCGCCGACCAATCTCGGTGTAAATGACGACGGCACGGTGCTCTCCGGGCGCGGCGAACCGGGCGCGACGGTAACCGTGACCAACGCGGCCGGTGAAGACGTCGGCACCGGCACGGTCGCCGCCGACGGCACATTTGCAATCGACCTAGACCCGGCCCAGTTCGACGGTGGCGAGCTGGAGGTCGTGTTAACAGATGGCGCAGGCAATGCGTCCACCCCGGGCACGGTGCTTGCGCCGGATCCCGACGCACCCCCTGCCCCGACGGATCTGGATGTAAACGCCTCGGGAACAGTGCTTACCGGTGACGGACAGGCGGGGGCTCAGATCAGGGTTACCAATGCCGCCGGCCAGGTCGTCGGCACAGCGATCGTTGCAAATGACGGAACCTTCTCAGTCACGCTTGCGCCGGCCCAGATCGATGGCGGCGAGCTGCGTGTGATCCAGAGCGATGCCAACGGTACGTCGCAGCCCAGCCTAACGTCGGCTCCCGACCTGATCGACCCGGCTGCCCCCACCAATCTGGATGTAAACGACGCAGGCACTACGCTCACCGGCCGCGGCGAACCCGGAACGACGGTCACCGTCACCAATGCAGCAGGCGACGAGATCGGCACTGGGACGGTGCGCCCGAATGGCACGTTCACCGTCACGCTTGCCCCGGCACAGACAGATGGTGGCACGCTCGAAGTCACACTGACGGATACGGCCGGCAACACATCCCTGCCGGGAACGACCGACGCACCGGATTTGGCCGGCCCTTCCGCCCCGAGCAATTTGAGTATCAACGATGACGGCACGGTGCTGACGGGACGCGGAGAGCCGGGTGCGAAGATAACTGTGACGGATGCGGATGGTGTCGTGGTCGGCACTGTAACTGTCGGCGCGACCGGCAATTTCAGTATTCCGCTGAACCCGGCCCAGACAGACGGTCGCGACCTGCAGGTCGTTGCCGAAGACACTTCAGGAAATGACTCAGCGCCAGCTATCATAGCCTCCCCGGATCTTGTCGCACCCGACGCACCGACATCTCTCGACGTCAATGACGCCGGAACAATCCTCACCGGCCGCGGCGAGCCGGGAGCGACAGTGACAGTTCGCGATGCAAGCGGCGTGATCGTTGGAACCGGCACAGTTGCCGGCAACGGCAGCTTTACGATCAATCTTGATCCCACCCAGAATAATGGTGGCGAACTGAAGGTCGTGCAGCAGGATGCCGCAGGCAACGTCTCGGATCCAGCAACGGTAACGCTGGAGGATGACCAATCCCCGGCATCACCCGCCAATCTGGCAGTGAGCGACAGCGGAATGGTTCTGACAGGCCGAGGCGAGCCCGGAACCAAGGTCACGGTCACCAATGCGGCTGGCGATGTGATTGGCGAAGATACCGTCGACCCAGACGGCACGTTCAGTGTCGATCTCGATCCGGCCCAGTTGGACGGCGGCGAGCTGGATGTCGTTTTGACGGATGCGGCAGGAAACGCTTCCGCGCCCGGCACCGTGCTGGCACCGGATCCCGATGCACCACCAGCACCGACCGACGTGGACATCAATGGTACCGGCACGATACTCACCGGCGAGGGGCAACCCGGTGCAACGGTGAGGGTTACCAACGCCGCCGGCACGACGATCGGCACCGGAACCGTTCAGGGGGATGGCAGCTTCTCCATTACCCTCACCCCCGCACAGATCGATGGCAGCGAAGTGAGAGTGACGCAGACGGATGCCAACGGCACCTCGCAGCCGGCGCTGACGCTTTCCCCCGATCTGATCGATCCCGCGGCCGCGACCAACCTTGCTGTCAACGACGCCGGAACCACGCTGACCGGCCGCGGCGAACCTGGCACGACCGTCACCGTAACCAACGTGGCCGGGCAGCAAGTAGGCACCGGAACGGTGAACGGCAACGGCACATTCACCATCACGCTCGCCCCGGCACAGACCGATGGCGGCGATCTGACCGTCATTCTCGAAGATCGCGGTGAAAACCTGTCACCACCAGCAACGGTGACCACTCCCGACCTCGTTGCTCCGGAGGCACCGACCGGTGTGACAGTCAGCGGCGATGGCAGCCAGCTTTCCGGTCAGGGTGAAACGGGAGCGACAGTAACCGTGAGAGATGCCAATGGAATTATCATCGGCACAGGCGCGGCGGGCAGCGATGGCAGCTTCACCATCGACCTAACCCCCACCCAGGACAATGGCGGTCTGGTAACGGTTGTGCAGCAGGATGCTGCCGGCAATACGTCGCCGATAGTGACGGCAACCTCGCCGGATACGACCGGACCGGATCCCGCCTCGGACCTCGACGTCAATGCCGCCGGTACAGTCATAACCGGCCGCGGAGAACCGGGCGCTACCGTTACCATCACCAACGAGGCCGGAGATCCGGTTGGAACAGGCACGGTCGGGCCGAATGGCACGTTCAGTATCGGGCTGACCCCGCCGCAGACGGATGGCGGCAATCTTGAGGTCATATTGACGGATGCTCAGGGCAACACGTCCGACCCGAGCCTTGCACCATCACCCGATCTCGTTGGCCCCGATGCGCCGACCGGCATTACTGTCGGCAATGGCGGCACGACACTGACGGGCCAGGGCGAAGCCGGCGCCACCGTCACAGTTACCAATGAAGCCGGAGATGTGGTCGGTACGGGCATAGTCGGGCCAACAGGCGCGATAAGCATCCCACTCAATCCTGCACAATCGGATGGCGGGGACCTGACTGTGGTCCTGACCGACGGCGACGGAAATGCATCGGATCCCGTCACCGTGACCGCACCGGACATCACCGAACCAGACCAGCCCGGAAATCTCGCCGTGAATGGCGCAGGTACGGTCCTGACCGGTTCAGGTGAAATCGGCACGACGGTAACGGTAACCAACGCAGCCGGCGATACGGTCGGCACCGGCACGATCGGTCCTGATGGAACGTTCACGATCGGTCTCAGCCCCGCCCAGATCGATGGCGGAGACCTGACCGTGGTCCTGACTGACGGAAGCGGTAACATCTCCGATCCGGGTACCGTCCCGACCACCGATGCGACGCCGCCTGCGGCACCGAGCGGCCTCAACGTCGAGGCAGGCGGTACGGTCCTGAACGGCACCGGCGAACCCGGCGCCACCGTGATCGTCACCAATGCCGCCGGCCAGCAGGTCGGCTCGGCAGAGGTCGGCACGGACGGTTCCTTCAGCGTGCCCCTCAGCCCGGCGCAGATCGACGGCGGCAATCTGCAGGTCGTCCTGACCGATGATGAAGGCAATTCATCGGCCCCGGGCGTCATCGCCTCCGTCGATGAGACACCACCCGCCTTGCCGACCAATCTCAGCGTCAGCGCGGACGGAACACAGATCACCGGCCGCGGCGAGGTCGGATCGACAGTGACGGTGACCAACGGAACGAATGAGTGGACTGGTACGGTCGGTGCCAACGGCACCTTCTCCATTCCGCTTTCACCGGCGCAGAATGACGGTTCCGGACTTGAGGTCACGCTGACGGATGGTTTCAACAACGAGACCGATCCCGTCCCCGTCGCCACACCGGACCTGACGCCCCCCGGCGCCCCGACCGGACTGGAGGCAAGCCCCGACAGAACCGAGCTTTTCGGCGAGGGTGAGCCCGGCGCCATAGTCAGGGTGACCGATGCAGAAGGCATTGTCGTCGGGAGCGGCGTTGTGGGGAGCGGTGGTACGTTCCTGATCGACCTCGACCCACCCCAGACCGACGCGGGCGAATTGAACGTCACCTTGACCGACGATGCCGGAAACACATCGCCCACGACGACCCTGCCGATCACCGACATTCAGCCTCCTGCGCCCGCGACCGAACTGGTTGTCAGCGACAACGGACTGACCTTGACGGGTGTTGGCGAGCCGAACACCGAAGTGACCGTCCGGAATGCCGGCGGCACAATCATCGGCACCGGCACAGTCGATCCGGACGGAACATTCAGCGTTCCGCTTGCACCTGCTCAGATCAATGGTGAAGCCCTGCAGGTGGTTCTTGAAGATACCGCCGGCAACATATCGGATCCCGCAGCCGTACAGGCCCCCGATCCCGATGCACCACCCGCGCCGACCGGACTGGCTGTCGATGCTCTCGGAGAGACCCTTACGGGTTCCGGCCTAACTGGTACGACTGTCACGGTCCGCAACGCTGCAGGCGAGATCGTCGGCACGGGTACGGTCGTCGGCGGTACATTCAGTGTCGACCTCGACCCACCCCAGACAGATGGCGGCAATCTGCAGGTCACCTTGACCGGCACCGGAGGCATCTCTCAACCGGGGACCGTCCTCACGCCTGATCTCGATGCGCCGGAGACCCCGACCAATCTCAACGTCAACGCCACCGGCACGATCGTCAGCGGCAAGGGCGAGCCGGGTGCAGCGGTAACCATCAGAGATGCGGATGATAACATTGTCGGAACCGGCACTGTCGGTACCAACGGCAATTTCTCCGTCACCCTGACCTCACCGCAGACCGACGGTGGATCACTCGGCGTCGTCCTGACCGACACTGCCGGCAATGACTCCGATCCGGGCACGGCCACAACGCCGGACCTCACACCGCCCGACGCACCGACCAATCTGGTCGTCACTCCAAACGGTGCCCAACTCACGGGTAATGGTGAAGTGGGTGCGGCCGTCACCGTGACAACGGCAGAAGGCGTTGTCGTCGGCACCGGCACCGTTGGCGCAGGCGGCACGTTCACGATTACGCTCAACCCGCCCCAGGCGGACGGTGCCGAACTGGATGTCGTTCTGAGGGATGCCGCCGGCAATGTCTCTGTCCCCGGAACCGCTTCGACGACGGACACGACAGCGCCGGATGCTCCAACCAACCTTGTTCTCGACGATGATGGCATCGTGCTGACGGGTGAAGGCGAACCCGGCGCGGATATCTCGGTCACCAATGCCGCGGGTACTGTCGTCGGCACGGGAACAGTCGATCCGGACGGCACTTTCAGCATTACGCTCAACCCGGCTCAGGCCGATGGTGGTGACCTGAACGTCACCCTGACCGACGATGCCGGCAACGAGTCCGATCCGGGCACCGTCGCTTCGCCGGACCTGACTGGACCCGAACCACCGACCAGCCTCGTCGTCAACAGTTCGGGCACGCTGATCGGCGGTGGCGGTGAACCGGGCTCCACGGTCACCGTCACCAATGCCGCAGGCCAGGTCGTCGGCACCGGCACGGTCGCACCGGACGGCACGTTCAGCATCGGCCTTTCGCCCTCGCAGGTGAATGGCGGTGAACTTGATGTCGTATTGACGGATAGCGCCGGAAACCCGTCCGATGTGGCCTCGGTCAATTCTCCCGACCTGCTTGCGCCGGCTGCTCCGACCAATGTCGATGTCAACGGCACCGGCACCATTCTGACCGGCAATGGCGAAGCCGGGGCAGCGGTTCGGGTTACCAATGCCGATGGTATCGTCGTCGGGACCGGAACCGTGCTCCCGGGCGGTACATTCAGCATAACGCTTAACCCGACACAGGCCGATGGCCGGGACCTGACCGTCGTTCTGACTGACACGGCCGGAAACGTGTCACCGTCGGTCGTCACCGACACACCAGACCTGCTCCCCCCTGACCCGCCGGAAGATCTGGCTGTCAGCCCGGCCGGCAACGAGTTGACCGGCACCGGCGAACCGGGCGCCACCATCACGGTTACCAACACCGGCGGTGCGGTTATCGGCACAGGAACGGTCGCCGCCAACGGCACGTTCAGCGTCGGCCTCTCGCCCGCGCAGGTAAACGGCCAGGAACTCGAGGTCGTGCAACGGGATACGGCAGGCAATCTCTCCGGTTCGGCCACGACCACAGCCCCCGGCGTGGATTTCGCACTGACCAACGCGGCCGACACCGCCATTCTCGACCAGACGATCACCCGCCAGAACGAAGCAGCGCCATCCACGGCCAGTTCCACTGTCACGGCGCTGCTTTCGCTTACCCTCACCAGCCTGCTGAACGTCAACCTGGGTTCGGCCACTAACCCGGTCGTCAACTTCAATCTCTCGGGCAGCACAAATTCGGTGGATCTCGATCTGCGGATCGGCGGGCTCGTCAATGTCGGTGTGCTCAGCAACTATTCGGTGATCATCGAGCGCTGGAACGGTACCGCATGGGTGCGGGGAGCCTATGGCACCGACGATGTCAATAATGGCATTCTGCAGCTGAACCTGCTTGGGGCGCCCACCGGCGAGATCACCCTGACCGACCTCGATGCCGGTCAGTATCGCGCCACGCTCGTCCCCAATCCCGGCATCACGCTCGGCATTGGAACGCTCCGCGAAATCTCCGTCACCGCAACCGATCAGGTCGAGAATGTCCAGATTACCGTGGGAGAAAGGGCGGACGGTAACTTCATCGACGCCGCGGCCACTGGCAATACGGATGATCTTCGCATCGGTGAGGTCGAGTTCAACGGCGTAACCCATGCTCTGGTCAACGGTACGGTGACGGTGGAAGGGGCGTTCGGCACCCTCGTGTTCAGCGCCGACGGCAGTTATATCTACACCCCTCACACCAATGCCACGGCCGGCGGAACCGATAACTTCACCGTTGTCGTCGTCGATCCGGTGACCGGAAACGAACTGTCTTCCGATCTCACCATAGATGTCGAGGTTCAGGATAGCAGCGCCATCACCATGGCATCGGCATCTGCATCGGCATCGGATGACATGACGGGCTTCGCCCTTGCCGACGATGGCAGCGGCGGTGATGTGGCTGACAGCCCCGACACCAACGCCAGAATGGCGGCGGACGGCGACACCTCATCCGATAGCTCCGATGCGCAAGATACCGATCCGTCCACCGCCGATGAGCCGCAGCCGGTCGAAGCATCCCTGAATACGGATGATGGCCTGAGCCTGCTTGTTCAGGGCGGCGAGGAAGTCGATCTGAGTGCGCTCGACAGCCTGACCGGCAACACCTCGGTCTCAGTCGATACAGGCGACGGTTCGGGCGTCGACGTGTCGGCCAATGTCGATCTATCGAATACAGTCGATGCTGTTCTGGATCTGGTGGAGACCCCACCACTCGATCCGTTCGAACCGCTCAACCAGGACGATGATCTTGCGACACCAAGGCTGCCGGTGGTCTAGCGCGGAGGAGATGAGCTGATGGATGCCAGACAGGCTCCTTCCGAAAGGATGCAGGCAACGACAGGGGAAAGGGCAGCTGCCCTTCCCCCACCTAACCCCGAAACGAATGATCAGAAAAAGACCGAGGCAAATGCAGCCTCGCTGAGCCATGCAAAGGACTGGATCGAAATCATGGGGCTGCTGGCGCAGCACTATGGCATCGCCCATTCCAAATTTGCCACGAACTACATTTCAATCATGCAGGAGGCAGCGCCCCCCGTTCATCGGATAGGCAAGCTGGCACGGCGTTTCGGTCTTGATGCAAAGCCGGTCGAGCCGCTGGCCAAAGGCATTACGGCTCGCCGCCTGCCAATGCTGATCGAACTCAGCTACGGCGATATCGGGCTGATAACCGAGATCAACCGGGACGAGGTGAAGATCACCTTTGCCGGCGATAACGGTCACTGGACCTGGATCCCGCTTTCCGAGATCGATGGCCACATCACCCATCTTCTGATCGCCCGCGATGCGCGGAACCGACCCGACGAGCGCATTGATGCCTATATCGCGCCCGACACGCATGGCTGGTTCCGCAAGCTCGCGCTCAGCGATCTTCGCCCCTACAGCTACGTTCTCCTGGCATCCTTCGTCGCCAATGCCCTCTCGGTCGCAGGCGTCATTTTCTCGATGCAGGTCTATGACCGGGTCGTGCCCGCCAATTCCATGAGCACACTCGTCGTCCTGTTCATCGGTGTCGGCGTGGCAGTCGTCTTCGACTTCATCATGCGCAAGGTCAGGACGGCCATCATCGACATCGTCGGCAAGCGCGCGGATATCCGCATTTCCGACGTCGTTTTCGGCCATGCGCTGCGGGTAAAAAACCAGAACCGGCCCAAGGCGACCGGCACCTTCATCGCCCAGTTACGGGAACTCGAACAGGTCCGCGAGATGCTGACCTCGACGACGGTCTCCGCCATCGCCGACCTGCCCTTCTTTCTCCTCTTCCTCGGTCTGTTCGCCTATATCGGCGGCTGGCTTGCCGTCATTCCGGCGGCAGCGCTGCTCATCATGGTTGCCCCCGGCCTTCTGGCGCAGGGCAAGCTGAAGCGGAACGCCAGCCTCGCGATGCGGGAATCGTCGCTGCGCAATGCCATGCTGGTCGAATCCATTCAGGGCATCGAGGATATCAAGGCGCTACAGGCCGAAAGCGTGTTCCAGCAGAAATGGAACACCTTCAATTCCGCAAGCGCCGATGCGCAGGTCAAACTGCGTTCCATCACCAGCACGCTGACGAGCTGGGGCCATGGTGTCCAGACCAGCGTCTTTGCCGTAATTGTCTTCTGCGGCGCGCCGATGGTCATGGCGGGCGACCTGAGCACCGGATCGCTTGTCGCCTGCTCCATTCTCGGTTCGCGCATGATGGCGCCGATGGCGCAGCTGACCCAGGTTCTGGGGCGCCTGCAGCATGCCAAGATCGGCCTGTCGAGCCTGAATACGATCATGAAAATGCCGGTCGACCATCCGCCGGCGGAATCAAGGCTTTCGGTCGGTTCGCTGCTAGGCGAATATCGCTTCCGCGGCGCCGTCTATTATTACGGCGAACCGGCTGGCCGGCCGGCGCTGTCACTTGCGGATTTCTCGACCGAGGCCGGTGACACGATCGCCCTTCTCGGCAAGAACGGCGCGGGAAAATCCACCCTGCTGCAGGCGCTTTCCGGCCAGCTGCAACCCCATACAGGCGAGGCGCTGATCGATACCTTGGCGATCGACCAGATCGACCCGTCCGACCTGCGCCGGGAAGTCGGCCTGATCACCCAGAATTCCCGCCTGTTCCATGGCTCGATCCGCGAAAACGTGCTGATGGGCGCCCAGAACGCCTCACAACAGGCGATGCTGGAGGCGCTGCAGATGACCGGCGCAGATGAGTTCATCCGCATGCTTCCGAAGGGCATCGATCACCTGATCGACGAAGGTGGGCGCGGTCTTTCCGGCGGCCAGCAGCAGGCCCTGCTTCTGTCGCGGCTGCTGATCCGCAACCCGTCTGTCGTGCTGCTCGACGAACCGACGGCATCCATGGATGAGGCTACCGAAAAGCTGTTCATCCAGCGTTTCTCCGCCTGGGCGAAAAACAAGACGGTGATTATCGCCACCCACCGGATGCGTGTGCTGGATCTGGTCGAGCGCGTTGTCGCGCTAGACGGTGGCCGCATCGTGCTCGATGCCGATAAGGAAGAAGCCCTGCGGGTCCTCAAAGGCGAAAAGCCGGCCCAGCAGTTGCGCAGCGTCAAGGGAGCGAACTAGCCATGGCCATGTCATTCCCCCGCCTCGTCGAAGAGAGCTGGCAATATGGCGGCGAGGACGAGGTACGGCTGTCCGGAGCAAAGACCGTCATCAAGGTCATGGCCCTCCTTATCGTCGTCGTTCTCATATGGGCGCACTTCGCCATTCTCGACGAGGTCTCGACCGGTGACGGCAAGGTCGTACCGATCAGCAAAGAACAGGTCATTCAGTCGCTGGAAGGCGGTATCGTCTCGAAACTGATGGTTCAGGAAAACCAGGTCGTCGAACGCGGACAGCTGATTGCCCAGTTCGATCCGACCATCACCGAATCCGGCGTCGGAGAATCCGCTGCCACATACCGGGCTGCATTGGCGAGTTCGGCCAGGCTGACGGCGGAAGTCAACCAGACCCCCCTCACCTTTCCGGATGAACTTACCGGTTATCCCGAGCTGGTCACCTCGGAGACCAGGCTCTATGAAGCCCGCCAGCACAATCTCAAAGAGACGCTGCAATGGATCGATGAATCGCTGGCGCTCTCCCGTCAGGAACTCGCGGTCAATGAAGACCTGTCGAAGATCGGTGCAGCCAGCAGCGTCGAGATCATCCGCCTGAAACGCGAACGGGCGGAACTGGAGCTGAAAAAGGTCGAGACCAGCACCCAGTATGTCGTCGAAGCTCGCGAGCAACTGGCCAAGGCAAATGCCGAAGTCAACTCGCTCTTTTCCATCATCAAGGGCCGTTCGGACAGCCTCGCCCGCCTCACTCTTCGCTCACCGGTGCGCGGCATCGTCAAGAATATCGAGGTCTCCACCATCGGCGGCGTCGTGCCCCCGAACGGCAAGCTGATGGATATCATCCCGCTTGGCGACCAGCTGATGATCGAGGCACGCATCCTGCCGCGCGACATCGCCTTCATCCATCCCGATCAACGCGCCACGGTGAAGATCACCGCCTATGACTACGCCATCTATGGCGGACTCGACGGCAAGGTCGTCACCATCTCGCCCGACACGATCCAGGACGAAGTGGATCCTGAGGTCTATTATTACCGCGTCTTCGTGAAGACGGAAAAGGACGCGCTGGAAAATCATGCCGGGAAAATATTCCCTATCTCTCCGGGCATGGTCGCCACAGTCGACATCCATACCGGCCAGAAGAGCGTGATGGATTATCTGCTTAAGCCCTTCAACAAGGCCAAAGAGGCGATGCGCGAACGCTAGGAAAACGGCGCTGGTGCAAGGAGGACTGCATGACGACGCCACCGGATATGACCCTGCTGCAGGACCATGTACGATCCGCATGCCATCCCTTGCCCGCGCCCTATCCGGCCTATGTGCTGTTCTTTTCCTGTTCCGACGGTGAGGAAAGGGCGAGCGTCAGCATTGCACGCGGTTCGTCTTTTGATCAGGCCTGGCAGACGGGCATGGAGGCCGTTCTAACCATTCAACGCCGCCAATCCGGCCGGCATCGGTGGTTGCGGGTCGATTGGCCAACCGCCCTGGAAGCCTCTACTTGGGCCGAACTCCGTGACGTGCTGAGCGACACAAAACGCAATTACTTCCGCCTCGGCATTTCACTGGACGACCGGTTCGAGACCGCCTTTCAGGAACAGGAACTGAACGCCAACGCGATGCTCTATGGCGGCAACCGCAATGTCTCAGCCGACCTGAACGAAAAGAACTTTCTTCTTTATTTCAGCTCTCGTTTCCCTGATCACCTACCGCCGGACTTTGCAGATGATCGAGTGATCTATCCCTTCGCCAGCACAGGCGCGTTTTTCGACGGAACGACGGTCTACCCGCTTCATCCCTCTGGACTCAATGCCGGACGCAGGATCATCGACAAGCTGGACGTCGGACAGGTCACATCGCTGATCTACGACGCCTCAGAATTCCTCGCCCGCCAGGTCAGCCCCGACGGCCGTTTCGTTTACGGTTATCACCCCTGTTTCGACAGGGAGATCGGCACCTACAACACGCTTCGCCATGCCAGCACGACTTATGCAATGATCGAAGCGTACGAACTGACCTGCACGCCGCTCCTGCGCGAGGCGATCAGCCAGTCGATTTCCTGCATGACGCGCGATCTCATCGTCCATGCGCTTTTGCCCAACGGCCGGATCGCCGCCTTCCTCGTCGAAGCCGACAACGAGATCAAGCTCGGCGGCAATGCCGTCGCGATCCTGGCGCTTGCCAAATATGCCAGCGTCTTTAACGACGACCGTCATGACGAACTGATGGAGAGACTTGCCTCCGGCATCTGCTTCATGCAGGACGAAAAAACCGGCGCTTTCCGCCACGTCCTGACTTTTCCCAGCCTCGAAACCCGGCAGGAATTCCGCACCATCTATTACGAAGGAGAGGCCGTCTTCGCCCTGATGCGGCTCTACGACCAGCTTCGCGATGATCGCTGGCTAAGGACTGTCGAACTCGCCTTCGGGCATTTCATTCGCAACAACCATGCACGCCATCACGACCACTGGCTCGCCTACTGCGCCAATGAGCTGACACGACATCGCCCGGAAGAGGACTATTACCGCTTCGCCATAGACAACATTGCCGATCATCTCGATTTCGTCGCTAACAGGATCACGACATTCCCGACATTGCTCGAATTGATGATGGCGACGCGGCAAGTTTTGACACGGTTGAAAATCGACGGGCGTTTTCCTGATCTCCTGAACCGCATAGATCCCGGCCGCTTCGAACGCGCGCTGGAAAAACGGGCGCATTACATGCTCAACGGGCATTTCTGGCCCGAGATGGCAATGTTCATGCGCAACCCGAGAAAGGTTCTCGGATCCTTCTTCATCCGCCACCACGCATTCCGGGTGCGGATCGACGATGTCGAGCATTATCTGTCGGGATATATCGCCTATCTCCGCTACCTGCATGAGCAGGAATTGCGGGAAGACGCGTCCCAAAACGTCTCCGGCAGAAGCGA
This sequence comes from Hyphomicrobiales bacterium, assembly GCA_900472575.1. Taxonomy (GTDB): domain Bacteria; phylum Pseudomonadota; class Alphaproteobacteria; order Rhizobiales; family Rhizobiaceae; genus Neorhizobium; species Neorhizobium cellulosilyticum. The sequence continues at coordinate 36,483 of UCIV01000014.1, forward strand.
GCGTTAGCGCTTACCCTTTTCGCGCACCGCAGCAGATTTCCTGAGACACTCCGCATCAGGCGTGATTATCTGAGCCCCTGCACTACGTGACCGGGCCGCTCCGCCTTGGCTTTTTCAAAACAGAATTTCGCTAGAACGAAAACATTGGGGAATGCAGATGACGATGGTGATGAGCTGGGCTGAATGGTTCGGCAAAGACGGGCTTGGCCTTGCGGAACTGGTAAGACATGGAGAGGTCACCGCATCCGAACTCGCAACACAGGCAGCAACGGCGATCAAGGCGGTCAATCCGCAGATCTGCGGCGTGGTCGAGATCTTCGAGGATGCTGTTTCCGACGCCACGGTCAACGGCGCAAATCCCGAAGGTGCATTTGCAGGCCTGCCCTTCCTCCTGAAAGATCTAGGCCCGACACTTGCCGGCCGGCTGCAGGAGCAGGGTTCGCTATACATGAAGGGCAATCGCCCGACTTCCGACACTTTCCTCACCACGAAAATGAAGGCCGCGGGTCTCAACATCATCGGCCGCACCACAACACCTGAATTCGGCTGCTGCAGCTCGGCGGAAAATCCGGCGCTTTATGTTACCCGCAACCCCTGGAATACGGATTTCACCAGTTGCGGCTCTTCGGCCGGCTCCGCCGTCATGGTCGGCGCCGGTGTTGTGCCGCTTGCCCATGCGACAGACGGCGGGGGCTCGATCCGCATTCCGGCAGGCGTTAACGGCGGCATCGGGCTGAAATCCTCCCGCGGCACCTTTTCCATCGCTCCTGCGGCTTCAGACTTCACCTCGGTCGTCTCGACACAGGGCTGCATCACGCGAACGGTGCGCGACACAGCCGCCTTTGTCGACAATTGCCGCGGCGGTGCACCGGGCGAATTCATGCCCTACTGGTCTCCCGAAGTATCCTTTCTCAGCCTGATCGAGCGTGATCCAAAGCCGCTGCGCATCGCAGTCTCCCATGAATGGGGGCCGTATAATTCATCGCCGCATATCGTCTCGGAACTGGAGCGTGTGGCCCGTTTCCTCGAAAGCCTCGGCCATCATGTCGAATGGGTCAAACCCTCGATAGACTTCGAGAAAGCCTATACGGCACAGACGGCTTGCTACATCACCAACTTTGCCCAGACGGTGAACAATCTTCTGCGCATGCGAGGCCTAGAACGACCACCCGGCGATCTCATCGAACCGATGAACATCCGCATCTGGGAACAGGGCAAGGACGCGACCTATACGGAGCGCGCAGACATGCAGCTCGCCTTCAACGAAACCGCCCGCGCCTTCGGTGAATTCTACGAGAAATGGGACATCGTGCTGACGCCGATCACGGCGCGGGAAACACCGCCGATCGGCACGACCCAATATCTGACGATGACTGACAATCCCTCTGCCCTCGACTGGTTTTTCAATCTCTGGGGCTTCTTCGCCTATACCCCGTTCAGCAATCTTTGCGGCACGCCAGGCCTTAGCCTGCCGCTTGCCCGCCACGCCAATGGCCTGCCGCTCGGCATGCAGATCCAGACCGGCCTTGGCCGCGATGGTCTGCTGCTGCAGCTTGCGGCCCAGATCGAACGCGCGATTGAGGGAAAGTGGAATCTTGGCGACTTGCCCAAAGTTCACGTAACCGCGTTAGCCTGATCGGCTTGCTCAACGCGAGCGCGAAATGCCTTGCCGGCGAGGCTGCGAAAGGAGATTGCTCATTCAATACCGGCTAGCGACCTATCGTCGCTGGCGACAGGCCGATTGTGCCATCAAACCGCGTAATGCCGCGGCTAAACAGAAGACTAAACAAGGAATGCGGGAGAAAAAGACGACTTCCCGCAGTATTCCACTTGCGCTTACCGTACCGCCAAGTACCATTCCCTGCCTTTCCGCTCGGAAATCCTTGTCGTAACAGTTTACGGCAGGAATGCCGGTCACTTGCCGGCTTGGCCACGATGAAAACGAATTGGGGACGGGACTATTGAAGATAGGGGTTCTTAAAGAGCGCGCGGACCGCGAGGCGCGTGTGGCGATGACGCCGGACAGTGCGCTGGCCTTGCAGAAGCTTGGCTATGACTGCGTGATCGAAACCGGTGCAGGCAAGGCTGCAGGCTTTTCGGACGAAGCTTATCGCGCCGCCGGCGTGACGGTGGTCGATACGCCGGACGCGCTGATCGAAGCCTCCGACGTGATCGCCAAGGTGCGTCCGCCGGAAATCGCTGAAGTCGACAAGCTTGGCCCGGAAAAGACGCTGATCTCCTTCTTCTACCCGGCCCAGAACAAGGACCTGCTCGAACAGGCCAAGGCCAAGGGCGCAAACGTCATCGCCATGGATATGGTGCCGCGCATCTCGCGCGCCCAGAAGATGGATGCTCTCTCGTCGATGGCAAACATCGCCGGTTATCGCGCCGTCATCGAAGCCGGCAACAATTTCGGCCGCTTCTTCACCGGCCAGGTCACGGCTGCAGGCAAGGTGCCGCCGGCCAAGGTTCTGGTTATCGGTGCAGGTGTTGCAGGTCTGGCCGCCATCGGTACCGCCACCTCGCTCGGCGCCATCACTTATGCCTTCGATGTTCGCCCGGAAGTCGCCGAGCAGATCGAATCCATGGGCGCGCAGTTCGTCTTCCTCGACTTCAAGGAAAGCCAGCAGGATGGTGCCGCCACCGGCGGTTATGCCGCTCCTTCGTCTCCGGAATTTCGCGAAAAGCAGCTGGAAAAATTCCGCGAACTGGCGCCTGAGATCGACATCGTCATCACCACGGCGCTGATCCCCGGCCGTGATGCGCCGAAGCTCTGGACTGCCGACATGGTGGCCTTGATGAAGCCGGGTTCGGTCATCATCGACCTTGCGGCCGAACGCGGCGGCAACTGCGACCTCACCGTCGCCGACCAGAAGATCGTCTCGGACAACGGCGTCACCGTGATCGGCTACACCGACTTCCCGAGCCGCATGGCCGCCCAGTCCTCGACGCTCTATTCCACCAATATCCGCCACATGATGACGGACCTCACACCGGCCAAGGACGGTATTGTCGTTCACAACATGGAAGACGACGTCATCCGCGGCGCGACAGTGACCAAGGATGGCGAGATCACCTTCCCGCCGCCACCGCCGAAGATCCAGGCGATTGCCGCCCAGAAGCCGAAGGAAAAGGCCAAGGAACTGACGCCGGAGGAAAAGCGGGCGAAGGAAGTCGCAGCCTTCAAGGCGCAGACCAAGAACCAGGCCATTCTTCTGGGCGTTGCCACCGTGCTGCTGCTGATCGTCGGTGCCTATGCGCCGGCAAGCTTCATGAGCCATTTCGTCGTTTTCGTGCTCTCCTGCTTCATCGGCTTCCAGGTCATCTGGAACGTCTCGCATTCGCTGCATACGCCGCTGATGGCCGTCACCAACGCCATTTCCGGCATCGTCATCCTGGGTGCACTGTTGCAGATCGGCTCGGGCAACTGGCTGGTCGTCGTCCTCGGCGCCCTGTCGGTTCTGGTCGCGACGATCAACATCGTCGGCGGTTTTCTCGTGACACGGCGAATGCTCGCCATGTTCCAGAAGTCTTGAGTGCGTAGGGGGTTATTATCATGACGATCGGTATCGTTTCGGCCGCCTACATCTCTGCTGCGGTTCTCTTCATCCTGTCGCTTGGCGGCCTTTCCGGCCAGGAAAGCGCCAAACGCGCCGTCTGGTACGGCATCATCGGCATGGCGCTCGCCGTCATCGCCACCTTCTTCGGCCCTGGTGTCGCCACCAGTTTCGGCATCGGCCTGATCATTGTGATCATGGTCGCCGCCGGCTCTATCGCCGGTTACTACGTGGCAAGCCGCGTGCAGATGACGGAAATGCCGCAGCTCGTCGCAGCGCTTCACTCCTTCGTCGGCCTTGCCGCGGTCTTCATCGGCTACAATGCTCATATCGAGGCATGGCGCGTCGGTGGTCTGGATGAGGCTGCCCGTGCAACGCTCGAAGGCTTTTCCGCCATTCTTGCGCACAAGGATCCGGTTGAACTGGCCATCATGAAGGTCGAGGTCTTCCTCGGCGTCTTCATCGGTGCGGTCACCTTCACCGGCTCGGTCGTCGCCTTCGGCAAGCTGGCCGGCAAGGTCGACGGCAAGGCGAAGAAACTGCCCGGCGGGCATTTCCTCAATGCCGGTGCGGCAGCGCTCTCACTCCTGCTGCTGCTTGCCTATTGCAACGGCGCGGGCGTCTGGACGCTGATCCTGATGACGCTTCTCGCCTTCTTCATCGGTTACCACCTGATCATGGGCATCGGCGGCGCCGATATGCCAGTCGTCGTCTCGATGCTGAACAGCTATTCCGGCTGGGCGGCTGCCGCCATCGGCTTCACGCTCGGCAACGATCTCCTGATCGTCACCGGCGCGCTGGTAGGCTCCTCGGGCGCGATCCTCTCCTACATCATGTGCAAGGCGATGAACCGCTCCTTCGTTTCGGTCATCCTCGGCGGCTTCGGCGGCACGACGGGACCTGCGATGGAAATCGAGGGCGAGCAGATCGCCATCGATGCCGAAGGTGTCGCCAATGCCTTGAACGATGCCGACAGTGTCATCATCGTTCCCGGTTACGGCATGGCCGTGGCGCAGGCACAGCAGGCAGTCTCGGAACTGACCCGCAAGCTGCGCGCTGCCGGCAAGGAAGTGCGCTTCGCCATCCATCCGGTCGCCGGTCGTCTGCCGGGCCACATGAACGTGCTGCTCGCAGAAGCCAAGGTGCCTTACGACATCGTCATGGAAATGGACGAGATCAACGACGATTTCCCCAATACCGATGTCGTCATCGTCATCGGCTCCAACGACATCGTCAATCCGGCCGCGCAGGAAGACCCGAACTCGCCGATCGCCGGCATGCCGGTGCTCGAAGTCTGGAAGGCCAAGCAGGTCTTCGTTTCCAAGCGTGGCCAGGGCACCGGTTATTCCGGCATCGAGAACCCGCTCTTCTACAAGGAGAACACACGGATGTTCTATGGCGACGCGAAGAAATCCGTCTCCGAACTCCTGCCGATGATCAAGTAATACAACCGAACAGGTTCGGGGTCGCACAGACGATCCCGGACCAAAACATTCAGAACCGGGAACATGCGCCAGCCCGGTATTGCGACAGGTCAATGCAGGGCCCATCAGCGGGTGACCTTGATGGCGGATCAGATCAAAACGATCCGCTTGCCGTGATGGACACATGCGCTTACGCTTGACCCCGACCGATGATACTGCCTCGACCGAAACCGACGGTTCGGCTTCGCTTGAACGTGTAAAACGTCAATGTGAAGCGCGTGGCAGCTGTTGCGCGCCGCCTTCTATTGCGGCAGTCGCGATTTATGGAATGGATCGTCTCGGTGCGGTGATCGAACGCCTCATCCACTGGCGAAGATAGAACGAAGGACATTTCATGTTCGGCTGGACGAACCTTGTCATCGGCCTTTTGCAGCAGACCTGCGTCTATCTCGTCATCGCCTACCTGTTCAGCAAGACGCCCCTGTTTCTGCCGCTGATGCAGGTTACCGTCCGGCCATCGCGCAAGATCGCCTGCTACGTCATCTTCTCGATGTTCTGCATCATGGGCACCTATTTCGGCCTGCATATCGACGAGGCGATTGCCAATACGCGCGCGATCGGCGCCGTGCTCGGCGGCATTTTAGGCGGCCCGTTGGTCGGTCTTGCAGTCGGCCTCACCGGCGGCATGCACCGCTATTCGCTCGGCGGTTTCACAGCACTTGCCTGCGCGATTGCGACGACGGCCGAAGGCCTGATTGGCGGGCTGGTTCACAGCTATCTCATGCGCCGCAAAAGGACCGATCTCCTCTTCTGGCCTCCCCTGATCGCCGGCGTCACGCTTGTTGCCGAAATCGTCCAGATGTCGATCATCCTGATCGTCGCCAGACCCTTTGTCGATTCAGCCCATGTCGTCGAGACGATCGTTTTGCCGATGACGGTGGCAAATACCATCGGTGCCGCGATGTTCATGAACATCCTTGGCGACCGGCGCAAACTTTTCGAAACTCACTCGACGGTCTTCTCCGGCAAGGCGCTGAAGATCGCAGAACGCGCCGAAGGCGTTTTGCGCAACGGCTTCAATGCCGAAAACAGCACCAAGGTCGCCCGCATCCTTTACGAGGAAGCCAATGTCGGCGCGGTTGCGATCACCGACCGCGAAAAGATCCTGGCCTTCATCGGCATTGGCGCCGATCACCATCTGCCCGGCCGCGCCATTACGTCCGCCCAAACCATGGAAGCGATTGCCGAAAACAAGGTCATGTATGCCGATGGCGACGAGGTCAGCTATCAGTGCTCGATCCACCCGAATTGTCCGCTCGGATCGTCACTCGTCATTCCGCTGAAAGGCGAAGACAACGCGGTCATCGGCACGATCAAGCTTTATGAACCGAAGACCAAACTGTTTTCGACCTTCAACCGCTCACTCGGCGAAGGTGTCGCGCGCCTGCTCTCTGCCCAGATCCTCGCCGGGCGCTACGAACGCCAGAAGCAGATGCTGGTCGAATCCGAAATCAAGCTCTTGCACGCGCAGGTCAATCCGCACTTTCTGTTCAACACGCTCAACACGCTATCGGCCATCATCCGGATCGATCCGGGCGAAGCGCGCAATCTCGTGCAGAACCTTTCAACCTTCTTCCGCAAGAACCTGAAGCGGACGAACGACATCGTTACACTGTCTGACGAGATCGAACATGTGAATGCCTATCTGCAGATCGAAAAGGCGCGTTTCCGCGAACATCTGCAGATCGAGATCGATGTTCCGGACGACCTGGCAGAGGTCCGTCTCCCGGCTTTTTCGCTCCAGCCGCTGGTGGAAAATGCCATCAAGCACGGCACGTCACAGCTGATCGGAGAAGGTCGGATCACGATATCGGCAAATCCGGATGGCGATGATCTGCTGATCTCGGTGACCGACAATGCCGGCCTGTTTGTCCGCAAACCGTCCGTCGATGGCGGGCTTGGCATGAATATCGTCGACCGCCGCACCAAGGGGCATTTCGGTGACGCCTATGGCATTGATGTGAAATGGGAACCGGAAGTGTTCACTACCGTAAACCTGCGCGTGCCGATGGGTGAGCCCGTACACGACCATAGCCACCACCATGATGGCCGGCATGACCATCATCACGATCATTCACATGATGACGTTATACCCGCACGCACACCTCTTCGCGGCCGCCTGAAGGTCGCTCGCCTGTGGTCGGCAGCAAAGTAGCCGACCTTCAGGAAACGGTCTCCCGCGCCGCGGCCTTCAAAAAGCAAAAACCTCTCCACCGCTTAAGGTTCATTCTCCGCCGCTCGCGCCGCGATGGCGCCGCTGGCCGAAACGCCCACTCCCGCTTCTTACACGCGCGTGTAAGCGTGACGTCATTCTTACGGAGGACGTACCATGAGCAATGCTTTATCGATTGTCATCGGGTCGGCCTGCATCCTTGCCATCTGCTACCGCTTCTACGGTATCTTCTTTGTCCGCAAGGTGCTTGGCATCAACGACGCCGAAACCACTCCATCACACTCGCTGGCGGATGGACGCAATTACGTGCCCACCAAGAAGTGGGTGAATGCCGGCCAGCACTTTGCGGCCATCGCCGCCGCCGGCCCGCTTGTCGGCCCGGTTCTCGCCGCCCAATACGGTTACCTGCCCGGCCTGATCTGGCTTCTCGTCGGCTGCGTCATCGGTGGCGCGGTGCATGACACGGTCGTGCTTTTCGCCTCGATGAAGCACAAGGGCTCGTCGCTGTCGGAAGTCGCCAAGGCGGAACTTGGCCCGGTCGCCGGCTGGTGCACCGGTCTTGCGATGCTGTTCATCATCACCATCACCATGGCAGGCCTTTCGATGGTCGTGGTCCATGCGCTGGAACGGAACCCCTGGGGCACGTTCGCCGTCTTCATGACCATCCCGATCGCCATGATCGTCGGCCTTTATGAGAAGATGGGCGGCAACGGCAAGATCGCAACCTATGTCGGCCTTGCCGCCATTCTCGCCTCGGTCTTCGCCGGCCCCTATGTCCAGGAATCGGCACTCGGCCAGTGGTTCACCTTCCACTACGATACGCTCGGCATCATGCTGCCGATCTATGCCTTCCTCGCCAGCGCCCTGCCGGTCTGGCTGCTCCTGACCCCGCGCGGTTATCTCTCGAGCTTCCTCAAGATCGGCGTCTTCGCCGCTCTCGTCGTCGGTGTTGTCATCATCAACCCTGAAATCAAGATGCCGGCCCTGACCGAATTCATCCATGGCGGCGGCCCGGTTCTGGCCGGCCCGGTATGGCCCTTCATCTCGATCACCATTGCATGTGGCGCGATCTCGGGCTTCCACGCCTTCATCGGCTCGGGCACCACGCCCAAGCTGGTTGACAAGTGGAGCGACATCCGCCCCGTCGCCTTCGGCATGATGCTGGTCGAATGCCTGGTTGCCGTGCTCGCCCTGATCGCCGCAACAGCACTTCCGATGGCCGACTACTTCGCCATCAATGCCTCGCCGGAAGTCTTCGCCAAGCTCGGCATGACCGTTCAGGACTTGCCTCGCCTCGAACAGTCGATCGGCATGGACCTCGCCGGCCGTACCGGTGGCGCCGTGACGCTCGCCGTCGGCATGACGGAGATTTTCACCAGCATTCCCTGGTTCAAGACACTGGCTGCCTACTTCTTCCAGTTCGTCATCATGTTCGAAGCCGTCTTCATCCTGACCGCGATCGACTCGGGAACCCGTGTTGCCCGCTATCTGATCCAGGACATTCTCGGTGACCTCTGGGCTCCGATGAAGCAGATCAACTGGTTGCCCGGCTCGATCTTCGCCAGCGTCGTCGCCTGCCTTCTCTGGGGTTATCTCCTCAATTCGGGCGACATCAACTCGGTATGGGCTCTGTTTGGCGTGTCGAACCAGATGATGGCCTCGCTGGGTCTCACCATCGGCGCAACCATCATCCTGCGGCTCTCGGCCAAGCGGATCTATGTGCTGACCTGCCTCATCCCGCTCGCCTACCTGTTCGTGACAGTGAACTATGCAGGCTATTGGATGATCGCCAATGTCTATCTCAACGAAGCAGCCAAGGGCTACAACCCCATCAACGCCGTCCTTTCGATGATCATGATGGCGCTGGGTGTCATCATCCTCGTCACCGCGATCTTCAAGTGGAAGGACATGCTTCGCACCAACAGAGCGGGTGGAACCGAGAAATATCTCGGTACACCGGCCGAATAAACGGCTCTCCAAAATTCCTCCCGAGCCGGAACCGGGCGCATGTGAGACCCACATGCGCCCGGTTCGAATTTTTAGGACGTGCAGAATATAAAGTATCGGGATCGTCAGCGTCAGAGGATGCCGAGCTGTTCCTTCAGCGGCCCGAGAAAACGCCGGCTGACAGGAATGGAGCGCCCACCAAGGGTCAGGATATTGGCAACGCCGTTTTCGCCAAGCGCGATATCCTTGATATGCTCCGGATTGACCATGTACTGGCGATGACAGCGGATAAGCCGCGTCCGCTCCTCCAGCGTCCGAAGGGTCAATTCGGTGAAATGCTCATGCCCGTCATTGCCAAGCACATAGATACCGCCGGGCTTTGAGAAAATCGCCTCGACCTCTTCGAGCTTCATCAGCCGTATCCGGTTAAGGCCGGTGCACGGGATATGGCGCAGCGGCGGCGCAACATCGAGCAGCTTTTCCCGCTGGTCCGAAGTGGTCTTGCGAAGACGCGCCAGCGTCTTCTGCAGCCGCTCCTCCTGGATCGGCTTCAACAGGTAATCGAAGGCATTCTCCTCGAAGGCCCGCACCGCATATTCCTCATAGGCGGTGAGAAACACGACACGCGGCATCCTTTCGGGATCGATCATCCTGAGCATTTCCAGCCCGGTGACCTGCGGCATGTGAATGTCGAGAAACATGATCTCCGGCGACAGCCGGTTGATCGCCGCAATCCCTTCGATCGCATTGGCGCATTCGCCGACGATTTCGATATCGCTCTCTTCCGCGATGAGCGATTTCAGCTCGTCGCGTGCCAGGGTTTCGTCGTCTACGATCAGAACTCTCATGCGCTCAAATCATCCAGCGGGAAAGAACATGCTCTTAACTGACACCGCCGGTGTACGGAATGTCGCAGCAAAGTCGTAATCGGCCGCAAGCATGTCAACCTTGCGGCAGATCAACGACCGGCGATCCGCCAAAGCCTGTCCAAAAACCACCATGCCTCCGCTTGTCGGCAGGAACGGAAAATGGCCCGATGAAATGAACACCGAGCCATTCAATTCACCAGTAGCAACGGGCGGCGTTGTTTTTGAGAACCACCACCTCTGCCGGCCTGATAAAACCGTTACATCACGGCGCCGATCTGCCACGGCACGAATTCCGCACCGCCATAACCCAGCTCCTCGCTCTTGGTCTGTTCGCCCGATGCAACCCGGATGATCAGCTCGAAAAGCTCCTTGCCCTTTTCCTCGATCGTCACCCCCTGCGTGACGATATCGCCGCAGTTGAGGTCCATGTCGTCCTTCATCCGCTCATACATCTCGGAATTGGTCGAGATCTTGATGCAGGGTGTAGGCTTGTAGCCGGAAACCGAACCGCGACCGGTGGTGAAGACGATCAGGTTGGCACCCGATGCGACCTGTCCGGTCACCGAGCACGGATCGAAACCGGGGCTGTCCATGAACACGAAGCCCTTGCGGTCGATCTTCTCGCCGAACTTGTAGACACCGAGCAACGGCGCCGTACCGCCCTTGGCGACAGCACCGAGCGATTTTTCAAGGATCGTCGTCAACCCGCCCTTCTTGTTGCCGGGGGATGGATTGTTGTCCATCTCACCGCCGTTGCGGGCGCAATAGTCTTCCCACCACTTCAGCCGCTCGATCAGCTTGTTGCCGATCTCCGCCGTTTCGGCTCGGCGCGTAAGAAGATGTTCGGCGCCATAGACTTCGGACGTCTCGGAAAGAATGGTCGTACCGCCATGCCGGACCAGAAGATCCGAGGCATAACCGAGCGCCGGGTTGGCGGTGATGCCGGAATACCCGTCCGAGCCGCCGCACTGCATGCCGATGGTGATTTCCGAAACCGGAGCAGGCGTGCGCGTCGTGCGATTGGCGAACTCGGCAACACCGCGCAATTCTTCCAAACCTCTTTCGATCGTCTTGCGCGTACCGCCTTCCTGCTGGATCGTCATGTAGCGCAGCATACCGTCCTGGCGGATGCGACGGCCACCGACCAGATCCGGGATCTGCATCACTTCACAGCCGAGACCGACGAGAAGGATGCCGCCGAAATTGGGGTTCTGCGCATAACCGGAAAGCGTGCGAAACAGCGTGGCATAGCCTTCGCCATCGGTCGACATGCCGCAACCGGTACCATGCGAGATCGGCACGATACCGTCGACATTCGGAAACGCATCGAGAAAACCCGATTTCTCGGCCGCTTCCGTGATGAAACGGGCGACCGAACCGGAACAGTTAACCGTGGTCAGGATACCGATATAGTTGCGGGTACCAACCTTGCCGTCCGCCCGCTTGTAACCCATAAACGTCCGCGCTTCGGTGGCAGCCGGCAAAGGCGTGTTGGCGCTGGCGAACGCGTAATCCTGCGCATGCTCGCCCATACCCAGATTGTGGACATGAATATGATCGCCGGCGGCGATGTCGACCTTGGCCTGGCCGATGATCTGTCCGTAGCGCAATACATTGCCGCCGGCGGGAATTGCAGCGGTCGCAATCTTGTGTCCGCGCGCAATGGCCTGGCCGGTCGCGACACCGCTTGTCGTCAGGATGTCGCCAGCTTTGAGATCGCGCAATGCGATCTCGATATTGTCGGCGGGATGAAGGCAAATGCTGTTCTTGATCATAGCTATCTTTCTCCTGATCCGGCTTCCATGCCGGGTGCATTGCCGGCCGGTCTCCAGGCCATGCATCGAAGTCTTTGAATTGTCGCCTGCCTCAGCCTTCAGGCTGAGATTGCATCAGGCGTCCTGTGCTGCCGAATTGCCTCTGCCACCGCGCTTGCGGGACGGCAGGCGAGGCCGGGGATCGTCCAGCCCGAGGCCGTCGAGATGCCCGAAAACGGTTCTAAGGTGAGAACGCATGTGGGCCACCGTAACATCGACATCACCTGCAATCATCGCGTCTGCGATCATCTGGTGTTCGATCAGGGTGACGGCCATCCGGTCGCTGTCCTGCGTCGTCAGATATCGCACGCGATCAAGCTGTGTCTTGGCCCGCAAGATCGCATTCCACGCACCCGCATAGCCGCTGAGTTCGGCGATGAGGGAATGGAAGACGTTGTCGAGCCTGTAGAACGCGTCACCGTTTCCGACCACTGCAGCCTGCTCTCGCAAGTTGGCACGAATGCGTTCGCGCCCATCGTCATCCATGCGTTTGATCGCATCCTCGACAAGTGCGCATTCCAGCTTCTCGCGAATATACTGCCCAACAGTGACGGCTTCGAGCGAAATCGGCGCAACGAACGTCCCGAAATGCGGATAGATAACGACCAGCTCTTCTTCGGCAAGCTTGATAAGTGCCTCGCGCACAGGCGTCCGGCTCACTTCCAGCTGCTGGCAAAGGTCTGCCTCGGACAAGGGGGCGTCCGGAGCAAGACGGCCGCATACGATATCTTCCCGGATCTTGTCGAACACCTGGCTCGTCAAACGGGAACGGCTGCGATCCACCATTCAGTCACTCATCTTCTTTGTTGCAGTCAGGGCGAGTTATCCTCTTTTGCGAGATTTCCGACGTATCGGCAACATTGATGCGGTTGCATGCTGCGAAACTATACTCTGTCTGTTATGCCACGCGTCCCTCCCTGAAAGCCTGCACGGTCTGCATGACGCCCCGAAGCTCCGCCAATCCCTTGAGACGGCCGACAAAAGAGTAACCGGGATTGGATTTCTGGCCGATATCGTCACCCAGAAGATGTCCGTGATCAGGGCGCATCGGAATCTGCGGCACCGGATGACCAATCGAAGCACGACGGTCTTCTTCCGCCATCAGAGCCGCCGTCACTGCAACGAGATCCGTATCGCCACCGAGATGATCCGCCTCGTAGAATGATCCATCCGGCTCGCGGGTCGTATTGCGCAAATGAGCAAAATGGATGCGCGGCGCGAATTCCTTCGTCATGGCCACCAGATCATTCTTCGGGTTGGACCCGAAAGAGCCGGTGCACAAAGTCAGGCCGCAAGCATCCTGGGGAACGCCTCTGAATAACGCGCGCACATCATCCGCAGTGGACAGAACACGCGGAAGACCGAAAATCGGGAAAGCCGGATCGTCGGGATGGATGCACAGCCGTGCGCCTTCCTCTTCCGCCACCGGCGTGATCTCACGCAGGAATTCGATCAGATTGGCGCGAAGATCCTCGACCCCGATCTGCTGATAGAGTTCGAGCATCTCCTTGAACGTCGAGCGCGTATAGGCAAAGTCGCGCGCCGGCAGCCAGTCGATAAGGTTACGTTCCAGTTCCGAAATCTTCGCCTCGTCCATGGCCTCGAACCGAGCCTTGGCGGCAGCGAATTGTTCAGCCGAATAGGATGCCTCGGCCCCGGTTCGGCCAAGAACGAAGAGATCATAGGCGGCAAAATCGACGCTGTCGTAACGAAGCGCATAACCGCCATTCGGCAGCCGGTACATCAGATTGGTACGGCTCCAGTCGGTGATCACCATGAAATTGTAGCAGATCACCTTCACGCCGGAACGGGCGACATTGCGGATCGATTGCTTGTAGTTGTCGATCTTCTCCCGGTAATTGCCGCTGCGGGTCTTGATCTCTTCACCGACCCCGATGCTTTCCACTACCGACCACGTCAGGCCCGCGGCCTCGACTTCGGCCTTGCGCTTGGCGATTTCGTCAGACGGCCAGACGCCACCCTGGTTCATGTGATGAAGAGCAGTGACGATGCCGGTTGCACCCGCCTGGCGAATCTTTTCCAGGCTCACCGGATCATCCGGGCCGAACCAACGCCATGTCTGTTCCATTTGGTATTCTCCTACCCTAATTATGTATCGCCCTAAGCTGCACGCTTCAGGCTTCAGCTTCGCCCAGGAAAGCTCTCAGGGTTTTGCGGACCCCACGGCTCATCAGGCTCGATAAATGTTTGGTGACTTCGGCTCGGAAATGCGCATTGGCGGGCAGCACGTCTCCGAAGATTTCGCGAATGTCGAAAAGGGCATTGGCCAGCTTGACGGCATCAGCGCCGGCATCCTTGGCAATGCTTGTCAACCGCGCCGCATGCGGATCGGTGACGACATAATCCAGTCCAAGCTCATTCCTGCCCGACAGAAACTTCATCCACGCCGCAACGGTCAGCGGAATGACCTTCGGCTCTCGACCGGAAGAATAAAGTTCGACGGCGGCTTCCAGCAGTCGCGGCGGAAGCTTTTGCGATCCATCCCAGGAAATCTGCAGGGTTAGATGGCGTACGCCCGTATTACGGAACCGTGCTTCAAGGTCATGGGTGTAAGCCACGACATCGGTCCCCGGAACCGGCGGCAGGGTGCGGATCAGATCCTCGTCCCACAATCGGCGGATCACCTTGGGCAGATCCTCGTCTATCATGGCGTCAGCGATCGCTTCGATACCGGCGATCACCGAGAGATAGGCAAGCGTCGAATGAGACCCGTTGAGGCAGCGCAGCTTCATCAACTCATAGGGCAGAACATCCTCGGCCATGATTGCACCGGCTCTTTCCCAATCCGGTCTTCCCAGCGGAAAATGATCCTCCACGACCCACTGGCGGAAAGGCTCGGTAACAACCGGCCAAGCATCCACGATCCCAAGACCATTCGCGACCTTCTGCCGATCGGCGTCCTGCGTAGCGGGCGTGATCCGGTCAACCATCGTGCAAGGAAAGGCAACGTTCTGCGAGATGAACTGCCCCAGCTCTTCATCGCGGAGCGAGGCAAAGCGGGTTACCGCGTTGCGAACTTTGATTCCATTCTGCGCCAGATTATCACAAACCAGAACCGTAAAAGGCGCCTGCCCTGCCGCACGCCGCAGGCGAAGCGCTTCAGTCAGGAAGCCGGGAACACTTCGCGGATTTGTGGGATTGGCGAGATCCGCAACGACTGCCGGATGTGTTTCATCAAGGCCGCCGGTCGCACCGTCCAGGCAATATCCCTTTTCCGTGACCGTCAGCGTCACGATACGAATCTCCGGCCTGCAGAGCAGCTCGAAAACTTCGGACTTCTGCTCCGCCGTCACCATGACATCAAGGACGGACCCGATGATGCGCAGCACATCCGTGTCATTGTCACGGCTTAGCAGCGTGTAAAGTCCATCCTGTGGTTTCAGGGCGTCCCGCATGGCGGGCGACATGAGGCACACTCCGACAATACCCCAGTCCGTCGCCCCGGCCTGCAGAACGTCATCCGTGTAGACCATGGCATGGGCACGGCAGAAAGCTCCAAGACCGATATGCACGATGCCGGGGGAGACCGCCTCGCGGTCATAGGTCGGACGCTCGACTGCATCCGGAAGGCCGGCCAGCGCGGCATTGCCCAGACGTTTCGGGACAACATCATTCCTCAAATCGCTAGTCATGAAAAATCCTCGAATATCTCAGGAGGAGATACGGGGCGTCAAACGTAACTCAATGTCTTTCGGCAGTCCTTGCAGACACAATAAAGCCTCGGGTTTTCCGCATCAAAATTGCACTTTTTACGTGTATTTCATCTAGCAGACAAATCGCCCGACTACACGGCACGACGCCCCTGCAAGCTTCGACCTTCACTCAAAATGAACCAATGGATAAAGAGCCATCGTGACCTGACACCTTACCGAACGAAGCACGGCAGCAACCACTATCTTCTCGCTGATCATGTCGATGGTCAGCCGACGCATATGCCGGTGGACCAGGCCTCAAAACCAGCAGCTTCTATATTTTCTGACCTCGAAATCCATGCACTGCCGTAGTCACACCAGCCGCGTTTTCCTCATCCTCGATCCTCACTACCATATACGTATACTACCATATGGGTGAACTTGAATAGCAAAATTCATAACGAGCGTGCGACATTTTGAATGCACCCAGAAATTGACGTTTGTCACGGCCAGTGAGATTTAATTATAAATATCAATTAGATGAATAAAATCGCCGTTCGCTGCCGCCTGATTTTTCATGGGACCGACGCGAGAGCCACCTCAACACCTGTCCAATTCGCCAAATGATGTTTCCGCGAACCAGCTGTGAAAAAATCCCCTCAACTCGAATTTCCGAACGCAGGAAAACCAATCTCCGGCCCCAGGGAAAAGCTGCGACACCTTCGACTGGACACGGCAAGTACCTGCGACAATTTCGCACACCCAATCTGGCATGAAACCGATTTTCGCGATTTTTTAGACACCGCCGATAGTGATTTTATGACCATGATTCAATGCGGATTTCCCGCAAAAAAGACGTTCGCAAGAATTGACGAAAATCAAGAAATGCGGCCTCTACATTGCTGCAACGAGATCATTGACATCCCAATTCACAGCAATCTAGCGTTGATGTTGTCGAAAGGAGGTCGGCTCCCCAATGAAATCACTTATACATTCTGACGTTTTATTTCCGGCCGAAAACAGTATTCGCTCTATTGCTCAAGCACTTTACAAAACTGTCTCGGATCTTCCGATCATAAGCCCTCATGGCCATACCGATCCCAAATGGTATGCACTGGATGAACCATTTCCGGATCCGGCTCAGCTTCTGATCGTTCCGGATCATTACATTTTCCGGATGCTCTTCAGCCAGGGTATCCGCCTTGAGGATCTTGGCGTACGCCGCCTCGACGGCGCGACCGTGGAAACCGATGGTCGCCGGATCTGGCGGCTTTTCGCTGAAAACTATTATCTTTTCCGCGGTACGCCGACGCGTCAGTGGATGGACTTCGTCCTTTCCAACCTGTTTGGCATCGATGAACCGCTCACGGCAAAGACTGCCGACAAGAGCTACGACCAGATCGCCGAGAAACTCGCCCTGCCGGAATATCGGCCTCGTGCACTCTTCAAGCGGTTCAACATCGAAGTCATCGCAACCACCGAAGGCGCTCTCGACGACCTCCGCTGGCACAAGGCGATCCGCGACAGCGGCTGGGACGGGCGTGTGGTTACCGCCTATCGGCCTGATGCCGTGGTCGACCCGGACTTCGAGGGCTTCTCCGCCAATCTCGACCAGCTGGGCGACATGACGGGCGAAGACACCGGCTCGTGGACGGGTTATCTCGCCGCACACCGCAAACGCCGGGCCTATTTCAAGTCTTTCGGCGCTACGTCGTCGGACCATGGTCACGCTACAGCCGATACCGCCAACCTGTCGGACCAGGAAGCTGCAGCGCTGTTCAACCGGATCCGCGCGGGCAAATCCGATGCGGAGGATCACAAGCTGTTCCGCGGCCAGATGCTGACGGAAATGGCCAAGATGAGCCTGGACGACGGGCTTGTGCTGCAAATCCATCCGGGTTCCAGGCGCAATCATTCGCCGACCGTGTTCGCCAACCATGGCCGCGACATGGGCTTCGATATTCCGGGCCGCACCGACTATGTCAGCGCCCTGAAGCCGTTGCTCGATGTCGTCGGCGCGGAGCGCGACCTGACCGTCGTGCTCTTCACGCTCGACGAAACGTCCTATGCCCGCGAACTGGCTCCGCTTGCAGGCGCCTATCCGGCACTGAGGCTTGGCCCCGCATGGTGGTTCCACGACAGTCCGGAAGGCATGCGGCGCTTCCGCGAGATGACCACCGAAACCGCCGGTTTCTACAACACCGTCGGCTTCAATGACGATACGCGCGCCTTCCCGTCCATACCGGCGCGCCACGACGTTGCTCGACGGGTGGATTGCGCTTTCCTGGCGCGACTCGTCAGCGAACACAGGCTCCGGGAAGAAGAAGCTTTCGAGCTTGCCACGGAGCTTGCCTATACGCTTGCGAAAAAGGCGTATCGGCTCTGACCGACGCTTAAAGGCGTCGGCTTGAGGAGACTATCAAAACTGGCTTCCGGAAAGCCGGGAATGGAGCAACGCATCCATTTCCGGCACCGGATCCGGCTGGCCAGATTTCTGATTAAATCATTTATTAATGGAGGAAATACGAATGAAACCAACTTTCAAGGCGATCCGCACGATGCTCCTGGCTGCCGGGGCAGCAGGTGTCCTTCTTGCGTCTCCGGCTATGTCTCGCGACTTCAGGTCGGCCGACATTCACCCGAATGACTATCCGACAGTTCAGGGCGCCATGTATATGGGCAAGATCCTGTCCGAGCGCACCAACGGTCGCCTCGGCGTCAAGGTTTTCCCGAACGGCGCACTGGGTGACGAACGCGGCACCATCGAACAGCTGCGCATCGGCGGCCTCGACATGCTGCGCATCAGCGCCGCCGTGGTCAACAACATGGTGCCGGAAACCATCGTCATCTCGATGCCTTTCATCTTCCGCTCGACGGCCCATGAACGCGCCGTGCTTGATGGCCCGATCGGTGAACAAGTCCTGAAGGCACTCGAGAAGCAGGGCATGGTCGGCCTTGCCTTCTATGACAGCGGCGCACGCTCGATGTACACCAAAAAGCCGATCAAAACGCTTGCCGACCTTCACAACATGAAGATCCGCGTCCAGCAGTCCGACATGTTCGTCGCAATGGTTCAGGCTCTCGGTGCCAACGCAACGCCGATGCCGATGGGCGAAGTCTATACCGGCCTGAAGACCGGCATCATCGATGCCGCCGAGAACAACTACCCGTCCTATGAATCGTCCCACCATTACGAAGCAGCCAAGTATTACACCCGTACCGAACATGCCATGGTGCCGGAACTGCTGCTCTTCTCCAAGCCGATTTGGGACAAGCTGCCGCCGGAAGACCAGGCTCTGATCCGTCAGGCAGCCAAGGACTCGGTGGTTGAACAGCGCCGTCTCTGGGATGCACGCGAAGCCACTTCGAAGGAAATCGTCGAAAAGGCCGGCAGCATTATCGAGGACGTCAATGATAAGCAGGAATTCGTCGATGCTATGAAGCCTGTCTACGACCAGTTCGCCAAGACGCCTGAACTTCAGGACCTCGTCAAGCGGATCCAGGCAACCAAGTAAACCATGAAGGAAGCAGCTTCAGACCGGAGCTGCTTCCTCCTCCAAAGCCTGCACGCCGGATAAGAGGCGCCGGGCACTACAAACCTCAAGACACCGCGCATCGTACATTCCGAAGACCGAGCCAGGTATTCGGGCGGGTGCGCCCGGGGGATAATATGAACACTCACAGCAAATCTGAAGCCGCTCATCCACCTGCGATGACTGGCTGGCTGACGAGCATCAACGCACCGCTTGCCAAGATCGGCATGATCCTGGCCATTTCCGGTCTGCTGACGCTTGTGGCCGTCGTTTTTTACCAGGTCTTCGGCCGTTACGTGCTGAACGACTCGCCCAGCTGGACGGAAAACCTCGCAATCGTACTCATACTCTATGTCACCATGATCGGGGCCGCCGTTGGCGTTCGCGATGCCGGTCACATTGCTCTCGACTCGCTGACCGTCCTTCTGCCGCAATATATGCAGCGCTACGTGGAACTGGTCATCTACATCGCCATCTGCCTGTTCGGTGCCGCCATGGCTTATAATGGCTGGATCCTCGGCTGGTCGGTCGCTCCCTACCTGATGCCCAATCTCCATGTGACGGAAGCCGTGCGCTACATTCCGCTCGCGGTCTCGGGCGTCCTGATCATCATGTTTTCAATCGAACATATCCTGGCCATTTTCCGTAAGGCGGAGGTCGTACCGTCATGGCACTAACCATTCTTTGTATCACTTTTGTCGGCTTCCTCATTGCGGGGATCCCGGTTGCTTTTGCGATCGGCCTGTCGGCGCTTTGCACCATTCTTTACGAAGGTCTTCCGATCGCCGTCGGCTTCCAGCAGATGATGGCGGGCATGAACGTATTTTCGTTTCTCGCCATTCCTTTCTTCATTTTCTCCGGTGAATTGATGCTGCATGGCGGCGTTGCCGACAAGATCGTCAATGCAGCCAAGGCCATGGTCGGCCATGTTCGCGGCGGCCTCGGCATGTCGAACGTCGTTGCCTGCACCCTCTTCGGCGGTGTCGCCGGCTCCCCCGTTGCCGACGTGTCGGCCATGGGCGCCGTCATGATCCCGATGATGAAGAAGGAAGGTTATGACGCCGACTACGCGGTCAACGTCACGACGCACGCCGCTCTGGTTGGCGCACTGATGCCGACCAGCCATAACATGATCATCTATGCACTGGCCGCCAGCGGCAAGGCATCGATCGGCGCCCTGATCGCAGCCGGCATCATGCCTGCACTGCTTCTGATGGTCTGTAACCTCGGTGCAGCCTATTACGTCGCAAGAAAACGCGGTTACCCGGCAGGCACTTTCCCCGGCTGGCACATCGTCATGCGCTCGCTTGCAGCAGCGGCACCCGGCATGTTGATCGTGGTGATCATCCTCGGCGGTATCATCTCGGGCATCTTTACCGCAACGGAATCCGCTTCCATCGCCGTGATCTACACGATGCTTCTGACCTTCTTCATCTATAGGACGATGACCTGGGAAGCATTCCTTGCGGCAGCAGCCAAAACGGTCAAGACGACCGGTATCGTTCTGCTGCTGATCGGCGTGTCGACAATGTTCCAGTATCTCATGGGTCTTTACGGCGTTGCCGATATGACCGGTGAGCTGATGAGCCACATTTCGACCAACCCGATCGTCATCTTCCTGATGATCAACATCATCCTGTTCCTGCTCGGCACGTTCATGGACATGGCCTCGACCATCCTGATCTGCACGCCGATCTTCCTGCCGATTGCCATGCAGTATGGCATGGACCCGGTGCAGTTCGGCATGGTGATGCTGCTCAACTGCGCACTTGGTCTCAACACGCCGCCGGTCGGCACCACGCAGTTCATCGGCTGCGCCATCGGTGAAATTTCGGTCGGCGAGGTGATGAAGTCCATTCTGCCCTTCTACAGCGCACTCTTCCTCGCCATGGCATTGGTCACCTATGTGCCGATGTTCTCCATGTGGCTGCCACGCCTGCTGATGCACTAAAAGCAACAGCCCGCAGTTCGAAAATCCAGCGCCCGGCTTCCACCGGGCGCTTTTTCGTTCAATCTGGTCCCGACCGGAACGCTCGTGAAGGCTCAGACATCACCGCCAAACAAAAGCCGGCCGCGACGATGCGACCGGCTTTTATTGGCTTCAACCGCAACCGCGACCGAGAAACATTACTTCAGAAATTCGGCACGATGCGGGTTGAAAACATCGATCAAACGACCGGCCTCCAGCGCCTTGACGCCATGGACCAAATCCGGCGGCACGATGAAGCTGCCGCCCTTGTTCAGCACTTCCGTCCGACCATCGATCGTGACTTCGAAACTGCCCTCTGCGACATAGCTTGCCTGGATATGCGGATGAGAATGTTTCGAGCCGATCGCCCCCTTCTCGAACACAACCTCCACCATCATCATCTCCGGCAGATAGGTCATGATACGGCGCCTAACGCCGGGCTCCGGGTTTACCCAATCGGCTTTGTCCGCCGAAACAAAAAAATCGCTCGCTACCATTATTGTCCTCACCTGAAAATGCACTTTTGCCTTGCGATAATACATGTCGCAGAGCCTACAACAACCGCTGCCCCGACTAGAAATGACGAAACACAAGCCATTGTTTTAATATGGCTATATCCGTTTCCATCGATCGCTCTCGCGCGTCTTTCAAGCCATCTCCCGCAGACCTCTCTCATTTCTATCGCACAGAAAGATCGGCCGATTTCCAACTCGCGTCCGACCGCTGGCATGTGGTTTGCTTGATTATTTCCCGAGTGTCGCAAACGCGGCTTGCCCGCGACAATTTGACATGAAATGCTGTCTGGAGTTGCAATGACGAGCAACGAAATGTGAGGCGTGCTTGAGAAAACAGCAGGAACTTGCAATCGAAGTCAGAGGCGTGGGCCGTGTTTATGGTGACGGCGCCGGTCAGGTCACCGCCCTCAGCAACATTTTCCTGAATATAAGGCAAAACGAGTTTTTCACCCTTCTGGGACCATCGGGCTGCGGCAAGACAACGCTTCTGCGGCTGATCGCCGGTTTCGACTTTCCGACAGACGGCGAAATCCTGCTTTATGGTGAGGATATAGCCCCGCTGCCGCCCTTCAAGCGCCCAGTCAACACGGTTTTCCAGAACTACGCCCTCTTTCCGCATATGACGGTTGCACAGAATATCGGGTTCGGGCTGGAAATGCTGGGCAAGCCAAAGCACGAGATCGCCGCTCGCGTCGAAGAAATGCTGGCGCTGGTTCACATGGAAGCGATGCGCAACCGCAAGGTCATGCAAATCTCCGGTGGCCAGCAGCAGCGCGTGGCGCTTGCCCGCGCGCTCGCCCCCAAACCGAAGGTCCTGCTTCTCGACGAGCCATTGTCGGCACTCGACTACAAGCTGCGCAAGGAAATGCAGGTCGAACTGAAGCGGGTACAGGCAGAAACCGGCATCACCTTCATCTTCGTCACTCACGATCAGGAAGAAGCGCTCGCCATGTCCGACCGGATTGCCGTCATGTCCCATGGCGAAGTCCGGCAGGTCGGGGCGCCCTGGGAAATCTATGATCGCCCGGCAGAACGCTTCGTCGCCGACTTCATCGGAGAGACCAACTTCCTCGCCGCCGACGTGATTTCCATCGATGGCCCCAGGACCAGAGTTCGCCTGTTCAATGGCACCCTGCTGGACGCCACCTACCCCGTGGACCTCATGCCGGAAGGTAAGGTGACGATCGTCATTCGGCCCGAACATGCGCAGCTCGACACACCGTCCAGCACGGCAATGCTCAATGGCCAAATCGAAGATCTCACCTATCTCGGCACCGACACCCATATCCGCGTCAGGCTGCCCGACACATCGCTCTTCACCATAAGACAGCAGAACAATCGGGTCGGGCCGATCGGCTTTTCCGCCGGCGACCCCGTGTCCCTGAATATCAGCGAAGGCGCAGCACAGATCCTGAAGGATTGAGACGATGACCGAGCGGGCGAGACAGGCCGCTTCGGCGGCGCAGAAGAAGGAGATTACCAATCGCTGGCTGCTCAGCGCTCCGGCCCTTGTCTTAATTGCCGTCGCCTCCGTCGGCCCTCTCCTGATCGTGCTGCTTTATTCGGTGCTGGCGCCCGGCTCCTATGGCGACGTGAAATGGGAGCTTTCAGGCCAGGGCTGGTTCAATGTCTTTCTTTCGCGTGACATATTCGATGACACGATCTCATTGGCAGATGCCCATGTGATGATCCTCTGGCGCAGCGCCAAGCTCGCTGTCATCACCACGGTGCTTTGCCTGATCGTCGGCTTTCCGACGGCCTATTTCATCGCCAGCCGCGCACCGCATAACCGATCGATCTGGCTCTTCCTGATCACCATCCCCTTCTGGACCAACATGCTGATCCGAGGCTTTGCTATCCAGGAGATGATCCGCAACGAAGGTCTGGCCAATACGATCCTGATGAAGCTCGGCATCATCTCGACCCCGATCCAGATGCTCTACACCGATTTCGCCATCCTGCTCGGCATGGTCTACGTACACCTGCCGCTGATGGTGCTGCCGCTTTATGCCAGCCTCGAAAAACTCGACTTCCGCCTCGTCGAGGCGGGTTACGATCTCTATGCGACGCGGCTGAAAGTCCTGTGGCGGATCATCATCCCGCTGGTCAAACCCGGCATCATCGCCGGCTCCATTCTCGTCTTCATTCCGGCTCTGTCATCTTATGTCATTCCGCGCATTCTCGGCGGCGGCAAGAACCTGATGGTCGGCAATCTGATCGAGCTGCAGTTCGGGCAGGGCCGCAACTGGCCGCTTGGAGCAGCACTCTCCATCACCCTCGTCATCATCGTCCTCTTCGCCATGCTGTATTACGTGAAGAATGCCGGAAAGACCGGAGGCGGCCATGCGTAAACGCTTCGACATCCGCGTCCAGCCCGGCTTTGCGATGATCGCGATGTTCTGCTTTTTCCTGCTTTACGTGCCGATCTTCACGCTGGTCGTCTATGCCTTCAACTCGGGCATCTCGATCGCCCGCTGGGAAGGTTTTTCGTTCCGCTGGTTCGTCGCCGCCTGGAACAACAACCTCGTCATCGAGGCGGCTATCCGCTCGGTCCAGATAGCAGCCATCGCCGCCATCATCGCCACGGCCGTCGCCACGCTTGCCGCCATCGCCACCACGCGAACGGCCGGTTATCGCGGCCTCACCTTCAAATATTCCTTCATCAACATGCCGCTGATGGTGCCGGAAATCGTCACCGCCGTAGCCCTGCTCATCCTCTTCTCGCGCATAAAGGTCTGGACTGGTTATTCCGGCCTCGGCTACCTCATCCTGGCGCATACCGCCTTCTGCATCCCGTTTGCCTATCTGCCGATAAGAGCACGGCTGGAGAACATGGATCTGGCGCTGGAACGGGCGGCGGCCGATCTCTACGCCACGCCCTTCAAGGTGTTCCGCTACATCACCTTGCCGCTTCTCTGGCCCGGCATCCTTGCCGGCCTGATGCTCGCCTTCGTCATCTCCCTGGATGACATCGTCATCACCGAATTCGTCAAGTCAGCCGGCCAGGAGACTCTTCCGACCTACATGCTCGGCCAGCTGCGCCGCGCCATCACACCCGAAATGAACGCCATCTCGACAGTGTTTCTGCTGCTGTCGCTGGCGATAGTGACGATCTTCTTCTTCCTCAGCAGATCCAACGAAAAATCCGATTAAACAGGAGTGGGAACAATGAAGAATGTCTTGAAACTTACCGCCGGTCTGGCAGCGCTCTTTGCCTCGACCACGCTTGCCCATGCAGAGGGCGAACTCAACATCTTCAACTGGGGCAATTACACCAATCCCGAACTGATCAAGAAGTTCGAGGAAGCCTACAAGGTCAAGGTTACGCTGACCGACTACGATAGCAACGACACCGCGCTCGCCAAAATCCGTCAGGGCGGCCACGGCTTCGATATCGTCGTGCCGTCCGCCAGCGCCATGCCGGTCTTCATCAAGGAAGGGCTGCTCATGGAATCGCGCCCTGACCAGATGGAGAACTTCAAGAACATGGACCCGCAATGGGTGGATGTCGCCTATGATCCGGGCCGCCATTATTCGGTTCCGTGGCAGTGGGGCACGACCGGCGTGACCGTCGACAAGTCCATCTATTCCGGCGATCCGAACACGTCCGCGATCTTCCTCGACCCGCCGCCGGAGCTGGTCGGCAAAGTCAATGTAGTACCGGAAATGTCGGACGTCATGCACATGGTCGTCACCTATGCCGGCGGCGAGCCCTGCACGGGCGATCTGACGATCCTGAAAAAAGCTCGCGACATCCTCGTCGCCGCCAAACCGAAATGGATCTCGATGGATTACGGCACGGTGGAAAAATACACCAAGGGCGATCTTGCAGCCAGCGTCGACTGGAACGGCGCCGCCTTCCGGGGAAGACTCGCCAACAAGAACATCGTCTACGGCTATCCGAAAGAGGGATATCCGGTCTGGATGGACAATGCCGCCATCCTTGCCGATGCAAAGAATGTTGAGAACGCAAAACTCTTCATCAACTTCATCATGGTGCCGGAAAACGCGGCCCTGATCTCCGCCTTTGCCCGCTATTCGAATGGCATCAAGGGCTCTGAAGCCTTCATGCCGGAAGACATGAAGACGGCACCCGAGGTGAACATCCCGGAAGCCTCGAAAGCGGCCGGCAAATTCAACCTCGCTTGCCCACCAGAAGTGCAGGAACTCTACACCAAGATCTGGACCGAGTTGCAGAAGTAAGCCGAACAAGGGAGGCCGGCAGCGTAGGCACTTCCTGCGCTGTCGCGACCACAAGGATATGGACAGCATCAAAGACATGACCACCGTTGACCGGGCATCGGTGACGCTTGCCAATTGGCGCGAGACACCCTTCAGCCGCTGGAGTTTCCAGAATGTCCGCGAACTGGTGCCGACCTCGGAAATTTCCTGCGGCACCGAACAGCCGGAAGAGGCCCTCCCCTCACCGCAATTCGTCGCCCGCGAAATCGAAACCGGACTGGATGGCATCTCGACCATCGAAGGCTTTCTGAAATACGCCCATACCGATGCCTTCCTGCTGATGAAGCGCGGCAAGATCATCGGCGAATATTACGCGCCGCATGCAGATGTGAACGCCAAACATCTCGTCTTCTCGATCAGCAAGTCGCTCACCGCCATCCTTTCCGGCATTCTCGAACAACAGGGACTGATCGATCCGGAAAAAACGGTCTCAATCTATCTGCCGGAAGCCAGGGGCAGCGCCTATGAGGACTGCCGTTATCGGGATGTGCTGGACATGCGCGTCAGTCTCGATTTCGAGGAAACCTATCTCGACAGGAACGGCCCCTTCGCGCGCTATCGCCGCGCCATGTTGTGGAACCCGGTCGAACCGAACTTCGAGGTCGAGACACTCGCCTCCTTCCTGATGACGTTGAAAAAGGCCGCCCGCCCGCATGGCGGCGGACATGCCTATCTCTCGCCCAATGCCGATCTTCTTGGCGTCGTCATCGAGCGCGTTACCGGCCGCCGCTATGGTGAACTGCTGTCGGAGCTTTTGTGGAAACCGATGTGTGCCAGAAACCATGCCTATGTCACGGTCGATAGTATCGGCACAGCCCGCACCGCCGGCGGCGTCTGCCTGACGGCACGCGATTTGGCCCGCGTCGGCGAACTGATCCGCATTGGTGGCGCAACGGACGGACGGCAAGTTCTCCCGAAAAGTTGGATCGCGGACATGCTGACCAACGGCGATCCCGAGGCATGGAAGGCATCCAACAGCACCACCATGCCGAACGGCCGTTACCGCAGCCAGTGGTACCAGACCGGCGAGCCGGACGGCGCCTATTGCGCCATCGGCATCCACGGCCAGTGGCTTTACGTCGATCCCGAAAACGAGGCCGTAATCGTCAAACTCTCGTCCCAGCCAAACCCGCTCGACGACGAGCTAAAACAGGACAATCTCGCCTTCTTCCGAACCCTTAGTCGCCTGGCACTGTGAGGACGCAAGATGCAGACTTTCGCCGACATCATCATCGTCAACGCCCGTGTGCTGACAATGGACGATACTGCACCGAAAGCCGAAGCCCTTGCGATCTCCGGC
The DNA here is from genome assembly GCA_900472575.1 of Hyphomicrobiales bacterium. Classification (GTDB taxonomy): domain Bacteria; phylum Pseudomonadota; class Alphaproteobacteria; order Rhizobiales; family Rhizobiaceae; genus Neorhizobium; species Neorhizobium cellulosilyticum. The sequence continues at coordinate 63,539 of UCIV01000014.1, forward strand.
AACAGGATCGTGGCGGTCGGCTCTACAGCCGAGATAGAGCCCCTCAAAGGACCGGCGACGCGGGTGATCGATGCGGCGCAAGGCACGGTCCTGCCGGGCTTCAATGAAGCCCATATGCATATCTTCATGGGCTCGGTCGGCCTGCGTCAGCTGTCGCTCTACAAGGTCAAAGGCTTTGACGAGTTGAAGGCCAAGGTCGAGGACTATGCGGCGAGGAACCTCGACCTGAAGCTGCTTCTCGCCCGTTCCGCCGACTACACGATCCTGTCGGAAACCGAACGCACCACCCGCCATGATCTCGACCGGGTTATATCCGACCGGCCTTTCGCGATGATTTCTCCGGACCACCACACCGCCTGGGCCAATACCAGGGCGCTCGAACTCGCCGGCCTTCTGCACGGCAGGCAAGTCGGCGTCGGCAACGAGGTTGTCATGGGTGAGGATGGCCTTGCCTCCGGCGAGTTGCGCGAGGCCGATGCCATGCAGCCGGTCTTCGACCTGAGCGAAACCGGCGGTCGCGAGGGCCTGGGCATTGGCACCGGTGGCGAACCGGACAGCCTGACGCCGCAGGAGCGCGCGATCGACCTCAATATCATCAGGAATGGCCTCGCCTATTGCGCCTCGCTGGGCATAACCTCGATTCAGAACATGGACGGCAATTTCTATCAGCTGGAAATTCTGGACGAGATAGAGAAGACCTCCGGCCTGCCGGTGCGGGTGCGCATGCCCTATCACATGAAGAATTTCATGCCGCTCTCGGACCTTAAAGAAAAGGCCGCCGCATGGCACGACCGTTTCGACACCGACCGGCTGCGCTGCGATTTCGTCAAAATGTTCATCGATGGCGTGACCGAAGGCGAAAGTGCCGTTTTCCTCGACGACTACGCCCACCGTCCCGGCTGGAAGGGCGATCCACTGTTCAGCCAGCAACATCTCAACGACATCGTCACCGAAGCAGACCGGCTGAAACTTCCGGTCGCCGTCCATGCGATCGGCGACGGCGCGGTGCGCATGGTGCTCGACGCCTACGAGGCCGCATCGGAGGCGAACGGCAAGCGCGATGCGCGCAACCGTATCGAACATATCGAGGTCATCCACGAAGATGACATTCCGCGTTTCAAAGAGCTTGGCGTCATAGCCTCGATGCAGCCGACCCATCCACCCGGTAATGCCGGCCTGCCGCTAGAACCCTATCTCTCCTTCATCGGCCGCGATCGCTGGCCGCTCGCCTTTGCCTGGAGAACGCTCGCCGATGCCGGAGCAGAGATTGTCTTCGCCACCGACTGGCCGGTCTCGCCACTCGACCCGATGGGTTGCATCCACGATGCCATGACGAGAAAACGCTGGGCCGACGACCTGCCGGACCAGCGGCTGACACTCACAGAGACACTCGCCGCCTATACCAGCACCGGCGCGCACGTGGAGTTCATGGAAGACCGCAAAGGCAGGCTGAAACCCGGTTACCTCGCCGATGTCGTCGTTCTCTCTGGTGATGTCGAAGCAACGGCGGCGGAAGATCTCGATGCTATCCGGCCGGTGTTCACCATCTGCGACGGCAGGGTCACCTACGAGAAGGTCCTCACCTGAGCCAAACTCGCCGCAAAAATGCGCTGCAAAGTTGGTTGAACACGGCCTCTTTGTTTGTATCTTCGTGCGGCCGCAAATCAGCGCCTTACCGGCGACGCAAGGAGAATGACATGAGCAAAGCCACCGACATCCATCTCTCCTATGCCGATCTCGTGGCGCTGTTGCAGAAGATCTTCGTCAAGAATGGTGTGTCCGAAAACAACGCGAAGATTCTGGCGGAAAACTGCGCGTCCTGCGAACGCGACGGCTCGATCAGCCACGGCATTTTCCGCATGGCCGGTTATGTTTCGTCGCTAAACAGCGGCTGGGTCGATGGCAAGGCGGTGCCGGAAGTCGACGATGTCGGGCCAGCCTTCGTTCGTGTCGATGCCAAAGGCGGCTTCACCCAGCCGGCCATGCTCGCCGCGCGCCCTCTGCTGATCGAGAAGGTGAAGGAGAACGGCGTCGCTGTTCTCGCCATCCGCCGCTCGCATCATTTCAGCGCACTCTGGCCGGATGTCGAACCCTTTGCCGACGAGGGATTGGTGGCCTTGAGCGTGGTCAACAGCATGGCCTGCGTCGTGCCGCATGGCGGCAAGAAGGCGGTGTTCGGCACCAACCCGGTCGCCTTCGCATCACCGCGTGCAGGGGCTGCCCCCTTCGTCTTCGACCAGGCCTCAAGCGCGGTTGCCCATGGTGATGTGCAGATCGCCGCCCGCGCCGGCCATGAGCTGAAACCGGGCATGGGGGTCGATCGCGATGGCCAGCCGACCAATGATCCGAAAGCCATCCTCGATGGCGGCGCGCTCCTGCCCTTCGGCGGCCATAAGGGCAATTCCATCGCCCTGATGGTCGAGATCCTCAGTGCCGCGCTGACCGGCGGTTATTTCTCGGGCGAGTTCGACTGGAGCGGTCACAAGGGGGCGCAGACGCCGTTCACCGGCCAGTTCTTCATCGTCATCGATCCCGCCCGCGGCGGCAACGACGTCTTTGCAGAACGTGTCGCCGGCATCTGCGATCTCGTGCTGGAAGCCGGCCAGGAACGCCTGCCCGGCGACCGCCGACACGTCACTCGCGCCAAGGCGGAGAAGGACGGCATTCCCCTGTCCGCCGAGAACTACGAGAAGCTGAAGGCCCTGGCCGACACCTGAGCTGAAAGACACCGCCCTTCATCTGGCGCCAGCCGTGCCTCCACTATCCGGAAAAGACAAAACCCTGCGCCATATGTTGCACAGGGTTTCTTATCCGTCCGCTTCAGCAATCGGCCTACACCTGAAGATTCGCCGCTTGCGACGTCTTCCGACCGCTCTCGATCAGAGACTTGGTGTATTCCTCGCGCGGCGCGAGGAAGATCTGCTCGGTATCGCCCTGTTCAACGATCTCGCCGCGTTTCATCACGATCGTATGGTCGCAGATCTGCCGGATGACGGCGAGATTGTGCGAGATGAACACGTAAGTGAGGTTCAGCTCGGAGCGCAGTTCCTGCAGGAAGTCGAGCACCTGCGCCTGAACCGAGATGTCGAGAGCCGAAGTCGGCTCGTCGAGGATCAGGAGACGCGGGTTGAGCGCAATCGCACGGGCAATGCAGACACGCTGCTTCTGGCCGCCGGAAAGCTCGTGCGGGTAGCGATACTTGAACATTGTAGGCAGTTGCACGATGTCGAGCAACGCTTCCGCGCGTGCCTCGATATCCCGACGGCTCATGTCCGTCTGGATGCGCAACGGTTCCCCGATCGCATCGCCGATCGTGTGACGACCGTTGAGTGCCGAATGCGGGTTTTGGAAGACGAACTGCATGTGCCGGCGCATCTGCCGCAGCGGCTCGCCAGACAGGCCGGAAATGTTCTGCCCATCGAAGATGATATCGCCGGATGTCGGTTCGATCAGCCGCATCAGCATGCGTGCGAGCGTCGACTTGCCCGATCCGCTTTCGCCCACCACGCCAAAAATCTCGCCGGTCTTCACCGCAAGACTGATCGAGTTGACCGCCGTGAAATCGGTGCCGGACTGGCTGCGATAGACCTTCTTCAGATCGATGGCTTCGAGAAGATTGCCGCGCTTGCCCGGCTTTGCTTCCGAGACTTCGGCTGCAACCCGTTCCGGCGCGACATCGATATCCGGCACGGCGGCAAGCAGGCGCTGCGTATATTCGTGCTGCGGACGGTTGAGGATGTCCTGCGTCATCCCCTGCTCGACGATTTCGCCCTTGTACATCACGGCACAGCGCTTCGCGACGGTGGCGATCGCGCCGATATCGTGGCTGATCATGATCACGGTGAGGTTGAGCTTTTCGACCAGCGAATTGATCAGGTCGAGCACCTGCGCCTGAACAGTGACGTCGAGCGCCGTCGTCGGTTCGTCGGCGATCAGGATGTCCGGCTTGCCAGCCAGCGCCATGGCGATCAGGATGCGCTGGCGCATGCCACCGGAGAGCTGGTGCGGATATTGAGAGAACAGCATCGACGGGTTCGGCAGGCCGACCTGATCGAGCAGTTCCTCGGTGCGGGCACGCCGTGCCGCTTTGGAAGAGACGCCCTGCCCCGCCGCCTTCTCATGTGCCGCGATGACATCGGAAATCTGTCGCCCGATCGTAAACAGCGGGTTGAGATAGGTCATCGGGTCCTGGAAGATCATCGAGATGCGGATACCGCGGATCTTCGTCCAGTCCTTCTCCGGCAGGTTGGTTATGTCCTGCCCGTCAAACGAGATCGAGCCCTCAACGACCTTCGAGTTGCGCGGACCGATGCCGAGTACCGAGCGAACCAGGACGGTCTTGCCCGAACCGCTCTCGCCGACGATACCGACGGTGTCTCCGCGGTTGACGGTTAGATTGATGCCTTTCAGCACATGCACCGGACCGTCGAACGTGCCGATATCGAGCCGATAATTTTTGATGTCGAGCAGAGCTGTCATCGGTCGCGGCTCCTTGGATCGAGAATGTCACGCAGGCCGTCGCCCAGAAGATTGAAACCGAGCACGGTGAGGAAGATCGCGGCGCCCGGAAAGAGCGAATACCACCACCAGTCGGGCATATAGGTGCGGGCGACCGAGATCATCGAACCCCATTCCGGCGACGGCGGCTGGGCACCAAGCCCGATGAAGCCGAGACTGGCGGCAGAGAGAATTGCCATGCCCATGTCCATGCTCATCTTGACGATGATCGGCGACATGCAGTTCGGCAGGATATGGTGCCAGAGGATCCACGGTGTCTTCGCCCCGATCGAACGGGCGGATTCGATGAACAGCTCTTCCTTGATCGACAGCGTTTTTGCCTCGACCAGGCGCACATAACCGGGCCACCAGACGATCGCGAGCGCCAGTACGCAATTGGTGATGCCGGGACCGAGCGCGGCAACGATTGCAAGCGCCAGCGCCAGACCGGGAACGGCCAGAAACAGTTCGGTGACGCGCATGATGACAGCACGAACCCAGCCGCCGCGATAACCGGCAATGATGCCGAGCGTGATGCCGATTATCGCCGCGATGCCGGTGATGACGACACCGATCCACAGCGACGTCCGCGCGCCGATGATGACGCGCGAAAAGATATCCGCGCCCATTTCATCCGTGCCGAACCAGTAGGTGCTGCTCGGCGGCTGCAGCTTGGCCGACATGTTGATCGCACCGCTTGCCGCTTCCGGGTAAGGCACGATCAGCGGTCCGATGGCGGCAAGCACGAGAAACAGCACGACGAGCGAGAGGCCGAGCATCGATGAAAAGCTCTTGCGGAACATGTGCGCATAGAGCCGCCACTGGCGGATCTGGCTCGCGTGGCGTTCGCGGAAGGTCAGCGGACGTGTGTCTTCCACGGAAGTATCGATAGGGGTCATGGGATGAGCCGTCATCACGCTTTCCTGAGACGCGGGTCGATCCAGGCATAGGCCAGATCAACGAGGGTGTTGGCGACGATAAAGAAGAAACCGATCATCAGCGTCACGCCGACAACGGGCTTGAAGTCCGACGACAGCGCAGACGAAACCGCATAGAGCCCGATGCCCGGCCAGTCGAACACGGTTTCGACGAGAACGGTCGAACCGAGCATCCAGCCGAAACGCAGGCCGATCATCGCAAGCGTCGGCAGCATGGCATTCTTCAGCGCATAAAGCGCGACGATGCGGAAGGACGAGATGCCGTGGGCGCGGGCAGCCACGATATAATCCGACTGCAGCACTTCGATCATTTCTGCGCGGTTGACGCGCAGGATCGAGGCGAGACAGGGGAAGGAGAGCACGATCGCCGGCAGGATGATATGTTGCAGCGAGGTCCAGAAGGTTGCGAAATTGCCGGCAATCAGGCTGTCGACCAGAAGCAGGCCGGTGACGAATTCCGGCGGGCGGGTGACGAGCGGCAGGCGCCCGGAGACAGGCAACCATTCCAGATCGACGGAAAACACCAGCTGCAGCAGGATACCGAACCAGAAGGCCGGGATCGCCACGCCGGAAATCGAGAAGATGCGCGTCACCTGGTCGAGTGGCCCATCCTTGTACACGGCCGACAGCATGCCGAGCGGAACGCCGATGACAATGCCGAGGAACATCGCGACGAAGACGAGTTCCAGCGTCGCCGGCGCATAGCGCATCACTTCTTCAAGCACCGGCCGTGTGGTAACGATCGAGGTGCCGAGATCACCGCGAACAAGCTCACCCATATAGACGATGAACTGTTCCGGCAGTGACTTGTCGAGACCATATTCCGTGCGGATCGTCGCGACCATGTCCTCAGTCGCATTGGGACCGGCCACGAGACGGGCCGGATCGCCGGGCGCGACATTGGTGATGAGGAATGTCAGCGCGGCTATGCCGATCATCGTGCCGACCAGCGTCAGCAACTTGCGGAAGGCGAATGTCAGCATCGTCTTCTCCGTTTGTTATGATTTGCGCATGGCCCGCGGTTGGGGAAGCGGACCATGCGCACCATTCTGGCTTACTTGAGGGGACTTCAGCCAGTGTTTATTCGGACTTCACCCACAGCGGGTAGATGTCGACTTCGCCGGTGAAACGGACCGGGCTGAACTGGAAGCCCTGCAGGTAGTCACGGCGTGCCCAGCGACGGTTCTGCAGCATGCCGAACACTTCAGGCTGGTCTGCGACGATCTGGGTCTGGATGTCGGCATAGAGCTTGGCACGCTCATCCCAGTTCGACGAGGACCGGGCCTTGTCGATCATCTCGGTGACCTTCGGATTGTCGTAGAACATCATCGCGAAATACTGGCCCCAGCTGTTCTTGTGATACTGGTAGGCGACAGCGTCCGGATCGGTCGAAACCGGCGTCGTGTAGACCGAGGTCATCGACGGCGACGTCTCGACCTTGGAACCGTTGGCGACCATGTTCGGCCACTGTTCCGGCTTGATCTCGACATTGATGTTGAGCGGCTTCAGGCTGTCGAGTAGCACAAGACCGATGCGGCGGGCTTCTTCGAGGCCGGCAACGTGAACATAAGGCAGGGTGATGCCGCCGTTCGGATAACCGGACTTCGCCAGATATTCCTTGGCCTTGGCAAGGTCCTGACGCGGAATGCCGGGCACATCGATATGGCCCTTCATCGCATCCGGGATCGGGCTCGTTTCGAGAGACGCAGCACCGTTATAGACCTGGATCAGCGCATCATAGTCCATCGCATAGGCGATTGCCTTGCGCAGGTTGATGTCGGCGGTCGGCCCCTGCTGGGTGTTGAACTTGATGCCGAAGGTGGTCATGCCCTTGTGGTCTTCAATCGCGATGCCCTTGGCACGCGCGATCTGGACATAGTCGTCCGGCGTCAGGCCTTCGACGATATCGGCTTCGCCGCGCTGCAGAGCAGCCTTCTGGGCGGCAGGCTCGCGGATGATCTTGTAGATCACGCCGGCCGGACGGTTTGCATCGCCCTGCGGCCAGCCCTTCCAGTAATCGGCAACGGCTTCGGCTTCATAAAGAACATTCGGTTCCCAGCGGCCGAGCTTGAACGGGCCGGAACCGGCTTCGTGATCGGTCAGCCACTTCTGGCCATAGTCGCCGTCAACTTCGTTGGCCTTAACCTGAGCCGGGTTGACGATGTACCACCAGGGCAGGAAGGAGAGGAAAGGCGTGTAGGGAGCCTTCAGCTCGAACTTGACGGTATAATCGTCAACGACGCTGATACCTTCCGGCGCCAGAAAATCCTTGAGCATCCAGGCGACGCCCTTGTTGAGCTTCAGGCCGCGCTCGAAGGAATATCGGATGGCTTCGGCAGTGACCGGATCGCCATTGTGGAATTTTGCGTTCTTGACCAGGTGGAAGGTCCAGGTCTTGCCGTCTTCGCTGGTTTCCCACTTTTCGGCGAGCCAAGGCTTGATGACGGCCGGATCGCCTTCATACTTGACGAGACCGTCATAAACGGCCTGCTGCATCATGCGGGTCGACCAGTCGTAGCGGATATGCGGATCGAGAACCGGAATGGCCTGACGGCCGCCGAACACAATGACATTGCCCTTGTCGGTGCGCTCGAAAGCGCTGGCAGGGGTGGCAAGAACCGACGAGGCGAGAAGCCCCGCGATTGCGATATTCCTGATGATTTTGCCGAACATGTAGTTCCCTCTCTTATTAGACGGCTTTTAGATCAGACTGACTTTCAACCCTTAAAGCATCTGGCGAACGACGCCCGCCACCAAACGGCGCGACAGAAGCACCGGCGCATCGATGGATTTACGCACTTCCTCATGCATCTCGGCCGAATAGCCCATGCAATGCATGACGATGAGATCGCAGCCTGCGAGCAGCTTCGCCCGCTCTCCCATCTCGTCACCGGCATAAGGCGACGCGGAAACGAGGCTCGGATTGCCAGGCAGCACATGGCGCTCTTCGAAATCCTGGATCTGCCGTTCAAGCGGCACGATGACACCGAGCTTGCGGGCGGATGCGGCAAGCGCCTCGACAGTGGAATCGACGATCCGCTGCGCTTCGACCACGAGCGTATTCTTCAAAGGCTCGATCTTCGTGCCGGTGCAGAGAAGAACGATCAGATCGAAACCTTCGCCATCGATCTTCCGTAGAAGCACATTCAGCTTCTCTTCCGTCAGAGCCTTGGAAGAGACTATCTCCTCGCCGCTCGCAAGACGGGTCGCAAACGAATGTTCGCCATCCCTGGCGCGCATCGCATCCAGTTCCGCCGGGCTCATGCCATCCAGCACACCGAACTCTTCATGTACGATACGGCCTTCCGGAAGACCGACGGTAATCTCGACCATCATTTCAGGTACCAGGTCGACGCGAGGCGTCTGACCGATAGTCACGAAGGCAATCTTGGATGTGGAAGGCATGCTCTCGTTCATTCCCTGCTTTATCTTGTTGGCAGGGAGCCTAGCGCTCGAATGCGCGACTTCACTATAGGGTAATGCCCCTAGTGGGTAACAATTCGGAAAGATCTTTTACGATCATTTTTTAGGCAAATCGCCATTTTCACGCAATTTTCTTACGCATTTGAGATTATTTTTGTTATGGATGGCCCGCAGCGACGACCATGCGGATAAGCGCATTAGAGGACGTCACTTCCATTTTCGCCATCACGTTGGAGCGGTGAATCTCGACCGTTTTCGGGCTGATGCCGAGCTGGCGCGCAATCGCCTTGTTCGACAGACCTTCCGCCACCAGCGAAAGCACCTGCCGCTCGCGCGGCGTCAGACGCTGCAGCTTTTCCGAAAACTCCGCCGGAACGCCCGGCAAAGCCACCGGATGCGTGCCGTGCAAAAGAAGGCGTATGGCACTGACGACGATGCGGCGGGCCAGCACCACCGGCTTGCCGCTCGCCTTGGCGACGGTCTGCCTGTCGGCCTCGGTAAAACTCACCGAATTCAGCACGATGATCTCCGCATCGGCGAGATCGAGCAGCGCGCCCGCCAGCAACCGCTTGTCGCCGTCCGCGGCATAGCTTGCAGTGATCTTGTAGGGCGAAAGTGCAGGAATATCGAGCTCGTCGATCTGCTGTTCCAGCGGCTGGATCAGGCCGACGGCAGACCCGTGCGCAGCAAGCGAAATCACCGTCGATTCCATGGCGCGCTGGGCATTTACGGTCGGACATGTACTCTCGAAATCCCGGAACAATCCGGTCGACAGGATCACCACCAGATCGAATTCGTTCGGCTGAAAGGCGGCTGCGATCTTTGCCATCCGCTCGGCAATCCGCGGCTTGGACACGACGATACTGCTGCCATCGGCCAACCGGGTGACGATACTGGTCTCACCCGGCCGCACCTTGAGGTCGTTGATCTCGGCAGGCGACAGGCCGTCCAGAGCGCCGATTTCCAGCGCTTCTATCGGCAGATCGAGGTTCTCCAGCATGTCGTCGATAATGTCCGAACGCGGCGACTGGCCAACGCTTAGGAACATCACGCGATGGGGTGGTTCCGCTGCTTCCGCGATGGTCGAAGACGGAGTTTGAGGATGCTTCGTCACGGGCAGGGAATCGGTCCTTCTGATCGTATCGCTATAGCCGTTCTAGACATGCACAAATTAAAGGCAAGCCCATTCTAGGGGCAGTCCCCTATAGGCATTCTTCGTCGCACATGGCTAGGTTCTAGCACATTATTCGGAGGCAAACATGATCCGTGATTTCGAAGCAAGTGAGATCGACCCGCTTGCCGTTGGTGCCTGGATTCTCGGGACCGGCGGTGGTGGCAGTCCTTATCTGGCGCAGCTCAACCTGAAAAAGCTCTACAAGGACGGAAAGCGCGTCAAGCTTATCGATCCGAACGCTCTGGACGATGGCGATGCCGTCGCAGTCGTGTCGAAGATGGGCGCCCCTTTGGTGGGCCAGGAACGTCTGGTCGACCCGGCTCATCTTGCCCGCGCCATGCAGCTGATGGAAGAATATACCGGCCGCAAGTTCCGCGCCGTGATGAGCGTTGAGATCGGCGGCGGTAATGCGCTATCGCCCTTCCTCGCAGCCGCCATGCTGGATATCCCGGTCGTTGACGCCGATGCGATGGGCCGTGCCTATCCGGAAGCGCAGATGACCAGCTTCGCTATCGGCGACCTGCCGATGTACCCGCTGACGCTGGTCGATTGCCGCGACAACGAGGCGATCGTTGCCAAGGCCGCGTCGTGGAAATGGATGGAGCGCATCTCGCGCAAGATCTGCACCGAGGTCGGCTCGACCTCTGCCACCTGCAAGGCCCCGCGCACCGGCAAGGAAGTCAAGGAATGGGGCGTGCTCCACACGGTCACCAAGGCCGTCAGCCTCGGCCGTGCGGTTCTTGAAGCCCGCGCCGCCCATACAGATCCGATCGCAGCAGTTCTCGCTCACGAAGGCGGCAAGGTTCTGTTCAAGGGCAAGGTTGCAGACGTGGATCGCACCACGACCGGCGGCTTCCTGCGCGGTGCAGCCATGATCGACGGCCTTGACGACGATCGCGGCGCACGTGTCGAACTCGCCTTCCAGAACGAATGGGCAGTCGCCTTCCGCGACGGCCAGCCGATCGCCATGACGCCGGATCTGATCTGCCTGCTCGACACCGTTTCGGGCGAAGCGATCGGCACGGAAACCGTGCGTTACGGCCAGCGCGTCACGGTTGTCGCCCTGCCGGCGCCGGATGTTCTGACCAGCCCCAAGGGCCTGGAACATGTAGGCCCCCGCGCCTTCGGGTATGATCTTGATTTCAAATCGGTGTTTGCAGCATGAAGCGGATCGGAATTGACGTCGGCGGCACAAATACGGATGCCGTGCTCATCGATGGCGAGAAAGTCGTCTCTGCCATCAAGTTTCCCACAACCGCGGATGTGATGCAGGGCGTCGTCAACGCTATTGGCCACGTCGTATCCTCGCAGGCGCCGGGCGCCTCGCCGATCGACGCCGTGATGATCGGCACGACGCATTTCACCAATGCCGTCGTCGAGCGTGCCCGCCTTGAGCGCATCGCCGCGATCCGCATCGCCATGCCGGCCGGCGCTTCGCTGCCGCCGATGATCGACTGGCCGGATGACCTGCGCGAAAGCGTCGATCCTCTGTCCTTCATGGTCCATGGCGGCCACGAATATGACGGCCGTCCGCTGGTACCGCTTGCCCGCGACGAAATCCGCGACGCGGCAATGAAGATCCGCGACGCCGGCATCACCTCCGTCGGCATCACCGCGCTCTTTTCGCCGCTGACTGCCGAATGCGAGCTGGAAGCAGCCGAGATCGTTCGTTCGGTCATCCCGGATGCGCGCATCACGCTCTCCCATACTCTGGGCCGTATCGGTCTTCTGGAACGCGAAAACGTCACGCTGCTGAACGCCGCCCTTCAGGGTCTCGGCCGCAAGACGATCGATGCCTTCAAGGACGCGCTCGTCAAGGCTGGCGTCAACGCGCCCTTCTACCTCACCCAGAATGACGGCACCGTGGTTCTGGCGGATGTTGCAGCGGCAAACCCGGTCTACAGCTTTGCCTCCGGCCCGACCAACTCCATGCGCGGCGCGGCCTTCCTCACCGGCCTGAAGGAAGCCATGGTCATCGATGTCGGCGGCACCACGTCGGATGTCGGCTGCCTCGTCGGCGGTTTCCCGCGCGAAGCCAACAACGTCGTCGAAGTCGGCGGTGTGCGCACCCTGTTCCGCATGCCCGACCTTCTGCCGATGGCACTCGGCGGCGGCACGATCATCGATCCGGAAACCCGCAAAATCGGCCCGCGCTCGGTCGGTTACCGCATCACCGAAAAGGCGCTCGTCTTCGGCGGCGATACGCTGACCACCACTGACGTTGCCGTCGCTGCCGGCCTCGTCGAAATCGGCGACCGTGACCGCGTAAAACATCTCGACAAAGCGATGGTTGCCGATCTCCTGAAGCGCATCGAAGCCATGGTCGAAGACGGCGTGGACCGGATGAAGACCTCGGCCGAAGGTGTGAGCCTGATCGCCGTCGGCGGCGGTGCCTTCCTCATCCCGGAAAAGCTGAAGGGCGCCAGCGAAGTGCTCCGCGTCGAACATGCCGGCGTTGCCAACGCACTCGGTGCGGCGATGGCGCAGGTTTCCGGCGAAGTCGACCAGGTATTCTCCGACATGTCGCGCGACAAGGCAATTGCCGAAGCCGACCGTATCGCCCGCGAACGCGCGATTGAGGCCGGTGCCGATCCGAAGTCGATCACCACGCTGGATACGGAAGACATTCCGATCGCCTATCTGCCGGGTGATGCCCGCCGCGTGCGCGTGCGCGTCGTAGGCGACATCGCCTTCATGAAAGACCAGCAGAAACAGGCTTCGTAAACGCAGGATACCGCGCTACGGTAACACAAAATCATTGTCCCCGGTCCGAAAGCGGATCGGGGACTTTTCCATATTGAACAGGCGAGGATGCGTCATGAAGGCCATGTATTACGAAGCGTTCGAACAGATGCCCGAGATCAGGACACTTCCCGATCCCGAGCCGACATTCGGCGGTGTCGTGATCAAGGTCGGCGCGACCGGCCTTTGCCGCAGCGACTGGCACGGCTGGAAAGGTCACGACCCGGATATCAGGCTGCCCCATGTTCCCGGCCACGAACTGGCCGGGAAGGTAGTGGCGACCGGCAAGGGCGTGATGCGCTTCAAGGTCGGCGATCGCGTAACCGTGCCCTTCGTCTCCGGCTGTGGCCATTGCTCTGAGTGCCATTCCGGCAACCAGCAGGTCTGCCCCGACCAGTTCCAGCCCGGCTTCACCCATTGGGGTTCCTTCGCCGAATATGTCGCGATCGATTATGCCGACACCAACCTCGTGCATCTGCCGGAGGAAATCGATGACGCGACGGCCGCAAGCCTCGGCTGCCGTTTCGCCACCTCCTTCCGCGCCGTTGCCGATCAGGCGCGCACCGGCCCCGGCGACTGGGTGGCCGTTCACGGCTGCGGCGGCGTTGGCCTTTCGGCAATCATGATCGCGACGGCCCTCGGTGCAAACGTCATCGGCATCGACCTGACCGAAGACAAGCTGGCGATGGCGCGCCAATGCGGCGCCGTCGCCACCATCAATGGCAGTTCGGTGCCGGACGTTGTCGAGGCCGTGCGGGAAATCACCAAGGGTGGCGCGCATGTCTCGATCGATGCGCTCGGCCACCCGACAACCTGCTTCAACTCGATCAAGAACCTGCGCCGCCGTGGCCGCCACGTTCAGGTCGGCCTGATGCTCGGCGCGCATTCGACCCCGCAGATCCCGATGGCGCAGGTCATCGGCCACGAGCTGGAAATTTACGGCAGCCACGGCATGCAGGCCTGGCGCTACGACGCAATGCTCTCGATGCTGACTGCGGGCAGAATGAAACCGCAGCAGCTGATCTCGAAGCGTATAAGCCTCACCGAAGGCGTGTCCGAGCTGGTCAATCTCGACAAGGCCGAGACGCCCGGCATCGCCGTCATCACCAGCTTCTGAAGCTCGAGCAATTCCAGCAGAAGTGGCAATCGGTTTTGCATCCGGAATTGCGTAAAACAAAAAAATGCAATTGGCAGGGAGGCCGAGACATCAGCCTCCCACAAACGCATCCTGATTGTCCTGCACCAGCGCCGTCAGATAATCAGCAACCGCCCGCACCCGCGGAACCCGGCTCATGTCACGATGGCGCACGATGTAGTAATGCCGCGTCAGTTGCACCTCGCGCGGCAAAACGATCTCCAGTTCGGGCTGCCGGCTGGCGATGAAATGCGGCAGGATGCAGAGCCCCAGCCCATTCAACGTTGCGGTCAATTGCGCGAAAATGCTGGAGCTCTGGAATTTCGGCTTGATGCCGGGATGCACGTCGCCGAGATAATCCAGCCCCGGCGCGAAGATCATGTCTTCGATATAACCGATGAACGGATGGTCGAGCAGATCCTCCCGCCGCTTTAGCGGGGCTGCACCTGCCAGATAGCGCTTGGATCCATAGATGTTGAGCTTGTAGTCGGTGATCTTCTCGATCAGGTAAGGCCCGGCCTTCGGCGGATCGAGCGCCACCGCGATATCCGCCTCCTTGCGTGACAGCGACATGATCTGCTGGATCGTCACCAGTTCCAGCGAAAGGCTCGGATGCCGCGTGGTAAAATCTCCGAGATGATGGGCGAGAAAGAAGTTCGAAAAACCTTCCGGCGCACTTAACCGCACGACACCCTGATGGGCCGCATTGCCTGACGTGATCTCCGCCTGCAACCGGTCGGCCTCCCCCTCCATCCGCTCCGCCGTCTCGACGAACCGTTGCCCAACCGCTGTCAGCACGTAACCACGCGGATTGCGCTCGAAAAGCTTGACCTTGAGGGCAAATTCCAGCCGGTCGATCCGGCGCGAGACGGTGGCATGGCTGGTGCGCAGGTGGCGCGCCGCCGTTGACAATTGTCCCGTGCGGGCAACCGCCAGAAAATACTGCAGGTCATCCCAGGTGAAAATGGGATTGCCGCTCATAAACCCTCCCCGGTCCGAGCCGATCTGTTCAAAAATGCACAGATGCTGTTTGCAATTAATAGTGGCGAGCTTCTTGCGTCAACGGCTGTTTTCCTCAACCATGTGCTTATGGAAGTGCTGCTTTGAGGAGGGCGGCCTGCCAATTTTGAACAGATAGCGCTCTGCAATCTCTTGGGAGGAGACCTTATGCGTAAGACGTTCCTGACGTCGCTAGCCGTGCTGCTGGCGAGCGGCACTGCATTTGCTCAATCCGCATCCGACGGCAAGGTTAAGATCGGCATCCTGAACGACCAATCGGGCGTCTATGCCGATTTCGGCGGAAAATCGTCGGTCGAGGCTGCCAAGATGGCGATCGAGGATTACGGCGGGAAGGTGCTGGGTGTCCCGGTCGAACTCGTAAACGCCGACCACCAGAACAAGCCGGACGTCGCCTCCAACATTGCTCGCCAGTGGTATGACACCGAGCAGGTCGATGCGATCATGGACCTGACTACCTCGTCGGTCGGTCTTGCCGTTCAGGCGTTGTCCAAGGAAAAGAAAAAGATCACCATCAATACCGGTGCAGCCACCGTCGATCTCACAGGCAAGGCCTGCACCCCCTACGGTTTCCACTGGGCCTATGACACCCATGCGCTCGCGGTCGGCACAGGTGGTGCGATGGTCAAACAGGGCGGCGACAGCTGGTTCTTCCTGACCGCCGACTATGCCTTCGGCTATTCGCTGGAGCAGCAGACGAGCGATTACGTGAAGGCCAATGGCGGCAAGGTGCTCGGCTCGGTGCGCCATCCGCTCTCCAGCCAGGATTTCTCGTCCTTCCTGCTGCAGGCACAGTCTTCCGGTGCAAAGGTGGTTGGCCTTGCCAATGCCGGCCTCGACACCGCCAACTCAATCAAGCAGGCCGCCGAATTCGGCATCACACAGGGCGGCCAGAACCTCGCGGCACTGCTCTTCACCCTCGCAGAAGTGCATGGCCTCGGCCTTGAAGCCGCGCAGGGCCTGACGCTGACCGAGGGCTACTACTGGAACCTCGACGACAAGAGCCGCGAATTCGGCAAGAAATTCTTCGCCAAGACACAGAGAATGCCGAACATGGTTCATGCCGGCACCTATTCGGCGGTGACCCATTATCTGAAAGCGGTTGAAAAAGCCGGTTCCGACGATGCGGATGCGGTGGCCAAGGCCATGCGCGACATGCCCGTCGACGACTTTTTCGGCCGCGGCGGCACAGTCGCAGCCAATGGCCGCATGATCCACGACATGTATCTTCTGCAGGTCAAGAAACCGGCCGACAGCAAGGAACCCTTCGACTATTACAACGTGCTCGCCACGATCCCCGGCAAGGATGCCTATCTCGATCCTGCCAAGGCCGGTTGCGAGCTGGTGAAATAATGGCAGTGCCTGTTCAGGAACTGCACGAGGAGCCGCGGGTGGTCTTGTCCGCCCGCGGTCTCTCCAAGAGTTTTGGCGCTTTTGCGGCGGTAAGGGATGTCGATCTCGATATCCACGACGCCCGCGTCCACGCGCTGATCGGCCCGAATGGTGCGGGCAAGACGACTGTGTTCAATCTACTCACCAAATTCCTGCAGCCGACCGCAGGCTCGATCACGCTTCTGGGAACCGACATCACCAAAACCCCGCCGGACAAGGTGGCCCGCATGGGTCTGGTCCGCTCGTTCCAGATTTCCGCGGTTTTTCCGCATCTGACCGTCCTCGACAATATCCGCGTGGCGCTGCAGCGTCCGAACGGCCTTTCCACCCAGTTCTGGCTGCCGACCTCCGCGCTCGACCGGCTGAACGACCGGGCAGACGAACTGATCGAAACCGTCGGGCTGAAACGCGAACGCAATGCGATCGCCGCCGATCTTTCCTACGGTCGCAAACGTGTGCTCGAAATCGCCACCACGCTGGCGCTCGACCCGAAAGTGCTGCTGCTCGACGAACCGATGGCCGGCATGGGCCAAGAGGATATCGGCACCGTCTCCAACATCATCCGCGAGGTGGCAAAGACCCGCGCCGTGCTGATGGTGGAACACAATCTCTCGGTCGTGGCCGACATCTGTCACCACGTCACGGTTCTGCAGCGCGGCGAAATCCTTGCGGAAGGCGACTATGCTGCGGTCTCGCAGGATGAACGCGTAAGGCTCGCCTATATGGGCACGGAGGACGCGTGATGGCAAAACCGCTTCTCGAAGTCTCCAACCTCAATGCCTGGTATGGCGAAAGCCACATCCTGCACGGCGTCAACATGACTGTCGGCGAAGGCGAAACGATCACCATTTTGGGCCGCAACGGCGTCGGCAAGACGACGACGCTTCGAACCATCATGGGCATCATCCGCGAGCGCAAGGGCGAAATCCGCTTTGCCGGCAAGGATATGCTCGGCGTGCCCTTGCACCGGACCGCCCATGCGGGCCTTGGTTTCGTGCCCGAGGAGCGCGGCATCTTCTCGACGCTGACCGTGGACGAGAACCTGATGCTGCCGCCGGTCGTCGCCGAAGGCGGCATGCCGCTCGACGAGATTTACGCGCTCTTTCCGAACCTCCACGAACGGCGATCCAGCCCCGGCACCAAGCTTTCCGGCGGCGAACAGCAGATGCTCGCCATCGCCCGCATCCTGCGCACCGGCGTCAAACTCCTGATCCTCGACGAACCGACGGAAGGGCTGGCCCCGGTCATCGTCCAGCGCATCGGTGAGGTTCTGAAGACGCTAAAGCAGCGCGGCATGACGGTGTTGATGGTCGAACAGAACTTCCGCTTCGCCAGCCGCGTGGCGGATCGCTTCTACCTGATGGACCACGGCAAGATGGTGGCTGATTTTCCGGTCGGGGAACTGCCGCAGCGCATGGATACGCTGCACAAGGTTTTGGGGGTGTGAGGGATGGTTGGGTTTCTTAAACATGTGACTGCGGCTCCACATACGAAAACAAGCCGCCCGTCATCCGCCTGCCGGCACCTTCTCCCCGTTATCACGGGGAGAAGGACACGAGCCGCGACGTTTCCGCCCCTCTCCAGCATTGTGCGGGGCACGTCCCCTCTCCCCGCTCGCGGGGAGAGGGCTAGGGTGAGGGGCAGTCTCTCAACTTCAGCGGCAGCGTGTGATGCTAGACGAGGCCTATCCTCACCCTCACTCATCCCTGTGCTCGTCACAGGGATCCAGCAGCGCCGCGTCTGCGGCGCGGGGGAGACCTTTCACGCGAAAGACTTCGCGTGGCTGGATTCCTGTGACGAGCACAGGAATGAGGAGGTAAAATCATGACCATGATCTTCGGCATCCCTCTCCAAGCCTTCATGGGCCAGCTCCTTATCGGCCTGATCAACGGCTCCTTCTACGCGCTCCTGAGCCTCGGCCTCGCGGTCATCTTCGGCCTGCTGCGCGTCATCAACTTCGCCCATGGCGCGCAATATATGCTCGGCGCCTTCGTCGCGATGCTGATGCTGCAATATTTCGGTATCAACTACTGGTTCGCGCTTCTGCTGGCGCCGATCGTCGTCGGCCTGTTCGGCGCAGTCATCGAGCGGCTGCTCCTGTCGCGGCTCTACAAGCTCGATCATCTCTATGGCCTGCTCTTCACCTTCGGCCTAGCGCTGACGATCGAGGGCACGTTCCGTTATCTCTACGGCTCGTCCGGCCAGCCCTACGCCCCGCCGCCGGCACTCACCGGCGCCACCAATCTCGGCTTCATGTTCCTGCCCAACTATCGCGGCTGGGTGGTCGTCGTGTCGCTGATCGCCTGTATCGGCACGTGGCTGCTGATCGAGAAGACCAAGCTCGGAGCCTATCTGCGGGCCGCCACCGAAAACCCGACACTGGTCCAGGCTTTTGGCGTCAACGTGCCGATGCTTTTGACGCTGACCTATGCGCTCGGTGCCGGCCTTGCAGCCTTTGCCGGCGTGCTGGCCGCTCCCATCTACCAGGTCTCGCCGCTGATGGGATCCAACATCATCATCGTCGTTTTTGCCGTGGTCGTGGTCGGCGGCATGGGCTCGATCATGGGCGCCATCGTCACCGGCTACATGCTCGGTATCGCCGAGGGCCTGACCAAGGTCTTTTATCCGGAAGCCTCGAATATCGTGATCTTCGTGATCATGGCGATCGTGCTTCTCATCCGCCCTGCCGGCCTTTTCGGCCGCGATGCCTGAGCGAGGCGAACCCATGAGCCATGTCGTCCATTCGACCACCACCGCAAAGGCCGCCCGCACGGAGCGTTCGGCAACCGCCTCGAAAGCCTATGCGGCCTTTCTCGGCATCGGCCTTGTCCTCTTGATCGTGGCCCCTCTGTTTTTCTACCCGATCTTTCTGATGAAGCTCCTGTGCTTCGCGCTTTTTGCCTGCGCCTTCAATCTTCTGCTCGGTTACACCGGGCTTCTCTCCTTCGGCCACGCGACCTTCTTCGGGGGGGCCGCCTATTTCACAGCCCATGTGGTGAAGGAATGGGGCGTCACGCCGGAGATCGGCATCCTTATCGGCGTTGCGGGTGCAGCAATGCTCGGCCTGGTCATGGGCTTTTTCGCCATCCGCCGGCAGGGAATCTATTTCGCCATGATCACGCTGGCACTGTCGCAGATGTTCTTCTTTTTCTGCCTGCAGGCATCCTTCACCCATGGAGAAGACGGCATCCAGTCCGTGCCGCGCGGCCATCTCTTCGGATTTATCGATCTCAACAACACGACCAGCATGTATTACTTCGTGCTTGCCGTATTCCTGATCGGCATGATCGTCATCTGGCGCTTCATCAACTCGCCCTTCGGCATGATCCTCAAATCGATCCGCGAAAATGAACAGCGCGCCATTTCGCTCGGTTATTCGGTGGCCCGCTACAAGCTCGGCGCCTTCGTCATGTCGGCAGCGCTGGCGGGGATGGCCGGCGGCACCAAGGCGCTGGTCTTCCAGTTCGCCACGCTCACCGATGTCGGCTGGCAGATGTCCGGCGAAGTTATCCTCATGACGCTTCTCGGCGGTATCGGCACCCTGATCGGCCCGATCTTCGGCGCAGGCCTCGTCGTGACATTGCAGAACTATCTGGCCACCTCGCAATTCCCGGTCACCATCATCACCGGCGTCGTCTTCATGGTCTGCGTCCTCCTCTTCCGCCGCGGCATTATCGGCGAATTCTATGCCTCGAGGCTGGGACGGAAACTCGGCTTCGAGCACAGGCGCTGATCGGCGAGCAACATGGAAACCTACGATTACATCATTATCGGTGCAGGCAGCGCCGGCTGCGTGCTCGCCAACCGTCTGTCGGATGACAGCCGCAATCGCGTCCTGCTGCTGGAAGCCGGTGGCAATGACAATTACCACTGGGTCCATATCCCGGTCGGTTACCTCTACTGCATCAACAACCCGCGCACCGACTGGTGTTTTGCGACCGAGAAGGAAGATGGCCTGAACGGCCGCTCACTCTCTTATCCGCGCGGAAAACTGCTCGGCGGATGCTCGTCGATCAACGGCATGATCTATATGCGCGGCCAGGCACGCGACTATGATCTCTGGCGACAAATGGGCTGTACCGGCTGGGGCTGGGATGATGTTCTGCCGCTCTTCAAGAAGAGCCAGGATTTCTACAAGGGCGCCGATCAGATGCATGGTGCCGGCGGCGAATGGCGGGTGGAAAAGGCACGGGTCCGCTGGGCCGTGCTCGACGCCTTCCAGAAAGCGGCCGAAGAAGCCGGCATCCCCGCCATCGACGATTTCAACCGCGGCGATAACGAAGGCTCCAGCTATTTCGACGTCAACCAGCGCTCAGGCATCCGCTGGAACACATCGAAAGCCTTTTTGCGCCCGGCGATGAAACGCCCGAACCTCAACGTCCTGACCAAGGCGCATGTGCGAAAACTGATCGTCGAGACCGGCGAAGTGAAGGGCGTTGAATTCCAGCATGACGGCATCACAAAGACCGCACATGCCCGTCGCGAGACCATCCTCTCCGCCGGTGCGATCGGCACGCCGCATGTGCTGGAGCTCTCCGGCATTGGCCGCGGCGACATACTCTCCGAGGCCGGCATCGAGACGGTGAAAGAGGTCAAAGGCGTCGGAGAAAACCTGCAGGACCACCTTCAGCTTCGCCTCGTCTACAAGGTCACCGGTGTCCCGACGCTGAACGAAAAGGCATCCCGGCTGCTCGGAAAGGCGGCAATCGGGCTGGAATATGCGCTTAAACGCTCCGGCCCGATGTCAATGGCCCCGAGCCAGCTCGGCATCTTCACCAAGTCCGGGCCGGACAAGGAAACCGCCGATCTCGAATATCACGTCCAGCCGGTCTCGCTCGACCGGTTCGGAGAACCCGTCCACGCCTTCCCGGCGATGACGGCGAGTGTCTGCAATCTGAGGCCCGAAAGCCGCGGCTCGGTACATCTGAAAGGCCCGGATTTTTCTGCTGCACCGGCCATCCGCCCCAACTATCTCTCGACGGCAGCCGACCGTAATGTCGCGGTAAGGTCGATCCGCCTCACCCGCGAGATCGTCAAAAAACCGGCCTTTGCCCGCTACGCCCCCCAGGAATACAGGCCCGGCCCGGCATACGAGACCGATGCGGATCTGGAGCGCGCCGCCGGCGAGATCAGCACGACGATCTTTCACCCGGTCGGCACCGCCCGCATGGGCGCTGATCCCGACAGCGTCGTCGATCCGCGGCTGAAACTTCGCGCACTCGGGCGGCTGCGCATCGCCGATGCCTCGATCATGCCGAATATCACCTCCGGCAACACCAATTCGCCGACGATCATGATCGCCGAAAAGGCAGCCGAGATGATCCTCGCGGACAATCGCTGACGACAATCGGCGCAAGATAAAAGGGAGAGAAGACATGACCCGGATCGCATTCATCGGCCTCGGAAACATGGGCGGCCCGATGGCCGCAAACCTGGTGAAATCAGGGCATGCGGTCTCCGGCTTCGATCTCTCCGAAGCTTCAGTGAAAGCTGCCGCCGAAGCCGGTGTCTATCCGGCCGTATCGCTCACTGAGGCGGTAAGGGACGCCGAATGCGTTATCACCATGCTGCCCAAGGGCCAGCACGTCGTCTCCGTCTGGACCGATCTCGCCACGCTGGTGGAGGAAGGCACCCTTCTCATCGATTGCTCGACCGTGGATGTGGACAGCGCAAGGCAAGCTCACGGTCTCGCCGGCGCCATGAACTGCCCCTCGCTCGACGCTCCCGTCTCCGGTGGCACGACGGGTGCTGCGGCGGGCACGCTCACCTTCATGGTCGGCGGTTCGGATGACGCCTTTGCCTCGGGGAAACCGATCCTCGAAGCCATGGGCAAAAAAATTGTCCATTGCGGCGGCAACGGCTCCGGCCAGGCAGCAAAGATCTGCAACAACATGATCCTCGGCATTTCGATGATCGGCGTCGCAGAAGCCTTCGTTCTGGCCGAAAAGCTCGGCCTGTCGCATCAGGCCTTGTTCGACGTGGCCTCCACCTCGTCCGGCCAATGCTGGTCGCTGACGACCTATTGCCCCGTCCCCGGCCCGGTGCCGACCTCACCGGCAAACAACGATTACAAACCGGGATTTGCTGCCGCATTGATGCTCAAGGACCTGATGCTGTCACAGGAAGCAGCCAGTCATTCCGGTGCCAGAACCCCGCTCGGCGCACATGCCGCCGAGATTTACGCGGAATTCGACCGCTACGGCCACGGCACGGAGGACTTTTCAGCCATCATCCGCATGCTGCGGCAAACGCAGGCATTTTAACCTCAACAGAAAGGAGGGCGAATGCATCGCCCTCCCCCGAAATTCGATCGCCAGCAAATCGCTCAGCCCAGATCGATGCCGCAGAAATTCACTTCAAGCCCGAGCTCGGCCGCAAGTGCGGCCTTGGCAAGTGCGGCCCGATCCGCTTCCGCCGTCGAATTCGCGTAGACAACCTGGATATGATTGGCCTTGTGACGTGCCATCATCTGGTCGCGGGAAACACCCGTCAGCACCGCATGCATCATCGGCCACTGCTCGTTGGTGGACTTCCACCGGCGCTCGGTCTCTTCCTTCGGCAAGGACACGGCCTGGCCGCGGCCGATATCCATCTTCAGCCGGTTATCCTCGACGAAAATGCGCGACCACACGATCTCGCCGGGTTTTGCAATGCCACGCAAGGTCCCGCCGCCTGCGGGGAAGAACATCGGCGGCTGGCGCATACTGTCCGATCCGGCCCAGCCGCCTTCGTGATGGGCAGGCGGGGCCGCACCGGAAATCTCGAACACCCAGACAAACCCATCGACCGTACCGGTCGGGTCGACGCCGCCCCAGCGCAGATCATGCAGGGTGTTTTCCACCGGCTGACCGAGCGCCCGATGCAGCCGGTTGGTCATCAGCCCGTCGAGACCGGCGCACTCATCCACCTCGTTGAAATGCACGATCGCCTTGCCCTGCCGGATGACCTTGCCGTCCCGGCCTTTGACATCCGGACGCCCGTCATCGTTGAGAATGCCCTCCACCAGATCGGATGCCGGCAGCAGATCCTTGAGGCCCTGCTGATACTGGATGCCGATCGCCTCGCAGCCGAAATCCTCGGCAATGCGCACGGCCGCGATATACATCCGGCACTGGTCGATCACCTGATCCTCGGTCAGTTCCTGCTTCGGATCGGTCCCGAGATGGAACGTCATGCCCTTGGTGAGCAGGTCCTGATAGACGGCGCGGCCTTCCTCTACCGGAACCTGATTGGTGGCGAAATAAAGCGCCGACTGCGACAGGCGCTCCTTGAAGATGCCAAGCGGCATCAGGAGTTCATCCGGCACTATGGCATTATACATGCCCATGCAGCCCTCGTCGAAAATGCCGAGGATGACCTTGTTGGCGCGGAAATCTTGCGCGATCTCCTTCGCCAGATCCTTGAGATCCTGCGGCACGTTGCCGGCCTTGAACGGAGTCACATGGCTCGTGTCATGGTCAACCGTGCCTTCCGACAGCCATTGGGAAAGACCGCTACGGAAGAAATAATCGTCAAAGGTCTCGCTCCATAGCGAGGAATAGATAACACCCGCCTTGGTCAGCGAGCCGTTGAGATTGAGCAAGCCGACCAGACCCGGCCATTGGCCGGACCAGTTGGCGACCGTCAGGATCGGTCCCTTGTGGCTGGTGAGACCGGCAAGCACATGGTGCGAATATTGCCAGACGGATTCCGCCACGATCACCGGCACATTGGGATCTATCTTCGCAAACGCATCCATGCCTTCGCGCTGCGAGGCGAGAAAACCGTGGCCTTCTTCCGGCTTGTAGGCGTGAGCGCGCTTCACCGTATAGCCGAGGCTGGCAAGCACTTCTCCGAGTTTCTTCTCCATCGCATCCTGCGTCGCCCAGCATTGCTGGTTGGCGGACAGGCGAAGGTCGCCGCTGGCGAAAAGTGCAATTTCCTTGGTCATGTTCCTCATCCCTTAAATCAATGATCAGCGCCGGCCATCAGCTCGGCATAGGCAACAAAGTCCTCCTGCATGCGGCGGAAGACGTGATATTTGCGGTCGTGATAGGTGGCGATCTCGCCCCCACGCGGAGAAATTCGGCTGCCGGGGCCACTCATGGCACGCATGGCGGCAGGCAGGTCGGCATAATGGCCGCTCGCCACAGCGCCCAGCATGGCGCTGCCGACCAGAACCGGCTCGCGCTGGTCCGGCACCACGATCGCGCAGCCCGTCGCATCCGCATGCTCGCGTAGGAAAAGCCTGTTCTGGGCCAGACCGCCGCTGACGACCAGCGTATCGACGGTGACGCCATTGGCGCGCATCTCCGCGATGATATGGCGTGTGCCGTAAGCCAGCGCCTGCAGCGTCGCCAGATAATCGAGCGCCAGATCGTCCAGCCCGCGGTCAAGCGACAGGCCGGTAATCCCGCCCTTGCGCAACGGGTCCGCAAGCGGCGAACGGTTGCCGTGGAAATCCGGCTGCACATGCCGCGATTTCGTCAGTGTCGCCGTCTCGCCGTCTTCGGCCATCGCCTCGAGCCGGCGATCGAACAGGGCAAACACCGAAATGCCTTCCGCCTTCGCCATCTCCCGCGCTTCATGGATCGCCGCATGGCCATCGATCACCCGGTCGATCAGCGCGCCGGCAGCCGATTGTCCCGCCTCGTTAGCCCAGAGACCCGGCAGCAGGACGGAGAAATAA
Organism: Hyphomicrobiales bacterium; assembly: GCA_900472575.1. Lineage (GTDB taxonomy): Bacteria > Pseudomonadota > Alphaproteobacteria > Rhizobiales > Rhizobiaceae > Neorhizobium > Neorhizobium cellulosilyticum. The sequence goes on from UCIV01000014.1 coordinate 88,525, forward strand.
GGCCCCCAGACACCCGGCACGAAGGCCGGCTTTTCGCTGACGGTGATGTGGCAGGAAGACGTGCCGGCGATCAGCGCTAACCGGTCATCGAGCGCGCCGTCGCCAAGATCCACACCCATCGTGCCGAGCGCACCGGAATAGGCATCGATCAGGCTGGCGGCAACCGCCGTTCCCGGCGCAAGCCCGAGGTCTGCGGCTGCTGCATCCGAAAGCGATCCGACCTTGTTGCCGGGTGCGGCAAACCGGTTGCCGATCGCGCGAAAATTGTCGGCCGCAAGTTCGGCAATCCCGGCGCTTTCGAAATAGGCCTTGTCCCAGCCCTCGCCGGCCAAACCGTTCTGGCCGAGATAGGTCCACTTGCACACGGTGCTGCACAGCGAACGGATATCTTCACCTGTCGCCTTGTGGACCAGCCAGTCGGGCAGGTCGAAAAACGCATGCGCGCGGGCAAAACTCTGCGGCATCTCGCGTTTCAGCCAGCGCAGTTTCGGCGTCTCCATCTCGGGCGAGATGACACCGCCGACATAATCGAGAACCGGGCTTTTCAGCGCGTTGATCTGCTCTGCATCGCCGATCGCGCGGTGGTCCATCCACACGATGATGTTCCAGTCGTCATCACCGCCGGGGCTGACGGTCACCGGCTCGCCGTTGCCGTCCAGCACGACCAGCGAGCAGGTGGCGTCGAACCCGATGCCAGCGATATCGGAGGCGGCAAGCCCGGCATCCGCCATCGCCTTCTTCACGCAGGTGCATATCGCCGCCCAGATGTCGCGCGAGGATTGATTGACGAAATCCTGCTTCGGCTTTTCGGTCGCGATCGCCTGCGAATGCGCCGCGAGCAAAGTCCCTTGCGCATCAAAAATCCCGGCACGGGCGCTTCCGGTGCCGACGTCAATTCCGATGAATGAGGTCATGTCAGTTATCCGCAATGGCAGGACCAGAAAGCGCATGGCGCGCTCTGCAGTCCATCTCTTTGAAAAGAGTTCCTGAAAGATGTAAGGGGCGGCAATCACACCGCCCCTCATTTGTCTCAGAGCCGCTGGCCGCTCACCTTGTCGAACAGATGCGCCTTGCTCGGATCGACAGCCAATCCGATCTCGTCGCCGAAATGGATGCTCAGGCGTTCACGGAATAGGCAGGAGATCTGCTCGCCATGGCCGGCCACACGGGCAAAAATTTCCGAACCCGTCCCTTCGACGATCTCGACACGTCCCTGCACACCGCCGGCATTGTCGGCGCGGATATGTTCGGGGCGAATGCCGTAGACCAGCGATTTGCCGCCGAGCTTTGCCGGATCGGCGCCGGCCGGCAGCGGCAGGACGAGACCCTTGTCGCTACGGAACACGCCTTCTTCTATTTTGCCTTCGACGAAGTTCATCGCCGGCGAGCCGATGAAACCGGCGACGAACAGGTTTGCGGGACGATCGTAGAGATCGAGCGGCGCACCGACCTGCTCGATATTGCCTTCCTGCAGCACGACGATCTTGTCGGCCATGGTCATGGCTTCGATCTGGTCGTGGGTGACATAGATGATCGTCGTGCCGATCCGCTGGTGCAGCGCCTTGATCTCGGCGCGCATCTGCACACGGAGCTTGGCATCGAGGTTGGAAAGCGGCTCGTCGAACAGAAACACCTGCGGATCGCGCACCAGCGCACGGCCCATGGCGACACGCTGGCGCTGGCCGCCGGAAAGCTGGCGCGGATACCGGTCAAGCAGCTTGCCCAGCCCGAGAATGCCGGCGGCATTCTCGACCTTCCTGCGCGTCTCGTTGACATCGGCCTTCTTGAGCTTCAGCGCGAAGGCCATGTTTTCCGCCACCGTCATATGCGGATAAAGCGCGTAGTTCTGGAACACCATGGCGATGTCGCGGTCGCGCGCCGGAAGATGAGAAACCTCCCGCGGCCCGATGCGGATCGCGCCGCCGGTAACGTCTTCGAGACCCGCCACCATGCGCAAAAGCGTGGATTTGCCGCAGCCGGACGGGCCGACCAGCACGACGAACTCGCCGTCGGCAATATCGACGCTCAGGTCGCGAATGATCTCGACTGCTCCGTAGCGTTTCTGGATGTTCTGGATATTGACTGTTGCCATTTGAAAATCCTCCCGATTTTCGGGTCGTTATCTATTGCTCTCAGCCGCCCTTGACCGCACCGGCGGTCAGGCCCGCGACGATCTGCTTCTGGGCAAACATGGTCAGCACCAGAACCGGCAGGGTGACGATCAGGGCGGCAGCGGCCAGCGGCCCCCAGCTGACCTGCTCGAAGGAGAGCATGTTGTAGACGGCCACCGGCAGGGTTCGCGTTTCGCGGCTGGCGAGCACGATGCCGAAGACAAAGTTGTTCCAGGAGAAGATCACCGCCAGGATGAAGGCGACGACGATGCCGGGCTTGGCAATCGGCAGCGCCACCAGGCGAAACACCTGCCAGGATGTCGCACCATCGATGCTTGCAGCCTCCTCGAGCTCCTTGGGGGTCGTCTCGAAATACCCGATCATGATCCACACGACGATCGGCACGGTGACGACCAGATGGATGATGATCTGCGGCCACAAGGTTCCAAGCAGGTTCATCCATTGGAACAGCAGGAAGAGCGGGATCAGGAATGACAGGCCGGGCGTCATGCGGGCGATCATGATCACCATCGCCGCCTTTTCAGCCTTCAGCCGCGCGATCCCGTAACCGGCGGGAACGCCGATCACGAGGGCAAGAATGGTTGCAGCGCCGGTCACAAGGATCGAGTTCCAGAAATAGAGGAGGAAATTGTTCTCCTCGAACACTTTCGCATAGTTGGACCAGGCGATGTTTTCCGGGATCAGGATCGGCGGATAGGCGCCGTTGTCGATCTCATACTTGAGCGACAGCGAGATCATCCAGACGAAGAACAGGATGACCGGCGAAATCATCACCAGGGCCACGAAGAACAGGCCGAGACGGTTCCACATCCTATGTGTCATTTTGGGGATCATCAGCGTTCCTCCATGTCCGACCAGTTGGTGCGCGCACGAACCATCATCAGAACGAAGGAGAGCGCGATGATGACGAAGAAGAAGACAACCGCCATGGCCGAGCCGTAACCGATGTCATAGTAGGAGAAGGCGGTGTTGTAGAGATAGATGTTGATCGTCTCCGAAGCCGTACCCGGCCCGCCCTGCGTCATCGCATAGATGATGTCAAAGCTTTTGACCGCATCGATACTACGGATAATGACACCAATCATCAGGAAGGGCGCGATCATCGGCAGCGTCAGGTAGCGGAACTTCTGCCAGGCATTGGCGCCGTCGATCTCGGCGCTCTCATAGGGTTCGCGCGGAACGGCAGCCAGACCGCCGAGAACGATCAGCATGATCAGCGGCGTCCATTGCCAGGTCTCCACCAGAACCAGTGCCGGAATGACGGTCGACTGGTTGTAGATCCATTCCTGCGCGCCGATGCCGACCAGCGACAGAAGATAGTTGAGCACACCGAGCTGCGGGTGGAACATCATCGTCCAGACAAGCGCGATAGCCACCGGCGTCGCCATCATCGGCATGACGAAGACCCCGCGCAGGAAGCCGCGCAACGGGAATTCACCGTCGAAGATCAGGGCTGCGAGCGTTCCGAGGATCAGCGGCGCGATAACCGACAGCGCCGTATAGACCAACGTATGCCACATGGATTCCCAGAACCGCATGTCGCCGGCAAGCCGGATGTAGTTGTCCAGGCCTGCAAATGTCTGCTCCTGCCCGAGCGTCCATGAATTGACGCTCATCCAGAGGGTAAACACCCAGGGGAAAACGATGACCGCGCCGATGACCACCAGGGCGGGCACCACAAAGGGCCAGTAGTTGGGAGCAAGCCTTTGCGGCTTGCCCCCCTTTGCGGCCAGATCCCTGGCCGCGGTGGGTTCTATGGTCACGGACGCCATTATCCCTCGCTTCGGGCAAGCACCGGCTCGAATTGAGCGGTTGCCGATTCCAGTTCCTTCGCGGGATCGGCACCGCCGATCATGTTGGTGAGGCCCACCCCGTAAATGTCGCGGAATTCCGTGACCGGGATGATGACCGGGAGCGCGAGCTGCGAGATCTTGCCGGAGGCAACGACCGCATCCACCCATGCTGCCGGCATCTTCACGCCTTCACGTACCTTTGCGTCCTCGAGGATCGACTGACGGAACGGCACGCCGGCACCGGCCTGCAACAGGCGGGCACCCATTTCATGGGAAATCGCCCACTGGCAGAAGAGGTAGGCGGCTTCCTTGTTCTTGCTGGCAGCGGTCACACCGATACCGTCACCGGTCGTCGCTGCAGCCTGAGCCTTCGGGCCTGCCGGCATCACGCCGTAACCGACCTTGCCGACGACACGCGACTTCTGCGGATCTTCGATCGGCGGTGCGAAACCGACGCCATCGAACCACATGCCGATCTTGCCCTGCAGGAATGCAGACTGTGCTTCGGCCCAGTTGAAGCCCGAAACACCGACCGGCGCCGACTTGGACATCAGCCGCTGATAGAGCTTGGCCGCCTCGACAGCACCTTCCGATGTCGTATTGAGCTTGCCGCTGGCATCAATCGGAGTTGCACCGTAACCCAGCATGAACGAGGTCCAGACCGGCGTATTGGCATTCTTCAGGCCGCGGGCAACAAAACCGTAGGTGCCTTCGGACTTGTCGGTCAGCGCTTCGGCAGCGGTCACCATTTCATCAAAGGTCGTCGGATATTTCAGGCCCTTCTTTTCGAAGAGTTCCTTGTTCCAGTAGACGATCCAGTAATCCACCGAGAATGGCAGCGTGCGCAGCTTGCCATCGGCATCCTTGGCGAATTTCAGCGCAGCTTCGGCGAAATCGCCCTCGACCAGCGACGGATCGGTGAGCGACGGGTCCTTGAAGTAACCGGAAAGGTCAGCCAGCCAGCCGCCCTTTTCGAACTGCCGCTTCTGCACGTGATAGCTCAGGTGCACGACGTCGAAGCTCGGGCGACCGGAAGACAGTTCGATCGTCGTCTTCTGGCGCTGCTGCTGTTCAGGCGTCGCCTCGGCATTGACCTTGATACCGGTCAGGGCCTCGAACTCGCTGATATATTTCAGGATGGTCTCGCCGCGCGGGCTCTTGACCAGGTTCACTTCCAGCGTGGTGCCGGCAAAGCGCTTCCAGTCGACGGCGGCGGATGCCGGCCGCGATCCGATCAGCCCGGCGGCGCCAAGGGCTGCCGATCCCGCCAGAAAACTCCGGCGTGTCGGTGTAAAGAACGAAGATGTCATATATTCCTCCTCCAGGTTTCGCCGGGGTCTCCTCACCCCGGCTTCGCGTGTATTTAAAGTCTCAAGGCACGATCCCTTGCATGGCCGATATGCTTGACGAGCGCCTCGACGGCACCGTCGGCAGAACGACACTTGATTGCTTCGAGCACGGCCATATGCTCGCCCATGACGGGTGCGACACGGCCGTTGATACGGAAACGTTCCTGATTGATCAGGCGCATCTTGATCGAGTTGACCCGATAGACGTTCCAGATGATGGCATTGTCGAGTGCAGCGACGAAGGCATCATGCATGCCCCAGTCGACAGCCTGCGCATGAGCATCGAGTTCGGGCGTTTCATTGCCCGCAGCGATGGCATCCGAGATTTCCCGGTGTTGCCGGATAAGTTTTTCCACCGCGTCATCCGAAGCCGTCTGGACGAACAGCGCAACCGCTTCCTTCTCGAGGAAAAGACGCAGCTGAAAGGCTTCGCGGATCAGGTTCAGGTCGATATGGGCAATCTGCAGACCGCGCTGGGGCACGGTCTTGATCAGCCCCTCTGCCTCCAGCCGCGGTATAAGTTCGCGGATGGCGCCGAGTGTCAGCCCGGTCAGCTCGACCAGATGACGTTGGGAAACGAACTGCCCCGGGCGCACGTCGCGCGCCAGAAGGTGCCGGGTAAAGCTCTCATAAGCCTTTTCCCTGAGCGTCGGCTCTTCCGTCTGCTGGTCGTGGCGCTGGTCTATCATCGTCCTGTTCCTGGCATTTGCCCATACGGCCTCAGGCCGCTTTCGTCCGGAACAGGCCGTCGAAGACAAGGCCGAGCTGCTTCTGTCCGTCCTTCGATATAGAAAGCAGCGGAGCGCGAACCGCAAGCCAGTTTTCGTCACCAAGCTGACGCGCCACCATGGCCTTCACCGCCGGCGTGACCGGGTATTTCAAAAGCTCGGCAACGAAATCCACCACGCGGACATCGTCGCGACCTTCATTGGCCATCGCGCCGACCTCTTGCGGGGCGAAATTCGCCATGCCGGAGATTGCACCCTGCCCACCCAAGCGGACACCCTCTGCCAGATGACGCTCGTCGCCGATCAGGATGATCAGGTCCGAATGCGCCTTGAGCAGTTCCTGCGTGTAAGGCCAGTCGCCGGAAGAATCCTTGACGCCCGTCACGATGCCCGGGAAAGCCTGCTTCAATCGGCCGACAAGCGAAACGCTGAGCGGCACCATTGTGACAGACGGAATGTTGTAGACGATGATATCGCGCGCCAGCTTGCCGAGATCCTTGAAGACTTTGGCATACCAGCCGAAAAGCCCGTCATCGCTGACATTCTTGAAGTAGGACGGCGGCGCCAGAAGGATGTTGCGAACGCCTCGCGAGAGCGCCTGCGACGATTGAAGCGCCGCGTCTTCGGCAGCATCCACCAGAACGCCGACAACGATCTGCTCGGGCGCGATACCCGCATCGATAAAGGCCGCAAGCACGCGTTCGCGCTCCTGCGTGCCGATCGACGAACCTTCGCCGGTCGTGCCGAACAGCGTGCAGCTTGCACAGCCGGCATCGAGGCTGCGCTTGGCCTGCGCGATCATGATGTCGATAAGTATCTCGCCGTCCTCACCAAACGGCGTAGTCAAAGCGACGGAAAGTCCGAAGCGTGTCATTAGTCATCCTCCACTGATTTCTCAACGCTAACGCACTAACATGTCAGTCGTCAATGGAGAATTTTTAACCAGTCAAAACCCGGTTTCGCGGGTGAGATCGCGTGAAGGAAAAGCACGGAAGGATCGGTCGCGATCCGGCATTCAGGAAAAGCCGAAAGGAGGCTGGCGTACCAGCAGAAAACCGGCACGCCATCCAACAAACTTAGAAACCTTCAAGCACGACCTTGCCTCTGGTCTTTCCGCTTTCGATTGCCGCATGCGCCTTCTTCAGATTGGCGGCATTGATCGGTGAAAGCGTCTCGGTCACCGTCGTGCGGATCTTGCCCTCATCGACCAGTTGCGAGACTTCGTTGAGCAGCTTGCCCTGTTCGGCAATGTCGGCGGTCTCGAAAATCGAGCGGGTAAACATCAGCTCCCAGTGAATGGAAACGGCCTTGCGCTTGAAGCCGAGCACATCGAGGCTTTCGGGATCGTCGATCAACCCGAACCGCCCCTGCGGCGCGATCAGCTCGATCACCTCCTTCAGGTGCCGATGGGTTTCTGTCGTGGAAAACACGAAGGCGGGCGCACCGATCCCAAGCGCTTCGACCTGCTCTGCGATCGGCTTCGAATGGTCGATCACATGATGAGCGCCGAGCGCCTTCACCCATTCCTGTGTTTCCGGCCGCGATGCGGTGGCGATCACCGTCACATCGCTCAGCGCCCGTACGAGCTGGATGGCGATCGAGCCGACACCGCCGGCACCGCCGATGATGACGATCGCATTGGCCGCACCCGGCACCGGCTTGCCGATATCCAGCCGGTCGAACAGCATTTCCCAGGCCGTGATCGCCGTCAGCGGAAGGGCCGCGGCCTCGGCATTGGAAAGGGTCTTCGGCTTCCGCCCCACGATGCGCTCATCGACCAGATGAAACTGGCTGTTGGCCCCGGGGCGGATCAGCGAACCGGCATAAAACACCTCGTCGCCGATCTTGAAATTCGTCGCATCGGGTCCGGCCTCCACCACCTTGCCGACCGCATCCCAACCGAGAATTTTCCACTCACCCGCTTCCGGAGAAACGCCTTTGCGAACCTTAGTATCGACCGGATTGACGGAAATCGCTTCGACCTCGACGAGAATATCCCGGCCCTTCGGCACCGGCCGGGGAAGCTCGATGTCCTTTAACGCCTCGTCGCGCTCGATTGCGCCCGCTTCTCTGTAACCGATGGCCTTCATGATCTGCTCCTTTTGATGACGAATGCGGTGTCGATTGATGTGTCACCAAAATGGGCTATATTCAAAAGCGTGCAATACGCACAAAAAAAGCACGTAGTATCAAAAAGGATACTGTTATGGCCAAGGCTCGCCACTCCCGTTTCGATTGCTCTCCCGGCTGCTCGGTGGAAGCGGCAATTGGTCTCATCGATGGCAAGTGGAAGTCCGTCGTGCTGTACCATCTTCTGTCGGGAACCCTGCGCTTCAACGAAATCCGCAGGCATATCGTCAATGTAACCCCGCGCATGCTGACAAACCAGTTGCGCGAGTTGGAAGACGATGGCCTGATCGAGCGCAAGGTCTATGCCCAGGTGCCCCCGAAGGTGGAATACAGCCTGTCCGAACTCGGCCGCAGCATGGAACCGATCCTGCTTGCGCTAAAGCTCTGGGGCGACGCCAATATCGGCCTCTATGGCAAGCCGCGCGGCATGGAGCCGCGCGAGCCCAAGACGGACGATATCGCCGCATAACCCCTGACACGCATCAGCCAGGATCGATGCTCATCAATCTGATCTGTTCGGCCTCGTCGAAACGGAGCAAGCCGCCATTCCGGTTGCGCTTCACCCGTTCGACATGCGCACGCGGGCTGACCCCGAAGACACGCTTGAACATGCGTGAGAAATAATAGGGATCGCCGTAACCGACGTCCGCCGCCGCATTGGCAACCGGCATCCCCGCCTCCAGCAGATGCATGGCGCGCTCCATGCGCTTCTGCTCCTGGTATTTGCGCGGCGTGTGGCCTACCCGCTTCTTGAACTCGCGCAGAAAATAGTCAGCATTGAAGGGCGAGGCATCGACTGCCTGTTCCGCGATATCCGGATCGAGAGGATTGGCCGAGATCATCGCCGCAGCCTTCATTACCGCCAGATCAAGGGCGTCGGTTCCTTCGGTCTGATATGTCGCACTGTCGTTCCAGCCGATGAACGCGTCCTCGATATAGGCGATCAGCAGATACATGAAGAGATGATGCTGGCTGAGCGTCAGGGAAGAAGGCGGCGCCGTCTGGCGATATTGTCGCACCAGCGGCTCCAGTAGCGGCCACTTCTTAAGCCGGACATGAGGTCGCAGTTGCATCTGCGCAATCAGGTCATGCTTGCCGTAGATGTCCAAGGAGAAATGCTGGGCAATTCCCCTATAGATTGTCGTTCCGCGGTTCCAGCCGCGAAAGCGCTGCCCACGCCGGATAAGCATTGCGTCACCAGGCTCCATCACCCGGCGTTCCCCCTCGATGACATAGTGGCCGCAGCCTTCCAGGCAGATGACGAAATCTTCGACGGGGTTTGTCTTGTCAATGCGCCACGTCTTGGAATGCTCCATCTTGATCGTCGCTCGAGTGAGTTTCAACGACAGCGCAGAGGGCGCGATGCTGGAGAGAATTCCACCTTCGATTTCGTCCATCTTTTTTTCCGTGTTTGTTCATTCATTCTCGACTGAAAATGAAATTATGTCACGCTAAATACTGGAGGGGGAACAGAATTGATGAATGTTCAGTCTTTCAGCTAAGCCACTGACGCATAACAGCCTTGCACCTATTGGCTGGAGGAGGAATTTGATTTGCACAAAAATGTATTTCTCATAACCGGGTGTGATTTGCCCGTTGGAGGCGCCTCATGAGGTCTCAGCGCTTCCTGGGATATGCCTATCTGACCCCATATTTGATTGGCCTCGTCATATTCACGGCCATCCCTTTTTTGACTTCGCTTTATCTGAGCTTCACCAGCTACGACCTGATGAGCAGCCCGCAATGGACCGGGCTGTCGAACTATGAGCGCCTTTTCACCCGCGACCGGACTTTCGACAAGTCGCTGACTGTCACGCTTATTTACGTATTTTCCACCGTGCCGCTGAAGCTTGCCTTCGCGCTCTTCATCGCCGCCATACTCAACTACAAGCTTAAATTCATTAATTTCTTCCGGACGGCTTTTTATGTCCCGTCCATCCTCGGCGGATCGATCGCCATCGCCGTTCTGTGGCGTTACCTCTTCTCGGCCGAAGGCCTCGTCAACATGGCGATCGGCGCTGTCGGCTTTGCGCCGGTAGACTGGTTCGGCGATCCGACAAATGCACTTTTCACCATCACGCTTCTGCGCTGCTGGCAGTTCGGTTCGGCCATGGTGATCTTCCTTGCCGCCCTCCAGTCGATCGACAAGTCGCTTTATGAAGCGGCCTCGATAGATGGCGCCGGCAAGGTCACGACCTTCTTCTTCGTAACACTGCCGCTGCTGACACCGGTCATTTTCTTCAACCTCGTCATGCAGATGGTCCAGGCATTCCAGGAGTTCAACGGCCCTTACATCATCACGCAAGGCGGCCCGCTGAAATCCACCTATCTCCTGCCCCTCTACATCTACGAGGAGGCCTTCAAGAAGTTCAACATGGGCTACGCCTCGGCGATCGCCTGGGTGCTCTTCGCCATCATCATGATCCTCACCATCGTGGCCTTCTGGTCCTCGAAGAAGTGGGTCTACTACGCCGGCGACAAGAGGAGCTGAGCCATGGCCGATATTACTATGCCCAAAACTGCGGCCCGCATCTCGGATGAAGCAGCAGCAGCAAAACGCGCCCGCATGGACCTGATCTCTGCGGTCGTCCGTTACTCGCTGCTCTTCGGTGTCGGCTTCCTGATGCTCTACCCGCTGATCTGGCTGGTCGGTGCAAGCTTCAAGACCAATTCGGAGATCTTTGCCGGCGCCGGTTTCCTGCCGGAAAGCCCGACAGTCGAAGGTTATGTCCAAGGCTGGCAGACCTCGACGCCCTATACATTCGGCCGGTTCTTCTGGAATTCGTTCCTGATCATCCTGCCAAAGGTCATCGGCACGGCCATCTCCTGCACGATGGTGGCCTACGCCTTTGCCCGCTTCGAGTTCCCGCTGAAGAAGATCCTGTTCGGATCGGTCATCGCCGTCCTGCTTCTGCCGAACGTCGTCACCCGCATTCCGCAATACATCCTCTTCAGGGATCTCGGCTGGCTGGATAGCTTCCTGCCGCTCTGGGTACCGTCCGCACTCGCCGGTGATGCCTTCTTCGTCTTCATGCTGGTGCAGTTCCTGCGCTCGCTGCCGACGGACATGGAGGAAGCCGCCCGTGTCGATGGCGCAAACAGCCTGCAGACGCTGATCTTCATCGTCGTTCCCATGCTCGGGCCCGCGCTGGTCTCGGTCTGCCTGTTCCAGTTCATGTGGACGATGAACGACTTCCTCGGACCGCTGATCTACATCTCGTCCGTCGACAAATATCCGGTGAGCCTCGCGCTCAAACTCTCAATCGATACAACCGAAGCCTTCGAATGGAACCGCATCCTGGCGATGTCGGTACTCACCATCACCCCGGCGCTTGTCGTGTTCTTCGCGGCGCAACGGTACTTCATCGAAGGAATCTCTGCGGGAGGCAGAAAGGGCTGACATGGCACAGGTACAACTGAAAAACCTCGAGAAAGTCTACAACAAGACCAACAAGGTCGTTCACGGCATCGATCTCGATATCAAGGACGGCGAGTTCATGGTCCTGGTCGGCCCGTCAGGCTGCGCCAAATCGACGACACTGCGCATGGTCGCCGGCCTCGAAGACATTACTGCTGGTGACGTCATCATCGGCGGAGAGCGCGTCAATGATCTCTCGCCAAGCAAACGGCAGATCGCCATGGTGTTCCAGAACTATGCGCTCTATCCGCATATGAAGGTGCGCGGCAATCTCTCCTTCGGCCTGCGCATCGCCGGTCGTCCGAAGGCGGAAATCGCCGCCGCAGTCGATAAGGTCGCGGAAATCCTTGAAATCGAACCGTTGCTCGATCGCCTGCCGAAACAGCTTTCGGGCGGCCAGGCCCAGCGCGTCGCGCTCGGCCGCGCATTGATCAAGAACCCCGGCGTCTTCCTCTTCGACGAACCGTTGTCGAACCTCGACGCCAAGCTGCGCGCCTCTATGCGCGTCCGCATTACCGACCTGCACCGCCAACTGAAGGCGGAAGGCAGCTCGCCGACCGTCATCTACGTCACCCACGACCAGACGGAGGCAATGACCATGGGCGACCGCATCTGCGTCATGCAGGCCGGTCACATCATGCAGGTCGCCACCCCGAAGGAACTCTATAACGCTCCGGCCAATCTTTTCGTCGCAGGCTTCATCGGTACGCCGGAAATGAACCTCGTCGAAGGTGCGATGGAAGGCGGAGAGTTCATCATGGGCAGCCAGCGCCTGGCGCTCGGCAGCGATCTCGCAGGCCGGCTTTCCAGTCAGCCCGGCAACGCCGTTCTCGGCATCCGCCCGCAGCAGTTCTCACTGGTCTCGGAAGGACCGGCGCTGCAGGCAAAACTCGTGAATGCCGAGTTCATGGGCCACGAAGTCTACATGCATGCGGATTGCGAAGGCCGCAGGCTGGTGAGCGTGGTGGGTGCTGCAGAATTCGAGGCAAGGGGACAATCCGACGTGATCCGCCTGCGCCCCGACCCGAAGACATTGCACGTTTTCGACAAGTCAGATGGCCGCAACGTTTCGCTGCATGGAGGCAGCATTGCGGCGTAACAATTTAAAGCCAATTTGAGGAGGCACACATGAAAAGCATACTGAAATCATCCGTCTTTCTTGCAGGAGCAGCCCTTGCGGTCATCGCAATGGCACCTTCGGCGAGTGCTGCGGAACTGCGCATGTCGTGGTGGGGTGGTGAAAGCCGCCACGTCGCAACGCAGAAGGCGATTGCCGCCTGCGGCGCTAAATATGGACACACCGTGAAGGGCGAGTTCACCGGTTTCGACGGTTATCTGGAAAAGCTGACGACCCAGATGGCAGGCAAGACGGAAGCCGACATCATCCAGGTCAATTGGCCGTGGCTGCCGCTGTTCTCCAAGGACGGCAAGGGCTTTGCCGATCTGCGCACTCTGAAGGGTCTCGACCTTTCGAACTGGACCGAAGCCGATCTGGCGTCGGGTTCCACGAACGGTGTGCTGCAGGGCCTTTCGGTCTCCACCAGCGGCCGCGTCTTCTTCTTCAACACGACGACGCTCGAGAAAGCCGGCGTAGCCGTTCCGACCACCTGGGACGAATTCTTCGCCATGACCAAGACGGTCAAGGAAAAGCTCGGTCCGGATTACTACACCTTCAACGCGGTCAAGGAGACGGCGCATCTTCTGATGACACTGGCCGTAACCCAGGCCACCGGCAAGGGCATGGTTGATCCGAAGACCAACCGTGTAGCCTGGACACCTGAAGAACTGGCAGCCGGCATCGACTTCCTCGGCAAGCTGGTAGAAACCGGCGCGATCCGCTCGCAGAAGCAAGAAGCAGCCGATGGTAACGTCAACCTCTTCGAAAAGCCGGCTTGGTCGGAAGGCAAGATCGCAGGTTCCTACGAATGGGATTCGACCTATTCGAAATATGCCGATCCGCTGAAAGACGGCCAGGTCCTGAAGCCGGTACCGATGCTGAAGATGACCAATGGCAAGAGCGAAGGCGTCTTCCGCAAGCCGTCGATGGTCTTCTCCATCTCGAAGAACTCGAAGAACCCGGAAGCAGCAGCACAGATCACCAATTGCTTGCTGAATGAACCGGAAGGCATCGACATTCTCGGCACGTCGCGTGGCATTCCGGCCTCCAAGGCCGCCATGGCAAGACTGACCAATGCCGGCGAACCGGAAGTCCGCGCCGCCAACGCAATCGTCATGGCCTCCGAAGGCCCGACGATTTCGCCCTTCGACGAAAACCCGGTCATCCGCGGCATCATCATCGATACGCTCGAAGAATATGCCTACGAGCAAATCGACTCCAAGGACGCCGCCGAGCAGATCATCGATGGCGTGAACGACGCCCTGAAGAAGTTCGACTAAGCGCGAACGGAACTCTCCACCCGGCCTGATCGCAGGCCGGGTGGTGCATAAATCAAGAGAGAAACGATGAACAAAGCCATTTCAGTTGCGATCTCCGCACGGATCGCGGCCATAAGGCTGGCTGTGCCTGGCGCACGTCATGCCCTGCCGCAGCCGTTAGCCTGGCGCTTGTTGCGCAATGGGGAAAGCGACCCCGTACAGCAGGGAACGGCAACTACCGTGGTGACCCTCCTTGATGCCCTTTATCCCGCCACGGATTACCGTTTCGAGGCGGAAGGCTTCGAACCTCTTTCATTCCGGACCCGCGATTGCGCAGGCCTTGTCCGGGCAGCCGATTACGGGCTTGTTCAGAATACCGATCTGTCCGACCTTGCCGCAGCGCGCACCAATGCCGAAGCCCTCGCAAAGGCCTTAGCGGACACCCCCCTGGGCGGCACGCTCTATATTGCCCCCGGCACATGGACAGCCTTCCCCTTAAAGCTGCGAAGCGACCTGACCCTGCATCTCGCGGAAGGTGCGGTACTCCGCGCCCCGAGCGCCCGCGAAGGCTGGCCGATCCTCCCGGCACGCGCTGACGACGGCCGCATGCTGGGCAGCTGGGAAGGACTTCCCGATGCCTGCTTTGCAGCCCCGGTACATGCCATCGGTGCGGAACGTCTGACGATCGAAGGCAAAGGCGTCCTCGACGGCTCCGGCAACGCCGGCGACTGGTGGACATGGCCGAAGGAAACCCGCGACGGCGCACGCCGTCCGCGCGGCCTTCACCTGGTCGACTGCAAGCAAACCCTTCTTCTCGGCTTCACCATTCGCAATGCTCCCTCATGGACCGTCCACCCGCAGGGCTGTGACGGACTGGCGGCGGTCGCACTGCACATCCAGGCACCCCATGACAGCCCCAATACCGACGGTTTCGATCCCGAAGGCTGCCGCAATGTGACGGTCGAAGGCGTACGCTTTTCCGTCGGCGACGATTGCATCGCCATCAAGGCCGGCAAGCGCGGTAACAACGGCGAGGCGGACCACCTGAGCGAAACCCGCGGCGTCGAAATCCGTCATTGCCTGATGGAACGCGGCCATGGCGGCGTGGTCATCGGCTCGGAAATGTCCGGCGGCGTTCACGATGTAACCGTCGAGGATTGCGACATGGTCGGCACCGACCGCGGCCTGCGGATCAAGACCCGCCGCGGTCGTGGCGGCGGTATCAGCAATATCATCATGCGTCGGGTGAAGATGGACGGCGTGCTGGTGACGCTTTCGGCCAACGTTCATTATTTCTGCGATGCCGATGGCCATGACGACTGGGTTCAGTCACGTGAGCCCGCACCGGTCGTCGAAGGAACGCCCTATGTCGACGGCATTTTGGTCGAGGACGTCGATGTCTATGGCCTGGCGCTTGCCGCAGGCGTCTTCCTCGGACTGCCGGAAATGCCGGTCCGCAACATCCGCATCCGCGGCTTGCGCATCCATTCCACCGACCCGGCCGCAATAGCGGCACCTCCCATCATGGCCGATGGCGTGCGGGCCATGTGTCACGAACAGATCCTCTGCGAACACGCCGAAATCGACATCGATGACGCGAGCCTGCTCTCCCCCGACCCGATCTCCCTCCCGAACCTACTGGCACCCCGATGAAACCCACCGACTATTTCGACCAATTCTGCACCCGCTACCAGGCCTACAAGAACGGCAACTGGTGCTATGAGGACGGCTGCATCTATCGCGGCCTTGAACTGCTCTTTGAGGCGACCGGCGAGCAACGCTGGCTCGACCATATCCTGCGGCTGATCGATCCCCAGGTCGGCCCGGACGGAAGCCTTGCCGGCTATACTCAGGAAGAGTTCAATATCGACAACGTCCTGCCGGGACGGGCGCTGATCTTCCTCGACCGGCAAACCGGCGATCCCCGCTACATGGCGGCAGCACGCCGCCTGATCGCACAGCTGGATGCGCATCCGCGCATTCCAGCCGGCAACTACTGGCACAAGAAGCGCTATCCCTCCCAGGTCTGGCTGGACGGGCTCTATATGGGCCTGCCCTTCCAGGTCGAATATGCGCTTAAAGTCGGTGAGACGCCGCGGATCACCGATGCCCTGCAGCAATTGGCAACCGCGCTTGCGCTGACCCAGGTCGGCAACGGACTTTATGTCCACGGCTATGACGACAGCCACGCCGAAAAATGGGCTGATCAACTCACCGGCAAATCCCCGGCTGTCTGGTCGCGCGCCGTCGGATGGCTGATCATGGCGCTGGTCGATATCCTCGCGGTTCTTCCCGCGGATCAGGCAACAGCAACGCTGAGAAAACAGACACGCGCGGTTCTTCTGGCACTTGCCGAAAGACAGCAGCCATCCGGCCTCTGGCCGCAGGTGCTGGATGCTCCGGATCTTGCCGGCAATTACGACGAGACCTCTGCCTCGGCCATGTTCGCCTATGCCCTGCTGCGGGCCGAGCGCCTGGATCTGACATCCCCGGAAGAAGCGTCGAAAATCCGCGCCTCCGGCCAGAAGGCGGCAGACGCTTTGGTCGACACGCGGCTTGTCGAAGAAAACGGCGAAGCCAGCCTTGTCGGCATCTGCCAGGTGGCAGGCCTTGGCCCGTTCAATGGCCGCTATCGCGACGGCTCCCCGGCCTATTATCTGGTCGAGGAAGTCGTGGCCGATGACGCCAAGGGGGTAGGCCCCTTCATGATGGCCTATGCGGAAGCCACTCTGGCGATCAGGGCAAAGGCTGCCTGACCATTAATCGGAACAACCTGGCGGCATGCTCGTGCCGCCAGTTCGCTTAGAGATCAAGCAGCCCAGCTGCGCTCCAGAACCGAAATCCAGTTCTCATGACCGATCTTCTTCAGCTCGGCATCGTTGAAACCATGCTTGCGCAGAGCCTCGACCAACAGGGGCAGCCCGGCCGCATCCTTCATTTCCGCCGGAATGGTCGTGCCGTCGAAATCAGAACCGAGCGCCACATGCTCGATGCCGATCCGCTCCGCGATATAGGCAACATGGCGCACCAGAAGATCAATGCTGGTATTCGGGTCCTTCACCCCGTCGTCACGCAGGAACAGCACACCGAAATTGATGCCGGCAAGCCCGCCCGTATCGCGGATTGCGTCGAGCTGGCGGTCGGTGAGATTGCGGCTGTGGTTGCAAAGCGCATGCACGTTGGAATGCGAGGCGACCAGCGGCGCCTTGGAAAGCTTGGCGATCTCCCAGAAACCTGCCTCGTTCATATGCGACAGGTCGATCATGATCTTCAGCTCGTTGCAGGCACGGATCAGGTCGCGACCGGCATCCGTCAGGCCCGGACCGATATCCGGCGATGACGGGTAGCGGAACGGCACACCGTAAGCAAAGACATTCGGCCGGCTCCAGACCGGGCCGAGCGTGCGCAGGCCCGCCTGATGCAGCACGTGAAGTGCATCCAGATCGGCGGCGACCGCTTCCGCTCCCTCGATATGAAAGACCGCGGCAAAACTGCCGGTTTCGATCGACCGGCGAATATCGTCGGCCGTGCGGCATACGGTCACTGCGCCCTGCGAGCGGGCTTCGATATCGAAAAGAAGCCGCGCCATCGCCAGCGTCTCATTCAGCGCATCGGGCTGCAAAGGTGTTGGATAATCCCCGTTCGCGTCCTTCGTCATGCTTGGCGAGGGCACGTAAATAGCGCATAGACCGCCGGCCAGGCCGCCGGCCCTGGCGCGAGGCAGGTCGATATGTCCTGTTTCTTCGCCTTCAATAAAACGCTTTACCGGGTCGTTGCCGCCACCACGTCGCAAGCGGAGAAGCACGTCGTTGTGGCCATCGAAAATCGGGAGAGGATTGTTCAACATTTTCAAAATCGTCCTGCCGGAACCTATCAGTTGTGGCTATCCGTAAGTAGGTGGGGCCGCGGTCGCAAATGCAAACCGCGCATAACCTATTCGAAAAATGGAATTGGTCGGCCCGTAAACGCACTGTTAAGACGCGCGACAAATTGCGGCAAAATCTTGCTGACCCTTCAAATTGTGGGGGTTCAGTTGTTCAATGGGGAATATAGCAATGGTATCCAGACGTAACTTCCTGATCGGCGGCGCAGCACTGCCCTTCCTGTCCTACATCAACCTGGCCGACACCGTTTTCGCGGCCACGCCGAAGGACATCTTGGTTGTTGCCCAGCAGCTCGACAACATGACCAGCCTTGACCCGCATGAGGGTTTTGAGGCCGTCGGTGGCGAGATGATCAGCAACATGTACGAAAAGCTGGTTCGCGCCAACAGCGACAACCCCAATGAAGTCCTCCCGGTCATCGCCGCTTCCTGGGAAGCCGATGCCGACAACAAGGTCTTCACCTTCAAGCTCGGCAACTCCACCTTCGCCTCAGGCGCAGCCGTTACCGCGGACGACGTTGCGTTCTCGCTGCAGCGCGCCATCAAGATGAACAAGAGCCCGGCCTTCATCATCAACCAGTTCGGCTTCACGGCAGAAAATGTCGAAGCCATGATCGTTGCCAAGGACGAAAAGACCGTCACGCTGACGACCGAAAAGCCGACCGCAATCTCCTTCCTGCTGTTCTGCCTCTCGGCAAACATCGGCGCCATCGTCGAGAAGAAGACGGTTCTCGAAAACGAAGTGAACGGCGACCTCGGCAATGCCTGGCTGCAGAAGAACAGCGCCGGCTCCGGTTCGTTCAAGCTTCAGTCCTGGAAGGCTTCCGAAAGCATCGCGCTGACGCTCAACGAGCATGGCCCCTACAAGGGCAACCTCAAGCGCGTCATCATCCGCCACGTCGTCGATCCGTCCTCGCAGATGCTCATGCTGCAGAAGGGTGACGTCGATATCGCACGCGACCTGACCTCCGAGCAGCTGAAGGTTCTGCAGTCCGACGAGAACGTCGTTCTGGTGCGCAAGCAGATCGCATCCCTGATGCTGATCTCGATGAACCAGACAAACCCGAACCTTGCCAAGCCGCAGGTCTGGGAAGCCGTCAAGTGGGCGCTCGACTACGAAGGCATCCAGAAGAACATCATCCCGCTGACGCACGCCGTTCACCAGAGCATGGAACCGGCAGGCTTCCCGGGCACGGTCATGGATACGCCGTTCCAGAAGGATGTCGCCAAGGCCAAGGCGCTGATGGCGGAAGCCGGTCTCGCAGACGGTTTCGACATCACCCTTGATCACTACTCGGCACAGCCGGCTCCGGATATCGCCCAGGCGATCCAGTCGAACCTTGCTGAAATCGGCATCCGCGTAAAACTGCAGTCGGCCGAAAACCGTCAGGTTCTCACCAAGATGCGCGCCCGCCAGCATGAAATGGCGCTGTCCGCATGGGGCACCGACTACTTCGACCCGAACTCCAATGCCGAAGTCTTCTGCATCAACAAGGACAATTCGGACGACGCCAAGAAGAAGCCTTTCGCATGGCGCTCCAGCTTCAAGAACGACGAACTGACCGCCAAGGCGGAAGCCGCTCGTGACGAGAAGGATCCGGCAAAGCGTCTGGAACTCTACGAAGCCCTGCAGCGCGAATTCATGCACAACAGCCCGTTCGCGGTCATGTTCCAGAACACCAAGACCGCAGCTTGCCGCAAGGGCGTTACCGGTTTCCAGATCGGCGTTCTGTCTGAAGGCAACTCCTACCTCGGGACCAACAAGGCGTGAACAGACGTTTTAAAAGCCTTGCAGCAACACTGAGCAGCGTCCTCCTGACGCTGTTCGGTTTGACTGTGCTGACTTTCCTCATCGGCCGGGTCATGCCGGTCGATCCGGTCATTGCCGCCGTTGGCGACAATGCGCCCGAGGATGTCATTCTTCGCGTACGCGCCGAAATGGGCCTTGATCAGCCCATTCCGGTGCAGTTCCTGCATTATCTCTACCAGCTGGCCCACGGCGATTTCGGCATGTCGGTTCTGACCAAGAACCCGGTCGCAACCGATATCGTCCGCTTCTTCCCGGCCACTTTCGAGCTTGCCACCGCAGCCCTGCTTCTCGCAGCGCTGATCGGCATTCCGCTCGGTGTCTGGGCCGCTGTGCGCCAGGGCACGTTCACCGACCAGGCGATCCGCGTCGTCTGCCTCGCCGGCCATTCTGTGCCTGTGTTCATGCTGTCGCTGATCTCGCTTCTGATCTTCTATTCCTGGCTCGACCTCGCCCCGGGTCCCGGCCGCCAGGACATCATTTTTGACGGCATGATCGATACGGTCACCGGCATCCTGACGATCGACACCCTGATCGCCGGCGATTTCGATGCGTTCAAGGATGCGCTTGCGCATATGGCCCAGCCGGTCATCATCCTCGCCTATTTCTCGATGGCCTATATCGCCCGCATGACGCGCGCCTTCATGATCGACGCATTGAAGGGCGAATACGTCATCACCGCCCGCGCAAAGGGCCTGTCGTTGACCAAGGTCATCTGGGGCCACGCCTTCCCGACGGTTGCAGTGCAGCTCGTCACCGTCATGGCGCTGACCTATGCCGGCCTTCTCGAAGGCGCCGTCGTCACCGAGACCGTGTTCTCGTGGCCGGGTATCGGCCAGTATCTGACCGTATCGCTTATGAATGCGGACATGAACCCGGTCGTCGGCACCACGCTGCTGATCGGCCTCATCTATGTCGGCCTCAACCTGATTGCGGACATCCTCTACCGCGTCCTCGATCCACGGGTACAATAATGAACGCCACCTTCCGAAACTGGGCGCTGGACGAAAATCCGTCCTCGCGCCGCCAGGCCGCCTGGGGCAACTGGTACCGTATCTGGCTGAACCTGCGCGGCAACGCGCTTGGCATGATAGGCTTGACCATCATCGCCATTTTCATCGGCATCGCCATCTTCGCGCCGCTGCTTGCCACCCACGATCCGGCAATGCAGGATCTCGGCAACCGCCTTGCGGCTCCGAGCGCGCTGCACTGGTTCGGCACCGATGAACTCGGCCGTGACATCTATTCGCGCCTTCTCTACGGCGGCCGCGTCACGCTGGGCATGGTCATTGCCGTTGTCGTGCTCGTCGCCCCGATCGGTCTCGCCATCGGCTGCATCGCCGGTTATTTCGGCGGTATCGTCGATACGATCCTGATGCGCATCACCGACATCTTCCTCGCCTTCCCGCGCCTCGTTCTGGCCCTCGCCTTCGTTGCCGCACTGAAGCCGGGTGTAGAAAGCGCCATTCTCGCCATCGCGCTGACCGCCTGGCCGCCCTATGCCCGCATGGCCCGCGCCGAAACGCTGACGGTTCGCGGCAGCGACTTCATCGCCGCTTATCGCCTGACCGGTGGCTCCTCCTGGCGCATTATCTTCCGCCACATCATGCCGCTTTGCGTGCCGACGCTGATCGTGCGCGTCACGCTCGACATGTCGTCGATCATCATCACCGCCGCCTCGCTCGGCTTCCTCGGCATGGGCGCACAGCCGCCGTCGCCCGAATGGGGAGCGATGATCGCGACAGCCAAGCGTTTCATCTTCGAACAGTGGTGGGTCGCCGCCATTCCCGGCATTGCCATCTTCTGCGTCTCGCTCGCCTTCAACTTCCTTGGTGATGCATTGCGCGACGTTCTGGATCCGAAGGGGAACTGACGGATGCTGGTCGATATTCAAAACCTCAAGATCGGCTTCAAGTCGCGCACCGGCTTCCATCAGGCAGTCAAGGGCGTGTCGCTGAAGCTCGGCACGGAAAAGCTCGGCATCGTCGGCGAAAGCGGTTCGGGCAAGAGCCTGACCGCCCGCGCCCTGATGAAGCTGCTTCCCACGCAGACCGTCATCGAGGCGGACAAGCTGGAATTCGACGGCATCGACATCCGCTCGGCGTCGGAAAAGCAGATGCGCACGATCCGCGGCAAGCGGGCCGGCTTCATCCTGCAGGACCCGAAATATTCGCTGAACCCGGTAAAGACCGTCGGCAGCCAGGTCGCCGAAGCATGGCGCACCCACAAGGGCGGCAGCAAGCGTGCCGCGCTGGAAGCCGCGATCAACCTTCTGGAAATGGTGAAAATCCGCGACCCGAAAAAGGTCGCGGCCTCCTACCCGCACGAAGTCTCGGGCGGTATGGGCCAGCGTGTCATGATCGCCATGATGCTCGCCCCCGATCCGGAACTCCTGATCGCCGACGAGCCGACCTCCGCACTTGATGCCACGGTACAGGCAGAAATCCTGCGCCTCATCGAGGAACTGGTCTCGGAACGCGGCATGGGCCTTCTGCTCATCAGCCACGACCTGCCGCTCGTTTCGCATTTCTGCGATCGCGTTGCCGTCATGTATGCCGGCCATGTGATGGAGGAACTGAAGGCGTCGGACCTGCTCTCCGCACAGCATCCCTATACGCGCGGCCTGCTCAACTGCATGCCCTCGCTGATGCATCCCAAGGAGCGCCTGCCCGTCCTTACCCGTGATCCGGAGTGGCTGAAATGACGATCGAGATCGACAATCTGCGTATCAGCTTCGTTGGCCGCGAAGTCGTCAAGGGCGTGTCCTTCAACGTTGCCAAGGGCGCAAGCTTCGGCATCGTCGGTGAAAGCGGTTCGGGCAAGTCCACCGTTCTGCGCGCCATGGCCGGCCTCAACAACGACTGGTCCGGTCGTATCGCCTTTTCCGGCGAAGATGCCCCGCTGTTTCGCCCGCCGGCCTTCTTCCGCAAGGTGCAGATGGTGTTCCAAGACCCCTACGGTTCGCTGCACCCGCGCCAGACGATTGACCGCATCCTGTCGGAACTGCCGCTCGTGCACGGCATGGACAATATCGACGACCGCATCGCCAAGGTGCTGTCGGCCGTTGCCCTGCCGCAGACCGCGCGATTCCGTTATCCGCACCAGCTTTCGGGCGGCCAGCGCCAGCGCGTCGCAATCGCTCGCGCCCTGATCGCAGAACCGGAAGTTTTGCTGCTCGATGAGCCGACTTCGGCGCTCGACGTCTCGGTTCAGGCAGAAATCCTCAACCTTCTGGCTGATCTTCGCGCAGAGCGGAACCTCACCTATGTGATGGTCAGCCACAATCTCAGCGTCATCGCGCATCTTTGTACTGAGGTCGGTGTGATGATCGATGGCCACATGGTTGAACAGGTAACTGCCGAGGACCTGAGACTCGGTAATGTCAATCACGCTCATACCCGCGAATTGCGCAGTCTGAGCGTGGAGCTCGAAGAACCGGCCTGACCTACGCATCGACCCGAGAACCGGTACGGTTTTCGGAAAGTACGATGCGTCACGAAAGTGCTACAGCGCCATTGCGGCGCTGTGGAGGGTTCTGGCGGACCCGGTCCGGTTCTAGAGCAGTAAGTGGAGAAGCGAGATGTCGATCACGGCCAACTGGGATAAAGCGCAACAAGCTGTCAGAAAATTCACTGACGGATGGGGTGCGGACCAGCCCGGTGGTGCAGTGATCGGCTTCGACGCTCATGGCATCCGTTTTGCCGAAGCCGGCGGCGTCGAAAGCCTCTCCACCATGGCGCCTTTCGGCGCCGATACGGTCGTGCGTTACGCCTCCGTCACCAAACACGCTTTCTGTGCGATGGTCCTATCACACCCGGAAGCAATCTCCCTCGACGACAAGCTTGGCCAGCATCTGCCCGAGCTTCAGGAGCCGATCGCAAGTGTCACGGTCGCCCGCGCACTGGACATGAGCGGCGGCCTGCCCGACACGCGCGAATGCCTCTCCCTTCTCGGCCTCTCGGTCTATACCGAAACCAAGGCCGGCCCGCTGATGGAGTTTCTCGCCCGCCAGACGCGCCTGAACTACGAAGCCGGAACCGAAGTTTCCTATTCCAATACCGGTTATCGCCTCGTCGAGACGGCCCTTGAACGCAAGGGCCTGTTCTTCCGAGATTTCATCCGTGATGCGGGCACAAAGGCCGGCGCCACGCTCGATGCCCCCGATGTCTGGAACGATCCCGTGGCCGGTCTCGTACCGGGCTACTGGCACGATGGCGAAAAATGGCAGCTCTCCGCCGCCGGCCTGCATATCTCCGCCTCCGGCAGTATGACCGGCAGCGCCACAAGCCTCGCCAACTGGCTGCGACTCCTGCTGTCCGGAAACGCGCCCTTCGCTGGCACGCTTGCCCGCCTTGCCGCCCCCCGCACCCTGAAAGATGGGGCCGAAAGCGGCTACGGCCTCGGCATCTGCCGCACTGTGCTGGATGGTCACGAATTCACCGGCCATGGTGGCTCGCATCCCGGCTACAAGACCTATTTCCTTCTCGATCAGGCAAACCAGACCGGTTTCGTCATCGTCTCCAACCGCGAGGACACCAATGGCAGCAAGATCGCGCAGGCAGCCATGGCCGCGCTGTTCGGCCTTGCCCTGCCCGTCCCCTCCTCTGCCTTAAAGGATGGTCTTTACGTCACCGAAACCGGTCCTTTCTGGATCGAGGTCAAGGGCTCCAGCGTCAACTGGCTAGACGCCGATACCGCAGCTTATGAGGACGAAGACGGTTATACCTCGTCCTTCTCCGCCACGTCTCCCATGCGCCTGAAGATGGATGGCACAGCGATCGTCGGCCAGATTGGCTACCCCGCCCGCCGCCTCCACCCGGCTGTCGATACGGGCGTCCCGGCATCGCTTTCCGGCCGCTGGTTTTCCGATGAAGGCGCGACGTTCGAGATCGACGGCGAAACCCTCGTCATGGGTGTCGGCCCGGTCCGTCACCGCATGCCGATGACCGCGCTCGGCAACGGCCGCTTCCTCTTCACCCTGAAGGATGGCCCCTGGACGAAGCGTGTCTGCCTGCATCTCCTATCCGAAAGCCGCCTCGAACTGGTTCTGTCACGCGCGAGAATGATCGAATATAACCGCGCCTGACGGCAGCGTACTGACACAGTCGCATTCCAAAAGCATGATCTGCTGATTGCATTTTGCCGTCATTCGGACCAATGGAAGACCGCAGCCGGTTTTGCATTGGAGTTCGCCGTGGAAGTCAAATGGCTTGAAGATTTTCTGGCGCTGGCGCAGACGCTGAACTTTTCCAAGGCTGCAGACGAGCGCAACGTCACCCAATCCGCATTCAGCCGCCGCATAAAGCAGCTCGAAGCCTGGGTCGGAACCAGCCTCATCGACCGCGCCACCTATCCTTCACGCCTGACCGAAGCCGGCAAGCGTTTCGTGCCGATCGCCGAGCAGACGCTGCAAAATCTCTATCAGGCCCGCCGCAATCTGCAGCATGAGGAAGGCAATGACGCCCGCACCGTGACGCTGACGGCGCTCCACACGCTGTCCTTCACCTTCTTTCCGGATTGGCTGACGGATCTTAGCGCCAAGCTCGGACCGATCGTTTCCCACATGCGGCCGGATTCCGGCAGCATGGAAGAAAACTTGAATTCCCTGATCGACGGCGATTCCGATTTTCTGCTGACCTACCAGAACCTGCATGTGCCGATGTTGCTCGATCCGCAATTCGAACATCATACGCTCGGGGCAGAAACGATCATCCCCGTCAGCGCCCCGGATAAGCAAGGCGCGCCGCTTCACCAGGTCGAGGCGGGCTTCGCACATGTAAGCTATCAAAAAACGTCGTTCTTCGGTCAGTTGATGGCCGGTGCCCTGGCAACACGCCTGCCGACGGACAATCGCGTCCATGTCGGCAGCCATTCCATCGGCCTGAAAAGCATGGTCCTGGCGGGCTGGGGCGTGGCATGGATGCCGGAAAGCCTCGCCAATGCGGAGCTGGCGGACGGAAGACTTGTCCGCGCAGCAGAAAATGACTGGGATATCGAGGTCGAAATCCGCCTCTATCGCTCGAAGGAAAACCGGCGGCCCATCGTCAAACGCATATGGGAGACATTGGCCGCCGGCTGATGTTCTTGGCAATTCCAATTTCCGAAATCGCCTGAAACAACGAAATGCTTAGACCGCCGTGCGGCGGGCATTGTCCATGTAGAGCTTGCGCAGACGCGTAAACATCGGGCCGGGCTTGCCGTCACCGACAGGCTTGCCGTCGATCGATGTGATCGGCACGATGAAGTTGGAAGCGCTGGTGAGGCAGGCTTCGCGCGCCGCCATGGCTTCCTCGACGGTGAACAGACGCTCCTCGACGGCCAGCCCCTGCTCGCGGGCAAGTTCGAGCACGGCCAGACGCGTGCAGCCCGGCAGGATGGCGTTGCCATTGCCACGCGTAACGATCTTGTCGTCATTGGTGATGATATAGGCGGTCGACGACGCACCTTCGGTAACGAAACCATCCTGAACCATCCAGGCCTCGTCGCAGCCTTCCGCCTTGGCGATACGCTTGGCGAGAACCTGCGGCAAAAGGCACACGGTCTTGATATCGCGGCGTTCCCAGCGCTGGTCCGGCACGACCTTGACCTTCAGGCCCTTCTCGACAGCGGCCACATGTTCCAGCGTCTTTGCCTGCGTGAACAGCAGAAGCGTCGGCTCGAGGTTTTCCGAATAGAGGAAATTCCGGTCTTCGGCGCCGCGCGTGTATTGCAGGTAGATGACACCCTCGGTCAGCTTGTTATCTTCGACCAGACGCTTTTCGATAGCAACGATCTCGTCGGTCGAGATCGGCAGATGACCTCCGATTTCGCGCACACTGCGCTCCAGGCGCGTCATATGCAGCGGGCTGTCGATCAACTTGCTGTCCAGCACGGCCGTGACTTCATAAATACCGTCACCGAAAAGAAAACCGCGATCGAAGATCGACACATGGGCTTCGTTCTCGGGCAGGAAAGCACCGTTCAGATAGACGATGCGGGGTGCGTTGGCGGACATGGAAACTCCGTTGGACTGTATGGAAAAAGATCAGCGACGCTTGAGAGCATCGAGAGAAATGGCATGAATGGTCGAAGGTTTGTTCGTCCCGGCATTGTAGCCATGGGTCGTTGTCGCCATCGTCATCGAATTGAGGATCGCTTCCTCGGCAGCCTCGATCACGGCTTCGAAGAGCGGCGAGACGACATCGTTGGAAAGAACCGGATAGTTGGCGACCGCCTTGCGGCGCGCGGGCGTGCGGCGCACCTCTTCGGCAGTGGAGAATGCCAGCGCATAATCGCCCGAGCCGTTGCTGAGTGCAGCGCCCGTGCGCGCCAGCCCGCCAAAGCAACGCTCGGCAAGCCGTTTCAGATTGCGCGAGCAGAGCGGCGCATCGGTCGCCACGATCATCACGATCGAGCCGTCCTTGTCATGCGCGCCTTCCGCCTCATAAGGCTTGCCGGCGACCGTAAGCTTGCCGCCGTAATTGGACTGAACCAGCACGCCGACCGTATAGTCGGCCCCACCCACTTTTACGACGCGCGAACTCGTGCCAATCCCGCCCTTGAGACCGAAGGCAACCGTACCGGTACCGGCGCCGATTGCCCCCTCTTCGACCGGACCTGTCTTCGCGTCAGCAAGCGCCGCCGCCATCTCGTCCACGGTGGGACGGGCAGCACGAATATCGTTCAGCCTTGAATCGTTGGTCTCGCCGACAACGGCATTCAGCGAGACGACACGCTCATTGCCCGCCTGTGCCAGCACATGCCGGTTGATCGCCTCGATGGCACGGCCGACACCGAGCGTATTGGTCAAGAGGATCGGCGTTTCGATCTCGCCAAGCTCGGCGATCTGCGTCGAACCCGCGAATTTGCCGAAACCGTTGAATACGGCGAGTGCTGCCGGCACCTTGTCCTGAAACAGATTGCCGGAATGCGGCAGGATGGCGGTCACACCCGTGCGCGTCCGCTCGCCTTCGACGCAGGTCACATGGCTAACGGCAATGCCCACGACATCGGTGATCGCGTTGAGCGTACCGGGCTCGTAATGGCCTATGGAAATCCCGAGATCACGCAGGCGCGCACGATGTTCAATGGTCATTGAATGTCTTCCGGTCTTCGATTTCACCGAAGACTACTTCAGCCCGATGCGAACCGGCACAACAAAAACGGAATAGTTTCAGACCGGCTTTGCAATAGAATATAGGGCCAAACATGCCACGCGGCTCGTTTGCCGAGACGGGTACGAGGAGGCGCTCTCCACATCTTCGGCACGTCAACCATCCCGACCTTGAGTGCTCCGGCATCAGGCCCGGCGCCGGTGATTGGGCCAACACCTGCGTCAAAAATAAAAAAATGTACACGTGTACAAACTTGTCATCTCAGTGTTGTAGAGTGCTCCTAATGTCCGCCCCGTTCAGGATCAACTCCTTGCTTTACCGGCCGGATAACGCTGCATTCGACCAGCCCCGGAGAAAGCAAGATCGCTTATCGGGGATAAGTCATGACCGTACTTCCACGTTTCACCTCCGCCGTCCTGGCGACGGTGCTGCTGGCTTCGACAGCAACCTTTGCCATGGCCAAGGATGTCACGATTTCCGTTTGGGCAGGCGGCACCGGCCCGACCAATGATTACCGCATCGAGGCCATCAAAATGGCTGTCGACGTCGTTTCGCGTCAGGCAAAGATCAGCGGCGAGGATCTCACCATCAAGATCGAATCCCAGACCTGGACCGGCTGGGACGATTTCAAACAGGCCGTGACGCTGGCCGCCGAATCCGGCAAGGCACCGAACATCATCGTTTCCGGTCATGAAGATATCGGCCCCTGGTCGCAGTCCGGCCTTCTGCGCCCGATCGAAGACTATGTGGATTTCGACGCCTGGCCGCTCAACCAGCTTTACCCGAACCTGATCGACGTCTCGTCCTATGACGGCCGAATCTGGGGCATTCCGCAGGATGCCGAGGCGCGTCCCTTCTTCTTCTCCAAGTCGCATCTGAAGGCGATCGGTTATTCGGATGCCGATATCGAAGCGCTGCCGGCCAAGGTCGAAAGCGGCGAATACACGCTTTACTCCATGCTCGACGACGCGAAAAAAATGCAGGATGCCAAGGTCGTCGAACCGGGCAAGGGCTTCATGCCGCGCCCGAACAACGGCACCGACTACTGGCAGTTCTACCAGAGCTTCGGCGGCGAGATGGTCGACGCGGAATCCGGCAAGCTGGTTCTCGACCGTCAGGCACTGACCGGCATGTACCAGTTCTTCGTCGATGCGGTTGAAAAGGGCGTCGTTCCGGCCACCTATCTCGGCACGACCTGGGATACCTGGCACCAGGCCGTCGCCGGCGACAAGGCCGGCATCTGGCACGGCGGCACCTGGCACAAGGCCGAATGGGAAGCCAAATGGGGCCTGAAGGACTTCTTCGGCCAGATGCAGTACAGCCTGATCCCGGCCGGCAACGAAAAGGGTCGCGCCAACACGATCACGCATCCGTTGGTCTACCTGCTTTCGACCGGTGGTTCGGACGAGGATGCAACGCTTGCAGCCGAGCTGATCACCACGGCCTCCGAGCCCTATATCAATGCCCTACATGCGGTAAAATCGGGCCACCTCGCCATCGGCTCCGCCGAAGCGACAATCCCCTTCTACGCCAATGACCGCTGGACGACAGTTGCCACCGAAGGCTTGCTGCCGAAGGCGAACGCCATTCCCAACAACAGTGATTTCGGCATCGTCTGGAAGGCCATGTACAAGGGGCTTGAAGCCTCCTGGACCAGGACCAATTCCGTCGCCGATGCCGTCAAGGCGGTCGAGACGGAAGTGCGCAACGCACTCGGCGACAAGATCGTCATCCGCTGATCCGCTCCCTCCACCGGGCGGCATAGCCGCCGCCCGGTCCCTCTGCATACCTTCAGGTTCCCATGCGCACCTCTTCGCCTCACAGGGCAAATCTTCTCGGCCTGGCTTTCATGACGCCGGCCATGGTTCTGCTGCTCGGCTTCTTCTTTCTGCCGGTCGTGCTGACCAGCGTCTTCGCTTTCACCAACATGAGCACGGCAACCGGCATTTCCGGCGGTTCGTATATCGTGACCGGCAATCTTCTGCGTTCGCTGACCGATGAGGGGCTGGACGCAAAAACGATCGAGGCACTCGGCCAGTCGAGCTACGTCATCGATCAGGCGGGGCTTGAAAAGGCCCGCGCAGCCGGCGTCGATGCGAAATTCATCACGGAAATCGGTGAACGGCTCAAGGATCGCTCCTTCACCAGCGCCTCCGCCTTCGAACGCGAACTGAAGACACTGCCGTCCCGCCCGACACGGGTGCGCGACCTGAAGATCGCCGCCGGCGCTTTCGAGCAATCGGTTCTCAACGTGCGTTACGCCAGCCGCGGCGAGATGGAAGCCGCACTTTTGCATATGCTCGAAAACCCGCCGCAAGGCGCGATCGAAAGGATCGCGACCGCAAGCTATACCGGCTGGACCTGGACGACGGAAAATTTCAAGAACCTCCTGGTCGCCCCCGATACCTGGCGCATCGTCGGCAATACCGTCTTCTACGTGGTACTGACCCTCGCCTTCAACGTTCTGGTCGGCCTGTTTCTGGCCATCACCACCTTCTATCTTCCTTCAGCCGGCTCCAGCTTCTTCAGCGTCTTGTGGCTGCTGCCGCGCATCACCCCGGTCGTGCTTTATGCGGTCATGTGGAAGTGGTTCACCTGGGAAGACGGTTTCGTTTTCAACATCGCCCAGGATCTCGGCCTTCCCGCTTTCAACTACATGAAGGGATCGGTCGCGAGCGCCTGGACGGTGGTCATCCTCGTCAACGGCTTTGTCGGCGCCTCCTTCGGCATGATCCTGTTTTCCGGCGCGCTGAAAGCCATTCCGGTGCAGCAGCTCTGGGCAAGCGACGTGGACGGCGCCTCGCGCTGGCAGCAGATCCGCTACATCATCCTGCCCCATATGCGCTGGCCGATCCTGTTCGTCACCAGCTACCAGACCCTCTCGCTCCTCTCCTCCTACGAGCAGATCTGGCTCACCACCAATGGCGGCCCCGGCAGCACGACGACGGTCTGGGCGCTCGAAGCCTTCAAGACCGCTCTCAACAATTACACCGGCAACCTGCAATACGGTCTGGGCGCAGCCATGGCCCTGATCCTCGTCGCCGTCGGTCTGGTCCTCTCCATCGTCTATCTCCGCCTTTTCCGCTTCGACGAGATGATGTCGAAGCCGAAGATCGAGTTTTAAGGGAGGACGATCATGACCCGCAATTTCGCCGCCTGGCCGATCATCCTGCTTTTGACCGTGCTCAGCCTGCCGCTCTTCATCATGTACCTGTTCCTGCTCGTCGACACGTTCAGCAACACCGCGCCCGGCTCGCTTCTGCCCAACGAGTTCACGCTCGAACACTGGCGTTTCCTCATCGACCCCACCATTACCGGCGACGTCTGGAAACCGACGCTGACGACAGTCATCTTCTCCGCAAGCCTGATGATCATCGTCGTCTCTGTCTCGGCCACCGCCGGTTATGCGCTGTCGCGTCTGGCACTGCCGTTCCGGCGTTTCGTCCTCTCCGGCATCATGGTCATGCATGCTTTTCCATCGGTCACGCTCATCATCGGCGTTTTCCTCGTGCTTCAGTTCGCCGGTCTCTACAATTCGCTGACCGGCGTCATTCTGGTGAAGGCCAGCCTCATGCTGCCCTTCGGCATCTGGATCATGAAGGGCTTTTACGACGCCGTTCCGTGGGAGATCGAGATGGCCGGTGTGCAGGATGGCGCAAGCCGCTTCACCGTCTGGCGGCGCATCATCCTACCGCAGGTAAAGCCAGGCCTTCTGTCGCTCGCCCTCTTCGCCTTCATCGATGGCTGGAGCGAATACATGCTGCCGCGGATTCTTGCGCCATCCAGCGATTTCGAAGTCCTCTCCATGTATCTCAACACGGTGTCTGACCCCAATTCCAGCACCTATAATTTCAACATCTTCAAGTCGGTCGGGCTGTTCTACACGCTGCCGGTGCTCGCACTTTTCGTGCTGTTCCAGAACCGTCTCATGAACATTTTCGGCGGGGGCACCAAAGGCTGATGCAGATCTCCATCAACAACTTCACCAAGACATTCGACGGCACTCCTGTCATCGACGATATGAACCTGACCATTCGCGACGGCGAAATGCTGGCGCTTCTCGGCCCTTCCGGCTGCGGCAAGTCGACGACGCTGTTCACCATCAGCGGCATCCACCGCATGGACAAGGGCCAGCTGATGTTCGGCGACCGCGACGTCAGCGGCCTGCCCAGCCAGAAGCGCAATGTCGGCGTCGTTTTCCAGAACTACGCGCTCTACCCGCATATGAACGTCTTCGAAAACATCGCCTTCCCGCTGACGGTCCGGAAGGACAACAAGGCCGATATCGACCGCGAAGTCCGCGCCATCGCGGCACTCACCCATATTTCCGAATTGCTCGAGCGCCGCCCCGGCCAGTTGTCGGGCGGCCAGCAGCAGCGTGTGGCGCTCGCCCGTGCCCTTGTGCGCAAGCCGGATGTGCTGCTGCTTGACGAACCGCTCGCCAATCTCGACGCGAAACTGCGGCTGGAGATGCGCTCGGAAATCCGCCGTATCCAGCTGGAAACCGGCATCACTGCCGTCCTGGTCACCCACGATCAGGTGGAAGCCATGTCGATGTGCGACCGCATCGCCATCATGAAAAAGGGCGAGATCGTCCAGATCGACACCCCCGCCGACATGTACAGCAATCCGCGCACGTCGTTTGTCGCCGGCTTCCTCGGCAATCCGCCGATCTCCTTCCTCAGCGGCATCGCGATGGAAAATTCCTTTTCCGTCGCGCCGATCAAACTGCGTGTTCCGCTCGGCGCTCACGAAGGCATCGCCGATGGCACGCAGTTGAAGCTCGGCGTGCGGCCGGAACATTTCGGTCCCGAAGGCGACATAGCGGTGGAAGGCAAAATCGCCTTTGCCGAAACGCAGGGCCGCGAAAATCTCTATGACGTCGCACTCGCCGATGGCTCCGTGCTGCGCTCGATCCAGCCTGCGGGCAGAAACTGGGCACTCGGCGATACGGTGCGCTGGTTTATCGACAGCAAATCGGCTTTCGTCTTCTCTGACGATGGTCGGAGACTTTGACGGGGGACATGGTCATGGCGTCTGCACCCACTTCTGCACTCACCCGGGATTTCTCGGCCTTCTTTTCCCGTTTCGGCTGGCCGGAACAGAGAGGACGCCTGCCCTTTTGCATCGGCCATCGCGGCGCAAGCGGTCACGAGACGGAAAATACGCTCGCCGCCTTCCGCCGCGCCGCCGAACTCGGTGCGGAAATGTGGGAGATCGACACGCAACTGACTGCCGATGGCATCGTGATGATCTCCCATGACGACCATCTCGAGCGCGTCTTCGGCAGGGATGTCCATATCTCGCAGCTCTCTTTTGCCGACCTGCGAGCCGCAGTCCCGGAAGTACCCAGCTTCGAGGAAGTGGCAGCCCTCGCACGCGAAACGGATTGCGGTCTCTACATCGAGCTGAAGCGAGCCGGCACCGGCCCGCTCTGCTGGCAACACCTGAAGGACATGGAGCAGCGTTTCGCCTGTTTCGGCTCCTTCGATCCGGCGCAGGTGCGGGAACTGCGCGGACTCGGCTGCGATTATCCGCTCGCCGTCCTGATCCGCGTCGACGCCGATCCCCATGCCATGGGCGACGAGGCATCAGCCGATGTCCTGCATCTGTGCTGGGAAAAGGCGAGCGACACACCACAGGAATTCGTCACCGATGAATTGATCGCCCGCGCCTTCGCCGAAGGCCGCGAAATCGTCCTGTGGCACGAGGAACGGCCGGAAGTCCTCGCCGATATCATGTCTCTGCCGGTGCTCGGCATCTGCACCAACCTGCCGGACCTGATGCGCCCGCGCGAAAACCACGGCAACGATCGCCCGGCAAAACGCGTCACCTCGCACGATGTGGCGCGTGCCGCCGGCGTCTCCCGCGCCGCCGTCTCCCGCGCTTTCACACCGGATGCCAGCGTTTCGGAAAAGACCCGTGAAAAGGTCTATCAGGCCGCCAAGGATCTCGGCTACCGCGTCAATTATCTCGCCCGCAGCCTCACCAACAAGCGCTCCGATCTCGTAGGTTTGGTTGCCGCCGGCCTCGACAACCCTTTCCGGACGCAGCAGGTGGAGCATCTGGCGCGCGCGCTGATCGCCCGCAACTACCGCCCCATCCTGCTTCCCACCTCGCAGGAAGCCGACAGCGCCACGGTCATCGGCCAGTTGCTGCATTATGCGGTATCGGGCGTGATCGTCACCTCGGATGCGCCTCCCTCGCATATCTGCGAGGAATGTGCGGCGGAAGGCGTCCCGATCGTGCTGATCAACAAGGGCGAGGATTATCCGCTTGTCGACCGAGTCCTCTCCGATGACCACAATGCCGGTCATCTCGCAGTCGACCACTTCCTGCAGGCGGGCGCAACACGGCTTGCCGTCATCGCCGGCACAATCATCTCCTATTCCTCCCGCCGCCGCACTGAGGCTTTTCTGGCACGCGCAAAAACGCTTGGCGTGGAAGTCTCCCACATCTCCGTTGCCCAGAACGATTACCGCAACGGCCGTGATATCGTATCCGCTTTGCTGGATAACGGCATCAACGGCATCTTTGCCGTCAACGACTACATGGCCTGCGGTGTCCTCGATGGTCTGGGCGATGCCGGGCGAAACGACGGCTCCATCAAGGTCATCGGCCATGACGACATCCCCCAGGCCAGCTGGGGTGCCTATGACCTGACCACCTTTCTACAGCCCTGCGATATCCAGGCGGAACAGGTGATCGATCTCCTCTCCAGCCGTATCCTGGACCCCGATGCCGTTGCCCGCGTGGAATTCACGCCAGTCACATTGATCAAGAGAAGAAGTGCCTGATGCCATCCCCATTCGACCTAACCGAGCTGCGCAAACGCGCCGAGGCTGCCATCGCCGTTGCCCGTCATGTCGGCACCGAAACGGCTAAATTCCGCGCCGATATCCAGCCGGAAACGCTTGCAGTCGAGAACAAAGGCCTGCAGGATTTCGTTACGGTGGCCGACAAGCGCGCCGAACAGATGATCCGAAAAACTCTTCTCGAACAGTTTCCCCATGACGCGTTTCTGGGCGAAGAAGGCGGCGCAAGCCGCAGTGGTTCATCCAGCGGCACATGGGTCGTCGATCCAATCGACGGCACCACCAATTTCATCCGCGGCTTTCGCCACTGGGGCGTCTCGATCGCCTTCGTCAGCGGTGACGAAATCCTTGTCGGCGTCATTTACGATGCCACCCAGAACGCCATATTCAGTGCCATAAGTGGTGAAGGCGCTCTGCGCGAAGGAAAGCCGATCGCCGCAGCGAAAACGACCGACCCCTCACGTGGCATCGCCATTCTCGGCCATTCCCGCCGGACCGATTTCGAAGACTATCTGTCCCTCTCGCGGCAGATCTACGAGACCGGCATGGACTACCGGCGCATGGGCGCGGCCGCAATCGGCCTGATCCGTGTCGCGGAAGGCGTGGCCGACCTCTATTACGAACGTCACTTGTCCGCCTGGGACATGCTGGCCGGAGCGTTGATTGCTCGTGAAGCAGGTGCCGTCGTGGCTCTTCCTCCACTGGCGCAACTTCTTGAGCACGGCGGCCCCGTTGTCGCCTGCGCACCCGGTGTCGCAAAGGATCTGTCTTTCCTGATGAAACTGGAAACCCAATCTTTCGCAGCCGCCTGATCTCAGGCGGCTGCGCGTCAGCCGCACAAGTTCCATATAGTTTGCGCGCGTCCTAGGTCGCAAATTCCGGGTGCTCAAAGGCCTGTACGCTGGCCGCATAATCTTCGTCGACCTTGCGAACCCGGACCAGACATGTCTGAGCGCTACATCCTTGCGACAGCGACGACGAAGGCACATCCAGTGTCAGGGCGTTGGGATTGCCGTGACGTTCCAGATTGCGCTCGTAATCCATATCGAACCACGCACCCGTCGAAAGCCTGACAACACCCGGCATGATCGCATCAGAAATCACCACGGCCGAAATCAGACGTCCTCGCTCGTTATGGATTTCGACAAGATCTCCCTCGCTGAGATCGCAACGCTGTGCATCCGTGGGGCTGACGAGAACCGGCTCGCGCCCCTTCACCTTGCCCGCCTTGCTGTGAGGGCTTGCATCCAGCTGGCTATGCAGACGCCGCACAGGCTGGTCGGAAATCAGATGGAACTGATCCTCGCTCTCCCGGTTGCCCAGCCATTCCGGCGGCTCGAACCAGCTCGGATGACCAGAGCAATCATCAAGGCCGAAACTGTCGACCGTCTCGGAAAAGATCTCGATCCTGCCGGAAGGGGTCGGAACCGGATTTGCCTTCGGCTCTTCGCGGAACTCCTTTAGCATTACCACCGGCAGCGCCTCTGGCTTGAGATCGAAAAGACCATCCTGCCAGAACTGGTCGAAATTCGGCATCTCGACGCCCTTTTCGCGGGCATTGGCAGCAGTCACGCCATAGAGACGCCGCAGCCAGCCTTCCTCATCGAGGTTTTCGGAAAAATTGACGCCCATGCGCAGCGCCAGTCCGCAGAAGATGTCGAAATCGTTTCGTGCCTGCGCATACGGTTCCGACACCTTGCGCATCGCCACGATCAGATCCTCGCCGCCGGAGGACGCAATATCGTTGCGTTCCAGAGGCGTGGTCACCGGCAGGACGATATCCGCAAGCTTGGCGGTCGGCGTCCAGTATGGCTCGTTGACGATGATCGTCTCTGGCTTCTGCCAGGCCTTCAGCAATCGGTTGAGATCCTGGTGATGATGGAACGGGTTGCCGCCTGCCCAATAGACCAGCCGGATATCCGTATAGCGATGCTCCTTGCCGTTATAGGTGAAGGCCTCGCCCGGATTGAGCAGCATGTCGGTGATCCGTGCCACCGGAATGAACGCCTTGACCGGATTTTCCCCTTGCGGAAACGCCCCCGACTTGAAGCGGACATTGTCATGGCCGACCGAATTGAGCGCGCCATAACCGACCCCAAAGCCACCGCCTGGCAATCCGATCTGCCCCAGCATTGCCGCCAGCGTCACCAGCATCCAGAAGGGCTGCTCGCCGTGAACGGCACGCTGCAGCGACCATGAGATATTCAGCATCGTTCGGCTGGACGCCATCTCGCGGGCGAGCGACACGATCCGGTCGGCATCGACGCCGCAGAGTGGAGCAGCCCATTCCGGCGTCTTGGCGATCCCGTCGGTCTCGCCGGCCAGATAGGCCGAAAAACGGTCATATCCGACACAATGGCTATTAAGGAAATCCAGCTGCGCCAGTTCTTCGGTGTGAAGCACATAAGCCAGCGCCAGCATCATCGCCACATCGGTATTCGGCCGGGCGGCGATCCATTCGCTGTCGACCGGCATATTGTCCGAGACCGGGCCGATATTGATGAAGCGCGTGCCGTTCTTTTCCATCTCCAGCATACCGGCCACCACGCGGTGCCGCCCTGCACCGCCGGCTGACATCTGGGCATTCTTGACCGGCACGCCGCCGAAGGTGACGAAAAGCTCGGTATGCTGGGCCATCACGTCGAAGGATGTATGCCGATCCAGCAGGAATTCGGTCGAGCCGATCGCATGTGGCAGGATTACCCGTCCGGCAGCAAGGCTGTAATTATCGACAGACGAGACATAACCGCCGATCAGGTTGAGAAACCGGTGAACCTGGCTCTGCGCATGATGAAACCGTCCTGCGCTCGCCCAGCCATACGAGCCACCGAAGATGGATTCATTGCCGTGCTCGCGCCGCACCCGGTCGAGTTCGGCGGCCAGAAGATCGAGCGCCGTATCCCAATCGACCTCGACGAACGGCTCGCGCCCGCGTAAATGCGGATCGGCACCCGGTCCTTTGTCGAGCCAGCTCTTGCGGATCGATGGCCTGCGGATCCTCACATCGGTCAGATCCTTGGCCGCCATATGCAGCCCGATCGGCGACGGATCCGGATCCTGGGCGAACCCCTCAAGCCTCAGGCCGGCCTCGTCGGCTTTCACTTCATAGACGCCCCAATGGGCCGCAGTGAATGTCTTACCCATTGGTGAAGTCCGCCTTCTCTCCTACTTCGCCGGAACCGGCTGTGTCTGCCGCCGCTGCAAAGCCTCGATAACGATCCGCGCGCCATCCTCGATCGCATGTTCGATCGCCTCGCGAGCCGCAACCGGTTGTCGCTCATGCAGGGCAACCAGCAGGTCGTCGTAATTGTGGTGTTCTCCTGTTCCCGACTGGACTTCCGGATAAAGGTAGTTGAACCCGGGACCGGCCCTTAGCCACAACAATTCGATCACCCCGAGAAGCGTCGGCATCCGGGCCGCCGCATACAGCACGAAACGGAATTTCTTGTTCAGTGTCAGGGCCAGATGCTGGTCCTTTTCGGCCTTTGCCGCGAGATAACGTGTGAGCAGCGCCTTCATCGTGGCGATCTCGTCGGGCGTGATCTGCGACGCTGCATTGAATGCCGCAAGGCCTTCGACCGATTTGCGGATTTCGGAAATCTCCGAATATTGCTCCACCGTCATCGTCGGCACCCTGAAGGATTGCGCCGGTTCTGCCGTCAGAACCCCGGAGGCGGCAAAACGCACCAGCGCCTCGCGCACAGGCGTGATGCTCATTCCGAGCGAATCCGCCAGCTCCTTCGTAACGAGCCGGGTACCCGGCTCAAGCCTCCCTTCTATCAGGGCCGCGCGGATTTCATCTTCCACATGGGTGACCAGGCTCCTTCGAGGAGCCATATTGAACAAAGCTGTACTCACTTAGACCTCACCCTTAGAAAAATTGCCCGTTTTTTGGCACTCAATCAAAAATGCCCATATCTTGCCCACACAGAATATATCATATATCTTAGCAGATAATAATAGCCCCCTGACGAATACATCGTCAGGATATCAGATACCAACTCCAGAGGAAGTGAAGGCCCCCATGAAAAGACTTGCTGCCATTGCGCTCGCTGCATCCATGCTGCTGCCAATCTCCACGGCTATCGCTTCGGCTGCCGATATCGTCGTTGGTCGCGGCGCGTCGACCACCGCGATGGATCCCGGCTTCCTCAAGGAGAGCGCCACGATCGTCGACAACATCTTCGACACTCTTGTCATGCGCGACAAGGAGATGAAGCTGGTCCCGGGCCTTGCCACCTCGTGGAAGGCGATCGACGACACGACCTGGGAATTCAAGCTGCGCGACGGCGTGAAATTCCACAACGGTGAGGCGATGGATGCCGAAGCGGTCAAGTTCACCATCGACCGCGTCATCGATCCCGCCGCCAAGTCCCCGACCGTTTCCTACATCCGCACGGTCGAAAGCGTCGAAGTCGTCGATCCGCTGACCGTCCGCATCAAGACCAAGGGCGCTGATCCACTTCTGCCCACCCGCATGAGCCGTTACCCCGCCTATATCGTGCCGCCGAAATACGTGAAGGAAGTCGGCAACGACGTCTTCGCCCGCAAGCCGGTCGGCACCGGCCCTTACAAATTCGTCGAATTCGTTCCCGACCAGCACGTCATTCTCGAAGCCAACAAGGATTACTGGCGCGGCGCGCCGTCGATCGACAAGGTGACCTGGCGTGCGATCCCGGATGGCACGGCGCGTATCACAGCGCTCCTGACCGGCGAGGTCGACCTGATCGAAAACGTCCCCGTCGATATCGCCCCGATGGTCAAGGACAGCCCGGATACCGATCTCGTTCAGGTCAAGAACGGTGGTCTCACCATCTATCTCGGCCTCGTGATGAGCGAAAAGCCGCTGGATAACATCAAGGTCCGCCAGGCACTCAACATGGCGATCGATCGCCAGTCGATCGTCACCAACATCCTGCAGGGCATGGCATCGCCGCGTGGCACACAGGTCGGCGCAGCCGACTTCGGCTACAAGGATTTGGCCGTCACGGCTTACGACCCGGCAAAGGCAAAGGCCTTGCTGGCCGAAGCCGGCCTGCCGAACGGCTTCTCGATCAAGATGCAGTCCACCCATCGTTACATGAAGGATAGCGAAGTCGCCCAGGCGATTGCCCAACAGTTCGGCGATATAGGCGTCAAGATCGATCAGGAAGTGCTCGACTGGTCCGTCTACACCCAGCAGGTTCCGCGCAAGGGCCCGATCTTCATGCTCGGCTGGGGCTCCACCCAGACGCTCGATGCAGATGCCGCTGTCTACGCTATCTTCAAGACCGGCGAACCCTATTCGACGGCCTCCATTCCGGAACTCGACAAGTTGCTAGATGAAAGCCGCTCGATCGTCGACCCGGCAAAGCGCGAAGCGGTTCTTGCTCAGATCCAGGATCTCGCCGCCGAACAGGTGCCCGTCATCCCACTCTATCAGGAAGATGCCCTTTACGGTAAGGCTAAGTCGGTCACCTTCGAAGGACGCCCGGACGCCCGTATCCCGATCTTCGACATCAAGAAGCAGTAATCGCGCATGACACGGTTCTGGAATGTCAGGGACAACGCGGATGCGATATTTGCAACGTTCCTTCTGATCGCGGTTCTGGCGCTTTGCGTCCTCGTGCCCCTTCTCTGGCCGATCGACCCTGTGCGCGGAACCCTGACCGCGACATTCAAGCCACCGCTCTCCGTCATCGGCGGAGAGCTTCATCCTCTGGGAACAGACCAGCTCGGGCGGGACCTTCTCTCCCGTCTCGGGCTTGGAACGGCGATCTCGCTGTCGATCGTGCTTGCTGCCTCGGTCATCTCGGTCGTGCTCGGCACGACGCTCGGCATGATCGCCGGTTATTACCGCGGCTGGTTCGACATCATCATTATGCGCGCCGTAGATGTGCAGCTCGCCATCCCGTTCATTCTCCTGATCCTGCTCATCGTTGCCGTCATCGGCCCGAGCATGGGCAATCTCGTCGTCGTGCTCGGCGTTACCGGCTGGGCAGTCTTTGCCCGCGTCGCCCGCGCCAAGACACTCGAAATCCGCGAGCTGGAATATATCGACGCATCGCGCTCCATCGGCCTTTCCAACATGGTCATCATCTTCCGCCATGTCCTGCCCAACATTGTCGGGCCGATCACGGTGCTGATGACGCTCGATCTGCCGCGCCTCATCATCCTTGAAGCCTCTGTCGGCTTCCTCGGCCTTGGCGTGCAGCCGCCGACTCCGACGCTTGGCAACCTGATAGGCGAAGGCCGCTCCTTCATCCTGCTTGCCAACTGGCTGGTGCTCTATCCGGGTCTTGTCATCGGTGCGCTGGTAATCGGCTGCAATCTGATCGGTGACTGGCTCGTAAGACGTGCCGACAGCAGGAATGCGTAAAATATGAAGACCTTGAGCTTTATCACCGGTCGCGCGCTTCAGGGCCTTGTCGTCATGTTCGGCGTCTCGGCCATCGTGTTTTTCGCGCTCTTCCTGACCGGCGACCCGGCAGCCCTGATGATGCCCCCCGAAGCCACTCGCGAGGAGATCGAGGCATTTCGTCAGGCCATGGGTTTCAACGATCCGATCTGGGTTCAGTATGGCCGCTTTCTCGCAAGCGCCGTAACCGGAGAACTGGGCATGTCCCTACGCTTCCAGCGCCCAGCGCTCGATCTTCTGATCGAGCGCCTGCCGGCAACGGCGCTTCTCGCCATGACCGCACTTGTCTGGAGTTCTCTCCTCGGCTTCCTGCTCGGCACGATCGCGGCGGTGCGCAAGAACAGCGCCATCGATTTCGCCATCCGGGTCATCTCGCTGCTCGGTCAGGCCATCCCGGTCTTCTGGCTGGCACTGCTGTTGATCATCTTCTTCTCGCTGAAAATGCGCTGGCTGCCATCGAGCGGCATCGGCTCGGCCTGGCACCTGATCATGCCGTCCATCGCGCTCGGCGCCTATTATCTCAGCGCCATCACACGACTGGTCAGAGCAAGCCTCATCGAGGTACTCGGCGAAAACTATATCCGCACCGCCCGCGCCAAGGGCATCTCGTCCTGGCGTATCATCGTCCATCACGCGCTGCGCAATGCGCTGATCCCGGTCATCACCGTGCAGGGCATGTATTTCGCCTCGCTTCTCGGCGGCGCGCTGGTGACGGAAATCATCTTCGCATGGCCGGGCATCGGGCGGCTGGCGGTCGAGGCGATCCAGAACCGCGACTTCCCGGTCGTTCAGGCCGTCGTTCTCTTCGCCGCGGCCGTCTTCGTCATCGTCAACTTCCTCGTTGATCTTGCCTATGTCTGGCTCAACCCGAGGATCAGGCTGTGACTTCGGACGCCACTTTCGACGCGGCTCTGGACCTTACCCGAGAGTGGTCCGAAATCCCGTCGGTCAAGGGCGATGAACGGCAGATCGCGCGACAGGCGGATGCGGTTGTCAGCTGGCTAAAGAGCGAACTCGGCGCAAGCATCGTCTCGGCTGAATCTTCGAACGGCCGCCCGCCGGTTATCCACGCCCGCATCGATGTTGGCGCGGAAAAGACCGTCATCCTCTACAATATGTATGACGTCATGCCAGCCTCGCCGGAAGGCTGGTCGGTCGATCCTTTCAAGGGCGGCATCGTCGATCTCGAAGGCATCGGCGAAAGCTTCGTTGCCCGCGGTGCGGAAAACAACAAGGGCCCGCTCGCCGGCATGCTTTTCGCCGTCAAGGCACTGGCGGATGCCGGAAAACTCCGCGTTAATGTCGACATCCTCATTGATGGCGAAGAGGAAAGCGGCAGCGGCGCGATGCGCGACTATCTTGCCGCCCCGGATTGCCCGGTACGCAAAAGCGCGTCCGCGATTTTCCCCTCTTTCTGCGAATATGGCGGCGGCGCACCGCGCGTCTATCTCGGCTTTTCCGGCATCGCCAAGGGCGAGGTGCGGGTCGAAGGCGGCGCATGGGGCGGCCCGAAAACAGCCATCCATTCCAGCAACGCCCCGTGGATCGCCAATCCCGCAAGCCGGCTGATCGAAGCCCTGTCCCTGATCGGCAAGCCGCCAACCGGCGAACTGGCAAGGGTCGCGATCGACGCGGAAGCGGCAGGAATAATATCGCTTCTGGCAAAAACCTTCGATCCGGCAGCCGAACTGCGCTTCCGCAAGACGGAAACCTTCTCGCTGCAAGGCGATGCGCAGGCGCTGCTCGAACACGTCCTCTCGACCGCATCCTTCAACATATCCAGCCTCGAAACCATGCCGCTTGGATCCGATGGCGTCATCCCGCATGGCGCGCGTGCCGCTTTCGAACTGCGCACACCGCCCTCGCTCGACCCGGCCGATTTCCTCGGCCAGTACCGGATGGCGCTCGAAAAGGCGCCGGGCGCGATCCTCAACGTTGCCGACAGCTATCCCGGCTTCCGTTTTGCCGCCAATGCACCCGGCGTCTCGGCCCTTCTGAAAAGCTACGAGACCAACGCCAACGCCCCGCCGCAGATCTGGCCCTGGGCAATCGGCGCCGCACCCGCCTATGCATTTGCTCGCCATGCAAACTCCTTCCT
Source organism: Hyphomicrobiales bacterium (assembly GCA_900472575.1). GTDB lineage: Bacteria > Pseudomonadota > Alphaproteobacteria > Rhizobiales > Rhizobiaceae > Neorhizobium > Neorhizobium cellulosilyticum. The sequence continues at coordinate 131,544 of UCIV01000014.1, forward strand.
GCTCGCCGGCGCCGGTCGCGGCGGCAATGCACATGGCATTGATGAGTTCATGACGCTTGAAGGTTTTCGGCGCTTCATCCAGTCGATAACACTCTGGCTCGAACACGTCGCAGACGAACCGGAGGCCGTGTGAGCACCATCCGCCATCTCTCCCGCAAGGATGCGATAAAAGCCGGCGCGCTTGATTGGCCAGCAGCCGTCGAGGATATCCACGCCACGATCCGGCTTTTGCGCAGCGGCGAAGCCAGCATGGTCGCAGAAAGCGTCATGCCGCTGGGTAGCGATCCCCGCAACAAGGCCTATGGCCTGCCGGCTTTCGTCGGCGGCGCTTATGATGCCGCCGGTCTGAAATGGACCGTCCACCGCGCAGAGCCGATCGGAGACCTACCGAGCATCAGCAGCACGACAATCATCAACCGCCTATCGGACGGCGCACCGGTCGGCAGCGTCGAAAGCGCACTCCTGACCCGCATGCGCACCGCAGCCGTCTCCGCAGCAGCAATCAAGTCTCTGAAGCCGGCCGGCATAAGAACAGTTGCGCTGCTTGGTGCCGGCGCGCATGCGCAGACCCATCTGGACATGTTGCTCGCCCTGTTTCCCGGTCTCGAAGCGATCCACCTCTGGAACCGGACACGATCAAACCTCAATCCCCTGATCGAACAGGCCGGGCGTAGCTCCACCCGCATCCTCCCTCATGCCGATTGGCATGACGCGCTGGCCGATGCGGATGTCGTCATCTGCTGCACGTCTTCACCGCAGCCGTTTCTGGACAGGTCCGCAGTCAGGCCCGGCCGGCTGATCATGCAGATCGGCTTTCACGAAGTCATGTTCGAGACGATCGCGGCAACCGATCTCGTCACCGTCGATCTCTGGGGCGATTTCGCCGAGAAGAGCGCCAAAAGCCTGTTCCAGATGTATCGCGCCGGTGAATTTTCGCCCGAGCACGTGGCCGCCGACCTCCCTGCCCTGCTGCTCGACGGCTGGCGACCACCGGTAGGCGCATCGCTTTATTTCTCCAGCTTCGGCCTCAACGTCTTCGACATCGCCTTTGCCGCACGCGTGCTGGCCCGAGCGAACGACCTGAACATCGGCACTCTTCTGCCGTCCATCTGATACGCATTCCCGAAAGGATCCGGCCATGATCATCACCGCCGCCGAACTCATCAAGCTGCTGCCCGAAGGCCGCCTCGTGCCCGTCGACGTGCGTCCGGAAGCGGCATGGCGCGAAGCCACCATTCCCGGCGCAGTGAGCCTCAATGTCTATGATTACTTCATTCCCGAAAGTGACGAGGCGGGCATAACCGGCATGGCCGCCGGCGCTCGCGAAGCCTTCGACCGGCTGGGCCTCGGCGGCGATCGCATTCCCGTCTTTTTCGAGGAACAGACCGGCATGATTTCGCCACGCGGCCTCTGGTTCTATGAACTCGTGGGCCTCAAGGGCGGCCTCATCCTCGATGGCGGCATCCAGGCATGGAAGGCAGAAGGCGGCGAAACGACTTCAGGAATAGGGTTGCCGGACGTCATCGCGCAATCCGAGACAAAAGGCCTAAGCTTCCACCGCGAACTCGTCGCCTCGACCGAGGACGTGCTGAACCACGCGGATCACAACGCCGATATCTTCGATGTCCGCCGAAAGACGGAATTCGAAGGCACCTTCCACCACGCCTGCTGCGCCCGTCCGGGCCGCATCCCGCATTCGCATTTCGCCTTTTACGAGGATGTGCTGAAGGACGGTAAATACCGCCCGGCCGAAGAAATCCGCCGGATCGCCGAAGAAGCCGGCCTGTCGCCGGATCGCGAGATCATCACCTATTGCCACCGCGGCGCACGCGCGGCGACCGCACTTTACGGCCTGAAACTCGCAGGTTTCGACAAGCTGAAAATCTATGTCGGTTCATGGCATGAATGGGCTGGCAACGCCGCCCTGCCGATCGAAATCGGCCCGGCCGAAGAAGTCTGACCCGCGTCAAGCCGGGCTGACAACGCGGCCCGGCAAACGGCACCGGATCTCAGTAACAATCTTCGACGGTGTAATGGACCGGGATTTCGGCAATGCTCGCCGTCTTCGGCAGTTCGAGAACCATATGCACGATCGTGGCGATATCTTCCTGCTGGGTCAGCTCGGCACTATCCCGGCTTGCCAGCGCATTGCCCATGTCGGTCGCAACGAAACTCGGGCAGATAATCGTCGAACGAACACCATTTTCCTTGCCGCATTGGCGCAGGCCATGCCCGAGCGCCACGGCCGCGAATTTCGACATCGCATAAAGCCCGGAGCCCGCCGATTTTACCCGCTTGCCCGAAAGCGATGCCAGCGTCACGATCCGCCCGTTCGGTGCCTTTTCGAGATGCGGCCACGCCAATTGGCTCAGCCGCATCGGCGACTTGACGTTGATATTGAAGATCAGGTCAAAATCGTCGTCGCCGGCCTCAAGCACGGTCTTCGGCGTCATGATCCCGGCATTATGCACCAGACCGTCGAGGCGGCCGAAACGGGCGATCGTCTCTTCCATCCATGACCGTTCACTCTCGGGATCCAGCGCATCGAAACGGCAGACAAGCGCGTTCGCATTGTCCTTGAATGCGGAAGCCTCCGGGCTTCTCACCCCAAGGCTCACCGCCCAGCCTTCGGAAAGCAGCTTTTCAGCAATCGAGGCACCGATGCCGCGCGATGCGCCGCTGATCATTGCCACACGGTTCGACACTGTCATTCTTTCATCCCCTGCGGATTCACGTTACGCCGCAGCAGCGACATTGCCCCACTCGTCGCCCCAGGACTGCACGAAATGTCCCGGTGAGACCTCCACATAAACTCGCTTCGGCGGAACATAGGAGAGCGACCGGACAGGGCTCTTGATCTCCTCATTGCTCAAACCACGGCGAATGCCGCGACGGGCCGGGTCCGGAATGGGAACGGCAGCGAGAAGCCGCTTGGTATAGGGATGCTGCGGGTTTTCGAAGATCGCCTGTCGCGGACCGATCTCAACGATCTCGCCGAGGTACATCACGGCAACCCGATGGCTCATCCGCTCCACCACCGCCATGTCATGGGAGATGAACAGGTAGGAAAGCCCCATGCTTTCCTGCAGGTCGAGCATCAGGTTGATCACCTGCGCCTTGATCGACACGTCGAGCGCCGACACGGCCTCGTCCGCCACGATGATCTGCGGCGCCATGGCAAGCGCACGAGCAATGCACAGGCGCTGCCGCTGTCCGCCGGAAAACTCATGCGGAAAACGGCTGGCCATATCCGGCTGCAAGCCGACCTTCACCATCAAGTCCGCCACCCGATCACGGGCGTCGCCCTTGCCGGATGCAATCTTGTGCGCCAGCAGTGGTTCGGCCACCGCATCGCCGACCTGGATGCGTGGATTGAGGCTGGCGAACGGGTCCTGGAAAATCATCTGGATATGCCGGCGCATGGCGCGCATGTCCTCACCCGTCAGGCCGAGTATCTCCTTGCCGTCAAGCTTCACCGAACCGGACGTCGCATCCTGCAAACGGATGATCGTGCGGCCGGTCGTCGATTTGCCACAACCGGACTCGCCGACAAGCGCCAGAGTTTCTCCGGCTTTGAGATCGAAGGAGACGCTCTCGACGGCGTGGACACGCCCCGATGTGGAACCGAGAAACCCGCTGCCGATATCGAAACGCGTTACCAGATCGCGGACCTGCAGAAGCGGTATCGGCTCGGCGGACACGGTGTCCTTCACCTGTGGCATCGCAACCGGCACGCCCGTCTCGACATCCACGAGCGGAAAACGTGCGGGACCTGCCTCGCCCTGCATCGAGCCGAGCTTGGGCACGGCGGAGAGAAGTGCCTTGGTATATCCCCGCTGCGGCTCGGCAAAAATCTGCTCGGTCTCACCGCGCTCGATCGCTTCGCCCTTGTACATGACAAGCGTCCGGTTGGCGATTTCGGCAACCACGCCCATGTCATGGGTGATGAAGAGAACGGCCATGCCCTCTTCTTCCTGCAACAGCTTGATCAGTTCGAGGATCTGCGCCTGGATCGTCACGTCGAGCGCCGTCGTCGGCTCGTCGGCGATCAGCAGTTTCGGGCGGCAGGCAAGCGCCATGGCGATCATGATGCGCTGGCGCATGCCGCCGGACATCTGATGCGGATATTCTTCGAGGCGCTTGGCGGCGGAAGGAATCCGCACCTTTTCCAAGAGACCGCGCGTCTCCTTCATCGCGTCGGTCAGGGAGAGGCCGCGATGCGCAACCAGCACTTCGGAAATCTGGTCGCCGATCGTCAGCGACGGATTGAGGCTTGTCATCGGCTCCTGAAAAATCATCGCGATCCGATCGCCGCGAACGTCGCGCATCCTGCGCTCCGGCAGCGTCGTCAGTTCCTGACCCTCAAGCTTCACGGAACCTTCGATACGGCAGCTTTCGGGCGCATAGAGCCGCATGATCGACATGGCAGTTACACTCTTGCCGGAACCGGATTCGCCCACCAGCGCCAGTGTCTCGCCCGCATAGATATCGAAGGACACGTCGCGCACGACGGGAAGCCAGACACCCTTGCGGCGGAAGGAGGTTTTCAGGCCCGACACGGTCATCACAGGTGCGCTCATGGACGGGTCCTTTTTCTCTAAAACTGGGGTCCGTGGCAATAATTTGCCTCTTTATATTGCATGCCACAAATGAAAGCATCTTGCCAGCATCGATATAGGATATATTATATATCCATTGATCATTGCTGGTCGCATCCGACCTGCCGCATCCCGTGATTCAAGAGGAAATCTGCATGAAACTCGAAGCGATCCCCAGGCTCTCCCTTGGCTATCTGCCGACGCCGATCGAGAAGATGGAACGCCTGAGCGCCGAGCTTGGCATTTCGCTTTCGGTCAAGCGGGACGACTTCACCGGCTTCGGCGGCGGCGGCAACAAGGTGCGCAAGCTCGAATACCTGATGGCCGATGCCGTCGCCCAGGGTGTCAAGGTGCTCATCACCACCGGCGGCCACCAGTCCAACCACGCCCGCATGACGGCTGCTGCCGCTCGCAAATATGGCATGAAGCCTATTCTCGTTCTGCGCGGCAACCGCCCGGATCTTTATCAGGGCAATCTCCTGCTCGATCACCTCTTTGGCGCCGAGATCGATTTCCTCGATCCCGATGCTTATTTCACGCAGATCAACCCGCGCATGGAGCACCATGCCGCCGAGGCAGAGGCGCGTGGCGAGAAGGCCTATATCATCCCGCTTGGCGGTGCGAGCGCACTCGGCGCCATGGGTTACGTCAACGCGGTCAAGGAACTCTCCGAACAATATGCAGCCGCTGGCACGCCCGCCCCGCGTTATCTCGTTGCCCCGGTCGGTTCGGGTGGCACGCTTGCCGGCCTGCATATCGGCTGCTCGCTTTACTGGCCGGAAACGGAAGTCGTCGGCATCGCCGTCACCGGCAGCGCCGTTCCCTTCAGCGAACGTATCGCCGTCATGGCCAATGCCGGCGCGGAACTTCTCGACCTCGAAAAGCGCTGGATCGCCGACGATATCCGCATCGAGAACGACTATATCGGTCCCGGTTACTCCATTCCGTCGGATGCAGGCAATGCCGCGATCAAGCTCGCCGGCAATCGCGAAGGCATGCTTCTCGATCCCGTCTACACCGGCAAGGCCTTCGCCGGCATCATCGGTTGCGTCGAGAAGGGCAGCATCGAGAAGGGCAGCTCCGTTCTCTTCGTCCATTGCGGCGGCTCCCCTGCCCTCTTCCCCTATGCCGGCCTGCTGACCAGCGATCTCGCTGGCTGAAACAAAGCCAGCAGACCGGACCTAATGCCGGACACCCCTCCCCAACTAAACCTCCCATATTGCCCGAACGCATATGGGAGGTCTTTTTTGTAGTGACGGGAGAGACAGACCGTCCGTTCCTTAAGCGGCAATCGCCAGCTTCGGGCGAAGTCTTGAAATGTTGAACGGCGCAGGGTCGACCAGCGTATCGCCAGCCATGACGATATCGGCCATCAGATGGCCGGCACCCGGTCCGATGCCGAACCCGTGGCCGGAGAAGCCCGAGGCGATGAAAAAACCCGGCGTCGACGGCACATCGCTGATCACCGGAACGGCATCCGGCGTCACATCCATCATGCCAGCCCATTCGTTGACGACACGCGCCTTGGCAAAGGCCGGATAGGCGCGCGCTAGATTGGCGAGTGCCTTGCGATTGAAGGATTTCGTCGGCAGCGGATCGAGCGTACGGATCGTCTCGAAGGCCGTCTTTTCATCCAGCTGCCAGCGTCTAGGCATCACCAGCTCATCGACGAAGGATTTGCCGACACGCAATTTCAGCTCCCGCCATGTCTGCACGAAGGACGGCATGTATTCGAAGAACAGGCGAAAACTGTCCGGCACGATATTGGCGATATTGGCATTGCGCAGCGCGACCGAATAATCACCATCCAGACGCTTTCTGTAGGCGAAGTCACCGGCGCCGACCGGCATGTCGGAAATGCCCTCGATACCTGTCACGCGGGCGACCGTGCCCATCACCTTCAGCTGCGGAAAATCGATGCCCATATTGCCGGCAAACAGCCGCGACCAGACACCGCCCGCCAGCACCACCGACGAGCAGGTGATCCGGCCACGTTCCGTCACGACGGCGGAGATCCGGCCGGCCGAACGTTCGACGCCACGCGCAGCACATTGCGTCAGGATGTGAGCGCCGGCGCGTCTCGCCGCATTCGCCATGGCAACCGTCGCCAGTGCCGGTTCGGCCCGTCCATCGCTCGGCGTGTGCAGACCACCGATAAGACCGCCCGACGAACCCGGCAGCAGCGCCTCGGTCTGCGGGCCGGTCAGCATTTCGGAGTTCAGGCCGTAAGCCTTGCCCTTTTCATACCAGCCACCCCAGATTTCCATGTCGCGCTTGTTGTAGCAGAGATAGGTGATGCCGGTGCGCCGCCAGCCGGTTTCCTCGCCGGTGCGCTCGTTCATCTGCGACCACAATCGAAGGCTTGCCATTGTCAGCGGAATTTCCGCCGGATCGCGGCCCATCTGGCGTGTCCAGCCCCAGTTGCGGGCCGATTGCTCGCCACCGATCACGCCCTTTTCGACCACCGCTACGGAGACACCGCGCTCCGCCAGCGTCAGCGCTGTGTTGATGCCGATAATACCGCCGCCGATGACGACGACATCGGCATGCGCCGGCAATTCGGCATCGCCTTGAAAGGGGGAAACGGGAATGGAGAGTGACATGGCTTTTGCCTCAATGGTCTATTTGAAAACTCAGGCGGCCCATTCCGGGCCGACCTCCTGCACGAGGTGACCGGGCGACACTTCGCGATAGGTGCGCGTAGGCACTATATAGTCGCCGGCGCGCACCGGGCTGCGGATCTCGCTGTCGGCAATCTTGTGGCGATCACTCCGCCGCGACGGATCGGGAACCGGCACGGCCTCGATGAGACGACGCGTGTAAGGATGAACAGGATTGGAGAATATCGCCGCCCGTGGCCCGATCTCGACGATCTCACCCAGATACATCACCGCCACCCGGTGGCTGATCCGCTCGACCACGGCCATGTCATGGCTGATGAAGATGAAGCCAAGCTGCATTTCCTGCTGCAATTCCAGAAGCAGGTTGACCACCTGCGCCTTCACCGAAACGTCGAGAGCCGATACCGCCTCGTCGGCAATGATCACGCTCGGCTTCAGCGCCAGCGTGCGGGCGACGCAGATGCGCTGCCGCTGGCCGCCGGAAAACTCGTGCGGATAACGCTTGGCAATCTCCGGCGACAGGCCGACACGGGTGAGCAGCGAGGCGGCAATCTCGTCCTGCTCCTTCTCCGTTGCCAGTTTGTGGATGCGCAGCGGCTCGGTAATCGCCCGGCCGACTGTCAGGCGCGGGTTGAGGCTGGCGAAAGGATCCTGGAAAATCATCTGCACCGAGCGGCTAAGCGATTGCCGCGTGTCGCTGCGCATCGGCTTGCCGCAGATTTCCACCTTGCCCGCCGTCGGATGTAAGAGACCGGTGATCAGCTTGCCGGTCGTGGATTTTCCGCTTCCGGATTCACCGACGATCGCCAGCGTTTCCCCGCGCGCAAGCGTCAGGCTGACATTCTCGACCGCATGCACACGCGCGGTCACCTTGCCGAAAATCGTTTGCTGCACCGGAAAACGAACCGACAGGTCCTTCACATCGAGCAGAACTTCCGATGTATCGACGGTGGATTGCAACACCGAAGCCTCGGCAGCAAGGCCGGTATTGATATCGTAGATGGCAAAAGGCTGCGGATCGTTTGAACCGCTCATCGATCCCAGCTGCGGCACGGCGGAAAGCAGCGCCTTGGTATAGGGATGCCGGGCATTGGCAAAGATCTCGGTCGTCGTCCCCTCTTCCACCACGTCGCCGCGATACATCACCACCATGCGGTCGGCAACTTCGGCAACAACCCCCATGTCATGGGTGATGAAGAGAACGGCCATGCCTTCTTCTTCCTGCAATTCCTTGATCAGGTTCAATACCTGCGCCTGGATCGTCACATCGAGTGCCGTCGTCGGCTCGTCTGCGATCAGCAGCGCCGGTTTGCAGGCAAGCGCGATGGCGATCATCACGCGCTGGCGCATGCCGCCGGAAAACTGGTGCGGATATTCACCGTACCGGCGCGCGGCAGACGGGATATGCACCTTTTCCATCAGCCGGATCGCTTCCGCTCTGGCCTCCGCTTTCGAAATACCGCGATGGGCGATGATGGATTCGGCAATCTGCTCGCCGATGCACATGGTCGGGTTGAGCGAGGTCATCGGCTCCTGAAAGATCATGGCGATATCATTGCCGCGCAGCGCCTTCAGGTCTTTCGGCGAAAGGGAGAGAAGCTCCTTGTCTCCCAGCCGGATCGAGCCTTCGATCCGAGTCGACTGCTGCGGCAACAGGCCGAGCACGGACAGTGCAGTGACGCTCTTGCCCGAACCGGATTCACCGACGATCGCGACGGTCTCACCCGGTGCGATATCGAAGCCGAGATCGCGCACGACCGAGGTCCATCCGTCCTTGTTGCGAAAGGATATGTTTAGACCGGAAATCGACAGGCCGGGCTTTGTTGTGGTTTCGGCTATCGACATCACTGCCCCCTGATCTTGCTGAATTTCGGATCGAGCCTGTCACGCAGGTCGTCACAGAAGGCATTGAGAATGAGGATCATCGCCGTCAGTGCAGCACAGGGCCAGACCAGCAGCATCGGCGCCTGCGCCAGTGTCGCGCGCCCGGTGCCGATCATCAGCCCGAGCGACGGCGCCGGCGGCAAAACGCCAAGTCCGAGGAAGGACAGGCCGGATTCGAGAACCACGGTCACTGCGACCGTGAACGAAAACTGGACGATCAGAGGACCAGCGATATTCGGCAGGATGGTGGAAAACATAACCCGAGCGTTGCTCGCGCCCATGCTGCGCACGGCCTCGACATAATCCTGCGAACGGACGGACAGCACGCTGGCATGCGCGACGCGTGTAAAGCTCGGTACAAAGACGATCGCCAGCACCGGAATGAGCGTCACCGGCCCCGGCCCGTAAAGCGTCACAGCCAGCATGGCGAGCAGCAGCGGCGGAAAGCAGAGCACGATATCGATAATCCGCATCGCCAGCATTTCGGTCAGCCCGCGGGAATAACCGGCCAGAACACCGAGCGCCGTGCCGATGAAGCCCGCCAGAATGGCGGCGGCAAAGGCGACGATCAGCGAGTTTCTGAGCGCGAAGATAAGGCGGACGAGAATATCGCGCCCAAATTCATCCTGACCGAACAGATGTGCGGCCGAGGGACCGGCAAAGCGGGCCGCAGTATCCATCAGCAACGGGTCCTGCAGCGGCAGAACGGGAGCGAGAAGACTGACGACGAGCAACAGGGCCAGAAGATAGGCCGGGATCTGGCGTGGCGTGAATTTCAAGGAGGTTCCGGTCATTTGCGCACCCGCGGATCAGTCAGGCCGTAGAGAACGTCGACCAGGAAGTTGAGGCCGATGAAAAGCGCCGAGATCACCAGAATGACGCCAGTCACGGTCGGATAGTCACGGGCATTGACGCCGCTGACCAGCATTCCCGACAGCCCCGGCCAGTTGAACACATATTCGACAAGCACGGTGCCACCGAGCAGCGAGCCGATCTGCAGCGCGAAAATGGTGATGACGGGGATCAGCGCATTGCGAAGGATGTGGTGCAGTACGATACGGCGATCGCCCAACCCTTTTGCACGGGCGGTGCGCACATAATCGAGCGGCAGCACTTCCAGCGTCGAGGCACGGGTGATCCGGAAAACGATTGCAGCAAGACCGATCCCGATTGAAAGCGACGGCATCAGAAGCAGCAGCATGTGTTTGCCCGGCGCCTGCGAAAATGCCACGAAACCGCCTGCCGGCGTCAGCTTCAGCATCTGCGAGAAGACGAGAATGAGAAGCGTACCGAGCACGAAAACCGGAATGCCTTGGGCAAAGCCCGCCACATAGGATGCAGCCCGATCGAACGACTTGCCGGTGTGAAGTGCTGCATAGATACCGGCCGGAATTCCGATGACGAGGCTGATCAGCGCAGCAAGCCCGATCAGTTCCAGCGTACGCGGCAGCCGGCGCGCGATCTCCGCCGAAACGGAACTGTCGTCGACCATTGAACGCCCGAGATCGAAGGAGGCAAGGCCCTTCAGCTTCTCCACATACTGCTCGACGATCGGGCGGTTCAGCCCGAGATCCTCGCGGATCATCTGCACGGTTGCCGGATCGGCCGAACCGCCATCCTGCGACAGAAGCAGTTCGACGGGGTCACCGGGAACGAAGTGGATGGACATGAAGACCAAAGTCACGATCACCCATAACATGATCAGACTGGCAATCCCGCGTCTCAGAAACCAGAACATATAGCCCCTATTCTCTTTTCGTCACGGCAAAGGCCGCCGCAATCATGCGACCAGAGCCAATGCCATTACCGCTTCCACCTGCTTTTGACACAGGCGGAAGCGCTGGGGGAGATGGTGTCAGGCAAGCGCCAGCTTGTCGAACAGCGTTGCCGAGAACGGCGACATCTGGTCCGGCAGCAGTTCGAGATTGCCGACAGTCTTGTTGCGGGCAAAACCCGTCGCGCGATAAGCGAGGCCGCAGAAGCTGGTATTGTCGCAGACGAGCTTGTCGACTTCGGCATAAAGCGCGATACGCTTGGCCTCGTCGCCTTCCTGGCGACCGCGCTGCAAGAGGTCGGAAAGGCCCGGAACCTCGAAATTGCGGCTGCGAAGGAAGGTCTGGGTCAGCGACGGATCGATGACCGTTGCTGCCGCATCCGGATCGAGCGTGTCGATACCTATGCCCTGAACCGCAAAATCTCCGATGCCGCGATTGCCCATCGTTACACGGGTTGCCCAGTCCGGCATGGTCAGGTTCACCTTGATGCCGATTTCGGCCAGATGCGACTGGACCAGCACGGCAATGCCGGAATGCATCGTGTATTGCGAGGTGGCCAGAAGCGAGACCTCAAGACCGTTCTCGTGGCCGGCCTCCTTCAGCAGGGCCTTTGCCTTTGCCGGGTCGTAAGACCAGTAATTGGCCAGTTCCTTGTTGTAATAGGGCGAGACCGACGGGCGGGGAACGCCGGCAAGCGGAGCACCACGGCCATAGAAGACGGTGTTGACGATTTCCTCGCGGCGAATGCCGAAGGCAACAGCCTGGCGCAGCTTCGGATCCTTGAACACGCCTGAACCGTTGAAGCTCAGATACATGAACGCACCGGAGGCCATAGCGTCGAGCTTCAGATTGGAGTCCTTGTCGATCGTGTCCATCGCGCTCCACGGCACGTAATCGATCAGGTCGACATCGCCGGCAGTGAGTGCCGCAACGCGCAGGTTCTCGTCCGCGTAAGGGGTGATCTGCACATCCTTGAAGGAGGGCAGGCCTTCCTTGAAATAATGTTCCGAGGCGGTGAGCGAGATGCCTACGCCCTTTTCGGCGGAAACGATGGTGAAGGGTCCGGCACCGATGCCCTGTTCCTGGGCGTCGGTGGAACCGGCCGCAATGATGGCGAGGAAGGGATAGGCCATGACGGAGGGAATGGTCACGTCAGGCGCCTTGGTAACCAGCTTGAAGTTGCGGTCGTCGACAATCTCGATCGAGGCGATCTGGGTCACCGGATCGCGCATATAGGCGCCGGAGCCCTCGGCTGCGATCTTTTCCAGCGTCCACTTCACGTCGGCCGAGGTGACCGGCTGGCCGTTGGAGAATTTCACATCCTTGAGCACGAATGCCCAGGTCAGATCATTCTCCCGCGTCCAGCTTTCCGCCAGTTCGCCGACCAGTTGCCCTTTCGCATCATAGGTGACGAGATTGCGGTTGATCAGCGCCGAAACGAGCTGCCCCGCATAACCGACATTGATCCAAGGGCGGAAATGCGACGGATAGGTGGACAGACCGATCCGCAATGTCTTGGCTGCCGGAGCAGCAAGAAGCTGACTGGGAAGTGCTGCGGCGGCGCTGGATATGGCGAGATATTTCAGGAGATCTCGGCGATTAACAATCATAGCAGTTCCCTCTTTTATGATCTGTCTGTTTCTGGCTTCAAGGCACGCGCGCATGTCTTCATGCTTTCGCAGATGCCTTGCTATCAAGCATCAACCTGTCTTGCCGCGCTCCCTGCACCATCCATTCCACCCGATGACGAAGCTGCGGCATTGAGAAAATCCGAAAGGCTTGCGGCCAATGGTTTCTGTTGGCTCAAGCTAAGGACCAGAAATGAAAATCGTCAAGCGCAATTCCAATAAAAGGGCCAAATAATTATCAATGATCCGATTATAGGAATATAACGGACCAATTACAGCTGACACTCATCAAAAATATCCACTTTATTCCGTTAATCGGACCATAAAATATTTGATGGTCCATTTATTGGAATTTAGTTGACAGTTTTTTTCTTCGGTTCTTACATGAAGCCACCTCGGGGCAACACGGCCTCAAAACAAGAAGGGGAACTTCATGGTCTGGCGCATTGGCGTGGATTCCGGCGGTACGTTTACCGATGTATGTCTGTTTGAAGAGACCACCGGCGAGGTGAAGATCTGGAAAGTCTCGTCCACTCCGGACGATCCGTCCCGCGGTATCACGCAAGGGGTGGAAGAAGGTATCCGCGAGGTCGGAACCACCGCTGCCGATGTTGCCTTCCTCGGCCACGGCACGACCGTTGCCACCAACGCGCTCATTCAGGGCCGTGGCGTCGAGACCGGCCTGATTACCACCGACGGTTTCCGCGATCTTCTCGAAATCGGCCGCCAGAAGCGCCCCGACCTCTACGATATCCAGGCCGACAAGCCCGATACGCTGGTCAGCCGCGATCTGCGCATCGGCGTCAAGGAGCGCGTCCTGTCGAATGGCGAAACAGAAACCTCGCTCGACGAGGAAGAATTTCGCGCGGCCGTTCGCGAGCTGAAGAAGGCCGGCGTCAAGTCGGTCGCCGTCTGCTTCCTCTACAGCTTTTTGAATTCCGAACATGAGGCAATCGCCGGCCGCATCCTCGAGGAAGAGTTCCCGGAAGCCTTCTCCGCACTGTCGCACAGAATAGCCCCGGAATTCCGCGAGTTCGAGCGCCTGTCGACCACAGTCGTCAATGCCTATCTCGGCCCGGTGATGAAGGGTTATGTCAATGCACTCAGCGGCAAGCTGAAAGACCTCGGCATTTCCGTCGCCCCGCAGCTGACGCAGTCCAACGGCGGCGTCATCGGTTTTGATGCGGCAGCCGATCTGCCGGTCCGCACCGTGCTTTCCGGCCCGAGCACCGGCGTCGTCGCCGCACAGGCGATCGGCCGCATGACCGGTATCGAGAACCTGATCACCTTCGATATGGGCGGCACGTCGAGTGACGTGGCGCTTTTGGCCGGCGGCAAATGCCAGGTCGTCAACGAATCCGTCGTGCACGGTTATCCGATCAAGGCGCCGATGCTCGACATCCACACGGTCGGCGCCGGCGGCGGTTCGATCGCCTATGTCGACAATGGCGGCTTCCTCAAGGTCGGCCCTCGCAGCGCCGGTGCCAATCCCGGCCCCTCCTGCTACGGTCTCGGAAACCCGGAACCGACGGTGACGGACGCCAACGTGCTTCTGCAGACGCAGAACCCGAAATACCTGCTGAACGGCCGGATGAAGATCGATCAGGAACTTTCGCGCGCGGCCATTCAGACGCTGGCCGACAAGCTCGGCATGGGCGTTCTGGAAACGGCAAACGGCATTCTCGATATCGTCGCCGCCAACATGGCCAAGGCCATCCGCGTCATCAGCGTGCAGCGCGGCCACGATCCGCGCGAATACACCATGGTTGCCTTCGGTGGTGCCGGTCCGGTTCACGCCGCGCGTCTGGCAAAAGAACTCGGCATGAAGCGCATCCTCATTCCCCGCACGCCCGGCGTCCTTTGCGCCCTCGGCCTGCTGATGACCGACCTGCGCACGGACTTCTCCTCCACTCAGCTGACCCGTCTCGACGAGGCAAGCGCTGACGGCATCGGTGAAATCTACGCAGCCCTCGAGGCCAAAGCCTATGCCTGGTTTGAGAGCGAAGGCATTGCCCCGCTGGCGCAGCAGATCGCCCGCACGGTCGATGTCCGTTACGCCGGCCAGAACTACGAGATCTCCGTCCCGGTCCCGGCAGGTCCGGTCACCGCCGCAACCTTTGCTGCGATCGAGGAAGCCTTCCTCAACGCCCATCGCCAGCTCTACGGCTTCATCGCCGAAGGTGAGCCGGTGCAGATGGTGACCTTCCGCCTGGCCGCAAGCGGCCTTGTCGAAAAGGCACAGTTCCAGCCGGCAGAAATCGAAGGCCCGGATTCCTCTGCGGCGATCACCGGCTCGCGCGAGGTCTGGATGATGGAAGCCGGCGGTTTCGTCACCGCGACGCTTTATGACCGCGCCAGGCTGAAAGCCGGCAACGTCGTCCAAGGCCCCGCGATCATCGACCAGATGGATACCACCACCGTCGTGCTGATGGATACGACCGCGACCGTCGATGCCTATCTCAATCTCATGCTTGAGGCGAAGTGATGCTGAACGTCAATCAGGAACAAACCACGGCCATCAACCCGATTACCGTTGAAGTGATTGCCAGCGCTTTTGCTTCGACCGTCGAGGAAATGGGCGAAGCGCTCGTCCGCGCCAGCTATTCCACCAATATCAAGGAGCGGCGCGACTGCTCGACGGCGCTCTTCGATGCCAATGGCGCAATGTTGTGCCAGGCCGAGCACATCCCCATGCATCTCGGCAGCTTCATCGGCTTCATTCCCTATGTGATGAAGACGCCGGGTCTGGAAAACATCAAGCCCGGCGACATCTTCATCGGCAACGACGCCTATGAAGGCGGCGGCACCCACCTGCCCGATATCGTCATGGCGTCGCCGATTTTCGTCGAGAACCGGCTTGTCGCATGGGCCATCAACACCGCCCACCATTCCGACTTCGCCGATCGCGGCCACGCCCATATCTACCAGGAGGGGCTGCGCATTCCGCCGGTCCGACTCTACAGGGAAGGCGTGTTGCAGGAAGATATCCAGCGCCTCTTCCTGCTCAACTGCCAGGTTCCGCATGAGCGCGTTTCCGACCTTCGCGCCCAGATGGCGGCAAACCGCCTCGGCATCACCCGTCTCAACGAACTCTGCGAGAAATACGGTCTCGACACGGTTCTCGCCGCAGGTGCGGAGTTGATGAACTATGCAGAGCGCAAAATGCGCCTCGGCATTGCCTCCATCCCAGACGGCACCTATTCCTTCAAGGATCGTTTCGACAGCGAAGCGCTTGTGGGCGAGCTGGAATTCGGCGTGACGATCGAGGTCAGGGGCGATGAAATGCATCTCGATTTCGTCAGCCCGCCGCAGGTCCGCGCCGGCCTCAACGTCGTCTATACCGCGCTTCTGGCCACCGTCTATTACGCGGTAAAGTCGATCGTCGATCCGACCATCCTGCCGAATGCCGGCCTTGCCCGCCCGATCCATGTAACGGCGGAGGAAGGCAGCCTGCTGCGTTGCGGCCATCCGGCAGCCGTCGATGGCCGCATCACCGCCTGCCAGCGTGTCGTCGATCTGGTCCACGGCGCCTTCGCCCAGGTCATCCCGCACCGGGTCACCGCCGCCTCCAACGGCTCTGTCGGCGTCGCGAGCTTCAACGGCACAAGGCCCGACAAAAGCCTCTGGGTCTATCTCGAAACCATCGGCGGCGGTTCCGGCGCGCGCTGGAACAAGGATGGCCTGGATGGCGTGCATGTGCACATGACCAATACCTCCAACCTGCCCGTCGAAGCGCTGGAGAACGAATACCCGATCACGCTTCTGCGTTATGAACTGGTGGATGGTTCCGGTGGTGCCGGCACGTTCCGCGGCGGCATGGGCCTTCGCCGTGTCTATCGGGCTGAAGACGATTGCCGCGTGCAGGTCATGGGCTCCCGCCTGATCTCCGCCCCCTGGGGCATCGATGGCGGTCTCGAAGGCGCACGCGGCTACTTCTCGCTGAACGGCAACCGCGACGTCTTCGTCGATGGTTCTGTCGATCTCAAGGCCGGTGACCTCCTTGAAATCGTCACGCCCGGCGCCGGTGGCTACGGAGCCCCCGCCGGCCGCGGAAAGACCGAAGTCGAACGCGACGTGCGTGAGGGACGTCTGACCGTAGGCGAAGCCGCATCGCTTTACAGCTGACCTCGCCTCGGTTGCGTTTCACCCGGAATTGACAAGCCGGGTGGAAACGTTTCACAGCTTGAACCCGTATCGGCCTGCACTGTCGAAGAATTGCAGGCCGATACATCGCCTTTGGAGGACGTTGATTGAGCGTTGAAAAGAAATCGTCGAGCAACGTCATGCGCGCAGCCGAAATCCTCATGGCGCTTGGCGATGCAAATCCTCCAGGGCTGACCCTATCCGACCTCGCGACGCAGCTGGACGATGCCAAATCCGCCGTTCACCGGGCGCTTGTCGCACTCGGTCAGTTCGGCCTTGTCGAGCAATCCGGGCGACGCGGCGCCTACCGCCTTGGTCCCGGCATCTATGCGCTGGCCAACAAGTCGCACAGCATCAACGACATGGTGAACTTTTATCGCCCTGCGCTGATCAGCATCAGCGCCGAAACCGGGCTGTCGAGCTACCTCATGGTGCGCTCGGGGCTGGATTCCGTCTGTCTTGATTTTGCCCTCGGCACCCTTCCCATGCAGGCGCTCTTCGAGGGTGTCGGAGGCCGCCTGCCGCTCGGCGTCGGCCTGGGTGGCGTCTGCGTCCTGGCGCAGATGGACGAAGCCGCCCGCGACCGGATCATCGAGATCAATGCCGAACGTTACGGGCCGTGGGGTGTGGACGTCGATACCGTGATGCAGGAAATCACCATGCTGAAGACTGAAGGCTATGTCTTCGGCACGCGCAAACATGGCGGCGGCGGCGAGATCAAGACGATCGCCTTCCCTGCCGAAAAGGCAAACACCTTCAACAGCCAGGCCGCGATCTCGCTTCTTTTGCCGAATGACACAGGTATTGCCGATCTTAAAGCGCTGATGAGAAGCCTGCAAAGACATCTGGACTAACCGGCCCGCGGGAAAACCAGCTGCCGATAAGCCTCCAGCGGACACATTACGCCGTCGAGCCTTCAACCACGAGCGAATTGACCCAGGCACTCCGAGAGTTGCTTTATCTGCGTGATTTTCCGCCCACAACCCACTCGACGTCTGGCTGCTCCACGCGAATTTTACAACAGTGCATAAGATTACTCCGATAACGGGTATTCCGGTGTCAGGAAGCATTTTACAGGCGTTTCAAGCGCCGTTGCGCGCATCAGAACATCAGCGAATTGCGTCCATCCTCTGCCCGGATCAAGGGAAGCGGTTGCCTTGACGGTCTCAGATAAAAGCCGATCCGTATTGGTGGCATAGCTACCACACCACACGCCCGCGATGACCAGGCAAAATTAATCAACCATAAATTGATTTTCCGCATGTTTACGCGTCAATATTTCTGGCACTCAGTTGGACGCTGATCGAGGAGTGTCGTGTGTCACGATCTGCATCCAAGCGGCTCGACGACCGGATACGCGCGCCTGCGAAATGGCAGTAGATCGACCATAGGCGAAAGAAGTGCCGATGCTGTTTGGAAAATTGCACGCCGACATATTCACGGTGTTCTCAGGCTCCAACAGACATATCTATGAGAACGTCATCGCCAAAATTTACGAGCGTTTTTATCAGGCCGACCTGTATTTTCCCAGTCAGAACGACTTGCTCACGCTGATCTACGATCAATTGGCGGAACAGCCTCACCTGTGGAGAGATGACGAAAGACCTATCGTGCTGGATCAGCTTGCAACGGGAAGAGGCCGCCGGATCCGGCGGCGCCGCAACGAGAAAGCCGATTCGATCGCCAGCAGCGACGCTATGATGCGAGCTCGGCATATCTATTACCGCCTTATAGCAACCGGCTGGCTTGAGCCGATCCACTATGGTTTGAAGATCACCGTCGACATGCCACCCGGTGCAATGCGCCTTGCGGAATTCCTGAGTGGCTTGACTGCCGGCGTTTCGGAACAGCTCGGCGGCCTGGTGGTGCAGGTAAAAACCAACCTCGACCATCTGCAACTGAACGCCCGTGAAAATGCGCTGGGTCTGCACAAGGCCGCACGCGATGCCGCCTCTTTCGGACGATACATGCGCAGCGTCCTGTCGGCCCTGCGCGAAATCGACAAACAGGTCGTTGCCAGCGAAAACATCAGCGACCGCCTCAAGCACTATTTCGAAGATTTCGTCGAGCGGGTTCTGCTGCAGGACTATGCCGCAATAACGACAACCTCTCATCCATACCGCTATCGTTACAGAATTATCGAGGCACTCAACACGCTTGAGGATAACATCGCGGATATCGGAGCGATCGCGGATGCCTATCCGGAAGCGCGTCTTTCAACCGAGATTGCCAGTGCCCGCGAACTGGTTCACGACGACCTGCAGCGTATCCGCAACGTCTTCGACCAGATAGAAGATGCTTTCGAAGCCATTCAGCAGCATCGGGCAAGACTTGAGACCCGATTGCGCAATACCGTGCGATATGCCGGACGCCGCAGCGGCGGCTTTCTTCTTCGCAGCAGCTCGGTCCTGCTCCGGCTCGACAAACTGATTGCCGCAGGCAGGGCAGAGGCCACGATACCGGGCATGATCGAGCCTCGCCTGCCGCCTCTCTCGCCTTTTCTTCTCGCCCGCCCGCGCAATGCGCGCCAGCCGATTGTCAGCGACGTACTGGCGCTTCCGCCGGTCGATCCAGTCTGGGAACTGAGAAAACATCTCGAACGTATTTATATGCAAAGGCTGGCCGTCAGACCCGAACAGGTCATGCATTTCCTCGAAAGTCGAGTATCCGCGATTGGTGAAACCCGGGCCAGCCGCTTCCGGATCGACACGATCGACGATTTCCTGGCTTTCGAGGCACTACGTTTGATCGCCCATTCGAATGCGCCGGAAAAGCCGAGCGACAATCCATTGGCCAATCTCCTTGCTACCCGGTTCATTCTCACACCGGTGGCCGATGCAATCGTCGACAATGACTGGCTGCAATGCGCGGACTTCAGCGTTGCCCGCACCCGCTCCAACACATACCGGGAAAACTGAGATGCTCATCGAATTCCGTAATCTGGGTGAACGCGACCCGAAACGTCTGGAGCGCGTCACCCATGTGATCAATCACTTGCTGCGCCATCAGTTCTTTCATCTCGACGACCGCGGCGCGCCCGGCATGATGGAGACGCTCCTGCGGCCGGACATTGAAAAACTCGTGGCAAGCTATTTCGAAGTCGCGGGTTATCGCCTCGTGGTGCGCGACATAGAAGGCTGGGCCGGCATTCTTCCCGATACGGAAGTCATCACCGGCCCGCGGATGCGAATTGACGAGACGCTGGTTCTTCTCCTCATGCGCCGGCTTTGGGGCGAAGGCGATCTCGGAAAATACGGAAACATGCTGACAACGCTCAACGAGGCTTACGACGCCTATCAGGACATGGTGGGCGGCAGCCGCAGGCCTGCGCTGGGAATAACCGAATTCAGAAATCTCGTACAATCCCTCGAAAGACGGGCGATCGTCAGGCTTGGCGAATATGATGACGAAGCGCATGACATGCCCCTCACTATCCGGGCTCTCGTCGACACGGTGAGTGGCACGCAGCACCTGACTGGCGTCGAACAACTCCTGTCTGGTCCGGATTTTCAGGACAATGACGAAGAACTTTCCGAGGAAGACAAGGATGCCGCCGAATGATGCAGCTCAGCCGTATCTCGCTGGTGCAATGGCACCTCTTCCACAGAGAAGACCTCGACATTTCCGGCAATAGTGCAATTCTCGGCCAGAACACGTCGGGAAAATCGACGCTGATCGACCTTATCCAGGCCGTCATGGCCGGGGGCTCCACTCGCTACTATCGTTTCAACCGCTCTGCGGGCGAAACCGGCAGCAGCCGATCGGAACGGACCTTGCGCGGTTACTGCCTGGGACAGCTGAATGAACACCACGTCCTTCGCGAGCAATCCGTCACCCATATAGCGCTCGTCTTCGATGATCCCGATGGCCTGCGCAAACCCGTCAGCATAGGGCTTTGCATAGAGGCATCGGCCACCGAGGATGCCCAGGTCGTCGGCCGTTATGTCGCCCAGGGAGTCCGTGTTCACACCGATATGCTGATCGAGGATTTGCCCGACGGGCAACAAAGATCGGCATCTTGGCCACTTGTCCGCTCAAGGCTTGAACAGGCCTGCGCGGAACAGGGAACCACGCTTCTCAGACCGGACGTCGCGCGCAATTTCATCCGCGAATATATGCGCCTTCTTTTTACCGGCCGCCGGCACGGCGATCCGGAACGTTTCATCCGCGCTTTCATAACCGCCCTGTCTTTCGAAGAGATGCGGTCGGTTGAGGATTTCGTGCGACGTTTCCTACTGGAAAAGGATGACATCGACATCGGTGAATTGCGGGAATCGATCCAGCGATACCGCGATATCCAGAAGGACATCCACGAACTGGAGCGACGCCTTGAAGCGTTGCGCATCATGCAGAAGCTGGTTGGCGAATATGTGGTCCTGCTCGAACAGGAAGATATTGCCCGTGGTGTCGAAAGGCTGGCGGGACTCATCGAATCCGGTGCGGCATTTGTTGCAAAACTTCGCACACTCCGCCGGATGACTGTCGAGCTTGAACACGTGGGGTCGGAAATCACCCGCCTTGATGACGAACACAAACTGCTTGTCGAAGACGAGGAAATCCTTCAGGCGCAAATCGCCGCACAGGACGTGACCTCGCAGAAATCCTTGCTGACCGCAGGACTCAGGTTGAAGGAACAGGCCCGCTCTGCCACGGCGACCCGGCTGCAACAACGGTTTGTGGATACGATACGCGCGGTATCCCTTCTCGATTATCGCGAAAAGCTGGCGCCCCTGAAACTCGGGCGGTTATTCGAGACACTCGACACCATTCGCCTGAAAACCGGAGATCACAGCCCACCCGCATGGCCCCGTAACCCGACAGAAATGGAGCATCTGATCGAAGCCGCCAGAGCGCAGGCGGGTTCGAGCCAGACCAAGTTGCTGGAGCGGCGCGACGAGGCAATCACCTGGCGCAAGAACCTCGAGACAGAGCTGAAAGGGTTACAGGACCGATTGCAGGACGCACGCTCGGGCCAGGTGCCGCTGGAGGCGGCGACGGCGAGACTTATCAGCGCCTTGCAAAGAGAGGGCATGCGTCCACGCGCCCTGTGCCAAGTCACCGAAATCATCGACGAAAACTGGCGTTATGCCGCGGAGGCATTGCTTGCCCGCGACCGCGAAGCCATCATCGTCGATCCGGAACATGCCGCGCGCGCTGTCGAAATCCTGCGGGCCGACAGAAACGGTTTCCGCGGCTGCCGCGTCATCAACACGCGACGTCTTGCAACAAGGACACTGGAAGCACAACCCGGCTCGCTTGCAGGCGTCATGAAGAGCGACGATCCGCTTGCAGCCGCCTTCATCGATTTCCGTATTGGAAAAGTGCGCCTTGCCCATACCCAGTCAGAGCTCATGGACGGCGGCCGTGCCATCATGAAGGACGGCACCTATAACAATGATATAGTCGTGGAAGTCCTGCATGCTCAGGGCGGCCTGAAGATCGGCCGTGCTGCAGCGCCGCTGATGCAGGAGGATCTTGCAAGACAGGTCCAGGAGCAGCGCGGGCTGATCGACAATCATGTTCAGAACGAGAAGTTCTATGACGACCTGGCAAGGCGGCTGGAGGCCTTGATGCAACCGGTCGAGGCTGCCGACCAATTGGAAAGCCTCGCTTCTGAAATCAACCAGCTTGATGAAAAACGTGCAGATCTGCAGCAACAGATCGATCGGGTCGTGTCGAGCATAGATCCGGCTCTCAGGGCTGCTCTTGAACAGATAAAGCAGAGATTGCGAAACGTCCGGGACGACAGAAGTGAATGCCTGGTAAAACGCGGCCAGCTCACGGCCGGTCTGACAGAAATACGCCTTACGCTCGGTGGTGTTGGAAACCAGCTTGGATCACGGGCCCATTTTTCAATGCGCCGCGACCTCTTTCGCCAGAGAATTCGAAATCGCGCCCAACTCGCCGCACTTCGGGAAACATATCTTGCCCAGCGCCCCAAAATCCTTGCCAACGTCATAACGGATATGAGGAAACGCGCGGAAGACACAAAGGACGAAGCTCGCGCCTGCGAAGGAGAGCTGCGCGATGCTCTTACACATTATCGGCTGAACTTCGATAACACCGCGCCGTTGATCGGACCTGCGACCATCTCGACCGAGATCAGGGCCTGGATCGAAACCAATACCGCAATGCTGGAGGCAAACGAGCTGATCCGCTACAGGCAGCAGGCGGATGAAGCAGCAAGCCAGATCAGCCGCCTTCTGCGAACAGCTTTCGTGCAAGAACTCAACAACCGCTTCAACAAGCTGGCCGGCGAACTCGACACGCTTGCCCGGGCGCTGAAATCCCGCCCCTTCAATCACGAGATCTATACGCTGAATGCCCGTCCGAAGCCTGAACTATCGGGCCTTTATCAGCTGGCACAGGCAAGTCAAGATGACGAGAGCGTCTTCGAATCCCTGTTCAGCCATGAAGCGCCGCGCGACCAGCAACATGCACAAGCCCTGGCAGAGGTCGAAAGGCTGTTGAACGACGAGACTCTGGATTTCACCGTCTACCAGGATTACCGGAACTATTATTCGTTCGACCTGACGACACGCAACATCGAGACGGGTCTGCAAACCAGCTACGAACGCCGCAAGGGTACGGCAAGCGGCGCAGAGCGCCAGGTGCCCTATTACGTCATCATTGGTGCGGCACTGGCAAGTATCTACCATAGCGCAGGTCGACACACCGAACGGGCGGATTTCGGGCTTGGACTTGCCGTTTTTGATGAAGCATTCAGCAAGATGGATGGTCCAAACCAGCGCACCCTGCTCGGCTTCTACAGCGATATCGGCCTGCAGGTCGTGATTGCGGCGCCGTCGGAAAAACGTGCCGTCGTTTACGAAAACATGGACAGTATCGCCGACGTCTTTCGTCACGGCAATGCGGCAACGACCGAGTTCATCCGGATCAAAACCTATGCGCAGGACCTTATGCGTGCCGGCAATCCACAATACATGACCGACGCCCAGCTGGCTGACCGAATAAAGGCCAGCAGCTCGGAACTTCCTGCCGGCCTGGATACGGGCACATGAAACACATAAGCTTCGGGGATGCCGGCAAGCTTCTCGCAAACCTGCTCGACCGGTATGAGGCAAAACCGGGTGTGGCAGCTCTCTTCGGTTATGCAAACGAAGCAGCCTTTTCGAGCGTGGAGGCGCGTGATCGTTTCATCGAGACACTCCGCAAGGCCGAGAAGCTGGGGGCGGTGAAACTGGAGAATGCAAGAGCTTCCGCCGACATGGCCCTGCGGATCAGGCTTGTCGATGTAGACGTCCTCTATCGTCATCTTGGCCGGGTGCCTTCCCACCATCAGGTCCATACCCTGCTGACCGATTTCTACGAGCTTCCGAACCTGCCCGAAACGGCGCGGGAGGTGCTCGACGAAATCGGCGCGGCCTGGTCACGTAATGTCCGGAAATTCGGGATCATGCCGAATGATACGGCGAACCTGAAGGATGTGTTGCTGCTTGCTCGCGGTTTACAGGAACGGGCAAGCGACCCGGCCGCTGTCGCAATCGATTTCCGCAGCTTTTGCCGTTCCGTCAATACCGGCAGCAAGGCGCTCGACCATCTGGCCGCAAGCGTGGTCGCCATCCATTCTCGCCTCTATCCCGGTCAGCGAACACCCGAAAGCCTCGACACGAACGAGGCTCTGGCCACATTCGGCGTTTCGCGAATGCCGCAGCCGCTTCAGCTCAGCGGACCGATCGCAATCGATGGAGTAATACTGCCGCCGCTGTCCTATTACGGTTTTCCTCCCGATCAGGCCGCGACGATCGGGCTTTCCCATGCTGTCGACTATGTCCTGACGATCGAAAACTACACATCCTTCATTCGCCATGCCCGTGAATGCAACGGTAGCCAGAAAGGCCTTGTCCTCTACACCGCCGGCTTCCCCGCCCGTAGCCATCTCCGGCAAATCATTCGCCTTTGTCACGAAGCCGGTACCGCCTGCTACCACTGGGGCGATCTCGATGCAGGCGGGGTGCGGATCTTCAGGCATATCGAAAAAGCATTGCAGGCGCAGGGCGTGCAATTGCAGCCGCATCTGATGGACGCTGCTATTCTTACACAATATGGTGTCGCTGCGGTGGGCAGGTCCCCCCTCCCTCCGCAAGGTGCCTCCGGCAGTGCAATTGAACATCTATGGTGCGCGCTGAGGGAAACCGGGCTGGTTCTCGAGCAGGAAAGCCTATCACCTCGTTTGCCGGGATAAGGGGGCGTTTGACACATTGCCGCTAACTTCGCGGTCTATTTCGGCAACAGGATATTCTCATCAACATAGAAAGCCTTGATGCAGAACCCTAAGCCGAAGCGGAGGCTGACTGGAAGATGCTACAAGTTTGTTTTTGTTGCTGTGGCAGGGCGTTGAGGTTTTTTGTCCCCGATCCTCGGTGACTGTCGTGTTATTCTTGTCGTCGGCGGAGTACAGTGACCGTTTACCAAAACAAAAAAGCCGCCTTGAGGGCGGCATTTTTGTTTGGTTGCGGGGGCAGGAT
>UCIV01000081.1 GCA_900472575.1 Hyphomicrobiales bacterium
CCGAATTTCATTGCCAATCCATCATATTGTAAGCTTCGTCTACTTAGACGATACGCTAAGATTTTGCCCGACTTTCAGAAAATATATTTAACGCCTGAACTCGGCGACGGTTATCAGCAGAATACCCACCGTCAGCCGATTCAGCCTGAAACTTGCTTCGCAAAGCGGATGATAATGCGCTTGGGGCGATTATGGCTTAGCACAGTTGCGCGCCAGGCTATGCTCAAAACCCGTTGCCGCCTTTGATTTCGGAGTAGACGGTTCCCGCCATGATTGAAATATCCATCCACAGAGAGAAATTCTGGACATAGTGGAGGTCGCAGGCAATGCGCGCCCTTGCCTTGGAGGCACGATCGGTCGGTCCTCTGAGGCCGCGCATCTGGGCGAGGCCAGTCATGCCGGGGCGCATTGTGTGCCGATCGTGATAGTCCGGCACGAGTTCTTCATAGGGTATGCCGGCCGCAAGCATCCCGACAGCGTGGCAGCGAGGGCCGACAAGCGACATGTCCCCCTTCAGCACGTTCAGCAATTGTGGCAGTTCGTCGATATTCAGGCGCCGGATGACCCGCCCCACTCTGGTGATGCGTGGATCATCCCGAACGGTCTGCGCAACTCCGGAGTGGTCGCATTGTTCGATATACATGGAGCGGAATTTATAGATTCGGATAAGCTTGCAATCTTTGCCCCATCGGTTCTGCCTGAAGGAAACCGGACCTTTGCTCTCAATCTTGATGAGTAGGCAGACAGTAAGCAGCACAGGTGCCAGAATTACGAGAGCACTGGCCGAAACTATGATGTCGATGAGCCTTTTGGCCACGAAATGCCAGTAAATCCTGGTCCGTAGCTGGTTCAACCCCAATTGCGATGCCGCGCTATTGGGAGATAATGTTTCGGGTCCGTCCAACTGTAGGATATTCACCGGATTCACCGCAAAAGTATATTATGGATCAACTTTATATTGATCTAATAGCGCACAACTATCGCGCTGTCAGCGAAGAAATTAAAAAAAGGTTAAATACGATGCCCGTTGCGATGTATATGCACGCGTGTGGGCTGCACTTAAGTGAACAATCCCAAGTAATATCGGTTGATCCGTGCCTGTTTATAGTGGGTCAAGGCGCATCCATCTCTCTCCTGGATGCGCGGTTTGCGTGCGCCTATGCCGTCCGTACGCCTTTATTTTCGGGAGTTGTTGTGTGAATTTGCAATAACGCTGGGCGGGAAATGGTGCAACTTTGGCATTATTGTCCGGAAGGTGTCGAATTACCACATGTAAAATATGAACCCGATAACGAGTGCCCACATCGCCAGCGAGATACTGAAAACCAGGAGATAGTTTTTAAAGCGCCTTGTCATGATTCTGATCATGCCTCGGCTTTGGCGATGGTTAAAACGCTGTCAAATTATATGGTTGATGTTCCTTTAATTGCGGCTGGCGCCAGACGCGCCGTTTCGGGAATGTGCATTGGAACAATACGACCTGCCTGTGGATGAGCGTTCCTGATCGACCCTTTCGACTGGCAGCTCGGGCGGGGGGG
>UCIV01000017.1 GCA_900472575.1 Hyphomicrobiales bacterium
GAGGGTTGGGAGGGGACTTTCACAGAACCGCACAGTCACCCGATAGCGGCCGACTAGGTAGGAATGATAACATGAGGTGCTTCTATAGAAGCGTCAGCTCACTTTCGACAAGGCCTGTTCGATGTCGGCAATGATATCGGCGGCATCCTCGATGCCGATCGACAGGCGCACGACATCCGGTCCGGCACCCGCCGCGATCTGTTGTTCTTCGGTCAACTGGCGATGCGTCGTCGATGCCGGGTGAATGACGAGCGAACGGGTGTCGCCGATATTGGCAAGATGGGAGAAGAGCTGCAGTCCTTCGACAAAACTCTTGCCGGCTTGGTAGCCGCCTTCGATGCCGAAGGTGAAGACCGAGCCTGCACCCCTGGGCGAATAATGCTGCTGCAGCAGATGGTTGGGATTGTCCTCAAGGCCCGCGTAATGGACCCAGGCGATTTTCGGATGCTGTTTCAGCCATCTGGCAACCGCCAGCGCATTGTCGCAGTGCTTCTGCATCCTGAGCGGCAGGGTCTCGATGCCGGTCTGGATCATGAAGGCGTTAAAAGGCGAGATTGCCGGTCCGAGATCGCGCAGGCCAAGCACACGGGCAGCGATCGCGAAGGCGATATTTCCGAAGGTCTCGTGCAGAACGATGCCGCCATATTCAGGCCGCGGCTCCGACATCATCGGATATTTGCCGGATTTCGACCAGTCGAAGGTTCCGCCATCGACGAGAATGCCGCCCATCGAATTGCCGTGGCCGCCGAGGAATTTAGTCAGCGAGTGGACGACGATATCGGCGCCGTGCTCAAGCGGCCGCAACAGATAGGGACTTGCCATCGTGTTGTCGACGATGAGCGGCAGGCCGCGGCGGTGAGCGATGTCGGCAATTGCCGAGATATCGACGAAGGTGCCGCCCGGATTGGCGAGGCTCTCGATGAAGATCGCACGGGTCTCCCCGTCGATCGCCGCTTCGAAACTTGCCGGGTCATCGGTATCGGCCCAGCGCACATGCCAGTCGAAATTCTTGAAGGCGTGGCCGAACTGGTTGATCGAACCGCCATAAAGACGCCGTGCGGCAACGAAATTCGCGCCGGGCTGCATGATCGTATGGAAGATCAGCATCTGCGCCGCATGGCCGGATGCGACGGCAAGTGCCGCCGTGCCACCCTCAAGCGCCGCCACCCTTTCCTCTAGGACGGCCTGAGTGGGGTTCATGATCCGTGTATAGATGTTACCGAACTGCTGGAGGCCGAAAAGTGCTGCCGCATGGTCGGCATCGTTGAAGACGAAAGACGTCGTCTGGTAGATCGGTGTTACCCGCGCGCCGGTGGTCGGATCAGGCGCCGCACCGGCATGGACGGCAAGCGTGGAAAAACCCGGATTGAATGGCGGCATTAGACCCTCCCCAAAATGTGACTTGTTTTATCTTGTCGCAGCAAAGCGCGGACGTTGACGGGGATCAAGGAATATAATTCCGCCGGGCGCATCTTTCTGGAAACGAAGGAGGACGTCATGGGAAGGATGGCATACGAGGAGCATACAAGCATTTCGCGGAGGTTCCTGAGCTGGTGCGCGGAGGCATGGTCGGCTGCGGCGGAAGCCGAGGAAATCGCGATGCTGGACGAGGCAACGATCCGGCAGATTTCCAAGGATTGCGCAATTGCGCCGGATGATCTGCTGCAGCTGGTCAAGGCAGGACCACACGCTGCGGATGAAATGATCGAGATGATGCGTGCCCTCAACATCGATCAAAGCGATGTCGCGGTCCTACATCCGGCTCTATATCGGGAGATGCAGCTGACCTGCACCAAATGCAAATCCAAGACCCGCTGTCGCCACGATCTCGAGGCCGAAGTCGCCGGCCAGGAGTTCGTCGGTTACTGCGGCAATGCGGTCAACCTGAACACGATGCGCGCTGACCCGGAACTGCTGCAAGGCTGAAACATGCTGCGTTCAATGCGAGCCGTGAGGTTGAATTAAAGCGTGCCGACGATCCGAGGAATCCCGGCACGCCTCTACGTTGTCAGCCAACAAGTCTCGGATATTCGATCGCCGGGCAACGGTTCATCACAACCTTGATGCCTGCCGCTTCGGCCTTGGCGGCGGCTGCGTCGTCACGCACACCGAGCTGCCCCCAGATCGCAGCCGGCTGTGTTTCCAGCGCCAGCGTTTCATCGACCACGCCATCCAGATATTCCGGCGCGCGAAAAACGTCGATCAGGTCGATCGGCTCCGGGATATCGGCAAGCGTCGCATAGGTCTTGCGGCCGAGAATATCCTTGCCGGCCTGCCCCGGATTGACCGGATAGACATTGTAACCCCGTTCGAGCAGGAAACGCATGACGCCATAGCTCGGCCGATCCGGCTTGGGCGATGCCCCGAGCAGCGCAATCGTGCGGGCTTCCTTCAAGATTCCGGCGATATAGTCGTCGTCATAACGGTCATGGTTCATACACGGCTCTCCCGGCGGTTCTGTCCGCCTATCTGGTCGTTTGTTTGCTCTATCTAGTCTTTTGACTGCGCCATCGCCAACATGTTGCGGCGCTTCACATAGTCGCGAGGACCAACCAAGGGATGCATTCAGGAATTTGCCTCATTTGTTGCGGGAACATTCCAGCTTTGTTCGCAACACCTTAGCGGAGCCTAACAGTCTAACGAAAGATTACCGACATGGATGGATTGCCGCCGCTCTCAGTCCCCTTACAAGGGTGAAAGGCCGGCAATCTCAAGTCGACAAAATTGTGGTATTAAAATACCACATAATTAACTTATTGTTTTTGCTTGATTTATTTTTCGAACCCTCGGATCACCAACATTGACCGTCTGCGCGCGTCACGCTATAAGCGCGCCAGATTGCGGACCTTAACGGGCCCGCATTCTTTTTGGCGCCTGAAAGGCTGCCAATACAAGCAACAAGAAACGCCCCGGCGACCGGTTTCCGGCCTCGGGGATCAAACGAAAGAGAAAACCATGTCTACCTTCGTTCAGAAGCCTGCAGAGGTGGAGAAGAAGTGGGTGATCATCGACGCCGAAGGGCTCGTTGTCGGCCGCCTCGCCACCATCGTTGCCAACCGCCTGCGCGGCAAGCACAAGGCTACCTACACCCCACACGTTGACGACGGCGACAACGTCATCATCATCAACGCTGAAAAGTGCGTCCTGACCGGCAAGAAGTACACCGACAAGAAGTACTACTGGCACACCGGTTACCCGGGCGGCATCAAGGAGCGCACCGCACGCGCCATCATCGAAGGCCGCTTCCCGGAGCGCGTTCTCGAGAAGGCGATCGAGCGCATGGTTCCGCGCGGCCCGCTCGGACGTCGCCAGATGAAGAACCTGCGCGTTTACGCCGGCTCGAACCATCCTCATGAAGCACAGCAGCCGGTCGTTCTCGACGTGGCATCGCTGAACAGCAAGAACACAAGGAGCGCCTGATAATGGCTGATCTTTCCTCTTTGAAGGACCTCGCTCCGGCTGAAGGCCAGGCAGCACCGGTTCACGTCCGCAAGGTCGATGCGCAGGGCCGCTCCTACGCAACCGGCAAGCGCAAGAACGCCGTCGCCCGCGTTTGGGTCAAGGCTGGCTCCGGCAAGATCATTGTCAACGGCAAGGATTTCACCGCCTATTTCGCACGTCCAGTTCTGCAGATGATCCTGCAGCAGCCACTGGTTTCGGCTGCCCGCAGCGGTCAGTTCGACATCATCGCGACCGTTGCCGGTGGTGGTCTTTCCGGTCAGGCCGGCGCCGTTCGTCACGGCCTGTCCAAGGCCCTCACCTACTTCGAACCGGGCCTGCGCTCGGTCCTGAAGAAGGGTGGCTTCCTGACCCGCGACAGCCGTGTTGTTGAACGTAAGAAGTACGGTAAGGCCAAGGCTCGCCGTTCGTTCCAGTTCTCCAAGCGCTAATCGCTTCGGGATTTATGCTTATCGAAAGGCGGGGCTTCGGCTCCGCCTTTTTCTTTGGGCGTTAGACAGCGCCGCAAGCGAGATCCAAAAAAAGCCGCCGCCCTCCTTTCGGAAGGCGACGGCCAGAATAACAGGCACGAGATGACGTGGTCAGTTGATCAACCGCACGGCGCTCGAACCCGAACTTGAACCCGGCTGACTGGAGGACGAGCCGCCTTCATAAGGCTCGATATTCCAGTTGGACGAGTTCATGATCATCGTGTTGACGACCATGTTGATGCGGCTCGTCTGGTTCGTCTTCGAATTATAAGTGACGTTGCGGTTCGGCAGATAGATGATGCCGCTCAAAGTCTCGCTCACCGATCCGTTGAAAATATACTGCTGCTTGTTCGAATTGTTGGAGGCGCTGCTGGTTGCCTCGTACATCAGCACCCCGCCATAAGGCCCCGAGGTGGGTGCTGACGCATTGAAGGTCAGGCCGCCATTGGCGCGAATCTCGCTGTTGACGTCGGGGAAGTAGAAGGTCACGCCTTCTGCATTCACCGTCGCGCCGGAATTGATGATCATGCGCCCCTTGATGATGTGAAGGCCGGGCTGGAAGGTGATCTTCGGGCTGCCGTTGAAGGTCACGTCACAATGCATGCCGGCCTTCAAAGTGAAGGTCGAGCCGTTCGGCACGCCGGACGTCTCACATTTCGATGGTAGCGTCGGCTCCGCAAACCTGCCGGCGTAAGGGTCGGCGGCGGCAGCACAACCGGTCTTCAGGTTGGTGAGCGTGCCACCGTTCTTGATGTAGTTCGTGCCCTTGACGCAGAAGCGCGGCGTCTCGATCTTGGCTCCGGCATTCATGATGAAGGCCGGGTTGGAGGTGGAAAGAACATCCACTCCACAGTTCTCCGATTTCACGTTCGCACCGGAATTGATCAGCACGGCCTGAGACGTGTTGGCAAGCACGTGAATACATGCCGCCCCGTCATTAACGGTCTCCCCTCCAGATTTGCTGGTTGCCATGGCCGTCGCGGTGACAACCAGCTTGAAATTGTCGATGCCGACAATACCGAGAAAGGAATTCGGCATCGTGTAGGTATAGGTGCCGGTTACACTCCCATCGCCGTTATTGATGACGACAAGAGGGTTTTCGCCCGTGCCGGCCGATGCAGGCATGAAACCTGCAGCAGTGGACTGGCGCTTGGCACTGTCGCTCTGACCGGCCGCGGCCAGAACGGCTGCATCGAGTTGCCCCTGGATCCTGCTTCGCTCTAAGTAGGCGGAAGATGCATCAACAGCACCGCCACCGGCCACAATCAGGACCGGCAACATGACCGCAGTGGCGATTGCAAAGTTGCCGCTACGATCGCCGCTCAATCTGCGCACACCGGTCAAGGCTACATTCAAAAACGCTAACATTATCAACACCCAACCCGAAATCATGATATGGTGTCCGAATAAGCGGGAGGCTTTAAATGTGCCTGAATGAAATATTTCCGATTTTAAGCTTCATTACATTTTAACCATCAGACACGGCGGAAACCGATGAAAAGGTCTCGCTCCGATACAGAAATCGAGGCTAGCAAGGTGGTGGTTTGCCGCTTCCGATCCATCAAGATTTGAGATTTGCTTATCACGCCCCGATCGCCAACGTGACGGATTGCGAAACGATGAAAGAGCGATACATGTCCAGCCTGCCGGCCACTTCTTTTGCCCAACTTCCCGCCCCGCCCTATTATGTCGTCGCCTTCTCGTCCTGTCGCACCGAAGGCGACAATGGATATGGCAATATGGCCGATGCCATGGTCGAGCTTGCCAGCCAGCAACCGGGCTTTCTCGGCGTAGAGAGTGCGCGTGGCATTGACGGTTTCGGAATAACCAATTCCTATTGGAAGGACGAAGACAGTATCAGGGCATGGAAGGCCGTGGTCTCGCATGCCGCGGCCCAGAAACTGGGTAGGGAGCGCTGGTACGAGGATTACCAGGTGCGGATCGCACGGGTGGAACGGGCATACGGTTTCGAGAGATAGGATAGGGATGGCAAGCAAATCGATCGACAACGCCTTTACGGCGAAAGCTTTTCGGGGCGCGGCGACCGACCCGACCTATGCGGGCGCACTTTCCTTCATGCGGCGGCGTTATTCCAAGGATGTCGAGGGTGCCGACGCGGTAGTGCTCGGCATTCCCTTCGATGCCGCCGTCTCCAACAGGCCCGGCGCCCGTTTCGGGCCGCAGGCGATCCGTCGCGCATCGGCGATCTTCGACAATGATCCGCAATATCCCTTCGCACGCGACCTGTTCGAAGCCATGGCCGTGGTCGATTACGGTGATGTCCTGCTCGACTATGGCAATCACCAGAAGACGCCGGGACTGATCGAAGAGACGGCATCAGAGATCATCACCTCCGGTGCCTTCCTGTTGTCGCTGGGCGGCGATCATTTTGTCACCTGGCCTCTTTTGAAGGCCCATGCAGAAAAGCACAGCCCCCTCGCCCTCGTTCACTTCGATGCCCATCAGGACACATGGGATGACGATGGTGAGCGGATCGACCATGGCTCCTTCGTCGCCCGCGCGGTGCGGGAGGGCGTGATCGACGCTGCGCACTCGATCCAGATCGGCATCCGCACCCATGCACCGGAAGATTTCGGCATCCGCATCCTGCACGGCTATGATGTGGAGGACATGGGGGCGCAACAGATCGTCGATGCGATCCTTGCGCATGTCGGCAACCGCCCGGCCTATCTCACCTTCGATATCGATTGTCTCGACCCGGCGTTTGCGCCCGGCACCGGCACGCCGGTCGCCGGCGGGCCGTCGAGCGCGAAGATCCTGTCAGTCTTACGCAAACTCGGCAGCCTCGATATCCGCGGTGCAGACGTGGTGGAGGTGGCGCCGGCCTATGACCATGCCGATATTACCGCCATTGCCGGGGCAACCGTTGCAATGTATATGCTCGGGCTCAGGGCCGAGCGTCTGTCCCGGCTTTAACAAACTGATTCAACGGGCTGGTAAAGTGATTCCGGCTCCTTCTCCAGGGCACTGATTTAACAGGATAAAGGCAATGACACCGAAGATCTTCATCGATGGCGAACACGGCACAACGGGACTGCAGATCCGCACCCGCATGGCCGGCCGCCGCGACGTCGAGCTTCTGTCCATCCCGGAAGCCGAGCGGCGCAACGCCGCGATGCGCGAAGATCTGCTCAACAGCGCCGATATCGCCATCCTCTGCCTGCCGGACGATGCTTCGAAGGAAGCCGTCGGCATGCTGTCCGGCAACAACAGCGTTCGGATCATCGACACGTCGACCGCCTACCGGATCGCGCCTGACTGGGCCTATGGTTTTGCCGAGATGGACAAAGCTCAGACAGACAAGATCAAGGCCGCCCGGCATGTCGCCAACCCCGGCTGCTATCCCACCGGCGCGATCGGCCTCATCCGCCCCTTGCGCGCTGCCGGTATCCTGCCGGACGGCTATCCGGTCTCGGTCAATGCGGTCTCCGGTTACACCGGCGGCGGCAAGCAGATGATTGCACAGATGGAAGACCAGTCCCGCGAGGATGCGATTTCTGCCAACAATTTCGTCTACGGCCTGCCGCTCAAGCACAAGCATGTACCGGAAATGAAGACCCACGGCCTGCTCGACCGCGCACCTCTGTTTTCGCCCTCTGTCGGCCGTTTCGCACAAGGCATGATCGTGCAGGTGCCGCTTTTCCTCGACGATCTTAAGGACGGCACGACGATCGAAAGCATCCATGCGGCACTGGTCGCGCATTATGCCGGCCAGGATATCGTCACCGTCGTGCCGCTTGCGGAGAGCACCAAGCTCGGCCGCGTCGATGCGGAAGAACTGGCCAATACCGATCGCATGAAGCTCTTCGTGTTCGGCACTCCGGGCGGCGCGCATGTGAACCTCGTCGCCCTGCTCGACAATCTCGGCAAGGGCGCGTCGGGTGCAGCCGTGCAGAACATGGACCTGATGCTGTCCGCCTGATGACAATTGCGACCCCATCCCTCCCCGCAGATCTTGTGGAGCGATGGGGCATCCGGTCTTCTGCACTGATTGCGGATACGCGCACGAGCCTCGTCCATCGCGTTCTTCGACGAGATGGCTCTCGGGCGATCACCAAGCAACTGAAACCCGAAGGACTGCACGAACTCTCCGGCATCGACTTTCTCGACTGGCGTAAAGGGTGCGGCAGCGTGCTGGTTCTGGATCGCCGGAACACGGCCTGCCTGCTTGAAGACGCCGGAACGCTGATGCTGAAGGATTACAGGCTTCAGCATGGCGAGGATGCCGCCAACAACATCATTCTGTCGGTTCTGGGAGAGCTGCATTCGGCATCAGTCGACGCGCCGCCTGACAGCCTTATTCCGCTGCGGTCGCATTTCCAGCCCTTGTTCGAGCGGACATCCGGGGAAGATAAGCCCGATCTTTCGGCAGCTCTTGCCTATAGTGCATCGATTGCAGATGACCTGCTCTCGTCGCAGAGCGACATCCGCCCGTTGCATGGCGACCTGCATCACGAGAATATTGTCAGCGGATCGGAGCGAGGCTGGCTTGCCATCGACCCTCAAGGGCTTCTCGGCGATCCGGCCTATGATGTCGCCAATGTCTTCGGCAATCCGGACGGCGCTTTTGCGGATATCATCGACCCGCAGCGGATCACCCGACTGATCGACTTGTTTGCGCCGGCCATCGGCTGCGAGCGGGAAAAAATCCTGCGTTACGCCATCGCGCATGCTGGTCTTTCGATCTGCTGGTCTCT
This sequence comes from Hyphomicrobiales bacterium, assembly GCA_900472575.1. Classification (GTDB taxonomy): domain Bacteria; phylum Pseudomonadota; class Alphaproteobacteria; order Rhizobiales; family Rhizobiaceae; genus Neorhizobium; species Neorhizobium cellulosilyticum. Next base: position 8,648 of record UCIV01000017.1, read on the forward strand.
GGAGGGTGGCGACAGGATTTCGGGAGACGGCAATGCGATGGAGCGCTTTGCCTTCCTGAACGTCGCAAAAAGACTGCTCGACGAGCGCGCCTTCAGCCTCTGACTTCGATCGCAGCTTCCCGCTGATACTCGCCGAAGAAGGCACGGAAATGCGCAACGGCGAAGCCGAGGACGATCAGCGCCATGCCCTGATGCGCAAGCGCCATGTCGAGCGGGACTTGAAAGATGAGTGTCGAGATGCCGATTGCCGCCTGAATGCAGACGAGGATGAACAACAGCACGGCACGGCGGGCATGGGTTGTCGCCGGGGCCTTCGACAGCGAGACGATCATGTGCAGGAAGACGGCTGCGAGGAGAACATAAGCGCCGCAGCGATGCACGAACTGGACCGTCTTGGGGTTCTCGAAGAGATTGATCCACCACGGGTTCTGGATGAACAGGTCGCCGGGAATGAAGGCGCCATCCATCAGCGGCCAGGTATTGTAGCTCAGGCCCGCATCGAGACCGGCGACGAGTGCGCCGAGATAGATCTGGAAGAGCACAAGGAAGGCGATCGCGCCGGCAGCCCATTTCGACCGGTCCGTCGGCGCGCGGTCCTTCGCATGGGGCGCTAGCCCCCGCATGATCCAGACACAGGCGGAAAAGATCAGACAGGCAATGACCAAGTGGGTGGCAAGGCGGTATTGCGAGACGCTGACCAGCTTGGTGAGGCCGGACGAGACCATCCACCAGCCGATGAAACCCTGAAAACCGCCAAGCGCCAGCGTGCCGAGCAGCGGCAGGCGCACCCGCCTTTCGATGCGGCCGGTCAGCCAGAAAAAGGCAAGCGGCAGAGCGAAGATGAGACCGATGGACCGGGCGAGGAAGCGGTGTGCCCATTCCCACCAGAAGATCGACTTGAATTCATCGACCGTCATATGGCTGTTGAGCAGCTGATATTGCGGAATGCGCTGGTAGAGTTCGAACTCTTCCTGCCACTCGGCGGCATTGAGCGGCGGGATGACGCCGTGGATCGGCTTCCATTCGGTAATCGACAGGCCGCTGTCGGTGAGCCGCGTGGCACCGCCGACCAGGACGAGACAGAAAAGCGTGAATATGACGAGACCGAGCCAGATGCGGACCGCCTTGCGGTTCCGGTCCAGCCGTCCGGTTTCGCGCGTCGCTTCGATGATGATCGTGTCCGTTGCCGACATGGTGACGACTCCTGCCATTCATGGCTTCATTCGGGCCGCAATCGGGGGTGCTCATCGGCCCGTTTTCATGGGACGCCGTGAGACAAAGCGCCACAGCGGCAGATCGTCTCCGGTTTCCACGTTGCTTTGCCCCATGGACCCGTGCAAAACAAGCCCCATGGCTTTGCGGCATCCGGTCGCGGCCGCAAAGGGCATGGAGGATGTTCGGTGCCGCGTTGGAGAAGTTTTGTCGGTACCATCCTGATCATCATCCTGGTGATCACCTATGCGCTTGTGGCAACGACGATTGCAACGCTGACGCTCGCCACCTCCCCGTGGTGGGTGCATTTCCTCTACTTCCTCCTGTCCGGTCTGCTATGGATCCTGCCTGCGATGCTGATCATCAAGTGGATGGCCGGTCCGAGACCGAAGCGATAGACGTATACCGCAGGTTAACCAGACCCAACACTTCCAGCCGGCCTGTCAGCTGCATAAACCCATTCTTCTTGCTCACCGCCCAATATAGCAGCGATCATATGGGTGATGGATGACCGCAAGGGCAAATCATAACGAGACGCATACTCCAGTGGCTCTCTCCGGGACGGTGGAAAAGCCGGTGGCGCATTTCGATGAACTCGACATCGCCCTGGTACGCGACATCCCTTCCATCGAAAACGAATGGCGGCGCCTCGAAAACCGCGAATGGAATTCCCTCAATCAGGGCCTCGACTGGTGCCGTGCCTGGACTGCGGCTCATCAGAGCGAACTTCTGGCCGTCGCCGGATCGGTCGGTTCCCGCACCCTGTTCCTGCTGCCGCTGGAGATCGCCCAAGGCAGGTTCGGGCGGATCGCGCGGCTACCGGGCGGGCGGTTCAACAATCTCAACACGGGGCTTTTCGACGAGACGTCTGTTATGCGGGATGCGAATGCGCTGCGACGGTTCAGAGCCGATATCACGCGGTCCTTGCGCGGTGTTGCCGATCTTCTCGTGATCGATGAAGTTCCGCTGCACTGGAAGGGTATTACGCATCCGCTCAGCGCTCTGGCCTCGGTCGAAAACCAGAACCATTCGTTTCAATTGTCGCTTCTCGACACGATGGAGGCAACGCTTGCGCAGATCAACGCCAAGACACGGCGCAAGAAGTATCGCGTGCAGGTACGCCGGCTGGAAGCGATCGGCGGCTTCGATTATGTCGTGGCCACTACGCCGGACGAACAGCACACGCTTCTTGAGCGGTTCTTTTCCCAGAAAGGCGAAAGGCTGAAAGCTTTCGGCCTGCCGGATGTGTTTGCCCCTGCCCCGACACGTGATTTCCTGCATCGGCTGCTCGATACACCAACGCAAGGCAATCACAAGCCGCTATCCATGCATGCGATACGCCTGAAGGGAGAACATGACGGCCATATCGCGGCCGTGACCGGCCTTTCGCGCAAGGGCGGTCACGTGCTTTGCCAGTTCAGCTCTATCGACGACAGCATCGGAGCCGAGGCAAGCCCGGGGGAGCTGCTTTTCTGGCTGGCGATAGAACGCTGCATCGAAGACGGGGCGATGCTTTTCGATTTCGGCATCGGCGACCAACCTTACAAGCACAGCTGGTGCAACCAAGAAACCGTGCTGCACGATATGCTGCTGCCAATCAGCACCAAGGGCTCTGTGCTTGCTGGCCTGTATCTGGCGCAGACCGGCATAAAGACTGCGATCAAACGGAACCACAGGCTCTATGCGCTGGCCCAGCGCTGGCGTTCCCGCCGCGACGGTCAGGATTGACAGAGTTTCAAGCGGCGCTGCGGCGGCGTGATGACGGCGACTGGCTGTCGTCCGGCTGAGCCATGACGAGCAGGTTGCGGAAACCGGCATCGGCATAGGTGACGACAAGCTCGGCAATGGCATCTTCGGTAAAGCCCGGAACAGAAAGAATGATCTCCGTTCCATCGGTGCGCACAAGACGCTTCAGGCTGCCTGTATCGGCGGGACCACATTCGATCAACACAAGGTCATAGGCGTCGGAAAGCGCATCGATGATCATCGTCAGGCGATCTGCGGCACGCATCGCACGAACAGGATCGGAGATGCCCTGCGGCACGATATGGGCTTCCGAGAGTCGATCGGGATGGATGGCCTCACCGAAGGCGGTTTCTCCGCAGAGAAGATCAGTGATCCCCGGTAGCCGGTCATGCTCGGCCATCAGACGCGTCGGGCAGGCCGATCCGGTCAGATCGATAAGGATCACGTTTCGGCCGGCTTCAGCCACTGCGCGCGCCAGCATGACGCTGGCCGTCGAGCCGCCATCACCATTCGGAGATACGGCGACAGCAACAGGGACAGCGTGACGCTGGAGGTAATGAGCAACGGAGCCGATCGTGAAGCCGGGAGCGACGACGGGAGCGACTTCATTCTCGTCGGATCCGACAGGTTGCGGGCTGGCTACATTGATCTCTTTTGCCGGTGGAGCGGCAGCCGGTGCGGGCGGTAGGACGGCGGTGCGAACCTCCTCCTTCCGTTCAATCACGGCTCTCTGTTCCGCCAGCGCCGTGGTTTCGACCCGCGTTTCGCGCGAGACGATGGCGACGGGTGGCGCAGCGGCCGGCAACGGCGCTTCTGCAATCTTCTCCCGTTCCTGAACCGGCGCAGGCTCCAACGAAACCTCGCGATTGATCGGCCGGAGTGCCCGACCGCTGAACAGTTCGGAAATCATCACAATCAGGCAGCTGACGATGAGTGCAGCGAGCGTCACGACGGTGACGATCGGGATAACCTTGGGGAAATAGGGCTCGGACGGCTCAACTGCTTTCGAGACGACGCGGGCGTCGGCTGGCGAAGCATTGCCATCAAGCCGGGAAGTCGCCTCACGATAACGAGCAAGATAGGTCTCAAGCAATTGCCGCTGGGCGGCGGCCTCGCGCTCCAGCGCGCGAAGCCCCACCTCTTCCTCTCCGGCGCGAGCGGAATCTGCCTTCAACGTATCGAGCTGCGCCATCAGCTGCTGCTCGCGCAGGCGAGAAACCTCGGCCTCGCTGTCGAGGCTCGCCAGAACTTTACGGGTTTCGCTGGCAATCTGCTGTCGGATTTGCGCCAGCTGTGCCCGCAGGCCCTTGATCCGGGGATGGCCGTCGAGAAGCGATGTCGCCTGATCCGAAATCTGCGCCTGAAGATTTGTCTCAGCTTCCTTGAGCCGCTGGATGACCTGCGATCCTGCAACATCCGCGATTGTGTCGGGTGCGCGTCCCGCACCCAGCGCGGTGCGAACATTTTCCACTCTCGCCTCGGCATTGGCCCGCTCTCCGCGCACACGGGTGAGTTCGGTCGAGATATCGTTCAATTGCTGACTGGAGAAGCTGTTGGTTTCATTCGTCCGAAACAGGCCATTTCTGGATCGATATTCAGCAACCTTGCTTTCGGCCTCCCTGACCTTCTGCGTCAGATTGGCGATCTCCGGCTCGAGCCACTTGGCCGTTTCCGAATGCGTATCGAGCTTGGCGCCACTCTGGAGCTGAAGATAGACCTCTGCCATCTTGTTCGGAATGGTCGAGGCAAGGATCGGATCGTGCGAGGAGAATTCGACGCCGATGACGCGGGAATTCTCAACCGCGTAGACTTCCAGCCTCTCGCGGAATTTTTCCACGACCCGATCTTCGGGATCGAGCGCCATGGGGTCCGGCTTCAGCCCCACCATAACCAGAAGATCAGGCAGAAGTGATCGCGCCGCCGGATCGAATTCCTTGTACTGAGCAAGGTTCAAATCGCGGGCAACGCGGCGGATCAGATCGGTCGATTGCAGCAACTGGGCCTGGCTGGTGATGTTGAGACTGTCCAAAACCGGATCGTTACCGGCGGCTGCGCCCGCCCCGCCCGTAAGGTTCGGGGAGCGCGATTCGATCAGAAGTCGGGTCTCGGCTTTGTAGCTCGGCGTCATCATGCTGGTAACGACAAGAGTGGCTACGGCCGCAAAGGCAGTAACAGCAATGATCCGCCCTTTGCGCGCCCATACCGCGGCGATCACGCGGCCCAGATCGATATCCACGTCCTGGTAATTGCCGTTGGCACCCGACATCACACACTCCAGCGTCTCAATTCAGCGAATGGTAAAGGACCATGGTAACGCTGCGGTTAACGACCCCATACTTGCGAAGTTGCTTATATTGAACTCCCCCTTTACCCGCCATTAACCCTAACAGATCCATAACGAACAAAATGATACGAACAGCCGGAGCCTGAGTGGGACATGGTCGTTGCCCGACGCAGACAAGTGCAGACCCGTAAGGTGCTGGCAGCGGCGTTGGCCGTCACAGCCGCACTGCTGAGTGGCTGTGCCTCCAGCCCGCCGCCGGCAAAGGGCTTTGAGGCAGCTGCATTGCAGCCCTATCGGCTGGATAGCGGTGACCGTCTGCGCGTCACCGTGTTCGAACAGCCGGGACTGACAAACACCTACACGGTCGATCAGGCCGGCTACATCGCATTCCCGCTGGTCGGACAGGTCGCGGCCCGCGGCCAGACCCTGCCGGCGCTCGAAGGCTCTATCGCGGGCCGTCTGAAGCAGGGCTATCTGCGAGATCCCGACGTCAGCATCGAAATCGATCGCTATCGCCCCGTTTTCGTCATGGGTGAAGTCGGACGGCCGGGCCAATATTCCTACGTGCCGGGCATGACGGCGCAAAATGCGATCGCCATTGCCGGCGGGTTCACCCCGCGCGGCAACGAGCGGGACGTCGACGTGACACGCAAGGTCAATGGACAGGTGGCGACCGGCCGCACGGCAATCACCGCCCCGATCCTTGCCGGCGACACGATCTATGTCCGCGAGCGCCTGTTCTGACCCAAGATGCGGCCCCTTCCCCCCTTGCGCATCCTGCATTGCTTCCGCAATCCGATAGGCGGGATCTTTCGGCATGTGCGCGATCTGGTGGAAGAGCACAGCGCCGCTGGTCATCAGATCGGCATTCTGTGCGACAGTTCTACGGGCGGCGCCTACGAGGACGCGCTGTTCGAGACCATCAGGCCGAAGCTTGCCCTGGGATTGACGCGTCTGCCGATGCGGCGAGCCATTTCGCCTTCGGACATGATCGCTCTTGCCAAGAGCTATCAGCATATAAAAAGTTTGCAGCCGGACATCCTGCATGGACATGGCGCCAAGGGTGGCGCAGTGGCCCGGATGATCGGCTCAGTGTTGCGGGTAAACAGGTATCGCGTAGCCCGCGTCTATTCTCCGCATGGCGGCAGCCTGCATTTTGCCCGGTCATCACCGACCGGGCAGATTATCCTCAGGCTTGAGCGCCTCCAGGAGAATTTTTGCGATGCCATAGCCTTCGTCTGCGATTACGAGAGGCGGACCTACGAGGCCAAGGTGGGAACACCAAGACCACATTCGCAGGTCATTTATAACGGTATAAACGAAGCCGAATTCACGCCCGTCTCGCTGGAGCCGCAGGCTACGGACTTTCTCTTCATCGGCATGATGCGCGACATGAAGGGGCCGGACGTGTTTATCGACGCCTTCCTGCGCACCGAACGCCGCATCGGCCGGCCTTTGACCGCAATGATGATTGGCGACGGTCCCGATGAAGACAAATACCGGGCCATGATCTCGGAGCTCGGGCTCGATCGACGCATGCAGATGCTGCCCGCCATGCCTGCTCGCAAGGCTTTTGCGCTGGCCAGAACAATCGTGGTTCCGTCCCGTGCGGAGGCAATGCCCTATATCGTGCTCGAAGCACTCGCGGCAGGCAAACCCGTTATTGCATCCAGGGTTGGCGGCATACCGGAAGTGCTGGGCGAAAGCAGCGAGGCGCTTGCCATTCCAGGTGACGCTCAGGACCTCTCCAGCATCATGACAGCCGCTGCAACACAGCCTGATTGGCGTATCCGCACCATGCCGAAACCCTCCGCCTTCAAATCAGTATTCTCCGCACAGGTGATGGCGCGCGACATGCTGGGGCTCTATCGGGATGCCCTGCAGACCGGCAATGGAAAGCCAGCCTAAAGGCTTCCTTAGCATCTTCCTGATAAGCGATTTCTCATGATCTCTCCGTTGACAACCGGGAGACAAGGGACCGTTTCATGAGCGACTTGGGCAATCGGCCGGACCTGGACCTCGAGGCATTGCGCCGCAGCGTCGCGGAGGGCGGATCACATAGTGGACCGGCAACGCCCGTCGAGCTCAATCCGTTCGCCAAACAGATAGCCGACCAGTTTCGCGACAACAATTATTCACCGACTATGCTGATCGGACAGTTTCGCCTGTTCGAATTCGTATCGCTTCTCGCGATAGGTCTGCTTGCATGCTATTTGCAGCCGGTTCCCGCTGACAGTCATTTCCTCACTCGTTTCGTTGTAACTGCCGTTGGCGCAGCGTTGACGGTGCTGTTCCTGCAGCTTGCCGATACTTATCTCATCCCCTCTATCCGCGCAGCGCGACGGAATGCCAGACGGGTACTCGCCGCCTGGGCGATGGGCTTCATTTTGACCTATCTCGGCGTCTCGATCGCCGAGGGTGTGCTTTACCCCGTCGGCGCCGCAACGATCTGGTTCCTCTGCGGCTGCGCCTTCCTGCTCGGCGAACGCCTTCTGACCGCCTATGCGATCCGCCACTGGGCGCGCAACGGCGTGATGGAGCGCCGTGCCGTCATCGTCGGTGGCGGCGAGCCTGCGAAGCAATTCATCCGCGCATTGGAACAGCAGCCGGACAACGACATTCGCATCTGCGGTATCTTCGATGACCGCGGCAGCGACCGTTCTCCGAGCGTCGTGGCCGGTTACCCCAAACTTGGCACATTCGCCGAACTGATCGAATTCGCGCGCCTCGCACGTATCGACATGCTGATCATCGCCTTGCCGGCAAGCGCAGAGGCGCGCATCCTGCAGCTCCTTCGCAAACTCTGGGTGCTTCCCGTCGACATCCGGCTCGCGGCTCATGCGAACCGCCTGCGTTTCCGGCCCCGCTCCTACTCGCATGTCGGCTCGGTGCCGATGTTCGACATTTTCGACAAACCGATCCGCGACTGGGATTCCGTTGCAAAACGCTCCTTCGACATCGTTTTCACAATCATCGCGATCGTACTTCTGTGGCCGATCATGCTGGCCGCCGCGATCGCAGTCAAAACGACGTCCGAAGGACCGATATTGTTTCGGCAAAACCGGCACGGTTTCAACAACGAGACCATCAAGGTCCTCAAGTTCCGTTCCATGTATACGAACATGAGCGACCAGACGGCTGTCAAAGCGGTCACCAAGGGTGACCCGCGCGTTACTCCGGTGGGACGCTTCCTGCGCAAATCATCGATCGATGAACTGCCGCAGCTATTCAACGTGCTGAAGGGCGAACTTTCCCTGGTCGGCCCGCGTCCTCACGCCGTTCACGCTCAGACCGGCGAACGCAAATATGTCGATGTCATCGAAAGCTATTTCGCCCGACACAGGGTCAAGCCCGGCGTCACCGGATGGGCACAGGTCAAGGGCCTGCGCGGCGAACTCGATTCGGATGAAAAAATCCGTGCCCGTACCCAGCATGACCTGGACTATATCGAGAACTGGTCATTGCTCTTCGATCTCAAAATCCTGTTTCTGACCCCGATCAGCCTGTTCAACACGGACAACGCGTATTGAGCACGGCGAATTTCGAAACCCGGGCCCAGCGCCTTTCCGCAGCACAGATTGCCCGGCTTCTCGGGGCCTGCCTGCTGGCGTTCGGTGTCTTCCTGTCGGGTTTCGTCATATCGGAACCTGCCCCATACGAACTCGTCATGGTGATTCAGATCGCCATCTGGTTCCTGCTTGGCCTGCGCATTTCGCGCACTGTCTGCCTTCTGCTTGCGCTGCTTATGGTCTTCAATATCGGCGGCATGTTCTCCATTACCGTCATGAAGGATATGAGCGGCGCACCGATGTATATCGCCGTCTCGACCTTTCTGGCGTTAAGTTCGGTCTTTTATGCCGCGATCATCGAGGATGATCCGGGCAGATTCGAACTGATTTTTCGGGTTTGGGTGGTTGCGGCGATCATAACGGCGCTGCTCGGTATCCTCGGCTATTTCAACGCCTTTCCGGGCGCCCATATGTTTACCCGCTACGATCGCGCCATGGGTGCGTTTCAGGATCCGAACGTGTTCGGGCCTTATCTCATCGCCCCGATCCTCTACATGCTCTACCGGCTGCTGACAGGTCGCATCATGGAAGCGCCGTTTCTGATCACCGGCATACTGGTATTGGTCATCGGCGTATTCCTTTCCTTTTCCCGTGCAGCCTGGGGGCTGCTGCTTTTCAGCGGCATTGCGCTTGTCGTTGCAATGCTTTTGAAAGAGCGGACAACCGCATTCCGGCTGAAGATCCTGATGATCTCAGCCATTGCAGCGCTGGCGCTCATTCTTGCCCTGGTCATCGCGCTTCAGATTCCCCAGATCTCGGACCTTTTCACCAACCGTGCCAAGCTGGTGCAGTCATACGACGGAGCAAGGTTCGGCCGTTTCGAACGGCACCGGATCGGCTTCCTAATGGCTATGGAGCGGCCCTTCGGGCTGGGCCCAATGGCATTCGGCAAGATCTATGGCGAGGACGAGCATAATATCTGGCTGAAATCACTCACGACCTACGGCTGGCTGGGTGCGGTGACCTACCAGATCATGATCTGGTCCACGATCTGGATGGGTTTCCGTTATCTCCTGCGGGAGCGACCATGGCAGCCCTATCTGATGATCTGCTGGGTCATGATCCTTGGCCATTCGCTCATCGGCAACGTCATCGATACCGACCATTGGCGACACTTCTATCTTCTCCTCGGCCTCCTGTGGGGCTGCTACGCGCTCGAGCATAGACATATGCGGCGGCAACGCGCCATAGACGCTACGGCAGGTGCTGCAGGCGCTTGACTTCAGCCGGAGTCATTCCAATTCATAAGCATGATTACCACATCGCAATTGCGCGCAGCCCGCGCCATGATAGGGCTTTCGATCGAAGAGCTTGCCGAGGCGGCCGGCGTCTCCGGCAACAGCATTCGTGATGCCGAGGCTTCAACAGGCAATGCCGAGCCGGAGCTTTCAAGAAAACTGAAGCAGGTGCTTGAATCCCGCGGCATCATCTTTGTTTCCGCCGGTCAGCAGGATGCGTCCGGTCCCGGTGTCCGCCTGCATCACCAGCCAGTAGACGAAGGCATCAGACCCCAGAATCTGAATTCGACCAATGACGACTAGATTCCATAAATTTTCTGGAACCATTTGAGTTGAAACGCGTTTCTCCGCCGAAATCTACATCGGGGACATGCATGACACGCAGCAACAACCTTTATCTCATCATCGGCGCACTGATCGTCGTGGTCGCTGGCCTTAGCTTCTATCTATACCGCGAAGAAACAAAGCCTGAAGGCGTATCAATCAGCATCGGGGAGAATGGCGTGAAAGTTGAAGGACAATAAAGGTAAAATTGCGTATATAAACTTAACTACATAAGCGCATCCTTTATTTCACATTACCTTTGGCAAAGTCGCTGAACACGAAGAGGGGTTCACATGACATCGCATCTCAGCACTGCTGACATCGAGGAAAAAGGTTTGAGGAAAGTATGGAGCGTCGCCGATTTTTCGCGCCGCTACCGCCTCGATACCGAAGAGGAAGCAAGACTTCTGAAGCTTCTCGGGCCTTTCGCCACCCAGCAGGAACTGCTGATGAACGCCAGCCGGGCTCCTCGTTTCAGATAACACCAGGCAAAACATAGCGAAGCACTCATTGATTGAGTGCTTCGCTATCCTGCGTTTGATTATTTCCCTATACTTAAACGCAAACTCTCACCGCGGCGGAACTTTTTGATCCACCAGCGGGTTACTTCTCCGTTGGTTTATCACTTATGCGCGACGTCACGGTTTACGCGCGGAGGAGAAGAGATGTTCAAGATGGTTTCAAAATTCGGACTTGCGGCGGCCCTGTCTGTGGCTACGTGCTCGGTCTTTTCCATGCCGGCCGCGGCACAGGATATGGAGCTTCGCATCGGACCGGATGGGGTACGCCCGGTTATCCGGGACCGGGATCGCTACGGCGATCGCAACCGGGACCGCGGCTGCAGCCCCGGTGAGGCACGTGCCGCTGCAAGTGACGAAGGGCTTCGTCGCCCCGAGGTGGTTCGCGTGACATCCCGTAGCGTGACCGTTGAAGGCATGACGCGAAGCGGTCCGGATCGCATCACCTTCGCAAATCGGCGCGGTTGCCCAATCATCTGATTGGGATGCTTTTTCCAAAATTAATCTAGTCCTGCCCTACCTTGCGCGTGCGGCAGGACTTTTTCGTCGGATCATGTGCAACCAGCATCAAGACCGGGATTTTTCGCTTGCGCCAGGAATGTCATGCCAGTATGGAAGTCTTGCTCTCGAAGCAGGTCGGAATGTAGCGCAGCCCGGTAGCGCACTTGACTGGGGGTCAAGGGGTCGTGGGTTCGAATCCCGCCATTCCGACCAATTATCCCCCATCTAAAATCAGTTGGATTTTTCTCTCTTGCGCTTCGCACGATGGCATCGTCGAATGGCAGGTTGTTGCGCTGTCCGCCACCTCGACAACGGCTCTTCCCCCAAATCGCAAGTCCCTTTCAACCCGATAAAAAATGCCGCCCCGTTGGACGGAGCGGCATCGGTAATCGCGGAAAGATCGAGCACCTTAACGATAGGGCGAGTAGCACTGCTGGCGGGGACCATTATAGGGCTGGAAGGTGTTGTCGTATGTCCGGTATGAACGATAGCGAGCATAGCACCAGTTCACGTGGCTGTTGCCGCCGACATAACGGCGCTCCGGCGGAGCGTAGCGAGGCGCGGCCAGTGCGCCGCCGATGATAGCACCGGCAGCAAGCCCGCCAATGATCGCACCTGCATTAGAGCCGCCGTGATGGCGATGATGACGCCAGCGGCGGTCACTGTAATACCGGCGATCATCACGCCAGCGACGGTCGTCACGCCAGCGGCGATCGGAATAACGTGGTCCATAACGTCGCCAGTCATGACGGCCTTCACGCCATTGAACCTTCTCAACCTGCTGTGAGGCTTGAACCGAAGGGGCGCTTATCATCGGAAATGCATTGGCCGGTACAACGCCGGTCAATGCGGTAACCGCGGACACCAGGATAATTGCAAGTTTCTTCTTCATTTCATTCTCCTCGGAATGTCTCCCTGAGGTAAATGATCTGATTTGCGTGCTGAACCAGAGGTGAACAGTAAAATTCGGGTGATCACATATAGTTGTGGTGACCGGCGTTGATTGTTTCAGCGTACCTGGTCCAGTAACCGCTTACATTCCAGGAGATCGAACAGCGCTTCCTGCAGCAATGCGCGATCTTCCTTGCCCACACTCGATTTTCCGATCGACACTTCCGGAGTGCCGTCGTCCCCAGATGAACCGAAGCCGAAAAAGCGGCCGCTGGGCTTGACCTTGGGCCGTCCCAGAACCTGATCTTCCTCGGTTGCTCCAACCTTCGGGTCGGCGTGCTTCTCGCTGCTTGAGGCAATAATGGCGTCCATGGTGGCAACATCGCCCGAGGCGATGGCCGCAACGAACTTGTTGCCATTCGTCTTCAGGAGCTTCTGCACGCCCTTGATCGTATAACCGTGATCGTAGAGGAGATGACGGATGCCTTTCAGTAGCTCGACGTCCTCAGGCCGGTAATAACGACGACCACCGCCACGCTTCATTGGCTTGATCTGCGTGAAACGGGTTTCCCAGAAGCGCAGAACGTGCTGCGGCAGATCGAGATCATCTGCGACTTCGCTGATCGTGCGGAATGCATCCGGGCTCTTGTCCACGTTCAAACCTCCAAACAGCGGCCGTGAAGCCGACCCAAACCATGCCACCTCGCTTCAGATCAGACGCGAGAACAACCGGGTGACGATTCATAATCCTGGTATCGCATGCCGATTCCGGCTTTCGTGACGATGCGACAGACTACGCTCGGATTCCCACTTATCTCAATGGGTTGAGAGCAAGGATTCAAGCATGTTCACAGGAATGAGATAAAACAGGAGCTTATGCAGAGCGTTTCCGCTTCTCTTCAAAACGCTAAATCGCTCTATCTCTTTATCTTGACGCAATTCCGGACGGAAAACCCGTGCCTAGTTTGGCTTCAATTGCTTCAAGCTCAGGCGACCGGAGCCGCAGACTTCTGCTTGGCCTTGCGGCTGGTATGGGACTTCAAGATCCGTTGCTTCAGGACATTGGAAGCCTTGAAGGTCATGACCCGGCGCGGAGAAATCGGCACTTCCTCACCGGTTTTCGGGTTACGTCCGATACGCTCGTTTTTCGAGCGGACCTGGAAGGTCGCGAAGGAGGAAAGCTTTACGACCTCGCCGCGAATGATCGCGTTGCAGATCTCATCAATTACTGTCTCTACGAGCTCCGCCGACTCAGTCCGGGAGAGCCCAACCTTGCGAAATACCGATTCCGCCAAGTCTGCACGCGTCACTGTCTTTCCGGCCATGATCCCCGCCCAGTTTGCAAATTGATCTCGTCAAAGCCACACAAGACTATTTTGCTTGGCGATCAGGGTCAAGCACCTGTCGCCAATCAGTTATTTGTTCCGGAAGGCCGTGGCATTCCTACCAGCGAACGAGAACAGAACCCCAGGTAAATCCACCGCCCATCGCCTCGAGCATCACCAGATCGCCCTTTTTTATCCGGCCGTCCGAAAGCGCCACTGAAAGTGCGAGCGGGATCGATGCAGCGGACGTGTTTCCATGAAGATCCACAGTCACGACAACCTTCTCTGGCGGAATGCCGAGCTTTTTGGCAGACGCATCAATGATACGGCGGTTGGCCTGGTGCGGGACAAGCCAGTCGATATCCTCGGCTGTTGTTCCAGTCGCTTCGAACGCGCCTTCGATAACGTCCGTGATCATGCCGACAGCGTGCTTGAAGACCTCGCGGCCTTCCATGCGCAGGTGGCCAACCGTTCCGGTCGAGGACGGCCCACCGTCGACATAGAGTTTTTCCTTGTGGGAGCCATCAGAGCGCAGCTTGGCCGTCAGGATGCCACGATCACTCATGGTCCCCTCGCCTTCCTGGGCCTCGAGCACGAGTGCGCCCGCACCGTCGCCGAACAGAACGCAAGTCGTGCGATCTTTCCAATCGAGGATACGCGAGAAGGTCTCAGCGCCGATTACCAGCGCTCGGCGTGCCATGCCGCCGCGAATATGCAGATCGGCCGTCGCCATCGCATAGACAAAACCGGTGCAGACGGCCTGCATGTCGAAGGCATAACCGTGTTCCATACCGAGACGGCGCTGGATGTCGACAGCCGTTGCCGGGAACGTGTTGTCCGGCGTCGAGGTCGCAACCAGGATGAGATCGATGTCGTCCGTTGTCAGGCCGGCATTGTCGAGTGCTGCGCGTGCAGCCTGCTCTCCGAGCGAGGCCGTGGTTTCGCCTTCGCCGGCGATATAACGCTGCGTGATGCCCGTGCGCTGGACGATCCATTCGTCGGTCGTATCGACGATGTCTTCCAACTCACGATTGGTCACTACCCGTTTCGGGAGCGCTGCCCCATAGCCGCGAACTACTGATCGGATCATTCTCAATCACATCCTGTCGTCATGCAGCTTCAGGACCAGCCGGAGGCTGATGCTTGGCATGATAAAGTGTCAAATCCTGCGCGATCTTCGCGTTCAGGTCGTTGCGCGCCATGTCATAAGCGACATCGATCGCCGCGGCAAAGCCATCGGCAGTAGTGCCGCCATGGCTTTTGATAACGATGCCGTTAAGGCCAAGGAATACGCCGCCGTTGACCTTGTTCGGATCCATCTTCTCACGCAGCCGGTCAAACGCGGGTTTAGCCAAAAGATAGCCGATCTTGGCAAGTAATGTGCGGGACATCGATTCGCGAAGCAGCGTCGCGATCTGCTTGGCAGTCCCTTCAGCCGTCTTCAGCGCGATATTGCCGGTGAAACCTTCCGTGACGACCACGTCGACCGTACCCTTGCCGATATCGTTTCCTTCGACAAATCCGTGGTAGGCGATCGTCGGAAGGTTAGCCTCCCGCAGTAACCGGCCGGCTTCCTTGACTTCTTCCTGTCCCTTCACCTCTTCAACGCCGACATTGAGAAGGCCAACCGTCGGGCGGTCGATCTCGAACAGGGCGCGCGCCATGGCGCCGCCCATCAAGGCGAAATCGAGAAGCTGCTGGCTGTCAGCACCAATCGTCGCCCCAATATCCAAAACAATGCTTTCGCCTTTGAGGGTTGGCCAGATGCCGGCGATTGCCGGGCGCTCGATATTTGCCATCGTCCTCAGACAGAACTTGGCCATGGCCATCAGGGCGCCGGTGTTTCCAGCAGAAACGCAGACATCCGCCTCTCCGAGTTTCACCGCCTCGATGGAGCGCCACATGGATGAAACGTAACGGCCGCGCCGCAGAGCTGCGCTCGGTTTTTCGTCCATGGAGACGGCGACTTCGCACTCGTGAAAAATCGAGCGGTCGCGCAGTTTCGGGTACTTGGCCAGCAACGGCTCGCATTCGCCCTTCAACCCATAGATGATGAAGGTCGCCTCGGGGTGCCGTTCGAGAGCCTTTGCAGTACCGGGTATGACAACCTCGGGACCGAAATCACCCCCCATGGCATCCACAGAAATTCTGATCACGCGTATCTGATCCTTATCTTCGACCGAACGGACCGGCCATTAAACCCGTCCAGCGGTCGTCGCCGGCGTTCCGGCCATGCTCATGCTTGGCCCTGTCGGCGAAATCGTGGCCAAAATATAGTTTTCGCCGCCGCTTACAACAGGCCTAGTCTTTTTTCCAGTCCTTGAGCGCCGCGAACGGGTTCGGCCGATCGCTCTTGGCATCAGCCGTGCTCTCGATATGGTCCGAAAACTCGACGCCCTGCTTGCGCGGATAGGGATCGATCGCCAGTGCCGCAAACTCGGTGATCGCCTCGCCGATATCGATCGTGTCTCCGGCGAATTCCTCAGGAAGATCGGGACCGTCCGGATCAAGCACCATCTCGGCCGCGTCCTTGGCGACGACGCGAGCGAGCTTGGATCCCTCGGGAACGAATATCTGCTCGAAATCTTCGTTGATGCGTGATTCGACCGGCTCCAGCGTCAGCACGCAGGCCTGGACGATCTCGGCTTCGACGCGCCCCTTGACGCGCACGCCATCCTTTTTCCAGCGCGACAGATAGACTTCCGCCTGTAGCGACTTCACCTCCAGAACCTGCCATATCTCGGCGAGGTCCTTGCGCTCACGGTCATCGGCAGACACCTTGACTGTAACGGCATTGGCCGAAATGTTTCCGACTTTGACCGGATAGGAGAATGGCGGCTTTCCCGCCGAATTGTTGTCGTTTTTCATCTTTCCTCACTTTCCCGTTTCAGCCGGCCAAGGGCTGCGGGATAACCGCGTTGCCGCGGGCGATATCGTCTTCCGGCGTTACAGCGAGATGCCGCTCCGCCTCGGCCATCCATGCGGCCAGCCGCGCCATATCAGGCGCAGACTGGTTTTCCGGATATATGTTGCGGGCAAGGCCTTTCGCCAGCTCTCCAAGATCGCCCGCATCGAGCGCCTTGGCATAGGTCTCCAGCCGCCCGTAAAACATACCGGCGAGTTTCTTCATGCGTTTGGGAACGCCCTGATCACCGATCCCGAGCTCGCGGATCGAATGGTCGAGATCCTGGAAAAACGCATCGACAATTTCCTGCGCCAGTTCCTGCCCGCTGGTCGGAGACTTCGCGGTCCGGCGAAAAAACAGGATCAATGTGATCGACAGCATTTCGTAGCGGCCCATGACCGTGTCGGGCACACCAAGATCGGTGTAGAACACAGGCGCGCGGGCAGCCGATGTAAGGGCCGCATATTGCCGGTCGACAATGACCCGATTGTGTTTTTTCTTTTTGAACAGCCCGAAGATCATCGATAAGTCCCGCGAATGTCCGGGCCCAATGTTGCATGGAGACGAAAGCTGGTTTACCGAAGCAGGCGCGAATTGCAATGCCGTTCGGCCGGGGCCGCAGACGGGATGCGTTCGATCCGTAAAAGGTTTGGCATTGCAGGGTTCTCTTCCCCGGAATAGCCACAATGGTGATGAACAGCAGAAGTCCGGTATCAAGCGCCGGTCTCGTTTACCTGGGGGATCCCGTTGAAGAAGCGGACTGTCGAGTACGGTATGAATTTTCTGAATAAAACTGCCATCAGCCTTGTGCTTGTCGCTTCTGTCACCGCCGCTGGCTGCACGTCGATGGATATCGGCGACACCATGTATAACGGCTACGTGATCGACCAGAAGTCGCTTGCCCTGATCCCGGAAGGTTCGAGCCGCGAACAGGTGCTGCTGACGATGGGCACGCCATCGACAACGGCGACCTTCGATTCGGAAGTGCTCTATTACATTTCACAGAAGCGCGAGCGCGCCGCCGCCTTCATGAAGCCGAAGCTGGTCGAGCAGTCGGTTCTCGCCATCTACCTCAACAAGGAAGGCGTTGTCGCGCGCAAGGCGAACTACACGCTCCAGGACGGCAAGGTATTCGACACGATCTCGCGCACCACGCCAACCGGCGGTCGCGACCTGACCTTCCTGCAGCAAATCCTCTCCGGCGGCTCCGGCCCCGGTGCGGGTGCGGCGGCAATGCGCAGCCTGCTCAGCAACTAAACAATCATCGAATGCACAGAAGCCCGCGGATCGCTCCGCGGGCTTCTTTCATTTGAAGAGGTGGCAGGCAGTTCAGCCAGCGAGGATCGCCAGCAGCAGCAAGGCCACTATATTGGTGATCTTGATGGCCGGGTTGACCGCCGGGCCTGCCGTATCCTTGTAGGGATCGCCGACCGTATCACCGGTGACCGAGGCCTTGTGAGCATCGGAACCTTTCAGGTGACGCTGGCCGTCCTTGTCGACGAAACCGTCCTCAAAACTCTTCTTGGCATTGTCCCATGCGCCGCCGCCAGACGTCATCGAGATGGCGACGAAGAGGCCGTTGACGATCACGCCGAGAAGCGAGGCTCCGAGTGCCGCAAAGGCAGACGCCTTGTCACCGCCCGAAATCAGCAAAACACCGAAATAGACAACGACCGGTGCAAGGACCGGCAGAAGCGACGGGATGATCATTTCCCGGATCGCCGCCTTGGTGAGGATATCGACGGCACGGCCATAGTCGGGACGATCTGTGCCCTGCATGATGCCCGGTTTTTCGCGGAACTGACGGCGCACTTCCTCAACGATCGAGCTAGCGGCCTTGCCGACCGCAGTCATGGCAATGCCGCCGAAGAGATAGGGAATGAGACCGCCGAAGATCAGACCCGCGACCACATAAGGGTTGGCAAGACTGAACGAGATTGGGCCAACACCCTCGAAATAAGGATATTGCTGCGGATTGGCGGCAAAATACTGCAGGTCGTTGGAGTATGCGGCAAACAATACCAGTGCACCAAGACCGGCGGAACCGATGGCGTAGCCCTTGGTGACCGCCTTGGTGGTGTTGCCGACGGCATCGAGTGCGTCGGTCGACTTGCGCACTTCCGGCGGCAGATGAGACATTTCGGCGATACCGCCGGCATTGTCCGTGACCGGCCCGAAAGCGTCGAGCGCGACGATCATGCCGGCAAGGCCGAGCATGGCGGTCACGGCAATACCGGTGCCGAAAAGGCCACCCAGCTGATAGGTAGCGATGATGCCGCCGACGATGACGATTGCCGGAAGCGCCGTCGATTCGAGCGAAACGGCGAGGCCCTGGATGACGTTGGTGCCGTGACCGGTTACCGATGCCTGGGCAATCGAGTTGACCGGGCGCTTGTTGGTGCCGGTATAGTATTCGGTGATGACGACGATCAGCGCCGTGACGACGAGACCGACAAGGCCGCAGACGAAGAGGCTGGTGCCAGTGATTTCCTTGCCCGCAACGGTGCCGATCACACCCCAGCCGACCGTCATCGACGTGGCGATAGCCAGGCCGAAGATGGAAAGCACGCCGGTTGCGATCAGGCCCTTGTAGAGAGCTCCCATGATCGAGCCGTTGCTGCCGAGCTTGACGAAGAAGGTACCAATGATCGAGGTGACGATGCAGACGCCGCAGATGGCGAGCGGATAGAGCATCGCGGATTCGAGCACCGGCGCGCCGGCAAAGAAGATCGCCGCGAGCACCATGGTCGCAACAACCGACACCGCGTAGGTCTCGAACAGGTCGGCCGCCATGCCGGCGCAATCGCCGACATTGTCGCCGACGTTATCGGCAATCGTTGCCGGGTTGCGCGGATCGTCTTCGGGAATGCCGGCCTCGACCTTGCCCACAAGGTCGCCACCGACATCGGCACCCTTGGTGAAGATACCGCCGCCGAGACGAGCGAAGATCGAGATGAGCGAAGCGCCGAAGCCGAGCGCGACAAGCGCGTCAACGACCTCACGAGAGCTGCCTGCGTGGCCGAGGCCTGCGGTCAGCACCCAGTAATAAATGGAGACACCGAGAAGTGCGAGACCGGCAACCAGCATGCCGGTGATCGCCCCCGATTTGAAGGCGATATCTAGCCCCGCGGCAAGGCTGTGCGAAGACGCTTGCGCCGTGCGAACATTGGCCCGGACGGAAACATGCATGCCAATAAAACCTGCAGCGCCGGACAGGACCGCGCCGATTATAAAGCCCAAGGCAGCCGTGCCGGACAGAAGCAGCCATGCAAGTATGGCAACGACGACGCCGACTGCGGCAATCGTCATGTACTGGCGCGTCAGATAGGCTTGAGCCCCTTCACGGATATAGCCAGCAATTTCCTGCATGCGTTCATTGCCCTGGTCGGCGGCCATTACGGAACGCGTCGCCCACACGGCATAGATGATCGACAGCAGACCGCAGACGATCACACCCAAAATGACTGTCATACTATTTTCCTCTCCCTGATCGCCGGGACGAAAAATCCCGGCTGCGCATTTCCCTGCGGATGCTCTCCCCTCCCAAGGAAGCGTTTCCGCCATGCGAAGCGAGATTGCGGTGGAGATGAAATGACGTCAAGCCCTGCGGGGACAAGGGCTCAAATGGACGCAGGTTGTAATATGAGTTAATACTCGCCTTACAGCTACTTCGCCGAAGAGCGCCTGAACAGCAGGGCGGCGATCAAAAGAAGGCAGATCACCGCAACCGGCCAGATCACCATATTGATGAAAGACCAGCCCCAGGTGACGAAGACCTTGCCTGAGGAGAATGACGACAATGCCACCGTGCCGAATAGCACGATATCGTGAAACCCCTGAACCTTGTCGGCTTCATGCGGCCGATAGCTGGATGCGACAATCGCGGTCGACCCGATGAAGCCGAAATTCCAGCCGATGCCGAGCAGGACAAGCGCGCCCCAGAAATTCCAGAGCTCGATGCCGAGATGCGCGACGACGGCGCAGCCCATCATCACGAAAATGCCGATTGCAACGACCTTTTCGGCACCGAAGCGGGAGATCAGCGAGCCGGTGATGAAACTCGGGCCGAACATGGCGAGCACATGCCACTGGATGCCAAGGGTCGCCATTTCGGGCGGGAAACCGCAACCGATAACCATGGCAAGCGGCGCCCCAGTCATGACGAAGGTCATCAGGGCATAGATGCAGATGCCGCAGATCATGCCGGTTAGAAAGCGCTGCGTCAGAACGATCTCTTTCAGCGGCCGTGCCGGCTCAGAGCTTTGGGGGGCCGTCTTCGTCTGCGGAAGCTTCAGAAAGGAGAATATGCCGATCCCCGCGAGGCAGAGCGGAATGAGCGCGATGAAGGCTCCCGCAAAGGTCACCGGGGCAAACAAGTCCTTTGCCCAGATGACGATCTGGGGGCCGAGAACCGCCGAGACGATGCCCGCGCCGAGAATCCAGGAAATCGCCTTGGGCTTGTAGGAGGACGGCGAAGCATCTGCGGCGGCAAAGCGGATTTTTTGCGTAAAGCCGGAGGACGTGCCGATGAACAGAAGCGCCAGGGCGAAGAGCCAGAAGCTCTCGCGAAAAAGTGCGATCGCGGCGAAAGCACCGCCGGCAGCCCCGATCAGGCAACCGGCCATGAAGGCTTCACGGCGACCGAGAAAGCGCGACAGAATGGCGATGACGACTGCGCCGCAGGCCGTGCCGACATTGAAGCCGGTGATGGGGGCCGTGGCGAGAGACTTATCGTCGCCGAGCAACTGATATCCGGCAAGCGAGCCGATTGCGATCGAAAGAGGCGCTGCGGATCCAAGGATTGCCTGGCTTACCGCAAGTAATGCGACGTTGCGGCGGGCGGCGCGCATTTGCGTCTGAAGGCCGTCCACCACACCGTCCATGTCTGCCTACCTGTTATTTCTTGTCGCCACGAACCTGTTTGGCAATCCGATCGAGAACCGCATTGACGATACGCGGCTCGTCTTCCTCGAAGAAGGCGCGTGCGATCTCGACATATTCGGTAACAATGACCGGAACCGGGACGTCCTTGCGCTCGAGGATTTCGAACGTGCCGGCACGTAAGATGGCGCGGAGCGTCGAATCGAGACGCGAGAGCGGCCAGTCTTCCTGCAGCGAGGAGCGCACGATCGGGTCGATCTTGGTCTGGTCACGCACGACGCCGGAGACGATCGAGCGGAACCAGGACGGGTCGGCCTTAAGATAGGTGTCGCCGTCGAGTTCCTGGCCAAGGCGATGGGCCTCATATTCAGCCACGACCTCAAGCACACCCGTACCACCGATATCCATCTGGTAGAGCGCCTGCACGGCTGCGAGGCGGGCTGCACCGCGCTGGTTGACCGGCTTGATCTGTTTTTCTTCGTTAGACATCAGCGTGCACCGTTCAGCTTTTCGCGCACGGCGATCATTGTCAGTGCCGCACGGGCTGCGAAGCCGCCCTTGTCCTTGTCCGAACGGCGCACACGCGCCCAGGCCTGATCGTCGTTCTCAACGGTCATGATGCCGTTGCCGATGGCAAGCGATTCCGAGACGGCAAGATCCATCAATGCGCGCGAGGATTCATTGGAAACGATATCGAAGTGATAGGTCTCGCCGCGGATGACCATGCCGAGGGCGACGAAACCGTCATATTCGGTGCCGCCGTTTTCGGAAGCGTCGAGCGCCATGGCGATCGTCGGCGGAATTTCCAGCGCACCGGGAACGGTAATTACATCGTAGGTCGCTCCCGCCTCCTTGAGTGCCGAAGTTGCACCGTCAAGCAGGGCATCGGCCATATCATCATAGAAGCGAGCCTCTACGATCAGGATGTGTGAAGCGGTTTCGAGCGACATGGATCACCTTAAGATACGTGTATTCGGTCCGGCAAGTGGCGGACTTCTAGCATGGGCGCGGTCAAAACACGCCCGGAGGCGCTTGGCAAGCGATTTTGCGGGAACGAGGCCTGCATGCCGGGAATAGGATCGCCTCAAGACGCGCCACAATACTTAATCAATCCCGGTTCGGATCATCTCCATAGCCAGTAATTAATTATCTGTTAAACTAAGCAGACAAAGCGTATCACTCTTGCCACCTTCGTTTTATTAGAGATCTATTATTCGACGCAGAGATGCAGGTGGATAATGGAAAAGCACCGCTTCCAAATGGATGAGATGGACGACCTGCTGCTGAACATATCAATGGCCCGTGGTCTTGAAGAAATCATGACCGTGGTCAGGCAATCCGCGCGCCGCCTGATCGGCGCCGATGGTCTCGCATTCATCCTGCGCGACAAGGACGATTGCTATTATGTCGATGAAGACGCCATCAAGCCGCTGTGGAAAGGACAACGTTTTCCTATGGAGGCGTGCATTTCCGGCTGGGCAATGCAGCATTCCGAAGTGGTCGTCATAGACGACATCACCAAGGACCCTCGTATTCCGCAGGATGCCTATCGCCCGACTTTCGTCAAAAGCCTCGCCATGGTGCCATTGCGGCCAGGCGATCCGTTTGGCGCGATTGGAGCCTACTGGTCAACCGTCGGCACGCCGCCGGACGACAGCGTCTACAGCTTGCAGCGTATTGCCAATACGGCGGCGGTGGCGATGGCCAATGTGGCACTGACCAATTCGCTTGCCGAAGCGCGGGATGAGGCGGCACGCGCCCGCGACGCGATGATCCTCGCCATGGCATCACTTGCCGAAACACGCGACCACGAGACGGGCGACCATATCCGTCGCACGCAACATTATGTCCGCGTGCTTGCCGAGGCACTCAACCGGCGCGAACCGGAAACGACGGGACTCGACGAAGAATTTGTCGACCTGCTCTATAAGTCGGCTCCGCTCCACGATATCGGCAAGGTCGGCATTCCTGACCGCATCCTGCAGAAGCCGGGGCGGCTCGACCGGGCGGAATACGACATCATGAAGACCCATGCCGATCTCGGGCGCACGGCGATCGCCACCGCGGAGCGTTATATCGGATCGAGCAATCCGTTTCTTAGCCTCGCCAAGGAAATTGCCCACTGCCACCATGAGAAATGGGATGGCACGGGCTATCCGCGCGGTTTGAAGGGGGAAGACATTCCGCTTGCCGGCCGGATCATGGCCGTCGCAGACGTCTATGATGCGCTGGTGTCGGAACGGGTCTACAAACCCGCGATGAGCCATAACGAAGCCGTCGACATCATCACCGGCGAAAGCGGCAAGCATTTCGATCCGGCTGTCGTCGCGGCATTCGACGAGGTGGCTCCGCAGTTTGCGGAAATCCACCGCCAGTTTTCACAGCCGATCTGACGCTGAAAGACCTCAGACCTTGGCAGGAAACTCCGCCAGACGGGCTGCATATCGCGCCATCGTGTCCACTTCGAAATTGATGAAATCGCCCGGCTTGCGGTCACCCCAGGTGGTCACAGCCAGCGTGTGGCGGATCAGCAAGATATCGAAATCGGTACCGTTAACGGCATTGACGGTCAGCGACGTGCCATCAAGCGCAACCGAGCCTTTTGGCGCGACGAAACGAGCAAGGTCCTCAGGCGCACGCAGGGTGATGCGAACCGCCTCGCCTTCCGCCTCGACCGCCAGAATTTCAGCCTTGCCATCGACATGACCGGACACGATGTGACCGCCGAGTTCGTCACCGATTTTCAGCGCCCGTTCGAGATTGATCCGCGTACCCTTGGTCCACGATGCGATCGTCGTCAGGCGCAGCGCCTCTTCCCAGGCTTCTACTTCGAACCAGCGCTCGTTGCTGCCGTCGTCGGGAAGCGTGGTCACGGTCAGGCAGACACCACCATGGGCAATCGAAGCGCCCATATCGATCGTCTTCGGGTCGTAATTGGTGGCGATGCGCAGCTTCACGCCTTCATCCAGAGCAGTCAGTTCGGAAACCGTGCCGATATCGGTGACAATACCCGTAAACATCAAAGGCCTCTTTCATATTCGAAGCTGCGGTCTGCGCCGAAACGCTCCTGCCGCACGCACTGAAATCCTGCTGGAATATCGGAAGGCGTTGCCGGTGATTCAATCCCACCTGCACCGACAACCAGCTCGGACTGGGCAAGCACGAGACGATCGACCAATCCGGCCTCAAGGAAGCTGCGGCCGACACGGGCTCCGCCCTCGACCATCAACGAAGAAATTCCGCGCGTGGCGAGATTGGCCAGAAGGTCACGCAAGCTGCCCGCCTGCAGGACTTCGACGCCTGCAGACATCAGGGCGCGCAGGCGTTCTTCGTTGGACGGATGCGTCTCGCAGAAGGGATCCGTGACAGCAACGACCGGGACGGTACTGGTTGACTTCACCAGCTTGGACGTCAGCGGCAGTTCCAAGCGACGATCGAGAACGATCCTCAATGGCGAGCGGCTTTCCAGTCCCGGCAGGCGAACCGTCAGTTCCGGATCATCGACCAGCGCCGTGCCGATACCAACCAGAATGGCGTCGTTTTCGGCGCGCATCATATGCACCTGGGCGCGTGACTGCGGCCCGGTAATCAGCAGTTCCTCGCCGCGACGGCCGAGCATGCCGTCGGCTGAAACTGCAAGCTTGAGAGTCACATAGGGCAATCCCCTCGTCTGGCGCGAGAGGTAGGCCGAAAGCACGCGACGCCCCTCGTCCTGCAGCAGCCCGGTCTCAACGACGATACCGGCTTCGCGCAGGATGCCGAAGCCGCGACCGGAAACGCGAGGGTCAGGATCGTTGAGGCAAACGACGACACGGGCGACACCTGCGGCAACCAAGGCGTTGGCACAGGGGGGCGTGCGGCCGTAATGGGAACAGGGCTCGAGCGTGACATAGGCCGTTGCGCCCCTCGCCCGCTCGCCGGCAACCGCCAGCGCCTGCGTCTCGGCATGGGGCCTGCCGCCAACGGCGGTAACGGCCTGACCGACGATCGCACCGTCCTTGACAACGATGCAGCCGACGGAAGGGTTGGTTGCCGTCAGACCGGCATGCCATCGCGACAGCCGCAGGGCGGCTGCCATGAAGCGCCGGTCATCGGCTGCGCTCGTCAAGCGCCCTCTCCGGATTCCAGCCCCGGATCACGGGCAAGCTTGGCGTTGATCTCCTCGATCACCTTCTCGAAATCCTCCGCATGGGAGAAATCGCGGTAAACCGAGGCGTAACGGACGAAGGCGACGTCATCGAGGCTTTTCAAGGCTTCAAGCACCTGCAGACCGATCTGCTCGGACGAGATTTCCGCCTCGCCGGAGCTTTCCAGCCGGCGAACGATACCGGACACGGCGCGTTCGATGCGGTCGGCGTCCACCGGCCGCTTGCGAAGCGCAATCTGGAAGGAACGCACGAGCTTGTTGCGGTCGAAAGGCGCCTTGCGGCCGGTCTTCTTCAACACCATCAGCTCGCGCAACTGGACGCGTTCGAATGTGGTGAAACGACCGCCGCAATCCGGGCAGATGCGGCGCCGGCGGATGGAGGTAAAATCCTCCGCCGGGCGACTATCCTTAACCTGGGTGTCTTCAGAGCCGCAGAATGGGCAGCGCATCTGCTCTCCTTAGAGGTAGGGGTACATCGGGAAACGATCGGTCAGGCCGACGACCTTTTCACGAACGGCAGCTTCGACGGCTGCATTGCCCTCGTCGGAATTGGCAGCCTTCAAACCATCGAGAACCTCGACGATGAAGTTGCCGATCTGCTTGAACTCGGCTTCCTTGAAGCCGCGGGTCGTGCCGGCTGGCGTGCCGAGGCGGATACCCGAGGTAACGAAGGGCTTTTCCGGGTCAAAGGGGATGCCGTTCTTGTTGCAGGTGATGTAACCGCGGCCGAGAGCGGCCTCGGCGCGCTTACCGGTGGCGTTCTTCTTGCGCAGGTCGACCAGCATCAGGTGGTTGTCGGTACCGCCCGAAACGATGTCGAGGCCACCGGCAACCAGCGTCTCCGAGAGTGCCTTGGCGTTCTTGACGATCTGGGCTGCGTATTCCTTGAAATCGGGCTGCAGTGCTTCGCCAAAGGCAACGGCCTTGGCGGCGATGATGTGCATCAGCGGGCCGCCCTGCAGGCCGGGGAATACGGCCGAGTTGAACTTCTTTGCCAGATCCTCATCGTTGGTGAGGATTACACCACCGCGCGGGCCGCGCAGCGACTTGTGGGTCGTGGTTGTGGCAACGTGGCAGTGCGGGAACGGCGACGGATGCTGGCCACCGGCAACGAGACCAGCGATATGGGCCATGTCGACCATCAGGTAGGCGCCGACTTCGTCAGCGATCTCGCGGAACCGCTTCCAGTCCCAGATGCGGGAGTAAGCGGTGCCGCCGGCAATGATCAGCTTCGGCTTGTGTTCGCGTGCCTTGGCGGCAACATCGTCCATGTCGAGCAGGTTGTCGTCTTCACGCACGCCGTAGGAAACGACATTGAACCACTTGCCGGACATGTTGACCGGCGAACCGTGCGTCAAGTGCCCCCCGGAATTCAGGTCGAGACCCATGAACGTGTCGCCCGGCTGCAAGAGCGCGAGGAAGACGGCCTGGTTCATCTGCGAACCCGAGTTTGGCTGGACGTTGACGAAGTTGACGCCGAACAGCTTCTTGGCACGCTCGATGGCAAGCTCTTCGGCGATATCGACGAACTGGCAGCCACCGTAGTAGCGCTTGCCCGGATAGCCTTCGGCATATTTGTTGGTCATGATCGAGCCCTGGGCTTCGAGCACGGCGCGCGAGACGATGTTCTCCGATGCAATCAGCTCGATCTCGTGACGCTGACGACCGAGTTCCTTCTCGATCGCGCCAAAGATTTCCGGGTCGGTTTCGGCGAGCGGGCGGGAGAAGAATGCTTCGGTATTCGACATGAGCAAGGCTCCTGGGAGAGGTAAGAAAGCGGTGTGACGCGTCTTAGCGCTCTGCCCGTTGAAGGGCAAGACAAAGAGCGACATTTGCACGCTCTGGCGCGGTGTAGGAGACACTGTATCCCACCTCTTTCCATTCATTCAGGCTTCAAGGCCGAGAAACTGGAAAGCGGGCGTCGACTTGAAACTCTTTGTAACATTGCTCGAATAGATGTGATCCTGATTTGAGCCGAGATCGGGCCTCAATGACCTTGCCCGTATCGGCCGAAAGATCGATCGCCTTGAGATCGACCGAGAAAGTATTCGACGTCAGAGCGGGGTCGAAGAAATGTCAGGCTCTTCAGCCCGAAGGGAAGGTAAACGTTGCGGATAACGCTGAATACGCTGGCGAGAGAGCGGTTCTGGTCTTCGTAGTTCGGCATGGGATTGACGCAAAAGGAAGCACGGGCAAAGCGGGCCGCAACCGAGGGACATGTCAGCAACGAGGCGGCTGGCGCAACGGCAACACCTGCTGCAAGCAAAAGGCATCTGTTGATCCGCGGTCTCCGCCCCCATCGGAAGCTTCCAATTAGGGACGTCTCAACTGCAAACAATAGAAAAACGGAGCGGTCGAATTGGTTGCTGCGATCGGTGGCAACGTAAAAAGGCCGGGCAATACGACCCGGCCTTTCATCAAGATATTTCCGCCACGTTACTGCGGCAGCATGTCACTTTCGGTGAGCGCCCCTTGCCGCTGTTCAATGCCGGTGGTTGTCTGCAGCGCCAGTTCCTGATTGCCATCCTTCTGGTAGATGTCGTCGCGGAACTGGACGACACGGTCCTTCGCCGACCATGCGGTGATGTAGACGATATAGACAGGCACTTCCTGGGCGAGCTTGATCGGATTGTTCTGCCGGGTCGAGATGACGCGTTCAATCTCCTGACGCGACCAACCTGGCGTATCACGCAGCAGCCAGGTGATCATGTCGCGAACGTTCTGGACGCGCATGCAACCGGAGGATTCGAAACGCATCAGCTTGTTGAACAGGCCCTGTTGCGGCGTATCATGCAGATATTCGTTGTTCGGGTTATGGAAGTTGATCTTGGTCGAAGCCATGGCATTGATCTTGCCTGGATCCTGACGGAACATCAGGTTTGGTGCCTTGGGTGCGTTCCAGTCTACGGTTTCCGGCGCAACTTCCTGGCCACGACCGTCGAATAGTCGAATCTGGTTGCGGGTCAGGTAGGTCGGGTCCTTGCGCATCAACGGGACAATATCTTTCTCGACGATCGAGCGAGGTGCTGTCCAGTACGGATTGAGAATTACTTCATAGATCTTGGAGTTGATCGCATGGGTCGGACGGTCGATACGGCCAACAACGGCATTGGTGCGCAGGGCAACACGGTCGTTTTCTACGGCCTCTATATACATGGCGGGGATATTGACCATGAGATAACGCTGGCCGAGATCACCTGACATGGACTGAAGCCGCACGAGGTTGGTCTGCAACTGCATCAATCGCGTCTGTGCCGGAACGTTGAGCGCCTTCACAGTGAATTCGCCAAGTACACCATCTGCCGGAAGACCGTGCCGAGCCTGGAAACGTTTCACGGCGCCATCGACATAGCTGTCGAAAGCCGTCGACATGCCTGCACCCTCGTCAAGATCTCCGGAAATGGTAAGGCGCTGGCGAAGCTGCTGAACGCTCGAATCGGCGACGCCGAGCTGCAGGCGGGTCGACGGACGCACTTCCGGCCAGCCGCCGTTGGAAACGATCGACTGGTAGGTGTAAATTGCCTGCTGGATATTGGCAGGACCTTCGGTGCCCAGGATCGGGTTGTTCGAGACAACACCAACAGCAGTGCGCGAGCCCCGCGCATCGAACTGATCGTCCCAACTGCCGCGCCGCGGGGCATTGATGAGGGAATCAATCGGGCTCTGTGCAAGCGCCGGTGCGGCCAATGCGGCGGCACCTGCCGAAACAGCAGACCGCAGCAGCGCGCGGCGAGACAAAACTTCAAGTCCGATTTTCTTCGACATCATTCAATCCATCTGATCCCGGTCAACAGAACAGCGCTACAGGGATATGGTTAAAAAGGCGCAAAAGCCAAGCAGGTGCCCTTTTCGGCCCGCTCTGCCTCAATCGGCAAAGCCCCTTTTTACCGATTGCTTGAACATGCCCGGTCCCATAGCAATATGGCCAATTCGTGTCACCAGGCGAAGGGTCACAAGCCTGTGTTGCGCTGTGACTTTTCTGCCGTATCGCAAACGCAAAAAATCACCCATCGGTTGGGCGCATGTGGCAACTGGCTGGATCTTCGTTTGGCCAGGAAATTCGCCGTAGCCAGGAGGCACCCGACACAGGAGCATCAAGCGTGCGCGCCCATTTTACAGTCTTGCCCTTTTAATCGCTTTCCGCAAAACAGGCGACCATTGAAGAATCACCCTCGGCTCGAGCAACCGCTCGAGCGAGCAATTTTCGCAACAAAGCGCCAGTTTCAAGCAAGGCGACAGCAATAAATTCTATGACTTATAAATATAGGGGTGGAGAAATTAAATGCAGTGGAAGCCGGTAAACACTCTCATTCCAAACAAGCTGGTCTTTCTATTGTTCGATCATCTTGAGAGCGCTCAGTGGGTCGGTTACGTCAACGAAGACGGTATTTGCGAATGGCCTGACAAAGTCCGCGGATATCGTCCGACAGGCTGGCAGGAAGTGATTGTGGACCTGACCCGCATCAAGGCAATCGGCGGCTGAATTCTCCACCATTTCCGAATATAAAACGAGCAAACCGGAGCGTAGGCCTTACGCTCCGGTTTGCTTTTGTGCGTTACCGCATGACTGGAGGCAATGTGGAACGCCAAGCCCTTAGTGGTTTAAAGGCAGATCGCGGTTCCGGTCCGATTACATCCGGTAAGCGATCGAGTCGTTCCAGAAACGATCCAGGCGCTGCAGCAGGCGGTTCATCTGGGAGAACTCGCCTTCGCCGATGCCGCCGACCTTTTCGATCGAGCCGATGTGGCGCTCGTAAAGCTTCGCGACGGTTTCGGCGATTTCCTGGCCAGCAGGCGTCAGGCTGATGCGAACCGAACGGCGGTCGATGCGCGAACGGGCGTGGTTGATGAAGCCCAGATCGACCAGCTTCTTGACGTTGTAGGAAACGTTGGAGCCGAGATAGTAGCCGCGGGAGCGGAGTTCACCGGCCGTCAGTTCGGAATTGCCGATGTTGAAGAGAAGAAGAGCCTGAACGGCGTTGACGTCGTCGCGACCCTGACGGTCGAACTCGTCCTTGATGACGTCGAGGAGACGGCGGTGGAGACGTTCCACCAGGTGCAGCGATTCCATGTAAAGTCCACGGATCGTGTCTTCGTGCGGATCTGCGACTGCCGGTGCCTGCGGCTTGAGCTTCGTGTTCATCATAACTGCCTCACTGTTTTGTTTGGCGGTGTGTTTGTTTGTTCCCGCCTTGAGACAGACCCTATCGAATGCGCATAAAATTCGACTTAAAACACTTGCTTAACAAAAGCCTACCGGCATTTTCGGATTTTGTCGGCACTGTGGCGAAGACCTTCCCCGCAGTTTTTCTGCCTATACAAATCAATATCTTAGCTCGAAAAAATCACTAAAATTCGAGCTAAATGCCTTTAGGATCAAGGTGAATCAATCCTTACCTTCTCCTCTTTGCGCCTGCCTTCCAGCCATAATGCGAGACGAAATACGACATAAAGGCTGGCCACAAGAACGTTCAGAAGCGGGACAAGATGGTTCTCGCCGAAAATTTCGGGCCAGACGACATACATGAGAATTTGGATGATAGCCGCCATTGTCCACAGGACAGCGCCCCAGGGCACGGCAAGCCACAAACCAAGAGAAGCAACCGGGAAAAGAACAGCAAGAGCCGGAGCGATAACTCGCCAAGGCAAGTCCAGCAGATCGAAGCGAGCCCTGCCTTCGAGCGAATACCCGACGAGCATCGCCCAATATTGCATGCCGAACCAGAAACAGGTGGCGGCAATCATCCTCATGAAGAAGACGAACAGGAGCTCAGTCAGCGTGCGCCGTGGCGTCGTGGGTGAATCAGGTTCCATGGACATCGATATATAGGCGCATCAGGCCAGCCGCCAGCCACACGCATGGCAGCAATGCTTGATCCTGACCATTCATAAACAACTTGTCGCATGCTAAGGACCGGCCAACAAAAATAATGGAGACACCGTCATGGATAAGACGCATCTCGTCGACGAGATCACCGGGCACCGCAGGATGCGGCGCAATCGCAAGGCGGACTGGGTCCGCCGCATGGTGCAGGAAAACCGGCTGACCGTCGACGATCTGATCTGGCCGATCTTCATCACTCACGGCACCGGCATTTCCGAGCCGCTGGCGGCCATGCCGGGCGTCAACCGGATGAGCGTCGACAAGGCGGTAGAAGCGGTGAAGGAAGCGGCTGATCTCGGCATTCCGGCAATCGCCCCGTTCCCGGACATCGAGATGGAACTGCGCGATCCGACCGGCTCGCATATCCTCGATGCCAACAACCTGATGAACCGGTTCATTCGCGAGACCAAGAAGGCCGTGCCTAATATTGGCCTGATCACTGATGTGGCGCTCGACCCGTTCACCAGCCACGGCCATGACGGTATTCTGCGCGAAGGCATCATCGTCAATGATGAGACCGTCGATCACGTGGTGAAGGCCGCCGTGATGCAGGCGGATGCGGGCTCCGACATCATCGCACCGTCGGAAATGATGGACGGCCGCATCGGCGCCATCCGCCGCGGCCTGGATGCGGCAGGCCATCAGGATGTCGGCATCATGTCCTATGCGACGAAGTTCTCGTCGGGCTTCTACGGTCCCTATCGTGAGGCAATCAATACCGGCGGCCTGCTGAAGGGCGACAAGAACAGCTATTACATCTCTCCGGCCAACGGCACCGAAGCCCTGCGCGACGCCGCACTCGACGTCGAGGAAGGTGCCGACATGATGATGATCAAGCCCGGCCTTCCCTATCTTGATATCTGTTGGCGGGTGAAGGAGGCTTTCGGCCTTCCGACCTATGCCTATCAGGTCTCCGGTGAATACGCGCAGATCAAGGCGGCTGCCATGAACGGCTGGATCGATGGCGACCGGGTGATGATGGAAACGCTTCTCTGTTTCAAGCGCGCAGGATGCGATGGTATCCTCACCTACTTCGCCGTCGACGTGGCCAAAAAGCTAGCCAAGGGCTGAGACCGGGCACTTGCGCCGAGACTTGCTAAGGTTGCAACTTCTCCCCATATGATTGGGGAGAAACAGGAGACTGAGTATCAATGAGCCTCGACCCGAACCCGACCTATGCCGCACCGGAAGACTGGCGCGCCTATAGCGGCGTTCTTTCACGCCGGGTGTTCGCCTTCATTCTCGACTATCTGATCGTGCTTCTGCTCTGCATTCCGGCGGCGGTGATCGTCTTCTTTCTCGGCATCATCACGCTCGGCCTCGGCTTCATGCTCTATCCGGCGCTGTTCGTCATCGTGGCGCTTCTTTATTTCGGCATGACGCTGGGCGGCCCGTCGCAAGCCTCGCCCGGCATGCGCGCCATGGGCATCACACTGATGCGGACCGATGGGAGGCGATTGGATTTCATGACGGCAATGGTCCACACGGTGCTGTTCTGGCTGATCAACTCGATCCTGACACCGCTTATCCTGCTTGTCGGCCTGTTCACCGAAAGGTCGCGGCTGGTACATGATATGCTGCTCGGCACGGTCATCGTCAGGACATCCTGACCACTACTCCAAGTGCGGCCGGTTATCCGATTTTGGTGACTGGCCGCGCTTAAAACCAAGCCCCGAAAAGCGCATGGTTGACGTTTTCCATTTATGCGCCATGGTATGACATTTCTCACTCCATGACGGGATTGGCCATACCTCCATGAATACCCAGACAACGCCTTCCCCGCAGTTTTATCTGACGGCTCCGGCAGTTTGTCCTTATCTTCCGGGTGAAATGGAACGGAAGGTGTTTACCCACCTCGTCGGCCCCCGTGCAGCGGAAATGAATGACCTCCTGACGCAGGGTGGCTTCCGCCGATCACAGAACATCGCCTACCGACCAGCCTGCGAGGCCTGCCGCGCCTGTGTGTCGGTGCGCATACTTGCAGGTGAGTTCGAGCCGACGCGTTCGATGAAACGCGTCATTTCGGCAAATCGCGACCTAATCGCCACCGTTCAGCCGGCCCAACCGTCGACCGAGCAGTTCGCGCTGTTCCGACGCTATCTGGACGACCGCCACCAGCATGGCGGCATGTCGGACATGTCCGCCCTCGATTATGCGATCATGGTGGAAGACACGCATGTCAACACGCGGCTGATCGAATACCGGATCCGCGAGCCGGGATCCGGTCTCAGCAAACAGCCGCAGGGAGAATTGATTGCCGTCGCGCTCACCGACATGATGAGCGACGGGCTTTCGATGGTCTATTCCTTCTTCAACCCGAAATACGAGAAGCGATCGCTCGGGACATTCATGATCCTGGATCACATCAACCGGGCGCGTTCGCTCGGCCTGCCGCATGTCTATCTCGGTTACTGGGTCAAGGGATCACCGAAGATGGATTACAAGACCCGCTATCAGCCGCAGGAACAGTTGATGGCGCGCGGGTGGGAACGGTCGCTTCCTCCTGCAGCAGATAGCGACGACTAGCGGCTATCTATGAGCAACCATCGTCGCGGACTTGCTCTTACCGTCACCGGAGGCATTGCGCTATCCTTCGATGTGCCGCTCGTGCGGCTCGGCGGCGGAGAACTCTGGCAGACGCTTGCGCTGCGCTCTCTTTCGACCTTTGCGCTGGGGATTCTCATCTGGGTCCTGCTGCGCCGGTTTCAACCGGGCAATCCCGTCCTTCGCCCCGGAAGGGCGGGGCTGCTTGCCGGTCTTTTCTACGGGTTTTCGACCATCACCTTCCTTGGGGCCATCTTCAACACGACGACTGCCAGTGTCGTCTTCATCGTTGCCTTCACCCCCATGTTCGCAGCGCTTTTCGGCTGGTTGCTGCTGCGCGAACAGCTTTCGCGATCGACGTGGATCACCATGATCGCGATGATCATCGGCGTCGGGATCATCGTCTCCGGGGGGCTGTCCGGCGGCGAGTTGCTCGGCAACATGCTGGCGCTGGGAACAACGCTTCTGCTTGCCGGCGCGATCACCATCGGGCGCAAGACCAAGGTCGATCTGGGACTCGTGCCGCTCGCTGCGACAATCATTCCTGCAATCGTCGGTCTGGCGATGATGCAGCCTGGTGGGTTGGCGTCCGTCCCCTCACCCTTCTGGGTTCTGCTCGACGGGCTGGTGATGCTGCCGGTCGCCTTCTGGTGCCTCGCGACCGGCCCGAAATATCTCACCGGCGCTGAAGTCGGCATGTGCTACCTGCTTGAAACGGTCCTCGCACCGATATGGGTGTGGATGATCTTTGCCGAAGAGATGGAGGTGAGGACGCTACTGGGCGGAGCGATCCTGATCCTTTCGCTGATCAGCCACGCGCTCTGGCAGATGCGGCGCGGCAACCAGCGCCTGCGCCTCTCCTGAGCAATTTGCCGGGCAACCAGTCTCATGTTATAACGGTGTTAGAACATGAGGATCGGCCATGAACACGACCATTCGAAAGATCGGCAATTCCGAAGGCGTCATCATCCCCAAGGAGATACTTGACCGGCTGGGCTTGAAGGCGGGCGATAGCGTTGAAATCAAAGAGCAATCCGGTCAACTGGTGCTGAAACCGATGGAAGACGATTTCGCGCGACAGCTGCAACATGCCGAAATCTTCATGGACAAATACAAGACAGCACTCAAGAAACTGGCTGAGTAATGTCCATACGCTTCTTGAGCAAACCACTGGTCGAGAAGTTGCACCACCGCCAAATAGAGCGATTTGGCGGTTCTTACGGCTTGCGCGATGGGGGTATTCTTGAGTCCGCGCTGATGCGCCCGGTCAACAAGGCGGCTTACGGATCGACGGATATCTTAGAGCTTGCCGCTGCCTACCTTTACGGCCTGATCAAGAACCATGCCTTTATCGATGGCAACAAAAGGATCGCAATCGTTGCCGCGGGTGTGTTCCTGATGGATAACGGCTTTGCCATCGAAACCGATGAAGCAACCCTGTTCACCTTCGTCCTCTCCCTCGCCGCGGGAGAGATAGACGAAGAAGGCGCAACTCGTTTTCTCCGCGACCACTGCGTTCCCTACCCCGCGTAACTTCGGCCTCAGCCGAAACGATATCGCTCGCCCTGAAAACATGATATCGTCTCACTTCAATCCGTGGAGGGCGGCATGGGCGAGACAGTGACGATCCAGAGGATCGGGGACAGGTGCGGCATCATGCTGCCGCAGGAGCATCTTGATAAGCTAGGCTGGAAGGAAGGGGATCGTGTCGAGATCCGCTCCGATCAGGTTCATATCGAATTCACCGCACCGAATGGCGACTATAGCGAAGCCGCGAGATCCTTTTCGCTGACGCATGGAACCGCGATGAGAAATTATCTCACGGCACTCAAGGAACTGGCCAGACACTAAAAGCGCCGCCCATCAGGAAGGATGAACGGCGCCAGATTTCAGTGACCTCACATCAGCCGGCGAATTTACCGCTGCGTGGAAAACCCTTGGGAACGGTACGTCCGGCCGAAGCGCGATCGCCCATCCATTCCCGAAGTTCTTCCTTGGTGCGATTGAACGCGCGGCCGGCGCTGTCTTCCCAGGAAAGACCGGCGTCCATGGCAAAGCATTTGATGTCGGAAATGCCGCCATCCTTGTAGCGCTGCAGGCGCACGCCCTTGCCGCGGGTCATTTCCGGCAGCTGCTCCAGCGGAAACACCACCATCTTGCGGTTCTCGCCCACGATTGCGACATGATCGCCAGAAACCGGCACCACGAGCTTCGTCTCGTCGGGCATGCCGACATTCATCACTTGCTTACCCTTTCGGGTATTGGCGACCATCTCGCTTTCGGCAACGACGAAACCATAGCCCGCCGTCGAGGCGATGATCATCTTGCGGCTTGCATCGTGGACAAAGGCGGTCAGGATGTCCTGATCGTTTTCCATGTCGACAATGATGCGGATCGGTTCGCCGTGACCGCGGCCGCCCGGCAGCTTATCGCCACCAAGCGTATAAGCCTTGCCGCCGGTCGTGACGAGCAGAAGCTTGTCGGTCGTCTGGGCCGTAAACGCGATCTTCGGTCCGTCACCTTCCTTGAAGGTGAGACCCGACGTATCGGCCACATGGCCCTTGAGCGCGCGGATCCAGCCCTTCTGCGAGATGATGACGGTGATAGGTTCCTTTTCGATCATCGCCTGCTGGATGGCTTCGATGTCGGCTTCCGGCGCTTCGGCAAACTGGGTGCGGCGGCGGCCGAGTTCGGTCGCCTTGGCATAGGTCTTCTTGACGTCCTGGATCTCGACCTCGATCATCCGCCACTGCTTGTCGTCGGATGCGAGCAGTGCCTCGATGTCTGCCTTTTCCTTGGTCAGCTTGTCGTTCTCGGTGCGGATTTCGAATTCCTCGAGCTTGCGCAAATTGCGCAGCCGCATGTTGAGGATCGATTCCACCTGGAGATCGGTCAGAGACCAGCGCTCGACCATGACCGGCTTCGGTTCATCCTCTTCGCGGATGATGCGGATCACTTCGTCGATGTTGAGATAGGCGATCAGCAAGCCGCCCAAGATCTCCAAGCGCCGGTCGATCGCGGCCAGACGATGACGCGAGCGGCGAACGAGCACGTCCTTGCGATGCGCCAGCCATTCGATCAGCACCTCGTTCAGCGCCATGACCTTGGGCACGCGGCCCATCGACAGAACGTTCATGTTGAGCGGAATGCGGCTTTCAAGCTCGGTCAGCTTGAACATCGATTCCATCAGGAGCGTCGCATCGACGGTACGGCTCTTCGGCACGATGACGATGCGCACGTCTTCCGCCGATTCATCGCGGATATCGTCGAGCAGCGGCAGCTTGCGGGCGATCAGCAGTTCGGCGATCTTTTCGATCAGACGCGACTTCTGCACCTGATAGGGAATTTCGGTGACGACGATCTGGTAGCCGCCGCGGCCGAGATCTTCCACTTCCCACTTGGCGCGGACACGGAAACCGCCGCGGCCGGTCTTGTAGCTCTCGATGATCGATTCACGGCTGTCGATGATAATGCCGCCGGTCGGTAGGTCCGGACCGGGGACGAAATCGACCAGCTTCTCGACCGTCGCATCCGGATGCCGGATCAGGTGGAGTGCTGCGTCGCAAAGCTCGTGGGCGTTATGCGGCGGAATGGAGGTCGCCATGCCGACCGCGATCCCGGTTGCGCCATTGGCGAGCAGGTTCGGAAAAGCGCCTGGAAGAACCGTCGGCTCCGAATTGCTTTCGTCATAGGTGTCGCGGAAATCGACGGCGTCCTGATCGATCCCTTCCAGCATGAGTTCGGCCACCGACGTCATCTTGCTTTCGGTGTAACGCATGGCGGCGGGGCTATCGCCGTCGATATTGCCGAAATTGCCCTGGCCATTGACCAGCGGATAGCGCAGCGAGAAATCCTGCGCCAGGCGCGCCAGCGCGTCGTAGATCGACTGGTCGCCGTGCGGATGATAGTTACCCATCACTTCGCCGACGATCTTGGCGCATTTGCGGAAGGCGGTGTTCGGCCGGAGGCCCATCTCGCTCATCGCATAGACGATACGGCGATGGACCGGCTTCAGTCCGTCACGGACGTCCGGCAGCGCGCGGTGCATGATGGTGGACAGCGC
Organism: Hyphomicrobiales bacterium; assembly: GCA_900472575.1. Taxonomy (GTDB): domain Bacteria; phylum Pseudomonadota; class Alphaproteobacteria; order Rhizobiales; family Rhizobiaceae; genus Neorhizobium; species Neorhizobium cellulosilyticum. The sequence goes on from UCIV01000017.1 coordinate 46,680, forward strand.
ATAGGCGAGATAGCGCTCTTCGAGCGCTGCCTTGAGGTCCACCGGTAAAATATTGTCGCCGCCGTCGTCGCCGGGCGGATTCACGATCTGTCCCATGGGCTTTGACTAGCTCAAAGCCCGGTTTTCAGCAACAAAGCCGGGGATATCAGCCTGTGGAGAAACTAACGCTTTGATAAGGGCGTCACAAAAATGGCTCAAGCCCTTCGTCACAAAGCGATGGACGTTTCATCCGCCAGACCTATAAATGCGATTGATTTCACGGGCAGTTTTCTGCCGCAGGAGGCTTTTCATGCGTTATTCTTCCACAATCAGGCTGCTTGCAGCCGGAACGACCCTCATTGCCCTCGGCACACCTGCCATGGCGCTCGATGGAAACGATCTGGTCAAGAAGCTCAACAGCGCTCTCTACATGCAGCAGGGCGAAGGCATCGTGCCGGGTTCCGTGGAGGTCAACGGTTCCAACGTCACGCTTCGCAACAGCCGTTTCGAAGCCGGCGCCAGCCAGGGCAGCCTGCCGCTCGGCACGATCGAGATGGAAGGCGTGGAAGAGGATGCCGGCGGTTACACGATCGAGACCGTGACATTCGAGAATGTCGACCTGCGACAGGACAAGACCGAGATCAGCGCCTCCGACATCGTCATGAGCGGCATTACCGTGCCGGCGAACACGACCGGCAATTCTTTGGACTCGGTACTGCTCTACGACGAGGCGACGACCGGCCCGATGGCGATCAAGGTCGACGGCAAGAGCGTCGCATCGATCGGATCCTCAAAGCTGACCACCGACATCTCGGACGACGACAAGAAAATCAGCTTCGATCTGCAGGTCGCGGACATCAAGGCGGATCTCGCCACGATCGACGATCCGGCGACGATACAGACGATCTCCGATCTCGGCATCACGTCGCTCGACGGCAAGGTCAGCATGACCGGAAGCTGGGACCTGGAACCCGGCACGCTGGCAATCGAGGAATATGCGTTCGACTTCGCCAATATCGGCAGGCTCGACATGGCATTCAGCCTCTCCGGCTACACGCTCGATTTCGTTCGTTCCGCCAATGAGACGGCACGTGCGATGGAAGCCAATCCGAACAAGGAGCAGGCAGAACAGGCCGCCAACCTCGCAATGCTCGGCCTGATGCAGCGCCTGACCTTCAACAGCGCAATGATCAGCTTTGCGGATGACGGAATTACCGAAAAGGCACTGGATGTCGTCGGCAAGCAGCAAGGCACGAGCGGCGACCAGCTCGCCCAGATGATCAAGGCGATGACACCGATCGTGCTTGCCCAGTACAACATTCCGGAATTGCAGAACGCGCTCAGCCAGGCGGTCAACACCTACCTGGACAACCCCGGCAGCCTGACGATCACCGCCCAGCCGCCGAGCCCGGTTCCCTTCCCGATGATACTCGGTGCCGGCATGGGCGCCCCGAACACGCTGCCGCAGGTGCTTGGCGTGACGGTGAAGGCGAACGACTGATATCATCGCATCGGAAATCGAAAAGCCCGGCAGGTGACTGCCGGGCTTTTTCCGTCAGTGCGCCGGAGATGGCGCGAGAGAGGCATGTTCCTTGTCGTGGAGAGCGAAGCGATCGATCATGCTGGCACTGGCCTCATTGGCTCCCCTCACCTCGACCTCGGCACCCCGGCGGCGGAATTTCAGGACGATCTGGTCGAGTGCATCGACCGCTGAAATATCCCAGAGATGAGCGTGGCTGACGTCGATCGCCACACGCTCGAGTTTCTCTTCGAAATCGAAGGCCTGAAGCAGGGAGTGAGTCGAGGCGAAGAAGATCTGTCCTTCGACTTCATAGATACGCGTGGCGTCCTCCAGCCTGGACGACACCTTGAACATACGCGCCACCTTGCCGGCGAAAAACACGCCCGACAGCAGCACACCGACGATCACGCCCTTGGACAGATCATGGGTGAAAAGCACGACGGCAACTGTCGCCAGCATGACGATGGACGATGTACCGGGATGGCGCTTCAGATCGACGATCGACTTCCATGAGAAGGTGCCGATCGATACCATGATCATGATCGCCACCAGCGCCGCGACCGGCACGATGCGCAGGATATCATCAAGGACCAGAAGCAGGATCAGCAGGAAGGCACCGGCAACGAAGGTGGAGAGACGTCCGCGGCCGCCCGAGGAGACATTGATTACCGACTGCCCGATCATTGCGCAGCCCCCCATGCCGCCGAACAGACCGGAGACGATATTGCCCGTGCCCTGCCCGACGCATTCGCGGCTCTTACTGCTGACCGTATCGGTCATATCGTCGACGATCTGCGCGGTCAGCAATGACTCCAGCAATCCGACCGCAGCAAGCGCCAGCGAATAGGGGAAGATGATCTGCAGCGTCTCGAATGTCAGCGGCACCATGGGAAGCGCAAAGACCGGCAAGGCGGTCGGCATTTCGCCGAGATCGGCAACTGTCCGGACATCGATGCCAAAACTCAACGTCACGATCGTCACGACGACGATAGCGACAAGCGGCGATGGCACGGCCTTGGTCAGATAGGGAAATAGATAGATGACCGCCAGCGCCAGCGCGATCAGCGGATAGGTGACTGCGGGAACCCCGATCAGCTGCGGCAGCTGCGCTGTGAAGATGAGGACCGCCAGCGAATTGACGAAGCCTGTCATGACCGACTTGGAGACGAAGCGCATCAACCGGCCGAGCTTCAGCATGCCGGCGATGATCTGCAGCACGCCCATCAGGAGCGTTGCGGCAAACAGATATTCGATGCCGTGCTCCTTCACCAGCGGCCCCATAAGGACGGCCGTTGCTGCGGTTGCGGCGGAAATCATCGCAGGGCGACCGCCGGTAATGGCGGTGGTGCAGGCGATCGCTACGGAAGCGAAGAGACCGACCTTCGGGTCGACACCGGCAATCACGGAAAAACCGACAGCTTCCGGGATAAGGGCCAGAGCGACGACGACGCCGGAAAGGACATCGCCACGGATGTTGGAAAACCACTCGCGGCGGTAATTGGTCAAACTTGTCATGGAAAATCGCACACATTCGCGCATCGCCGCAGGAAATATCCGGGGTGTGAAAACGGCTGATGCTTTGCGTTGTCCGGCGGATCGGCGGCCGGAAGAGCCACCCGGGAGTTTCACCCGAGTCCTTGTGGTGTGTGCTGTTTAGACGCGGCTGCGAGAAGCAGCAACAAAAAATGACAAAGCCCGGAAGGCTTCAACCTTCCGGGCTTTGATTTCCGTTCAATCTGAAACGGTATTATCGATTTTACTCGAGAACCTGGATCACCGTGTGGGTCTGGGGATCGACGATCACACGTCGCTCATTGACGATGGTGTAACCGTAATTGTCATAGCCCTGAACCGGGCGAACTTCGACCGTATCGGGCAATACCCGCCCTACCAGTACATCGCCCTCGTAAGGCACGGATTCGATCGGCTGTTCCATTACATAGGTACGGACTTCACCGGGCAGCACGACCGTGGAATTGGTGGTCACCGGATCCTGGGTGATCACGGTGGTTTGGGCGAAAGCCACACCGGAAAAAGCCATCGAGGCCGCGGACACGGCCAGCAGGAACTTACGCATGTTGTTTCTCCCTTGCTTCTGCTGGCAGTAACAACACGGTCGGGATGAGATGGTTCCGCATTTTTAACTGCCTTAATTGTGGCAGAAACTATGGCAAAACTGCAGCAATACATACGCTCCTGCCCGAACGAGTATTTCGAACAGTCTGAACTTCGCCGGAGACTTGGATACGGTCAGGCGGCGCGGCTGTCGAGACGCCGATCCATTTGCTGCTTGGGCGTCAGGCGGAACATGCCGACGAGTTCGCGCAGCCGCTGTGCCTCGGTCATCAGAAGCGCACTGGCAGCATTGTTTTCCTCGACCATCGCCGCGTTCTGCTGCGTGCCCTGATCGAGCAGATTGACGGCACTGTTGATCTCCCCCAGCCCAACCGACTGTTCCCGAGCGGAAACCGCTATCGCCTCGACCTGAACATTGATCGCCTCGATGCGGCTGCTGATTCCGGTCAGTGCTTCGCCGGTATCACGCACGGAACGGACACCATCCTTCACCTCGTCCGCCGAAATCTGAATGAGCTGCTTGATCTCGCGTGCGGCATCGGCCGAGCGGCTGGCGAGTGCCCGCACCTCCTGCGCCACGACTGCGAAGCCGCGACCTGCATCCCCTGCCCTTGCCGCCTCGACACCGGCGTTCAGCGCCAAGAGGTTGGTCTGGAAAGCGATCTCATCGATCACCCCGATGATACCGGAAATCCTTGCGGAGGATCCTTCGATACGCTGCATGGCTTGTAGCGCATCCGAGATGAGGCCCCGCGTATGCTCCGCCGCCTTGTTCGCCTCGCTTGCAAGGCCATGTGCCTCCTGCGAGCGGTGCGACGAATTGCCGACATTGGCGGTGATCTCATCCAGAGCCGCCGCGGTTTCCTCAAGCGAAGCCGCCTGCTGTTCCGTGCGGCGGGAAAGATCATCGGCACTGCCCGCGATTTCGCGGCTTCCGCCTTCTATCGAGCCGCTCGCATGGGCGATCTCCGTCATCACATCCGCAAGGCGTGCCACGGTCTGGTTGAGGTCGCTGCGCAGCGCTTCGAAATCGGGAGCAAAAGGCTCGGAGAGTGTGAACGAAAGATCCCCCTCGGCCAGGCGTTGCAGACCACCAGCCAGACCGCGTGTCGCCTGTTGCAATATCCTGCGCGCCTCGGCTTCAGCTTCCTCGTGCATGCGCTTGCGTTCGTCCTCGGCATTTGCACGAGCCGCCGCGGCCTCCTGCTCAAGCCGCATGTTGGCAATCGCAGCCTCACGGAAGGTATCGAGTGCCTCAGCCATTGCACCGAATTCATTGCGACAGTGCAGTGCCGGGATGGTGATATCCGTCTGGCCATCGGCCAGCCTGCGCATGGCTCCCGTCATGGCGACGACCGGACCGGTAATGGAACGCCCGATCAGCCAGACGCCCGCGGTCAAAGTGGCGATGGCGCCAAGAAGAAGTGCTGCGACGATGAAGAGATTGCGTTCCGCAACCAGCTCGTTCTCGGTCAGCGTTTCAGCCCGCTGCGTCTCATAAGCTGCTCGGACGGCTGCGACCTGCGGTTCGAGCGCCCGGTAGGCTTCAGACACGTCAGCTTCCGACTTTGCTTCCTTCAAGCTGCCATCGGCATAGAGCTTGAAAGCCGTCCGATAAACTTCCAATGCATCCATGACGCGGCTGCGCTGCGCGCCCGGACGAAAGGCCTGCTTGACCAGAAGGGTAAAGGTCTCCGCCTCTGCTGCATGCTTTTGGAGATAGCCAGCATCTCGACGCAGGATGAAATCCTTCTCGTGTCGCCGCATCATCAACATACTGGCGCGAATGGCTACATCCTCGACAGACTGAAGGCGTTCCTCGATCGAGTGCACGGCGGAGCGCATGGCGCCCTCAAGGCCGTTATTCTGGTCTAGTCCGAGATCCTGATTGTCTTTTACCAGCGTCGCAAAGGCGGCCTCATAGGCCGCAAGCCCCTCACCCAACCGGTCAAGATTGGCAGTAAGCTCACCGGTCGCAGAAGACCTCAGTCTGTCGAGCCGGGCGTGAACGCCGGCAATCACCGACTGAAACTTCTCTACAGCCACGATGTCCTTGTTCAGCAGGAAATACTGCTCCCAAAGCAGGCTGTCGCTTACGCCCGCGGACATCACCGAAACTTCCGCCTGTCTTTCCGTCAGCGCATCCGCTGTCGCCCGATATCCCCTCTCGATCTGCCGTTGACCGAGAAAGATTGCCGAGATTGCGACGATACCGACCAAGGCGAGGATGGCGAGCAGCAGCACACGATGGGAAATGCGCAGATTAGAGAAAAAGGCCAAGTCAAAAAATCCCGTGGCAGATGAATATGCCCGGATAACTGCCTGTCAGGGTTTAAATAAACCTCAATGGGAATGTTAAAATTCACAACCAGTTTTGCAATGCAGCAATGCAACTTCGCATTGCACAGCTATGCAAAACGGCGACCCGAGGGCCGCCGTTGAACTTGCTTGAAAATCGACGGGTCGAAAGACTGAAAATCAGTCTTTCTTCACTGGCGGGATCGGACGGATCGCCAGTTCGCGTAGCTGGGTCGGCGTGGCTTCCGAGGGAGCGCCCATCAGAAGATCCTGTGCCTGCTGGTTCATCGGGAACAGCGTGATTTCGCGCAGGTTCTTGGCACCGGTCAGGAGCATGACGACGCGGTCGACGCCGGCTGCCATGCCGCCATGCGGAGGCGCACCGTACTGGAAGGCGCGGTAGAGGCCACCAAAACGATCTTCGACGTCCTGCTGGGAAAGGCCGACCATTTCGAAGGCCTTGACCATGACTTCCGGCAGCTGGTTACGGATCGAGCCCGAGGCGATTTCGAAACCGTTGCAGACCATGTCGTACTGGTAGGCCTTGATCGTCAACGGATCCTGGTTCTCCAGAGCTTCGAGGCCGCCCTGCGGCATCGAGAACGGGTTGTGGGCGAAATCGATCTTCTTGTCTTCTTCGTTATATTCGAAGAACGGGAAGTCGACGATCCAGCACAGCGCGAACTGGTCCTTGTTGGCCAGACCCAGTTCGTCGGCAGCACGGTTACGGGCTTCGCCTGCGAACTTGTAGAACTTCTCCGGTTCGCCGGCGACGAAGAAGCAGGCATCGCCCGCTTCCAGACCGAGCTGTGCCGCAATAGCTGCCGTGCGCTCTTCGCCGATGTTCTTGGCGAGCGGACCGGAGCCGACAACCTTGCCTTCTTCTTCCTTCCAGAAGATGTAGCCGAGGCCTGGCTGGCCCTGCTGCTGCGCCCAGGCGTTCATGCGGTCGCAGAATGCACGGGAGCCGCCGGTCTTTGCCGGGATTGCCCAGACTTCAACCTTCGGGTTCGAAGCGATCATGCCGGCGAAGACCTTGAAGCCGGAACCGGCGAAATGCTCGGTAACCGCTTCCATCTCGATCGGGTTGCGCAGGTCCGGCTTGTCGGAACCGTATTTGCGGATCGCGACGTCATACGGGATGCGCGGGAATTCCTTGGTGACCGGTTTGCCTTCGGCAAACTCTTCGAAGATGCCGCGCATGACCGGTTCCATCGTTTCCCAGACTTCTTCCTGGGTGACGAAGCTCATTTCGAGGTCGAGCTGGTAGAATTCGCCCGGCAGGCGGTCAGCACGCGGGTCTTCGTCGCGGAAGCACGGTGCAATCTGGAAGTAGCGGTCGAAACCGGCAACCATCATCAACTGCTTGTACTGCTGCGGCGCCTGCGGCAGGGCGAAGAACTTGCCGGGGTGGATACGCGACGGCACGAGGAAGTCGCGTGCGCCTTCCGGCGAGGATGCGGTCAGGATCGGCGTGGAATATTCGGTGAAGCCACCGATCGTCATTTCGCGGCGCATGGCGGCGATGATCTGGGTGCGCTTGACGATGTTTTTGTGCAGCGTTTCGCGGCGAAGGTCGAGGAAGCGATACTTCAGGCGCACGTCTTCCGGATATTCCGGCTCACCGAAGACCGGCAGCGGCAGTTCCTTGGCAGCCGACAGAACCTCGATTTCCTTGGCGTAGAGTTCGATCTCGCCCGTCGCCATGTTCTTGTTGACGGTGTCTTCCGAACGAGCCTTGACGGTGCCGTCGATACGGATGACCCACTCGCCGCGCACGACTTCAGCCGTCTTGAAGGCCGGGCTGTCCGGGTCGCAGACGACCTGGGTCATGCCATAATGGTCGCGAAGGTCGACGAAGAGAACGCCGCCATGATCTCGCACACGATGGACCCAGCCGGAAATGCGGACATTGGAGCCGACATCCGACTTGCGGAGGGCTGCACAGGTGTGGCTGCGGTAACGATGCATGACTTCAATCCTGGACTGATGCTTGGGAACGGCTTTTTCGGCGTGCAAGGCACGGCCGCCGATCGCATGGAAAATCGGCGCGAAAAGCGCATGTGTGCTCCGATTTGTCAAGGTTGCAATGGCTCGGCAGGACCGCTTAGCACATGATAGTCGGTATCCGCCAACCTTCAGGCCGCCCACGGGCTGCGTGCTTATGTCCCTTCATCCCCTCTTCATTGTGCAAGCGAGGGGTGCGAATATGGCCCCATGGTCAAGTTTGTTCGGGTGATACTCATGCTTCTGGCCGCGCTGTTTCTGGCGCGAGGGCCGGTCGCTTATGATTCACAGCCGGCACCGGGCCATATTCATGTCAGCCATGTCGAAATCGCCCTGCATCGCGGGCAGACGCCGGTGGACGGCCGCCAGATCGAGACACAGTGCTCGAAGGCAGGATGCGCGCTTGCATCATGCCAGGTGCAATCGGTCACTGCCGCCATCCTCCCAGATTGCCCGTTAGCTATACAGCCATCTCGTTCATCGGCTTACCCACTGCCGGACGACGTAGCACCATCCTCGTTGCGTGAAGAGCCCGCCTCGCCTCCCCCCAAATCTCCGATCGGCCACTCACTGGCGGCGTGACCGCCCGAACCGAAATATTCGTTCGCCGATCCAAGGAGATTATCGTGAACAGACAGACATTTGCGGCGAGATCGCTCGCCTTCGCATTGATGAGTGCTGCATCATTCATGGCCACCGGTGCCATGGCCGCCGAGATGGTGGTCTATAAAAGCCCCTATTGCGGCTGCTGCGAAGCATGGGCCGAGGCGCTCACCGCATCCGGCATCGTGCTTCGCATGGAAAATGTCGAGGATATGGACGCATTGAAGGCCGGCTACAAAGTGCCGGAGGACGCCTGGAGCTGCCATACGGCCGTAGCGGACGGCTATGTGTTCGAGGGCCATGTGCCGCTCGAAGCCGTCAATCGTGTGCTGGCCGAGCGTCCCGACATTTCCGGCATCGCCGTTCCCGGCATGCCGAGCGGCTCGTTGGGAATGGGCGAGGATCCATCGGCAGCCTATGACGTGATTGCGTTCAGCAAGGATGGCAGCCAGTCAGTCTATATGGAAATCCGGCCGGAATAACCGCCTTCGCGCCCTGATCCCCCGGCGTCCGCCATCCGCTCCTGCTTGCTGTACAAATGCCAAGAGCGGGTGGCATTCAATATTTCCAAACCACGTTTTCCGAGGCGGCGAAGTTTTCGCATCACACGGCCTGCTTTAGCCATTTCCAGTCTGTCGTTTCCATGCGCAGCACGCTACAGCTTTTGCGACACCCCCGCGCAAAGATTCCCCCATGTCCCATATACGCCCCCTCGTGCCCCTTCTCGTCACCGCAGGCATCCTGATCGGCGGAAACGGGCTTCAGGGCACCTATATCGCGCTGCGCGGCACAGCCGAGGGTTTTTCCCCCACGGTAATCGGTATGATCGGTGCCGGATACAGCGTCGGTTTCGCCGTCGGCTGCATCTACGTTTCGCGACTGCTGCGATCGATCGGCCATATCCGCACATTTGCCGCGATGGCCGCAATCGGGGCCTCCTGTTCGATTGTCATGGCGCAGGTGATCGATCCCGTCGCATGGGCATTCCTGCGCTTCCTGATCGGCATAGCGGTCGCCAGCCTGTTTGCCACGGTCGAAAGCTGGATCAACGCAAAGGTCACCAATGAAAACAGGGCGAGAACGCTGTCGATCTACCGTTTCGTCGATCTCGGCTCGGTCACTTTCGCCCAATATCTCATCCCGACGGTCGGCATAGAAGGACAGGCGCTCTTCGCCATCATCTCGATCGCCATGACCTTGTCGCTGGTGCCGATTTCGGTCGCCGACAAATCCAGCCCCGCCCCGCCGGATGCCGTGGCCTTCGATCTCAAGGCGGTCTGGCAGATCTCGCCGCTTGCCGTCGTCGGCGTCGTCGCCGTCGGCCTCTCCATGGCGGCATTCCGCAATATCGGGCCGGTCTATGCGCATGAGATCGGCATGGATATCACCTCGATCGCTACCTTCATGAGCGCCGGCATCATCGGCGGCGTGGTGCTGCAATATCCGCTCGGCCTCTACTCCGACAAGCTGGACAGGCGGCGCGTCATCGTCTGGGCAACGATAGGTTCTATCCTGACCGGCGGTTATCTCTCCTTCGGTGCGGGCACGAACGAAACGGCCAACATCATTGCCGTATTCCTCTTCGGCGCATTTTCCATGCCGCTCTATTCGCTGTGTTCGGCACATGGAAACGACCATGCCAAGCCTGGACAATATGCGCTGGTTGCGGCCGGTCTGCTTTTCTTCTGGTCGGTCGGCGCGATCGTCGGCCCGCTGCTCGCCGCCACCCTGCTCCAGTATCTCGGCCCACGCGCCTTCTTTGCCTACACGTCCTTCATCTTTGCCGGTTTTCTCATCTTCACCATCATGCGCATGGGGGTAAGACCGCCCGTGCCACCATCGGAACGGCATTCCCGCTTCCGCGCTCTCCTGCGTACATCCGCCTATTTCAACCGGCTGGCGGCACCGCCTGAAAAAGATGGCAGGGACTAACGCTTTAGCGAAGCCCTGCCGGTCTTGACATGCGCGGCTCAAAGGGAAAGGAAGGTTTGACACCGCACGTGAACGGACCAATGATCGAAACAACCGCCGCACTTCAAGAAGCCTGCGCCAAGCTGGCGCAATCGGATTTCATCACCATCGACACGGAGTTCCTGAGGGAAACGACGTTCTGGCCGGAACTCTGCCTTATCCAGATGGCAAGCCCGGATCTGGAGGTCCTCGTCGATCCGCTGGCAAAAGGGCTTGATCTTGCGCCCTTCTTCGAGCTGATGGCGAACCCCGCGGTGGTGAAGGTTTTTCATGCCGCACGACAGGATATCGAAATCGTCCACCACCTCGGCAAGCTGGTGCCGCACCCGATCTTCGATACACAGGTTGCCGCCATGGTCTGCGGTTTCGGCGACAGCGTCTCCTATGACCAGCTCGTCAGCCGCATCAAGAACGTCCATATCGACAAGTCATCCCGCTTCACCGACTGGAGCCGCCGGCCGCTTTCGGAGAAGCAGCTCGATTATGCGCTGGCCGACGTCACCCATCTCAGGGACGTCTATCTGTTCCTGAAAGAGCAGTTGGATCGCGAAGGCCGTGCCCTGTGGCTGACCGAGGAAATGGCGATCCTCGAAAACCCGTCCACCTATGACCTGCACCCGGACGACGCATGGCAGCGGCTTAAAGCCCGCCTGCGCAAGCCGACCGAACTTGCCATCCTGAAATTCGTCGCCGCATGGCGCGAGCGGGAAGCCCGCAGCCGAAACGTGCCGCGTTCACGCGTCTTGAAGGACGATGCGATCTACGAAATCGCCCAGCAGCAGCCGAAGGATAACGAAGCCCTCGGACGCCTGCGCACCATCCCCAAGGGCTGGGAGCGCTCCGCCTCGGGAACCGCCATCGTCGAAGCGGTCAATGCCGCGCTCGCATTACCGAAGGCCGAGATGCCGCATCCGCCCAAGCACGCCCACGTGCCCGAAGGCACGGCTGCCGCTGTCGAACTGCTCAAGGTTTTGCTCAAGCTCATCTCCGACAAGCAGGGAGTGGCAGCGAAGGTCATCGCAAATACGGATGATCTCGAAAAGATCGCTTCCGAAGGCGAGAATGCCAACGTGGCCGCTCTCTCAGGCTGGCGGAAAGAACTTTTCGGCGATACCGCACTGAAGCTGATCGAAGGCGGCGTAGCGCTGCGCTTCGTCGACAAGAAGGTCGAGGCGGTCGAGCTTTAAGCTCTGACGCCTGGACACTCCCGCCATCAGGGATGCATCTTCGCTCCCTTGGTGATCTTGTCGACCAGCTTCCTTTCCGCTCTCAGCGCGATGCCGACCAGCTTGGCATCGTCAGGGCCAAATCGCGAGAAGACCTCGCGATTGGCAGCATCGTGACCGGTCGCGAACATCTCTTCGATGTAGGCTGATGTGATGACTTCGCGCTCCAGAGAGCGCTTGTGGATTACACGCAGCGTCTCCTGATCGGAGCCAAGCACAACAATCGGCTGAATCGATAGCGGATTATAGACATTATCCACCATGTCCCGGTATGCTTCGCCAATGATCGCCGGTGACTGAGCGATAATGCCGCTCGTCAAAAATGCAGTAACGTTGAGCTTCTGCCAAGTGGCAAGGTCCTCGCGGACAACAATCGCGATCTTGGTATCGAACATGCAGGAAAACTCCATTCGGGGTATCGAAAGAGCAGAACACTTAGCGGCTGCCGGTACAGGCGGTCTTGAACGTTCGTGCAAAGGGCAATTTCGCGACGGGATGCGCGTTGCCACGCCGAGCCGGGGCGTCGAACGTATCGAGGCGCGCTTTCACGGAAACGGCTTTTCACCACACCGCCACGATACCTATGCGCTGGGGCTGACGCTTCATGGCGTGCAGACTTTTCGTTATCGTGGCGCGGAACGTTTCAGCAATCCGGGCAATGTCATCGTACTGCATCCCGACGAAGTGCACGACGGTGCGGCCGGTACCGATGACGGGCTGATCTACCGGATGATCTATCTGCCGCCCGAACTGATCGGGGCCGTTGGCGGGCATCGAAGCGCCCTGCCTTTCGTCGGAAATCCCGTCGTCGCGGATGCCGGCCTCTGGCAAGCGCTCGCCGATATTCTTGGCGATCTGGATCATGAACCGGATGACCTCGCGCTCGACGACGCGGTGATGCGGATCGCTACCGGTCTCGCGCAACAGGCAAGCATACCCCGCAAGGGAGTGACTGCTACGGCTCGGATTGCGGTCCTCTCCGCCCGCGATTTCATTGAGGATCGCTGCAGCGAGGCGGTGCGTTCGGAGGATCTGGAGGCAATTACCGGCATCGACCGCTACGAACTGGCTCGGCAGTTCCGCCGGCTGCTCGGCACCAGCCCGCACCGCTATCTCGTCATGCGCCGACTGGAACAGGCCAAAAGGCTGATGTCGATCGGTACCGGGCTTGCCGAAACAGCAGCCGCCGCGGGATTTTCCGATCAGGCGCATTTTACCCGGCACTTCCGCAAGGCCTTCGGCATGACGCCGGGCCGCTGGAACGAATTACGCACCGGATCGCGATAATCGCGTGAAATCTACGGCGATTTGACCCGTCAAGAACTCCAGTCATCAAATCTTCATCACATCATCACCTGCCCGTCACGCGCGCATTCTATCGACGCTCGCATGTTTAATGCGAAACGATCAGGTGTTTCATGACCAAAACCTTTATCACTTCCGTTGCCATGGCCGCTCTGCTTGCCGGCTCCGCCTTCGCGGACGACAAGGAGTTTCCGGCCAAGCTCGCCGGCCAGGCGATCCTGCCCGCCAACACGATGACGACTGCTCCGTCAGATGCACCTGCGTTTCTGAAGACCTCCGGCAAGTTCACGACAGCGGGCAAGCGCGTCGAGAAACTCGGCACGGTTGACGGCAAGGACGGCGCTCGTGTTACCGATGTGAAGCTGCCGCTCGATGGCCAGCCGATCCAAGGCTTTTCCGGCATCAAGGCAATGGCTGACGGCACATTCTGGACACTGTCAGACAACGGCTTCGGCTCCAAGGCCAACTCTTCCGACGCCATGCTCTTCCTGCATCAGGTAAAGTTCGACTGGGCCGCCAACAAGGTGGACGTCGTCAAGAATATCTTCCTGTCCGACCCGAACAAGATTGCTCCCTTCCCGATCGTCATGGAAGGCTCCGAGAAGCGTTACCTGACGGGCGCCGATTTCGACATCGAGTCGATCCAGCCGGTTGCCGACGGTTTCTGGCTCGGCGAGGAATTCGGCCCCTACCTGATCAAGGTCGATGCGCTCGGCCAGCTGACCGACGTTATCGCCACAGTTGTCGATGGCAAGCCGGTGAAATCTCCTGACAATCCGACGCTTTCCATGCCGGCCAATCCGGCCGCCAAGATGCCGGTCTTCAACCTGAAGCGTTCTGGCGGTTATGAAGGCATGGCAATGTCGAAGGACGGCTCCAAGCTTTACGGCCTGCTGGAAGGCCCGCTCTTCCTCGAAGACGGCAAGGTCGAACAGGTCGATGGCCGCACCGCGCTTCGCGTCATCGAATTCGATATCGCCTCGAAGAACTGGACCGGCCGTTCCTGGCTCTATCCGTTGGCTGAAAAGGGCGTTGCGATCGGCGACTTCAACATGCTCGACGCAACGACTGCTCTCGTCATCGAGCGCGACAACGGCGCTGGCTCGAAGGACAAGGCCTGCGCCGATCCGAAACAGCCGAAGCCGGATTGCTTCGATGCCCCGGCCGAATTGAAGCGCGTCTACAAGATCGAGTTCAACGATGCCAATGTCGGCAAGGCCGTCCGCAAGATCGGCTATATCGACCTGCTGAATATCCAGGATCCGGACAACAAGAAGAAGGTTACGGGCGGCAAGGCCGGCATCTATGACATGCCCTTCGTGACGATCGAGAATGTCGATCAGGTCGACGCCACGCATATCGTCATCGGCAATGACAACAACCTGCCCTTCTCTGCCGGCCGTGCAGTCGACAAAGCCGACGACAACGAGTTCAGCCTGCTGGAAGTCGGTGAATTCCTGTCTGCAAAGTGACGGCGTTCGACACACTGATTGCAAAGGCGTCCGGTCAAACCGGGCGCCTTTCGCCGTTCGTCAATCCTGGATCACCATCTTCTGCTTCGCAATACCAGCCCAGCTCAAGCCGTAAACGCAGATCACCACGACGACGAATGCCGCAATCTGATAGACTTCGATCCGGTCCCCCAGAACGACAAAGGCGACAGCCATTGTCAGAGCCGGCCACGGGGTGGTGATCGAGCTTGCCAGCGACACGTCGATATGGCGTACGGCGTAGAACCAGATCATCAGCTCCAGGTAATAGACCAGTCCCATCAGGATCGAGATCGGCTGGAACAGTGCCCCCACAAGATTGCCCATTCCGGGCACGGTGTTTGCCGGGATGAGGATCAGGGCCAGGAAAACTGTTGAAATGGCGACCCGGAAAAAGGTTACCTGTGCTGGCGTTATCGGTGTTCGTCCCAGTTCCTCCTTGATCAGAACATGCGCGATGCTCCACAGAAAAGGCACGCCAAGCGACAGCAGAAACCAGTAGGATATCCCCGCCATCCGGAATGTGCCCGCGGTGGCGATATAATAGAGGGCGATGCACAGCGCCGATGTCAGGCCCAGTTCAAGCATGGCTTTGCGGCGGCCGAGGAAGATCGTTTCAACGAGGATTGCAAAAAGCGGGTAGGCCTGCAGCGCTATGGCAGCATTAGCGGCACCGGCCTTTTCGGTACCAAGCACGTAAAGATAGGTGGAGAGCCCGAACATCATGCCCGTGATCAGGCCGACGACAGCGACACGCCTTGCCTCACGCGGCGGCATGCTTGCTCCGAAAATACCCTTCTGTCCGCCTCTTCTTTCAAGCGCTAAAACAGGCGCCGCGAAGATCGTTTGCCAGAGCGACAGGGCGAAGGCAAAAGTCAGCGCATCGATGGCGACAGGGCGACTATTCGAAATGACCGGCATGATGCCCAAAAGAACAAGGCTGCCGAATGATAAAATCACCCCCTTGGCCGCAGACCGCTGAAACATTCCCTCAACCTTTGAAAAAGCATAGTGGCCGAAAATCAATGCACCCTTTGGTTGATTCAAGAAAATGGAATTGCCGATCCCGGCCAATTTGCCGCTGCACTAGGCATATCGCCGTCATCCGCGGCGGCGTTTTCCGAGATCGTCCACTACTCACCGATGCCGTGCATGTTGTCTCCTCTCTGCCGCCGCCTATCATCACATGTAGTTCCGATACTTTTTTTGGCTGCGGGACGAATTGACTGTCGCAATCCGTCCTTCCCGTGCGTCCTTCGGGCATCGATCCGGCAAAACAGGAGGAAACGAGCATGCCAAGCACGATCAAATTACACCGCGTCCTGGCAACCAGCCCGGAAAAGGTCTATCGGGCATTCATCGAGGCTGATGCGCTGACCAAGTGGTTCCCGCCGAACGGCTTTACCTGCACCGTCCATCACCTCGATGCAAAGGTCGGCGGCACATTCCGAATGTCATTCCGCAACTTCACTACCGGCCAGAGCCACTTCTTCGGGGGCGAGTTTCATGAACTCGTTCCCGGCGAGCGCATCCGTTACACGGATAGGTTCGAAGACCCTAACCTGCCGGGCGAGATGCAGGTGACCATCCTGTTGAAAAAGGTCTCGGTCGGAACGGACCTCGATATCACCCAGGCGGGTGTGCCAGACATCATCCCAGCGGAAGCCTGTTACCTCGGCTGGCAGGAATGCCTGCGCAATCTTGCAAGGCTGGTGGAGCCGAATATCGAAGAGTGATCCCGGCGGCAAACGAGGTTGGCGACAGATATCTCGCCGACCTCACCTTTATCATTCGAACTTGAAAGCCAGCCGCTTGCCGGTCAGCTTCGCCAGTTGCTGGAGGCGCCCGTCCAGACGCTCGCCGGCAAAATTGGCATATTCGTGTGGAACAACAAACTCGAGATCGAGATCCGGCGTTGCCGATTGGCGGAAGGTCAGGTGGTGGACGAGGCCCGGCATGGATGCCGAGAACAGGTAGACCACGCGCAGCAACCCACCCAGCAACTTGGCAAGGTCCAGCAGGCGCGGCGTCGCAATCGTCGCCAATGCACCCGTATCGCCATTATCGCCGACGCCTTCAAAGCGGTAATAGTTGGCGAGAGCCAGATAGGCGCGGCCCGGATGAGTGATGCCGACGAAGGATGAATGGGCAATGACGTTCATCGCCTGCGCACCGCGATAATCCGGATGAGCGCGCCAGCTGATATCGGCCACGAGGCAGGCGGCCCGCCGATAGCGGCTTTCCTCTTCCGTCTCGCGGACACCGAAAAAGGGAACCATGCGGCCGGTCCAGTCGGCAAGCTCACGTGCGTGTTCCGGCGAACGGGCACGCAGGATTGCGAGTTGGTCGGCAGCAACCAAAAGCGGATCAGCGTCACGTTCACTGTCCGGCAGACGGGAATAAAGATACCCTTCGCGAACGCCCTGCGCGGAAAAGGTAATCTTTGCAGGCTTCATGACGCTCAGCACTTCCTGCATGGCGATCGCGCCATAGGGGAGAAGCGAGCGACGGTTCTTGGAAACCGCCTGCCATGCGCCGTCCTTCGAGTCCTTGGCTGCTATCACCTCGTCGAGGAATTTTTGCATCTCCTCGAGCGACAGTTCGTAGCCCTGCATCATGTGCAGCGGATAATTGGTCATCTCCATGTGGAGCTTGGCGATGTTACGCCATGTGCCGCCAACGGCGTAGAAGGTCCGGCCTTCGCCCTTTTCAAGAAAACGGGCGGTATTGACCTGCTTGCGGGCAAAACTGCGCGCCTTGGCGAGAGAGTTTCCGGAGGATTCCGACAGTCTCAGGCCACCAAGCGGCAGGGTAATTCCACGGCCGAATTCATGGCCCTTGATATCGATGAGCTCAAGCGATCCGCCGCCGAGGTCGCCGGCAATGCCATCCACATCGTGGAAACCGCTGATGACACCAAGCGCAGAATACTTGGCCTCTTCCTCGCCGGAGAGAACCTGGATTTCCTGTCCGAGAATCTCTTCGGCATTGCGGATGAAATCAGGACCGTTACTCGCTTCACGCGCTGCCGCGGTCGCCAGAACATAGATATCCGCGGCACGGGCCTGGTCGGAAAGCGCCTTGAAGCGCTTTAACGCAACCAGGGCGCGCTCGACGCCCTCATCGTCCATGCGACCATTCGCGCCAAGGCCTTTGCCCAACCCGCACAGAACCTTCTCGTTGAAAAGGACCGTCGGAGCCCGAGTCAAACCCTCGTAGACAACCAGACGAACGGAGTTAGATCCGATATCTATAACGGAAACGGGGGCGATGCCCGGGAGCCGCCCCTGAGCTTCAGAACTTACCATACTGCCTATTTCTTACGGCCGGACATTACTCCGGCAATCAGTTTCGGTGCGCTTGACTTCAAGGCTTCGCCGCGGCCGGAAAGGCTTGGGTTGGTCATGAAATAGTGCTGGGCGTTGAAAGGCTCCTCACCCTGCCGCACCTCCATGCGCCTTGACGTTCCGTCGGGCAGTATCTCGTAGCTCTGCTGGTTGTCAATCAGATTGCCCAGCATAATCTGTGATAGAACCTGTTCATGCACCGTTGGGTTGAGCAAGGGCACCAGCGTCTCGACCCGGCGGTCGAGGTTGCGCGGCATCATGTCGGCCGAACCGATATAGACAAGCGCCTTATCCGATGGCAGGCCCTGGCCATTGCCAAAGCAGAAGATGCGGCTGTGTTCGAGGAAGCGCCCGACGATGGACTTGACGCGGATTTTGTCAGACAGTCCGGGGACCTGAGGACGAAGGCAGCAGATGCCGCGCACCACCAGTTCGACGTCCACGCCGGCATGGCTTGCGCGGTAAAGCGCGTCGATGATCTCGGGATCGACCAGCGAGTTCATCTTCATCCAGATCGCGGCCGGACGACCGGCCTTGGCGTGAGCGATCTCTTCCTCGATATGGCGGAGAATGCGCGGGCGCAGCGTATAAGGCGACACCGCCAGCTTCATGCTCTCCTTCGGCTCACCGTAACCGGTGATGAAGTTGAAGATGTTCGCCATGTCATGGGCGATCTTCGAATTGCAGGTGAAGAAGGACAGGTCGGTATAGATCTTGGCGGTGATCGGGTGGTAGTTGCCGGTGCCGAGGTGGCAATAGGTGCGCAGCTTGCCGTCTTCACGGCGGACGACCATCGACATCTTGGCATGGGTCTTCAGTTCGATGAAGCCGAACACGACCTGCACGCCTGCGCGCTCTAGGTCGCGCGCCCAGCGGATGTTTGCCTCTTCGTCGAAACGCGCCTTCAACTCGACCAGCGCCGTTACCGACTTGCCCATTTCAGCCGCATCGATCAGTGCTCGGACGATCGGGCTGTCGTTGGAGGTTCTGTAGAGGGTCTGCTTGATGGCGAGCACGTCGGGGTCGCGGGCGGCCTGCAGAAGGAACTGCACAACCACGTCAAAGCTTTCATACGGATGGTGGACCACCATGTCTTTTTCGCGGATGGCAGCAAGGCAGTCGCCAGCATGGTCGCGAACCCGCTCCGGAAATCGGGCGTTATAGCTGTCAAAGCGCAGATCTTCGCGCGGCGCCTTGGTAATCTCCGACATGGTGTTCAACGCGAGAAGGCCGGGAAGAACGGCCACGCGATTGTCCGGCACGCCGAGTTCCTGCACGACGAACTGGCGCAGCGAGGCCGGCATTTCGCTGTCGGTCTCGATGCGGATGACCTTGCCGCGGCGGCGGCGCTTCAGGGCCGTCTCGAAGAAGCGAACCAGATCTTCCGCTTCTTCTTCGACTTCCAGATCGCTGTCGCGAATGATGCGGAACGTACCAGCACCCCGGACTTCGTAGCCAGGGAACAGCCGGTCGGTGAACATGCCGACGACATCTTCCAGCGTGATGTAGCGGATCGTCGTGCCGTCATCTGGCAGGCGCACGAAGCGATCGAGCGTGGTGGGCAGGCGAAGCAGGCCGGTCATCGGCTCCTTGCCGTGCAGGCTGTGCAGCTGGAGGCCCATGGAAAAGCCGAGGTTCGGAATGAAGGGGAAAGGATGCGCCGGGTCGATCGCCAGCGGCGTCAGCACCGGGAACAGGTCTTCCTCGAAATCCGTCGCCAGCCATGTGCGGTCTTCGGCGGAGAGCGCATTGGGGCGTACGATGAGGATGTCTTCCTGCGCCAGATATTGCTGCAGCACGGCGAGCGAGGCCTGCTGCTCCATCTGGAGATTATCGATTTCCTGCAGGATCGAGTCGAGCTGCTCGGCCGGCGTCTTGCCGTCGGGGCTGCGGATGACGATACCCTGACGGACCTGACCTTCGAGGCCGGCAACACGCACCATGAAGAATTCGTCGAGGTTGGCAGCCGAAATGGACAGGAACCGGACACGCTCCAGAAGCGGATGCGCTGTATTCAACGTTTCTTCCAGAACGCGGCGATTAAACTGCAGCCAGGAGAATTCGCGGTTGATGAAGCGGTCGGAGCTTGCAAGCTGCTCCTCGAAGCTCGGGATCGCGTCTACAACAACTTCCTTGGTTTCCGACGTTCCGGCGATCTGGTCCATGAGCTCCATCCTCAGTTTAAGCCTTTCGGCCGTATAATGTTTTGACGACGGAACTGTGACAGTCAATCTCCTGCGTCAGTCTGGCCGAAACTCTCCAGCACTTCCGAAGCCAGCGCCCGGTTGATGCGCGTGCCGCGGGAAAGCGCCAGATGATCCAGCTGCTCAACGACGCGCTGCGCCGTTTCGAGCGAACGCTCCATCCGGTTGACGATATAGCTCACCAGTTTGTCATCAATATTAAGCTGCCGATCGGAAAACAGCTTTATCATTACCTGGGCGAGAAGCTCCTCGTCAGGCTCGCCGATTTCAACGACGGTGGCTGCCTTCAGCCGCGATTTGAGATCCGGCAGGTCCACGGCCCAGGAAGTCGGCCAGAGCCGGGACGTCATCAGCAATGTCTGTCCGTGCTGACGCACGGCATTGATGACATGGAAAAGCTCGGCATCGTCAAAGCCGCGCCGGTCGGCATCCTCGAACAGGACCGGGCCGCCTGCGGCGATTTGCGATGCGTTGGAACCGACGACGGGATGGATTTCCTGCCCCCCCGACTGCTCGCGCCAGATATGGGCGAGATGGGATTTTCCCGATCCGACCGGGCCTGCCAGCACGACCACCGGTGAAGGCCAGTTGGGCCACTCGTCGACGATAGACACGGCAGCGGCCATACGTTCGGACACCATGAGGTCGTCGCGTCCGCGGGCGGCATCGTGGGAAAATTGCAGGGGCAGCTGTTCGCCCTTGCCTTGCGGGCGGTCCATAGGGTCAGTCATAAAATTTCAGTTATTCTCAGGAGCTTCGATTTCACGCGCGGCGGTCTTGTGGTCGACGGCGTGGGCTGCGCCTTCCTCCCAGGGGAGTTCGGCGGAGCGGCCATAATAGATATCGCTGTCAAGATATCGTGCCAAGGCGAAACGGACAAGCACGCCAACCACCGCAGCCGCGGGCACGGCGATGAGAAGGCCGACGAAGCCGAACAGCGCTCCGAAGGCAAACAGCGCGAACATCAGCCAGACCGGATGCAGGCCGACGCTCTGGCCGACCAGTTTCGGCTGCAGGATATTGCCTTCGAGGAACTGGCCGGAGAAGAAGACGGCGGCTACGGCGAGGATCCAGGGGAAATCCGGCCAGAACTGCACGAGCGCCACGCCGATCGCCATCACCAGTCCGATGAGCGAACCGATATAGGGGATGAACGAGATCATGCCGGCGACGAAGCCGATCAGCAGGCCGAAATTCAGCCCGACGAGCGACAGGCCGACTGCGTAATAAATGCCGAGGATGAGGCAGAGCGAGCCCTGGCCGCGGATGAAGCCGGCAACCGACTGGTCCATGTCGCGGGCGATCTGGCGCACGACCTGCACCTGATCCCGAGGGATCCAGCTATCGACCTTGCGCACCATGCGATCCCAGTCGAGCAGGATGTAGAAGGCGACGACCGGGGTGACGACCAGCAGCGACATGACGTCGACGATCGCCTTGCCGGAGTTCCAGATCTGCGCCAGCAAGGATCCGACAAAACCTGCCCCCTGGCTCAGCACCTGGGAAAAGTTCTCCTTCACCGTTTCGATCTGGGTCGAGATCCAGGGCGGCAGGAAGGATGTCTGCGGGCTGGAGATGATCTGCTGCAGTTCCGTGATGTAGCCCGGGATCGCCGCCGCGAACTGGGTGAACTGGCTGATGATGATCGGGATCACCAGCATCAGTGCCAGCGCGAATATGGTGACGAAGCAGACGAGGATAACGATCGTCGCCATGGTGCGGCTGAGGCCCCGCCGTTCAAGCCAGTCGGCAACCGGATCCAGGAAATAGGCAAGCGCCATGCCGGCCACGAAGGGCAGAAGGATTGACGAGAAAAACCACAGGAAAAGAATGAAGCCGACAAGCACGCCTAGCCAGAACAGGATGTGGCGCTTCAGGCTTGCGCCACTGACGTGATACGGCATGTCTGCTCCTTGTCGATCGCTATTCGCGTTTCCATGGCATATGAGGGGCTTGCCGGACGAGGTCAAGTTCACATCCCGGTTAGCGAGCATGCCTGTGAAATGCCTTCAAAACATGGCCGAAACGCTTGCATATCCGGGCGCGTCGTGCAATTGGCGGCAGCTTATAGTTCCCTTTGGGTCCGGACTGGAGATGGATTATGAGCGAGGCAGGCAAGAACGGTCTCACCTATAGCGATGCAGGCGTCGATATCGACGCCGGTAACCTGATGGTCGAGAAGATCAAGCCGGCGGTGCGTTCCACCCGGCGTCCCGGCGCAGACGGCGAGATTGGCGGTTTCGGCGGCCTGTTCGACCTGAAGGCCGCGGGTTTCAACGACCCGATCCTGGTTGCGGCCAATGACGGTGTCGGCACCAAGCTGAAGATCGCCATCGACGCGGATTTCCATGACACGGTCGGCATCGATCTCGTTGCCATGTGCGTCAATGACCTCGTCGTTCAGGGTGCGGAACCGCTTCTGTTCCTCGATTATTACGCTACCGGCAAGCTCGATCCCGATCAGGGTGCTGCGATCGTCAAGGGCATTGCAGCGGGCTGCGTCGAATCCGGCTGCGCGCTGATCGGCGGCGAGACGGCCGAAATGCCGGGCATGTATTCCGACGGCGATTACGACCTTGCAGGTTTTGCAGTCGGTGCTGCCGAACGCGGCCAGCTTCTGCCGGCCGGCGATATCGCTCCCGGCGACGTCATCCTCGGCCTCACCTCTTCCGGCGTCCATTCGAACGGCTTTTCGCTGGTGCGCAAGATCGTGGCGCTTTCCGGCCTCGGTTGGGATGCCCCTGCCCCGTTCGCTGCGGACAAGAAGCTCGGCGAAGCACTGCTGACCCCGACCCGCATCTATGTAAAGCCGTTGCTCAAGGCGATCCGCGAGACGCATGCGTTGAAGGCCCTTGCTCACATTACCGGCGGCGGTTTCCCGGAAAACATTCCGCGCGTGCTGCCGAAGCATCTTGCTGCCGAAATCGAGCTTGGAAACATCCCAGTTCCGGCTGTGTTCTCGTGGCTGGCGAAGACCGGCGGCGTCGAGCCGAAGGAAATGCTGCGCACGTTCAACTGCGGCGTCGGCATGATCGTCGTTGTCTCGGAAGAAAACGCCAAGGCAGTGACCGAGGTTCTTGCGGCCGAAGGCGAGACCGTCGTGCAACTCGGCCGCATGGTGGAACGCGCTGAAGGCAGCGCCGGCGTCATCTACAAGGGTACGCTCGGCCTGTAATTTCTCAACGTCTTGAGGATGAGATCATGAACTCGGCCAAAAAGCGCGTCGTCGTCTTCATCTCGGGCGGCGGCTCCAATATGGTGTCGCTGGCCGATGCCTGCACGGAACCGGGTTTTCCGGCCGAGATCGTCGCGGTTATCTCCGACAAGCCGACTGCCGGCGGACTCGCCAAGGCCGAGGCGCGCGGCATCAGGACTTTCGTGTTTGAACGCAAGGCCTATGCCGGCAAGGTAGAACATGAGGCGGCAATCCTTTCCGCGCTTGCCGACATCAATCCCGACATCATCTGTCTCGCCGGTTACATGCGGCTGATCTCGGGCGATTTCATCCGGCCCTATGAGGGTCGCATTCTCAACATCCACCCTTCCCTGCTGCCACTCTTCCCCGGCCTGCGCACGCATCAGCGTGCCATCGACGCCGGCATGAAGATCGCCGGCTGCACCGTGCATTTCGTCACCGAAGGCATGGACGAAGGTCCGATCGTGGCGCAGGCGGCCGTGCCGGTCATTTCCAATGACACCGCCGACACGCTGGCAGGACGCGTGCTGACAGTCGAACACAAGCTTTATCCGATGGCGCTGAAGCTGCTTGCCGAGGGCAAGGTGAGGATGGAGAGCGGGCGGGCTGTGTCCGCGCAGGCTACAGCGCCTGCGATCTTCCCTCAGATTATCTCACCGATCGAAATCTAGCCTCAAGCCGCCATCATCTGCAGCGGATGCAGCGTGCCATCGCTATAGACGAAGCGGCCGTCGCGGAAAGTGGCGCGGATGCGGTGGACGTCGCCGGTCTCGACGGCGACGAGATCGGCGCGCTGGCCGATAGAGATCTCGCCGCGATCGGTGAGGCCTGCCGCACGGGCAGCATTCGACGTTGCCATCGCGACGGCCTTGGGCAGGCCGATCGTCATGATGTCGGCGAGCCTGAAGATCGCGGGAACGAAGGCGGCCGGGTGATAGTCCGCTGCAATCGTGGAGAGAAGGCCGGCGCTGGCCGCATCGAGCGCGCTCAGATTGCCTGACATGGAGCCTCCGCGCAGGGCATTCGGCGCGCCCATCAGCGTATGGAGGCCGCGACGGATGGCTTCCTCGGCCGCAGCCATGGTCACCGGAAACTCGCTGATCGTGACGCCGAGATCGAACATCTCGATGACTTTCTCGGCGCTGTCGTCATCATGCGAAGCAAGCGACAGGCCATGCTTTTTCGACAGCGCGACGATTTCCTTCAATCGCGTCTCGATTTCCGGGTTGCTGCGCATCTCGATGCGCTTGTTGATCATCTCCTGCGCGGTCTCTAGCGAAATCGAGCGGCGCTCGGACATGCTCAGCACATATGCTTCGATATTGTTGTACTGGCCCTGCCCCGGCGTGTGGTCGGTCAGCGACACCATGTCGATCTCGCCGGCCTCCAGCAGCCGCTCCAACGTCGGAGCAGCACCGACATTGGTGATCTCGTAGCGGGCATGAACGCGATGATCGATCAGAAGATCGTCGCGGAGCCGGTTGATGCCCTCGATCACGGCCGAGGTCGTTTCCAGCGAGCGGACATTGCCGTAGACGCTTTCGGTGGCGAAGGAGACGGCGGCATAGGCAGTCGTCACACCATGAGCGGCAAGCTTCTTGTCCAGTTCATGGATGCCGAAATCGATCGGCATCTCCGCCTTGGGGCGCGGGGAAATCTCGCGCTCGATCATGTCGCCGTGCAGATCGACGAAACCCGGCATCAGATAACGCCCGCCACCGTCGATCACCGCATCGGCAACCGCTTCATCACGGATTTCGGCGATCGCGCCGTCCTCGATCCGAACCGATCCGCCTTCAACGATCTGGTCCGGCAAAACGAGGGTGAAATTGCCGAGCCACATGATCATCTCCTAATGCTTTCGGTCTGTCGGCTGGAGCCGTTAGGCGCGTTTCGTGACATTCGTATGAAACCGCGAAGATTTCACAAAGAGCGTGCGTCTCAGGCCGAAGCCAGCTCCGCACGATGCAGCATTGCCCACTGCAATGCGATGATCGTCTTGGCATCGGTGATTTCGCCGGTGGCGATCATCCGGTAGGCGTCGTCGAGGCCCAGGGTTACAACCTCGATATCCTCTGCCTCGCCTTCAATGCCACCGCCGAGACCGGTTTTATTGTCGGCATCGATGCTGGCGACGAAGAGCGACAGCTTTTCCGTCAGAGCGCCGGGGCTCGCGTGAACGTCGCAAATATAGCGCGCCTTCTCTATGCTGAAGCCGGTCTCTTCCATCGCCTCGCGAACTACGGCTTCGGCCGGAATTTCACCATCGTCAACGAGACCAGCAGGTATCTCCAGCATAAAAGCCGGGTCGCCATTGGCGAAGGCACCGGAGCGGAACTGGCGCACAAGAACGATGGTATCATCGGCTGGATTGTGCAGAAGAATGGCGGCAGCGCTGCCGTGATCGTGGACTTCGCGAGAGACAGTGACCACACTCCCATCCCGCATCTGCTGCTCGAAAGTGAGCATCTCCAACGTCACAAATCCCTTCCACAGGGTCTTTCTAGATACGAGGCGCACGCGGTCCGCTTCGGAAGTGTCGATGTCGATCATGTCCGTTCCTGTACTTCTGATTCCCGTCGATGATGCAGGATCAGCTCTTGCGGAGCCAGACCTTGTTGTCGTGGACGGCAGCGCCACCGAATGGGGCAACGGGATCGGCACCCGTCAGAACGTTGATCCCCTCGCCGTCGAGATGCGCGTCGTTGGGCCATAGCCCTTCGGCGATCAGTACGCCCGGCTTTGCGCCCGGCACCAGCTTGGCATGAAGGCGGATTTCGCCCCGGCGATTACCAAGACAGACGATATCGCCATCGATAACGCCGAGACGTCCTGCATCGCTCGGTTCGATCATCACCTCCGGCCGGCCTTCCTTCTGTATCGAGCTTTTCGTCTCGGCAAAGCTGGAATTGAGGAAGCTGCGCGACGGAGAGGTTGCCAGCCGGAACGGATGTTCGGCATCGACCGTCTCGATCACCGCGACATGATCCGGAAAGCGCGGCAGTTCCGCATGCGGGCCAAGCGGACCGACGTTATCCGGCGTGCGATCGGGGGACGGGCCGTTTATCCAATCCGGCGAGAAGCGGAACTTTCCATCCGGATATCCAAAGCCCTTGATGTAGTGGGCAGTGTCGAAATCCGGCTGGGCATCAATCCACTTGTCGGCCTTCAGGTCGTCATAGGAGCCCCATCCGCTATCGGCCAGAATGCGGTCGATATGGCTGCGCTCGTCCTTACCGAAACCGGCGTAGTGATCGACGCCGAGACGCTTTGCCAGTTCCTCGATGACGAAGAGATTGGTACGAACGGTCGATGGCGGCTCGACCAGCTTGGGGCCGAGCAGGATATGCTGCTGGCCGCCGGCGCGATATAGATCGTCATGTTCGAGGAACATGGTCGCCGGCAGCACGATATCGGCCATTTTGGCCGTATCGGTCATGAACTGTTCGTGCACGGCGGTGAACAGGTCGTCGCGTGCAAAGCCCTGTTTTACCAGACGCTGTTCCGGCGCGATGTTCATCGGATTGGTGTTCTGGATCAGAAGCGCCGTCACCGGGCCGCGATGGCGAAGGGCCACCGGATCTCCGGTCAGCACGCGGCCGATCTGCGACTGGTCGAGCATGCGGATCTCGGGGTCCATATAGGCCGTGCCCATCAGCTCGGACTTGTTCAGCCGAAAGATCTCGCCATTGTTGTGGAAAGCGCCGCCGCCTTCGTATTGCCAAGAGCCGAGAACGGTCGCGACGGAAAGTGCGGCATGCATGGCCGCCGTGCCGTTGCGCTGGCGGGAAAAACCGTAGCCGAGGCGGAAGAAGGTTTTCTTCGTCGTGCCAATCAGACGAGCGAAATCCTCGATCTCTTCGACAGAAAGGCCCGTAATTTCAGAGGCCCATTGCGGCGTGCGAGATTTCAGGTGCGCTTCGAGGCCTGCCGGGTCATCGGCATATTTCGCCATATATTCGCGGTCGGCATAACCGTCGCGGAAAGCGATATGCATGAGGGCACAGGCGAGCGCAGCATCGGTGCCGGGGCGCAGGACGATCTTCACGTCCGCCTGTTTCATCGTCGGGTTATCGTAGATGTCGACGACGACGATTTTCGCGCCGCGTTCCTTGCGGGCCTTCACCGCATGGGTCATCACATTGACTTGGGTTGCGACCGCATTGGTGCCCCAGATGACGACGCAATCGGACTTGGCCATCTCGCGCGGATCAGGGCCGCGCAGTGCGCCTGTACCCATCACATAACCGGTCCAGGCCATATTGGTGCAGATCGTGCCCATGAAGCCAGAATACTTCTTCGCATGGCGCAGACGCTCGATGCTGTCACGCTGTACCTGCCCCATTGTGCCTGCGTAAAAATACGGCCACACGGCTTCGGACCCGTGCTTGGCTTCAGCCTTGATGAATGCGTCGGCGATCTCGTCGAGCGCAGCCTGCCAGGACAGCTCCTGCCAGTTGCCGTCGCCCTTCGCCCCTTTGCGGCGCTGCGGCACCATGAGACGGCCCGGATGATAGATGCGCTCGGAATAGCGCGCGACCTTGGCGCAGATGACGCCAGCCGTATAGGTGTTGTCTGACGACCCGCGCACGCGACCGATCCTGCCGTCCTCGGTCAGGTCGACATCCAGCGCGCAGGCGCTCGGACAGTCGTGCGGACAGACGGTATGGCCGACTGAATTGTGGCCGGGCTTGCTTTTGGCAGAGATGGGGGTCGCGATGTTCATGGGTTTTCTATATTGCAAGCTGAGGCGCGCCAAAAGCGCGATTTGGCAGCCATCAATTTTATTCAAGCGAGACACAAGCCCAGATGAACTACCGGCATATCTATCACGCGGGCAATTTTGCCGATGTTCTCAAGCACGCCGTTCTGGCGCGGCTGGTTCGTTACCAGCAGAAGAAGGACAAGGCGTTTCGCGTGCTCGATACCCATGCCGGCATCGGGCTTTACGATCTGTCGTCGGAAGAAGCGCAGAAGACCGGTGAATGGGTGGACGGGATCGGTCGGCTGATGGAGGCAGAGCTTCCTGCAGATGTAGCCGAAATCCTCGAACCCTATTTTGCCGCGATCCGGGAATTGAACCCCAATGGCGGCATCAAGCTTTATCCCGGCTCGCCAAAACTTGCCCGCATGCTGTTTCGCCCGCAGGACCGGCTTTCGGCGATGGAACTGCATCCCGAAGACTATAACCGCCTACACAATCTGTTCGAGGGTGATTTCCAGGTTCGCGTGACCGAACTCGATGGCTGGCTGGCGCTCGGCGCGCATCTGCCGCCTAAGGAAAAGCGCGGCATCGTTCTGGTCGATCCGCCCTTCGAGGAAGCGGGCGAATACGAGCGACTGGCGAAGGGACTGGCGACCGCCTATCGGCGTTTCTCTGGTGGCACCTATTGTCTCTGGTACCCGATCAAGAAGGGCGCGCCGATCAAATCCTTCCATGAGGAGCTTCAGGCGCTGGAAATCCCTAAAATGCTCTGCGCCGAACTTTCGGTGAAAAGCGATCGCGAAACGACCGGGCTTTCCGGCACCGGTCTCATCATCGTCAACCCGCCCTTCACGCTGAAGGACGAACTGCATGCGCTACTGCCGGTACTCAAAACCGTACTTGGTCAGGATCGTTTTGCCTCGCAACGCGCCTTCTGGCTGCGTGGCGAAGAGGGCGGACGCGGCGAGGAATAATCGCCCAGAAGCTCTCTAAGCCTTTTCCTGATGCTTGGCCCGCTGGATATCCAGCGGCTCATCGCGGCGAAACTGCGAGCGCTCGAAAACGAAGATCACCACCAGCGCCATGACGAAGGGGATGATCAGGTAGAAGAGCCTGAAGACAAGCAGTGCCGCGATGACATCGGCCGGATTCATGTCCGGCAGGCCCATGACGAAGACCAGTTCCAGCACGCCGAGGCCGCCCGGTGCATGGGAAAGAAGGGCCGCGGAAAAGGACACGAGAAAAATTCCCAGTACGACCATGTATCCGGGATTTCCGACCTCCGGCAGGGCAAAATAGATGATCCCGGCAGCTCCGATCAGCTCGATCGGCGCGATCAGAAGCTGCGGCAACACGACCCGTGGTGCGGGATAGACGATATTGACCGTCCCCAGTTTCGACAGCCGGAGTGTCAACGGCTTCAGCTTCATGAAGCTGGCGACGACGTATAGACCGATCAACACCAGCAGCAGATAGCCCAGCGCAGCCGAAGCTTCGACCGGGATCAGGTCACCGAACCGCGCAATCACTTCAGGCTCGATGACAAGAATGATGCCGATCAGCATCAGCGTTCCGAGAATGAAGGTGAAGGAACACATGGCGATAAGGACGCCGATTTCCGCCGGTGTCATGCCCCTCGTCGAATAGGCGCGGTAGCGGACAACGGCACCGGAAACGACGGAGGCGCCAATATTATGCGACAATGCGTAGGTGGTGAACGAACAGACGGTGATGAAAAACCAGTCGATTTTGCGCCCGAGATGCAAGAGGGCTATCCGGTCGTATCCCGCCAAAGCCCAGTAGGCGACAAGGCTTGAAGCCGCGGCCAGGCACCAGTGTGTCTTGGGAATTGCCGCAAGGCTTACCCACAGATCATCGAGCGAAAGCCCCCTCAATTCCTTGTAGAGAAGCCACGCCGAAAGCGCTATCGTCAGGCCGCCAACGGCAGGCCACAGGTATTTCTTGAATGTCATTCAGCTGTTTCGCTCTTTGCTCCCCACCTCGATCACTGCACGCAGCCATCAGCGAATTTGCACTCTATTCGCTTGGACACTGAACATTCAACAATTACAACGCTCTCGTGTTCCAATGGTGAGGATTCGTGATCATGATGAAGAAATCGTCGGCTCTCCGCGAGGTCCTTTTTGCCGCAGCGATCATGCTCGCAACCGCGGTTTCGGCATTGTCCCCGGTCAATGCGCAGGAACGTCGCCAGGATCGGCAGCCGGACCGCGCCGGGAATTTCGATTTCTACGTGCTCTCGCTCTCATGGTCTCCGACCTTCTGCGCCACTGCCAAGGGCGGTCGCAACGACCAGCAATGCGGCATCGACAAACGGTTCCGCTTCGTCGTGCATGGCCTGTGGCCACAATATGAAAAGGGTTATCCGGACTTTTGCCGAACCTCCGAGCCTGAACGGGTACCGCGTACGGTTGGCGAAAAGATGTTCGACATCATGCCATCGATGGGACTTGTCGGCCATCAGTGGCGAAAGCACGGCAGCTGCTCCGGGCTGAATCAGGAGACCTATTTCGACAAGGTCCGCCAGGCTTATGAGCGTGTCGCGATTCCTGCCGACCTGACCCGCGGCGACCGGCCGCTCAACCTTTCCGCGGACGAAATCGAACAAAAGTTCCTCAGCGCCAATCCCGGCATCAGTCACCGCGGCATCGCCGCGAGCTGTGAGGGACGCCAGTTGGAAGAAATCCGCATCTGCCTCACCAAGGATCTCGCATTCCGCGACTGTGCCGAAGTCGACCGCCGAGGCTGCACGATCAGCCAGGTCACCCTTCCGCCAGCCCGCTGACATTTCAAAGAGGAAAGCCTGATGAAAATTCTATATTCCCCAGCATCCCCCTACTCGGCCAAGTGCCGCATGGCGGCGCGCCACCTCGGTATCGAACTGACAGAGGTGAAGACCGATACCAATACTGCGCCGGCGGAACTGACGGACAACAATCCGCTGGGCAAAATCCCGGTACTGATCCGCGACGGTGAAGCGCCGATCTATGACAGCGTCGCGATCATGCATTTTCTCGACCGCAAGTCGGGCGGCAAACTTTATCCAAAAAAGGATGAGAAGCGCACCGAAGCGGAAGTGCTCGAAGCGCTGTGCGACGGTGTGATGGACTGCCTTCTCTCGATTGTCTACGAGCGCCGTTTCCGCGGCGAGGAAAATGCCTATCAGCCGTGGATCGACAAGCAGTGGGCAAAGGTGGTCAAGTCGCTCGACCATCTGGAAAAGAACCTGCCGAAGACCGGCAAGAAACTGCATGGCGGCCATTTCGCGCTCGCCGCAATGATCGGTTATCTCGACCTGCGCTTTAACGGCCAATGGGCCGAAGGCCGCCCGGAACTCGCTTCCTGGCCGGATATCTTTGCCAAGAAGTTTTATCATTATGCGGAGATGAAGGCTGCTGCATAGGCCTGGCCCGGACATTGCTTTTCAATGCATCGGAAACGATCAAGGGGGCCGCTCAGGCCCCTTGAAATTTTGACTTCCGGCCCGGCCTGCAGCAACCGAATGTGCTTGCCATCCGAAGCAATCGGATCGACAACATGTCATCTAGAAAAAGGAGAAAAAGATGGCCAAGGGTCAGGTGCGAAGCAACAAGGAAGTCCGGAAACCCAAAAAGGAGAAGGGCGCCGAGAATGTCGCGAAAACGCTCGGTTCTCAGGTGAAGAACTCCGAAAGCTCCATCACCAAAAAATAACACAAGCCACCGGACGGTGGCCCGCGACATTGGCGACGACGAGACTTGGCAGGATGACGTTGAAGCGTCTCCGGCAGAAGATGAATTTTATTGCTGAAGGGATGCTATCTCTCCCTGCAGGCACGAGCCGACAAGCCGATCGTTCAACTCCCGATATACTTAGACTTTCCTCCAATATGCCCAAGCACCTGAAATGCTTGCCCTCACCCCTCCCTCCGCTACTATGAGACGAACGGCGGGAGGCCGTGATGGAGGAAATCAGATGACATTCACTGCATTGACGCGGCGTGCCGCGCTTGTTCTTGCCGGAACAGCACTTTCAGCGCTTTCGTTCGGCCATCAGGCGAATGCCCAGACCTTTCCCGACCGGACGATCACGCTGGTCGTGCCCTTCGCTGCCGGCGGCTCCACGGATGTGGTCGGCCGCGTGGTGGCGCAGAAGATGGGCGATATCCTCGGCCAGCAGGTGGTGGTCGAAAACGTTGCCGGCGCAGGCGGCAATCTCGGTGCCGACCGCGTGGCCCGCGCAGACCCGGATGGCTACACGATCCTCATGGGCACCGTCGCAACACACGCCCTCAACCCCTTGATCCTGAAACAGAAACCGTACGATCCGGAAAAGGATTTCTCACCGGTTTCACTGCTCGTCATCGTGCCGAATGTGCTGGTCGTCAATCCGAAACTCGAAGTCAATTCCGTCGCGGAACTGATCGAGCTCCTGAAGAAGGACCCGGACAAATATTCCTACGCATCGTCGGGCAACGGCACGCCGCTGCATCTCTCCGGCGAGCTGTTCAACAGCATGGCTGGCGTGAAAATGCAGCACGTTCCCTACAAGGGTGCCGGCCCTGCGCTTAACGACCTTCTCGGCAACCAGATCTCGATCATGTTCGACAACCTCCCCTCGTCCTCCAGCCATATCAAGGGCGGGACGCTGAAAGCGCTCGGCATCACGACGAAGGAACGCGCGCCCTCTTTCCCTGACGTGCCGACCGTGGCCGAGACCGTGCTAGGTTATGAAACCTACACTTGGAACGCCCTGTTCGCGCCCGCCGGTACGCCTCCGGAAGTGGTCGCCAAGCTCAACGAAGCCGCCAATACTGCGTTGAAAGACCCAGCAGTCGCCGGTCGGATGAAGGACTTTTCCGCCACGATCGTCGGCTCCACGCCGGAAGAACTCGGCAAGCATGTGACAGCCGAGCTTGCCAAATGGAGCCCGGTGGTCAAGGCCGCCAACATCCAGATGGACTGAAGATTTTCGCATGCAAAAAGCCCGCGGCATTCACGCCGCGGGCTTCCCCAGCCTGTTTAGGCTATAGGTCCGATTAGAACTTCACGCCGATACCGACCTTGACGCTGTGATCGTCATAGCCCTTCGAGAAGGAGCCGCTATCGAGATTGTAGTCCTTGGAACCGTAGTCGGTGTAACGGTATTCGAGACGGGCCGTGATGTTGCTGGTGACGAAGGCTTCAGCACCTGCACCGACCGTGTAACCAACGGCAGTCTTGCTTTCCGACGAGGTTGCGTCAGACAGCTTGTTGTCCTGGATGGCGACACCGGCCGTACCGTAGATCAGGAAGGGGTTCATGTCGTAACCGACGCGACCGCGCAGCGAGCCATTCCAGCCAGCCTTGCCTTCGAGATCCGGATAAGTGCCGTCCTTTTCGCCGTTGTAGGCGACATCGCCTTCAACACCGTAGACGATCTGGCCGCTCTGCCAGTTGTAACCGGTATAGAGACCGCCACCAAGCTTGCCATCACGATCGCCAGCCCCGAAACGACCCCAGTCGTAGGCACCAGTTGCACCGAGGTAGTAACCCTGCCAGTTACCGACAGCCGGAGCCGGCTCGTCAACGGCGACCGGCGCCTGCGGGACCTGATCTACAGCGTCAGCAGCATTGGCCGCGGAAATTGCGATGAAGCTGGTAGCCGAGGCCATCAGAGTTGCGATGAGAATACGCATACATTTTCTCCTTTTAATGCTGCCGGGAAGGCGTCACATCAACATTGTTGGCGACAGCTTTGTTCCCTGCTCGCTGAGGAGAAATTTGGAGTGCAATTGAGGAAATGAGAGAGCCGAATTGTGAATTGTTTGCGGCAGACAGAAGGCTAAATCTTGATGTTGCATCACTGCAACATGTATTTCATTAACCTTAATACAATACTAATTCGTTGATTAACTGTTTTACATTTCTTTCTTATTTCTTAACAAGCGAAAATATCCAAGTCAATACACACGATATTTGATGACAATCATCAAGCTGCACCCAAGATGTGCCTGTTGTTCGAGTTTAGACCAAACAGATCACATCTCGGCTCCTCCCGTTTATGCTTCGAAATACCTGTCTATGCATACCGCTCCCGACCTCACACCGGCACGACCGTCCGAATGCCGCCGCATTTCGTCAACGGCCGCGATTGAGGCGCAACAACCGTGCCTGCTTCCAAACAGCTTCACCGGACACTATCTGTGAGAGCAGAAATCGACTTCGATTCGAGATATGGCGAGCCCGGCGCCTGCGCGCGACGTGGCGGAGATATGTAATGAACGACAAGAAGCTGCCGGATGGCGGTGTTCTCTATGACGAGATCGATGATGACGAGGATGACGCAGCGGCGCCTGATACGCCTGCCGACGCGACTGCCGCGACAATCGACTGGAACGAGGCGCTTAAGAACGAAAGCGGCCTTAAGGGTGCCGATCTGATTGCCGAATTCGTCAAGCACCTGCCGAATACGCCGGGCGTCTACCGCATGTTCAATGAGGCCGGCGATGTGATGTATGTCGGCAAGGCACGCAGCCTGAAGAAACGCGTCGGCAATTATGCGCAAGGGAGGCTGCATTCCAACCGCCTCACCCGCATGGTGCGCGAGACGACGCATATGGAATTCGTCACGACGCGGACGGAAACCGAGGCGCTGCTTCTCGAAGCCAACCTGATCAAGCGGCTGCGCCCGCGCTTCAACGTGCTTTTGCGCGACGACAAGTCGTTTCCCTATATTCTGATCAGCGGCGATCACCGCGCTCCTGCTCTATTGAAGCATCGCGGCGCGCGGGCACGCAAAGGCCAGTATTTTGGGCCGTTCGCTTCCGCCTCCGCCGTCGGCCGCACGATCAATTCACTGCAGCGCGCCTTCCTGCTGCGCACCTGCACCGACAGCGTGTTCGAGACGCGCACGCGACCCTGTCTTCTCTATCAAATCAAACGCTGTTCCGGCCCCTGCACGCATGAAATCAGTGATGCGGGGTATGCTGATCTGGTCAAGGAGGCATCGGACTTTCTGTCGGGCCGCAGCCAGAATGTGAAGAACACGATCGCTGCCCAGATGCAGGAAGCTTCGGAAGATCTCGATTTCGAGCGTGCTGCAGTCTATCGCGACCGACTGGCGGCGCTTTCGCATGTCCAGAGCCATCAGGGCATCAACCCGGCCGGCGTCGAGGAGGCGGATATTTTCGCCATCCATCACGAGGGCGGACTGACCTGCATCCAGGTCTTCTTCTTCCGCACCGGCCAGAACTGGGGTAACCGCGCCTATTTCCCCAAGGCCGATCCGCAGATGATGGCGGCCGAAGTGCTGAACGCTTTCCTTGCGCAGTTCTACGACGACAAGCCGGTCCCGAAACAGATCCTGCTTTCCGAAACGGTCGAGGAAC
The DNA here is from genome assembly GCA_900472575.1 of Hyphomicrobiales bacterium. Lineage (GTDB taxonomy): Bacteria > Pseudomonadota > Alphaproteobacteria > Rhizobiales > Rhizobiaceae > Neorhizobium > Neorhizobium cellulosilyticum. The sequence continues at coordinate 81,978 of UCIV01000017.1, forward strand.
AGGATTTGCTGGCGCTCGCCTTTTCCGAAAAGGCAGGACACAAAGTGGCGATCCTGGTGCCACAGCGGGGCGAAAAGCGCGATCTCGTCGATCACGTTCTCGCCAATGCCCGCGAAGCGCATGGCCGCAAGCAGGCCGAAACATCCTCGCAGGCGCGACTGCTCAAGGGATTGGCGGAGACATTTGCGCTACCCTATCAGCCGCGCCGCATCGAGATCTACGACAACTCGCATATCATGGGCACCAATGCCGTCGGCGGCATGGTCGTGGCGGGGCCGGAAGGTTTCGTGAAGGGCCAGTATCGCAAGTTCAACATCAAATCGACCGACATCACCCCTGGCGACGATTTCGGCATGATGAAGGAAGTGATGACGCGGCGCTTCTCCCGCCTCATCAAGGAAGAGGGGATTCCGGACCGCAGCATTTCGGCTGGCACGAATGCCGAGGCAGCAATGGAAACGACCGGCGACGATATCAATGACGCCGCCTTCCCGGCATGGCCCGACGTGATCCTGATCGACGGCGGCCAGGGGCAGATGACGGCTGTCCGCGCCATTCTCGATGAACTCGGCATTCGCGATGTCGTCACCGCCATCGGCGTCGCCAAGGGCGTCGACCGCGATGCCGGCCGCGAGCGATTCTTTGCCGATGGCAAAAGCGACTTCTCGCTGCCGCCGCGCGATCCGGTTCTCTATTTCATCCAGCGCATGCGCGACGAGGCGCATCGGTTTGCGATCGGCTCGCACCGGGCACGACGCAAGAAGGAGATGATCAAGAACCCGCTGGACGAGATTTCCGGCATCGGACCGGGCCGAAAACGCAAGCTCCTGCAGCATTTCGGCACGGCCAAGGCCGTATCACGCGCGGGCCTCAACGATCTCATGGCCGTCGAAGGGATTTCAGAGGCTGTGGCCAAGCAGGTCTATAACCATTTTCACGAAACGAGGGCCAATTGATCCCGCTTCCGAGCCTCGATCTGGCCTTTCGCAACTCTCGGCGGATCGCCTGTCACAATCGTCTGTAAAAAAGCCGCGAAACCGGTTGACGCTTGGCCTTCGACGCATCAACTAGGGAACAACACGCAAGCATAGGTACGATATGGCTTCCCGCGCATACAATATCCCCAATCTTCTCACCTATGCGCGCATCGTTGCCGTGCCGGTGATCGTTCTCTGTTTTTTCGTCGAGGGGAAGCTGGAAAGCTCTGACACTGCCCGCTGGACGGCGCTGTGGCTGTTTGTCATCGCCTCGCTGACCGACTATCTCGACGGCTATCTCGCCCGCATCTGGAACCAGACGTCGAATATCGGCCGCATGCTCGATCCGATCGCCGACAAGCTGCTGGTCGCCTCGGTCCTGCTGCTGATGGCAGCGGATGGAACGATTGCCGGCTGGTCGCTCTGGGCGGCGATCACAATCCTTTGCCGTGAAATCCTCGTCTCGGGCCTGCGTGAATATCTCGCCGCGCTGAAAGTCTCCGTGCCGGTCACACGGGTCGCCAAATGGAAGACGACGATCCAGATGGTATCGATCGCCTTCCTGCTCGCCGGTCCCGCCGGCGACAAGGTCGTACCTTATATAACCGAAATGGGTATCGCGCTTCTCTGGGTTGCTGCGATCCTGACCTTCTACACCGGCTACGACTACTTCAAGGCCGGCGTAAAGCATCTGGTGGATGCGGATTGAGGACTTTGGAATGAAGGTCAATCTCATCTATTTCGCCTGGGTTCGCGAACGTATCGGCAAGACCGAGGAGGAAATCGAGCTTCCTGAAAGCGTCGTGACCGTTGGCGATTTGCTGAATCACCTGAAGGGCATTGGTGAGGTATACGAGGCTGCACTTGAATTTCCCGATGTGATCCGCGTGGCGATCAATCAGGAACATGTCGAGCATGACGAGGCGATCGCCGGTGCCCGCGAGATCGGCATATTTCCACCGATGACCGGCGGGTGAAGCGGTGAATGTCCCCTCTCCCACCATCCGCGTGCAGGCGCATGATTTCGATCTTCAGGCGGAAGTCGATGCCCTGAGCGGTGGCCGCACGGATATCGGCGCGATCGTCTCATTCGTCGGGCTCTGCCGCAGCGAACAGGGCAAGCTTTCGGCGCTGGAACTCGAGCACTATCCCGGTATGGCGGAAATGGAGATGAAGCGGATTGCCGATCTTGCGATCGAGCGTTTTTCGCTGATGGGGGCAACCGCCATTCATCGTCACGGCCGGATCGAGCCGGGCCAGAATATCGTGCTGGTCATCGCTGCCGCGCCGCACCGGCAGGCCGCCTTTGACGGCGCCAATTTCATCATGGATTACCTCAAGACCTCGGCGCCCTTCTGGAAGAAGGAACATGCGACCGACGGCACCGCCGGAGCGTGGATCGAGGCCAAGGGCATCGATGACCAAGCGAAGAACAAGTGGGACTGAATTCCACCTCCGTCAGATCGTTATCCGCTCCCGGCGGCTGAGAACAAGAAGCAGAACCAGCCCCGAAATTACCGCCAGATCGCGCCAGAAAATCGGGCCGTAGCCGCCCCATAGCGTTTCGGCTATCCCGACCAAAGCCGCCCCGGCCGCAGATTTGATCGGGCTTGAATGTCCACCAGCAGCGGCTATCAGCACGACTTTCAGACCGAAAAGCAGGCCGGCACCGAAATCCATCGTGCCGTAATAGGATGTCACGAGTATGCCGCAAACTGAGGCATAGAGGGCCGCCAGTGCGTAAGCTGAGACGAAGATCCACGCGGAATTGACGCCGGACAGCTCTGCCGCAAGGGCATCGTCGGACACCGCCCGCCAGCAACGGCCGAAACGGCTATGCGCAAGCGCGATATGGCCGGCGAAAACCATCACCAGCATCAGCGCCGTGTTGATCACTTGCAGCATTGTCAGCCCAACGGAAAAGTCAGAACCCTGCCAGAAGACGATGCGGCCATTCAGGAAAGGCGGCAGCCAGAGTTCGCGCGTATCGGAAGCAAGCCGCGCACCTTCCATCAGCACCATCACCAGACCGAGTGAGGCGACGATCATGGCATTCGGCGATATGGCTGAAAGCGGCCGCATGACGAACTGCCCGATCGCAGCACCTGCCCCTACCCCGCCGATCAATCCGGCCGCCGCACCAAGCCCCAGCGATGCAGGCAGAACAAGCCACAGCCGATCCCAGCCTATATGGGCGAAGAGAAGATAGATGTGGCAGGAAAAGGCGAAGATCGCACCGTAGGTGATGTCAGCGCGGCGGGTGACGGCAAAGGCGATCGCATAGCCGAAAGCCAGCGCCGCGTAGAGCGATGCGGTCGGCAAAGCATTGGCGATTTGCTGCAGGAAATAGGCCATCCGGCGCTCCAATACGTGAGATCGAATATAACTGGTAAAAGGCATTTTGGAAGTTATAATCGCCCATGACCTTTTCATGGACACCACATCGTTTTGCCGGGGGTGCGCTGGCGCTGGACGTCGCCAACAGCGTCATCCTGCGTTTCGACCCTGCCCGCAGCGTGGATCGATTTGCCGAACCGGCGCAACTGAATGCATTTGCGAAAGCGGCAGGCGAATTCTCCGCGGAGCGTGCGCTGTTCGGCACGCCTTCTGCCGTGCCGAAGCCGAACCAGGCCTCTTTCGTTGCGATGCGTGAGGCGATCGACCGTTATTTTCGGGCCTTTGTGAAGAACGAAGAAACTTCGCTTTTTCTCGCCTCGCTGCTGGAGGCAGCGGCAGTCATGTTGCGGATCGGGGCCAGAGGATCGCTTGAAACCGAGACGGCACATTCGGCTCTGAGGCTGCTGTCCGACACCGAAAGGAAAAGGATCAGGATCTGCGGCAATTGCGGCTGGCTGTTTATCGACCGCAGCAAGAACCGCAGCCGCATCTGGTGCGACATGACCGTTTGCGGCAACCGGGTGAAGGCTGCACGTCACTATCACGGCAGGAAGGATCGGCTGCCATGAAGGGCTCGGCGCTCGCTGCTGGTTTCGCAATCCTTCTTCTGGCTTGCTGCCAGCGGGAAACCGAGGGCAAGCTGGTCGAGCTTTCCGGGCGTCTATTCGTGTTCAACTATCGCGTCGCCACCGCCACCTATCTCGTGACGCTGAAAAAGCTTCGCCCATTGCCGGAGGGCAGCATCGTTGCGGCGGAGTTCGAAAATCCGAAGGGCGGTAATGCGCTCACGGCTCGGGAAAAGATCTTTTCGATCGACGAGAAGATCGTCATCCAGAGCCCGCATCTACAATGCGTGCGCAAGGACCGCCCCTATGCGGTGACCATCCGAATCCTCTCGGCGGCGGGAGATACGCTGCAGGAGATCGAAACGAGCATTACCTCGGATGTCGACCAGAGCGTGCTTCCCGCCAAACCGCTCGTCGTCGGGCCGGGCTATACGCCCAATCCCGATGTCTTTCACGCGGATGGAAGCGAGGACATGTCGAGTGACAGCAGTTGCCCTAGATAACAAAAAAGCCGGAGCGTCAGCCCCGGCTTTTTTCAATCATCAATCGTGCGGCGATTAGCCGACGATTTCGGTTTCTGCGAACCAGTAGGCGATTTCCTGAGCGGCGGTTTCCGGAGCATCCGAACCGTGAACCGAGTTTTCGCCGATCGAAAGGGCGAACTGCTTGCGGATCGTGCCTTCAGCAGCCTGGGCCGGGTTGGTCGCGCCCATGATTTCGCGGTTCTTCAGGATGGCGCCTTCGCCTTCCAGAACCTGAACGATGGTCGGGCCAGAGGTCATGCCTTCAACCAGTTCGCCGAAGAACGGACGTTCCTTGTGAACTGCGTAAAAGCCTTCGGCTTCACGCTTCGACATCCAGACGCGCTTGGACGCGATGATGCGCAGGCCGTTGTCTTCGAATACCTTGGTGATAGCGCCGGTCAGGTTGCGCTTGGTGGCGTCCGGCTTGATCATCGAGAAGGTGCGTTCAATCGCCATCTTGTCTATCCTTTGTTTCCAGGGGCACATTGCCAGGGGAAAGTTGGCGGTGTTTACCTGCCTTAATCGCCGGAAACAAGGGGGTTTTGGCTATTGTCACCCCGCGAAGCCGAATTTCACGCCGCCGTCACACTGCGCCCGACGCCCTCGTAAAGGTCGAGGCAGCGCTCGAACCACGCTGCAACCGGGTCATCGGCAGCCAGCACATTCCCGCCGGTGGTGATCCGCATCCACTGCAAAGCGCCGAACAGGATATAATCGGCAAATAGCGGACCATCGCCACCGATAAAATCCTGATAACCGAGCATCTGACGCATCGGCTCCAGCTTTGCCGCAAATCCGGCGACCGCAGCCTCACGCCCCGCACGCAGATCTTCCAGCGACCTGCCAAGCATCTTCTCGCGGGTCGTCCTGAAATAGGTCCGATCGGTCTCGTTCAGCATGTCGTGGATATCGGCAACCGCAATGCCGGTGATGGCGGGGTGGATGATGCTTTGCGAGAACCGCTCGACGAACCGCGACAGCGCCTTGCCGCCCTCCCCGCCGAACAAGGTCGGCCGGTTCGGATAATGCTCCTCCAGATAAAGCGCGATATCGAAACTGTCGCGGATCAGTTCGTTGCCGTCCCGCAGGATTGGCACTGTCTTGGAAAATCCATTCTCCAGTTCCGGAATCTGAGTGAAGGGCGTCGGCTTCTCGATGAAGTCCAGCCTCTTGTGCTTCAGCGCCAGAACCACTTTCCAGCAATGCGGTGAGAAAGGGCGGCTCTCGTCGGCACCGCAGAGGGAATAGAGGATACGGGTGGTCATGCAGGGAACTCCAAATCTTCCGATCGAAATTTGATGATGAGCAGGAATTTGGCTGCAATCCAATCAGAAGATTTCATGCGTTGCATAAGACCCGCGTGATGCGCTTTGCTGTAGATGGAAATTCTCAAAACGGGCCACGCGGGAGAACCATATGCAGCGCCATTTCCAGATGCTTGCCGATTACAACCACTGGGCCAACAACCGTGTCTATGATGGCTGCGCAGCACTGAGCAACGACGATTACCGTGCCGACCGCGGCGCATTTTTCGGCTCTGCGCATCGCACGCTTAACCATCTCCTTGTCGCCGACCGGATCTGGCTGAGGCGCATCACAGGTATCGGCACGGCGCCGATGGAGCTGAATGTCATCCTGTTCGAGGATTTTGCCGAGCTTCGCGCAGCGCGGAAAGCAGAAGACGATCGCTTTGTCGCACTGACAAAATCGCTTTCACCGCAAGATTTCGAGCGCGCTGTGACCTATACGCCGGTCAGCAATCCTGTTCCGGTCACCGATCCGCTCGCCGGCATGCTGGCACATGTGTTCAACCACCAGACCCACCATCGCGGGCAGATCCACACGATCCTGACCTCGCTCGGCCAGCCCTCCATCGTGCTCGACATGATTGCGTTTCTGAGGACGGATGGAAAACACTGGATGTCGTGAACTGGGCCTTAACCCTCTTTCGCACGAATCCGAGCCTCAATTGCAATCCATGGCCGTATTTCAGCGGATGTTAACGCGCTGTCGCAATCAATCGTCTTCACGCACGAACGATCAGGAGACGACGGATGCCGACCCAGGCCCGAAAAGCAGCTCAGGACAGGACATTGCAGGCGGTAAGCCAACATATGGCCCGCATCGAGGTGAACGGCCTGCCGCGCAATTACGAGCTCTTTTACGAGGCTCATTGCGGCACCGATGTCGGGCTGTCGCGCGAAGTCATGGCCCTGCCGGTATCACCTAACCAGACGGCGCTGGACGAGATCGGCATCCGCTACCAACTGCCGGGCTTTGTTGCCAGCGGCCTGCCGAAATCCCGCAATCCGGATATCCTGCTGATCGCCAGCCTGCGCGAGAAGATGGCGAGCGGCGCCGAGCAGAAGCGTGGCTTCAGCCGAGCACTGGAAGCCGTTGCAAAGAGTCTGCGCGAGGATAACGGCGCCGGCCCCGGCGATATCCTTGCCGAAATCGAATATCTCAGCGTCTCGCTTTCCGATGCCGTGGTCGCAGAAACGGAACTCGAAGCCGCCCTGCGTTCCGGCGCCAATCTTCTGACAGTTGCCGAACAGGACGCCTCCAGCGCCCGCGCCGTGATGCTGCGCGACCGGATGACCGGCCTGCCGAACCATGCCGCCTTCACCGAAAAGCTCGAAGCGCTTTATGCGGACGACAACGAGAGCCGCGATACGGCACTCTTCCTCGTCGCCGTCAGCGACATTTCCGACATTGCCGACACCTATGGCGAGGCGGCAGCCACCCGAATCGTCAAGAAAACCGCCGCTATCTTCCGCAAGACGATCAAGAAGGACGATTTCCTCGCGCGCATCGGCAAGGCAGAATTCGCCTTCCTGTTCCGCCATGTCGGCCGCGATGCGATCAAGCCGATAGCAAACCGCCTGACCGCTTCGATCAACGACAATCTCGTCTTCGCGACCTCCGAGGGCACGCCGGCGATCCGGCTTTCCATGGGAGCCTCCATGGCAACTGAGGCGTTTTCACCGCAGCAACTGCGTCAGCAGGCCGTGCTTGCGGCCGAAGCCTCACGGGCCTATCCGCGCACCAATGTGATCATTCACGGGAACACCGGCCGATCGGGCGTCTAATCTGCGATCTGATCCGGGCGATCCCTTGCGTTGACAGCGTGTTTCGGCCAAAACCGCCGCCATGATCACGATTACTGACCTTTCCGCCCGCATTGCAGGCCGTCTGCTTCTCGACAACGCCAGCGTCTCGCTCCCGGCGGGCGCCAAGGTCGGCCTGATCGGCCGCAACGGTGCGGGAAAGTCGACGCTTTTCCGCGTCATCACCGGCGATCTCATTGCCGAGAGCGGATCTGTGACGATCCCGAAGAATGCCCGGATCGGACAGGTTGCACAGGAAGCGCCTAGCACGGAAGAGTCGCTCATCTCCATCGTCATGGCCGCCGACAAGGAGCGCACGGCGCTGATGGCGGAAGCCGAAACGGCAACCGACCCGCACCGGATCGCCGAAATCCAGATGCGGCTCGTCGATATCGACGCTCACTCGGCGGAAGCGCGTGCAGCGAGCATTCTTGCCGGCCTCGGTTTTAATGCAGAAGCCCAGCTTCGTCCCGCCTCGTCATTTTCCGGCGGCTGGCGAATGCGTGTGGCGCTGGCGGCCGTGCTGTTTGCCGAGCCTGATCTGCTTCTGCTCGACGAACCAACGAACTATCTCGATCTCGAAGGCACGATGTGGCTGGAAGACTATGTGCGCCGTTACCCGCACACGGTCATCGTCATTTCACACGACCGCGATATGCTGAACAACGCGGTCAATTCGATCGTGCATCTCAACCAGCAGAAGCTGACCTTCTATCGCGGCAATTACGACCAGTTCGAGCGCCAGAAGGCCGAAGCCGACGAATTGCAGATGAAGGCGAAGGCCAAAAACGACGCCGCGCGCAAGCATCTGCAGAGTTTCATCGATCGCTTCAAGGCCAAGGCGACCAAGGCCAAGCAGGCCCAGAGCCGGGTGAAGGCGCTGGAGCGCATGGGTACGGTGGCGGCCGTGATCGAGGACCATGTCCAGCCGATCAGTTTTCCGAAGCCGGAAAAGATCCCCGCCTCGCCAATCGTTGCAATCAACAAGGGATCGGTCGGTTATGAACCCGGCAAGCCGATCCTGAAGAACATCAGCCTGCGCATCGACAATGACGACCGCATCGCGCTGCTCGGCTCCAACGGCAATGGCAAATCGACCTTCGCCAAGCTGATTTCTGGCCGCCTGCAGACAGATGGCGGCGAGATGAAACTGCCGCCGTCACTCTCTATCGGTTTCTTCGCTCAGCACCAGCTGGATGACCTGATTCCCAACGAAACGCCGGTCGATCACGTGCGCCGGCTGATGCCGCAGGCGGCGGAAGCGCAGGTACGTGCCCGCGTCGCGCAGATGGGGCTTGCAACCGAAAAGATGAATACCGCCGCCAAGGATCTGTCGGGTGGCGAAAAGGCACGCCTGCTGATGGGGCTTGCCGCTTTCCATGCGCCGAACCTTCTGATCCTCGATGAACCTACCAACCATCTCGACATCGACAGCCGCCGGGCGCTGATCGAGGCGCTGAACGATTATGACGGCGCCGTCATCCTGATTTCCCATGATCGCCACCTGATCGAGGCGACCGTCGACCGGCTGTGGCTGGTCAATGACGGCACGGTCAAGCCGTTCGAGGGCGACCTCGAAGAGTATCGTGAGCTGATCATCGCTTCAGGCCGCAAGAAGGACGACAAATCGCAGGCTGCAGCAGACGAACAGGTCAACAAGGCCGACCAGCGCAAGGCAAATGCCGAAAAGCGAGCCTCGCTTGCGCCGCTGAAGAAAAAGATCAACGAAAATGAATCCTTGACCGCCAAGCTTGAGAAGCTGATTCAGGCGCTTGATAAAGAACTTGCAGACCCTGCCCTTTATGAAAAGGCGCCTGCTAAGGCAGCTCAAAAGGCCAAGGAGCGAGGCGAGGCTGCCGCAAAGCTTTCGACCGCAGAAGAGGAATGGCTGATGCTGTCCTCGGAATATGAAGAGGCGATGGCGGGGTGACTTTCATTGCAACGTCTTTCTCGGACCTGTCCCGAGAATCTACTCACGTTGCAGCCAGCCGAAATGACAGCAGATCCTTGGGACAAGCCCAAGGATGACGGACAGCACAAATGCCGTCGGGCCGGTTGCCACCGCCCTTCGTGATGCATAGGTAGAGGCTTCCCGAGCACACGAGGAGGCCATGATGAACCTGTTTCTCGAAACAGACGACGACCAGAACACGATCGCTTTCGTTACCGAGCAGAACAGCAAGTCGGACCGCCAGTTCAGGACACCGGAATTCGAAAACGATCGCGATGCGCTGAAAGCGATGATCGAGCGCGAGGACCGGCTGATCGTGCCGGTGCGGCGCGGCAAATGGCTGTTCGATTTCCATCGCTCGAAGGACAATCCGCTTGGGCTCTGGCGCCGGCTGCCGGCGGATCTTGAGCCGCGGCACGACGCGGCCTGGGAAACTGTTTTCGATTTCGACACCTTCTGTCTGAAAGAAGGCAAGCGCTGGATCTATTCCGGCGCGATCACCTCCCCTTATGAACCCACGCGAGTCCTGCTGATCCTGTCGGATGGAGGTTCGGATCAGTTGCGGCTTCTGGAATTCGACACCGAAACCAGGACGATCGTCGAGAGTGGCTTCGACACACCGACGGCGCGGGCCCATGCAACTTGGCTGAGCCCGGACGAGATCGCCTATTTCGGGTCGGTCGACGAGTTTTCCGCCACCCGCTCCGGCTGGCCGCGGGTCGGCCGTATTCTCAAGCGCGGGGTCGACCCCAAGGATGCACCGATCCTGTTCGAAGCCGGCAAGGACGATGTCTATGGCGCGGCCAGCGTCATCGATCCGCTTTTCTGGGGCGGCAAGCCGGACGAGCGGAAGATCGAGTTCTTCACCGTTGGTCACGAAATCGGCAAGGCGAGCGTGCATATCCGCAACGCGAGTGGAGAGATAGAGCGCCTCGATCTGCCCGTCGAAAGCGACAGCGACCTCAATCACACCCATGCGATCTGGCGGGCGAAGACCGGCGAACGCTATCCGACCGGCACGCTCATCCTGCAGGATTTTCATCCTTTCGGGTCAGAGCCGCTGACAAACCCACGCGTTCTGTTCTCGCCGAAGGACGGCCAGTCCGTTTCCCAGTTCACGCTGCTGAAGACCTGGGCCGTGTTCATCGTCGTCGATCGCATGGTGCCGAAATTTTATCTGGTCGACCTGACCAAGCCCGATCCAAAGCCGGAAGAGCTGCCTCTGCCGGAAGAACTACAGACGGTTGGTTTCCGGATGTTCGATGCCGACCTGACGCTCGGCGAGGAAATCCTCACCGTCATCGGCCAGGGCTTTCTTCTGCCCTCCAGCAGCTTCCGTCTCGACCTGACGGACCACGCTGCCAAACGCGAGCTCGTGCCAACCGGAACGTCACCCGCCTATTTCGATGCGCAGGGAATGACCTCGGAACTGCTCGAGGCAATCTCGGAAGACGGCACCAGGGTGCCCTACCACGTCACCCTGCCCCGCAACTGGACCAAGGGCGAGTTGCCGGTGCTGATGTATGGCTATGGCGGTTTCGGCGTATCACTTTCGCCCGTCTATTCCGGCGCCTATGGCATGCTGCTCGAACAGGGCGGCGCGTTTGTGCAGGCCTATATCCGCGGCGGCGGAGAGCTTGGACCGGACTGGCATAATGTCGCCAAGGGCAAGGGTCGCCACAAGGCGTTGGAGGATTTCGTCGCGGTCGCCCGCGATCTGGTCAAGCGCGGTTACACCAAGCCATCCCGCATCGCCTGCAACGGCGGCAGCAATGGTGGGCTTCTGACTGCTGTCATGGCAACACGCTACCCGAATGATTTTGGTGCGGTGTGGACCTCGGTGCCGGTGATCGACATGTCGCGTTTCCACATATTCCCAGCCGGACGCGCCTGGATGGACGAATACGGCAATCCGGACGTGGCCGACGATCTCAATGCCATGCTCACCTATTCGCCGCTGCATCAGGTGAAGCCGAAGAGCGAGATCACCTATCCACCGATCTATATCGAAAGCTCGACCAATGACGATCGGGTGCATCCTTCTCATGCGCGGCGTTTCGCCAAGCGACTGATCGATGCGGGTCACGAGCCCTTCTTCCGGGAATACGGATCGGGCGGTCACGGCGGCGCCGGCGACACGACCGAAATGGCCGAACGCCGCGCGATGGGCTACAGCTTCCTGCGCCAGACGATCATGAGGAAGTGAAACAGACGTGGGTCGATGCTGATGAACACATCGACCCACAACCTTATACGTGCAATTATATTTTATGCAACCACTTGCATTTATATTATTGTGAAATAATAATTTCGAAGAATTTGATCAGGCTTTCGGGGGATAGCGTGTTTTTAAAGTTCTTCTCAAGCGTCACTATCAGCTCCTTTCTTTTTCTAAACTCCACTCTTCCAGCACATTCCCAATACGACGCCCAGAAATACTGGGACGGCGTCAGATCTCCACCTCTGAAATGGAGCCAAGGCTGCACCAAAGATCCGGATCTATTCGCCAGAGACAATCCCGACTATGCATCTCCGCCACTCATGGCGATCGGAGACAGCTTATATAACGGGGTCCAGTCGCTTCGGATCAACTGGTGGCTCTCCGAGTGGTCGGCGCCTTCGCTTGTCGCCATTCGACTTGGATTAATCGAGGAATCCGCAGCGGATCGAACAGGTGCCCGAGAGTTCTACGGGCCTCAATATCCCGGACAAGGAGGCTCTCCGGGCGAGGTCAAGAATTACGGCTTCAACCTGGAAAAACCTGGCATAAGCGGCCTTAGAGACCGTGCCCGGAATATTTGGGATGTGCCGAAAGAGCAGAGAGAAAGCCTCCGCGACCTTCTGGATAATTACAGCCCGCCTAACGGCCGCGCAATGGTCGACAACATCGCCTTCTCCGGGGCAAATTCGCTTGATCTTGTCTACTGGACGGCTGGCGAACACCGCTCTCTGGCGCATACGGCCCTCACCAGGATGGAGGGGCGTTTCCCCAGCGCCTTTTCGGCCCTCGGTGATGCCTACACCTATGCAAATGCCGCATTCGTGCTCAATCCCACCCGCGATCGCTGCCTTGATCAAATGACGCCGCTCGAGCAGGTGCAACTGCGCCGACCAAAACGGCTTCTGGTCAATATCGGCTCCAACAACGGTCTCTACAAGGTGGCCTTTTTGGGCAGGGCGATAGGTGAGAAGGATAGCTGCCCGGCTGCGGAACTGGAAAAGGGCGTCAGGGAAATGGCGCATTGTGTCCAGCCGATCAAAAGCTTTCTTAACGAAAGACTTCCGGCAGACATGAAGACGCTGATGAACGGGCTGCAGGGCGTCAAAAATCTCGAATACGTCTATATAAACAATCTCGCATTGCCGAGTCAGGTGGCAAACGTTCTCTTCGGCTCAAGGAAAAATGCGAACACCCCCAGGTTCACAATCCACATCCTGAACAACAAGCAAGTTCCGCGGCAATTTATCGATGACGGCGACAAGCTTGTAACAGGGGTCAATGCAGGCTTGCGGCGGGAGATCGAGACGCAGAATTCGAAGAGTTCCGGACCTCGGTTCGTTTATGTCGACCTAGCGGAAAAGCTGCGCTCCTTCGACTACAAGAAATGCGTGTTTCGGCAAGAAGGCGATTGTGACGATCGAAAGCTTGTGGTTTCAAAAAGCACGAGCGAAACCGACAGGGACTACAGCTTCGATAACAGACCTCTGCGCGCAAGTGGATCAAGCGGATATGTCAGCGGATCTGCCTTCGCGGCAAGGATAAGCCAAGGTGGCCTTTTCAGCTTCGACAACATGCATCTTTCCTCGCTCGGCTACGAGATCATGGCTTTTGCGGTAAGGGAGGCGATGCAAGGCGCCAAGGATCCGATACTTGCGCCTCTTCCGAGAGCACAGGACAGCCGGTGCAGAAAACGTAGCGATCCGGATGCGCATATAATGCAGCCCGGCGACTGCATCGGGCAGCTTTCTCTCCCGGGTTGGTCGATAGCGGATGCGACACGCCGCGATTTCATATTTCAGCGTATTGCCGGCGACGATGAAATGCGGAACCGTGAGTTTATCCGCGCACTGCTGGCGTTCATGCAGTAACGGTGCTCCGGTCAGGCCTTCTTCACCCAACGGCCTTCGGGCGATTGCTGCCAGTAGGTCAGCGCATGCCCCTCCCCCTTCAGCCGCTTCCATTCGGCGCGCGCTCTTTCGAGCTGGCTCTGGTCGTAACCGTCGAACATGAAGACGACGCGCTCGTAAGGGTCGAGCGGCGGTGGGGCGGCACCGTCCACCATGAAGCGGACGGTCGCCTGGTTGGCGTTTTCACTCGCTGTAGTCAGAAGCACCGGCTGGGCTTCAGCCATAGGCGCGGCATCGGTGCCATGCGGCAGAAAACTCTCATCGCGAAAGGTCCACAGATGCGCGTCGAGCATGTCTCGGCGCGCCTCGTCATTCGTCTGCACAACCACCTTCCAGCCGCGCTCGACGCTTTTTTCGAGGAGCGCCGGCAGCGCATCCTCGAGCTTCGATTCGGTCAGGTGGTAGAAGAGAACTTCGGTCATCAGCCCTCGTAATTCGCCCGGATGAGTTCGTCCAGCAGGCGCACGCCATAACCAGACGCCCAGGACGTGTTGATTTCGGTCTGCGGCGAATTCATCGCTGTGGCGGCGATGTCGAGATGCGCCCAGGGCGTGTCGCCGACGAAACGCTTGAGGAACTGCGCTGCCGTGATCGAACCGGCGGGACGACCGCCGCTGTTCTTCATGTCGGCAAAACGGCTATCGATGATCTTGTCGTATTCCTTGGCAAGCGGCATGCGCCACAGCTTTTCGGAGGTCGTCTCTCCTGCTGCCGTCAACTGGCCTGCAAGCGTCTCATCGTTGGAGAACAGGCCAGCATGGACATTGCCGAGAGCCACGACGATCGCGCCGGTGAGGGTCGCAAGATTGACCATGAAACGCGGCTTGAAACGTTCCTTGGTGTAGAAAAGCGCGTCAGCCAGAACGAGACGGCCTTCGGCATCGGTATTGATGATCTCGATCGTCTGGCCGGACATGGAGGTGACGATGTCACCCGGACGCTGAGCGTTGCCGTCCGGCATGTTTTCCACAAGGCCGAGAATGCCGACGGCGTTGACCTTTGCCTTGCGGGCGGCAAGCGTATGCATCAGACCGATGACGGCAGCGGCGCCGCCCATATCGCCCTTCATGTCTTCCATGCCGGCGCCCGGCTTGATGGAGATGCCGCCCGTATCGAAGACGACCCCCTTGCCAACAAAGGCAACCGGCTTGTCCTTTGCCTTGCCGCCGTTCCAGTGCATGACCGCCAGACGCGGCGGGCGGACAGAACCCTGTGCCACGCCCAGGAGCGCGCCCATGCCGAGCTTCTTCATCTCGACTTCGGTCAAAACCTCGACCTCCACACCCAGCGCCTTCAGTTCCTTGGCCTTGTCGGCGAATTCAACAGGGCCAAGTACGTTCGGCGGCAGGTTGACAAGATCACGGGCAAGCACAACGCCGCTGGCGATTGCTTCAGTTGCGGCAAATGCCTTCTTTGCAGCGGCATGCCCAGCCATTACGATCTTCACGTCGACCGTTGCCGGCTTATCGTCGTCCTTCTTAGCCGTCTTGTAGCTATCGAACGCGTAGGAACGCAGCAGCATGCCGAGAGCGAAATCGGCGGCCTGGGCTGCACTCACGTCGAGGCCCGGTACATCGAGAAATACGACGGCCTTTTTGGCGTTCTTGAGATTTGCGGCAGCGACACCACCGGCCCGCAGCCAGTCATACACAGTCAGCGTATCCGGCTTTCCAAGCCCGATAACCGTCAGGCGATCCGCGTCTGAGCCATGCGGTGCGATCACATCGAGTACAGTCATCGCCTTTGCGGAAAATTTGGCGATCCCGGCTGCCCGCGCTCCGACACCCTGCGGATCGACCTCGGATAGACCAGAAGCGGGCAGATCGCCGGAAAGCTTGAGCTGAATGGCCAGAGAAGCAGCCACGGAAGAAGATTTGGCAAAGGAGATATTCAGTTGAACGGACATCGGCACTCCACGTCTTTTTATACGCACATGGCCCGATCTTCACCCTTTCGGCCACGAAGGCAACCCCGGCAAGGCAAGGCTTGGCTGTCTGCGGGCGAATGTCACCCGTTTTGAAATGTCACAACAAAAAATAAAAGTCGGCTAGCCAACATTTTTGTGACGTGGCATCTGTCGCAAAGACCTCATCGATCACATAGATAGGCTCAGCGTCATCATGGGATGGCGGAGCAGCAAAATGTCGGACGGGAATGAAGCTTCTCGAAACTTACATATTGCGCCGGATATTCCAGATGTTCCTGGTGGCACTCATTCCAGTGCTTACGATCATCTGGACCATTCAGGTGCTGGGGCGTATCAATCTGGTCACGGACACGGGCCAGTCGATGGGCTCGTTCATGCTGCTTGCCAGCTATATCCTGCCGACGATCCTGCCGGTCGTGATGCCGTTTGCCTTCGTCATCGGCATCACCCAGACGCTGACAGCGATGAACAACGACTCGGAGCTGCCGGTTATCGACGCGGCAGGCGCCAGCCGCAGCATCATTTATCGGCCGATCATCGGGCTGGCCGTCGTGCTCGGCATCGTTTCCTTTTCGGTTACAAACTTTCTCGAACCGGCATCGCGGCTCGGCGTGCGCCAGATGATCGCAGCAGCCTATGCCGACCTGCTCTCTTCCGTCATCGAGGAAAAGACCTTCCGGAGCATCGAAGAGGGTCTCTACGTGCAGATTTCCGAACGGAATTCGGGCCGTCTGCTCAAGGGCTTGTTCGTCGTCGACTATCGGGACCCGAATTTCGACCTGATCTATTATGCGAAGGAAGGCTCGGTCGATCCGGGCGGCACGTCTCTGACCATGCGCGACGGAGAGGTTCACCGTAAAACCCCGGATGGCCGCATTTCGATTATCCGCTTCGTTTCATATGCTTTCGATCTCTCAGCCATGACCAAGTCGGATGGCGAAGCCTTGCCTATGTCTTCGGGCGACCGTGGCCTCGGCTTCCTGCTTAATCCCAACCCGAATGATCCTGCCTATCAGCGATCACCCAGCAAGTTCTACTCCGAGCTTCATCGCAGGCTTTCCGACTGGCTTTATCCAATTGCCTTTGCCTTGGTCTCGCTGGTCGTCGCCGGCAGTAGCCGTTCGCATCGGCAGGCGCGCGTTCATCCGATGATATATGCGCTGATCGTTGCCTTCGGCCTGCGCTGGCTCGGCTTTTCGGCGACGAACTTAGTGGAGCGCAGCCCGTCTTACATGCCGCTCGTTTATGCGATCCCGCTCGTCACGATCGTGATTTCTTCCTATATGCTGGCAACCAACCGGCAGCTCCACATGCCGCGCACCATCACCCGAAACATCGGGCGCATGAACAGCATGCTGATGCGTCGCCTGAAGATATCGTCCAATTCCGGTGGAGGTGCATCATGATCTTCTCCACGCTTGGTCGATATTTCTTCCAGCGGTATGTCGTGACCACCTTCTGGTTCCTTCTGGGGGTGAGTGCGATCATCATGCTCGCCGATTTCAGCGAGACGACGCGCAAGCTTTCGGGCCTTGCCGAGTACAGTGTTCTCGGCGCCTTGGGCATTACGCTCATGCGCCTGCCGCTCATCCTGCAGCAGACGATACCGACACTCAGCCTCTTCATTGGCATGACCGTGCTGATCGCGCTGAACCGCCGCTACGAACTGGTAGTCACGCGAGCAGCCGGTATTTCCGTCTGGCAGTTCATCTTCCCGTTCATTGTCGGCTCCTTCCTGCTCGGCCTGTTCACGATCCTGGTCATCAATCCAGTCGGTGCTTGGGGTCAACGCGAATCGGTTTCCATGGAAGCCAGCTGGCGGCAGGCGAGCAATCGCGCCAAGGCCAGTAAGTTCGTGCCATGGATTCGCCAAATCAGCGACGATGAGGATGTCATCATCGGCGCCAAGAGCTACAAGGATCAGGGCGCAGAACTCATCGATGTGGTGGTTTTCCACTTCGACAAGGGTGGCGCGGTGATCATGCGGCAGGACGCGCGCACAGCAAAACTCGAAAATGGTTACTGGCTTCTTACCGATGTCCTGGAGAATCGCCCCGGCGAGATTCCATCGCGCAAGGCGACGGAACAGGTTCGTACCAACCTGAAACAGGAATACCTTCAGGAGAGCCTTGAGCAGCCTGAAAACGTTGCATTCCTTGATCTTTCCCGAAAGATCGAAATCAGCCGATCATTCGGCATCTCAACCAAGGCGCTGGAAACCCAATTCCACTCGCTTCTGTCGCTGCCCATCCTGCTTGTGGCCATGACTCTCATTGCTGCAACAGTTTCGTTAAAATTCAGTCGCTTCGCCCAGTCCCGATCCATGATTCTGGGTGGCATAGTTTCCGGCTTCGTGCTTTATGTCGTCAGCGTGCTTGTAAAAGCGTTCGGAAGCAGCGGAGCGATTCCTCCGTCAGTGGCGGTCTGGATACCAGTCATCGTCGCAACGGCATTGGGGGCTACGATCTTGCTTCATCAGGAGGACGGCTAGTGGCGGTCAGTAACCGCAGAAATATAAGACGGCTTGCCGCCGCTCTGCTGACAGGTGTGTCTGCGTTCGTATGTGGCTTCACGACGAATGTCGTGCATGCGCAAGGTCTCGTGCCTGTCCAATCGGACGACGCGAAGATGCTTCTGCGTGCCAACGAGCTCACCTATAATCAAGATGCTCAGCGCGTCACCGCCCGCGGCGGTGTGCAGATTTATTACAATCGTTACCGCATGGTCGCGCAGCGGGTCGAATATGACCAGAAGAGCGGACGCGTCATGGCGTCCGGCAATATCGAACTCATCGAGCCGGGCGGAACGCGCGTCTATGCCGAAGAGTTGGATGTTACCGACGATTTCGGCCAGGGTTTCCTGAATTCCCTGCGTGTAGAGACGACCGATAATACGCGCCTTGCAGCGGAAAGCGCCGAGCGGCAAAGCGGCGATGTGATGGTACTTAACAATACCGTCTATACCGCATGCCTTCCCTGCGCCCAGACGCCAGGCAAAGCCCCGTTGTGGCAGGTCAAAGCGCAGCGTGTGATTCGCAACGGCCAGACCCACACGATCCGGCTGGAAAACGCTCAGTTCGAGTTGTTCGGCATGTCGCTCGGTCGGCTGCCGTTCCCGATCACCGTTCCCGACGAAACCGTCGAGCGTAAGTCAGGCCTGCTGTTCCCGCGGTTCAGCGCCGACGATAATCTCGGCTTCGGGATAAGCGTCCCATATTACCATGTCTTCTCGCCAAGCATGGATGCCACGCTGACACCGACCTATTACAGCAATCAGGGCCTGCTCGTCGAAGGTGAGATCCGCAACAAGTTCGAAACAGGCGAGCACACCTTCCGATTCGCCGGTATCAACCAGCAGAATCCCGGTTCGTTTGACCTCGGCACAGCCGACAGGGATGCCGATACCCGAGTGATGGGCGCCTCCAAGGGTGAGTTCCACATCAATCCGCGCTGGACGTTCGGTTGGGACGTCATGGTGCAGAGCGACAACAATTTTTCGCGTACATATAACCTTGAAGGCTTCGACCAGGAAACGTTCACCAATGACGTGTACCTGACCGGTCTTGGCACGCGGAACTATTTCGACCTGCATGGCTATTACTTCGATGAGCAGGACGATGCGAAGACCAGCTTGCTGGAGCGTCAGCAGGCAATAGTTTATCCGGTTCTGGACTATAGCTGGTTCGCACCGGAACCCGTTTTCGGCGGCCAGCTGTCGATCAATGCCAATCTGACGAACCTTTCCCGGCGCGCCGAGGATAGTTACCTTGAAGGGGTCGATAGCTATCGCTTCCCTGGCCTTGAAGGCAGCTATACCCGCTTCACGACCGAAGCTGAATGGAAGCGCACAATCACTACGGATCAGGGACTGCAGCTGACGCCGTTACTGGCATTGCGCGGCGACGGTTTGCGTAGCACCTCATCCAGCGCCGGCGCCTTCTATTCCGGTTCACTGGAAGACGATCCGAGCGGGCGTTACATGGCGACCGCAGGTCTTGAAGCTCGCTATCCGTTCCTGATCACGGCCGGCAGCAGCAGCCATATCATCGAGCCGATAGCGCAGATTTATGCCCGTCCCGACGAGCAGATGGCGGGCGGCCTGCCGAACGAAGATGCACAGAGCTTCGTCTTTGACGCGACAAGTCTGTTCGAACGCGACAAATTTTCCGGTTATGACCGGATCGAAGGCGGCACACGTGCCAATGTCGGCATCCGGTATACGGGCTCGTTTGATAACGGTGTGGGCCTGCGCGGCATTTTCGGCCAGTCCTATCAGCTCGCCGGCGAAAATTCTTTCGCCAGCGCCGATCTCGTCAATGCTGGCGCCAATTCCGGTCTTGAAAACGACGTGTCGGACTTTGTCGCAATGGCGGCGATCGACCTGCCGCAGGGTTTCAGTCTGTCCACGAACACCCGGTTCGACAAAGATACGTTTGATATCCGCCGTACCGATGTCGGCTTCGACTACAAGACGCCTCGCGTGACCGGAAAGCTCGTCTACACCAAGGTCGAGGCTCAGCCTGACTATGGCTCCACCAGCTCGACCAATATCCTGGAAAAGTCGATGAGCTTCCGGATCAACGAGAACTGGTCGATTTCCGGCAAGGCGACGTGGGATCTGGACGACAACGAAGTCACGCGCCGTGGGCTGGGCTTCAGCTATGCCGACGAGTGCACCATCTTCACCATCGCCTATACCGAGAAGACAGACTCGAGCAAGGCGAACGACTGGAGCATCGGCGCGCGCCTGAGCTTCAGAACGCTCGGCGACGTGAATATCGGTTCGACGAGCGATTACGACAAACAACAGACTTTCCGTTATTGATCGCGCAGAATTGACGGCGCTCTGATGGCGCCGTCATGGTTTTGCCGCAACGATTGCGCATTCGGGCACGCTTATAGTAAAAGGCGACCCGCAAGTCGCATGACAAGTCCGAGCGCAAGAGGAGTGGACTGATGTTTGGAGTGATCGGAACGCGCAGACTGGCGATAGCCATGGCTGCACTGGCGGCTTCGCTCGTCATCGATCCCATCGTGGCCGCGGCCCAGACCAGCGGCGTCGCCGCAGTGGTCAACCGCACGCCGATCACCACTGCCGACGTTGCACGTCGGGTGGCTTTCCTTCGTTTGCAGCGCCAGAAGGCCGACAGCAATACTGCGCGTGAACAGCTGATCGACGAGACGCTGAAGCGTCAGGAGATCGCTCGCGTCAAGATGTCCGTCAGCACCGACGATGTCGATGCGTCCTTCGCGCGGTTTGCTGCCAGCAATAAAATGACACCTGACCAGATGGGCAAGATCCTCGATCAGGCTGGCGTGACGTCACAGCATTTCAAGAATTTCATCGCCGTGCAGATGAGCTGGCCACGGCTGCTCAACGCCCGTTATGGCGGCGGCGGCAGCCGCATGTCCAGCCAGGAGCTGGTCACCCGGATGATGGAGAGCAAGGAAAAGCCGGTCACCACCGAATACTTCCTGAAGCAGATCATCTTCGTCGTTCCGCCGGCAAAGCGCAATGCGATCATCAACAAGCGCAAATCGGAAGCGGAAGCATCCCGGTCGAAATTCCCGGGCTGCGATCAGGCAAAGGATTTTGCGGCAACTATGATGGACGTATCCGTTCGCGACCTCGGCCGCGTCATGACACCCAACCTGCCGGATGACTGGAAACCGCTGATCGAAAAGGCGTCTCCAAATGGGACGACCGCTACCAAGATCACCGAACGTGGCGTCGAGTTTCTTGCGATCTGCAACCAGCGTCAGGTTTCCGACGACGTTGCCGCGGAAGCCGTGTTCCGTGCCGAAGACCTTGGCAAATCCGAGAAGAGCGGCACCAATCCGAACGACAAGAAATATCTCGACGAGTTGCGCTCCAAGGCGCAGATCGATCGTCGCTGACCCAAGGCATTCCGGAGTTATCATGGCGCCCGACCGCCCGCTTGCATTGACCCAGGGCGATCCTGCAGGGATCGGCCCGGACATTACCTTGGCTGCATGGGCGGCGCGGCGGGAAACCGGCCTGCCGCCTTTCCTTTTCATCGGCGATCCTGAGGTTCTGAAGTCTCGCGCTGCTTTGCTCGATCTCGATGTATCGATCCGCGAGGCTACTGCGGAAACGGCGGTATCGGTCTTTGATCATGCCATCCCCGTATTGCCCATTTCATCAGGCGTCGAAGTCGCCGCCGGCGAGCCGCATGTGGCGACCGCCCGCGGCACAATTTCGTCGATCGAGATCGCAGTCGATCTTTGCTTTTCCGGCAGAGCCTCGGCAGTCGTCACCAACCCGATCGCGAAATCGGTTCTCTATCAATCCGGTTTCAAATTTCCGGGTCACACGGAATTTCTCGCCGACCTCGCGCAAAAGGTAACGAGTCGGTCCTATCTGCCCGTGATGATGCTTGCCGGGCCGAAGCTGCGTGCCATCCCCGTGACGATCCATATCCCGCTCAAGGATGTACCCACTGCGCTGACGGAAGACCTTATCGTAGACACCTGCCGTGTCACCAATGAGGATTTGAAGAACCGTTTCGGCATCGCGAAGCCGCGTATTGCCGTTGCAGGCATCAATCCGCATGCGGGCGAAGATGGCGCGATTGGTGTTGAGGATCAGGAGATCATTCATCCTGCCATCGTCAGATTGCGTGACGAGGGGCTGCATGTGTTTGGGCCGCTGCCGGCGGATACGATGTTTCATGACGAAGCACGCTCACGTTATGACGTCGCGGTCTGTATGTATCACGATCAGGCGCTGATCCCGGCGAAGGCGCTGGGCTTCGACACGTCGGTCAATGTGACGCTTGGCCTTCCCTTCATCCGTACGTCCCCCGACCACGGCACGGCCTTCGGCATTGCGGGTCAGGGCGTGGCGCGCGAGACGAGCCTCGTTGCAGCACTGAAGCTCGCAGCCGAACTGGCGACCAATACAAATGCAAAAACTCCCGCATTCGGCGTAACCGTCTGATGGCAACTCTTGACGGACTCCCGCCGCTTCGCGACGTCATCCAGCGCCATGGGCTGGATGCGAAAAAGTCGCTTGGCCAGAATTTTCTCTTCGATCTCAACCTCACCCAGAAGATCGCCCGCTCGGCCGGCTCGCTCGAAGGCGTGACGGTATTCGAGGTTGGCCCCGGCCCGGGCGGGCTGACGCGCTCCATTCTTGCGCTTGGAGCGAAGAAGGTGATCGCGGTCGAGCGCGATGCACGGGCGTTGCCGGTGCTTGCCGAAGTCTCCGATTTCTATCCCGGCCGCCTCGAAGTTTTCGAAGGCGATGCGTTGAAGACCGATTTCGCTGCGCTTGCGGCAGAAAAGGCCGATGGCGGGCCGGTGAAGATCATCGCCAACCTGCCCTATAATGTCGGCACGCAACTGCTCATCAACTGGCTGCTTCCGGAAAACGGTCAATGGCCTCCCTTCTGGGAAAGCCTGACGCTGATGTTCCAGAAGGAAGTCGGCTTGCGCATCGTTGCGGACGAGCAAGACGATCATTACGGCCGTCTCGGTGTGATCTGCGGCTGGCGCACGGATGCGCATATGGTGTTCGACGTGCCGCCACAGGCCTTCTCACCGCCGCCGAAAGTGACGTCGACAGTGGTGCATCTGACACCGAAGGCCAATCCCCTTCCCTGCGACGTCAACAAGCTGGAACGCATCACTCAGGCTGCCTTCGGCCAGCGCCGCAAGATGCTGCGCCAGAGCCTGAAGCCGGTCGGCGGCGAAACGCTGCTCAACAAGGTCGGCATCGATCCTCAGCGCCGCGCCGAAACGCTCTCCATCGAAGAATTCGTCGCATTGGCCAACGCGCTCTGAGACGCGTCGGCCAGGGCATCAACCCGCTCTCAATTCATGAAGCCTTGCGTTCCCAGCTTGCGAAGGGATCCGCAAGGTTTTTCCAGAGTTCGGGCGTGAAGACAGATGCGTCGACCAGACAGCTATCCAGCTCGGCCCGGATATTCTGCTCATCCATCGGGTCGGCGCCGATGAAGACGATCTCCTGTCGCCGATCACCCCAGACGGGGTCCAGATAGGGTTTCATCATCTGAGCAAACTCAGGCGTCTGCGGCCAGCGTTCCATGGGAACGGCAGACCACCACAGTCCGGTTCGGCCGGTGCGTACCAGAGCGCCCGCCTGGCTGATCTCGCCGACGAGATGCGGACGTGTCGCCAGCCAGAAGAAACCCTTGGCACGGACCACACCCGGCCACGACCTGTCGATGAAGCGCTGGAACCTGGCCGGTTCGAACGGCCTTCTGGCGCGGTAGACGAAGGAGCGGATGCCGTATTCCTCCGTCTCCGGCACATGGTCCTTGAACCCGTGCAACTCCTTGAACCAGAGCGGGTGCTGTTCCGCCTTGTCGATATCGAAGCGACCGGTGCCCAGCACATCCTCGAGATCCACCTTGCCGAAATCCGTCTCGATCAACCTCGCATCGGGATTGAGCGCCACGATGATTTTTCGCGCGGCGTCGCGTTCGTCCGGCGTCGCGGTGCCGATCTTGTTCAACACCACGACATCGGCGAATTCGATCTGCTCGACCAGAAGATCGACAATGGTGCGGTTGTCGCCCTCGCCTGCCGTCTCGCCGCGATCGGCAAGGAAGTCGCCGGAACCGTAGTCCTTCAGAAGATTGGCGGCATCGACGACAGTCACCATCGTGTCCAGCCTCGATATGTCCGAAAGGCTCTGGCCGTTCTCATCGCGAAAATCGAAGGTGGCGGCGACCGGCAGCGGCTCGGCGATACCCGTCGATTCGATCAGCAGATAATCGAACCGCCCCTGCTCGGCGAGCGCACGCACTTCCTTCAAGAGATCGTCGCGCAGCGTGCAGCAGATGCAGCCATTGGTCATCTCCACCAGTTGTTCCTCGGTACGCGACAGATTGGCGCCGCCATCACGAACGAGGGCTGCGTCGATATTCACCTCGCTCATGTCGTTGACGATCAGCGCCACGCGCATCCCCTGCCGGTTGGCGAGGATGTGATTGAGCATGGTCGTCTTGCCAGCGCCAAGGAAGCCGGAGAGCACGGTGACAGGGAGCCTGTTTTTCATTGCAGATGTCCATTGTGAATTAAGTTACGTTATACTATTACGTCACCATGTGATCGAGACGCTGTCAAGCCATCGGGTTGGAAGCGGCTCATCACGCAAGTTCACTGGACAAGCTCCGGTGTGTCTCCTATCAAGGGCACGCTACGGTTCTGCATTCGCAGATGAAAAGGGAACGCGGTGAGGTCTTTTTGACCGAGCCCGCGACTGCCCTCGCAACTGTAAGCGGCGAGCCTTTCGTCACATCCACTGGTTTTTTGACCGGGAAGGAGACGACAAGGCGCTTGAGCCGCGAGTCAGGAGACCTGCCGTCAGCTTTGGGCCTAACCAATACCGGACGAGGTGTTCCGGCAGGGAGAATGATATGACGCAAGCGACCCCGTCGCCCGCCATTTTGATGTGGACCGCAGAAGCGGCCTCGCATCGTCCTGCCTTTCATCCCGGCAAAGCCATTTCCTTTGAAAGGACAGGACATGAAACTCGGCTTGATCGCCGCACTGTTTGCGGTTTCCACCGCAGCGCTTCCCGCAACCGCATTCGCAGGCTCGACCAGCTATCCGCTGACGGTTGAAAATTGCGGACAGAAGGTGACCTTCGACAAGGCACCCGGCAAAATCGTTTCCATCGGTCAGGGCATGACCGAAATTCTCTATTCGCTCGGCCTTGCAGACAAGGTTGCCGGCACGGCCGTCTGGGTCGGCCCGGTCTTGCCGCAATATGCCGAGGCGAACGCGAAGATCAGACGGCTTGCCGACAACGATCCGAGCTTCGAATCCATCGTCGGGCTGGAGCCTGATCTTGTCGCCGCAGAATTCGAATGGCATGTCGGTCCGATGGGCTCCGTCGCCAAGCGCGAACAGTTTTCCGATATCGGCGTCAACACCTATATCTCGCCGGCCGATTGTGTCGCCAAGACCAATCTTGAAGGCGGCGATGGCGTGCGCAAGGAACTGTTCACGATGGACCTGATCTATCGGGAAATCGCTGAATTGGCCGAAATCTTCGACATCCAGGATCGCGGGACCAAGCTTATCGCGGACCTGAAGGCCCGTGAAGCCGCCGCCGTCGCCTCGATCAAAGGCGCGGAAGCGAAGAACCTGCCGATCGTCTTCTGGTTCTCCAGCAAGGAAACCAAGGGCGATGCCTTTATCGCCGGCAAGAACAGCGCACCGGCCTATATCCTCAAGACGCTTGGCGCGAAGAATGTCGTGACGACCGAAGAGGAATGGCCGCTGGTCGGTTGGGAAACGATCGCTGAAGCCAATCCCGCCGTGATCGTCATCGCCACCATGGATCGCCGCCGTTATGCCGCCGATGATCCGGCGGTAAAGGTTTCCTTCCTCGAAAGCGACCCGGTCGTCAGCCAGCTCGATGCGGTGAAGAAGAAGCATTTCGTGATGATGGACGCGCAGTCGATGAACCCGACGATCCGCACGATCGACGGCATTGAAACGCTTGCAAAAGGCATCCAGTCCTTCGGACTTGCGAACTAAGCCATGCCGCCTGCACCGCCCGCCATCCGGCCGGGCGGTGTTTTCCGGCACCTCATCCGTCATCCGAAAGGACAGGACATGAAATACGGCCTGATCGCCGCTCTTGTTGCGCTTCCCCTCACAGCCCTCACCTCCACGGCATTCGCCGCCCCGACCGCATACCCGCTGACGATCGATAATTGCGGTTCGAACGTCGTCATTGAAAAGGCTCCGCAGAAAGCCGTGGGCCTCGGCCAGAACAGTACCGAGATCCTGCTGATGCTCGGCCTTGCCGATCGCATGGCCGGAAGCGCCATCTGGGTCTCGCCGGTTCTGCCGGAACTTGCAGCAGATAACCAGAAGGTCCACCGCATCGCCAATAGCACGCCGAATTTCGAGGCCGTTGTTGCCCGCGAGCCGGATTTCATCGCCGCGCAGTTCCTCACGTCCGTCGGGCCACAGGGCCGCGTCGGCACACGCCAGCAATTCTCCGATCTCGGCGTGCCAAGCTATGTCTCGCCGACCGATTGCGTGGTGACCGACAACAGCGTTTCCGACGGTAGCCGCAAGAAGATGTTCTCGATGGATCTCCTCTACCAAGAGATAGACGAACTCTCCCGCATCTTCGATGTGGCCGACCGTGGCGAGAAGCTGATTGCCGAGATCAAGGCCCGCGAATCAGCCGTGCGTGCAAAAGTCGCGGACAAGGCGAAGGATGTCAGCCTCGTCTACTGGTTCTCTTCACCGGAAGTCTCAGGCGATGCCTGGGTCGCCGGCAAGAACGGCGCTTCAGGTTACATCACGCAGGTTCTTGGTGCAAAGAACGTCGTCAGTTCCGAGCAGGAATGGCCATTGGTCGGATGGGAAGCGATTGCCGCCGAGAACCCGACAGTGGTCGTCATCGGCACGATGGACCGCCGCAACCAGCCTGCCGATGATCCGGTTGCCAAGAGACAGTTCCTCACCACTGATCCGGTCGTTAGCAAGCTCGACGCGGTCGAAAAGGGCCATATCGTCGAAATGGACGCGCAGGCGATGAACCCGACGATCCGCACGATCTCCGGCCTTGAAACCGTCGCCGCCTCCCTCGAGCGGTTCGGATTGCTGCAGTGACCTCATCGCGTATAAGGCCTTGGGCCGCCGGCACTGCCGGCGTCCTCCTCGTGCTTGCCGCCCTTCTCGTCGCCATGACGGCAGGGGTGGCGATCGGCGAGATGACCATTCCAATGAAAACCACGGTCGCGGCAGTCACAAACCGCCTCGGCCTCACGGAGATTGCCGTACCGCGTATCCAGGAAGCGGTGATCTGGGATTATCGCCTGTCGCGCTCGCTGGTTGCCGCCTTCTGCGGTGCCGGGCTGGCGCTGTCCGGTGCTATCCTGCAGTCGCTCTTACGCAATCCGCTGGCTGAGCCCTACGTGCTCGGCATATCGGCCGGCGCGTCGACGGGTGCCGTCTCGGTCATGTTGCTCGGTTTTGGTGCGGGCGCGATCTCGCTGTCGGCGGGGGCTTTTGCCGGTGCGCTGCTCGCCTTCGCCTTCGTCGTCATGCTGGCCAGCGGCCGGCAGACGGCGGACAGGACGATCCTTGCCGGTGTGGCGGCCTCGCAGCTCTTCAATGCGCTGACCTCCTATATCGTCTCGACCTCGGCCAATGCCGAGCAGGCCCGCAGCGTGATGTTCTGGCTGCTCGGCAGCTTTGCCGGGGTGCGCTGGCCGGATGTGGCGCTGTCCGCGTCGGTCGTCAGCATCGGGCTTGTCGTCTGCATCTGGCATTCCCGCGCGCTCGACGCCTTCACCTTCGGCGAGGATGCCGCCCGTTCGCTCGGCATCGCCGTCCAGCGGGTGCGCGTCGTGCTGCTGCTCGTCACCGCGCTGATGACCGCCACCATGGTCAGCATGGTCGGCGCGATCGGTTTCGTCGGGCTGGTCATCCCGCATGCCGCCCGCTTCATCGTAGGACCGGGCCACATGCGGCTCCTGCCCGCCTGCGCCCTTGTCGGGGCGCTGTTCATGGTGGTTGCCGATATCGTCTCGCGCATCATCATCGCACCGCAAGTGCTTCCGATCGGCGTCGTCACCGCGCTGGTCGGCGTGCCGTTCTTCTCGGTCATCCTCTATCGTGCAAGGAGGGTCGCATGAGCGCTCACTTGATGCTCGCCGCCAATGCGGTGCGCTGGCTTGCCGGCCGCAAGGTCATCGTCGATGGCGTCTCGGTCTCGGTAGAACCGGGCCAGACGCTCGGGCTGATCGGTCCGAACGGATCGGGCAAATCCTCGCTCATCCGTCTCTTGGCGGGTCTCAGGGCACCGGCTGAGGGCGACGTCATGCTCGACAGGCGCAAGATCTCCGGCTTCGGCCGACGCGAGCTTGCCCGCCGCGTCGCCGTCGTCGAACAGCATTCGATGACCGAGGCGAATGTCACAGTACTGGATGTGGTCAAGCTCGGGCGCACACCGCATCGCTCCGCGCTTTCCCCCTGGACAAGCGCCGATGACGAGATCGTCGAAAATACCCTTCGCCGTGTCGGTCTCACCGACCGCCGTGAGCAGTTCTGGCATACGCTTTCGGGCGGCGAGCGGCAGCGGGTTCAGCTTGCCCGGGCGCTGGCGCAGTCACCTTCGGTCCTTATCCTCGACGAGCCGACCAATCATCTCGATATCCAGCACCAGATCGACATCCTGCGGCTGGTCGAGGATCTGTCGGTGACGACGGTGGTGGCCATCCACGACCTCAACCTCGCAGCCCGCTTCTGCGACCGGATCGCCGTGCTGTCGGAAGGTAAACTCGTGACCTGCGGACCACCCGCGGAGATCCTCACCGAGAAGATGATCGCCGACGTCTTCGGGGTCGAGGCACATGTCTCCACCTCCGCCCATCACGGCCGTCTCCATATTCAATTCCTGATGTAGGCAAGGTACATGCAGAACTGGTCGATCAAGGACGAAATCCGCGACTACTGGAGCCTTCGCGCCGAGACCTATGACGCAAGCCCCGGCCACGGCATCGCCAGACATGCGGAGATCGACGCCTGGAGCCGGCTGATCCGCCGCCATATCGGCGACGGAGACGGCAGAACAGCGCTCGATCTCGCCTGCGGCACGGGCGTGATGACGATGCTGATGCACGGCCTCGGCTTCAAGGTGACGGGGCTGGACTTCACCAAACCGATGATGGCCCGTGCAAGACGCAAATCTGACGAGGCGAATGCCGCGATCCGGTTTCTGACACGCGATGCGGAAGAGACGATGGAGCCGGATAATACTTACGACGTCATTATTGCCCGACATCTCGTCTGGACGCTCACTAATCCCGACAAGGCATTTGCCGACTGGCTGCGCATCCTGAAACCTGGCGGCCGCCTGCTGATCATCGACGGCGATTTCGTCCGCCAGCACTGGCTGGAAAGGCTTCTACCCCTGCTCGACCGCGTTTT
The DNA here is from genome assembly GCA_900472575.1 of Hyphomicrobiales bacterium. GTDB lineage: Bacteria > Pseudomonadota > Alphaproteobacteria > Rhizobiales > Rhizobiaceae > Neorhizobium > Neorhizobium cellulosilyticum. The sequence goes on from UCIV01000017.1 coordinate 111,504, forward strand.
CGGCAAACAGCAGGATGGCCACAGCCTGTTGACGCCGGAACAATGGGCGCATCACGAGCGGATCGTCGGCCAGCTGCATTTCAAGCACGGGATCAGGACAGACGATGCGCTGCGACTTTTCAAGAGCGCGGGCTTCGGCGAAATGAAGATAGATACGGATCTCGCCGACATTCGCCGCAGCCGCGGCATCAAGCTTATCTCGCGCAAAGGGCTTGCCTCGACGCTGCAGCACCGTTTTGCGATATCCGGCCGAAAGCCGCTCTGACTAGAGCTTCGGCTCTTCGGTCAGCAGCGTCGCGACGAAGTCGAAAAGGCCGTGCCGACGGTCGCGGCGGACGCGCTCGGCGTTGACGATGCAGTTGACATGGCCAAAAGCTTCGTCGAGATCATCGTTGACGATGACATAGTCATATTCGCGCCAGTGCTCGATCTCGGCACGGGAGTTCAGCAGGCGCGTGCGGATCACCTCTTCACTGTCTTCGGCACGGCGGTGCAGGCGCGACTGAAGTTCGGTCATGGTCGGCGGCAGGACGAAGATCGAGACGATATCGGCCTTCATCTTTTCCTGCAGCTGCAGGGCGCCCTGCCAGTCGATATCGAAGAGCATGTCGCGGCCCTCGGCCATCGCCTGTTCGACCGGCTCACGCGGAGTGCCATAAAAATTGCCGTGCACCTCGGCCCATTCCAGCAGTTCACCATTGTCGCGCATGCGCTCGAACTGCGGGATGGTGATGAAGTGATAATGCTTGCCGCCGATTTCGCTGGGACGCTTGGCGCGCGTCGTGACGCTGATCGAGATTTCCAGGCTATGATCGTCTCTGAGCAGGTTGCCAGCGATCGTCGATTTTCCGGCACCGGAGGGAGACGACAGTACGAGCATAAGCCCGCGTCGGGCAATTTTCGTATCTGCCTTGTCTGACGATGTCGGGGCCGGGCTCATCTCTTACTCCAGATTCTGGACCTGTTCGCGGAACTGGTCGATGACGACTTTCAGTTCGATGCCTGCAGCCGTTACAGCAGCAGAATTGGATTTGGAACAGATGGTATTCGATTCCCGGTTAAATTCCTGTGCAAGGAAGTCGAGCTTGCGGCCGATCGGCCCGCCTTTTTCCAGAAGCTCGCCGACTGCGGCCACATGGCCCTTCAGCCGGTCGATCTCTTCGCGCAGGTCCGCCTTGGTCGCCAGCAGGGCCACTTCGGCATAAAGCCGGTCGCGATCGAGCGCCGCCTTGTCCTGCATGATCTGGTCGAGTTGGAGGTTCAGGCGGCGGGCGATCTCTTCGGGCGAGCGCGACGCATCGGTCTCGACGATATGGGTCAGTTCAGCGATACGGGCCACATGGGCTGCAAGGACAGCGCGCAATGCCGCCCCTTCGGTCTCGCGCATGCGCTTGAGGTTCGCAAGCGCAGTGGTCAAGCCGGACAGGATCGCCACGTCGCGGGCGAGAAGCGCATCCTCGCCATCCTCCTGCTCGCGGATATCGACGAGGCCACGGATCGAGATCAACGTATCGAGGCGCAGCGGCGACGGATCGATGACGTCCTTCAGTTCTTCGCGCAGCGCAAGTACGGCTGCCAGTGCATCGCGATTGACGACCGCCTCCATGCGCGTCTCGTCCACCGAGATCGTAAGCGACGCCTGGATATTGCCGCGCGAAAACGCCTCACCGACCATGCGGCGGGTGTCCGGCTCCAGCCGCTCGAGCCCAGGCGGCAGGCGCAGACGTGCATCCAGCCCCTTGCCGTTGACCGATCGCAGCTCCCAGACAAAGCGGCTACGCCCGCTGACACCTTCGCTGCGGGCAAAACCGGTCATCGACTGCAATGTCATTCAATCTACTCCATAAGCGTGCCACCGCTTGGCGCGGTGGCAGAAATTCTGGTCAGTTGCCTGTCGGCCTTTCGGCGTCCGCGCCGTCCGGCTGGCCGTCAACAACCTCTTCCCCCGCGTTTGCTACAGCAGCGGTGCCTGCCTTGCGCTCGGCCTCGATCCTGCGCCAGCGCTTGACGTTGGCATTATGCTCTTCGAGCGTCGGCGCAAAGACGTGACCGCCGGTGCCGTCGGCAACGAAGTAGAGATCCTTGGTGCGCCACGGGTTGGCGACGGCTTCGAGTGCTGCACGGCCCGGATTGGAAATCGGAGTCGGTGGCAGGCCCTTGATCTTGTAAGTGTTGTACGGCGTCTCTTTCTGCAGGTCGGACCGGTAAATCGGGCGATCGGATGGTTTTCCATCACCGCCAAAGATGCCGTAGATGATCGTCGGGTCGGACTGAAGGCGCATGCCTTTCTGCAGCCGGTTGAAGAAGACCGAGGCGACGTGGGCGCGCTCGTCATCCTTGCCGGTCTCGCGCTCGACGATCGAGGCCAAGACGACGAACTCGTCCTTCGTCTTGATCGGCAGGTCCGGGTCGCGGCGCTCCCAGATCTGGTCAATCAGCTTCTGCTGGGCAGCATGCATCTGCGACAGGATTTCAGAACGGTTCGTCCCGCGGGAGAATTTGTAGGTATCCGGGCGAAGCGTGCCTTCCGCCGGCAGGTCGGCAGGAAGATTGCCTTCCAGGATTGTGTCCTCTCTCAGTCTGAGCGCCATCTGGCGGACGGTCAGGCCTTCCGGCATCGAGATCGAATAGAGGATTGACTTGCCGGATTCCAAAAGATCGGCGATCTCCTGCATCGTGGCATGGGCCTTGATCTCATATTCGCCGGCTTTGAGGCTACGGCGATTTTCGGCCGAACCCGCGTAACCGAGATTGACCGAGGTAACGTAACGGAAGACCCGTGCATCCTCGATGATCTCGTTGCGCTCCAGGCTTGTGGCGATTTCGGCAATACCTGCGCCTTCGCGCACGACGAAATTGGTATTGGCTGCAAGAGGGCCAGGGCTGTGATAGCTGGACAGCGCGTAATAGAAAATCGCGGCACCGGCGAGGCACACAAGCACGATCATCGTCATCACGAAGTTGAAGAAGATGATGACCTGGCTGCGGGCTTTCTTTGAACGTCGCGGCGGATCCGGCACGCGTTCCGGCTTCAGGGCTTCGTTCGGTGATTTGGGAATGATCGGGCCGCGGCTGCTGCCGTTGCTGGCTGCATTGCCACCGCTGGGCGGAAGCTCGCCACCATTATCGGAATTGCTCAACCGCACCCCCCTTTGCACTAATCGGAATCATTGCCCGCTGTTTGGCCAAGCAATACGGCAAAAAGCAGGTTCAGAATATGATGTCGGCCAGACAGTAACGTCCAGCCGACGATGGAGGCGATCACAATTACGCGTCGTAACGCTTCAGAACGAGCGACGCATTGGTGCCGCCGAAGCCGAAGGAGTTCGACAGCGCGACGTTGACGTCACGCTTGCGGGCCTGATGCGGCACGAGATCGATTGCGGTCTCGACGTCCGGATTGTCGAGATTGAGTGTCGGCGGCACGATGTTGTCGCGGATGGCAAGCGTCGCGAAGATCGCTTCAACGGCACCGGCAGCACCAAGAAGGTGGCCGATCGCCGATTTGGTCGACGACATAGAAACCTTCGAAGCCGCATTGCCGACCAGACGCTCGACAGCGCTGAGTTCGATCGTGTCGGCCATGGTCGATGTGCCGTGGGCGTTGATGTAGTCGATATCGGAGGCAGACAGGCCGGCGCGCTTCAGCGCCATGGTCATGCAACGGAACGCGCCATCGCCGTCTTCCGACGGCGCGGTGATGTGATAGGCGTCGCCCGACAGACCGTAGCCGACAACCTCGGCATAGATCTTGGCGCCGCGGGCCTTGGCATGTTCGAGTTCTTCGAGAACCACGACGCCGGCGCCCTCGCCCATGACGAAACCGTCGCGGTCGCGGTCATAGGGGCGCGATGCTTTTTTCGGATTGTCGTTGTGCTGGGTCGACAGCGCCTTGCAGGCGGCAAAACCTGCGAGACCGATACGGCTGACCGGAGATTCCGCGCCACCGGCGACCATCACGTCGGCGTCGCCGAAAATGATCAGCCTTGCGGCATCGCCAATCGCGTGGGCACCGGTGGAACAAGCGGTAACGACGGCATGGTTGGGGCCGCGAAGCTTGTGCTTGATCGAAACCTGTCCGGAGACGAGGTTGATCAGGCGGCCGGGAATGAAGAAAGGAGAGATACGGCGCGGTCCTTTGTCGCGGAGCGTATAACCCGCCTCGACAATACCTTCGAGACCGCCAATGCCCGAGCCGATCATCACGCCGGTCATGATCTGGTCTTCATCCGTCTGAGGATGCCAGCCGGCATCTTCCAGCGCCATATCGGCGGCGGCCATGCCGTAAAGAATATAGGGATCGACCTTGCGCTGTTCTTTCGGTTCCATCCATTGATCGGCATTGAATGTGCCGTTGGAACCGTCGCCGACCGGAATGCGGCAGGCAATCTTTGCCGGCAGATCGTCAACTTCGAATTCGGTGACCAGTCTCGCACCGCTCTGGCTGGCGAGAATGCGCTGCCAGGTAACTTCCGTTCCGCATCCAAGCGGTGATACCATGCCGGTACCGGTGATAACGACACGCCTCATCGCCAACAACCCACCCCGTATTTCATGATCAAATTGCTGAAACGGCCCGAACTAGCGGGCCGTCATGTGAGATCGATGCCCGCAAAACGCGGGCAATCGTCCCAGATATGTCGTCGATTAGGCCTGTGCCTTCTCGATGAACTTGACCGCGTCACCGACGGTCAGGATCGAGTCAGCAGCGTCGTCCGGGATTTCAACGCCGAACTCTTCTTCGAACGCCATGACCAGTTCGACGGTGTCGAGCGAATCCGCACCCAGATCGTCGATGAAGCTTGCGCCTTCAACAACCTTGTCGGCATCAACGCCGAGATGATCAATAACAATTTTCTTAACGCGTTCTGCGATATCGCTCATGTCGGTTTCCTCGACCTTTATCTTTCACCGGATACCCATTGAGGCATCCTCGTCCTGTTAAACCTTCAACTGCACCTTATCGGGTGCCGATGCCGGCAAACCCCGCCACCCCTTTTCCGGTTCCGTGCATCATTGCTCACGCAATATGACGACCTGAATTTCAGGGTGACTTTTCACAGTCATGGCCCGATTAACACGGTTTGACTGTTCCGAAAAGCCAGAATTTGTTCCCTCCCACAGCGCAGAACCCTTGTTCTCCACTGGTTTTACGAACAAAGCCCGGCAATCAGATCATTGCCATGCCACCATTGACGTGAAGCGTCTGGCCGGTGACGTAGCCTGCCTCGTCCGAAGCGAGATAGAGAACCGCCGCTGCGATGTCCGATCCGGCGCCCATGCGCTTCATCGGGATCGCGCCCATGATGGCTTCCTTCTGCTTGTCGTTCAGCTTGCCGGTCATGGCGCTTTCAATGAATCCCGGAGCCACGCAGTTGACCGTGACGTTACGGGTGGCGATTTCCTGGGCGAGCGACTTGGAGAAGCCGATCATGCCGGCCTTAGACGCACAGTAGTTGGTCTGGCCAGGATTGCCGGTAACGCCGACGATCGAGGTGATGTTGATGATGCGGCCGTGGCGGCGACGCATCATCGGATGGGTCAGCTCGCGCGTCAGGCGGAAAACCGAGGTGAGGTTGACTTCCAGAACCGCATCCCAGTCCTCGTCCGACATGCGCACGAACAGGCCATCCTTGGTGATACCGGCATTGTTGACGAGAATATCGACGCCGCCGAGAACTTCCTCAGCCTTCTCGCCGAGCGCCTTGACCTCGGCACGATCGGACAGGTTGGCCGGGAAGATATGGACGCGGTCGCCGAGTTCTGCGGCCAGTGCCTCAAGCTTTTCGACGCGTGTGCCGTGCAGGCCGACGACAGCGCCCTGTTTATGGAGAAGGCGGGCGATCTCTTCGCCGAGGCCACCGGTAGCGCCGGTGACGAGTGCCTTGCGGCCGGTCAGATCAAACATATCGAAATCCTTTTCTTCAGCCGAGAATGGCAGCGATTGCCGCGTCGATATCGGCCGGGGTGTTGACGGCTACGCCAGAGATATTCTTGTCGATGCGGCGGGCAAGCCCCGTCAGCACCTTGCCGGAGCCGATTTCATAGAGCGTGGTCACGCCGTTCTGACCGAACCACTCGACAGTTTCGCGCCAGCGGACCTGGCCGGTAACCTGGGTGACCAGCAGCTGCGCGATTTCTTCGGCATCGGAAACCGGGGCGGCGCGCACATTGGCAACGACCGGCACGACCGGGCTCTTCTTTTCGACCTTGGCGAGCGCGTGACGCATGGCGTCGGCGGCCGGCGCCATCAGGTCGGAATGGAAGGGAGCTGAGACGGGAAGCATGATAGCACGCTTGGCGCCCTTTTCGGTAGCAAGGGCCGCTGCCTTTTCGACAGCCGCCTTGGAGCCGGAGATGACAAGCTGTCCGCCGCCATTGTCGTTGGCGATCTGGCAGACGCCTTCTGCCTTTGCCTCAGCGCAGATGGCGTAGACATCAGAGTGTTCGAGGCCGATGATCGCAGCCATAGCACCCTGCCCGACCGGAACGGCCGACTGCATGGCATCACCGCGGATGCGCAGAAGCTTCGCCGTATCCGACAGCGAAAAGGTGCCGGCGGCACAGAGCGCCGAATATTCACCGAGCGAATGACCGGCGACATAAGCGACCTTGTCGGCCAGCACGAGACCACGCGCTTCGAGCACCCGCATCGTGGCGATCGAAACAGCCATAAGCGCCGGCTGGGCGTTTGCCGTCAGTGTCAGCGTGTCTTCCGGACCATTCCACATGATGTCGGAGAGTTTCTGGCCGAGCGCCTCATCGACTTCCTCGAAAACCGCGCGGGCTTCCGGATAGGCTTCAGCGAGATCCTTGCCCATGCCGACGGCCTGGCTACCCTGACCCGGAAACGTGAATGCAATGCTCATTGGGATAATCCTTCCCTTATGTTTTGCCTCTCCATTCACATTTGAACCTTGAGAGTCAAGGGTAACACCCTGCGGCGGCCCTGCCATTCCAAAGCAAATCGGCCCGGAGCGGTGGTTTGTCGAAGCGGTTTGAGGCGAAATAGAGACAGGGGCGCGAAGTTGATCGCGTGATGCCCTTGCGATTCATCAACCGGGCGCTAAAGTCCCCCGCCTTGTCTTTACTCCCGGCCCCTCCCTCCCGGCCTCCTCATCCAGGACTGCATTGATGAAGTACAACAAACTCGGCCGCACAGACTTTTCCGTGTCCGAAATCTGCCTCGGCACCATGACCTGGGGCACCCAGAACACCGAAGCCGAAGCGCATGCCCAGATGGATTATGCCGTCGAACACGGCGTCAACTTTTTCGATACGGCTGAACTTTATCCGACAACGCCTGTCAGCGCCGAAACCTATGGCCGCACCGAACAGTATATCGGCACATGGCTGAAGAAACGGGCCAAGCGCGGGGATATCGTGCTTGCCACCAAGATCGCCGGCGCCGGTCGTCCGCATATCCGTGAGGGCCGCCCGATCGAGGCTGCGACCATTCGCGATGCAGTAGATGCCAGCCTCAAGCGGCTGCAAACCGACTATATCGATCTCTACCAGATCCACTGGCCAAACCGCAGCCACTATCATTTCCGCAATTCCTGGACCTTCGACGCCTCGACCCAGGACCGAGAAAAGTCCATCGCCGACATTATCGAAAAGCTGCAGACGCTGGATGATCTGGTAAAGGCCGGAAAAATCCGCGCGCTCGGCCTTTCTAACGAGACCGCCTGGGGTACGATGCAATATCTACGCCTGGCGGAAGAAAAAGCGTTGCCGCGCGTCGCGTCGATCCAGAACGAATACAATCTGCTTTACCGTACTTTCGATCTCGACCTCGCCGAAGTCGCCCATCATGGCGATGTCGGGCTGCTTGCCTATTCGCCGCTCGCAGCCGGCCTGCTCACCGGTAAATATCTCAACGGAGCCCGCCCCGCCGGCACGCGCGCAACCGTCAATACCGATCTGGGCGGGCGGCTGCAGCCGAAGCAGGAACCGGCGGTCAAGGCCTATGTCGACGTGGCGGCGAAACATGGGCTCGACGCCGCGCAGATGGCGCTGGCTTTCTGCCTCGCTCGCCCCTTTATGACCGCAGCCATCATCGGCGCCACCTCCATGGAGCAGTTGAAGATGGATATCGGCGCGGCAGATGTTTCGCTTTCCGATGAAGTGATGAAAGACATCGCCGAAATCCACCGGCAGTACCCGATGCCGATCTGATCCACCCCATGCCAACCTCCACGACAAGGTCGCCGATCGTGTCGTGGAAGTGCCCGAGGACTACTCAACCCGCTACAATTGGCGACCCCTCCTTATGCAATCGATGATTGATTGCGCAAGTTATATGCAACCATTATCTATGGTTGCATATAACAGGAGGATCACGCCATGGTAGACGTAAACGTCGAAATCAAAGCAGAAGATTCGCCGATTTCGAACGCGGTGGATCTGTATTACAGCCAACTATACGAGATCTTGAACCCGCAAACGGAACAAAAGATCGCGCTCAACAGCAGCCTCGTCACCTTCGACATCATTCCCCAGGCGCCGATGTTTACGGAATATGTTTTCCGCGCCTTTGCCGACAGGACGGTGACGATTTCCCCCACCGAATATGGTCCCGTCGCCCTTGGTGTAGCCAACACGAACGACAGGTATTCATTCTTCTTCACGGAAGTTCTGAAACAGGCCGTATTCAAGCTGGACACCGCGCTACGGCAAGACATCGTCGACAAGATCGACCTTATAGACAGGGAAGTCCGCCAAAGCCGGCAGGAACTTCAGCTCTTCTACCAGACAATGTTCACCGCCTGGAACTCCTATGCCACGCAGAATGGCGTCGCCGCAGATGACGCCTATTACCTCGACAAACAAACGGCTTTTTTCAACACGAACAACTTCGCCGAACAGATCAGCTATTACAAGAACATCATCTCTGACGGCCTTGTCCGCATGCACATCCTGCGCGACGCGCAATATCCGGATGTGGAGGCAAGACACATATCCTCGCTGCTCAAATACGCGACGCTCGACCAGTATCTGATGCCGCGACCAAAAGATCCGATACTCGAAGAGATCAACAAATACGACCCGATCCGATTGGGGCAGGCATACATCTACAACAACCTGAACTATTTCGAGCCATCCGTCGAAATCCGTCCGTCCGGATATCTACCGAAATTCCTGACAAATATCGGCAAGCGCTCCGTGTCGATCGAAAAGACCGCGGCTGCGACCCACCAGCATGATGTCAGCTGGAGCGCCTCCGGAACGGCCCGGAAGTGGTTCTTTTTCAAGGCAAGTGCCAGTGTCTCGAGCGAGAGCCACCTCAAGGAAACCGTTGCGGCGACCAACAGGGTCGGGATGGCTTTCGAGAATCTGGCGGAATACTGGGTCAATCGCGGCCCGTGGTTCTCGTCGGGCGTTTTTGCCTACAAGAGGATCCGCGAGGTTCTTGCCGCAAATCCGATTTATGCCGGTCTCCTCGGACATGCCATCTCCTCCGTAATCCTTGGCCGCGGCCTGGAGCTGACCTTGCATTTCGACAAGGTGTCGACATTCTCCGAGTGGTCGAAATTCACGGCGTCGGCGAGCGGCTCATTTTCCGTTTTCGGCATGAATATTCCGGCTACGTCCGGTTCGATGTCGGATTACAAATTGAACACCCGCGAGTCCGAAGACAAGAAGAGCGTCACCTTTCTCGACGATCCAGCACATACCCGGCTGCTCGGATTTAGGGTCGACAAGCTCTTCGATGGGGCTGAAGAGTTTGCTCTTGCCGCATCCCCTTACATCGACGAGGTCGGCCCCGATGACAAGGCTATTTCATCCCTTGGAACGTGGAGTTCTGCAGTAGATACATCTGCCGAAAAAAGAAAAAACAAGCTGCTGAAAATCGCGACAGAAAAGCTCCTCGACTGAGGTTCGCAAAGATGCGTTTGCTGGCGAAAGTCGTTGTCTTGATATTGTCGGCCACCTCTGCGACCGAGGCGGCCGACATGCCCGAAGCAGGCAAAGGCACCCGTTGCTCCTGCGGCGAAAACACCGCGGCCCAGGCACCCGTTGTCACACGCTCCTATCCAATCTGCTATTTCAACAGGAAGCCCGGGGACGAGGAACTGGCCCGGCTGGAGCAGAAGCTGATCGAATTCATGAAGCCCTATATGCCAAGTGGCGTTCTGCAAACGGGAATGTCGCCCAACAATCGCTGGATCAGCGTCAAGGGAATGCAGTCGGGACACATCGCCTTGAAAAAGGTATGGCCCCAGATAGGCTGTTACGGCAACTATGTGACCCAATCCGAATATGTACAGCACAAACGTTGCACGGGTTACCTTGAGCAGCTTCTGAAACAGAACTCCTATACGTTTTCAGGCGAAACAAGCGATGGAGACGGCATTACCGGGCAGTTGTTTTGTGACGGAAAATGATCGCCCCTTGCCTTTCGCCTAAAAATCCGTATAAGCCGCCGTGTTCGAAACACCCGGTCTTCTGGCTGGTGGCTGTACGGAGGGCAGGTTCGCTCAGGCGAGCCTCAGGGACGAAAGCGTTCCGGCCTCCCGTGTCTCCGCTCTCGACCGTCTCGAAACAACAACTTTTCTTGCGGGCCTTTTGGCCATCAGGAGCAGTCGTTGAGGCTTAGCCGCCGAACCCGGGTGCAAAACAACCGCAAGAAAAGGCAAAGCTTACATGGCTCTTTACGAACACGTATTCCTTGCCCGGCAGGATATGTCCGCTCAGCAGGTTGATGCCCTCGTCGAACAGTACAAGGGTGTCATCGAAGCTAACGGCGGCAAGGTCGGGCGCGTCGAAAACTGGGGCCTCAAGTCCCTGACGTACCGCATGAAGAAGAACCGCAAGGCTCACTACGCCCTGATGGACATCGATGCTCCGGCTGCTGCCGTGCACGAAATGGAACGTCAGATGCGCATCAACGAAGACGTTCTTCGCTACATGACGCTTTCCGTCGAGAAGCACGAAGAAGGCCCGTCTGCAATGATGCAGAAGCGTGACCGTGACGACCGTCCGCGTGACGATCGCGGCCCGCGCCGTGACTTCGGCGATCGTGGCCCGCGCCGCGAATTCGGCGATCGTCCTCCGCGTGAAGGCGGCTTCGAGCGCGCACCGCGCCCGTCCGCTCCGCGCGAATCCTAATCTGGGCCTCAAGGAGAAAACACAATGGCTGACGTATCCTCGTCCCCGGCACGCCGTCCTTTCCATCGTCGTCGCAAGACCTGCCCTTTCTCGGGCGCAAATGCACCGAAGATCGACTACAAGGACGTTCGTCTCCTGCAGCGCTACATTTCCGAGCGCGGCAAGATCGTACCTTCGCGTATCACCGCAGTTTCCCAGAAGAAGCAGCGCGAACTGGCCCAGGCCATCAAGCGCGCCCGTTTCCTCGGCCTGCTGCCGTACGTCGTATCGTAATTGATACCGGACCCGCTGATCAAAAATCAGCGGGTCTACTCCCTTCCGCGTTGGGCGCGGATCGGAAAATGAACTGCAAACCCCATGTTGGGGATGAAGCGCCTGTCAAATTGATTCAGGCCCGTCCCCTAACTGCTTGATCTGGCAGGACAGCGAGAGCGTAATGAACAAGACACAGACAGTGCTGCCCACCGGCATTCTGGCCGGCGTCGTTGCCACCCTCCTCGTGATGGGTGCCGGCACGCAATCGTCTTTTGCCGCCGTTCTTTATGCCGCCTCTGCTCTTCCGATCTTCATCGCCGGCCTTGGCTGGGGTAACCGCGCAGCCATTACCGGCATCGTCACGTCGGGCATTCTCGGCGCAGTTCTCATCTCGCCGATCTTCGCCGTCACCATGGCGATCTTTACGCTGATCCCGGCCGGCTGGCTGTCGCATCTCGCCAATCTGGCGCGTCCGGCCTCCGAACTCGGTGGCCCCGACAATCTGCTCGCCTGGTATCCGATCTCCGACATCCTGCTGCATCTGTGCGGCCTCGTGACGATCGCCGTCATCGCGCTTGGCGTCGCCATCGGTTACGGACCGGGACTTGTCGGGCAGATCGTCGACGTGCTCGGCTCCGCGCTGCAGACGCAGGAACCCGGCCTGTCGCTTACCGCTGCCGATATCGGGCAATTGAAAAGCACGATGCTGCTCACGTTGCCGATGGTTCAGGGCGGCATATGGGTCATCCTGCTGTTTGCAGCCTTCTATTTCGCCATGCGCATCGTCTCGCGCTCGGGCCGCGCGCTTCGCCCGCGGGAAAACATGCCGTCGGCGCTGCGCATGAACCGCCATGCGATCTACATTTTCCTCGCCGGCATCGTCATGACCTTTTTGGGCGGCGTAGCGGCAATGATCGGCGCCACAATCTGCGGTACATTCGGCGCAGGTTTCCTGATGTCGGGTTTCGCCGCCATCCATTTCCGCAGTCAGGGCAAGGACTGGCGCCTGCCGGTCCTCGTGCTCGCATACTTCTCCTCCATGCTCGTCATTCCTGCCTTCGCGATCCTCGCTCTCGGTCTCACGGACACCCGCCGGACCATCGCGCTGACGCCGGCAAAGGGCAGCACGGATCAGAACACAACCAATCCAGACAATTGAGAACTAGAAAGGAACTCCAACATGCAAGTCATCCTGCTTGAACGCGTACCGAAGCTCGGCCAGATGGGCGAAACCGTAAAGGTTCGCGACGGTTACGCTCGTAACTTCCTGCTGCCGCAGGGCAAGGCACTTCGCTCCAACGAAGCCAACAAGAAGCGCTTCGAAAACGAGCGCGCAACGCTCGAAGCTCGTAACCTCGAGCGCAAGGGCGAAGCCCAGACGGTTGCCGACGCACTCGCCGGCAAGACCTTCGTCATCGTTCGTTCGGCTGGCGAAACCGGCCAGCTCTACGGTTCTGTTGCTGCTCGCGACGTGATGGACGCACTGGCCGCGGAAGGCTTCAACGTCGGCCGCAACCAGGTCGACCTGAACCACCCGATCAAGGCAATCGGCCTGCACGAAGTAACGCTCCACCTGCATTCGGAAGTCGAGATCCAGATCTCGGTCAACGTTGCCCGTTCGGCCGAAGAAGCAGAACGTCAGGCACAGGGCGAAAGCCTCACCTCCGCTGACGCCATCTACGGCGTTGACGAAGACGCACTGCGCCCGGAAGACTTCTTCGATCCGGAAGCTGACCGCGACGGCGACGAAGAATAATAGACCTCTCGCAGATTCGTCTGTGACAGCGCCCGGCCTCACGAAGGCCGGGCGTTTTTTTGTCTCTTTTTGCGGGTAAGATGGCGTTTGCTCCGGTGAGTCGCGGCCTGTTCGCACCACTCCTGCGACGTCGGCCCGAATGAGGCACAGTCAACCGGATTTGTCGCTTCATTACGTTTTTTGTTTCGCGTAAATGACGCCCGCTGTGGATATCTGTGGGTAACATCCGAAGGCAAAATGCACGGTTTCGGCGCGGTCCAGTTATCACTAGAACCGAGACCTTGAACGGACAGGACGGGTAGAAGATCATGAACGAAGTTCCGCGCAACATGGGGTCGCTCAGCAACAAGGATGCAGCGCCGCACTATCGCGAGGCGCCGAACAATATCGAGGCGGAACAGGCGCTGCTCGGCGCGATCCTGGTTAACAACGACGCCTATTACCGCGTCTCGGACTTTTTGAAGCCGCCGCATCTCTACGAACCGCTGCATCGCAAGATTTACGAGGTTGCCGGCGACATCATCCGCATGGGCAAGACAGCCAACCCGATCACGCTGAAGACCTTTCTTCCGGCCGATGACAAGGTGGGGGACCTGACTGTCGCGCAGTATCTCGCACGTCTTGCCGCCGATGCGGTGTCGATCATCAATGCGGAAGACTACGGTCGGGCGATCTACGACCTGGCGCTTCGCCGGGCGCTGATCACCATTGGTGAGGATGTCGTCAACATCGCCTATGATGCGCCGCTCGACATGCCGCCGCAAAGCCAGATCGAGGATACCGAACGCCGTCTTTTCGAACTGGCGGAAACCGGCCGTTACGACGGCGGCTTCCAGTCGTTCAACGACGCGGTGGCGATCGCCATCGACATGGCGGGGCAGGCATTCGAGCGCGACGGCCAGCTTTCCGGTATTTCTACCGGCATCATGTCGCTCGACGGCAAGATGGGCGGCTTGCAGCGCTCCGACTTGATCGTGCTCGCAGGACGCCCCGGTATGGGCAAGACCTCGCTTGCCACCAATATCGCCTACAACATCGCCGCGGCTTACGAGCAGGAAATCGCCCCCGATGGCTCGTTCAAGGCTAAGAATGGCGGCGTCGTCGGCTTTTACTCGCTCGAAATGTCGTCCGAACAGCTGGCCACCCGTATCATCTCCGAGCAGACGGAAGTTTCGTCGTCAAAGATCCGTCGCGGTGACATTACCGAGGCCGATTTCGAAAAGCTGGTCGCCTGCAGCCAAATGATGCAGAAGGTGCCGCTGTTTATCGACCAGACCGGTGGTATCTCGATCGCCCAGCTATCGGCGCGCGCGCGCCGCCTGAAGCGCCAGCGCGGCCTCGATTGCCTGGTGGTCGACTATATCCAGCTGATGACCGGTTCGGGCAAGTCGGGTGAAAACCGCGTGCAGGAAATCACCCAGATCACCACGGGTCTGAAGGCGCTCGGCAAGGAACTCAACGTGCCGATCATCGCGCTGTCACAGCTGTCGCGCGGTGTCGAAAGCCGTGAAGACAAACGCCCGCAGCTTTCCGACCTTCGCGAATCAGGCTCGATCGAGCAGGACGCCGACGTCGTGCTCTTCGTGTTCCGTGAGGAATATTATGTAAAGAACATGGAGCCGCGGGATCTTGCCGATCCGAAATACCCGGAATGGGAAGCGCAGATGGAACGTGTGAAGGGCACGGCCGACGTCATCATCGCCAAGCAGCGTCACGGACCGACCGGTACTGTCAAGCTCGCCTTCCAGTCCGAATTCACCCGCTTTGCGGACCTCGCCGAACCGAGCTTCACCCAATACGAAGAACCGTGATCGAACGGCCTCGCCGGCATTACACCGGCGAGGCTGCAAGTCGCGGGCTGGCTCAGGCCGCGTTGTAAAGTCGTCGTGTAACGAAGCCTGAACCGTTCAGAGCATTCAGGGTCTTGGCGAGGGCAAGCACGGCCAGATCAGCCAGCGGCTCGATCAGCACGACCGACATATAGGCAATGCCGAACGTGCCGATCGCCATGAGATTTTCACTGGCGAAACCGGCACCATAAAAGGCCCAAAACGCGACCCATGCGACGACACCGGCCTGATAGGCGGTGGATAGTTTGAGCGCCTGCAGATAGGTGAGATCGACGTATGCGGTTCCCGGCGCGATGATACGATCAGCCAAGGCTTTCACCGCAAACAGCGGTACAAGCAATGTTGTGACGTTCATTCCATATTGCGGCAGGTCGGCCGGCGCAAAAAACAGTCCCTGTATCGCCAGACCAAGCGCCAGCCCGATTGCCGCCGGTGCTGCGCCGAACAGCAGGAACAATGTCGATCCGAGAATGAAATGCACCTCGGACACGCCGACCGCATAATGCGGCAGAAGTTCGAAGAAGGAAAAGACTGCTGCAGCGGTGATGGCCGTACGCGCGGCCAATGATGCGAGACCCTGTTGCCGAATCGTATCTTTTGCCAGCTTCAAGGTAAAAAGCCCCGCCCCTGCTGCAGTGGCGTAGCTCAGAATGATTTTGGCCCCGTCTACGAGGCCCGGTTCGATATGCATATGTGCTCCTGTCCGTCACACCCGACGGTCGTTGATTGATAAGATGCACACGGTCGGTCTCCTGACTCACGGGTCGATGCCTTGTCGAACCTTCCCATGGCGCGAGGCCACAGTGGTGTTTCGCAAAGCTCGCCGCTCACAGTCGCGGGGGCGGTCGGGTTCAACAGATGCTGCCCTTGTTCCCATGCGGTCAACGGATGTCGGCCGCACCATGTGCGGGAATGGGGTAGCAATTTCCCGCAGAGGCAGCAAACAACCGCAGCCGAAATCGCACCAATCTACCGCTGTCATAGGGTCGCATGCAGCAAGAATGGGTCATCGGCGTTGCTACGCGCACTCCTGGGCCTTCAGCCATTTGCGAATGCGCGCTCTTGCATTGGCATAGGGCGACGCGGTGTTGAACTGGATCATGCGCCCCTTGGTCCACTTGCCGTACCAGCCTTTGCCGTAAAGCTCGTCATCTGACCGGTTGCTGATTGTCGAGACCAGTTGCTCCTTCACCGTCCTCAGTCGTTCCAACCGCTCGGGCCAGTCCAGTGCGTCATGGTCTGCGTAGAATTTTTGAGCAAGCGGCCCTAGTTCGTTCCACTTGAACCCGGTCTCCGGAAAATCGATCGCCTCACCCCGGTCATCCCGATCTAGCCATTTCAGCACCAGTTCGTTCCAGCCGATCAGGTATGCGACGAGATCCGCCGGGCTCATCAACGAGCCTGCCATATGGCCCTGCATGGATGCCTCCCTCGCCCGGGGCCCTGGAACGCGGGCAAGATCGTCCCAAAGCCTGTTGAAGGTCGTGGAGACCGCCGCAAGAAGTTCCTGCCTGGAACCGGGTACAGCCATGGAGTGCCTTCGGATGCTGTTCAAATACAGCATCTAAACTACGCCTCTGTCCACGGGATATGAAGCCGTCCGGCTGTCGCAGCCGGGCACCGACCCTAGGATTGCTGCACTATTATTGTGGTGTCAAAAGCCTGTACGGAGAACCTTATTCTTTACCCGCGGCCTTTTTCCAGCCGGCAAAAAGGTTAGGATCGGCCACTCCGATTTTCAAAAGCATATTCAGTTGAGACCGCCATGACAGAACAGACCGATTTTGACAGCGACGAAACCTATCTGGATGATTTCGATATCGCGCCCGTGAGATTGACGGTCGATCTCGGCGCACTCGTCGACAACTGGAAGGAAATGGCACGCCGCTCTGGAAAGGCTTCAACCGCCGCAGTCGTCAAGGCGGATGCCTATGGTTTGGGGCTCGAGGACTGCGGTACGGCGCTCTATGAAGCCGGCGCACGGGATTTCTTCGTTGCCGCGGTGCAGGAAGGCGTAACCTTGCGCACCTATGCGCCGGATGCCCGCATCTATGTGCTTTCCGGCATATGGCCGGGCCAGGAACGGATGTTTTACGAAAACGATCTGGTCCCGGTGATCATCTCCGAAGAACAGCTGGCCTTCTGGATGTCGGTCACGGCCGAACATGGCGACCATCCTTGTGCGCTGCATATCGATACCGGCTTCAACCGGCTTGGCCTTCCCGCGGAAGAAGCGATCGCCTTTGCCGAGGATGTCTCGCGGCCGGCAAGTTTCTCACCCGTTCTCGTCATGTCGCATCTTCACAGCGGCGATTCGCCAGCCTCGCCGCTCAACCGATCACAGCTTGAGTCTTTCCAACGGGTTGCGGCGGCTTTCGAAGGCGTTCCTACAAGTCTTTCGGCTTCCGCCGGTATCTTTCTCGGCCCCGAATACCATTTCGATCTCACCCGGCCCGGCATTGCCGCCTATGGCGGTGAAGCGGTCAACAGTATGCAGGCGCTGAAACCCGTGGCAAAGGCGGAAGCACGCATCATCCAGATCCGCGATGCGCCGTCCGGTTCGACCGTCAGCTACGGCGCCACCCATCAACTCTCGCGCAACAGCAGGCTTGCCGTTGTGTCGGCCGGTTATGCCGACGGCTACCTGCGTTCGCTGTCCGGTTCCGGCGTACCGCTTCGGGCTGGCGGCGCACCCGGCGCCTTCGGCTTCATCGCCAACAGGCGCGTGCCCGTGATCGGCCGGGTCACGATGGATCTGACGATCTTCGACGTGACCGACGTACCCGAAAACGAAATCCGCACCGGTGACTATATCGAACTGTTCGGCCCGAACATCGCACTCGACGACGCCGCACGCGCCGGCGGCACGATCGGTTACGAACTTCTGACCGCGCTCGGACTGCGCTACGAGCGACGCTACATTTATCCGGACGATTGATATCACCGCCGTCTTGTCATCACCTGCCAGTTTCGCTTAAAAGGCCATTGGTTCCGCTTTTGTTCTTGCGGGTATCCGAGGTATTGAAGGCGGCGATCAAATCTATGGCAAAAACCAAAACCCAATTCGTGTGCCAGAACTGCGGCACGGTGCATAGCCGCTGGGCCGGCAAGTGCGACGGCTGCGGCGAGTGGAACACGATCGTCGAGGAAGACCCGATGGGCGGCATCGGCGGCGGTCCCGGCAAGGCCCCGAAGAAGGGCCGTGCCGTTGCGTTGACCACGCTGTCGGGCGAAACCGAACAGGCACCGCGTATCTTTACCGGCATCTCCGAACTCGACCGCGCCACCGGTGGCGGTTTCGTGCGCGGCTCCGCCGTGCTGATTGGGGGCGACCCCGGCATCGGCAAGTCGACGCTGCTGATGCAGGCGGCAGCAGCACTTTCACGCCGCGGCCACCGGATCATCTATGTCTCGGGCGAAGAGGCGGTTGCCCAGGTGCGCCTGCGCGCCCAGCGCCTCGGTGCGGCGGATTCGGACGTGCTGCTTGCTGCGGAAACCAATGTGGAAGACATCCTTGCCACGATTTCCGAAGGCAAGCGCCCCGATCTTGTGATCATCGATTCCATCCAGACGCTGTGGAGCGATACGGCAGATTCGGCCCCCGGCACCGTCACCCAGGTGCGCACCGGCGTGCAGGCGATGATCCGCTTTGCAAAGCAGACGGGTGCCGCCATGGTTCTCGTCGGGCATGTGACGAAGGAAGGCCAGATCGCCGGTCCGCGCGTCGTCGAGCACATGGTCGATGCCGTGCTTTATTTCGAGGGCGATCGCGGCCATCACTATCGCATCCTCAGAACGGTGAAGAACCGTTTTGGACCGACCGACGAAATCGGCGTGTTCGAAATGTCCGATAACGGCTTGCGCGATGTTTCCAACCCGTCCGAACTGTTTCTCGGCGAGCGCAATGCCAAATCTCCGGGTGCCGTCGTCTTTGCCGGCATGGAAGGCACACGGCCGGTTCTGGTCGAGGTGCAGGCGCTTGTGGCAGCCACTTCGCTCGGCACGCCGCGCCGCGCCGTGGTCGGCTGGGACAGTTCGCGTCTGGCAATGATCCTTGCCGTGCTCGAAGCCCATTGCGGGGTCAGGCTCGGCCAGCACGATGTCTATCTCAATGTCGCCGGCGGTTACCGCATTTCGGAACCGGCAGCCGACATGGCGATTGCATCGGCGCTCGTTTCGTCGCTCGCCGGCGCAGCCCTGCCTGCCGATTGTGTTTTCTTCGGCGAAATCAGCCTTTCAGGCGCCGTGCGCCCGGTGTCGCAGACATCCCAGCGCCTGAAGGAAGCGGAAAAGCTCGGCTTTGCCGGCGCCATGCTGCCTGCCACTTCGGCCGAACTGCCGAAGAACGGCAGCGCCCGCTGGACGATGATCGAGGACCTTCCCGATCTTGTCGCCCGCATTGCCGGATCCGCCAAGAAACTGGGGAAAGGCCATGAAAATGCCGGAGAAGATGATTGATCTTCCGTTAATGAGTTGGCTGATGTAAGACACTGCGCCCAATGCTGGAATGCCGGGCGAAAATGCCGGTTCCTCCGGCAGGTGTGGAACGGCAGGTTCTGGAGTAGAGTTTACATGCCCATTACGATCTTCGACGGTATTGTCATCGGCGTCACCCTGTTTTCTGCGGTGCTTGCCATGGTCCGCGGCTTTTCCCGCGAAGTGCTGTCGATCGCCAGCTGGGCCGGCTCGGTTGCCGCCGCCTATTATCTTTATCCGCTGGCTGTGCCTTATGCGGAAAAATACACGTCCGATCACCGTATCGCGATTGCCGCCTCTGCAGGCGTGATCTTTCTGATCGCGCTGATCGTGATCTCCTTCATCACCTCGCGGATTGCCGATTTCATCATCGACAGCCGCATCGGCGCGCTGGACCGTACGCTCGGCTTCCTCTTCGGGGCTGCCCGCGGCATCCTGCTGCTCGTCATCGCAACGGCCTTCTGGAACTGGCTGGTGCCAGTCAAGGCGCAGCCGACCTGGGTGGTGGACGCCAAGTCGAAGCCTTTCCTCGATACGCTTGTCGGCCGTCTTGAAGCCGTATTGCCCGAGGATATCGAGCCGCAGATCCGCGCGCGCATCACCGGCAAGGAAGAAGCCCCGGCGGATGTTCAGCCCGGCCAGGAACTGCCGCCGGTGGGCGACGCACCTGCTACAAATAATTGACGCTGTGTTGCGCTTGATGCAGCGCAATTCGTCACCATTTGTGGTATGACTTGAATTCAGGTAGAGAGCGGGCTGGCACCGGGGACGAAAATTCCCCGGCCGGCCTTTCCATTTTAAGATCAAGGGCACAGGCTCACGATGGACCAGTCGGCTTCACAATCCTTCGACATCAACCACTCCAATGAGTGGGAAGACGATACGCTGCATGAAGAATGCGGCGTGTTCGGCATCCTCGGGCACCCGGATGCGGCAACGCTGACGGCGCTTGGTCTGCATGCCCTTCAGCATCGTGGCCAGGAAGCTGCCGGTATCGTTTCCTTCGATGGCCTGCGCTTCCATTCGGAACGTCGCATGGGCCTCGTCGGCGACCACTACACGGACCCGGCAACGCTTGCCAAACTGCCAGGTAACATCTCCATCGGTCACGTCCGTTATTCGACGACCGGCGAAGTGGCGCTTCGAAACGTGCAGCCGCTGTTTGCCGAACTGGAAGTCGGCGGTATCGCGATTGCTCATAACGGCAACTTCACCAACGGCCTGACGTTGCGCCGTCAGCTGATCGCCGGTGGCGCCATCTGTCAGTCGACGTCGGATACAGAAGTCGTCCTGCATCTCATCGCCCGCTCCCGTTACTCCTCCACTGCCGACCGCTTCATCGATGCGATCCGCCAGATGGAAGGCGGTTACTCGATGGTGGCGATCACCCGCACCAAACTGATCGCTGCACGCGACCCCACCGGCATCCGCCCGCTGGTCATGGGCGAGCTCGACGGCAAGCCGATCTTCGCGTCGGAAAGCTGCGCACTCGACATTATCGGCGCCAAGTTCGTGCGTGACGTCGAAAATGGTGAAGTCATCATCTGCGAAATCCAGGCGGATGGCTCCATCTCGATCGACGCCCGCAAGGCCGGCAACGGCCAGCCGGAGCGCCTTTGCCTGTTCGAATATGTCTATTTCGCCCGTCCGGATTCGGTCGTCGGCGGTCGCAGCGTTTACGTCGCGCGCAAGAACATGGGCATCAATCTTGCCAAGGAAGCTCCGGTCGAGGCCGATGTCGTCGTGCCGGTTCCCGATGGCGGCACGCCGGCAGCGCTCGGTTATGCACAAGCGAGCGGCATTCCGTTCGAATACGGCATCATCCGCAACCATTATGTCGGCCGTACCTTCATCGAGCCGACGCAGCAGATCCGCGCTTTCGGCGTGAAGCTGAAGCACTCGGCCAACCGGGCAATGATCGAAGGCAAGCGCGTCGTTCTGGTCGACGATTCGGTCGTTCGCGGCACCACGTCTCTCAAGATCGTGCAGATGATCCGCGATGCCGGCGCCAAGGAAGTGCATCTGCGCGTTGCCAGCCCGATGATCTACTATCCGGATTTCTACGGCATCGACACGCCGGACCGGGAAAAGCTGCTCGCCAACCAGTATGAAAGCCTGGAAGCGATGTGCAAATATATCGGCTGCGACAGCCTTGAATTCCTGTCGATCAACGGCCTCTATCAGGCCGTCGGCGGCGAGGACCGCAACGACGCACGTCCGCAGTTCACCGACCACTATTTCACCGGCGACTATCCGACCCGTCTTCTCGACAAGGACGGCGAAGCGGTCGGTCGCAAGGTCTCGCTACTCGCCAGCAACGGTTGAGCCGGACGCGAAGACCGGTTTCCAATAACCGATAAACATTCTAGAAGGCTGCGGAAACGCGGCCTTCTTTTTTGGCCTCAAAATCAGATTGTCTAAGCGGGGCGGGAAACATGACCATCGATCTCAAAGGCAGGATTGCGCTTGTAACCGGCGCATCGCGCGGCATCGGCTATTTCACGGCGATTGAACTGGCAAAAGCCGGCGCGCATGTGATTGCCTGCGCTCGCACGGTCGGCGGGCTGGAAGAGCTGGATGACGTGATCAAGGCCGCCGGCGGCTCGGCCACACTCGTTCCCTTCGATCTTTCCGACATGGACGCAATCGACCGGTTGGGGGCGTCGATCTATGAGCGCTGGGGCAAGCTCGATATTCTCGTCGCCAATGCCGGCATTCTCGGCGTCATCGCACCGGTCGCCCATGTCGAAGCGAAGACCTTCGATCGCGTCATGACCACCAATGTCACGTCCATGTGGCGGCTGGTCCGCTCTCTTGAGCCGCTACTGGTCAAGTCTGATGCTGGCCGCGCCATCCTGCTTTCGTCCGGCGTTGCCACCAATCCGCGCGCGTTCTGGGGTGCCTATGCGATGTCGAAGGCCGCGGTCGAGACCATGGGCAGGATCTGGGCCGAGGAAATGGCGCATACGCCGCTGAAGATCAACATGGTCAACCCGGGCGCCACCCGCACCGCCATGCGCGCCCAGGCCATGCCTGGCGAAGACCCGGAAACCCTGCCGCATCCGTCAGAGGTTGCCGCAAAGATCCTGCCGCTCGCTTCACCCGAAACGATCGACAGCGGCCGGCTGTTCGTCGTGCGCGAGAACCGCTTCGTCGATTACCGGCTGCCGGAGTGAAGAAAGCACAGGGCGATAAGATCCGGCATGACTTTGGCTGCGGCTCCCCTAACTTGAAGGAGCAGACCTGAAGCATCGTGCCATGCCGGAGACTTGTCCTTGCCGTTCGAACATTTCTCGCTTGAACATCTGATTTCCCAATATGGCGTGCTCGCCGTGTTTTTAGGCGCAGCCTTCGAGGGCGAGACGGCGGTCTTTTTGGGCGGGGTCTTTGCGCACCGGCATTTCATGTCCTGGTGGGAAGCGGCGACGGCTGCAGCAATCGGTTCATTTGCGGCGGATCAGGCATGGTTCTTCGCCGGGCGTTATGCCAACCGGCTGGCGCTGGTTCAACGCTTCCTGAAAACCGATGCGGCGCAGAAGGTCAGTCAGCTTCTCGAAGCCCATCCGACCGGCTTCATTCTCGCCTTTCGCTTCATCTACGGCATGCGAACGGTCAGCCCGATTGCAATCGGGCTAAGTTCGGTGCCGGCACTTCGCTTCGTTATCCTCAATTTCATCGCGGCCGTGGTCTGGGCCGTGCTGATCACCTCGATCGGCTATCTCTTCGGCAATGCGGTCGAGTTGCTGTTCGGGCGATTGAGGCTGCACCTCCATATGCTGATCGCCATCGCTGCAATTGCAGTCATACTCGCTGCCCTCGCCTATCTCATCCGCAGGCAGATACGCGGAGGGTCGGTCACGCGCTGAAGAGGGGCTTGTCTTTTCTTATCCGGTTTTCGTGAGGCCCGCCGCCACAAGCGGCTCGATCAGCAGGCGGGCATCATCGACCAGCCGTTTCGACAGCGCCGGATGTTCCTGGTCGAACTGCCTGATCGCTTTCAATGCATAAAGCAGCATCCAGGCGCGCTGGTCGATGTCGGCGGGCATAGGGCTGCCATCGACCAGCGCCAGGACCGCCGTCAGCTTTTCCAGCATCTGGCTGCGCAGGCCGGCGCGGCGAAGCGAACCGTCCTCGCGGGCATCGGCCAGAACCAGGGCCGCCGCCCTCTCCGTCTGCAATCCGCGCATCATCGCCACCAGCGCCTGAGCCACGTCCCGCACCGATGCGGTTGAAGCGATCGCCACCACCTTTTCCAGCTCGTCGGTAAGATGCGCGCCATAACGGTCCATGATCGCCTGGGCGAGCGCATCCTTTGTCGGAAAGAAGCGGTAGAGCGAGCCGATCGCCGTGCCCGATTGCGCGGCGACTTCCGACATGGTCACGGCTCGATAGCCGTGCGTGGCAAACAGGCCGATCGCCGTCTCGACGATTGTCGCCACACGTTCATGACCACGTTTGCGCTTGGGTTCCACCGCCTTTGGCGGCTTCGCGGTTGACATTTGCGAGGCGATCCTCAAATAGGAGTTATGCGACTACATCCTCGCATAACATGATGCAGACCTCTCGTCATCCCGTCGCGGATTTCCCTCGCCGCCCTGCCGATCCGGCCTGCAGTTCATCTTGCACGCACTCGCGCTTCCTCGCCGAAAGACATCCTATGCTCGCACTCGATCCCAAAACCACCGCGCTCGTTCTCATCGATCTGCAGAAGGGCATTCTCGCCATGAATACGGCGCCGCATGCCAGCGCCGATGTTCTCGCCAAAGGCCGCCAACTGGCGGATACCTTCCGCAAGGCAGATGCACCTGTGGTTCTGGTCAATGTCGATTTCGGCCCGGATTTTGGCGATGCGCCGCGCGGCCTCACCGATGCCGCCGCCGGCCGCAACTATCCGGAGGACTGGACGGTGCTGGCCGAAGGCCTGCAGCAGCCGGGAGATCTCACCGTGACCAAGCATCAATGGGGCGCCTTTCACGGCACAGATCTCGACGTCAAGCTTCGTCGGCGTGGCATTCAAACCATCGTGGTCGCCGGCATCACCACCAATTTCGGCGTCGAATCGACGGTCCGCGCCGGTTGGGAGCACGGCTATAACATGGTCGCTGTCGAGGATGCCTCGACCGGCGTTTCCGCCGAATTGCATGACATGGCTTTCAAATTCATCTTCCCGCGCATCGCACGCATAACCACCACGGCGGGCCTTTCACTTGACTGATCGCCCGATGTCCGAGGAGCCCGATGATGTGTCGTCAAACCACCGCTGGCTGAGGCGGGCCGCGAATTTGCCGCCGGCGGCGCGCTGGCTGGCCCTTGTTGCAGGCTCACTGCTCCTCGGCTGGCTTCTCGAACTCATGCATCTGCCGGCCGCATTGCTGCTCGGCCCGATGGCAATGGCTATCGCCATGGCGCTTTCGGGCATGAGTTTCCGCATGCCGAAGGT
This sequence comes from Hyphomicrobiales bacterium, assembly GCA_900472575.1. Taxonomy (GTDB): domain Bacteria; phylum Pseudomonadota; class Alphaproteobacteria; order Rhizobiales; family Rhizobiaceae; genus Neorhizobium; species Neorhizobium cellulosilyticum. The sequence goes on from UCIV01000017.1 coordinate 136,393, forward strand.
GGCGTTCAACGGCGCGCAGGCGATCATCGGCGTGATGATAGCATCCAACATGCCGCCGTCGATATTTTCTGAACTGGCGGCTCAATGGCCGGTCTTCGCGCTCGGCATCCTCGCCACCGTAGTCGCCTCATCGGCGCTCGGCGCGTTGATGGTCAGAGCGCAGGTGTTTCCCGGCACGACGGCAATATGGGGCTCCTCGCCCGGCGCCGCCTCGGTCATGGTGCTGATGTCCGAAAGCTATGGCGGCGACATGCGGCTCGTCGCCTTCATGCAGTATTTGCGCGTCGTCTGCGTGGCGCTTGCCGCGACCATGGTGGCGCGTCTCTTCGGCGTCACGCCGGCCGACTCGCAAAGCGTCGAGTGGTTCCCTGCCCTTTCGCCTCTTTCTGTCCTTGCGACGCTGGCTGTCGCCTTCGGCTCGGCCTGGATCTGCGGCCTGATGCGTATTCCCGGAGCAGCACTGCTCGGGCCGCTGGCCGGTTGTCTTGTCGCCAAGTTCGGCTTCGGCATGGCGCTGGTGCTTGCGCCATGGATGCTTGCCATTGCCTATGCCCTGGTTGGCTGGGCGGTCGGCGGGCGGTTCACACGCGAGGTCGTCACTTACGCGGCACGCAACTTCCTGCGCGTGCTCGGCTCGATTGCCTGCCTTCTTCTCATCTGCAGCGGCTTTGCCGCCATGCTTGTATTTTTCGCCGGCATCGATCCACTGACGGCCTATCTGGCGACCAGCCCCGGCGGTGCCGATTCGGTCGCCATCATCGCCGCATCGACCAATGTCGACGTGCCCTTCGTGATGGCAATGCAGATCGGCCGCTTTCTGGTCGTGGTGCTGACCGGGCCGATGCTCGCCAAGGCGATCGTGCGTCATATGTCCCGCTGACCGCACGGCTCTTCCACTCTTGACCAAACAGCCGACGCACGCCATAACCAAGCCCATGAAAACGACGATTTCCATTTGTGGGAACATTATCCGCTAGCGTTCGCGCTGGTCCGGCCGTTTTCGTCTCTCGAAAAGCCTTGAAGACAAACGCCCCGGTCCGGTACCGGTTGCGGCATGTCTTGTTGACGTTGGGAGAATTTTTCGATGAGCGCCACGCTCAAGCTATACAATACCTTGATCCGCGAGAAATCGGCGTTCCAGCCGATCGATGCCGACAACGTGCGCATGTATGTCTGCGGCCCGACGGTCTATGATTTCGCCCATATCGGCAATGCCCGCCCGGTCATCGTGTTCGACGTGCTGTTCCGGCTTTTGAGCCACGTCTACGGTGACACCCATGTCACCTATGCCCGCAACATCACCGACGTCGACGACAAGATCAACGCGCGTGCTCTGCGCGATTTCCCGCATCTGGCCCTCAATGACGCGATCCACGCGGTGACGGAAAAGACGGCGAAACAGTTCCATGCCGATGTGGCGGCGCTGGGCTGCCTTGAGCCGACCGTCGAGCCGCGCGCTACCGACAATATTGCCCAGATGATCGAGATCATCGAAAAGCTGATCGCCCGTGGCCATGCCTATGTGGCGGAAGGCGAAGTGCTGTTCGACACCAAGTCGATGAGCGATTACGGCCAGCTTTCCAAGCGCCCGCTCGACGAGCAGCAGGCAGGCGCCCGCGTGGCCGTCGATGCGCACAAGAAGAACCCCGGCGATTTCGTGCTTTGGAAGCTGTCTTCCGATAACGAACCCGGCTGGGAAAGCCCCTGGGGCCATGGCCGTCCGGGCTGGCATATCGAATGCTCGGCAATGAGCGGCCGTTATCTCGGTGAGGTTTTCGACATCCATGGCGGTGGCCTGGACCTGATTTTTCCGCACCATGAAAACGAGATCGCCCAGTCGCGCTGCGCCCATGGAACTCAGGTGATGGCGAATGTCTGGATGCATAACGGCTTCGTGCAGGTCGAAGGCAAGAAGATGTCGAAATCCGACGGCAACTTCATCACCATCAACCAACTGCTGGAGACCGACACGTTCGGCGGCCGCAAGTGGCCGGGCGAGGTGCTGCGGCTTGCCATGCTGATGACGCATTACCGCGAACCGATCGACTTTTCGGTGAAGCGGCTCGAGGAAGCAGAAAGGCTTCTGGCCAAGTGGCCGGCGGTCGATCCGTCCGAGATCCCGGCAGGCACCGAGCCCTGCCCGATCGTGCTCGAAGCGCTTGCCGATGATCTGAACACGGTGGCCTCCGTACAGCGCATCCACGCGCTGGCGCAGGAAGCCAATGCCGACAGGACGCTTCTGCCGATGTTTGCGGCAAGCGCCGCGCTTCTCGGTGTGTTGCCGAAGAAGACGGAAGTCGATGAGGCGCTAGCGGGTGCAGTCGATGCGCTTGTCGCCATGCGGCTTGAAATGCTGAAGGCGAAGAACTTTGCCGAAGCTGACAAGATCCGCGACGAACTCTCGGCCAAGGGCATCCAGTTGAAGGACGGCAAGGACGCCGCAACCGGCGAGCGTGTGACGACGTGGGAGCTGAAGCGGTAGGATGGTTACGGCAGCGGCAGTTGCTACCCCCCTCTGCCCTGCCGGGCATCTCCCCCACAAGGGGGGAGATCAGCAAGCTGCGCCCTCCCTGTCCCATAAAAATCACCAGGCATTGTTCCGCTTTTTGCGAGAAGAGAGAGGCAGTCTCGACCTTGGATTGAGCCGGCGGGTTCGCTACTCTCCGATCTCCCCCCTTGTGGGGGAGATGTCCGGCAGGACAGAGGGGGGTGATCTCCACTCCGCAGCAGACAACGAGGAGCATGACATGCCGCATGCCCCCGTCTCACCCAAGCTTCGCACCAACGCCAGACGCATGCGCAAGGCATTGACGGATGCCGAACTAAAACTCTGGAATGCCCTTCGCGCCCATCGCCTGATGGGCCTTGGCTTCCGCCGCCAGGTGCCGATTGCCGGCTATGTTGCCGATTTCGCTTGCCCCACGCCGCGCCTTATCGTCGAGGTCGATGGTTCCCAGCACGGCAATGATCACGACCTCGCTTATGACGCGGCAAGAACAAGGCGCCTGCAACAGGACGGCTGGACGGTTTTGCGTTTCTGGAACGACGATGTCTTGACGGATATCGACAATGTCTGCCTGCATATCCTGAAAATAGTCGGGGAGGCATGGTGATGACTCAGATCCATACCGGCGGCTGCCAGTGCGGCGCCATCCGTTATCGAGCGACAGGCGAGATCGGTTTTCCGCATGTCTGCCATTGCCGCATGTGCCAGAAGGCGGCGGGGAGCTATTTCATGCCCTTCGGCGGGGTGAAGCATGAGAATTTCACGCTCACTCGCGGCGAACCGGCGTGGTTCAAGTCTTCCGACACCGTGCGGCGCGGCTTCTGTCGCGATTGCGGTACGCCGCTGTTTTACGATGGCGGGCACGATCATGTCAGCATCACGCTCGGCTCTCTCGATGCTCCGGAAAGCGTAAAGCCGGAGATGCAGACCAATCTTGCCCGCAAGATGCCATGGTTCGGTGCGCTTAACGGCCTGCATCATGAACCCGGCATGGATACGACGCCGCAAGAGGCCGTCGAGATTGCCAAAAGCAGCCGGCAACATCCCGACCACGATACGCAACATTGGCCGAAAGCCGGATCGGAGTTCTGGATTTGACCCACCATTTCCATACGGGCGGCTGCCAGTGCGGTGCGGTGCGCTTCGTCATCGAGGGAAAGCCGGGCCAGTCGTCCATCTGTCACTGTCGCATGTGCCAGAAGGCGTTCGGTGCCTATTTTGCACCATTGATCTCGACACGCGGCGCAAGCTTTCGCTGGACGCGCGGAGTGCCGAAACAGTTTCCGTCGTCGAACCATGTAAGCCGCGGGTTCTGCGGCAATTGCGGCACGCCGCTGACCTATGAGGCTTCAGACGGGATTGCCGTTTCGGCCGGTGCGCTTGACGATCCTTCGGCGCTGCCGCCATCGATCCAGTATGGCGTCGAGGCGAAGGTGCCGTTCGTCGATCACCTCGGCGCGCTTCCGGCGCATCACACGATGGATGATATCGCGGAAGCCCCCTTCCTTGCCGATATCGTTTCCAACCAGCATCCCGACCACGAGACGGAAACCTGGCAACCGGTTCCTGCTTCAGGCGGAACCACCAAGGAGGATGATGCATGAGCGAGACGACGAGATCAGACGCGCCAAGAACCGGCGGATGCCAGTGCGGTGCCGTGCGCTTCAAAATCCATGGCAAGCTTGGCCGTGCCTCGATCTGCCATTGCCGCATGTGCCAGAAGGCTTTCGGCGGCTTTTTCGGGCCGCTTGTCTCGGCACCACAAGATGGTGTCGAGTGGACCCGTGGCGAGCCGACCTATTTCCAGTCGTCGGTCAATATCGACCGCGGCTTCTGCAAGCGCTGCGGGACGCCGCTCACCTATCGCCACCCTGAGGGCATCGAGATCGCCATCGGTGCCTTCGACGAGCGCGATGATCTGGCGCCTCAGGTTCAGGTCAACCACGCCTTCAAGCTGCCCTGGGTCGAAACGATCTTCGACGCGCCGGTGCATGGCGACGTCGATTATTACGACCGGCAGGAGCAGATCATCTCCTTCCAGCATCCCGACCACGATACCGAGAACTGGCCCGAGAAAGGCTTGCATCTGTGACCGACATTCTGCGCACGCTCTATCCCGTCTCCACCCCATACGACACCGGCACGCTGGATGTCGGCGACGGGCATGTGATCTACTGGGAACGCCATGGTCGCAAGGGCGCAAAACCCGTCGTCTTCCTTCACGGCGGACCGGGCGGCGGGATCACTTCGATCCAGGCACGGCTGTTCGATCCGGAACTTTACGACATCCTCCTGTTCGACCAGCGCGGCTGCGGCCGCTCGACGCCGCATGCGGGGCTTGAAGCCAATACGACATGGCATCTGGTAGCCGATATCGAGCGGCTCCGCGAAATGGTCGGCGTCGACCAATGGCAGGTGTTCGGCGGCTCCTGGGGTTCGACACTGGCACTCGCCTATGCCGAAACGCATCCGGATCGCGTCACCGAGCTTCTTTTGCGCGGCGTCTATACGCTGACGAAGCCGGAGCTCGACTGGTACTACCAGTTCGGCGTGTCGGAAATGTTCCCCGACAAGTGGGAAGCCTTCGTCGCGCCCATTCCGGAAGCCGAGCGTCACGAGATGATGGCTGCCTATCACCGCCGCCTGACCGGCCCCGACCGGGCCGAACAGATCGCCTGCGCCAAGGCATGGAGCGTGTGGGAAGGCTCGACCATCACGCTTCTGCCGGAACCGGACCTGGCTTCGAAACACGACGAAGACCATTTCGCGCTCGCCTTTGCGCGGATCGAGAACCATTTCTTCATCAATGCCGGCTGGCTGGAGGAAGGCCAGCTTTTGCGCGACGCGACAAAACTTGCCGGCATTCCCGGCGTCATCGTGCATGGCCGTTACGACATGCCCTGCCCGCTCAAGTATGCTTGGCAGTTGTCGAAGGTCTGGACGGATGCGGATTTCCATATCGTCGAAGGTGCCGGCCACGCCGTTTCCGAGCCGGGGATCACCGACCAGCTGATCCGCGCGACAGACGGGTTTGCAGGGAAGGCCTGAGCAAACAGACAGGTGAACCGATGAGCCCGTTTCGCCCCTCACCCTAGCCCTCTCCCCGCCTGCGGGGAGAAGGTGCCGGCAGGCGGATGAGGGGCAAACCACTACACATAACAACCAGCTCCATGGGAGGAGCATCCATGACGACCCGAGACCGCATATATCTCTTCGACACCACCCTTCGTGACGGGCAACAGACGCCCGGGGTCGATTTTTCCGTCGAGGACAAGATCGCGATTTCGGCGATGCTCGATGAATTTGGCTTCGATTATGTCGAGGGTGGGTATCCCGGCGCCAATCCGACCGACACGGCCTTCTTCACCGAAAAACGGACGGTGAAGGCCAAATTCGTTGCCTTCGGCATGACGAAACGGGCCGGCATTTCCGCCTCCAACGATCCGGGCCTTGCTACGCTTTTGCAGGCCAAGAGCGATGCCGTATGTTTCGTCGCCAAAAGCTGGGACTATCACGTCAAGGTCGCGCTCGGCTGCACAAATGAAGAAAATCTCGCCTCCATCCGCGATAGCGTCGAGGCGGCCAAGGCTCAGGGCAAGGAGCCGCTGGTCGATTGCGAACATTTTTTCGACGGCTACAAGGCCAATCCGGAATACGCGCTCGCCTGCGCCCGCACCGCCCATGACGCCGGCGCCCGCTGGATCGTGCTCTGCGACACCAATGGCGGCACGCAGCCGAACGAGGTGAGCGAGATCGTCTCCGCCGTCATCGCCACCGGTATTCCCGGCGCGTCGCTCGGCATCCATGCGCATGACGATACCGGCCAGGCGGTGGCCAATTCGCTTGCCGCCATCGAAGCCGGCTGTCGGCAGATTCAGGGCACGCTCAACGGCATCGGCGAACGCTGCGGCAATGCCAACCTGATCACGCTGATCGGAACGCTCTGTCTGAAGGAGGCCTATGCCTCCCGCTTCGAGACGGCGATCGACCCGGAGCGGCTGTCGGGGCTGACGCGCCTGTCGCACGCCTTCGATGAGCTTCTCAACCGCTCGCCCAACCATCAGGCGCCTTATGTCGGGGCATCCGCCTTCGCCACCAAGGCGGGTATCCACGCCTCGGCACTCCTGAAGGATCCGCGTACCTATGAGCATGTGACGCCGGACAGCGTCGGCAACCTGCGCAAGGTCATGGTGTCGGACCAAGGCGGCAAATCAAACTTCATCAACGCGCTGAAGCGCCGCGGGATAGAGGTTGCCAAGGACGATCCGAAGCTCGATCACCTGATCTCGATCGTCAAGGAACGCGAAGCCTCCGGCTATGCCTATGAGGGCGCCGATGCCAGCTTCGAGCTGCTCGCGCGGCGCACGCTCGGCACGATCCCCGAATTCTTCTCGATCGACGGTTTTCGGGTGATGGTCGAGCGCCGTTTCGACAGTCTCGGACGCATCAAGATCGTGTCGGAGGCGGTGGTGAAGATCGTCATCGATGGCGAGAACCATATGTCGGTGGCGGAAGGCGATGGCCCGGTCAACGCGCTCGACCTTGCACTCAGGAAGGATTTCGGCAAGTACCAGAACGAGATCGACGACCTCGTTCTTGCAGACTTCAAGGTGCGTATCCTCAACGGCGGCACCGAGGCCATCACCCGCGTGCTGATCGAATCCACCGATGGAAGCGGCGTGCGCTGGTGGACGGTCGGCGTGTCGGAAAACATCATCGACGCCTCGTTCCAGGCACTGATGGATTCGGTCATCTACAAGCTGATGAAGAACCGGGAACTGGCTGGCCGGATTGCTGCTGAGTGAACTCTATCGCCGCAGCACATCCGCCAGTGATGCCACCGCGATTGCCACTGTCGTATAGGCTTTGTTCCAGTCCGGCGAGCGTTTGCCGAGTTCGAGCAGGCGCGACTGGTTAGCGTCGAGGGCCTGGAAGGCGTCGGCTCGGGTGGCGTCATGGCTGTCGGCTTTGGTGGCTGCGTAATAGCGCCGTGTCTTGAAGCGCGGATTGGCGCCGGGCTTGACTTCCAACCTGTCCTGATCGCCGTCAGCATGGGCGTTGATGATCGGCGCGACGGATCCGGCACCAGATCTCAGTGCCTCACGCATCGGCCCATAATCGCCGTGATAGGGTATGCGCCGCGAGGTCAGTTCAAGCCCCTGGCGAATGCAATCCAACCGATAGACGGGAGACGCCGCCATGCATTCGCTTCGCACCGAGGCCAGGTCCCGGACGATGCTCTGCGTCACGAGATCATTGAGGCTCTGGTCGTAATCCGACGCCCCGTCACGGCCTTCGGCGCGGGCATCCTGCGCATGGACCGGTGGCGTTATGGACAGCGATTGAACCGACGCCATCACGATGAAAAACAGAAAGCCCCGAACCCCCATTATCGCCCCTTCCGATTGTCATCGGAGCCACATATCCGTGCCCCCGCACGTTACGGCCCCCGCGCATGATGCTACCCTAGAGCTGCGACAATCGGAATGCTTTTCGGGCGGCGAGAGAGACGCCACCCGAAAACAAGGGTTTCCTACTTGAGCAGGGTCCGGTCGAGGAAATCGTTCATCAGCGGCGCGATCTCGTCGAGCTTGTCTTCCAAGGCGAAATGGCCGGTGTCGAGTATATGCATCTCCGCATCCGGCAGATCCTTCAGATAGGGATGCGCGCCGGCTTCCGGAAAGATCTTGTCGTTCTTGCCCCAGACGATCAGTGTCGGCGGCTTGCGGTCGCGGAAGATTTTCTGGAACTGCGGATAAAGCGGCAGATTGGTGCGGTAGTCGTAGAACAGGTCGAGCTGGATCTCGTTATTGCCGGGCCGATCGAGCAGCGCCTGGTCTTGCAGCCAGTTGTCGGGGCTGATGCGAGAAACATCCCTCACCCCGTCGGTATACTGGAATTTGGTGGCGTCCAGCGTCAGTATGCCCTTCTGAACCTCGCGATCCTTTTCCGATCCGCTTGCCCAATAGGCCCTGATCGGGTCCCAGAATTCCTTAAGCCCTTCCTCATAGGCATTGCCGTTCTGGACGACGAGGGCCGTCACCCGCTCGGGGTGTTTCAGCGCCAGCCGGTAGCCGACCGGGGCACCGTAATCCATCACATACAGGGCGTAGTTCGTCGCGCCGATCTGGCCAAGGAGATCATCGACGATATCGGCGTAATGGGCGAAGCTGTAGGTGAACCGGGTGTGGTCCGGCGCATCGCTATAGCCAAAGCCCGGATAGTCCGGCGCGATCACCCGGTAGCGATCGGCAAGCAGCGGGATGAGGTTGCGGAACATGTGCGAAGACGTGGGAAAGCCGTGCAGGAGAAGCACGACCGGCGCATCCTTGCGGCCGGCCTCGCGATAAAAGACCTTGACGCCGTCCACCGTGGCGTAACGATAATGGATGACGGCGGGTGCAGGGCGCGCAGCCGTGATCATGTCTGCTGCAGTCGCAACGCCCGGGAGCGGCAAGAGACAATCCAAGGGCGATCACAAATCGATTCATTTCACTTCTCCAAGTGGTTGACATTACAATTGAAACTTTCGACGCTGCCGGATGTCCTTCGACCGGCTGCATGGGCGTCCGGCAAAGGCCGGCGAACGGGAAGACGATGGACCGCATAGAAGCGATGACGATGCTGATCAGGGTTGCCGACACCGGCAACTTTTCGGCGGCCGCAAGATCGCTCAACGTCCCTGTCACCACGCTTTCGCGCAAAATCTCGGATCTCGAAGCGGCGCTCGGAGCGAAGCTTCTCGTCCGCAGCACCCGCAGAACCGACCTGACGGATGCCGGCAGCAGCTATCTTGCGGCCGCCCGGCGGATCATCGAGCAGGTGGAGGAAGCCGAACGGGAGGCTGCAGGCGAGTTCACCGAACCGAAAGGCCGGCTGGTTATCACCGCGCCGATCCAGTTCGGCCAGTTGCATGTGCTGCCGGTCGTCACCGACTTCCTTGCCCGTTTCCCTGAGATCGACATCCGCCTGCTGCTGCAGGACCGAAACCTGCAGCTGGTCGAAGACCATATCGACATGGCCGTGCGTATCGGTCGGTTGCCGGACAGTTCGATGATCGCGACTTCAGTCGGATCGGTCCGCATGGTGGTCTGCGCCAGCCCAAGGCTCATCGCGGCGCAAGGCATGCCGGAAACCCCGCTGGATCTTTCCCGTTTTCCCTCTGTCACGATCGAGACACCACTCTCCCAACCCGGCTGGCAATTTCGCGAAGCGGGCGACCGGTCGCCTTTCTCGGTCTCGCCTACCCCTCGCCTGTCGGTCACCACGGTCGAAGCGGCATTACAGGCGGCCATCCGCGATGCCGGCGTCATCCGCCTCTTCCACTATCAAGTGGCCGATGCCGTGAAGGCCGGCGACCTGAAGATCATCCTTGAAGATTACGAGACCGATCCTGTCCCGGTGAGCCTGATCCACGCATCACGGGGCCAGATGCCGCTGAAAATGCGCAGCTTTCTAGACTTTGCCGTTCCAAGGCTCAGGGCAGTCTTTCCGATCGAGACTTAGGCTGGGCCGGCCTTTGCCCGAAGCGCCGCATTTTCCTTTTCAAGTTCGGCAAGCCGATCCTGCAGCGGCCGCACGGCGGCTGCGACTTCTTTTTCGGTGAAGCGCGGGGTGATATGCTGCGGGCAGTTCCAGTCGAAGGCTTCCAGCCGCACCTTGAAGATGCGCTCGGCCTTGCCGCGATAGCCTGCGTCGGTAACGAGAGCGGTGATCGCCGGGTCTTCATCCAGCGCCAGTTTTTCGACATGCGCATAGATTTTCAGCCGGGCGCGGCGCGGATAATCCATCAGGAACAGGCAGGCCTTGTCGCTGGAGGCCAGATTGCCGGTCGAGATATACTGGCGATTGCCACGGAAATCGGCGAAGGCAAGCGTGCGGTCGTCGACGACTTTTAGGAACCCTGCCGGTCCGCCGCGATGCTGGATATAGGGCCAGCCGGTCTCGGAAACCGTAGCCATGTAGAAGCTGTCGCGTTCACCGATGAAGGCCTTTTCGCCTTCGGTGAAGCGATCCATCGTGCGGTCGCCGGAAAAATCCGACCAGAAATGATCGATGCCCATTTCGGCTTGTGCTGCCCGCACGCTCGGCGTCGAGGCGATATCGAGAAATCCGTAGGACATGGCGTTCTCCCTTGAAACCTGAACCGGGGATCGATGGCGATCCCGTAAGGTTCGTTGGGAGAACTATGCCTCTTTTCATTCACAGCCATAATCAGGCAATTTCGGAGATCATCTCTCCGAAAAATAGGCAGATGAAATCAGGGCTCGTCGAATGACAGGCCCCAGTCTTTCTCGCCATACCATTCCTCGCCTGTCGCCTCCGTCTTCCAGCGCAGGCTTCTTACCCTGCGCAGGCCACGCGCCCGGAAAGCGGCTTCCAGCCCGGCATGACGACCTTCCGGTACCGGCCTGGTACTTTCACCCCAGATGAAGGAGACGATCTGCAGGAAGCGCGCGCCAAAACCCTCAGCCTGACGGTCGATCATCAGGTAGCCCGCATGACGGGTGAAACCGATGCGGCTTTTTTCGATCGCCGGAATGCCGAGCGGGAAGATCAGGCGACCATAAGGTGCGAGCTTTTCAATCCAGGCTTCCGGCGGGTGGTCGAGGGCGAAATTGGCGTAGATGACATCGGCCTGTTGCTTCGGCCAGTCGAAGGCATCACCCTGCACCACTTCGACATTTGCGTATGAGGCGAGATTGGCCTTCGCCCTTTGCGCCAGCGAGGCATCGTATTCCACCCCGATCACCCGACCGGACGGGCCGACGAGTTCGGCCATGATCGCCGTATAATACCCGACGCCGGCGCCCATATGCACGACCGTCTCGCCCTCGCGGATCTTGAACGCGTCAAACGCCGCCGCATGCAGCGAGGGGGATCCGTTGTTGATGCCCTTTTCCGTCTTCAGCCCGACAAGCACATCCTGATAGAGCACAATGGGATCGGTCGAGGCGACGGGGCGGTATCCGCTGCCGAAGATATCGTCGAATATCCAAGGCGGCGGGCCGACATAGTCCTCGCGCGGCACGCAGGCAAAAGCGGCAAGCAGTCGCGCATTGTCGTCCACCCCGGCCTTGGCGAGGAGCTGGAGCGCATAGTTGCGACGATGCGCGGGCTGGTCTTCCAGGTTCATACGTCATTCTCCGGTCTGTTATCCATCATGCCGCGCTTTCCACCCGATCTGGCATCTCGATCAGATTTGCGAAACAGCTTCGCGCGTGGGTGGCAGGATGGATGACTTGTCTCAATGCAAGGTTCAAAGAAATGAATTGGTAGCACAAGGCACGATCCTGTAATTGCGCCATGATAATTACAAACACAATTACAACAGAATGCCGGAAGCACCCCATGGCCACCGAAAACGCCGCGTCCCCCGCCAACACGCCTGTTGCGGTCAATGAAGATACGCCACGCGGTTTCGCCTTCGGCTTGACTGCCTATTTCATGTGGGGTTTTCTGCCCTTCTACCTGAAGGCGGTGTCTCATCTTCCGCCGATGGAGGTGCTGGCGCACAGGGCGATCTGGTCCGTCCCTGTGGCGGGTATCGTGCTCATCATTCTCGGCCGGCTGAAGGATGTCCGGGCAGCATTCGCCAATCCGCGCATGCTCGGCATGGCCTGCGTCACCGCGACATTCATCACCCTCAACTGGGGCGTCTATGTCTGGGCGGTTGCCGCAGGACACGCGCTCGATGCCGCTCTCGGCTATTTCATCAACCCGCTGTTCAGCATCTTTCTGGCCGCCGTTATCCTGAAAGAAAAGCTCGCACCGTTGCAGATGGCGGCAATCGGGCTTGCGGTCGTGGCGGTCGCCATCCTTGCCTGGGGCGCCGGTGGACTTCCGTGGGTATCGCTGGCTTTGACCTTCACCTGGGGCATCTATGCGCTCTTGCGCAAGACGCTGCCGATCGGCCCCAACCAGGGGTTCTTTCTCGAAGTGCTTTTGATCAGCATCCCGATGCTGCCCTATGTGATCTGGCTCGAAGCGACCGGACAGGGCCACTTCCTTGGCGGAACCGGTTTCGACATGGGCATGCTGGCGCTTTCCGGTATCGTGACCGCGGGGCCACTGATGATCTATGCCAACGGCGCCAAGCTTTTGAAACTGTCAACCATCGGCATCATGCAATATATCGCGCCGACGATGATCTTCCTGATCGCGATCTTCGCCTTCGGCGAGCCGCTGAGCCCGATAAAGCTTACAAGTTTCGTCTTGATCTGGGCGGCGCTGGCGCTCTACACCGTCGCCATGCTGCGACAGTTGCGCGGCCGCTGATTTTCGCCACGGGTTCTCAAGGACAGACCTTCATGCAGATGTCAGACATTCCCTTCGGCACGACCGACTGGTCGGAGATCGAACCGACCGTGCACAAGGGCGACACGGGCCATTCGACCTGGCGGACGCAGCATTTCGGCGCCATTCGGGTGCGGATGGTCGAGCACTCGCCGGGTTATCTGGCCGACCACTGGTGCGAAAAGGGTCATATCCTTCTGTGCCTTGAAGGCGAGATGACGACGGAACTCGCCGACGGGCGGGTGTTCGTGCTGAAACCCGGCATGAGCTATCAGGTTGCCGACAAGGCAGAGCCGCACCGCTCCTCGACGACGACCGGCGCAAAGCTGTTCATCGTCGACTGACTACGCGTTCAGACGTAGTCCTCCGGCCTGTCTTTCCATCATCCTCGGGCTTGTCCCCAGGACCTATCCACGTCGCAAAAGTCGATATGTAGCAGATGCTCGGGACAAGCCCGAGCATGACGCAGGATTGAGACTGCTACAGCTTTGAAATAACCGCCTCTTCCCCCTTTGAAGACGCCGTGATCTCGTCGCGTTCCAAAATTGCCGGCACGATGTCGTCGACCTCTGCGATGACCAGCGGCTGGACGAGATGGGCGCGGTGGATGAAGCCTTCGCCGCGCATGTGGTTTACGAGCGACAGCATCGGATCCCAGAAGCCGCCGATATTGGCAAAGACCATTGGCTTTTCATGGCGACCAAGCTGGCCCCAGGTCATGATCTCGACGATCTCCTCCAGCGTGCCGATGCCGCCGGGAAGCGTGACGAAGGCGTCGGAGCGCTCGAACATCTTGTGCTTGCGCTCATGCATGTCCTTGGTGATGATCAGTTCGTTCAACTGGCCGAGCGAATGGCGGGTCGCCTCCATGTCGACGAGAAATTCCGGGATGATGCCGGTCACCTGGCCGCCATTCGACAGGACGCCGGCAGCGACTGCCCCCATGATACCCTTGGTGCCACCGCCATAGACGAGCCGCAGACCATGTGCGGCAATCGATTTTCCAAGCGCGCGGCCGGCGGCGATATAGGCAGGGTCACGGCCGGGCTGGGAACCGCAGTAGACGCAGATGGATCGTATTGGCACAGTTTTCTCCATTGGGCATTCAAAGGTGCGTCAGTTGTGGTCGCACCACACAAAATTGACGGGAAAATCCCGCAAGAGCAAGGCTTTATGACGTGAAAAGCTTGTTAAGAAGGGTGGAAAGGGCTAATCGGTAAAGTAGCGGAAACTCAGGCCCTATGAGGCAAAAGACGATGAAGAACCGTGCCGGCTGGCTCGCACTGATTGTACTTGCAATTGCTTCGTTGCTGATGATCTTCGTTGTCATGCCGAGGATTAACCAGGAAAGCAAGCCAGTCGCAGCCGCGATCAATGCTGCCGGCGATGCGGTCAAGGATGCCGTTACCGAGGGTAACAAGCCTCAGGAGACAGCGAAGGTCGAGCCTCAGACGACAGCTCCATCCTCTGCCCCGGCCAATGCTCCTGCAGCAGCCGCTGCGCCTTCGGCTGCGTCCAACGATACACCGACATTCGACGTGCTTCGCGTCGAACCGGACGGCTCCGCAGTTATCGCCGGCCATGCGGCACCCAATTCCACCCTCGAGATCACCAACGGCACTTCCGTCATCGCCAAGGTCGATGTCGGCCCGAGCGGTGATTTTGCCGCCGTGCTGGACAAGCCGCTGCCGCCCGGCGACCATCAGATCGTGCTCAAGGCAACGGGCAAGGACGGCAAGGTCTTCACGTCGGAAGAGGTCGCAACGGTTTCCGTGCCCGCCGACAAGAACGGCAAGCTTCTCGCCATGGTGACGAAGCCCGGCAAGGCGAGCCGCCTGATCGCCGTTCCGGAAGAAGCCGGCAAGGCCGCGGCTGCACCGGCGGCGACACAGCCTGCGGCAGGCGTCGAGGTTTCGGCCGCCCCTGCTGCTCCCCAATCCACCGATGTCGCTTCCGCTCCGTCTTCCGGCACCACTGCTCCGGCAGCGGCGCCTGCCATGTCGAGCGAGCTGCAGATCACGGCGGTCGAGATCGAAGGCTCGAAAATCTTCATCGCCGGCGTCACCAAATCGGGCCGTCAGGTTCGCGGCTCTGCCGATGGCTCCGTCGTCGGCCAGGCACAGGCCGGGGGCGACGGACATTTCGTCATTGACGGAAGTGCAAACCTCACCGTCGGTGATCACCGTATCGCCGTCGAGGCGCTCGGCAGCAATGGACAGGTTCTGGTCCGCGTCGAGGTGCCGTTCAACCGGCCGGCCGGCGATCAGGTTGCAGCCGTCGCATCGCCCGCGCCGACAAGCCCGGTCACGGTTGCCGATGGTGGCGCCTTCGACAATTTGCGCGGACAGGTGGCCAAAGCATTCTCACTGCTCAAGGGCCTTTACGACGCAGGCAAGGTTCCCACCCTTGAAAGCATGACGGCAGCCCGTTCGGCAACCTCGATCGCGCTGCAGTCGCTTGGCGAATACAGGCTGCCGGCCGGTG
The DNA here is from genome assembly GCA_900472575.1 of Hyphomicrobiales bacterium. Taxonomy (GTDB): domain Bacteria; phylum Pseudomonadota; class Alphaproteobacteria; order Rhizobiales; family Rhizobiaceae; genus Neorhizobium; species Neorhizobium cellulosilyticum. The sequence goes on from UCIV01000017.1 coordinate 151,679, forward strand.
CTTCCATCAATGCGACCGAGGCTGTCGGTGTCACGGCCGCCCATGCCAATGCGGCCCGCAAGGTGCTGGAAGACCTGCCGCGTGACGTGGCAGCGGTCGGTGCGGCCCTCGACAATCTGACCAAACTGATTGCCGATACGGTCGGCCCGGCACTGGCGCAGCAGTTCGGCGGCGCACCACAGACCATGGCTTCGTCCGACGGTACGCGCACGTTCCAGCAGGCTCCGCTGACCCAGAGCAGCAGCAACTCCGTCATCATCCGCCGCGGCGACACGTTGTGGCAGATCGCGCGTCGCGCTTATGGCCAGGGCGTGCGCTACACGACGATCTATCTCGCCAACGAGGAACAAATCGCCAATCCGGATGTCATCCAGCCCGGCCAGATCTTTGGCGTGCCGGAACAGTTCCGGCCGGATTCGGAAGAACTGCATCGTGAACGGCTGCAGCATCGCAAGGGCTGATTGGTCCGCATCATCGATTTCCCCGGCCGGCGGTCCCAACAGGACCGCCGGCCGAAGTGTTTCTGAGAGCATGCGGTGCAGAGACGAATTGAGGGTCGAAGTGTGGTGTGCGGAACTTTCGCATCGGCGTCTGCGCGGGAAAGCGGGGATGGCTGAAGGGTATTTGAAAAAATCTTCGGAGCACGCACAATCACTTAGCGGTTCCCTCGACGCCTCTTCATCCCCGCCCTCACCGACAGGCCGATAATTAAGTCGTCATCGGATGGGAACCGGGTTCGCGAACCGGCCTCCTTCACAACGGGTTGCCACTCGGTCTCCGGTGATGGTCGCGATTGCGATCGAACGGGAACTGACAAGTCCCGCAGGATCAAATGAGCCGGCCGGGGCAGGCGGAAAGCCTGAAATACCAGATACCCGATACCCCACCGCCTGCCCCACCCCTTTTCACCGAACCGGTCTTGCCGGTGCGGCTGCTCGCCTTTGCCCCATTGATGGCGGCGGGAGGATTGCGAGCCTTGATCAGCTTCGCGCATGCCAGCCGCGGGACGCTTGCCTCATTGAGAATGCCCGAATCGATTGACGCCAAGCCGATATTCTTCGCGAGGACAAAATGATTTCCAGCATCAGCTCCAGCCGGATCTGGCCGCAACAGGTCGTGTTCAAGGCTTTTAACGACACGTCCGGCAATCCGGACAATCCGACTCCCGGCTCGTCCGCCGCGTCGCTTTCGCGGCTGTTCTATTCCGAAGCCGCCGATGAGGACGAGGATTATGGATATGAAAACGAACTGTCATCGCAGTTTGGATCAATGCAGCGAACGGCAACGGAAAACAGCGCGGATCGATATACTGATGGCGCAATCGATGACATATCCTCGAATGCGTTCATGAAGGCTCTGCAGCAGAAGCTCGATCTATTGAAAGCCAGCGAAGATACATCCGCCATGGCCGAAACGATGCAGGCGGCGCTTGGAGATGGCCGACTGACCGTCACCGATGTCGTTACCGGCGAGCAGGTCATCGCCCGCGATGTGGCGGGTGGCGACACGACATCCGGTGAGATCATCCAGGTCGCGACATCCGAATGGAGCAGCTTTCTCAGGGACACGCTCTTGCGCGACTCCTACGGCCGGTTTGTCCGCAACCAGGATTCCAGCCATATAGATAAGGCAAGCGGGGCCAGTTCGTATTTCGGTATGATCGGTGAAACGCATTACTATCTCACATGGACGGCAACGTCGAATTCCTGACGCCGAGCACATCCGCGCACTCGGATTGACAACTCCAGCATCGGCTGGAACACAGGTTCCGTCGCCTGCCTGAAACAGAGCCTATGGGAGTCGTCGTCATGCTGCGCTCGCTCTTTCTCTCGATCGCGTTCTTTTTGCGCGCCACGAATGCACTTCAAGCGCAAGAAGCGCAGGAGAACGTTGTTCTCTCCGTGGAACGGGACGTGGTGCGATGGGCCGCTGTCTACAAGATGCAGCCGGCACGAGAGGATGATCCCTATTTCCACGTTCGTGTCTTCGAACATAGGAAGGGTTGGCAGCCTTGGAAATTCAGGCAGCTCATCTTCCATATGGCCGTTACACCAGAGGCGCTGCAGGCCAGCCGCATTGACAGGCAGGCAACAATCTACAACTACAAGGATGTTGAGATCCGCGCAGCTTATCGCCGCTGGCTGAATGGTTCTGAAGCGCGTACCAAAGTTCCCATCTGCGATACGGATATCCTGAACTGTATCGCAAGGCTGCAATAACACTCATGCAGCGCTTCATCGGCTCCATAGTACGTGCCCTTTATCTCCGATCGCCGCCCTCACTTCTGCGACTTTTTCTCATGCCGCAAGCGGCGCCGGGAAAGAAACCGTTTCGACGGGCTGGGGAATAGCGCTTTTACAAGCGCCACCAATCATTGAGCGTATAAACCGGAAGCCAGCAAAACGACGGCGAAGAGAAAAACCGGGACCGACCAGTATTCCATCCGGATGAAAAACAGGTCGTGCCGCGCGCCCGGCAATCCTGTCCTGTTGAGAAAACGCCCGAGCTTCCAGTTGAGCAATCCGGCCACGAGAAAGATTGCCGCGAACTCGAAAATCTTCGCCCAGTCCGACAGCTGCAGCGCTTCCGTCACCCAAAGCGCGGCAAAGATTACAACTCCGATGAGAGGGATGGTGAGAAAACCCCATCCGCGCCAAATAAAAACCATTTCGGTCCATCCAATTCCATCAAATCCGGTTGCCCTGCACTTCCTATGCGCAAATTGTGCGCGGTAGGGAGAGCGACGCCAAAAGGCATTGCCGGTGTTTCAGCGGCTCATTGAAGCTCTGCGAGAATATCGTCGTAAAGCTTGCAGGCGCCATTCGGATCGGTTGCCGTCTGAGCCTGTCCCTCCGTCATCTTCTGGGCTACGGCTGCAGCTCTCTGCGGGTCCTTTGCTGCCAGTTCCTGCATCTTTTGAGAGACTTCAGTCGCCTTGGCGGTCAGGTCTTCTGCGGTGCAGGCAAATGAGGGAGTTGCCGCGATAATGAGAGCGGCGGTCAGGAGGTAAGTTTTCATGTTATTCCTTATCGAATCCCCCGGTTGCAAACGGGGCGCCGCGGTGGAATTCACGCGGTCATTTTCGGTCCAACTGCGGAGACTAGGCCGCTGAAGCCCATATGGGGCTGCAATCGTTATGGGGTCGTAGCCACAGCTGGGCCAATTCTTGTGGTCATGAATGCGCTCGGTAAAGGTTCCTTATGGCATTCGCACCTGCGACCCACACCCTCCCCCCGATCCATAACCACCCTATTTCCAGCGGAAACACCCGGCCTGACATTGCATCCGCCTCCTTTGCCGCCTATGTGCCGAGTGGCGCCTCTTTCGTGCGTCCCGGAGACCTGCATGTCGAACAAGAAGAAGATCGTTTCCGCGGATGACGGCAATCCGCTCGGGACACTGGTCAACCTGTGGCCCTATATGTGGCCGACGGGGCGTGCGGACCTCAAGGCGCGGGTGCTCTGGGCCACGTTCTTCCTCATCCTCGCCAAGCTGGTGCTTCTCTCGGTTCCTTATTTCTTCAAATGGGCGACCGATGCGCTGAACGGCAAGCTGGATATGGCTGGGCTTCTGCCGGCCCTCCTGCTCGGCGCCGTGGTGCTGGTCATCGCCTACAATTTCACCCGCATCCTGCAGGTGGGCCTGAACCAGCTGCGTGACGCGCTGTTTGCCTCGGTCGGCCAGCATGCGGTGCGCCAGCTTGCCCACAAGACCTTCGTGCACATGCACCAGCTTTCGCTGCGCTTCCACCTAGAGCGCAAGACGGGCGGGCTTTCGCGCATCATCGAGCGTGGCACCAAGGGCATCGAAACGATCGTCCGCTTCACCATCCTCAATTCGGTGCCGACGCTGATCGAGTTCGTGCTGACGGCCATCATCTTCTGGGCGGCTTACGGTTTTGCCTATCTCGCGGTCACGGCGATCACCGTTGCCGCCTATATCTGGTTCACCATCAAGGCCAGCGACTGGCGCATCGCCATTCGCCGGACGATGAACGACAGCGATACCGACGCCAATACCAAGGCGATCGACTCGCTTTTGAACTTCGAGACGGTCAAATATTTCGGTAACGAAGAGATGGAGGCCAGGCGCTTCGACGTGTCGATGGCGCGTTACGAAAAGGCCGCCACACAGGTCTGGACCTCGCTCGGCTGGCTCAACTTCGGCCAGGGCGTTATCTTCGGTCTCGGCCAGGCCGTGATCATGATCATGTCGGCGCTGGCAGTACAGCGCGGCGAACAGACGATCGGCGATTTCGTCTTCGTCAATGCGCTTTTGATGCAGCTTTCGGTGCCGCTCAATTTCATCGGCTTCGTCTACCGCGAAATCCGCCAGGGTCTGACCGATATCGAACAGATGTTCGAGCTTCTGGAAGTCGAGGCGGAAGTGACCGACCGGCCGGATGCAAAGCCGCTCGTCCTCAATGCTACGAGCAACGAAAAAGGCGCCATCGCCTTCAAGGATGTCCGTTTCTCCTACGATCCCGAGCGGCCGATCCTCAAGGGCATTTCCTTCGAGGTGCCAGCCGGCAAGACGGTTGCTATCGTCGGCCCATCGGGTGCCGGCAAATCGACGATCTCCCGCCTGCTCTATCGCTTCTACGATATTCAGGACGGCTCGATCACCATCGACGGCCAGGATGTGCGTGACGTGACGCAGAAGTCGCTGCGCGCGGCGATCGGCATGGTTCCACAAGATACGGTGCTGTTCAACGATACGGTCGCCTATAACATCCGTTACGGCCGACCGGGTGCCGATGACACGGAGGTGCAGAAGGCAGCCGAGATCGCGCAGATCGATACGTTCATCAAGCAGCTTCCTGACGGTTATGAAACCAGGGTTGGCGAACGCGGCTTAAAACTTTCCGGCGGAGAAAAGCAGCGGGTGGCGATCGCCCGCACGATTTTGAAGGCCCCGCCGATCCTCATACTCGACGAGGCGACCTCGGCACTCGACACGACGACTGAACATGAGATCCAGTCGGCGCTCGACAAGGTTTCGGAAAATCGCACGACGCTTGTCATCGCCCACCGGCTTTCGACCGTCATCGGCGCCGACGAGATCATCGTGCTGCGCGCAGGCGAGATTGCCGAACGCGGCACGCATGCCGGCCTGCTTGCAGAAAACGGTCTCTACGCCTCGATGTGGAACCGTCAGCGGGAAGCGACACAGGCGGAAGAACATCTGCGCCAGGTGCGCGAAAGCGACGATCTGGGTGTCGTCACGCGCGGCACGCCGGCGGCGGAATAGCGAATCCCAATAGAAAGTTAGGCCGAAGCGATGAAACGACGGATGAATTTTTCCTGGAAACGCATGGCGGTGGCGGGCAGCCTCGTGCTCGCCTACCTTCTCGTGCTGACCTTCTGGGGCTCACCGCTTCTGGCGCTGACGACCTGGCTCGGTCTCGTCGACCCGGCGAAAATCTGAAACCCCAGCAAGCCGAGGGGCGCCCGCCGGGCAACGGGGCCAATGCTGTGAAGGCCACTTGCCGGATAGCAATCTACCAGCCAAGACATGGAACACCTGCCTTAGGCTGCGTCTTGCCAACCGGAATGCTTTCGCGTCGTTCCGGCGTAAACTCCACCGTCTCGCACAACACGAATGTCGTCTTGTCGGAGCGGCGCGGAGATTTGCCGACACCGTAGATTTCCGCTGCCGCATGCAGCAGCTGCGCAAACTCCGGCGTGGAAATGCCATCGGCCCGCCGAAGCTGGGCGATCAATGGGTCGGATACGACATCTTCGATGGTCAGGTCGCGTTTCATGGTTTTGCTCCTCTATCAAAACCTGTACACGGGGTGGACTACAGTCACATTGCAAAACTACGGCCAAAAAGGGGCATTTTCGATGTGGCAAATTCTCCTTATGCGAGAAATCGCGCGTCAAATTCACGCAGGCGATCCCATCTCAAATATTGCCCATATCTGACCGCGGAAAGCTGGTATTTGAACACTGCGATAAAACGCAAAAAGCCGCCAACCGGGCGGCCTTGTTCAAGACAAAACGGTGTTGACAATGGCGGCGGAAGACAGATCCACCTGACAGAAAGGCGTGGTCAAAGCGAGGAAGAAACCTCGAGTACAGCCTTTCCACCTGCGCATCAGAGCATGCTTGTGCGTCCATTCGGGCGCAGGGCGCTCTAGCGGCGCGACGAACCGAAACGCATGCGTTCGCGATAGCGACGCTGGCTCCAGACCGTATAAGCCACTGCGGCGATCACGATCGCAATATCCGCCGCTGCTATCAGGCACCAAGTAACGCTCATTTCTCCAACTCTTCCGTGTTCCAGCCGAAGCGAATATACGAAAAGTGCTCCCAACAATGGTTTAAGCGCATCCGTAACATTCGACTTTGATGTAAGTCAGCTGCCTCCTGACCGACTTTTGTGACAACCATATGAAAATCGAAGCAAAAGCCATGCCATTTTGCTGCATTGCAGCAAAAATCTGATTCACATTCACATGTGCCAACGTATCCGTCGCGTGATGGTTGCAATCCCCATACGGTTTGGTGAGGAGCACGGAACCGCATTGCCGCGAATACCGTTTTTCGATAGTCAGTGCCGCTAACACAGGCCTTACGCCCCAGGGAGAAACAGTTGATCAACCTCTTCGACACCATCCGCAACACGCTCGTGCCGATCCACAAGGAAGGCTACGTCTTCGTTGCAATCTTTTTTGTCGTGTCACTGATCCTTGGTTATTTCGCCGAACCGCTATTCTGGATCGGTTTGGTGCTGACGCTCTGGTGTGCCTATTTTTTCCGCGATCCCGAGCGCGTCGTGCCGCAGGATGACGATCTGATCGTCAGCCCGGCCGATGGCCGCATCAGCCACGTCGCCATGGTCGTTCCGCCGGTTGAACTGGGCTTGGGCCCCGAACCCCTGCTGCGCATTTCCGTTTTCATGAACGTCTTCAACTGCCATGTGAACCGCTCGCCGGTCCGCGGTGAAGTCAAGGTGATCGAATATCGCGCAGGACAGTTCGTCAACGCGGAACTCGACAAGGCAAGCTCCGACAACGAGCGCAACGGCCTCGTCATCGAAAGCCGCCATGGCAATGTCGGCGTCGTGCAGATCGCCGGCTTCGTTGCGCGCAGGATCGTCTGCTGGGTCAAGCCGGGCGAGCCGCTCAATACAGGCGAACGCTTTGGCCTGATCCGCTTCGGTTCGCGCCTCGATGTGTTCGTACCGAATGGCGGACAGGCGCGTGTGTCGATCGGACAGCTTGCCATTGCCGGCGAGACGGTGCTGGCTGAGTTCGGCTCGACCAAAGGCCCGTCGCTCGGCCGTCGCAGCTGATAGATAGCATCAAGGAGAAAACGGATGATGGATATGCCCCCAGGAGAGCCGAACCGCTCGACCGACGAGGCCCGCGGTCCACGTCTGAGGGAAATCCCCATCCGGTTGATGGTGCCGAACCTCATCACGGTTCTGGCCATCTGTGCGGGCCTGACGGGTATCAGGCTCGCATTCGAGGCACGCTACGAGCTGGCCGTCGCCATGGTTTTGCTGGCTGCCTTTCTCGACGGCATTGACGGGCGGATCGCCCGTCTCTTGAAGGCCACGTCGAAATTCGGCGTGCAGATGGATTCGCTTGCCGACATCATCAATTTCGGCGTCGCCCCAGCGCTGGTCTCCTACGCCTTCCTGCTGGACGGTGCCCGTTCGCTCGGCTGGATTGCGGCGCTGCTCTATGCGATCGCTGCGGGTCTGCGACTGGCACGTTTCAACGTCATGGAAGACCGCGGCATCAAGGCGCCCTGGCAGTCGGAATTCTTTGTCGGCGTGCCGGCCCCGATGGGAGCCCTCCTGATGCTGCTGCCGGTCTATCTCGGCTTCCTCGGCGTCGAGCGTACCCCGTTGTTCATCTATGGCAGCGTCGCCTATACGGTCGGCATCGGTTATCTGCTGGTCAGCCGGCTGCCTGTCTGGTCCGGCAAGTCGAGCAAGATCCGCCGGGACATGATGTTTCCGATCATGCTTCTCGTCGTTCTCTATGTCGCGCTCCTGATGAGCTACACATGGGAAGTTCTCTCGGTCACCGTCGTCGCCTATCTCTGCGTGCTGCCATTCAGCGCAAGGGCATGGAAGCGACGCTACGGCACGATCACCATCGAGGACGAACGTACGCACGTCTGACGCGTACTTAGGCAATACGGCACCCGCTGCAATGCACTGAAATTGCTGCATTGCAGCTCCTGCCTGCGGCAAGTTGCCACGCGTAGACTCACCTCATCGAAAAGCAGCGGATAAGCCTTTATTCCGCCCCTATTGCCGGTGATTTCCCGGCGCCCCGCAGCACAGAAGAATCATGCGGGTGAAGTGATGAGGATAAAGACGTGAGCAATACCCAAAAGACCGAAAAGCCGGAACAGAAGCCCGACTTCACTGCACATTTCCGTCCGCTCGGCATCAAGGCCGTTGCAGCAGCAGCCATGATGCTGAAGCGGAAGCCGAAGCTGACGCCGGTCCGGTAAGTCGCTCAGAAGTCGCTGAACGCACTCCACAAAAGACCGAGCGCCAGCGCGCTCATGACAAGGCCGATCAGGCCGTCCAGAACCCGCCAGGCGGCGGGTCGGGCGAAGATCGGCGCCAGAAGACGGGCGCCGTAACCCAGCCCGAAGAACCAGACGAACGAGGCAATGGCTGCGCCTGCCCCGTAAGCGAAACGTTCACGTCCTTCGAAGCCGGCAGACAGGCTGCCGACGAGCAGGACGGTGTCGAGATAGACATGCGGATTGAGGAAGGTGAAGGCAAGGCAGGTCAAGACCGCCGCTTTCAGTGACAGGCCTTCCGTTTTCTCCGCCACCATGGCCGCAGGCCGTAAGGCGCGCTTGAAGGCCAGCGCCGCATAACTTCCCAGAAATATCGCACCACCGATCGTGACCAGCAGGATCAGCGTTTTCGATTGCGACACGATCGCGCCCATGCCGCCGACACCGGCTGCGATCAATGTCGCATCCGACAGGGCGCAGATCAGGCAGAGCAGGAAGACATGCCGGCGCAGCAGGCCCTGGCGCAGGATGAAAGCGTTCTGGGCGCCGATCGCAACGATCAGCGACCCGCCGAGGGCAAAGCCGGACAGACCGGCAGACAGAAGATTCATTTGGGAAGCATTCCGGTGGGAGAAGAAACAGTGAGAGCGGAATCCGCCTAGAAAAGCGACATCTGGGATGTGTCCTTGCCGGGTTTCGGAGGTTTTTCCTCAAGCTCGGCGACAGCAACCGGCTTTTGCACATCCGGCCCCATGTTGGAAACCTTGTTGACCAGATCGGAAACAGGGATCGCCTCGAAGAAATCGTCTTCCACCGGTTTCAGGAGATCGGCAACCTGACGCGGTTCCTGCGTCTTGCATTCCAGCCAGCGCTCGAAATCATCGGGCCGGATGACGACCGGCATCCTGTCATGAATGCCCCGGATCGCCCGATTGGCTTTGGTCGTGATGATCGCCGCGGTATCGACTTCCGATCCGTCGGCCGACGCATAGGTTTCCATAAGCCCGGCAAACGCTATGACACCGCCGCTCTTCGGCCTGATCCAGTAGGCCTGCGAACTCATGCCGTTTTCCTTCGGCGGACGCTTCCACTCATAGAAACCGGAGGCCGGAACGAGGATGCGGCGATGGCGCATGGCGGCGCGGAAGGAAGCCTTGTCGATCGCCGTTTCCGAGCGGGCATTGATCAGCAGCGGAAAGTCGCGCATGTCCTTGACCCAGCCGGGGATCAGCCCCCAGCGCGCAAGCGTTGCTCGACGATCCGGCAGGTTGCTGCCCGGCTGGCGATCGGCCTGGCCGACCACGAGGACGGGCTGCGTCGGCGCGATGTTGAACCGCGGCGGAAAATCATCCTCGAAATCTGCGACACCAAGAATGCCGAGAACCTCGTCCGGCTTGTGGGTCAGGGCGTAACGTCCACACATGGGCTCTAGATGGCACCGCGTTTGAGAGCGGTCAAGAAATTCGACTGGACGCCATCAGGCGCTACGTGGCCCGAACAGGATGATTGCCCCGCCGACGAGGCAGACGATGGCCCCCGTTACATCCCAGCGATCGGGCGAACGGCCCTCGATACCCCAGAGCCAGAGCACCGAAGTGACGATATAGATGGCGCCGTAAGCCGCATAGGCGCGTCCCGCCGCCTCCGCCGGCACCAGCGCCAGCGCCCAGGCGAAGGCTGCCAGCGAAACCATTCCCGGCGCCAGCCAGAGCGCCGACTTGTCGAGTTTCAGCCAGGCCCAGAAGGCAAAACAGCCGGCAATTTCGGCAAGGGCAGCGAAGGCGTAAAGGAGATAGGTCTGCATGGGATTTTATTCGAAATCCTGTCGTTTGACGTCCTGTGCCATGTGCAGCACGCGCAGAATCACGATCCGATCTGCGTAGGAACGATAATAAATATAGCGCTGCCGATAGGGAAAGGCTCGCAACCCCGCAGAGATATCGTCGCGCGGTGAACCGGTAAAATCAGCCTCCGCAATCCAGATGATCTTCGCAGTCAGGTCCGTCAGGAATTCCTCTGCATAATAAGGGCTGGTCGCAGCAATAAAGCGACGAATGCCACGCAGGTCCGCACGCGCCAGCGGAGAGACGATAAGCCGTTTCGCCCTTTTACCGCCCTTCGTCGTCATTCATGACATCCGCAAGCAGGGATTCATGAGTATCATATTCTATCCCGAGGCCTTCTGCGATCTGGCTCTCAGCTGACTGGATTGCCTGACGAAGAGACTGCACGCGCATCTCGTAGTCGGCAAGCATACGTATGCCCGCCCGAACGGCTTCAGTTTCCGTTCCAAAGCGGCCATGTTTTACGAGATCCGCCAGGATGCCATCATAAGCGTCACCAAGGGAAAAGGTCTTCGCACGCGCCATGGGATGCTCCTTAAAGATCGACAATACGGTATTTTGCAATACTTTTACAATATCGCGATGTGAGGTTAGGATTTGGCAGCCGCACAACCTCCCTGTTACCGAGTAATATCAAAACATGCCCCTCTCCCCCCAGGCCGCCTCTTCCGCAATCCTTGAACGTGATGGTCGCTTTCTGCTAATCCGACGGAAGAACCCGCCGATGGCCGATCTGTTTGCCTTTCCCGGCGGACGGGCGGAGCCGGGCGAGACGCCGGCAGAAACGGCGCTAAGGGAATTCTTCGAGGAAACCGGCATCCAGGCGCGCAATCCGACGCTCTTTGCCACCTATGACCTGAAGAGCGAGAAGGATGGCGGAAGCCATTTCTTTCTCTCCGTCTTCAGGATCGAGGCCGATCGGCATGTCGAGGCTGTTGCCGCCGACGATGCGGCCGATCCCGGCTGGTATACGGCGGAAGAGATCCGCCGCCTGCCCTGTCCGCCGAGCGTTCGCGATTGCGCCGAAAAGCTGGCGGCGCTTGCAGCCGACCGGTAAGATTGGCGCGTCGGATCGCTGCCGAATCGTGCACAAGCGAATCGGCGCTCTGACCCCGGACACGAACCCAAGGAATTCCGTTTGAAATTCGCCGCCTGCCTCGCTCTCCCGCTTTTTCTGATCGTCGCCTCCCCGCTTGCAGCACAGGGAACGAAGAAGCCTGCGGCAGAGACCAAGGCTCCGGTTCAGCAGCAGGCACCGGCGGAAACCTCCCTTCCTGCCCCTTATGATGCGCAGCTTTTGCGGCTTTCCGAGGTCCTGGGCTCGATCAGCTACCTGCGCGAATTGTGCGGCGCACCGCAGGAGGACTGGCGCCGGACGATGCGGCAGCTGCTCGATTCCGATGCGGCAAACGAGCCAGCGCGGCGGGAGCGGTTGACGGCCGCCTATAATCGTGGATACCGCTCCTTTGCTGCCGTGCACACATCCTGCACAGTTGCGGCGCGCACGGCTGAGGAGCGATACCGTAACGAAGGCGCAACACTTGCGACGGAAATAACCTCGCGTTTCGGAAATTAGCGGATTATTTACCTCTTTCGTCAGGAAGACGTGTCGTTTCGATAAAAGGCTGATAAAGTTCTTAACGGCGCAGTAATCAAATCGGCCTCATTGGCCGGCACCGAGGAAAGTTCAGTATGCAGTCAGGCCGCAACGAAATCGATGACATGATCGTCCACGAAAAGATGCAGGTCGCGCTCGAGTATCAGAACGACGCCTGGGCAGACGGACGCGCAGACGGTATCGAGCCGGAAATCATCGCAGACGCAGCAATCGCCTTCGCCATGCGCGAAACGATCCGCCAGCGTGGCGAGGAAGGTGCGGAAGCCCTGCTCGAATCACTTCGTCAGCGCATGCTGGCCGGCGAGTTTTCTCCCGAACGCAACATCCAGTAATATTCGAGCTTCCCATGCGGAACGCCATTTTCAAATCCGTCACGACAAGGCTGCTGGCAACGGCGGCGATATTCTGCGTTTCAGCAAACGCGTTTGCGCTTTCGGATGGACGCATGGCGCCTGCCGCCGAGGATATTCGCCCGCAGGAAACGCCCCTGATTCAGGCGTTTGAAGGCGCAACCCAGACGCGCCCCGGACTTTCGCTCGAAGGTGACGCGCGCCAGCAAGACGCGGAGAATACGGCGCCAGCTGCCGACGACAAAACCGCTCCCAAGAGTGATGGGACGGATGCCAATCCGGGTGGAGCCGGATCGACATCTGCTGCCGATCAGCCCTCGGCAGAAATCATCCGCGATCTCTCCGCCCTGCCCGCGCCGGTGAAAGCCATGCGCGAAAGGCTGGTGGAAGCAGCCGCGTCCGGTGATATCGAACGGCTGCGCCCGCTGATCGAAGGCACGCCGAAGCCGCCGCAGATCATGAATAATGAGAGCGACGATCCGATCGACACGCTCAAAAACTTTTCCGGCGATGCGGAAGGCCAGGAAATCCTCGCAATCATGCTCGATCTTCTGGCGACGGGAGCTGCAAGGGTCGATGCGGGAACGCAGGACGAGGCCTATGTCTGGCCCTATTTCATCGGCAAGCCGCTTTCCGAGCTCACTGCGCCGGAACGAGTCGAGCTGCTGCGCATCGTCACCGCAGGCGACCTGATGGGCATGGAAGAGACCGGCAATTACAATTTCTATCGTCTGGGCATTTCACCGGACGGACAATGGAAGTTCATGGCCGGCGGCGACTGAGGTCGTCGCTCTTCAGGCTTCGCATCTCGCATTGTATGCTCTGACAGCGGATAGACGCCTTAACGCAACACTATGAGCAGTTTCGGCCTGCCCTCGCGGATATTTGGACTTTCCGAACCCGTTCATTTTCGAATATGGAGGATGCGGCTCAAGTTTGGCTGCTTCCTTGCTGGCGTTCTGTCGCCGAACCACATTCCAGAGATGCCGTAATGCTTTCCCGTTTCTTTGCCTACTACCGCCCCTACAAGGGATTGTTCATTCTCGATTTCAGCTGTGCGGTTCTTTCCGGCCTGCTGGAACTCGGCTTTCCCATGGCGGTCAAGCTGTTCGTCGACCGGTTGCTGGTGACACAGGAGTGGTTCCTGATCGTGATCGCCTCGATCGCGCTTCTCATCTGCTATGCGATGAACACCGGTCTTATGGTTGTCGTCACCTATTGGGGCCACATGCTTGGCATCAATATCGAGACCGATATGCGCCGGGAAGCCTTCAACCACATGCAGAAGCTCTCCTTCCGCTATTACGACAACCACAAGACCGGGCATCTGGTCGGGCGGCTGACCAAAGATCTGGAAGAGATCGGCGAGGTTGCGCATCACGGACCGGAAGACCTGTTCATCGCCATCATGACCTTTATCGGCGCACTAGCGCTGATGATCTCGGTCAACTGGAAGCTGGCCTTGATCACCGCGCTGGTGGTGCCGCTGACGGCCTGGGTGACCAGCCGCTACGGTGCGCGGATGAGCGCCAATTTCCGCCGGCTTTTCGACCGGGTGGGCGATTTCAACACCCGTATCGAGGAAAATGTCGGCGGCATGCGCGTCGTGCAGGCCTTTGCCAACGAACCGCATGAACGGGCGCTGTTCGAACGCGACAACCAGAATTATCGCCGCGTTAAGCTCGAAGCCTACAAGATCATGGCCGCCAGCACCTCGCTCAGCTACATGAGCATGCGCCTGACGCAGATGATCGTGATGATCTGCGGCGCCTGGTTCGTGCTGCAGGGCGAGTTGACCGCCGGCGGCTTCATCGGCTTCCTGCTGCTCGTCACCGTGTTCTTCCGCCCGGTCGAGAAGATCAATTCGGTTATCGAGACCTATCCGAAGGGCATTGCCGGTTTCCGCCGTTTCACCGAGCTTGTCGATACCGAGCCGGATATTGCCGATGCGCCGGATGCGGTCGCGGTCGGAGCGCTGAAGGGCGCGATCGACTATAACGGCATTTCCTTTGGCTACAGCGCCGACAAGCCGATCCTGAAAAATGTCAGCCTGTCCATCCAGCCCGGCGAGACGATCGCCTTTGTCGGCCCTTCGGGCGCCGGCAAGACGACGATGTGCTCGCTTCTGCCACGCTTCTATGACGTTACGAGCGGCTCGATCACGATCGACGGCATGGATATCCGCAAGATGACCAAGGCATCGCTGCGCCAGCAGATCGGCATCGTGCAGCAGGATGTGTTCCTGTTCGGCGGCACAATGCGGGAAAATATCGCCTATGGTCGCCTCGGCGCCAGCGATGCGGAGATCATGGAAGCGGCGCGCCGAGCGCGTCTTGAACAGATGATCGCCGACCTGCCGGACGGGCTGGACACGGTTGTCGGCGAACGCGGCGTCAAGCTTTCCGGCGGCCAGAAGCAGCGTGTGGCGATCGCTCGCATGTTCCTGAAAAACCCGCCGATCCTGATCCTCGACGAGGCCACCTCGGCGCTCGACACGGAGACCGAGCGGGCGATCCAGCGGTCGCTGTCGGAACTTGCCGTCGGGCGCACGACGCTGATCATCGCCCACAGGCTCGCCACCATCCAGGGCGCCGATCGGATCGTCGTGATCGATGAAAGCGGCATTCTGGAACAGGGCACGCATCAGGAACTGATTGCGCGTCGCGGCGCCTATAACCGCCTGCATTCGGCTCAGCACGGAGCCTGACGGGAAAACATCCCCCCTCTGGGGCGAACGACATGCGATTCGCCGCAGTTGAAGACAGGCAAAAAACTTGATAAAAGAAGGATAGTTTTACTCGTGGTCATTGGCACGAGAATGGAGCCGCGGGGTCGGAGCATGACGTTTCAGCCGAGAATGCGTAATCAGATCGAAGGATTTTCGGTTCTGGGCGGATTGCGTCGGCGATACTGGAACGGAATTACCGCCGATCTGTGGGATGTGGAATGCGCCGCTTACGCCGGCGGTTATTACGTTGCGCGTGATCCGCGCCTGTTCATCCTTCTCGACCAGCGCGGCCAGGGCCGACCGGCACTGAAGCGCAATCCGCGCGAAACCGGGTTGATGCAGGATGCCAGCGTCAGCCCGATCTCCTACATCCCCGCCGAAATGGATCTGTGGATCGACATCAAGGACGTGCAATATGTCCGCCATCTCGACATCCATTTCGAAACGGACACGATGAGCCGAAGGCTGGGCGACAATCTCGATCCGCGCCGGCTGAAGGACCCGCAGCTGGTGTTCGCCGATCAACGCGTCATGGCGCTTGCCGAGCTGATCGCCGCCGAGATCGCCAATCCCGATCCACTGCACGATCTTTACGGCGACGGGCTGGCGCTGGCGCTTCTGATCGACGTGCTGAAGCTCGCCAAGTCGGAGCCACGCAAGCGCGGTGCATTGGCACCTTGGCAGTTGAAGCGGGCGAGCGAATTCATCGAACAGCATTGCCTGCGCAATATAAGGCTGGAAGAACTGGCGGTGTTGACCGGCCTGTCACAGTCGCATTTCTCGCATTCCTTCAAGGCTTCGACCGGCATGGCGCCGCACGAATGGCAGATGAATGCGCGGCTTTCGCGCGCCAAGGACATGCTGAAATCCGGTGACCAGCCGCTGACGGAAATCGCTGCCGAGACGGGGTTTTCCGACCACGCGCATTTTTCCCGCGTGTTCCGCAAGCATATGGGGCTGGCGCCATCGCAGTGGAAAAAGTCACAGTCGGAATAAAACATCCGAGCAAACGCGCGAGGGGTGAGAACTTTGCCCAATATCGTTCAAGTCCCGC
The DNA here is from genome assembly GCA_900472575.1 of Hyphomicrobiales bacterium. GTDB lineage: Bacteria > Pseudomonadota > Alphaproteobacteria > Rhizobiales > Rhizobiaceae > Neorhizobium > Neorhizobium cellulosilyticum. Next base: position 167,768 of record UCIV01000017.1, read on the forward strand.
ACATCAGAACAAGCACATAAATCAAATCTGAGTTAACCACTCACCTTATTACATTACCGCAGACAAAGCGGTGCGAGTGGGGCAAAAATGAAGAAATCGATCAAGTCTTCCGCAATGAGAGCGGGTGTTACGAAGGCAGGTCTTTGGACGGGCGTTGCGGCCATCGGGCTGGTTGCTGCCTGGAGTGCACAGGCTCAGGACGCAACGAACAGCCAGAGCAACACGACGCTTGCACCGATCGTGCTTCAGGGCGAAGGCGAACAGGGCGGCACCGGCCCGGTCAAGGGTTATGTCGCCAAGCAGACGACGACCGGCTCCAAGACGGATACGCCACTCAAGGAAATCCCGCAGTCGGTTTCGGTTGTCGGTACGGAAGAAATGTCCGACCGCGGCGTTGTCGACAAGGTCGACCAGGCGCTGCTTTATACGCCGGGCGTGTTTGCGCAGCCTTACGGTTCCGACCCGGATACGGACTGGATCTATGTGCGCGGCTTCAATGCCAGCCAGACCGGCCTCTTCCTCGACAATCTGGCTTTGACCAACCACGCGTTCGGCAACTTCCAGATCGACCCGTTCATGCTGGAACGCGTTGAAGTGCTGAAAGGCCCGGCCTCCGTGCTGCTCGGCGGTGCCAATGCCGGCGGTGTCGTCAACATGGTGCGCAAGCAGCCGACCACGCAGCCTTACTTCTATACGGAACTCGGTATCGACAGTAACGGAGCCGGTTACGGCGCGTTCGATCTCTCCGACAAGCTCGGCGGCAGCGATATCGCCAGCTACCGTCTGACCGGCAAGCTTTCCGGCGGCGACGGTTATTCGGACGAGCAGGAAGACATCCACGGTTTCATCATGCCGCAGGTGACGATCCAGCCGGATGACGCGACCAGCCTGAATGTCTGGGCCTATGTCAGCCATCTGGACCAGACGCATACATCCAATGGCTTCCTTCCCTATTCCGGAACGGTGGTCAGCAACCCAAACTTCGGCAAGCTTGATCGCGACGTTTACCTGGGCGATGCGGACTTCGACATTGGCCGCTCTACGCAGGCAATGGGCGGCTATGAATTCGAGCACGAATTCGAAGGCGGCTGGAAGTTCACTCAGAACCTGCGTTATGCGCATCTCGACAAGCGCGAACGCCAACTCTATCCGTTCGACTTCGACTCGCAGGCGGATGCGACAATCCTGATGTATGCCGACGACGTTCGCTCGAAGGCAGACTCCTTCAATGTCGACAACCGCATCGAGAACGAATTCGATCTCGGCGGCGCAAGCCATAAGCTCATGGCCGGTATCGACTATCGTTATTACCGTCTAGACAACGATCAGCTTGCGACGCCGTGGGGCGCCTACCCGACCCCGGTAGACCCTACCGATCTCCCCTATAATTTCCCGATCCCGCCGCTCACGCCGTTCGTGCATCAGGTCTATACGATCAATCAGGTCGGCGTTTACGCGCAGGACCAGATGAAGTTCGGTGACGGCTGGATTGTGACGCTCAATGGCCGTTTCGACTATCTGGATAGCGAAGTCGAAGACCTGCTCGGCACCAGCAATTCTTCGCTGAGCGATACCGCATGGAGCGGTCGCGCCGGAATCGCATATGAATTCGCCAATGGCGTAACGCCTTATGCAAGTGTTGCGACCTTCTTCAGCCCTCTCGTGGGTGCCAGCACCGACGGCGCACTAAAGCCCGAGGAGGGCGAACAGTACGAAGTTGGTGTCAAGTACGAGCCGACATCCTTTGATGGCGTGCTGACGGCTTCGCTGTTCCAGATCGACAAGCAGAACTACACGGTTTCCAACCCTGGCTCGACTCTCAGCAGACAGCTTGGTGAAGTCCGTTCGCGCGGCATCGAACTTGAAGGCAAGGTCAACCTAGACCAGAACTGGAAGATGATTGCGTCCTATTCCTATACTGACCTTGAGTTCACCAACAATCCACTGACACCCGCCCTGGAAGGCAATACCCCGCTGCTCGTGCCAAACTCACAGGCATCGCTGTGGTTGGACTACACGTTTACGACAGGTGCACTCGAAGGTTTCGGCATCGGTGCCGGTGTGCGCTACCGCGGCAAATCCTGGGCGGATGATGCCAACACGTTCCGCGTGGGCGATGCCACTGTGTTCGCTGCCGGCATCCGTTACGAAAAGAACGACTGGAAAGCGTCGCTCAACGTGACCAATCTGTTCGACAAGGAATATGTCGCGGGCTGCAACACGACGTCCTTCTGCGGTTATGGCGAAGCGCGAACCGCAACCTTCAAGATCAGCAAGGTCTGGTAAGTCGACCACCCGAAACACTAAGTTGACAACTCCAGTAAAGTTAATCAGGAAGGCCCCGTTTGGGCCTTTCTTTTTGTCTTCGCCAGGTTCTCACCCCGCATGGAGGAAATATCGTGAACGCAGCTGCATTTCCACATCGGGAATTCATCCTCACCGGCACGGCAATTCCTGTCGATGCGGGCGAGATGCTGGGCGAGATCTGCGAGCATTTTATCGACCATGCCGAAGTATTTCGCGACGGCGATCATGTGACGCTGTCGAGTGAGATCGGCGAGGCCTATATTTCAAAGGTCAGCGAACAGCTCGATATCAGGCTTGCCTGCTCGACCGGGGACATGCTGTCGATGACGCGTGGCATCATTGCCGAACATCTTTTCATGTTTGCCGGCGACGATCCGCTGACGCTCGAATGGGCCGACCAGCCGAAGCCGGAAAAGCTTGCCAATCTGAGCGAAATCACCGTGGTCTCGGCCATCAACGTGACGCCAAGGATGCGACGGCTCACCGTCTCCTGCGCAGATACGGCCCGTTTCGACACGACCGAAGGACTGCATGTGCGGCTGCTCATGCCACCGAAGGGGCGTGAGCCGGTCTGGCCGGTGACGCTTGCCGATGGTCGCATCGGCTGGCCGGAAGGCGAGGACGAGATCGCGGTGCGTTATTACACGATCCGCAGCATCGACCTTGCGCGCCGCGAAATGGTGATCGATTTCGTCGTGCATGACGACTGCGGGCGGCGTATGCCGGGGGCCGAATTCGGCCTGACCGCGCAGCCGGGCGACCGGGCAGCGCTGCTCGGGCCCGGTGCGGGCGGCATGCCGGAAGCGAAAGATCTCCTGCTTGCCGGAGATGAAACCGCGCTACCCGCGATCGCACGGATGATCGAACTCGCCGCTCCTGACATGAAGGTGCATGCGATCATCGAAGTGGCGAACAGGTTAGAGGAACAGGCGATTTCCTGTGCTGCCGGTGATTTTTCGATCGAATGGCTGCATCGCGATGGTGCGGAGCCGGGCACGGCGGGATTGCTGGAACCGGCGCTTGCTGCAAGGCTTGAGACGCTCGGTGCGGAGACATTCGTCTGGGCGGCCTGCGAAAAGGCCGAGGCTCAGGCAATCCGCGCCCGATTGAAGCAAAACGGGCTCGACCGGACGCGGATGACCTCGATCACCTATTGGCGTCGCGGCCACACGGACTGACGGCTTCGCATTCGGCTTGCCCCGCTCACCGCGAAGACTTATCTCCGTGGGGAGTAGAGGGATTCCCGTTCCATGACCAAAGCCTATCTTCCGACCCGCAGCCTGATCCGCATTTCCGGCAAGGATGCACAGGATTTCCTGCATTCGTTGATCACCACCGATATCGAGGGACTGCCGGACAAGGAGGCGCGTCCCGGCGCTCTGCTGACGCCGCAGGGCAAGATCCTGTTCGATTTCGTCATCTGGCGGGATGGTGAGGGTTTTGTCGTCGAGACAGAGACTGTCCAGCGCGATGCGCTGATGAAGCGGCTGATGATGTACAAGCTGCGTGCGGCGGTCGATCTTGCCGCCCTGCCTGAAGATGGCGTGACCGTGTTCTGGGGTGAAGAGGCGGATCAGGGTGCGGTCGTGGATAGCGCATTCGCCAAGGCGGGGATCGCGCTTTCGCGAACACCGGGACAGCATGCCGATAACTCGGCAGAGGTTTATCAGGCGCTCAGGATAACGGCCGGTCTTGTCGTTTCGGGCGAGGACTATGCGCTGCAGGATGCGTTTCCGCATGACATTCTGCTCGACAAGAATGGCGGGCTATCCTTCCGCAAGGGGTGTTATGTGGGACAGGAAGTCGTCTCACGCATGCAGCATCGCGGCACCGCCCGCCGCCGCGTGGCGCATGTGACCGCGGAAGCCGCACTTCCGGCAGCGGGCACAGAGATTACGGCAAACGGAAAACCTGTCGGCACGCTCGGATCTGTGTCGGACAGACAAGCGCTCGCCATCGTGCGGATCGACCGTGTCGGGGATGCTGTCGCCAATGGCGTTCCGCTTCTGGCCGGCGATGTGCCGGTGACGATCGAACTGCCGGCATGGACCGGCCTCACCTTCCCTGCCGACGCCGAGGGGGCTGAATCTTGAGTGCGACCACAGGTGCGACCTCTGCCGCGCGCGCCTGGCAGCGCATGCTTTCGGGCCGGCGGCTCGATCTGCTCGATCCCTCGCCGCTCGATGTCGAGATTGCCGATATTGCCCACGGGCTTGCCCGCGTTGCCCGCTGGAACGGCCAGACGCGCGGTGACCACGCGTTTTCCGTTGCCCAGCATTGCCTTGTGGTGGAAGAAATCTTTCGCCGCTGTAACGAGAATGCGTCTTTCGATGCACTGCAGATGACGCTTTTGCATGACGCACCTGAATATGTGATCGGCGACATGATCTCGCCCTTCAAGTCGGTGGTCGGTGGCGGCTACAAGACAGTCGAGGCGCGGCTGGAAGCAGCCGTACATATCCGCTTCGGCCTGCCACCGCATCCGACCAAGGCGTTGAAGGTGCTGATCAAGAAGGCCGATACGGTTGCCGCCTATTTCGAAGCGACCGAGCTTGCCGGCTTTACCACGGCCGAGGCGCGCAAATTCTTCGGCCAGCCGCGCGGCATTACCCGCGAGATGCTGCCGCTTCAGCCGCTTTCGGCCATCGAGGCGCAGGCCTTGTTCATCGCAAGGTTCGAGGCGATCGAGGCGGAACGGACGAAGGCGGTGACCAAGTGAGCACCATCGTCGTCTGCCCGCTTGCCAGCATTGCCGAGACGGCCGTTCGCCACGGCGCGAAGGAAATGGTGAGCCTGATTGCCGAAAAGCAGGATTTTCACCGGCCGGGCGTGATCCGCGCCGAGCGGCACCTGAAACTGGCGATGAACGATATCGGTTTTGCCGGCACCGGCGGGTTGATTGCGCCGAGCGAGGCGCATGTCGCCCAGCTGATCGAATTCGTCCACGGCTGGGACCAGTCGGCGCCGCTTGTCGTGCATTGCTGGATGGGCGTTTCCCGCTCTCCGGCAGCGGCTGTCATCGCCATTCTGGCGCTTCACCCGGAAGAAGACGATGCCGGACTGGCGCAGCGCCTGCGAAAGGTCGCACCCCATGCAACACCGAATACGCGGCTGATCGAAATCGGTGACCGGATGCTTCAGCGCGACGGCCGGCTGATTGCCGCGATGAAAGCGATAGGGCGCGGTGCGGAGACAGACGGTCGCGCTTCATTTTCGATAGAGACACAGCAGAAAACCTCGCCAAATAGTTGAATAATATGATATCTTCTTGAAATTGAAGAAAACCTTCCGCGATTGCCTTGACCTCTTAGCCCTTTGCGCCAATTACGGGCGCTAAGGAAAAATGGAGTTATTTGCGGAATGGATCAGGCATCCGATTTTGTCGTCGCGACACGAACGGCGCTTGCACAACTGACGGCTCTGGCCGTTCAATATTCCTTCTCCGTCATCGGCGCGCTCATTCTGCTGGTGCTCGGCTGGCTGGTGGCGGGGCTGCTCAGCCGCTGGGTCTATAACGGTCTGTCGCGCATCAGCGGCATCGACGCGACGCTGTCGCAGTTCTTCTCCAATATCATACGTTATGCGGCGCTGATCCTGGTCGTCGTCATGGTGCTCGGCCAGTTCGGTGTACAGACGGCATCGATCCTTGCCGCACTCGGCGCGATCGGCCTTGCCGTCGGTCTGGCGCTGCAGGGTACGCTGCAGAATATTGCCGCCGGCATCATGCTGCTGGTACTGCGCCCCTTCCGTGTCGGTGAAACGATCGAAACGGGCGCCGTCACCGGTACCATCGTCGATGTCGGCCTGTTTGCGACCGAGCTGAAGACAGCCGACGGGGTGTATCGGCTGGCGCCGAACTCCACTCTCTGGAACGTGCCGATCACCAATTACAGCCGGCTTGCCTCCCGCCGCCACGAGATCACCATTTCGATCGGCGCGGACGAGAATGTCGATGTGACCGAGAGCAAGCTCATCAAGCTCGCGGCAGCGGACAAGCGCGTGCTGAAATCCCCCGCACCGACTGCGTTCATTTCCGATTTCGACGCGGGCAGCGCCAAGATCACCCTGCGATACTGGATCGGCAGCAAGCAGTGGTGGGAAGTCAGCCGCGACATGACCAAGGCCGTCAAGCTCGCTTTCGGCAAGGAGCCGGAAACCGAAGCGCCTCAATCCTCCGAGGAGGTCGCGGTCTAACAGGGATCCCTATCCATCGTGTCGCCTGGCAGAGTATCGGCACGAGCGGACCTCCGCTGCCCTTTTTCAGGGCGCGGGCGAGCCGGAGCCGGGCGCAGACGATGGCAAGGATGTATCGGGTCCGGTTACGAGGACCGGACCCGATACCTTTTGGATCGATCCGATCCTTCCCCGCCGGCTCGATGCCGGTGATTTCCGCAACACATCATTTTCCGGACATGCCTGGGCCTCGTCATGGCCTGTGGAAGGCCAAGTATGCCCCTTTTTTCGCCCGGTCCTTCCTCTACATTGACTTCGCTGGCCCCTGCGACATTTTCGCGCCGGCTTGAGGGGAGTAAACGTGTTCCTGATCGATATCCTGCTGGTCATCCTTGTCTTCTTTCTGGTGTCACAGAACCGAAAGGTGTCTGCCCGTGTGGACGGGTTGGAAAAGGAGCTTGCTGCACTCAAGCAGATGATCGCGGAAGGCGCCCCGGCCCTCGCACCGCAGCCGGTGCGACAAGAGGCTGCCGACGCGGTTCTGGAGGAGATGCGGGCTGAAGAGCCGGACAATGCGCAGGCCGCTCAGACGGACGGCGAAGCTATCAAGCCTGTCGAGGCCGAGGCTGACGGAACGGTATCCAAGCCCCCTCGCCCGGCTCGTGAAAAACCGTCACGGGAAAATCTCGAAAGCTATCTTGGTGCCCGCTGGCCGGTCTGGGTCGGCGGCGTGGCTCTTGCGTTCGGCGGCATCTTTCTCGTGCGCTATTCGATCGAGGCCGGTCTGCTCGGACCAGCGGCACGGCTGACGCTGGCGGCACTGTTCGGCCTGTTGCTGATGGCGGGTGGCGAGATCGTGCGGCGGAAAGCTCTGCCGAAGATTTCCGAGCTTTATGCCAACGCGATGATCCCCGGTGCGCTGACGGCCGCCGGTGCGGTGACGCTGCTCGGCACGGTGTTTGCGGCCTATGCCTTTTACGGGTTCATCGGCTCCGGCACGGCCTTCGTGCTCTTGGCGCTGGTCTCGTTTGCGGTGATTGCGCTGTCCCTGCTGCATGGGCAGGCGCTGGCGGGTCTCGGCCTGCTCGGTTCGCTCGTCACGCCGCTGATGGTGACGACGGACGAGCCGAACGCCAATGCGCTGTTTCTCTTCCTCGGCATCACCTGGCTTGCGGTCAATGCCGCCTCGCGCATCCGCCGCTGGGCCGTCGTGCCGATGCTCGCCAATATCGGCACCGGGCTGTGGGTTCTGGTCTATGCCGCAATCGGCACCGGTTTTGATCCGCTGCCGCCGACGCTTACGATGCTGGTGATGATTGCCGGCACGATTTTTCTCTGGCCGGGTCAGCAATATGTCGCCGCCGCCAGCAACGGCTGGGTTTCGCTTCTCAAGCGGCGGCCGCTGAAGATCACCCTTTCGCTGTCCATCATGATCGTGCTGGCTGCGCTCGCGACCGTCGCCAGTGGCACGAGCACGGGTGTCGATCCGCAATTCGCCTTCCTGACAGTTATTGCCGCCCTTGCGGCGCTGGGTGCGGCCCGCGCCTATGCATTCTGGCCGACCGTCCTGTCGGCGGCAGGTGCAGTTCTCGGCACGCTGATCACAGCCCTTGCGCTGCTCGATTACATCGCACCGGAGGGTGCTGACGGCACGCCGATGCCGCTGCCGCTTTCCGGCAACGAGGTTGCCGTCAGCCTGCTGCTCGGCGCGATCTTTACCCTGCTCGGCTTCGTCTTCCTGAGACGCTTCCGCCGCGAGGAAAGGGAATATTCGATCGTCTGGGCCTTGCTGATGGGAGCGATGCCGGTGACGCTCGGCTTCATCTCCTTCATCAACTTCGGCAATTTCTTCCGCGACTGGACGCATGGGCTTTATGGAGTGGCGATCGGTGCGGCGCTCATTGCCGTTGCCGAATGGCTGTTCCGCAAGGGTGAGGACGACGGGAGTGACTGGCCGGCCAATCTTGCCGTTGCCGGTTCCTTCGCGGGCCTGATGCTGGCACTGCATGCGTTGACCAACGGTATTGTCACCACCGTTCTCGTATCGCTTCTCGGCTTTGCCTATCTCATTGCCATGCGGGTGCGAACATGGCCGGCACTGCCCTGGATGATGGCGGCGGCGATCGTGATCGTCTTTGGCCGGATCGCCTGGGAGCCGACGCTGATCGGCGCCAACAGCCTCGGCACGACGCCGTTCTTCAACGCGCTTCTTATCGGCTACGGCATCCCTACCCTGCTTGCGATCATCTCTGCCTGGCTGCTGCGCGATGCGACCGATTTTCGCGTGCGCAACATCATGCAGGCGCTCGCTTCGCTCTCGGCGCTGATCACGGTTGCGGTTCTCGTTCATCACGCGATGAACGGCGGAAAGCTTGCCGGCGATGTGCCGACGCTTGGCGAACAGTCGATCTACACGCTCATCACCATCGGCTTCTCGGGCATACTGATGACGCTCGACCTGAAATCCCCCTCGCCGGTCTTCCGCTTCGGCTCGATGATCGCCGGCGTGATGGCGACGGCGAATGTGCTTTCACTGCATGTATTTGCGCTCAACCCGTTCTTCTCGGGCGAGGACACCGGGCCGTGGCCCTTCGTCAACCTGCTGCTGCTCGGTTATCTGCTGCCGGCTCTGGCTTACGCGCTCGTCGCCTATCTCGCCCGAGGACGGCGGCCGGTGCCTTATGTGGCAATGCTTGCGGTTGCGGGCGCAGTGCTCGGTTTTCTCTGGGCTACGCTTTCAGTGCGGCGCTTCTGGCAGGGAACCAATATCGCCGACTGGAAGGGTTTTCTTCCCGGTGAGACCTATACCTATTCGGTCGTGTGGCTGATCATCGGCGTCGGACTTCTGGTGCTCGGCTCGAAGCTTGACGCCAAGAGCATAAGGCTTGCCTCTGCCGGACTGGTGCTGATCGCGGTGTTGAAAGTCTTCCTGATCGACATGTCGAACCTCGAAGGCATCCTGAGAGCTCTCTCCTTCATCGGGCTTGGCGCGGTGCTGATCGGGATCGGGCTTTTCTACCAGCGGATATTGGTGAAGAAGAGTGTCGAACCCGATTCCAAGGAAAGCCCTGCATGACACTCACCCTCGCTGCCGCGTTTGCCCCTTACGCAGAACTGGCGCGGCAGCTTATTCCGCACGCGACCGATAGCGACGACGGAAGCCACGACATCGCGCATATCCTTCGGGTGTTCAGGAATGCGATGCGCATTCATGCGAAGGAAGGTGGCAATGGCGAGGTTCTGACTGCTGCCGTACTCCTGCATGATTGCGTGGCGGTGGAGAAGAACTCGCCGCTGAGAGCACAGGCCTCGCGGCTGGCGGCCGACAAGGCGAGCGGCATTTTGACCGGCATGGGCTGGGAAAAGGCGGCGATCGAGGCGGTCGCACATGCGATCACGACGCACAGCTTTTCCGCCAATATTCCACCGGAAACGCAGGAGGCAAAAATCCTGCAGGATGCGGACCGGCTGGACGCGATCGGCATGGTGGGTGCGGCACGTTGCTTCTACATTGCCGGACGGATGGGATCGGGCCTTTATGACCCCATCGATCCGCTTGCCAAAGAGCGTGCGCTGGACGACAAGAGTTTTGCCATCGACCATTTCGAGGTCAAGCTGTTCAAGCTCGCCGACGGGTTTCAGACCGCGGCCGGGCGGGTGCTGGCCGGTGAGCGGCACGAACGGCTGAAACAGATAAGGGATATGTTCCTGGACGAAATCCAGGGCTGAGATCCGGAACAGTATTTGAGGACGATATGATGAAGGTCGCGGAGCTGAATTTCTACCCACTGAAGAGCGGCCGCGGCATCTCGCTTAATAAAGCGGTGATCACCGCCGCCGGTATTCCCGGTGACCGGCAGATGATGGTGGTCGATCCGTCCGGACAGTTCATCACCCAGCGGGAATTGCAGGAACTGGCGCAGGTGATGGTCGAGCCACGCGATGTCGGCTACCGTTTTGCGGTCGATGGCAAGGGCGAAATCCTGGTTACGGTTCCGCCCGCCGACCGGCGCATGGACGTCGTCGTCTGGAAATCTCCCGTCAGCGCCGCAGTCGCGGATGACGGGGCCAATGCCATTCTTTCCACCTGGCTCGGTCGCGAGGTGAAGCTCGTATTTTTAGACAAGAAGGCCGAGCGCATCGCAAGCGCCGAATGGGCGGGACCGGATACGCCTGTGACCTTTGCCGATGGCTACCAGGTGCTGGTGACCACGACGGGTTCGCTTGCTGCGCTCAACGCCGATATGGCGAAGAACGGCGAAGGCTCCGTGGGCATGGACCGGTTCCGTCCGAATATCGTGCTCGACCATGACGAGGCCTGGGCCGAAGACAACTGGGAAGGCATCGAGATTTCCGGCGTCCGGTTCGATTTCGTCAAACCCTGCGCCCGCTGCATCATGACCACGCAGGACCAGCAGACCGGTTCGCGCGAGGGGCCAAGTCCGATCCCGGCGATGGGCCGTATCCGCATGTCGGGCGACCGGCGCGTACCCGGCCCGCTATTCGGCTGGAATGCCGTGCCGCGCGGCGAAGGCACGATCAGGCTCGGTGACGCAGCAACGATTACCGGCACACGCGATGCCTGGGCGATCAAGCGGCGCGCCTGACGCCGCACAGGGCGAAATTCCACGACAAGAGCGTACCGCGGACGGCAATAGGCGTCTTGACGCATGGCAGCCATGCGCAATGATATGTTGCCTGCATGGCGTGCTGACGGCCAAAAACGGCTGCATTCTCAAAAATCAAGATTCGGGCCTTGCGTTGTCATCGTGCTTCCTGGGCGCTTTCTGACCGGAAAACGCTCAAGAGCATTTATTTCATGACACCACGCACCCAAGGCCTGTTTTTCGCACTGACCGCGGTTTCGATCTTCGCGGTTCAGGATGGTATTTCCAAACATCTTGGCCAAGCCTATCCACCCGTCTTTGTGGCGATGATCCGCTATTGGTTCTTCGCCGCCTTCGTGCTGGCGCTCGCGACCCGCAACCAGGGTGGCATCAAGCAAACAGCCAAGAGCAGCAGGCTGGTGCTGCAGATCATCCGCGGTGCGCTTCTGGTCTTCCAGATCGTCGTGTCGATCTATTCCTTCGCCAATGTCGGTCTTGCCCAGACTCACACGATCTTCGCGGCCGCACCGCTGGTGGTCGCCTGCCTTTCGGTGCCGTTGCTCGGTGAGACCGTCGGATGGCGGCGCTGGGCTGCCATCGGCGTCGGCTTCATCGGAATTCTTTTGATCATTGATCCGCTGCATGCAAGCTTTAGCGCCAGCATCATCGTGCCGATCACCTGTACCCTGATGTTTGCGCTCTATTCGGTTCTGACCCGCATGGTCAGCCGAACCGACACCTCCCAGACCAGCTTCTTTTACACCGGCATTGCGGGAGCCGTTGCGATCACGCTCATCGGGCCGTTCTACTGGAAGACGATCACACCCGACTACTGGTTCTGGATGCTGGCACTCTGCGTCACCGGCATGACCGGGCACTATCTTCTGATCCGTGCCTTCGACGTGCTGGATGCCGTCGTGGTGCAGCCGATCTTCTACTGGCAGACCGTGCTCGTCTGCCTGATCGGCACGTTCATTTTCGGCGAGGTGATGAGCTGGAACATGATCGGCGGCTGCGTGATCGTCATCGGCGCCGGCCTGTTCACGATCCTGCGCGAAGCACAGCTTGGCAAGCGCCGTCCGCCCGTCCAGCCACCGGGGTCGCTGTAAAAAGGGTCAACCGGTCAAGTGGCGGTTTCAGTTGAACAGGCTGAGGATGTTTTGCGGCTGCGAGTTGGCGATCTGCAGGCTTTGCAGCGCGAGTTGCTTCTGCGTCTGAAACGCCTGCAGACGCATTGAAGCTTCTTCCATGTCTGTGTCGACCAGACGGCTCACACCGCTCTCGACCTCGTCCATCATTTTTTGCGAGAACGCCGCCTGCATCTCGATGCGTTGCTGAACCGACCCCAGCAGGGCGCCGCTATCGATCGACTGGCTGAGCATGTATTCGACGCCTTCCAGATATTCGTCGATGGTGAAATCGTCGGTTGTGACGTCGATTTCGGAAAGATCGAAGCGCAGCGTAAAGGGCGGATCCGGCCGGAACGAGCTGATGTAGAAATCCACCGCCTTGTTGCCGTAACCCGGATAGATCGCCTGATCCGCCTGGAATGTCAGACGGTTACCGGAAACGGATACGGCAAGGCCTTCAAAGCCTGGAACGATATAGTCGACAATCGCCTTGAGATCGGCACCACTGGTGATCCGGCCGTCGGTTGTCCCAAGTGCTGTGTCAACGGCCGTCCGATCGATCACGAAAGTCTGGAGCGGCGCGTTATCGATACTCAGGTCAAATGAGATCGTCGCGTCCAGCATCACCTTGAAGCTCCAGAGAAAATTCATCGAAGAGCTGGTGATCATGTTGTCATGGTCGATCCGGGGCACCGAATCGAGACCAAGCGTGCGCTCTGCCACCGTTGGCCCGAATGTGCTGGTTATGCCGCTGATATAGATGCTGGATCCAACATTCGGAGACGTTTCCAGCGTGCGGATCTCGTAATTGTATGCATCCGCGGGCGAAGTCGCCTGCGTGCCGTAGACGTCTGCGTAAGCGTTGGCGCCGACATTGGTGAAAGCCTGCTGAATGACCGTGCGCAATTGAGAGACATTGTCTATCTCGCCGTCATTCGTTCCAAGTGCCGCATCGATAACGCTCTTGTCGATCGTGATATGGAAAGGAATGCCGGCAGATTCCGGGCTGTTGTCGATCAGCAGATCGAACTGCACGGAATCGCTGCCGCTGAAGGTGATCGGTCCGTCGAAATAATGGTCTTCATGCCCTTCGTGATAGAAGCTGCTGGTGGTCATTCCACCGAGCGGCATGTAATAATCCAGATCGTCCTTCTGCAGGATGCCGCCGCCGAAATCGTTCAGCATGCTGGTTTTTCTCAGATCAACCTTGCTTGTGTTGATCGTCGTCGCGCCATCCGCATTGCGGGTGAACGAATCCACGACGACATCGTCCAGCTCGTTGATATTGTTGATGTGATCGCCGCTGTAGGTCTGCAGATAATTAATGCCGCTGAAGCTGGAGGACCTGACGATGCTGTCGGCCTGCTTGCTCAGCTGCGAGATCTGGTTCTGAATCTGAGCCTTGTCGACACTGTCTTCCCTGGCGGTGACGAGTGTCGCCTTCACATCTGTCAGCACATCGATTATCGCGCCTGTGCCAGCATAAGCGGTATCCACTTTCGCTGCACCGACACCAAGCGCATCGCTTGCCGCAGAAATCGATTTGTTGTCCGATCGCATGGTGGTCGAAATCGACCAATAGGCGACGTTGTCGGAAGCCACCTTCACCCGGAGACCGGAGGAAACCTGTTCCTGGGTGTCATTCAATCCGGAAGAGACTGCCCGCAGCGTCTGAAGCGCCGACATGGCGGAAATGTTCGCTAAAATACTTGTCATGACGTACCGGATAAATCGATTGAATTATGGCGTCGTCATGAGCCGGATCGCAGAAATCGCGAGACTTGAACTTTGTCAGTTATGGTTAACAAAAAATTGCCAATTGGCAAGCCTCAAGCCTTCGTACGTAACCGTACAAACCGGCTCGGCGCGTGTCCGAGCGCTCAATTCGAGCCCGGCGCCATCAATTGCGCTGATGGATGACGTTCGCAAAACTCGTTTCACCAACGCGTGATGAGAGTATATGAACATCTTCCCATTATGGAGGACACCCATGTCTCAAGCTGCGCCCGTTTCCGCTCGAGCGACGATGCCCTGGCTTATTATTTGTGCCGGCGCGCTCGTTGCGCTTCTGACATTCGGGCCACGTTCGGCCATGGGTTTCTTCCAGCTGCCGATGCTTGCCGATACGGGCTGGGACCGCACGACCTTCGGGCTTGCCATGGCGATCCAGAATCTTGCCTGGGGTCTGGGCCAGCCCGTCTTCGGGGCGATCGCGGACAAATGGGGCACTGCCCGTGTCCTGACCTTCTCGGGTCTGCTTTATGCGGCGGGTCTGGCGCTGATGTCGACAGCGCATTCGGAGAGCATTCTCTATATCTCAGGCGGGGTAATGGTCGGGCTTGCGGTAGGTGCCGGCTCGTTCGGCACGATCCTCTCGGCTTTCGCCCGCAACGTGACGCCCGAACAGCGCTCGTTCGCCTTCGGTATCGGAACTGCTGCGGGGTCGGCAGGCATGTTTCTCTTTGCACCGCTGAGCCAGGCCCTCATCTCCACTTACGGATGGTCGGACAGTCTTGTCATCATGGCGGTGATGATGCTGGCAATCCCGCTGCTCGCCATTCCGCTGCGCGGCAATTCAAGCTCGGGGACACAGTCACAAGCCGCGTTCAAGCAGACTGCCGGCGAAGCGCTGAGGGAGGCGTTCGGCCACAAGGGATACCTGCTCCTGACCAGCGGCTTTTTCGTCTGCGGCTTTCAGGTGGCCTTCATCACGGCACACTTCCCGGCTTACTTGCGCGATATCGGCATCGATGCCCGTTATGCGGTGATCGCCATGGCGCTGATCGGCTTCTTCAACGTCATCGGCTCGCTGTCGGCAGGCGTAATCGGCCAGCGATATTCAAAGCCCTATTTCCTCGCTTACATCTATCTTGCGCGCTCGGTGGCGGTGACAGCCTTCCTGCTTCTGCCGCAGACGCCGCTTTCGGTGATCATCTTCGCCATCGTCATGGGGCTGTTGTGGCTTTCCACCGTGCCGCCGACGAACGGGCTGGTGGCGATCATGTTCGGCACACGGCATCTCGGCCTGCTGGGCGGGATCGTGTTCCTGTCGCATCAGGTCGGTTCGTTTCTCGGCGTCTGGATGGGAGGCACTCTTTATGACCAGCTCGGCTCCTACGATACCGTCTGGTGGTTCGGCGTGGCGCTCGGCATCTTTGCCGCAATCGTTCACTGGCCGATCCAGGAAAAGTCTGTAGACCGGCCGGCAGCAATCCAGCCGGCGGAATAAGGGTTCAGCCGGCCTGACGATCCACAGGGCGCGCAGAGAGCGCCTTCAAGGCTGCCTGAACGAACCCTTCACGGGCGTCGTTCGCGGTGATGCCGCGCGGCTCGTAGACATGACGGTGAAGGAAGAACTGGGTCAGGCGGAACGCTGCCAGCATGCTGTCGCGGTCGGCTGCAGGTTTTGGCCCCTCCCCGAGAAATGCCGGCAGGGCCAGCATACGGTCGGCATAGGGTGCACCGGCCTCGCCGCAGACCGCCCGGCCGCTTTTTGGCGAGACATATTTGAGGTTCTGCCGCACACCAGTCGCCGCGCATTCGGTAAGATCGAGGCCGTAACCGAGGTCGTTCAGCACTGCCAGTTCAAACCGGACGAAAAGCTCGCCCGCATCGGCGGGGTCATCCATCGTGTCGAGAATGATATCTAGCGCATCGAAAAGATGCGGGTGCGGATCGCGCTCAGGCAAAAGGCGCAGCAGCGCCCCCATGGCTTGCACGCCGTAGACGGCGGTGGCCGTTTCCATCAGCTTTGCGGCCCTAAGCCTCACAGGTTCGAGCTTCAGTTCACCCAGATGCTCATCGAGCCTTGCGCGCCAGACCGCCTCGACCCGGTTTCCCGGCTGCAGGACCGGCTGCATGGAGCGAGAGCGACCAGAGCGGACAAGGCCCAGATGGCGACCGCGCTCACGCGTCATCAACTCGGCGATGACGCTGGTCTCGCCATGCCGTTTGACGCCAATAATGATCGCCTCGTCCTGCCACTGCATCGATACTTGAAGACCTTTCCGAACCGATTCAGTTCTACCGCATAAGTCGTTCAGATTGAATCTGTTTCGCGATCTGCAACAGATCTCGAAAAACTGCGATCGGGTGTCATCTCCATTGGAACAAATTGACTGTCAGCGGAATTCTCTCGCCAAACAAGAACCGGTTCAGGGAGTTCCCATGAGATATATCGTTTTCGCTGCCACCTTGGCATCTGCGGCCCTTGCCGGTTTCCTGCCGGCACAGCCGGCTGCGGCGCAATCACCGCAGCTGGAGCAGGCGTGCGTGGCGGTGGCAAAGCATTTCCTACTGGTACCATCGCTCAAGACCGGGATCGTGCAGTCCTTCCCCGAACTCGATCCGCCAGGCGCGCGCCTGACCTATTCCACCCGCGAGGATGCCAAGCCGACAGACTATAACAATGAGATCGAGTGCCAGTTCGACAAGGCGACACCGCCCTTCGGGCTGGTGCGCTTCTGCATCTCCAAAACCTGCTATGGCCCGGGCGAGCAGGAACCCGACAACCGCCGCCGCTTCGAGGAAGTCAAGGCGCTGATGGCGCGGCAAAAATAACGGCAAGCGCCGGCGGCACACCATCGCTTGCCGCCGGATCTACTTTTTGGGGTCCATTAATTCTCGGCCCGTCGGCCAAGCGCTCCCAGCGCCGAAGTCAAATAGCGTTCAGCCAAGGCGTGGCGGCGGCGCTTGGCAAGCTTCAGCGCCTCCATGCAATGCGAAGCCAGCCGATCCGCGTCGTTAGATTTCACACCGTTTTCCTCGGCGGTCACCAGACCGGTATAGATCGACGGCATGCCTTCGCCGTTGCGCAGGCAGCGCCCCTGCCCCGTCACGACAATGCTCTTGCCGCTCGGATGACTGATCTTGTAGGTCTGGTGACACGGCTTGCCGGAGACGATGGTCTCGTGCAGCGCCTTGGCCACCCGCGGCATGTCGTCTTCCGCGACATGCTTGATGACCTGCTCGATCGGAGCTCCGATCTCTAGCTCGTGAGGCGGAATACCGTAGATATGGGCGAAAACACTGTCGGCGAAGACTTTGTTTTCGCTCAGATCCCAGCTGAAGAACCCGACAGCGTCCTTCAAATCCACGCCTTTGTCTCGTCCCATATATTTGCTGGTGGCCATGCGGTTCGCAATCCTTGTGGCGCTTTTTTCCATCCCTATCAGCCAACAGCCTGAATCAGACCAGTGACAAATCAGATCAAAGTTCCACAGTTGCGTCGTGTCAAGTTCACCGCGTATAGTTGTGCGTATATATAGGATATATCACGTTTGACTGTGGACTATTTCCATGCAGATCGGGCGGACCTGAAGGAAATCAAGAGCACGGGAAACGAGAAAAATCGTTGATCGATCAACCTTTTGGGAATTCCAGGCCCATTTCGCGGAAGCGTTCCGGGTCATCGCCCCAGTTCTCACGAACCTTGACGAACAGGAAGAGATGCACCGGCTGCTCGAGGATTTCGGATAGCTCCTTGCGGGATGCCGTCGAGATTGCCTTGATAGCCTCGCCATTCTTGCCGAGCGCGATCTTCTTCTGGCTCTCGCGCTCCACATAGATGACCTGCTCGATGCGAACCGAGCCATCCTTGCGCTCTTCCCACTTTTCCGTCTCGACGTGAGAGGCATAGGGCAGTTCCTGATGGAGGCGCAGGAACAGCTTTTCGCGGGTGATCTCGGCTGCGAGCTGGCGCATGGGCAGATCGGAGATCTGGTCTTCAGGATAATACCAGGGGCCTTCCGGCAGGGTCGTTGCGAAGTAATTCATCAGATCGTCACAACCGGAACCGGTCGTCGCAGAGATCATGAAGGTGCGCTCGAAGTCGGCCTTTTCATTGGCTGCGGCGGCAAGCGCCAGCAGATCCTCGCGCTTGACCTGATCGATCTTGTTCAAAAGCAGGATCTTTGGCTGACGAACGTCCTTCAGGCCTTCGAGGATCGTTTCGGCATCGCCGCGAATGCCACGCTCGCTGTCGATCAGAAGCGCGATCAGGTCGGCATCCTTGGCGCCGCCCCAGGCGGTCGTGACCATGGCGCGGTCGAGCCTGCGGCGCGGCTTGAAGATACCGGGCGTATCCATGAAAACGATCTGGGCATTGTCGTGAATGGCGATACCGCGCACGATGGCGCGGGTCGTCTGCACCTTGTGGCTGACGATCGAGACCTTGGCGCCGACGAGCCGGTTGACCAGCGTCGACTTGCCGGCATTGGTGGCGCCGATCAGCGCGACGAAGCCGGAATGGGTCGGGCCGCCGGCAGCTTCATTTTCTTCGCCGGCAATGTTGTGGTCTTCGGTCATATCGATCCAATCAATCCTGGCTCTTCGGCCAGATGCCCTCGCGCTCGAGGAGCTTCGTTGCGGCAACCTGCTCGGCTGCCCGTTTCGACCGGTCGGTGCCGGTTTCGGGCGCAACGCCCTTTATTTCTACCGTTACCGTGAAGCGCGGATCATGATCCGGTCCCGAACGGTCGTCCACCCTGTAGGACGGGGTGGTATTGAATTTCGCATGCGCCCATTCCTGCAGCTCTGTCTTGGCATCGCGCCGCGCAGCATCGGGCTTGCTGGCACGATCCTGCCAGTAACGCAGGATAAAAGCACGGGCAACTTCCAGACCACCATCAAGATAGAGCGCAGCGATGAGGCTTTCCACCACATCGGCGCGAACATTGAGCATACGCTTGCCGGTCAGCTTCTTGACGTCGGCGCCGGTACGGATGAAGCGGTGCAGTTCCAGCTCATCGGCGACGGTGGCACAGCTTTCGGCGCTGACCAGCTGGTTGAGGCGCACCGACAACTCTCCCTCTTCCGCCGAGCGGAAGGTGGTGAAGAGGAGTTCGGCGACGCACAGGCCAAGCACGCGGTCGCCGAGAAACTCAAGCCGTTCGTAATTGGCATTCTTGGCGGTGCCGGTGCTGGCATGGGTCAGCGCCCGGTCAAGCCATTGCTTGTCGGCGAAGACATGACCGATCACCGTTTCCAGCTGGCCTCGCTCTTCCGCCGACAATGGTTTCATCTTCATCAGTTGACGCCCTTGAACAGACGATCCCAACGCATGTTGGACGGCCACTTCCAGATTTCGCGGAACGAGGTGTCGTTGCCGAGCGAGAAGAAGATCACGCTGGCGCGACCGACCAGGTTTTCAGCCGGAACGAAACCGACGTCGAAACGGCTGTCGAGCGAGTTGTCGCGGTTATCGCCCATGAAGAAGTAATGGCCCGCCGGAACATCGAATTCCGGCGTATTGTCACCGCGGGAATTGGGGATCTGGTCGAGCGTGTCGTAGGTCTTGCCGGTGTCGAGCGTTTCGCGGAAGACCGGAACGTTGGTGCCCGGATCCTGCCGGTAATCCGAGGTGAAGCTACCGTCGGCCTGCTTCGGCACCGGCTGGCCGTTGATATAGAGAATGCCTTCGCGCATCTGAACCCTGTCGCCCGGCAAGCCGATCAGACGCTTGATGTAGTCGATATCCGGCTGCTGCGGCAGGCGGAAGACGATGACGTCACCACGCTTGGGCTCGCTGAATTCGAGGATACGGCCATCGAACAGGTCCGGCGAGAAGGGCAGCGAATATTTCGAATAGCCATAAGCGAACTTGTTGACGAAGATGTAGTCGCCGACGAGCAGAGTCGGCATCATCGAGCCGGACGGGATGGTGAAGGGCTGGAACAGAACCGTACGGATGACCATGGCAAGCAGCAGGGCCTGAATGATGACCTTGATGTTTTCCCAGATGGCATTCGGTTGCTTCGTCTCGGCTTTATCGGACACGTCAAAATTCTTTCTATCTCGGGGCGAGTGGCTGAACTGTCTAAACGCTTAGCCAAGCCGCGGCAATGGTGGTGAGATTACTAAACCTTCATGCATTGTCGGAAGCATGCATTTCCGCGCCGGCATCAGGC
Organism: Hyphomicrobiales bacterium; assembly: GCA_900472575.1. Taxonomy (GTDB): domain Bacteria; phylum Pseudomonadota; class Alphaproteobacteria; order Rhizobiales; family Rhizobiaceae; genus Neorhizobium; species Neorhizobium cellulosilyticum. The sequence goes on from UCIV01000017.1 coordinate 187,892, forward strand.
GGATATCGGTTTCGCCTCGATGATCACGAAAGCCTGGGCGTAAGGATATTCATCGGTGATGGTGATGTGGATGACGGGCTCATAGCCAGCAGGGATCAGTTCGGCCAGTCGGTCGCCGGCACCGCCGGTGAGGACCATTGTCGGCTTTCCGCCGGGCAGGTTGACGACACCCATGTCTTTCCAGAACACGCCATTGGCAAGACCGGTGCCCAACGCCTTGGAACAGGCTTCCTTGGCGGCAAAACGCTTGGCGTAGGATTCGGCCCGGTTCTTGCGGCGCTCCGATTTTGCCCGCTCGATCTCTGTAAAACAGCGGTGGGTAAAGCGTTCGCCGAACCGCTCTATGGATTTTTCCACGCGCCTTATGTCTATGAGGTCGCTCCCCATGCCGATAATCATCAAGCTGATCCTGTACCTAAATTGCCGATCCGGTTTCGGCTGACTTGAGGTGTCTTGCCCTCTCCGTCAAGCGGCCGAGGCGACGATCGCGAAAACCGCGCACGGCAAGATAGGTCACGGCATAGAAGAAAAGCGCACAGAGCAGGCCCAGAGGCAGCGAGCCGACAAGCATCGGCTCAAGCACCGGTCCCCAGAGCTGCGAGACGTCAAGATGGGCGAACAGGGCTTCAAGATCGATATGGCGCGAGGTCGGCTCGGCACCGAGCATGAACTGACCCACTTCCCAGGTCAGCGGCCAGATGATCGGACAGGTCAGGGGATTTGCGAATGTCGTGCCGATTGCGGCAGCGATCATGCTGCCGCCAAGAAGCCAGGCGATCGGGATGGCGAACAGGACGTGAAACCCCAGAAAAGGAGTCCATGCGCTCAGCACGCCGACCGCCACGCCAGCGGCGACGGCATGGGGAGAACCACCGATGCGCATGACCTTGAGGCGATAATAACCGAGCGTACGGCGAAACCCTCTTTTCGGAACGAACATCCCGAAAAGCCTCTGACTGAGTGAAAGAGGAGTACGACGGCGAAAGGGCATTCCAGTTAACCTGTCCAATCGATCCGGACAGGGCCGGCCGTTCTGGCTATATATGATCAAGCGATATTATAGCGGAAACCGAAAATCGTGGCGAATTTGGGGATAAAGATCCGCGCCAAGCTTCAACCAGCGCCAGGAAATCCCGAAGGGTCGCCATAAGGCTTTCACCCTATCCAGCATCTCGTGCCCCGGCTCGCTGGCCAAAGGCACGACGGCGGTCAAGATTTAGAACTGCGACTTGCGGAACATACCGCGGTCGACCTGGCGCATACGGTATTCGAGATCGATCCGATCACGCGATTCATTGAGATAGGCCATTTCGCGATCCTGGGCCGAGGGAACGCGCAGGGCGCGTGCAAACTTGCGTACTGTGTCAAACATCGTCTTATCTTTCGTTCAGTTACTTTGCTGATGCTAAAATACGACTTCCTCGGCTCTTTTACCAACGCCTGGGAAGCGGTGCAGGCTTGCTCCCAATGCATGGCAAGCGCTTTGACGGCCGTCAAATTGACCAAATAACTGGCGACAACGAGCGCGACACGGCAAAAATGTTCAAAAAACAACCGCAGGAGCCGGCAAGCCCCCGCGGTTGGACATATCGTCGCAGCCGGAGGAGCAAATGCCCCTCAGCTCATCTCAGGTCTGACACTCAGAACTCTTCCCAACTGTCGTTCTTGAGTGCCGTGTTGCCGGAGAAGGCACTGGCCAGCTTGCGGCCCAAAGCGCGCGCCGGCGAAGCGGCGGGCGCTTCATCCACCTGCGCAGAGCGCACAGGTTTGGTCGGCAACCTTGCCGAACGTTCTGACGAGGCTCCGGAAAGCCTGAACTGGCCAAGCAAGGTATTGAGCGATGCAACGTCGCGGGCAAGGCCGTGGCTTGCCGCCGTCTGCTCCTCGACCATTGCCGCGTTCTTTTGCGTATCCTGGTCCATCGTGTTGACCGCAGAATTGATCTGCTGGAGGCCCGAGGATTGCTCCTGCGCACTCTCGACGATGGCGACGACGTGCCGGTTGATCTCCTGGACTTCCGCCACGATCGTCTCCAGCGCCTTGCCGGTCTCGCCGACAAGATCCACGCCGTTGCGAACCTGCTCGTTCGAAGTCGTGATCAGCGCCTTGATTTCCTTGGCGGCATTCGCGGACCGCTGGGCCAATTCGCGCACTTCCTGTGCGACAACCGCAAACCCCTTGCCCGCCTCACCTGCACGCGCGGCCTCGACACCGGCGTTCAGCGCCAGAAGATTGGTCTGGAAGGCGATGTCATCGATGACACCGATGATGTTGCCTATTTCGCCAGAGGACTTTTCGATCTCCTCCATCGCTTTGACGGCGTTCTGTACGACATGGCCGGACTTTTCCGCACCCTGACGGGTGCGGGTGACAAGATCACCGGCTTCCTGTGCACGCCTTGCGGCATCCTTCACCGTGGTGGTGATCTCTTCGAGCGCGGCAGCCGTCTGCTCGACAGCTGCGGCCTGCTGTTCGGTACGCTTGGCAAGACCATCGGCGGCCGACTTGATCTCGGACGAGCCTGCTTCAATGCTGTGGGCGTCTCCCGCGACCTGCTCAAGTGCAGCCTCGAGCTTGGCGGCAGAGGCATTGAAGTCGTTGCGGACACCATCGAGCGCCGTGGTGAACCGCGCTTCTATACGATGCGAAACATTGCCATCGGACAGCTGGCTTAGCGCCTCAGCGAGACTGTCGACGGCAAACTTGACGTCGGCGGCTTCACGCGCCCTACCTGCCTCACGCTCGATACGTTCCTTTTCCGAGAGGCTACGATTGTCGTCGGCTTCCTGTTCAAGCCGAATGCGCTCCAGTGCATTGTCGCGGAAGACGGCCACAGCTTCGGCCATCTGGCCTATCTCGTCCTTGCGGTCGAGACCAACGATTTCAGCTTCCGTTTCGCCGACTGCAAGCGAAGCCATACGCTCTCGAAGCCGGGCCATCGGTGCGGTTATGCCCGTCTGAGCGATCATCATGGCGGCACCCATAGCCAACAAGATGCCGACGACCATGCCGCAGATCGCGTAAAGGATCGTTGACGAAACGGACGCCGACATTTGGATGGCACCGTTGTTGAGGATCTCCGTCATGGCAACGTTATTGGCGGCGAACTTCAATGGCAATGCAACGATCACCCCGTCGAGCTTGGCCGAGAAATCGTGAACTCCAGCCGCATCACCGGCAACGTAAGCTTTCAGCAGGCCATCGCCTACCGCTTTCAGATTGTCGACACCGACAAGCAATTCATCGATTGCTTCCTTACGGCTTGGGACGATCGTGGGAATTTTGGTCAGGCGATCACGCGCTGCGGCAAATTCCTGACCAAAGCGCTCAGACAGTTCCTTGAATTTTTCGGACTTGGGATCCTGCACGAGCGCACGCCCCAGCCAGGTGGTTGACGTCCACATGCCGGCAGCAGCGCGCGGGCTCAAGGTCGCTGCGTTGCTTTCGTTCTGCAGGAAGTTGGAATAGGCGCTGTTGGCAGCGCTGAATTTACTTGTAACGTGCAGTAGGCCAGTCAGAGAAATGATCCCAAGGATGGCAATCGCCATCAGAAACTTGGTCTTGATCCGTAGATTTTTGAGCATAGGGAAACCTCGATACGTGCTGGAAAATCCATGCAAGAGGACAGATGAACGAACGAACGCAGGAACCGCCGGACGAAGGCGGCGCGTGTCATACGCGCAAAGAGCGGGGCATATCTCAAATTTCCCGGAACAATGTGTAGGGCGACGGGCTATAATAAACAGTTACGTTTCGATCACCGGAATATTGTTCCGATAAAATATTGCAACATGCGATTGCCGCGCCCCTCCTAATCAACCACGAACATGCGGCTTATCGGCAACGAGACAGCATTGCTCACCAAACGAAAGCGGCCGAGGACTCCATGTCCCCGGCCGCTACCGCTTATTTCGGAGATAGCGGGTTACAGAAACCGCTATCGATCAGACGCTCAGAACTCTTCCCAACTGTCGTTCTTGAGTGCCGCGTTGCCGGAGAAGGCACCGGCCAGCTTGCGGCCCAAAGCGCGCGCCGGCGAAGCGGTGGGCGCTTCGTCAACCTGCGCAGAGCGCACAGGTTTGGTCGGCAACCTTGCCGAACGTTCTGCCGAGGCTCCGGAAAGCCTGAACTGAGCCAGCAAGGCATTGAGCGATGCAACGTCGCGGGCAAGGCCGTGGCTTGCCGCCGTCTGCTCCTCGACCATTGCCGCGTTCTTCTGCGTATCCTGGTCCATCTGGTTGACGGCCGTGTTAATCTGCTGGAGGCCCGAGGATTGCTCCTGCGCACTCTCGACGATGGCGGCGACGTGGCGGTTGATCTCCTGGACCTCCGCCACGATCATCTGCAGCGCCTTGCCGGTCTCGCCAACCAGATGCACGCCGTTCTGGACCTGATGGTTGGACGCGGTGATTAGCGTCTTGATCTCCTTTGCGGCATTTGCGGACCGCTGTGCCAGTTCGCGCACTTCCTGTGCGACAACCGCAAACCCCTTGCCCGCCTCACCTGCACGTGCGGCCTCGACACCAGCGTTCAGCGCCAGAAGATTGGTCTGGAAGGCGATGTCATCGATGACACCGATGATGTTGCCTATTTCGCCGGAGGACTTTTCGATCTCCTCCATTGCCTTGACAGCGCTGTGCACGACTTCACCTGACTTTTCCGCACCCTGACGGGTACGCGTGACAAGCGAGCCTGCCTCGGTGGCGCGACGGGCTGCGTCCTTCACCGTGGTGGTGATCTCTTCCAGAGCGGCAGCCGTTTCTTCGACGGAAGCGGCCTGCTGTTCGGTGCGCTTGGCGAGATCGTCGGCTGCGGAGCGGATTTCCGCCGAACCGGCTTCGATGCTGCGGGCATTGCCTGCAACCTGCTCGAGCGCTTCCTGGAGCTTGGATGCCGAACTGTTGAAGTCGTTGCGCACTCCATCGAGTGTTTCCGTGAAAGGCTGCTCGATGCGATAGGAGACATCACCGTTGGAGAGCTGGCTCAGTGCCTCGGCGAGATTGTCGACTGCATATTTGACGTCGGCGGCTTCGCGGGCCTTCGCTGCTTCGCGTTCGATGCGTTCCTTTTCCGAGAGGCTACGATTGTCGTTAGCCTCCTGTTCGAGACGCTGACGTTCCAGCGCGTTGTCGCGGAAAACAGCGACGGCTTCGGCCATCTGGCCGATCTCGTCCCTGCGGTCGAGACCGTCGACTTCAGCTTCAGTCTCACCGGCGGCCAGGGACGCCATGCGTTCCCGCAAGCGCGCCATCGGCGTGGTGACACCCTTCTGCGCGATCAACATGGAGAAAGCGATGGCAGCGGCAATCCCGATCAACATGCTGACGATCGTGACCAGAATTGCATCGGTAACACGCGCATTGAGCTGGTCCGAACCATTCTTGATCAGGTCCGCCATGGCAGTATTGTTGGCGCCCGACTTTGCCGAGAAGTCGATGGTGGCCTGTTCGAGCTTGACCGTCATGCTGTCGAACAGTGCCTTGTCACCGACGGCATGGGCCTTGATCATTTCCCCGCCGATCTGCCGCATGGCGTCTATGGCGCTCACCAATTCGTCGATTGCGGCCTTTCGGCTGGGAACGATGGCCGGGATCTGCTCCAGACGGCCGCGGGCGCCGCTCAATTCGTTATTGAAGCGGGCAGCGAATTCCGTGAATTTGTCCGACTGTGGATCCTGGCTTACGGTACGGTTCAGCCAGTTGATAGCCGTCCACGCGCCGGCAACACCACGAGGCCCATAGACAGCCGCGGTGCTCTCGTTCTGGAGGAAATTGTAATATGTGCTGTTCGCCTCTTCGAAGCGTAGAGTGACGAAAGCCAGGCCCGCCAGCGAAATGAACGCCAGGATCGCAATCGCCATCAGAAATTTGGTCTTTATTTTTAGGTTCTTGAGCATCGGATACCTCCACAACGCGATGAACTCAGCGCATTGAGCCGGGAACCGGGCTTGGTTCTCGGAGACACTATGCGCAAGTCTATTTGCTGCAGCACCAGCCGCCGCGGGATCCCGCGCTTGATGCAACAGTGCAGACTCCCGACGAAAGAGCCAACCAAACAGGAGCCGTCCGACCATGTGATCTGGAGGAACGACGCACATCATGCGCGCTTGAGAACAAGGGGGTATCTCGAATGTCCCGGGCAGAGCATAGAACCCGGTCCGATAATAAAATCTTACGTTGTATCGAATTTTATAAAACTCACGGCAAAATGCCGCACCGTCCGTTCAAACGCCTATCACGATACCGGTGGAAGGCGACTTCGGAGAGATTTTGCCCAAAGGAAAGGCCGCAGACGGGTTGCCTGCGGCCTTTCCTGATCTTGGGAATGATCGTCCTCAGGACGAGCCGGACTTAGAACTCTTCCCAGCTTTCGTTCTTGACGGCAGCATTGCCAGAGAAGGCGCCGGCCAGCTTGCGGCCAAGGGCGCGTGCCGGCGAGGCCGCGGGCGTTTCATTTGCCTTCACCGCACGAACGGTCGACTGGTAGGTCTGAACCGAAAGCTTGAACTGGGAAAGAAGCGCGTTCAGCGAAGCGGCGTCGCGGGCAAGACCATGGCTTGCTGCGGTCTGCTCTTCGACCATGGCAGCATTCTTCTGCGTGTCCTGGTCCATCGTGTTGACCGCGGTGTTGATCTGCTGCAGGCCTGAAGACTGTTCCTGAGCGCTTTCGACAATCGCGTTTACGTTGCGGTTGATCTCCTGGACTTCGCCGACAATCGTCTGCAGCGCCTTGCCGGTTTCGCCAACGAGATGCACACCGTTCTGGACCTGCTCATTCGACGCGTTGATCAGGGTCTTGATTTCCTTGGCGGCGTTTGCGGAACGCTGGGCCAATTCGCGAACTTCCTGAGCGACGACTGCAAAGCCCTTGCCCGCCTCACCCGCACGCGCGGCTTCAACACCGGCATTGAGTGCCAGAAGGTTGGTCTGGAAGGCAATGTCATCGATGACGCCGATGATGTTGCCGATCTCGCCGGAGGACTTTTCGATCGCTTCCATGGCCTGAACAGCCTTCTGGACGACCTCGCCGGACTTTTCTGCGCCCTGACGGGTGCGGGCAACGAGGTTGCCTGCTTCGGTGGCGCGGCGGGCGGCGTCCTTCACCGTGGTGGTGATCTCTTCCAGAGCGGCTGCGGTTTCCTCGACGGAAGCAGCCTGCTGCTCGGTACGCTTGGCAAGATCGTCGGCAGCCGACTTGATCTCGGCCGAACCGGCCTCAATGCTGCGGGCATTTTCTGCGACCTGTTCCAATGCACCCTGCAGCTTTGCAGCCGAGGCGTTGAAGTCACCGCGGACACCATCAAGCGCTGCGGTAAACGGCTTTTCGATACGGTAGGAGACGTTGCCATCGGAAAGCTGGCTCAGCGCCTGAGCGAGATTGTCGACGGCGAATTTGACGTCGGCAGCTTCGCGGGCCTTGGCGGCTTCGCGCTCGATGCGTTCCTTTTCCGACAGGCTGCGGTTGTCGTCGGCTTCCTGTTCCAGGCGGGTGCGCTCGAGAGCGTTGTGACGGAAGACTTCGACGGCTTCGGCCATCTGGCCGATTTCGTCCTTTCGGTCGAGACCATCGATTGCAGCGCGGGCATCGCCGGCGGCAAGCGACGCCATACGTTCGCGAAGGCGCGCCATCGGAGCTGTGATACCCTTCTGGGCGATCGTCAGTGCCAACACGATAGCAACGGCGATACCGATCAGCATGCCGACAATCGTGAACTTGATGGTGGATGAGACTTCAGCCGACAGCTGATCGCCGCCGTTCTTGATCAGGTCCGCCATGGCGCCGTTGCTGGCACCAAACTTCGGGGACAGTTCAACAATAGCCTTGTCGAGATCACCCGAAAGAGAGGTGACCTTCGCTTCGTCGCCAGCAACATGAGCCTTCAGCAGATCATCACCGATTGCCTTGAGCTTATCTGCGCCTGCGAGCAATTCGTCCGTTGCGGCCTGGCGGCTCGGCACAAGACCGGGGACCTGTGCCAGACGTGCGCGCGCACCGGTGATTTCCTTGCCGAAGCGCTCGGACAAATCCTTGAACGCAGCGGATTGCGGGTCCTGTGCAAGAGCGCGGCTGAGCCAAGTCGTAGCCGTCCACATGCCTGCGGCACCGCGCGGTACGAAGGTCGCAGCCGTGCTCTCGTTATGCAGGAAATTCGAATAGGATTCATTGGCAGCGCTGAAACGCTGGGTCACAAATAACAGACCGGCAAGCGAAATGACGCCAAGGATGGCGATCGCCATCAAAAACTTGGTCTTGATTTTTAAGTTCTTGAGCATGGGGGGACCTTCTCAGGAAGACTGAAAACACGCATTCGGGGGAGGAGGAAAATGCAGGAACCGTTTTGACGGCGCGCATCATGCGCGTGAAGGATCGACCAGGCGATCTCTGTGTCCTTGTCGCACCCTAGGGCGAATTTCATAAAAAAATCTTACATTTGCTGCACTGCATTATAGTTTTTGACAAAGGCGAGAAAACTGCCCTTGCTCTCCGATCATCGGCCTTCATGCCTCCTTAATCATGGGGGGAGAATGCATCAGATTTATATTGCAGCGCACAATGTTACGAAGTTAACAGGGCACCAAGGCGATGATTGCCGCCTCCCGCAGAACGGGCAGATTGATATGAAATCAACGACTATTATCGAAGGAATTTTCCCGTGGATCTTAGCCGCCGCAACCTCATGACATTCGGTGCCGTCGCAGCCGCAACTGCCGTCACCATCAAAAACGCCTCCGCCCAAGCGATCAGCTTCACCCCCTCCCCGATCTATCCCGATCCGGCCATTCAGGTTCTCGACCCGAGCTTTGCGAAATACCGTGTTGCCAGCGCTTCTCTGGAACAGGTTGCCACCGGCGCTCGCTGGCTGGAAGGTCCGGTCTATTTCGGTGACGGCAAGTATCTGCTGGTTAGCGATATTCCGAACAATCGGGTCATGAAGTTCGACGAAACGAACGAGACATGGAGCGTGTTCGACGCCAATTCGAACTATGCCAACGGCCATTGCCGCGACCTGCAGGGCCGCCTGATTGCCTGCGAACATCTGACCCGCCGCGTCACCCGCACGGAGCATGACGGCTCGATCACGGTTCTTGCCGACACCTACAAGGGCAAGAAGCTGAATTCGCCGAACGACATCGTCTGCAAGTCGGACGGCTCGCTGTGGTTCACCGATCCGCCATTCGGCATCGGCGGCATGTGGGAAGGCGAAAAGGCAGACCCGGAACTGCCGCATTCTGTCTACCGCATTTCAGCCGAAGGTGAGTTGTCGCTGATCACCGACGAACTGAAGGGCCCGAACGGGATCGCCTTCTCCGAAGACGAGAAGAAGCTTTATATCGTTGAAGGCCGCGCGCAGCCCTACCGTATCGTCTGGGCTTACGACGTCTCGAAGGACGGCAAGACGGTTTCCAACAAGAAGGCGCTGATCACCGCTGACGACAATGGCGGTCTCGACGGCTTCAAGGTCGATGTCGACGGCAACCTTTGGTGCGGCTGGGGCTCGTCCGGTGCTGCCGGCGCAAAGCCGGAAGAGCTGAACGGCGTCAAGGTGTTCAACAAGGAAGGCAAGGCGATCGGCTTCATCAAGCTGCCGGAGCGCTGCCCGAACCTCGTTTTCGGCGGCAAGAAGAAGAACCGCCTCTACATGGCGTCGAGCCACTCGGTCTACGCACTTTATGTCGAGACCCGCGGCGCCGTCTGATCGCTCTCACCAGCATCATTGAATTGAGAAGCGGGCCGGAGCAATCCGGCCCGTTTCCGTTTCACCGGATAGCAAATATCAGCGGAAGCCGTTTTCGGGGTGACAAGCCGGGATTGCGCCAATAGGAAACATTCTCACATTCTGCAGATCATGTATTTTCAGATGATCGCCGCCTTTCCCGAGCGGACTTAGGGCGCAGATGAATAAGTCCCCAGGCATTTCAACAGATCGAGGGGAGAACGGTGTGTGCGCCTGATAACCATGGCTTGTTGTGAGCCATCGGACGCCACCAGTGAAGAGGAGGTAGTTGGAGCGGATACCAGACCCGAAACAGGATGAAACCTGATCGGTCCGAGACGCCAACCAAGTGATCTCGATATAGCGATCCGATGTGCGAGCCGCCAATGCGGCCGATCCTGCGGTTTCAAGCTGATATTTCAAACGAGGACAATTTGATGAACACCGGAAACATGATCCGGTCGCTGGCTGTTGCGGCCTGCGTCCTGACGCTTTCTGCCTGTGACGAAAGCAAGACCAGCAATAAAGAACAGAACCAGCCATCCGCCGAGCAGGCCGAAGTGCTGAAATACAACGCCTATGTCGAAGTGGCGAACTCGTTCCAACGCTCCTATGCCAAGGAACTGGCGACCTTCCAGAGCTATGTCCAGCCCGTGCTCGACGGCAAGGACAAGAATGACAACCTGTTCTACTCAACCAACAATCTGGACAGGCTGAAGAACGCCCTTGCCAAGGCCCGTGAGATGAAGCCCGACATCGCCGAGCTCGACGGTTCGGCCGATGCCTATCGCGACGCGGCCGAGAAGGCCGAACCGCTCGATCGGGACATGGGCAATTATATCTCCGCTAAGACCTATCTGAGCGACAAGGGCGCGCATGGTCGCGAGATCCGGCCGGCTTTCATCGCCGCCATGGAAACGCTTGCCGCCGCGCAGGGCAATTTCATCAGCGCCATCGACGCCAAGGACCGCGCCCGGATCAAGACCGAGTTCGAAAGTGTGCAGAAGGATACCCGCGACTATTTCCGCATCGGCATGATCTACCACATCAAGGAAAGCATGGACGCCGCCGACGGCTTTCTGCAGGGCAAGGGGCTGGGCGACAGGAAGGATGCGCTGAAGACCTCGCTCGATCAGTTCAACACGATGGCGACAGGTTATGACGCCAAGGTGCGCGAGAAGAACAATGCCGGATGCTCGTCGATGATGCTCAACGTCAACGCCTATCTTTCCACCGGCCGCCAGATCATCCTGCGGACCGAGAACGGCCGCTATCAGGAAGACAAGAAAGCGCAGTTCCAGATGATGTCGGCGGAGCGGCAGGACGCAACGCAGTTGCTGCAGGACTATAACGACGTCATCAACGCGATCAATTTCAACAAATGCTGAGGTGACGCGGCACCCTCTGCCCGCATCTGCCTATGAAAGAAACATGGCGGGCCGGAGAAATCCGGCCCGTTCGCGTTCATGACAGGGCATTCGCAGGCATAGCGCAAATGCCGAGAATAGCCGTGATATGTTTGAGACATGGACGATCTACCGTAGAATCGTCACATTGAGCGGTTCCAAGCTTTGCAGCTTGACGATCGCAAGCTGCCAGACCTATGCAAACATGACCTTCAGCCTGCCTTCAGAAATCCCTTTTACCCTTTAAATCCTTTCCCCAACCTTCGGAGCTGCCATGAGCGTGAGTTGGACTGATGCCGCCATTCTTGGACTTGTCCAGGGATTGACCGAATTCCTGCCGGTTTCCTCCAGTGCGCATTTGCGCATTCTCGGCGAATTCCTGCCCTCTGGCACCGATCCTGGCGCGGCATTCACGGCCATCACCCAGCTCGGCACGGAGACTGCGGTTCTCGTCTACTTCTGGAAAGACATCATCAATATCGCCACCGCTTGGCTACGTCAGGTGTTCAGGATCGGCGATTACGACAAGGACGCGGCCCGCATGGGCTGGCTCATCATCATCGGCTCGCTGCCGATCATCATCCTGGGGCTTGGCTTCAAGGACCAGATCGAACACGGCTTGCGCAACATGTATATCACCGCCGTGATGCTGATCGCCTTCGGCCTTATCCTGGGCTGGGCTGACCGCATCGGCAAGAAGAAATATGCGCTTAGGCAGCTGATCTGGCGCGACGGCATTATCTTCGGTTTTGCCCAGGCGATGGCGCTGATCCCCGGCGTCTCCCGCTCCGGCGGAACGATCACTGCCGGCCTTCTCCTTGGCTACACGCGCGAGGCGGCGGCGCGTTATTCCTTCCTGCTCGCTGTTCCTGCCGTATTCGGCTCGGGCTTCTACCAGCTCCTGAAGACGATGGGGGAAGACACGGCGGTCGCGGCCGGTCCGACCGCGCTTGCAACGCTGATCGCCTTCGTCGTCGGTTACGGCGTCATCGTCTGGTTCCTGAAACTCGTATCGACCAAGAGCTACATGCCGTTTGTCTGGTATCGCGTGGTGATCGGCGTGGCGCTGCTTGGCTTGCTCGGCTTCGGCTATGTCAGCCCGATCTGAGCTTGGAGATTCGGCCGTCGAACAGAAGAGCGGTTCCGATCAAACGAAAAACAAAACCCGCCGACGCTGTCGGCGGGTTTTGTTTTAGGTGACGCTTAACGGAGAGGTTAGCCCCGGCCGACCCAATTACTTGCCGAAACGGGAGGTGCCGGATGGGCTTGCAGAGACTTGCGCAAGGCGCAGAGCGCGAAGTTTCTGCGTCTTCTTTTCCCTCTCGGCGACCTCGGAATCGAGAATGTCGCGGACGATGGAATTGGTCGTTTTCGCCTTTGCATCGGCTGAAAGCTTCGTCGGTTTGAAGAAACGGTCTTTCGTCACAGTCATGTCAGTCCTCCTGCGTTTCAGGTCAAAAGCGCACTAAAACAATCTGAAAACCATGCCTCCGGCGACGGGTGCCGCGGGGAACCGATATCGAACCGGCAATCAGCGAGCCCGAGGAGCAATGACCTTCTTCTTCGGAGCAGGCAACAGCCCTTCACGCTGCATCTGCTTGCGCGCCAGTTTGCGGGCGCGCCTGATCGCCTCGGCTTTTTCGCGGGCGCGCTTTACCGACGGCTTCTCATATGCGCTGCGCGCCTTCATTTCCCGGAACAGGCCTTCACGCTGCAGTTTCTTCTTCAAAACGCGAAGCGCTTGATCAACATTGTTGTCTCTTACAAGTACCTGCAAAATATCTCCTGACGCGGCAAAGCCACTATTTCTTGATTTTGATCGTATTCACGTTGATCCACGAACTACCAGATGGAAGCGGTGTCGCGGTCGATGTCTTCGAGACATCCACGGAACCCTCATGACTGATATCGCCATGCGTAATGCGGCGCTCGCAATTCTCACCGTCAAACTGGACGCGATATTGCGTCAGCCCGTAAGCATCCGGCAAAACAGCAACAATCCGGCATGAGCCATTGGTTTCGCCGAAGCGAAATGCACCACTCTTCAAGACGACCACGTCGCCGGCATCATAACGGTGCTTGCTCATCATGACCTCCAAGGGTCAAAACAAAAGGCCGGAGTTTGACGCCCGACCTCCGTTTATCATCAAGCCTTTCGCGTGCCAGTACATCCGTGGTCACGCGAGGGCGATGACATATTATTCTGCGCGCAGGTTGTCTGCGGAGCTTTTGCCGGAGCGATTGTCCTGCACGAGCTCGTAGCTGATCTTCTGCCCGTCGTTCAGACCGCGCAGACCCGCACGCTCCACGGCAGAAATGTGCACGAACACATCCTCGCTGCCATTGTCCGGCTGGATAAATCCGAAGCCCTTCGTGCTATTAAACCACTTCACTGTACCAGTGCTCATAACGATTTCCTTTCAATCGCTGTGTAAGCCGGTTGCCCGGCGCTAAATCGACGATGAGAGAAAATCAAGAAGAGCCGTTAGGCTGCCGACGAGAGTCGCTAGCAAGGTTCGATAAAATCTAAAATAGCGATTAATGGGCCAACAACAAGGCATGCGCGAAAATAAAGGCTTTGCATGGAGATTGCGGGGGAGTTGCTGCACGACGCCGACTGCATAGGAAGCTCAGATCACCCTGCGCAGAGAATTGGCTAAGGATGGAGCTTGATCATGTAGTCAGCATAAGCGGCGATAAAATGCTGTCGCGCGGTCTCGGCGTCTCCCCTGCAGCGCAGGACGGACTGACACGCCCACACGGCAGACAAATAAGATCGCCCGGACTGAAAAACGAAGTCGTTACGCAGGTAATTCAACGCCTGTCCGGGACCATTTATGGCGACCGAATTTCCACTGCGCCTTGCTACCATGACGGGATATTCCCATCGTGTACGAAAGTCGATTTGGATAACGGTGAGCAATGCATGATCCTTCCATGGCGTCGACCGAATATGCTCCAAGTCCAAGCGGAGATTGTCGATCGCCGGTGTCTTCCAAATGCTTCCAGGCGATAAATTCACGCCTGATCTCAAGCGCGCGAGCAGACCTGGATTGTGTGGTCCTCCAGATGGCCACCTGTCCGATGCGGAAAGATCATTGCGCGCCGGGAGACTGATACCCCGACAGCCAGGCATCATAGCGCAGACTGCTCTGGTCGAGGATGTACGGGCAGGCCCGGTTGTCGAGGAGAAGGGTACCTGCCTGCTTGCCCTCATCGACCAATTGATCTCTGTATGCGGCACTCATACCGTCCGCGAACTCGCGATAGCCCTCAACCCAGGCAGAGAGGCGGTAATTGCTTTCGTCGCGCAGATAGGGGTTGGCACTCAGGCCTTTTCCATCCTCAGCGTCCCGCCATCCATGGTCGAATATTGCCTGCAAATCGTGAGAGGTATGGGGCAATTGAGCCTCCCGCCTTGAGCGAGAGCCCATCTCATCCCTCGGCCGTCGCTGCTCGTTCCGACACGACGATCAAAGTGAGATAGTGCAGCATAGGCGAATGTCGAGCCTCGAAGGTCAAATCGGCCTAAATCATCAGCCGCACGTCAATCATAAACCCGCTTCAGATTGGCCACGCAGTCCAGTTCTTTCAACTGCGAAAGAAGTTGGTTGAGCTGACGCAGGTCCCAGACCTCGATTTCCATCGCGATCTCGGAAAAGTCATCGGCGCGGTTGGAGCCCATGGACATGGTGCGGATATTGATGTCGAGCGCACCGATCGTCGTGGCGACGGTTGCAAGCGTGCCGGGTTCATTGATCGTGTTGATCTCGATCTTGGCCGGGAAGCGCGACTTGTTGGCTTCGTCGAGATCCCAGCGGACATCGATCCAGCGTTCCGGCTCGTCGTCGAATTTCTGCAGCGCAGGCGCCTGGATCGGATAGATGGTGATGCCCTTGCTCTTGCCCGCATCCATGATGCCGACGATTCGATCGCCGGGGACCGCGCCGCTCGGGGCGAAGCGCACCTGGGTATTGGCGGCAAGTCCGCGGATCGGCAATAGGGTCGCCACGAGATCTGCTGCCTGGGCGTTTTCCAGATCTGTCTGGGATTTCGCCGGCAGCTTGAACATCATGCCGGTTGCGCTCGGGACGTTGAACCAGCCCTGATCGGCTGCCGGCTTCACGGTTACGCGCTCGTCCTTGTAATCAGGGAAGACGGCGCGCAGCACGTCGAGCGAAGAAAGCTCACCGCGACCGACAGAGGCGATCGTATCCTCGACATCCTTCTGCGCCAGACGGTGCAGCGCCGGCTTCAGCGCGTCGCGGGAAAAAGTCTTGCCGGCGCGTTCGAAGGTGCGCTCCAGAATGCGGTGACCGAGGCCGGCATATTGCTTGCGGATCGCCATGCGTGTGGCGCGGCGGATCGCCGAGCGCGCCTTGCCGGTGACGACGATCTCTTCCCAGGCAGCCGGCGGAACCTGGACGCCGGACCGGATGATTTCGACTTCGTCGCCGTTGTTCAGCCGGGTTACGAGCGGCATGATACGGCCGTTGATCTTGGCGCCGACCGTGGTGTCGCCGATGTTGGTATGAACCGCATAGGCGAAGTCGATGGGGGTTGCACCGCGTGGCAGCGCGATAAGCTTGCCTTTCGGGGTGAAACAGAAAACCTGGTCCTGGAACAGTTCGAGCTTGGTGTGTTCGAGGAACTCTTCGGGATTATCACCTTCGGCCAGCGATTCGATCGTGTGGCGCAGCCAGGAATAGGCGTTGCTCTCCTTCGGCAAAAGCTCGTCACTCTTGGCCGGTCCCTTGCCTGCAACAGACTGCCCGTCCTTGTAGAGCGTATGAGCGGCGATGCCGTATTCGGCGATTTCCTGCATCAGCTGGGTGCGTATCTGCAGTTCGATACGCTGGCGGGATGGACCGACGATGGTGGTGTGGATCGAACGGTAATCGTTCTGCTTGGGGTTCGAAATGTAATCCTTGAACCGGCCGGGAACGACGCGCCAGCGTGTGTGGACGATACCGAGCGCCTTGTAGCAGCAGGCAACGTCGTCAACGATGATGCGGAAACCGTAGACATCCGAAAGTTGCTCGAAAGAGAGCGACTTCGACTGCATCTTGCGGAAGACCGAATAGGGTTTCTTCTGCCGTCCCTTGACGAAAGTTCCATTCAGGCCGTTGGCGACCAGAAGCTCGCGCAGTTCATCCTCGATCTTCTTGATCAGGCCCTCATTGCGGGCGGACAGATCCGCCAGGCGCTGCGTGACCGTCTCGTAGGCTTCCGGATTGATATACTGGAAGGACAGGTCCTCCAGTTCGTCACGCATGTCCTGCATACCCATGCGGCCGGCGAGCGGCGCATAGATATCCATCGTCTCTTCGGAAATGCGTGCCTTCTGCTCGGCCTTCATGTGGTCGAGCGTGCGCATGTTATGCAGACGGTCGGCGAGCTTCACCAGCAGAACGCGGACGTCATCGGAAATGGCGAGCAACAGCTTGCGAAGGTTCTCGGCCTGCTTGGCCTTTTTCGACACGAGGTCGAGGCGTTTCAGCTTAGTCAGACCTTCGACGAGCCGACCGATATCCTCGCCGAACAGTTCGTCGATCTCGGCGCGGGTGGCTGTCGTGTCCTCGATCGTGTCATGCAGAAGCGCGACCGCGATGGTCGACTCATCAAGATGCATGTCGGTGAGGATGGCCGCTACTTCGAGCGGATGGGAAATGTAGGGATCACCGGAGGCGCGCTTTTGCTGGCCATGCTTCTGCATGGCGTAAACATATGCCTTGTTGAGAAGAGCTTCATTGGCGTCGGGCTTGTATTTCTGCACCCGCTCAACAAGCTCGTACTGCCTCATCATTCCCGGAAATGCCCTTCAAATACGGTGTGGCGACAAAAGAAAATGGCGCGCCAACCATCGGTTAGCGCAGCCATCATTATTGAGACAACCAGATTAGGGCGACAGGATGAACGATACCTTGCCGCAGCGCACTATCGTTCCGACCGGAGCGATTATTCCGACCGTTTTATCCGCGCCAAGCGAATATCGATTGAAATCCGCTCAGGCACATTATGCCGATCAGTAGTCGTCGCTCTTTTCCGGCGGGACCAGACCTTCGATACCGGCCAGCAGTTCTTCTTCCGACATCTGGTCGAAATTGACGGTTTCCGGAGCATCTTCATCTTCAACGTCGGAGGCAACCGATACACCGCCAGCGGCAATCAGAGCTGCCGGATCGGGCTCGGGCTCGTCAACTTCAACATGCTTCTGCAGCGAGTGGATCAGGTCTTCCTTCAGGTCGTCGGGAGACAGTGTCTCATCGGCAATCTCGCGAAGAGCGACTACGGGGTTCTTGTCATTATCGCGGTCGATGGTGATCGCAGCGCCCTGCGAAATCTGGCGAGCGCGATGGCTTGCGAGCAGAACCAGCTCGAAACGGTTGTCGACTTTGTCAATGCAATCTTCTACTGTGACGCGGGCCATTGCCTGTCCTTTGCGGTCCTGGATTTCCGGAATTGATACGCCCGATACAGCCATCGGACGGGAAATTCAAGTTTTTCCTAAACCCGGGGCCAATCGAGTGGTGAGTTACGGGGCGTTTACTGAGGAGAAAACGCTCCATTCGAAGGCGCAAAGCACTGACAGCATGATCTCTGTCAAAGCCTGGCGGCGAAGAAACGGGTGAGGTTCACCTGTTTATCCGGATACCAAATCCGGCAAGCGCTGCGCCCGAGAACTCGTAGTCGAATGGTCCGCGCCTTGGACATTAAGACTAAAGTGCTTGGGATGGAGGAATATATTCAATCAGCACGTGCTTGGAATATTGCGAATCGTAACTTACATGACAGATATATGAATAGTTCGTAATGTAAGAATTATTCCGATATCGTCGGTACATATTTCGTTTTACCGATCTGCTCGGAAAACGGGCATAAAAAGGGATGGAGACATATGTTTGACCCGAGAGAGAAAATTGCTCTCTTTATCGATGGCGCGAATTTGTACGCCGCCTCAAAAAGCCTCGGCTTCGATATAGACTATCGAAAGCTTCTGAAGGCTTTCCAGAAACGCGGCTACCTGCTTCGCGCCTATTATTACACGGCGCTTATCGAAGACCAGGAATATTCCTCGATCCGCCCGCTGATCGACTGGCTGGACTATAACGGATACAAGGTCGTGACCAAGCCCGCGAAGGAATTCACGGACAGTCTTGGTCGTCGCAAGATCAAGGGCAACATGGATATCGAACTGGCCATCGATGCGATGGAACAGTCGGAAACCGTCGATCATCTGGTGATCTTCTCCGGCGACGGCGACTTCACCAATCTGGTGGAGGCGTTGCAGCGTCGCGGCCGTAAGGTTTCGGTCGTCTCGACGATGCAGACGCAACCTCCGATGATCGCCGACGACCTACGCCGTCAGGCCGATCACTTCATCGACCTGATGACGCTGAAGGCGGAGGTCGGCCGCGACCCGAGCGAACGCGCGGTACGCCCGACCGAGCCCACAGAGCCGGCCGACGCGTAACTGTCGAAGCAGACATAATCAGAAAAATAGGCGCCCGTTTTTCGGCGGCGCCTATTTTCGTTTCGGGCTAGAAGAGTGTCATGCTGTTTCAACGCCCTTCCGACGACATTCTTTATGATGCGCTGATCGCCCGCGATCCTTCCTATGAAGGATTTGCCTGGGTGGCCGTGAAGACAACCGGCATTTTCTGCCGCCTCACCTGCCCTGCCCGCAAGCCGAAGCGCGAGAATTCAACTTTCTATGAGACGATCGCCGAATGCCTCGAAGCCGGCTTTCGCCCCTGCAATCGATGCCGGCCGATGTTGAAGCTTGGCGAGACCGATCCCGTGGTCACAAGGCTGATCGATGCACTCGATGCCGATCCGATGCGGTGCTGGAGCGAAGGCGACGTGAGCGCCTTAGGCGTCGATCCATCCACCGTTCGACGTGCGTTCAAGCGGCAATTCGGCATGAGTTTTCTGGAAATGGCGCGCCTGAGACGAATGGGCAAGGCCGCGGAAGTGCTGAATGACGGCGCCAATGTGATCGACGCCCAGCTCGATGCGGGTTACGAATCCGGTAGCGGCTTTCGTGCCGCGATCGCAAGACTGTTCGGGGAAGCTCCGGTGAGACTGCGTGGCAAGGGCCTTCTGCGTGCCGACTGGATCGATACGCCGATCGGCCCGATGATCGCGATCGCCGACACGCACGCCCTGCATATTCTGGAATTTGCCGAGCGCAAGGCGCTACCGGCAGAGATCCGCAGACTGCAGAAGGCGAGCGGCAGCAGTATCGTCATGGGACGGTATCCGCCAATCGACGAGATCGAGGCGGAACTGAAGGCCTATTTTTCCGGCCAAAACAAGGGGTTCAGGACGCGGCTTGCCGAGCATGGCTCGCCGTTCCAGCGGCAGGTGTGGCAGGCGCTACGCGATATCCCGGCCGGGGAGCTTCGCACCTATGGCGCACTTGCGAGCGACATGAACAGGCCCTCCTCCACCCGCGCCGTTGCGGGTGCCAACGGCGCCAACCAGATCGCCATCGTCATTCCTTGCCACAGGGTGCTTTCAGCCGATGGCAGCCTGACCGGTTATGGCGGCGGCCTGTGGCGCAAACGCTGGCTGATCGAACATGAACGCCGAATGGCGGAAGGAGTTGGCGGGCGGCAACCCGGCTACCCGGCAGGCACCGCGGTGCGCTGATCTCCGTTTGACTGCGGACGGCTGCCCGACTTTGTCGCCCGGAAGATGGCCTCGACGACGAGCGACAGCGGCAGGCCGATGAAGAGCGGGATAAAGAAATAGATCACCCGGAAGGCGACCAGCGAGCCGATCGATGCCTGATCGCCCATGACATGCCGGACTGTCGCTTCCAGCACGCCGAGGCCGCCGGGCGCATGGGTTATGAGGATCGCGACATTGGCGAGCACGAAGGCGGTTGCAGCCTTGAGGTAACTGACATCAGCACCTGCCGCCATCACCTCACGCAGGCAGGCCGAGACAAGAGCGAAGTTGACCGTGCCGATGACCACTTGAGCGACGGCAATTTTCCAGGTGGGCATCTGGAACGTCCAGTTGCGGATTTTCAGCGGCGCACGCAGGAAGGCGGCAAGCGCGATGTAGAGTGCCGTTGCGGCAAGGCAGCCTGCGCCGATGGCAATCACGCCCCCCTGCCTCAGACGCAGCACTGCGGCAGCATCCTCCGGGTTGATCACCATGACGATGCCGGCAAGCACAGCCATGCCGAGCCCTACCGTGACGCCAGAGAGCAGCACGATCTTCGCCACATCTTCAGTCGTCATGCCCCAGTGGGCGTAATAGCGATAGCGCAGCGCACCGCTGCTGAGGCCCGACATGCCCACGCTCTGGCCGATGGAGAGCGCGATGAAAGACGCGAGCGCGATTTTAGGATAGGGCAGATCGTTCTTCACATAACGCACGCCGCACCAGTCAAAGCCGGTGAGGCAGAGATAGGAGCCGAAGGCGAAGAGGAGCGCCAGAGCCAGATTGGCAGCTGGGATATCGCGGACCGACTGGGCGATCTCGGAGAACGAGTGCTCGCGAAAAACCTGATAAAGGAGCCAGGCGGCAAGGCCGAAACCGACAACCAGCATCAGGTAGGTGAAAAACTGCTTCTTCGTCATTATCCGCTTACCCGCATGAACGTGCGGGGAAACGGCGGGGGATGAGTTTGGTTCCGGTGGAGGTTTTACCTCGGCGCCAGCTTCAACGCCTTATCCCGCCTGCCAGCACCTTCTGCCCGCAGGCGGGGAAAAGGACCCAAGCCACGCCGTTACCGTGCGCCGCAGATCTCGAACAGGGCACGTTCCCTTGGCCCCGCTTGAGGGCAGAGGGTCAGCGATTACGCCGAATGCGCATTTGATCAGTCTCAGCCGTTCTTCAACAGCCGCGACTTCTGCCGGTTCCAGTCGCGTTCCTTCTCGGTCTCGCGCTTGTCGTGCAGCTTCTTGCCCTTGGCGAGCGCGAGCTCCAGCTTGGCCCTGCCCTTTTCGTTGAAATAGATTTTCAACGGCACGAGCGTCATGCCTTCGCGGTTGATGCTGTTGCGCAGACGACCGATCTCGCGCTTCGACAGGAGCAGCTTGCGGCGGCGGCGCGGCTCGTGGTTGAAGCGGTTGGCCTGCAGATATTCCGGCAGGTGGCTGTTGATCAGCCAGATCTCCTCGCCTTCGTCCGACGCATAGGATTCGGCAATATTGGCCTTGCCGTCGCGCAGAGACTTCACCTCGGTACCAGTCAGCACCAGGCCTGCCTCATAGGTGTCGATGATCTCGTAGTTGAACCGGGCCTTGCGGTTTTCCGCAACGACCTTGTTGACCACGCGCTGGCTGCCTTTGGGTGCCATCAGACGAATTCCATTCCGCTTAGAGCGTATCCGCTTTTCTTCGAAAGGCGAAAAGGCTCCAATACTCTGTTTGACGCAATTCCGGACACAAAACCGGTTCCCACTTTTGCTGGAATTGCTTTTCCAAATAAGAACCCCGCCCAAAAGCAATGAGCGGGGTTAAGCATTGATATAATGCGGTCAGGACCGAATGTGAAGCTTATGCGTCAGCGACTTCGAGCGCCAAGGCAATGCCTCAGTTCAACAGGCCTGCATGGCGCAGCGCCGCATCGATTGCGGCTTCGGTCGCAGGCTCAAGCTCGGAGACCAGGGGCGAGCGCACGGTGCGCTCCATGCCGCGCAGCTTGCTCAGACCGTATTTGGCGCCACAGAGACCCGGCTCCATGAAGATTGCCTTGTGCAGCGGCATAAGACGATCCTGGTATTCGAGCGCCTTCTTGTAATCTCCGGCCAGCGTCGCCGCCTGGAATTCGGCACAGAGGCGCGGCGCGACATTGGCCGTGACCGAAATGCAGCCGACACCGCCATGCGCATTGAAACCGAGCGCCGTAGCGTCCTCGCCGGAAAGCTGGATGAAATCGGTACCGCAGGAGATGCGCTGTTCCGAGACGCGCTCGATCTTGCCCGTCGCGTCCTTGACGCCGACGATATTCTTATGCGCCTTGGCAAGCTTGCCCATGGTTTCCGGGCTCATGTCGATAACGGAACGCCCCGGGATATTGTAGATGAAGATGGGCAGGGAAACCGCATCAGCGATTGCCGAGAAATGGGCGAAAAGCCCCTTCTGGGTCGGCTTGTTGTAATAGGGCGTGACGACAAGCAGAGCATCGGCGCCGGCCTGTTCTGCATGCTGTGCTAGCTCGATCGCTTCTGTCGTATTGTTGGAACCAGCACCAGCGATGACCGGCACGCGCTTGGCAGCGACCTCCACACAGAGCTCGACCACACGCTTGTGCTCATCATGGGAAAGCGTCGGCGATTCACCCGTCGTGCCGACCGGAACGAGGCCCGAGCTGCCCTCTGCAATCACCCATTCGACATGATCTGCAAACGCTTTTTCATCGACAGCCCCGCCAGTGGTGAACGGCGTTACGAGCGCGGGGATCGATCCCTTGAACATGCAAAACTCCCAATGGCCGCAGTCCATGCTTCGGCCGTAATCAATGACTAAGGTGGCGCACCATAAAGCGGAGGCAGATCGCCGACAAGCGCAAAGCTCACGGGAAACTGATCGCCGGCCACCGCTCATTGATACGTATTTTAGAGGTCGTGGTAAGGTTTCGTTAATGCCGCCGGAGCCTAATGGGAGAACCCGATAATAGGGGTATATGTCTTTTTCGCGAGTCGCCGGATGAAGAAGCCCGCTCTGATCCTCACCTTAGGATTGGGTGCAGCCAGCATATCGAGCCTTGTGCTCGCCCAGAGCGGTGGCGCTGGCAGCGGCATCGTGCCGCTTCCCTTTGCCCGGCCGAACGCACCGATGAGCGCGCCTGTGCCAACGCAACCGGGCTCCCAGGCTATCCCCACGCCAACCGCCATGCCCATTCCCGAGATTACCGGTTCCATTCCTAGGCTCGACCGACCGCTTGCATCTTCTGCACTCAAAACCGGGCTCGACGCGCTTTCCGGCAATGATGCGGCGCAGGCGATTGCTGCACGCGACAGCCTGCCGGCAGGCTCGCTCGACCGCAAAATCCTCACCTGGGCGATTGCCAGTTCGGGAATGAAGGATGTGCCCTATCGCGAGATTGCTAGCGCTTCACGCGAACTGACCGGCTGGCCGGGGCTCGGCGGATTGCGCGAGCGGGAAGAACGCGCGCTTTATCGCGAAAACCCGCCTGCTGCAGCGGTGCTTTCCGCCATGGGCAATTCACGCCCGCAGACGCCGGAAGGTGCAATGATCCTCGCCCGCGCGCAGACGGCAGCCGGGAAAACCGCTGAGGCCGCCCGGACCCTGCGCGGTCTATGGTCTTCCGAGACACTCGATGTGGCGACCGAAGACAAGCTGCTTGGCGAATTCGGCGGGTTGTTCACCGCAGCCGATCACAAAACCCGCATGGACTATCTCATGTATCGCGGCCGCGTGGCGCAGGCGAAACGGTTTTCCGGTCTCGGCAATGCGCAGTCGCTTTATAACGCGTGGGCAGCCGTTGCGAACAATGCCAGGATTGCCGATGCGCTGATCAATGCTGTTGCAGGCTCGTGGGCGAGCGATCCCGCTTATCTCTTCGCCAAAATAGAATATGCAAGGCGGCAGAACGATTATGCCGGAGCGGCAAAGCTGCTTGAGCGCATACCGCGCGATCCGGCAAAACTCGTCTATCCAACGGAATGGTGGAACGAGCAACGGATCGTCTCGCGCGGGCTTGCGGATCTAGGTCAGTTCAGCGCCGCCTACAGGCTGGTCGCAAATCATGTGGCGCAATCTACCGTCGACCGCGCCGATGCGGAATTCCATGCTGGATGGTATGCGCTGAGGGCGCTTCAGGATCCGGCGACGGCCGAGACGCATTTCCGCAAGATTTACGAAGCTTCCAACCGGCCGCTTTCCGCGTCGCGGGCGCTCTACTGGCTCGGCCGATCGGCTGAGGCCGGCGGACCAGAGGCGCGTAACTTTTATGAACAGGCGGCGCGTTATTCCGGCACGTTCTACGGGCAGTTGGCCGCAGCAAAACTCGGCAAATCGACGCTCGATGTAAGCTACCCCTCCCCCACGGCGCAGGACCGTGAGCGCTTCGCTTCGCGTGAGGTGGTCCGTGCCATCGCGCGGCTTGACGCCGTCGGCCATGACCGGCGATCAGCAGCACTTTATGCGGCACTCGGCGAGCAGATCGACAGCCCGGGCGAACTTTCGCTTTTGACCGCACGCGCGGAAGCACAAGGCGACCATGCACTATCGCTGCGAATCGGCAAGTCAGCCTTTTCCCGCGGTGTCGATGTGGCGGCACTCGCCTATCCTATCGGCGTCATTCCGGCCGGCGCCGATATTGCCGGTTCCGGCAAGGCGCTTGCCTATTCGATCGCAAGGCAGGAAAGCGCATTCAACCCGTCAGCCGTTTCCGCAGCGAATGCCCGCGGCCTTCTACAGCTTTTACCCGGGACGGCACAGGGCGTTGCCAAGCGGCACGGGATGAGCTTCAAGGCGGACCGGCTGACCAGTGACGCTGGTTACAACGCCACGCTTGGCGCGCATTATCTCGGCGAGCAGATCGACGCTTTCGGCGGCTCCTATGTACTGACCTTCATAGCTTACAATGCCGGACCGAAGCGTGTGCCGGAATGGATTGCTCGTTATGGTGATCCGCGTGGCAAGTCGCTCGAAGAGGTGATCGACTGGGTTGAACGCATCCCCTTCCCCGAAACGCGCAACTACGTTCAGCGCGTCTTGGAGAATTATCAGGTCTACAAGACCCGGCTGGGGCAGAAGGCCGATATTGTTGACGATCTGCGCTTCGGCAGGCGGTGAGACCGAGAGCCATAGACAGCCGCGCCTTACCCCGATTCTCGAACAGTTCGATAGCAGGATACCCTGATAAGCACGAAAAAGCCCGGCCAAGCCGGGCTTTTCAACTTCTGTGATTAGAAATCCCGCTGCAGACGCAGGAAGCCATCGAAACGGTCGCCATCGCCATAACCGGCAGTGTCAATGTCAACATTGTTGTAGTTGAAGGTCGCCTTGGCGAGGAGGTTCGGCGTGACCTGATAATCCGCCGTCACGCCGACACGCCAGGCACTGCCGCCCGCATAGTCGTCGCTCGTGGGAATGATGTTATCCCAATACTGGACGCCGGGCGTGAGCTTGAACTTTTCGGAAACAGCGAAGGCATACTCGGCGCCAATCGTCCATTCCGAATAATCCCAGTAGCGGGTCGGGCCGGAAGAATAGACACCGAAAACACCCAGTTTGCCCGGTCCGATCTCGGCCGACAGAGTAGATGCGACGACACCGTCTTCGTGGTCGAACTCATAGGCGCCGAACAGATCGATGGAAAACGCGTCAAACTTGCCGCCTACCAGACCGCTGAGACCGATCTCGTCAGCGCTGCCATCGGCGTCGGTCTTCCAGCCCGCCTGCGAATTGAAGAAATCAGCCTGACCGTATGCAGTGAATGCTCCAGATTCGAACGTGTAGCGAATGGAATTGTTCAGCGTATCTCCGCCAATATAGTCCCCGAAAATATCGGTTGCGCTGCCCGAAAGCGGGCCTTCGTCCGACAGCACGGTCTCACCCGGCAGGCCGGTATCGAAGTAATTGTAGAAGTAGCCGATGCGGAAACCGCCCAGCTCGATATAGGTCTCGTTCAGCGCGAAGTCCGAGCTGTCGGAGTTATTGTTGGCGCGCAACGTGACGCGTGAACCAAGGGGGCCGAACTCGGTGTCGGACTTGGCTTCGAACCGGAGCTGCGCACGCGTATTTGTGCGATAGCCAGCATCATCGTCGAGTTCGACCGCGCCAGCACTTGTGTCGATGTCGTAATTGCTGCGGCCATCCAGCTGCAGACGAATATAACCGCCGATCTTGAGACAGGTCTCCGTGCCAGGGATATAGAAATAGCCGGTGCCGAAAGCGTCGCAGACGCGGACATATTCCAGCGGTTCCGGCTCGGCAGCGACAATGGCATCAGCGGCGTGGGAAACAGATGTAGCAACCAGGCTTGCTGCCGATGCGATGAGAAAACTGGTCAGCTTCATTGGGATTTCCTCGGTGAGCTGCATTCGCACATTGAAAAAACGCTACTCGCGATCAGGATAAGTGCAAGCGGCTTCGTACATTCAGATCCACTACATCACGCAGTTGGAAACTGACAGTTACCAATTTATCACGGACGAATTTCGACGTCGCCAGAACAAGAAAAGCCCGGCACAAGGCCGGGCTTTCCAAATTAGATCCGAGAGCCGGATTAGAACGAGCGCTGCAGACGCAGGAAGCCGTCCCAACGGTCGGCGTCGCCGAGATCGTCAGCGTCAACATCGGTGTAGTTGACAGTTGCCTTGGCGGACAGGCCGGTCGTGATCTTGTAATCAGCCGTGATACCAGCGCGCCATGCATTGCCGCCGTCGAAATCGCCATCGGCGTCGAGAACAACGTTATCCCAGTACTGGATGCCCGGTGCGATGGAGAACTTGTCATTCACAGCGATCGCGTATTCCGCACCGATGGTCCACTCAGCGGCGTCGAAGTAACGGTTTTCACCGAAGGAGTAGGCAGCGAAGACGCCGAGCGAGCCCGGGCCGATTGCAGCCGTCAGCGTGGAAGCCAGAGCAGCATTTTCGCGGTCGAAGTCGTAACCGGCGAAGAAGTCGATGGTTACGCCACCGAACTTGCCGGTGATGACGCCGTTGATGCCGATTTCATCCTGGCCACGACCGGTGCCCGGTACGTCGTCCTTCCAGCCGTCCTGAGAGTCGAATGCATCGACCTGACCGTAGACGGAGAAAGCGCCGGCGTCGTAGGTGTAACGGATACCGTTGTTGAGGGTGTCGCCACCGAAACCACCATTGCCGAACGGTGCGCCATCGGAGAGAACGGTTTCGCCCGGAAGTCCGGTATCGAAGTAGTTGTAGAAGTAACCAACGCGGAGACCACCGAGTTCGATGAAGGTTTCATCGAGGAAGAAATCGGTCCCGTTGTCCGGATTGTTGGTGTTCGCTTCCAGCGTGATGACCGAAGCAAGCGTGCCGTATTCAGTATCCGACTTGGCATCAAGGGTCAGGTGACCACGGGTGTTGGTGCGGTAGCCGCTTTCGCCGCCGAAGTCGTCGCTGCTGCGAGCGTCAACCTGAACGCGGACATAACCGCCGATCTTGAGGCAGGTCTCGGTACCCGGAATGTAGAAGTAGCCGGTGCCGAAAGCGTCGCAAACGCGAACATATTCCAGCGGCTCCGGTTCAGCGGCGACGATTGCGTCAGCTGCCTGCGCGACGGTAACGCTTGCAAGCGCCGCGGTCGATGCGATGAGAAGGCTCGTGATTTTCATTTGGGGTTCCCCGGTCAACTCTAGGCTTTACATTCATCAAGGTACAGGCGGGCGGCGGGTGCTTACAAGCACTTCTGCATCTGCGACCGGCGAACATCAGGCAGTTGCGACGTGGTCGTTACTTATTTGTCACAAATTTGACGGGTAAACCGAACCTAAAGCTGCCTGTCCGTGCATTTGCATCCACTACTTATTGCGGGAATTCTGCGTCCGCATCCGACTCAACAGAAACAAAAAGCCCGGCGCAAGGCCGGGCTTTTCGTCCATATCTGAAAGATCAGATTAGAAAGAGCGCTGCAGACGGAGGAAACCGTCCCAACGATCAGCAGAGTCCGTACCGGAGTCTACGTCGGTGTAGTTGATGGTTGCCTTAGCAGCCAGGTTGGTGGTGATCTTGTAATCAGCCGTGATACCAACGCGCCATGCGTCACCAGCGTCGAAGTCGCCGTCAACAACAGTGATGTTGTCCCAGTACTGAACGCCAGGAGCAACCGAGAACTTGTCGGTGACCTTGATGGCGTATTCAGCGCCGATCGTCCACTCAGCAAAGTCGAAGTAACGGTTAGCACCGGTTGCGTAGGCGGCAAAAACGCCGAGCGAACCCGGGCCGATGGCAGCCGTCAGCGTGGAAGCGAAGGCAGCTTCTTCACGATCGAAGTCATAACCAGCGAAGAAGTCGACAGTTACGCCACCGAACTTGCCGGTAACAACGCCGTTGACGCCGATTTCGTCGTCAGAACCGTTGTCGGTCTTCCAACCAGCCTGCGAGTTGAACGCGTCAACCTGACCGTAAACCGAGAACGAACCAGCGTCGTAGGTGTAACGGATGGAGTTGTTGAGCGTGTCGCCGCCGAAGCCGCCGCCACCGAAGCCAGGGCCGCCGTCAGAAAGAACGGTTTCGCCCGGAAGGCCGTTATCGAAGTAGTTGTAGAAGTAACCAACGCGAAGACCGCCGAGCTGGAGGTAGGTTTCTTCCAGATAGAAGTCAGTGCCACGAACCGGATCGTTCGTATTGGCGCGAACAGTGATCTTCGAAGCAAGCGTGCCGTACTCGGTATCGTTCTTGGCTTCAACAGCGATCTGGCCGCGGGTATTGGTGCGGTAACCGCCCTGCGCACCGGTCAGATCGAAGTCCGAACGGCCGTCAACCTGAACGCGGACGTAACCACCGATCTTGAGGCAGGTTTCGGTGCCCGGGATGTAGAAGTAGCCGGTGCCGAAAGCGTCGCAAACGCGAACGTATTCCAGCGGCTCGGGCTCAGCAGCCACGATTGCGTCGGCAGCCTGTGCGCCAGAAACTGCTGCGAGGGCAGCAGCGGAGCCGAGAAGAAGGCTCTTGATGTTCATTTTTGACCTCCAGTCAAAGTTACGTATGGGTCTAGGTCTTGATTTACCGAAGGACAAAAATTCCTTGGGCCCATCCCCGTGTTTGAAAGCTGACGAACCACCGCCGCGCTTCGGAGTTGAAAATACAAATCGCCGTGAGCTGCGCAATGCCGAACTGGGGATGAGCGAGAGTTTCAAGGCAGCTTCCCAAAACCATGTTGCCGAAAGGACACAAAACCGCAGTCCGCGGTCATTAAAAATTTAGTTTTCGTTAAGAAAACGGTTTTGCGACAGCAACTTAAGGAAAGGTCACATTCGAATACGTAGCCTTGCGAGAATGTTGCCGACAGGCAACAGGCATAACTCGCAGGCGCTTCGTGCGCTCACGCTAATGATCCAGCGATTTCATGAAGGATAGTGGCGGAGAGGATGGGATTCGAACCCACGATACGCTTTTGACGTATACTCCCTTAGCAGGGGAGCGCCTTCGACCACTCGGCCACCTCTCCGGTGCGGCCTGATTATTGCGGATAAATCCCGAATGCAAGGTCTTTTAGCAAAAAGTGGCGTCGCAGGCTGGGGATGAACCCCAGCCGCAGCATTATTTCGGCGCGGAGCGGACGAATCCACGAGATTGCCGGCTTAATAACCCGAGCCTGCCGGGCCTGCGCCCGGGCCGCGCCCGTAACGGCCGGCAAGTTTTTTCAGCGTTGCGGCAAGCTCGGTGACGTCTGCGCCAACGGCAACAAAGCTTGCACCGAGTTCGAGGTAACGACGATTGAGGGTTTCGTTGAAGGTCAGGATGCCTGCGGGCTTGCCGGCGGCGATGATTCGGCCGATCGCCGATTCGATGACGCCCTGCACGTCCGGCGCCTCGATTCGGCCGAGGCAGCCCAAGTCGGCTGAGAGATCCGCCGGGCCGATGAAGACGCCGTCAACGCCGTCTATCGCGGCAATCGCCTCGATATTGTCGATGGCGACACGCGTTTCGGCCTGAACCAGCAAGCAGATCTCGTCATCGGCTGTCTGCGCATAATCGGAAATAGCATTAAAACCCGAAGCGCGTGCGACGGCGGCACCGAGCCCGCGCGTGCCGCGCGGCGGATAACGCACGGCCTGGACCAGCGCTTTGGCCTGTTCGGGCGAATCGACCATGGGAATGAGGAGCGTTCGCGCACCGGCATCCAGCAACTGCTTGATGAACCATGTCTCGCCTGAAGGCGGGCGCACGACGGGTTCGACGGCAAAGGGAGCCAGCGCCCGTAACTGGGCGATAATGCTGCGCAGATCATTCGGCCCGTGTTCCGAATCGATCACCAGCCAATCGAAGCCCGCGCTTGCAGCAATCTCCGCCGGAAGCGCCTCGCCGGTGTTCAGCCATAGGCCAATCTGCTGGCGGCCGGCACTGATCGCAGCCTTAAAGTCATTCTTCGGTACCGGCATTTCTCCTCCTATGCCTTTTCGTCATAAATCCCGGCCGCGAAATGCAGACCATATATAATCAAGATAACAGCAACTTGAGATCCGTGGCCGGATCGGCCAGGCGGGACCTGTCCGGGTTGATGCCGGTTTCCAGCATCTTCTTGCCGGTTACATAGGCCTTCGCATCGTTGATCGCATCGACAGCAATCAGCATGCCGTTCCGGAAATACCAGACCGAGACGGCTCCCTCGCGGCTGCCTTCGCGCACCAGCGTCTCGTCATAGCCGAGATTAAAGCCAGCGATCTGCAGCTTCACATCGTACTGGTCGGACCAGAACCATGGTTTTGGCAAATAGGGCCTAGCGTTGCCGGCAAGTGTCGCGGCAACCGATTCGGCCTGGTCGACGGCGTTCTGTACCGATTCTAGGCGAATGCGCCCCTCTTCCCACGGCAACAGGGCGCAATCGCCCATGGCGAAGATCGATGGGTCGGAGGTGCGGGCAAATTCGTCGACGATGATGCCGTTGCCGACATCGAGGCCGCAATCCTGCGCCAGACGGTCGTTCGGGGTGACACCGATGCCGACGATGACGAAATCCACATCGATGACCGTGCCATCGGAAAGTTCGGCGGCACGTACTTGGTCATCCTCGCCGATCAGGCGAGTAAGGCCGGTCTTTTCGCGAATCACGACACCGCGCTCTTTATGTATCGCGCGCATGATGTCTGCGGTCTCCTTCGAGGCAACACGGGCGAGTATACGGTCGGCCATTTCGATCAGCGTTACGTCGAGACCGAGATGGCGTGCAACGGCCGCCGCTTCCAGCCCGATATAACCGCCGCCGATGATCAGCAGGCGACGACCGGCCTTCATTTCATCGGCCAGCCGATCCGCGTCACGCTTGTCGCGGACAGTATATACACCCTTAAGTTCGCCGCCGATGCTGGCAGGCAAAGTACGCGGGGTGGAGCCCGTCGTCAGCGCCAGGGTTTCATATTCGAGCCCCGAACCATCCTGCATGCGGACGGTCTTTTTCTCGCGGTCGATTTCCTCGACATAGGTGGAGAGTCGGACTTCCACGTCGTTTTCGGCAAACCAGTTATCCGGGCGAAAGGTTAGGCGATCGAAACTCATCTCGCCGAGAAGGTATTTCTTGGAAAGCGGCGGCCGCTGGTAGGGATAAACCTCTTCAGCGCCGATCATCGTGATGGGCCGTGTATCCTTCAATGCCCGAAGTTTCGCCGCAAGCGCAAAGCCCGCCTGCCCTGCCCCGACGATTACCAGCCTGCCTGTCACTTGCTTGCTCCATTCCTGTTCGACCGCCAAGAGATAGCACCTCGAACGGCCGCAAAGGCGTATCGTCGCGACGCGTGGGCGTCAACAACGCGACATTGTGTCCAGTGAGCGGAATGAGGCGGATAAGGACACCATAGATCGAGAAAAATTTACCAATCAACTTTAGAATGCATCAGAATTGCAGGAATAAAATCATATTCGCGGGACAAGTCAGGAGGATACCATGGCCCCATTGATGGACGGGACCAACATGCAAGAACCGGCGGGCCTGCGCCGTGTCTTTGAAAAATTCACGATTGATCGGCCGGGTAAGATTGTGCTCGTCGAACACCATTTAAGCACCAAGACGAGTATTCGCTGCCTGATCCGTACGATCTCTCTGCAGGGAGCCGAACTTGAGGTAACCCCGCACATTCCGGTGCCGTCTCATTTCTTCCTCGCCATCCTCGGCATACGCGACGAGATCGGCTGCACGGTCATGGCGCGCGAAGAGGAGAAGGTGACGGTCGGCTTCAACATGCTGATCAACCCTGAATTCCTCCACCATGTCATTCGGCTGAGCTTCGAGACGAGCCACTGAGTCGGAATACGGAGTTGGTGCCGCAGGCGGTTCCGGCAAAAATCAGCGCCGCGCTCGGCGCCATCCAGCCGCCTGGGCATCCGCCTCGGAGCAGAACCAGCGCTCACCATATTGAGCGCTGATCCTGGTTTCATCGTAATATTCCTGGCCGGGCACATGATAAATGCGCTCACCGGAGTTGATCGAGATATTGCCCTTGATCCGGCATGAGGTGCCGATATTCGCCTCGACGTAACGGGGGATGCCCGGAAGCAGCGTATGCCCGCCCGTGGCGAGGAAACTCGCGGTCGCTGCTCCAAGAACAATCAGCACGAATTTGCTCATCCGACGAAGATGGGCCGAAAAGATTGATTGCTCGCTTCAGCAATTCCTAAAATTGCATATTTCGGATCACAAAACCTCAGGATGCATCGAGGTGTCCGGCATTCCGCGAATCGTCGTCCGGAAGGCTACCGGTCAAACTCCTACCCTTGCACAGCAGCGAAAGCTTTCTATTGTGTCCCGGCTTTCAACCGGACTTATCCCACATGCCTGCATTTTCTCGTTTTACTCCGCTGATCAATTCACTGCCCTCGACCGTGCCCTTTGTCGGCCCGGAAGCGCTGGAGCGAAAGAGCGGTGCGGTCGTCAAGGCGCGCATCGGCGCCAATGAAAACGGCTTCGGCCCGGCGCCATCCGTAATTGCAGCCATGACGGAAGCCTCAACGGGCATCTGGAAATATGCGGATCCGGAAAATTTCGACCTCAAGGCAGCACTTGCTGACCATCTCAACTGCAAGCCGGAAAATCTGGCGATCGGCGAAGGTGTCGATAGCCTTCTCGGCCAGATCGTGCGGCTCGTCATAGACCCGGCAGCGGCAACGCCTATGCCGGTGGTGAATTCCTTCGGCGGCTACCCGACCTTCAATTTCCACGTGGCCGGTTTTGGCGGCCGGCTGGTGACCACGCCTTATGTGAACGACCGCGAGGACCTGAACGGGCTGCTCGATGCCGTGCGCCGGGAAAATGCGCCGCTCGTCTATTTCGCCAATCCTGACAATCCGATGGGAAGCTGGTGGGAGGCCCATGAGGTCGTGGCCTTTGCAAAGGCCCTGCCGGAAACCACGCTGCTGGTGCTCGACGAGGCCTATTGCGAAACGGCACCGGCAAGCTCGACGCCGTCGATCGAGGCGTTGATCGACATGCCGAACGCCATCCGCACGCGCACGTTCTCGAAGGCTTATGGAATGGCTGGCGCGCGCGTCGGTTATGCGATCACGACGGAAGGCACTGCGAAAGCGTTCGACAAGATCCGCAACCATTTCGGCATGAACAGGATAGCCGTTGCAGGCGCAATCGCGGCCCTGAAAGACACGGCCTATCTCAAGCAAGTCGTCGGCAACATCAAGGCATCGCGCGAGCGCATTGGAGCGATCGCGGCCGCCAACGGTCTCAAGGCGCTGCCTTCGGCCACCAATTTCGTCGCGATCGATTGCGGACGCGATGCGGCTTACGCCCGCGCGATTGTCGATGGACTTTTGGGCCACGGCGTCTTCATTCGCATGCCGGGTGTCGAGCCTCTCAACCGCTGCATCCGCATCAGCGCCGGAAAAGAGCCCGACATGGCGCTTCTGGAGGCCGCGTTGCCTCAGGTTTTGAAATCGCTCTGAGCTGAATAGGAACCAAGCAAAACCGCGCCGGCCTTGTCTCTGCCGGTCGCGGTTTGATTACGAAAAGCTGGATAAGTGCAGGCTCTTCTGCGAAGTGGTTCTGCTCAGTGCACCGTCATCCATTCGCGGGCGGCGCGCAATGCTTCCGCAAGCTGCATCTTCGTCAACTGCGGGGTCAGATCGGCACGCAGTTCGGCGGCGCGGTCGGAGCCCTTGATGGCGGCAATGTTCAGCCATTTGTGAGCGGACACGAGGTCGATTTCGACCCCGCGGCCCGTTGCATACATCAGGCCCATATCGCAGAAGACTTCTGCGCGGGCATCGCCACCCATGGTGGCCATTTCAGTCATCGAAATTTCAAAGCGTGCCATCGGTTTTGATCCCTGTTTAAGACCTTGTTTCTTCTTCTGCCCTGTTCATCATTCCCTTCCGGACCACCGTCTTATGCGGCTTTGTTAATCCATCAGGGTGGCGGTTTTTCCCGCTCGTATGATGAGACCAATATGATCCCAAGGTTCGAAAATCCGACTAAAAAGAATGCTTAACTTGCGGAAAACAAAGTTCAAATGCTTCGTAAATTTGAGTTTTCGTTAAGCACTACAATGCCTGCACGTTAAGGGTTTTCGGCTTTCGTTTACGAAACGTTAGGATTTCGATCGAAACTCTTTGTTAACCATGTTTTCCGCTTCCGTTTCAGGAAAGAGAAAGTCGGCCGCCACCCAGTCAGCTGAAAACATCTGAAAAACGGGCCTACTACCAGCACTCCGCAACTTTACCTTTACGTACTGGTAAGCTAATTTAGACACGGGGCGTCGATTGCTGGAGGGCTGTCGAACGCCGCAATAACGAGGATCTGAGGAGGGATCTCATGCTGAAGACTTTTGCCGCGGCGGCGGCATTGCTGGTGAGTGCTGCGGTGGGCCACGCCGCGGAGCCGATCGAGGGCAACTGGAAGACCCAGAGTGGCGCGACCGCCGAGATCGGCAAATGCGGATCGGCTTATTGCGTAACGCTGAGAACCGGCAAACATGCCGGCAAGCAGATCGGAAAAATGTCCGGCACCGGCGACGAATATTCCGGCGAGATCACCGACCCAGAAAACGACAAGACCTATAGCGGCTCCGGCTCCGTTGCCGGCAATACGCTGAAGATGAAGGGCTGCGTGCTGAAGGTTCTGTGCAAGTCGCAGACATGGACGCGGCTCTAACCTTAATCCCCCGATACGAAGCCGGCTGTCACAGCCGGCTTTTTTCTACCCGGAATCTGGAGCCCGGCCCGTTAATCACCCTGAACGCCAGATGAAAAGGGCTCTCAGCCTTCATACAGCCGGTCGCCATTATTCTGCCCTCATTCAGCCAGGAACCGATCGGAACCTGACATTACGGGAGCAGGATCATGATGACCATTGCACGCCGCCTGACCATCGTCACCTTGATGATGACGATCTTCGCATTGTCCTTTGCCGCACTTGCCGTGCAACCGTCCAAGCGACCGTTGGGCTTCAACATCAACACGGGCAGCCTGTGTGTCTACTCCAACAGCGGCGAATGCGTTGCCACGCTTTGAAGAGGCACAATCAAGCTAAAAAGTGGGACGATGATCGCCGTTTGATTGTCATGGAGTTCTCCTTATAATGGCTCATGAACACACGAATCTCTCCCTTTTCTCCGCTTTCCTACATCAGCCCGAGCGCGGTGGAACCGCAGGCTTTCGACAATGCCGAGGCGGCTGTCGATGCCCTGACCGCGCTTTATGAGCGTAATACGAAATTCCTGATCGACAGTTTTGGCGCGCTGGCCAAGAGCGGCACGATGACCGGCCGTTATCGCGCCTTCTATCCGCAGGTCTCGATCGAAACGACCTCGTTCGGCCATGCCGATTCGCGGCTTTCCTACGGCCATGTCGCGGCCCCCGGCATCTACACGACGACCGTGACGCGGCCAAAACTGTTCCGCCATTACCTGATCGAACAGCTGGATCTGTTGATGCGCAATCACGGCATTCCCGTCACCGTGTCGGAATCGACTACGCCCATCCCGCTGCATTTCGCATTCGGCGAAGGCGCTCATGTGGAAGCTTCGGCCGGTCACGCGATGGCCGATATACCGATGCGCGACCTGTTCGACACGCCGGATCTCACCAATACCGATGATCTGATCGCCAATGGCGAATATGAAGCTCCGGCGGGAGAACCGGCGCCGCTTGCACCGTTTACCGCACAGCGCATCGATTATTCTCTGGCTCGCCTCAGCCACTATACGGCCACGGGTGCCGAGCATTTCCAGAACTTCGTGCTGTTCACCAACTACCAGTTCTATATCGACGAATTTGCCGCCTGGGCCCGCAAGCTGATGGCCGAGGGTGGCGGTGGCTACACGGCCTTCGTCGAACCGGGCAATGTCATCACGCTTGCCGGCAAGGGTACGCCGGAGACGACGCCGATTACCCGCATGCCGCAGATGCCGGCCTACCACCTGAAGAAGGACGACCATTCCGGCATCACGCTGGTCAATATCGGCGTCGGCCCTTCGAACGCCAAGACCGCCACCGATCATATCGCCGTGCTGCGCCCGCATGCCTGGCTGATGGTCGGCCATTGCGCCGGGCTTCGCAACAGCCAGCGTCTCGGTGATTATGTTCTCGCCCACGCCTATGTGCGCGAGGATCATGTGCTGGACGACGACCTGCCGGTGTGGGTGCCGATACCGGCGCTGGCTGAAGTTCAACAGGCGTTGGAAAGTGCCGTCGAGGAAGTAACCGGTTATGAAGGCTTCGAGCTGAAGCGGATCATGCGCACCGGCACGGTCGCGACGATCGACAACCGCAACTGGGAACTGCGCGACCAGCGCGGGCCGGTGAAGCGGCTTTCCCAGTCACGCGCGATTGCGCTCGACATGGAATCGGCAACGATCGCCGCCAACGGGTTCCGTTTCCGTGTGCCCTACGGAACGCTGCTTTGCGTTTCCGACCGTCCGCTGCATGGCGAACTGAAACTGCCGGGCATGGCGACAGCCTTCTACCGCACGCAGGTCAGCCAGCACCTGCAGATCGGCATCCGCGCCGTGCAGAAGCTCGCAGCCATGCCGACCGAAACACTGCATTCCCGTAAGCTCAGAAGCTTCTACGAGACAGCGTTCCAGTAATAATTCCAGCCACCATGCCCATGGTGTATGATTTCAAAATTCATACACCATGGGGTCAGCATGCGCGCCAATATCGAATTGGGTGACGACCTTATCGCCGAGGCCATGGAATTTGGAGGCTTGCCTACCAAGAAGGCCGCAGTTGATCAGGCGCTGAGAGATTTCGTGCGGATCAAGAGGCAATTGCGCGCGATCGACAATCTCGAGGGTATCGGCTGGGAATGCGACCTTGACGCCTCAAAAGACAAAGCCGGCAGATACCCGAACCGGGGTTTTCAGCAGGACGAATGATCTTCGCGGATAGTTCCGCCTGGATATCGCTCTTTAGAAGAGAATGCCGAGGCTGTCTCCACGCTCAGATCCCTCTTATCGTGCGGAGTTGTCCTGCTCGGCGATGTCATCCTGATGGAAGGGCTTTGGGGGGGCAAAGGATAGTCATCTGGTCCTTTGGATGGAACAGGATTTCCGGGATTTCCCCATCGCGCAGATATTGTCGGCCGAATTGGCGACAACCCTGCGTGGCGATGGCCGAACACCTCGGGCTAAAATTAGCCTGATCCCTTTACCCCTTCCCTCTCGCAGCAAACAGCGACAGCGCCGTGCCGATCAGCGAAGAGACGATGACGAGCAGGTGGGTGTTGACAGCAGCCTGAGCGAGGTCTTCGAAAGCAGCCCCCGAGGCTGCGGCGCCGAAGGCGACGGCACCGGCGCTGATGCCGGCTGGATAGGTTCCGACACCGGCGGGCGCATGGACCGGCAGGACGGAGGACAGTTCCCCGCCGAGCGCGCCGCCGAAACCGGGTGCCATCGAAACGCCGCCGAGCAGGCCAAGCACCCAGGCAAGGACTGCGATCTTGGTGAACCAGTTGATCAACGTTGCGCCCCAGGCCCTCGCAAAGGCTGCGGCATCGACGGGAAGGCCTGCTTCGACTTCGGCAAGCAATCTTTCCGCCTTTGCCGGCAGTACCCTTGCAGCAAACCGAATGCCGATGCCGCGCAGGACAAAACCTGCGACCGGCAGGACAAGGAAGCCGAACCAGAGCGCCCAGGCCCATGACGAATGATGCTGCAGGACTAGTCCGATGCCGGCTGCAGCAAGCAGAGCATGAAGATCGAAAAGCCGCATAACGAAAAGAGCGGCGGTGCTTCTTGCCAGCGACAGATCGAATTCGCGTTTCATCAGCAGCGGAAAGCTTGCCTCGCCCGAACGGAAGGGCAGCATGATGTTCAAAAGATTGTGCACCTGGGTGAGGCGCAGCAGCGTTCCGAAGCGGCCGCCGGTCTCTGTCGGAAAATAATCATAGATACGCCAGGTGCGCAGGACATAGGTGCCAAGCAGTGCGGCAAGCGCGAGAAAAGCCGAACCGAGGCCCGCACTTTTCCATAGAGCCAGCACGGTCGCCCAGCCCCAAACCCACTGTATGAAGATCACATAAAGCGCGACGGTCGCCAGCGTCAGCAGCGTCATGGCGTTACGAATTATCCACGCTCTCTGGCTGGCAACGGAATAATTCTTCATATAGTAAGTGGCCCCAATGCGATAAATTCGGGTCTATGCGACGATGCTGCGCCATGGCGCGCCGCCCGTATAAGCCCGCACTTCTAGGAGAAACACACGGTGGGTACAACAGCAGAGTCGGTCACCCGCCTCATCGAGACGACCAGCCCGGTCGAACTGTCGCTGGTCGTGCCGCTTTTCAATGAAGAGGAAAGCGTCAAGCCCCTGATCGAGCGGATCGTGACGTCGATGGCCGGTTATGCAGCCTCATGGGAGCTGATCCTGGTCGATGACGGCAGCACGGATGCCACGATCGCCAATGCCCGAACTGCGCTCAATCGCCCCGGCCTCGACCTGAAGATCGTTGCTTTGCAGCGCAATTTCGGCCAGACGGCCGCCATGCAGGCAGGCATCAACCAGGCTGAGGGCCGGCTTATCGCCACGCTCGATGGAGACCTGCAGAACGATCCCAAGGACATCCCTGCGATGGTCGCTGAACTTGAGCGCCGTGAACTCGATCTGCTCGTCGGCTGGCGCCAAAACCGCCAGGACGGCCTGCTTTTGCGCAAGGTTCCATCCTTCATCGCCAATCGGCTGATAGGCCGCATCACCGGCGTGCGCCTCCATGATTACGGCTGCTCGCTGAAGATCTACCGTTCGACGGTCATCAAGCAGGTGAAGCTGATGGGCGAAATGCACCGTTTCATCCCTGCCTGGGTCGCCGGTGTCGTACCGAGTTCGCGTATCGGCGAAATGCCCGTAACGCACCACGCCCGCCAGCACGGTGTATCAAAATACGGCATTTCCCGGACGTTCCGGGTTATTCTTGACCTCCTGTCGGTGATGTTTTTCATGCGCTTCAAGGCGCGGCCGGGACATTTCTTCGGTTCGCTCGGCCTTGGCCTCGGCGCGATCTCGGCACTGATCCTGTTCTACCTGTTCATAGACAAGTTCATCATGGGCAACGACATCGGCACGCGACCGCTGTTCCTGATCGGCGTGATGCTGTTCCTCTCGTCCGTACAGATGATCACGACAGGTATTATCGCGGAAATGATAGCTCGCACCTACTACCGCGAGGATAGCGCCCTCAGCTACATCGTCAGGGAAGTCTATCAGGCTGATGCACCGGCCGCGTGATATCCTAACCCGGAAACCGGAGCGTGTTCTTTGGCTGATTGCGGCCTATTGCCTGGCCGCAATCGTGCTGAGGGTATTGCGGACCGAAGGCCTGCAAGCGGACGAGTCCGAGCAGATCTTCATGTCGCAATTTCTGCTCTTGGGCTACGGGCGACAGCCGCCGTTCTACAACTGGCTTCAGTACGGCGTAATCCATCTGATCGGTCCCTCGGTTCTGGCACTGACACTGCTGAAGAACAGCCTCCTGTTTCTCTCCTGTGTATTTATCGGTCTTGCGGTCAGGCAGGTCAGTGACCGGAAAGATGTCGTGGCGGCGGCCATGCTTGGCGTGCTGGCCCTTCCAGCGGTCTCGGTTCTGTCTCAGCGTGATCTCAGTCATGCGGTGGCGTTGCTTTTCTGCGTCTCCCTGTTTCTCTACGGCTTCATCGGCGCGCTGAAACAGCCCACGCTCTGGCGATATGCGCTGACGGGGTTTGCAATAGGCATCGGGGTGATCTCGAAATACAATTTCGTAGTCGTTCCGATCGCAGCAATTCTCACCATTCTGCCTGATCCGGACCTGCGCCGCCGCCTGTTCGACCGTAGGCTGATCGCAACCATCCTGGTTGCGGGGCTCATCTGCGTGCCGCATGCACTCTGGTTCCTTAACAACATCGACGCGGCCACCACCGATACGATCGACGAGATGCGCGATGGTCCTTCGGGGAATTTCATCGCCGATCGCCTGGAAGGCCTGATTTCGCTGGTCACCTCAGCCGTAGAGGGCGCACTTCCACTCATCATTTTCATGGCAATTGCCTTTGGTCGTGAGATCTGGGCCGGCAGGCGGGCGGGAACGGTCTGGACGCGTGCGATCGGCCGGATGTTTCTGCTCTGTCTTTTGATTGTCGGCCTGATTTCCTTTGTTATGGGAGCGACGAAGATCAGCCAGAAATGGTTGTCACCCTTTCTGCTGCTCCTGCCGGTTTATCTCTGCCTGAAGATCGAAGCCGCAAGCGGCTTCGATCGACATCCCCATGCGGTCGCAGTTCTGGCTGTGCCAACATCGATACTGATGTTTGGTTTCCTGCTCTACCTGACAGCCGGCAATTTGCTTGGGCCACTCCACGGCAAATACCAGAAGGACAGTTTTCCTTCGGTGCCTTTCGTTCGCCAAGTGCTGGCGGAGGCGGATACCCCGCTGGACTTCATCGTGGCAGACGGCATGACGCTGGCCGCAGCGGCACGGGTCAACGCCCCACAAGCCGGAGTAGCACAACCCGGATTTGCCCGTTCCAGAACGTTCATCTCTCCGCAAAACCGCGGACTGGTGATCTGGAATAGCGCCAATGGGCCGGACCTGCCTCCCGCACTTGGAGAGTTTCTTCGCTCCAACGGCATTGACACCGCCGCACTCATCACCAAAACGATGGCGGTTGCCTACCCGTTCTCGGGCGGGCGCGACACGGAACAATTCAACTACGCTTGGACCGCAGATCCGTCAGGTCAAAACTGACGAGCCGTCAAGGCAGAATGCCGGAGACAAATTTGCCGAAGATTTCCTCACCGACACAGGCGTATGCCGCACCAGCTTTTTCCGACCGGCTTGGTTCCGGGCAAACTCTTGCTCTGGTGCTTGCCGCCTATTTCATATTTCAGGTCGTCCTACGCTTCATTCTTCCGCACGGGCTGGAACTCGACGAGTCCGAGCAGGTCTATGTGTCGCAATGGCTGCTTGCCGGCTATGGCGCGCAACCGCCCTTCTATAACTGGCTGCAGCACGGCGCTATCCAGATTTTCGGCATCTCGATCATCACTCTTTCGGGCATGAAGGCGCTGATGCTCTTCCTGTCCTACATCTTCTATTATCTCGCTGCACGGCAGGTGCTGGAAGACAAGCGGCTGGCGGTCGTTGCCGCACTCGGGCTTCTCACCATTCCGCAGGTCTCCTTCGAGGCGCAGCGCGACCTTTCACATACGGTCGCTGCCATTTTCGGCGCATGCCTGTTTCTTTTTACCCTGCTGAGGGTCATTTCGCGGCCAACGCTCGAGGCCTTCCTGCTGTTCGGCATTGCCATCGGCATCGGTGGCATCACGAAATACAATTTCGCGGTCCTGCCGGTTGCCGCCGGACTTGCCGTGCTGATGGACCGCGACATGCGCCGCACGATGCTTTCTTGGAAGCTGATACCCGCAGGTGTCCTGGCTCTGGCGATCGTCGCACCGCATGCGCTATGGCTTGTCGATAATTTCAGCGATGCGAGCCAGAGCACGCTCAAGAAACTCGGCGGTGACGATGCAGGACTGATCGGCGGGATTGCCAGCGGCCTCGGCTCACTGACGATCGGCTTTTTCAGTTTCACAGCCCTTACGCTGATCATCTTTGCAGCCGTCTATCGCGAGCACCTGAAAGCCATCTTTAGCGCTCATAGTCGCTGGACGCGGCTTGTCGGCCGCATTCTCGTGCTCTCGCTTGCGCTGATCGTACTGATGATCCTGTTTGCCGGATTCGAGAACGTGCGTGACCGCTGGCTGACGCCACTTCTGCTCGCCACACCGCTCTATCTCGCGCTGAAGGTGGATGCAGCAAAAATCCCGGTCAAGGTGAGTTTCAAGCGGCTCTGGAGCGTGGCGATCGTGATCATGGTGCTGATCCCGGCCGCGCTGGCGCTTCGCGCCAATATGGGCCGCATCAACGGCAATTACGGCTATGTAAACATTCCATTCGCGGCTCTTTCAAAGACCGTTGCGGAAAAGGCCGCAGGCGCCAATACGGTCGTCGTCGCCTCGGACCGGCAGCTTGCCGGCAACCTGCATTTCAGCCTGCCCGAACAGCCGGTTGCCGTGGAACCGCCGCCGCCGGGACTGAAAAACCGGCCGCTTGCGGATTTCGACCGGGTCGTTTTCGTCTGGCGCACGAAGGATGGCAGCATGCCGGTCGCCTTCGACAAGGAGTTCTCCGGATATCTGCTTGAACAAGGGATCACCACCGCACCGCAGGATGTCGCGATCGTCGGCTACCCCTATCAATGGGGCCGGCCGATGGACCAGTACCGCTTCGGTTATGCGGTGATGGATCTGCCGCGTTAAAACCTATTCCTTCACCGTATGGCGCAGATGATCGAGTGCTTGGCCCAGCTTCTCGATCACCTCGTGGATTTCCGATCGCGTGATAGTCAGCGCCGGCGAGGCCAGCATGCGGTCGCCGGTGGCGCGCATGATCAGACCGTTCTCGACGCAATGATTGCGCACCAGCGAGCCGATATCGTCGGGCTTTGCGTAACGGCGGCGCGTGGATTTGTCAGCGGCAAGCTGCAGTCCGCCGATCAGGCCAATACTTT
The DNA here is from genome assembly GCA_900472575.1 of Hyphomicrobiales bacterium. GTDB lineage: Bacteria > Pseudomonadota > Alphaproteobacteria > Rhizobiales > Rhizobiaceae > Neorhizobium > Neorhizobium cellulosilyticum. Next base: position 230,684 of record UCIV01000017.1, read on the forward strand.
CCGCTTGACCGACGACTTCGTGATCCTCGAGGCTTTTCCAGGCTGAGGCGAAATACGGGCCGATATCGTCGCGCACCCGCTCGACCAGCCCTTCCTCCTCGATGATGCGAAGGTTTTCCAGCGCGGCTGCTGCGGCAACCGGATGACCGGAATATGTATAGCCGTGGGCGAAATCGCCGAATTCGCTGATCATCACTTGCGCCACGCGATCCGAGACCAGTACGCCGCCAATCGGCAGGTAACCCGAGGACAGACCCTTGGCGATGGGTGCGAGATCGGGCTCGACGCCAAAATGCTGGTAACCAAACCATGAGCCGAGACGGCCGAAACCGCAGATGACTTCATCCGAGATCAGGAGGATGTTGCGGGCCCTGCAGATGCGGGCGATTTCCGGCCAATAGGTGTCGGGCGGGATGATGACGCCGCCTGCCCCCTGGATCGGTTCGGCGACGAAGGCGGCGACGCGATCTTCGCCCAGCTCATCGATCTTGGTCTCAAGTTCGCGGGCCATTTTAAGGCCGAATTCGGCAGGCGTCAGATCGCCGCCATCGGCATACCAGTAGGGCTGGCCGATATGATGGACGCCTTCGATCGGCAGGTTGCCCTGTTCGTGCATGTGCTTCATGCCGCCGAGCGAGGCACCGGCGACGGTCGAGCCATGATAGGCGTTTTTCCGCGCGATGACCTGCGTCTTCTCCGGCTTTCCGAGCGCCTTCCAGTAGACGCGGGCGATGCGAAACCATGTGTCGGTCGCTTCCGAGCCGGAATTGGTGAAAAAGACGTGGTTCATCCTTCCACCGGTCTTCGAAGCGATCTTCTGTGCAAGCAGCGTCGCCGGCGGCGTCGTGGTGCCGAAGAAGGTGTTGTAATAGGGCAGTTCCTGCATCTGCCGGAAGGCTGCCTCCGCGATCGACTTGCGGCCGTAACCGACATTGACGCACCACAGCCCGGCAAAGGCATCGAGATATTTCTTCCCCGTGGAATCGTAGATATGGACGCCCTCGGCGCGTTCGATGATGCGCGTGCCTTTGGCGTTCAGTTCCTTCATGTCCGAGAAGGGGTGGATGTGGTGGGCGGCATCGATGGCTTGAAGATTGGAAATGCCAGGATTGGAAATGGCCGGCTTGTCGTTCATCGCGTCGCTCTCCTGAAGATTGTGCGGTCAATTCTTATCGGCTACGAACGAGGTTCCGCAACCTTAGAGATGATGCTTCATGACCGATCGCATTGAGCCCCATACCGAAATCCTGCTCGTCGGCATGAACGGGGATCTGCGCGGCAAACGCATTCCGAAATCAAAGGAGAAAAAGGTGTGGGACGGGCTCGTTCGACTGCCCTCCTCCACCCAGTCGCTCGACATATGGGGCGACGACAATGACGATATTACCGGCCTGTCGCTGACCATCGGCGACCCCGACGGGCAGTGCGTTCCGGACCCGCGCAGTGCGGCGCCGATGCCATGGGGGCCTGAAAGGTCGACACAGGTTCTGGCCACCATGCACGAGATGGATGGCTCTCCGAGCTTCATGGACCCACGCGCCATTCTCGCCAATCTGCTGAAGCGTTTCGAGGAACGCGGGCTGACACCGGTTGTGGCGACCGAGCTGGAATTTTACGTGATGCAGGACGACTGGCGTGAGACCGGCCGCCCTCGCCCGCCTGAAAAGCTGATGTACCGAGACCAGCCGAACGGGTTCCAGCTCTATGACATGAGCGCCGTCGATGCGCTGGACGAGTACCTGCAGACGGTGCGCCACTGGGCCAAGCTGCAGGATATTCCCGCTGATGCGACGACAGCCGAATTCGGCCCCGGCCAGTTCGAGATCAATCTTCTGCATCGGGCGGACGCGTTGGCTGCCGCAGATGACTGCATCTATCTCAAGCGCATTGCCGAACAGGCTGCGCGCAAGTTTGGCATGAAATCCACCTGCATGGCCAAGCCCTATGGCGATCAGGCAGGCTCCGGCCTGCATGTGCATGCCAGCATCATCGACCGCGACGGCAACAACATTCTGGATGCCAAGGGCGGTGATCCGGTGAAGCTGAAGTCGGTGACGGCGGGCATGCTCAAGACAATGCGCGATGCGCAGCTGATCTTTGCGCCCTTTGCCAATTCCTATCGCCGTTTCCAGCCGGGGTCGTTTGCGCCGGTCGATATCGACTGGGGTTTCGGCCATCGCGGCACGGCGGTGCGAATTCCCGACGCCAATGGGCCGGCTGCACGCGTGGAGCACCGGGTCGCAGGCGCCGACGCCAACCCCTATCTGCTGCTCACCGCCATTCTGGGTGGCATGTTGATCGGATTGGACGAGGTGCTCGATCCGGGTCCGGCAACTGAACCCGGTCAGGAACCGCCCGAAGGCACGAAGTGGCTGACGCATGATTTTCTGACCGCCGTCGACGATTTCTCCGCCTCGCCTTTCATCCGCGATGTGTTCGGCGAGCGTTACCGGAAACTCTATGGCGATACGAAGCGCAAGGAGGCGATCACCTATCTGCGCACGGTCAGCGACTTCGATTACCAGACCTATCTGCCGAGGATTTGACCCGACAGCAGTTAAGGAATGCGCTCAAGGCAGCGTTAGTCTTTGCGTATATACCTATTATTGCTCGCCAATTCTGACAAACAGCAAGAATACGACCAGTCTTTAATCGTTTCATTCAGCCCTCGTTAAAATTCCGACCTCTAATCACATCACCATATTTGATTGGTTTGAGGGCGGCGCATGCGCGTTATTCTGGTGAAATCGATACTGATCGGAATATTGGCGACGCTTGCCTCGCTTGGGCTGTCTTTTGCGATCGTGCCGCATCTCGGTGGACAAGTGGCCGGCGCCGGACTGATCATGACGATCGTCTGCCCTTTCGTGATCTCTATTCCCGCCTCGATCCTGCATCTGTGGCAGTCCGACCGGATCCGGCGCGCCAAGGCGGAGACGACGGAGGCTCTGGAAAAGCTCGCAGTCGCCTATGAAGACTTAAAGCAGCTTGCTCGCCATGATGGATTGACCGGCCTGCTCAACCGCACGTCATTTCTCGATGAGTTGGCCTCCCTCAGCCGGCAGGGAGTGACGGGCGGACTGATGTTTCTCGATCTCGACCACTTCAAGTCGATCAACGACCGGTACGGGCACGCCACCGGCGACGAGGCCCTGCGCCTGACGGGCAAGCTGCTGGCGGCCCTGCGGACGGAACAGCTCGACATTTCCGGCCGGCTGGGCGGGGAGGAATTCGCGCTTTTCCAGGTGGGGCTGACGTCAAAGGCGCTGGCACGGCGCTGCGAGGATGTTCGGCAGGCGATACAGGCGATCGACCTGCGCTCCTCATCCGGCGCCCGTATTCCGCTCTCGGCCAGTATCGGGGCGCTGATGTGCAGCCCCGGATTCGATCCGGACGATTGCCTGAAAGGCGCCGACGAGTATCTCTACCAGGCAAAGTCACGCGGGCGAAACCAGGCTGTCGCGTCGATATAGGCTTCGCAAAAGTCCCCATTCGCGCCGGGCCATCTTGCTGATATAAATCGCAGGTACGGATTGTCGCACCGGTCTGTACGGAAGGCGACAGCGTCGTTGAGGACGTTGGCCATGGACATGATATTCGCATTCCTCCGCACCACATTCGCCGCCATCGTCGTGACGATCGCCCTTGGCGGTTCTGCCATGGCGGATGACGCGCCAATGAAGATCATCGTCCATCCCGGCCAGAGCGAGGCCGATGTCGAGCAAATCCTCGATTTCGCGGCACGAAGCGGCAGGCCTGTGGCGATCGAGGTCGGACAGGCGACGACGGTTTCACCCGGGACTGCGACACCTATTCCGGCAGCGGTAGCAGGCAATACCGGCACAACGCCCGCGACATTCACGCAAGTCACATCCACCCAAGCTGTATCCCAGGCACCCGCATCTTCGCCACCTGCGGCACCGGCACCTGCCGCAGCCGCACCAGCACCCGCGCCTGCCCCCATGACACCGACGCCCGAAATGATGGCGACAGACATGGGTATGGCGAAGTGGAGCCAGTTTTCCGCCGCCTTCATGCGCGGCGCGACGACTGCTCTTTCCGGCGTAGGCAGCCTGCCCACGGCGATGGTGATGGCAGACGAGAAGCTGACCGAGGAAGGCAGCAGCCATGGCCGCGTCCTGCTTCTTGCGCTCTCGACGATCGCAGCCGCGGCCACCGCGACACTCATTCTGCGGCGGCTGATTGCGGCTGCGTTCACGCGGGAAGTTCCGCAGGGAGGGCGAATGACCGGGATTATCGGTCAGAGCATGAGGCGAATGATCGGAGATCTCGCCTCGGTGGCGTTTTTCCTTGTCGCCACACGCTTTGTGTTTGATCTGCTCGGACCGCAAGGGGAAGCAACGACCCGCATGGTGAGGAGCATCGTAACGGCCATTATCGTGGCGTCGCTCTATGTCTCGCTTGCGCGGCTGCTGTTCAAGAAAAACCACGGCGGGCGCAGCCTGGTGCCTATCAACAGGCCGGAATGGCATTTCCGCATATTGGTGACCTACGGCCTGATCAGCGCGGCGATTGCCGAAATGGCAAGGCTTGCAGGCGCTATCGGGATAGACAGCCTGATTATCGACGGCTGGTTCCTGACCGGCAATACGCTGCTGACACTCTTGAAGCTCTACTGGTTCATCGGTGGGCGCAACGATATTCGCGACGCCTTCATCAGCGACAATCCAGGCATTGTACGCCGGGTTGCCGGAAATCTTCTGCCGGAATTTTACGTCGTGACGGCGCTGGCGCTGTGGCTGATCTGTGTGCTGTTTGCCGGAACGCCGAACAGCGCCCGCTGGATCTTCGCCGCCGGCACGACGCAGATGGCCCTGCTGGCACTGCCGATCCTTGCACTCGGCGCACATGCGCTGGTCGATGATTTTACGCGGCACCATGAGCGGGTGCGAGGTGCTGGTCTTGGTTCTTCACTTCTCGCAAGCCTCAGGGTGCTCTGCGCGGGTGCCGTGTGGATCGGCGGGTTGCATCTGATCACCGCCATATGGTCGCCGTTCATGGGCGGACAGGCGGCGGACGCGACGGGCTGGATTCTCTGGCTCGAAAGACTGAGCTTTGCGATCGTGGCAAGCTGGGCAGTGGCGAGTTTCATCTGGCACTATTCGGAAGCGCTTGCCCCTTCGCCGGCCATCATGCTGCCGGGACATGAGGACCAGAACGAGAAACGCCAGACCAGCAGACTCTCGACGGCGATGCCCGTCGTGCGCAATCTGGCGCTCGGGGCGGTTCTTGCCGTCGGTGCGCTGGTCATATTGAGCGCTCTCGGGGTCAATGTGGCGCCGCTTCTTGCAGGCTTCGGCGTGCTGGGCCTGGCGCTCTCCTTCGGCTCGCAGGCACTGGTAAAGGATATCGTGTCGGGCATCTTCTTCATCGCCGAGGACGCATTCCGCATTGGCGAATATATCAGCACCGGCAGCCAGCAGGGCACGGTGGAACAGATCGCCATCCGCTCGGTCAGGCTGCGCCACCATAACGGGCCGATCCATACAGTGCCCTTCGGCCAGATCAGCTCTGTCAGCAATTACAGCCGTGACTGGGGCACGATCAAATTCCAGCTGAAGTTCGAGCGGGAGAGCGATCCCGAACTGATCCGCAAGACAGCCAAGAAGGTCGGCATCGCCATGCTGGACGATCCCGAATTCGGAGCGGATTTCCTAGTCCCCCTGAAGATGCAGGGCATTCAGGATATTACCGAAACGTCGATCGTGGTACGCTTCAAGTTCACATCGCTGCCGGGCAATCCGAGCATCATCAAGCGCGAGGCGATCAAGCGGCTGATTTCCGCCTGCAAGGCTGCGGGGCTGGAATTTGCGTCCAATGCCGTGACGGTGAAATCACGCGGTGAGATGCATGACGATGCGGCGGCCGCTACCATGCTTCAGCCGCTGGCACCGGTCGCATCGTCTACATGAATTCGATCAGATGCCGCTGCCCTGCTGTTCGGCGACTTCCTTCTGCGGGATCTGGTCGACGAGGACCTTCAACTCGCCGGCATGGATCTTGAGCAGGATATCGCGATCCATCGGCAGGAGTTCGCCATCGATGACGCAGCGGACATCCTTGCGGTGGCGGGGGAAATGCAGTTCCAGCTCGGTCACGGTCATCGCCGTCACCGCTTCATTGTCTTTCAGCCGGCCGCGCAGGATATCGAGCGTGAGCTTTGCGACACCGGCAGGCGTCAGCGGATCGGCAATGTAGAACCCAAGATGGCCGCGGGTCACATCGTCGGCATACATCAGCGCGTCGCTGCCGAATTCGTTGTTGGATACCGAGATCGCCGAAACGCGGCGCACACCAGTCTTGCCCTCGGCATTGAACTCGACCTCGAATTCCGGCGGGTTCAGCATCACACCGATCGCGGCACGGGCGCTGGCGCGGATTTTTCCCAGACGAGAGGCATAGCTCATCGAGTTGCGGTAGCGCACCATGCGGGCATGCAGCCCGGCAGAGAACTGGTGGACAAAGCTCCTGCCATTGGCGCTGGCGATATCGACATTGCGCACATCCGAATGGGAGAGAACATCGATGGCATCCCAGATATCCAGCGGGATCTTCAGCGAACGGGCAAACAGGTTCATGGTGCCGGCCGGCACGATGCCGAGCGCGATGCCACTCTTCCAGGCGATCGAGGATGCGGCAGAAATCGTGCCATCACCGCCGCCGGCGATCAAGCCGTCAACTCCGTTCAAGGCTGCGGCCTTCTCCATCGTCTCGACAACCTTGTCGCCGGACACGACATGGCACTCGATCTCATGCCCCGCTCCTTCGAACGCCCGCAGGGCATGGGCGCAATAGGCGTCCATGTCGGTGGTTCGGAAGGTGCCGCCATCGCGGTTGAACACTGCATAAAGGTTCATGAACTATCCGGTTTGAAATTTGAGGCGGCGAGACAACGGGTGGATCAGGAAATGGTTGCGGGACGCGGTCTTATCAAGAGCGCCGCGTTGATAGATGAGCAGAAGATATGTCGATCGCATGTGAAAATTTGACGAAATACAATGTTCATCTACCGCACTGCACAATGACATGGTAAGCTGATATCCGCGGGCGGATTTGCGGCCGCAACGGCCAATCGGGCGGGACGGTTCCTGCCTGTCCCATTCTTCAAGACGATCCGACATCATGACCGACAGCGTACATTCCATGGATGCCGCACGCGCTGCATCCAGCCATCAGACCCTTTCTCCCGTCGCGGTGCTGCTTATAACCTTCGCCCTTGCAGTGGGTGGCTTCGGCATCGGTACCGGCGAATTCGTCATCATGGGGCTGTTGCCGGACGTGGCGAAGACCTTCGATGTCAGCATTCCGATGGCAGGCTATGTCATCAGCGCCTATGCGCTGGGCGTCGTCGTCGGTGCGCCGATCATCGCGGTGCTTTCGGCACGGGTGCCGCGCCGCACGTTGCTGCTCTGGCTGATGGGCGTATTTGCGGCGGGCAATATCCTGTCCGCCATGGCGCCCGACTTCTGGAGCTTTACCTTCCTGCGCTTCCTGACCGGCCTGCCGCACGGCGCCTATTTTGGCGTCGCTTCGCTGGTGGCAGCGTCGATGGTGCCGCCGAACAAGCGCGCACGCGCCGTCGGCCGGGTCATGCTGGGCCTCACCATCGCGACGCTCCTAGGCACGCCGCTTGCCACGTTCATGGGCCAGCTTCTTTCCTGGCGCGCCGCTTTCTATCTGGTCGGCGGCATCGGCGCCCTGACGGTCGCGCTAGTCTGGTATTTCAAGCCGAAGGATAAGGTGCAGGAAGGTGCGAGCATCCTGCGCGAACTCAGCGCATTCGCCAAACCGCAGGTGTGGCTGACGCTCGGCGTCGCAGCCGTCGGCTTTGGAGGCATGTTCTCGGTGTTCAGCTACATCGCCTCGACGACGACCGAGACGGCCGGCCTGTCGGCGAGCATGGTTGCCGTAGTGCTGGCGCTGTTCGGCATCGGCATGAATGTCGGCAATATCGTCGGCTCACGGCTCGCCGATATCTCGCTAAAGGGTACGATCGGCGGTTCAATGGTGTTCTACATCATCGTCATGCTGATCTTCGCCAATTTCGCGCAATATCCGATCGTGCTCTATATCACCGTCTTCCTTGTCGGCTGCGGTTTTGCACCCGCGCCTGCACTGCAGACACGCCTTATGGACGTGGCCGCCGATGCGCAGACGCTCGCCGCCGCCTCCAACCACTCGGCCTTCAACATCGCCAATGCACTCGGTGCGGCCCTCGGTGGTCTCGTGATCTCCTGGGGCTGGGGTTTTGCGGCAACCGGTTATGTCGGCGTACTGTTTTCGTTGCTCGGGCTCGGCGTATTCTCCGTCTCGATCTGGCTCGAACGCAAGACCGGTCACGCCTGAGATCTGCCACCACAGGATTTGATAGGGGCCGTACCGAGTGCGGCCCATCGCTCCTTGCGCCACGCCCAAGTCCGCGCCATCTCTAGTCCTCGATACAGCAAGGGAGATGATCGATGCGCGCCGTGGGTTTCAACCAGAACCAGCCGATTTCGTCCGAAACAGCTCTGGTCGACATCGACCTGCCGATGCCGGAGGCCAAGGGGCGTGACCTGCTGGTCGAGATCAGAGCGATTTCGGTCAATCCCGTCGACACGAAAACCCGCAAAAATGCGGTTCTCGAACCCGGCCAGTACAAGGTACTGGGCTATGACGCGGCCGGTGTGGTCAAGGCGGTCGGCCCGGATGTCAAACTCTTCAAACCGGGCGACGAGGTCTATTATGCCGGCGCGATAAACCGCCAGGGCACCAATGCCGAGTTCCATCTGGTCGATGAACGGATCGTCGGGCCTAAGCCGAAGACGCTGAGCTTCGAACAGGCCGCCGCGCTGCCGCTCACCGCAATCACCGCCTATGAGACGCTATTTCACCGGATGCGGGTGCAGGACAAGGTGGCGAGCGCGTGGAACGCCGTGCTTCTGATCGGCGGTGCCGGCGGTGTCGGCTCGATCGCCATCCAGCTCCTGCGCGAGCTTTCAGACGTCACAGTAATCGCCACCGGCTCACGACCCGAGACGCAGGACTGGATCAGACAGCTCGGCGCGCATCATGTGCTCGACCATTCAAAGCCGCTTGCCCGGCAGATCGCAGAACTGGCGATCGGTGCACCGGCCTTTGTCTTTTCGATCACCGAGACATCGCAGCATATCGGTGACATTCTCGAACTGATCGCACCGCAGGGCCGTCTCGGCCTGATCGACGATCCGAAGGAACCGGTCGACGTGCGCCAGTTCAAGCGCAAGGCGCTGTCGATCCATTGGGAAACGATGTTCGCCCGGCCGGTCTTCCAGACGGCAGACATGATCGAGCAGCACAAGCTTTTGACGCAGGTCGCGGAACTGATCGATGCCGGGAAGATCAAGACGACGCTGTCTGACGTCCTAGGTCCGATCAATGCGACCAACCTGAAGGCGGCACATGCCTTGATCGAAAGTGGCAAAACCCGCGGCAAGCTGGTTCTCTCGGGATTCTGACAACGCAGCCAGCTCTGTCCGAACTCTTCCTATACTTACCAAAGCGCAAATTTCTCGCTATGATTGTCCCCTTAAGCCTATGGGGGGGACATCATGGCGACATCTCAGACATCATCATATGGCAATCCGAACCCGATCAGCGCTCTGACCGGCTCCACCTGGTTCGGTTATCTGGCGCGCACCATCCTGACCTTCATCTTCTGGGCAAGCGGGCTTTCCAAGCTGATCGACTTCAATGCCGGCGTCGCCGAGATGGCGCATTTCGGGCTGGAACCGGCGGTCGCCTTCAACATCGCGACGATCGTCACCCAGCTCGGCGGCTCGATCCTCATCATCCTCAATCGCTGGACCTGGCTCGGCGCAGGCGCTCTGGCAGTTTTCACCGCCTTGACGATACCGCTCGTGCATCACTTCTGGACGATGGAGGAGCCGTTCAAGACGATCGAATTCTATGTGGTGATGGAGCATATCACGGTGATCGGCGCGCTGATGGTGGTCGCCTGGAAAGCGCGGACCTGAAATGCAAAAGCCCGCCGCGATCGACGCGACGGGCCTGACTGAATTCGGGCTTACGGGTTCAGGCCTGGATGACGACGACCTTCGCGCCAACCTGAACGCGGTTGTAGAGATCGATCACGTCGTGGTTCATCATGCGGATGCAGCCGCTCGACATGGCGTGGCCGATCGATTCCGGCTGGTTGGTGCCGTGCAGGCGGAACATCGTGTCGTTGCCGTTGCGATAGAGATACATGGCGCGGGCGCCGAGCGGGTTGTTCGGGCCGCCCGGCAGGCCGCCGGCGAGCTTGCGATAACGTTCCTCGCGGCGCTGCATGGCGGGCGTCGGGGTCCAGGACGGCCATTCGGCCTTGCGACCGACATAGGCATTGCCGGAAAGCGCCATGCCAGCGCGGCCGACACCGACGCCGTAACGGATCGCCTGACCGCCGCCGAGGACGTAATAGGCGCGGCGTGCAGGCGTATCGACCACAACGGTGCCGGGGGCATAGTTGCCGGAGAAGGCAACCTGCTGGCGGCGCAGTTCCGGCTTGATCTTGTCGATCGGCACGCGGTGAAGGGGGAACTCTTCTTCCGGCACGGCAGCGTAATTTTGCTGCTCGTTATAGGTCGAAGCGCAACCGGCCAGCAAAAGCGGCAAGCCAGCCAGAAGGCCGCGGCGTGAAATCGGCATGATCGTGTCCTTGATGCGTCGAAAAGATGACGCAAGCTAAGGACGTTATGGTTAATGCTTCGCTAATGACGTGTGTCGCCGAAGCCTCGGCTGGTAACAATCGTGTTTGATGTCACTCGTCTTCGCAGGGCCATGAGGGCGGCATCTTCAGTCCCTCCGGCAATTTCGTCCTGTCGTCGCCGCAAGCCAGCGCAATCTGGTCCTGCTTGAGGCCCGTCGCCTTGGACAGATCAACACCTTCGATCCGGGTCAGGAAAAGGAACGCGTTGTTGAAATCAACCGGCCCGCTCATATCGACATTATGGAAGGTTGCGCGAGAAAGATTGACCAGCGCAAAACGGGTGTTCGCCAGCTTTGCCTTGTAAAAGATCGCGCGACCGAGCTCGGCCTTGGTGAAGTCGACATTGGTCAGGTCGGCATCGGAAAAATTCGACCGCTGCATTTCGGCCGAGACGAACGTCGCGCCGGCAGCAGAAATGCCGGAGAGATTGCTGCGATAGCCTTCCGCGCGCTCGAAATTGGCATCTCTTGCATCCGAACCGGCGAGCGAGGCACGCACCAGCATAGCCTTGCTGAAATTCGCATTCTTGATGTTCGTACGGCTGAGATCGGTCATGCTGAAATCAACGCCGGAGAGATTGGCTCCCTCGAAATTGCTGTTGTCCAGCATCAGCAGCCGCTTCTTGCAGTTGCTCCAGTCAACACCGGGCGTCGGATAGGCACGGCAATCGACCGCGGCCGCTTCACCCGCAAAGAAGAATGCCGGCATGATCGCAATCGCGGCGAAGATAAAAATACGCCTGATGGCCCCGATGACGGAGGCGACGCCGAAGACGATATCTCTGTTGCTCATCACATGCTGACCTGTTGGCGCGAACGAAGCCGATTTCTTATCCTGAACCATACCTATTCTTCTTTCACGCGACACGAAAGAGATAGGCAATCAGCCAGATGTGATCAGATATAAGAATGAACTCAGCGTTACCAAGACCTTTTCAGCCCCGGATAATATCCGGCGGATGAAATTGAAAAACGGCAACTTAAAAGCTGCCGTTCATCATTGATGTTGCACGAGACATTCTCGCAACCGGACCGAAGATCACATGCTCGGATAGACCGGTCCCTCGCCGCCCTGCGGCGGCACCCAGTTGATATTCTGGTTGGGGTCCTTGATATCGCAGGTCTTGCAATGGACGCAGTTCTGCGCGTTGATCACATAAACCTCCTCGCCATTCTGCTCGCGCCACTCGTAGACGCCTGCCGGACAGTAACGCGTAGACGGACCGGCATAGATGTCATGCTCGGAGCGCTTCTGAAGCTCCATGTCCTTCACCTTGAGATGGACCGGCTGATCCTCCTCGTGATTTGTGTTGGACAGAAAGACGGACGACAGGCGGTCGAAGGTCAACACGCCATCCGGCTTGGGATAGTCGATAGGTTTATGCTTTGCCGCCGGTTCGAGCGACTGGGCGTCGGTCTTGCCGTGTTTCAGCGTGCCGAACAACGAGAAGCCGAACAGCTGGTTGGTCCACATGTCCAGCCCGCCGAGCGGGATGCCGATGACGGTGCCGAATTTGGACCAGAGCGGCTTGACGTTGCGGACCAGCTTCAGGTCCTTGCCGATCGGGCCGGAACGCCATTCATTCTCGATCTCGACCGGTTCGTCGTTGGCGCGGCCGTCGGCAATTGCTGCGGCGATCTTGTCGGCGGCGAGCATGCCGGAGAGAACGGCATTATGCGAACCCTTGATGCGCGGCACGTTGACGAAGCCTGCCGAGCAGCCGATCAGCGCGCCACCGGGGAAAGAAAGCTTCGGCACCGACTGGTAACCGCCCTCGGTGATTGCACGGGCGCCGTAAGAAATGCGCTTGGCGCCCTCGAAGGTAGGCGCGATTGCCGGATGGGTCTTGAACCGCTGGAACTCCTCAAAGGGAAAGAGATAGGGGTTCTTGTAGTTCAGGTGCAGGACGAAGCCGACGGCGACGAGATTGTCTTCCAGGTGATAGAGGAAGGAACCACCGCCGGTCTTCATGTCAAGCGGCCAGCCGAAGGAGTGCTGGACGAGACCTAACTTATGGTTCTCGGGCTTTACTTCCCACAGTTCCTTGATGCCGATACCGAATTTCTGGACGTCACGATCCTTCGACAGCTCGAACTTCTCGATCAGCTGCTTGGCAAGCGAGCCGCGCACGCCTTCACCGATCAGCGTATATTTGCCCAAGAGCGCCATGCCGCGGGTGTAATTCGGGCCGGGCTCGCCGTTCTTCTCGATGCCCATGTCGCCGGTCGCTACGCCGATAACGTTGCCTGCATCGTCATAAAGCACTTCGCTTGCGGCAAAGCCCGGATAGATCTCGACACCGAGTTCCTCCGCCTTGGTCGCAAGCCACCGACAGACATTGCCGAGCGAGACGATGTACTTGCCGTGATTGTTCATCAGCGGCGGCATGGCGAAGTTCGGCAGGCGGACGGAGCCTGCTGGCCCTAAGAACAGGAACTGGTCGTCGGTGACCTTGGTCTTGAACGGATGCCCCTCCTCCTCCTGCCAACCAGGCAGGAGCGCATCGATGCCGACCGGATCGACCACCGCGCCGGAGAGAATATGGGCGCCGACTTCCGCGCCCTTTTCCAGCACCACGACGGTGAGGTCGGGATTGATTTGCTTCAGCCGGATTGCAGCGGACAGGCCGGCCGGGCCAGCTCCGACGATCACGACGTCGAATTCCATCATCTCCCGTTCGGGAAGTTCCATCTCTTCGCTCATTCCATATGCCTCCGCCTTGGCGGGATCCCCTTTTGTCAAACTATTCCTTGGCAAATGCCAGGATGGTTGTCGAGCCGAGATGCGACACCCGCTGACCAGACACGAAGACCCACTCCCTTATCTGCAGGACAAATAACGTTTACGTCAACGTCAAAATGTCGCACAAATCTCCAAGCTCTTGTTGTCATACAACCTGACAAGCTGCAAGTTCCTTCGAAACAGGATATCCGTAAAGTCAAACCGCACCACAAGCCAAGGCCTCATGCATGATTGCGTCCTAACGCCGCCCCGCTTCGTCTGCGCCTGATCGAGCCGATCCAAAGACCGGATCAGGCTTCCAATGTGAGCCGCGGCCATTATAACCGCATGCACAGACAACATCGTCACAGGAGAACGGAATGGATCTGGGAATTTCGGGCAAAAGGGCGCTTGTCCTCGCTTCTTCGCGCGGTTTGGGCCTCGGGATCGCAACGGCGCTCGCCAATGAAGGCGCCAATGTTCTCCTGGTGGGACGTTCGGGCGACAAGCTCGCCGAAAACTGCAAGACGATCAACGCCGCCGGAAAAGGCAAAGCTGACTGGGTCTGGGGCGACCTCGCCGACGAGAATTTCGGCGAGGCAATGGTTGAAGCGGTTAGCCAAAAGCTCGGCGGCATCGATATTCTCGTCAACAACACCGGAGGCCCGACGCCCGGTGGCACGCAGGACATGAGCGCCGACAAGCTCGACAGCTTCTTCCAGTCGATGGTGCTGAGGGTGATTTCGCTGACCAACGCGCTCCTGCCGCAGATGAAGGAACAAGGCTGGGGCCGCATCCTGACCGTCGCCTCTTCCGGCGTCCTCGAACCGATCCCCAACCTGGCTCTGTCCAACACGCTGCGCGGCGCGCTGGTCGGCTGGAACAAGACGCTTGCAACCGAAGTCGCCGGCTCCGGTGTGACCGCAAACATGCTGCTTCCAGGCCGTATCCTGACAGACCGTATCGAGGAACTGGATGGCGCCAATGCCAAACGGCTCGGCAAGAGCATGGAAGAAATCCGCGAAGCTTCGGTAAAGACCATTCCGGCCGGTCGCCTCGGCACGGTCGCGGAATTCGGTGCCGCCGGCGCCTTCCTCTGCTCGGAACCGGCAAGCTACATTACCGGCACGATGCTGCGCGTCGATGGCGGCGCGGCAAAGTCGCTCTGACACTTTCAGGCCCGGTGAACAGCCGGGCCCGTTCATTTGCGGGGATCGGTTTGCCGCATCCGCGGCAACCATCCGGCATTGATGGCAGCGGCATTCGTCTTATCTTCCTCGTGACCTCAACGACATGAGAGAGCGGCAATGCATTTAATCAGGCTTATCGCCGGTATTTTCGGTTTTCTCGTCGGCCTCATCGGGCTTGTCTGGATCGGTCAGGGCACGGGCGTGTTTCCCTACCCGCGCTCCAGCTTCATGATAAACCAGACGCCCTGGATCTTCTGGGGATTGCTGGCGACCGTCTTCGGCGTGCTGATCGTTTGGGCATCGCGCCGCTTCCGGATCTGACGGGCTTCGGCTATCATCTGATTCCGGCGCGGCCCGCGCCTCCCCCCTCCGATCGGGAAAGCAGATTTCATGCTGGGCACTGGCGATTTCAACCGACTGTCCGGGCAGAAGCAAAAGGAGGGATTGCGAATATTGCTCGCATCAGGAGGTTTTCGTCGATGAAATTTTCGGCCCCCATCTATCACCTGAAGCGTAAGGCCAAGGCCCTGTCGCGCCAACAATCCATCCCTCTCAATGCCGCGCTCGACCGTATCGCACGCACCGAAGGCTGCAAAAGCTGGAGCCTGCTTGCGGCGCGCCACGCCGCCGCGTCTCCAGCCAGTGAACTATATCAACAACTGAAGCATGGCGATCTGGTGTTGATCGGCGCAAGGCCGGGACTTGGCAAGACGCTGATGGCGCTGGAACTGGCGCTTGAGGCGATGAAGGGCGGTAGCCGCGCCTTCTTCTTCACGCTGGAATATACGCAAGCGCAGATCGCCGACCGGCTCTTACGGCTGGGAACGGAGCCTTCCCGCTATGGCAAGCAGTTCATTTCGGATTGCTCGGACGGGATCAGTGCCGATTACATCATCAAGGCCACGGAGGATGCCGCCCCCGGCACATTGATCGTAGTCGACTATCTGCAATTGCTGGATCAGCGACGTTCGACCCCGCCGCTCGACCAGCAGATTTCGGCGCTGCAATCCTTCGCGAGATCGAAAGGCCTGATCATCGTTTTCGTATCGCAGATCAGCCGCAGCTATGATCCGAAAGACAAGCCGTTTCCGACGCTCGACGATGTGCGACTTGCCAATCCGGTGGATCTGGCAGCATTCGACAAGACCTGCTTCCTCAACGAAAGCGGCGTGCGTTTTCAGGCAAACGCCTGAGAGAATATGCGAGCCGGGTCGATACGCCCGGCTCGCATCTGATTTCAATTCGGCCGGCCGGAAGCCAGCTTCGGCAGGTCGGAAATCAGGCCGTCACGAACAGTGAAGCTGATCGGCTTGTCGGGATGCCGCTTGTTGTCCGCCAGCACGCGAGCGAACACGACCTTTTTGCCGCCCTTCTCTGCCCAACCGACGAACCAGCCGAGCGGACGGTCCCGATCCAGCTTGCCTTTCGCATCACGCAGCCAGCCGGCGCCGGTCTTGCCATGAACAGTCCAGCCGTCACCGGCCTCAAAAGTCGGCACGATCGCCTGCGTCATGGTCACGGCCTTTGCCGAAATCGGCAGCTTGCCGGTGATGAAGCGCCGCAGGAAATCCACCTGCTGGTCGGGCGATATCTTCAGCGAGGAACTGAGCCAGGATTCCGTCAGCCCGTCGGTGCCGCCCGGCCCGCCATTAACGTCCCGATTGCCGTAGTCGAACCGGCGGACGTAATCGGCGAAGGCCTCCTTTCCGAGACGGCGGGTGATTTCCTGCGAATACCAGACGATCGAGTCCTTCTCCCATATCGTCGGGTCGGTCGTCTTCTGCTCGCGCTCAGAGCGCTTGAACTTCGCCTGGTATTCCCAGCGGGGATTATGGTCATCCACAAGTATACCCTTGTCGTAGCCCATCATCGCCAGCGGCAGCTTGAAGGTCGATTGCGGATAGAAGGGGCTATCACATCCGCCCTCCCGGTGGATTGCCATACCGGTGTCGACGTCGAGAATGACGGTGCAGCGCACTGGCTCAGCGGCCCGGGCGGGAGCCGCAACGGCAACAACGGCCGCACCGAAAAGAGCGAGAAAGGAGAGTTTTCCAGGGGGCAAGGCAGATCAACTCCATACGTTCGACAAGGGCCTTGCGATAGACATGAGCGACCCGGCCAAAACATGGCGGCATGGACATCCGGGCCATGATTTCACCAACATGAGAAATCTATCATTCAATCATATTTTCAGATGCTTAAATATTGATTTTATTTATCATTCGCGCGTTGACCCCGCTTCAATCCGCAGCTGCTAGAGGCCGCTCCGCATTCGTTAACAGCGGAGAATATAGTGTTTCTCGAAGGTATTTTCGGTGGCGGAAGCCAGTCCAGCTCACCGAGCCAATCATCGCCATCGTCCGGTTCTTCCGATGCGACGGACAACGAAACGACGACTGGTGAAAACAACACGGCACCATCAAGCGGCAGCCAGTCCGACACAGTCGAAAACTACTCGCCGGAAGAAACCGATGACGGTACCTATGGCCCGACGCCGCCTGCCGAAGCGGGAACGGACGAACCGGTAGACGAGAGCGCCTCTCAGCCTGTGGACGAGACCGAGACCGCCGAGGCGCCCCATGCGGCAGACGGCGATGTTCCACCAGATGAAGCCGTCGCCGAGCACTCCACCTCTGATGAAGCTTCGGCATCGACCGAGGACGATAGCATATCGGGCAGCGAGCCGGATGCGGATTCATCTGCCGGCCAGGCGGACGGTTCAGCATCAACAAGCGCGCCCGCGGCAGGTTCGGGTGTCCGGGATTTCGTCACCCCGCTGCTGGCCGATCTTCAGGCGATCAGCCAACGTTCGTCTGCGAAGGCCAATGAGGACGTCTCGGCCAGCCAGCGGCGCGCTGCGGCCAATGTACATGACCAGATGATCCGGCAGATGCTCGACCAGATCTCGGCAACGGACACCGGCGCTTCGTCGACGCAGCTGTTCAAAAGCAAGGAAGCCGAACAAACGCAATCCCTGCCCGCCCGTTGGTACGCCGAAGCCTGACCGACACGATCGGGATCGGGCCGAAGCAAGGGGCGCAGCATCTGCGCCCCTTTTGCTATCCGCAAATGCAGTCGATGTCTGCCATCGGCCCGAAGCAGACAAATTGCGCTATCTGTTCATGTTTCGCAGAGCGCTGACAAAGAGGCCGTCGATATAGTCTTGGCAACCTAACCGAGTTGCCGATTCGTCTAGTTTTCTTCGAATTTCTTCAGGCGGCCTGCTTGATGCAATTCCATTGGGCACGTTGTGGAACACGTCCGCCAGAATTTGCGCTTTTCTCAGGTTCTCAGCTGCTCTGATTTCTATTAACGCATAATGCAGAACCGTTAGAATGACTTCATAATCTGTGACCTCTGATGGCACCGTCTTACCTCTGATCCATTCTGTCCAGGTGGGACGCGTTCGCTATGGAAAACTGAAAAGATTTCCTATTATCCCCGTCAGACGACACCGGTTAAGTGCTGCGCCAAATGTGGAAGAGATCATTCCGAACACGAACCAGTGTAGATGATGTCAGGGTGGCGGGTCGGCTTTCGGCCCACTGCGGACAACCCGGTGTCTTGAAACTGGCCGTCACAGGACAGACTGCCGTGTTACACTTTTGACGCATAAACAGCTCGAAGAAGGTACTTTCCGTATCGCTCATCGCGCAAACGCCCCCAATCCGCGATGAGACGTTCCGCTGGTGTGACTGGCCGTCGATACTCAACTGACCGCAAGACGCGGCCATCTTCCTTAATGACATCTGCATGAGTCACCTTCGGAGTGCCATCAGCGAACCGCAGGTACATATAGGCAAAAACAATTAGGTGTCGCTTTCCCAGCGACTCAGCGCGGTCGTCGATCCTCTTCACCGCAGATTGTACTGCATCAAAATCAGCAATCCTTACGGCTCGTTCAAGCTGAACGAACGCCAAAAAGAGCAGCTTATTCTCGAGCGTTATAAGTCCATCTGGCGTCCGCTCGACGCCATGGCTAATCAGCCTCTTCTTGACGAATTGATATATTGAGCCAGGCATCTGAGATGCTTACCGAGTCAATGCCTGTATCGCAATGAGGTTGCTGTGATGGTCCGGGTTCGGTCCAAAGCCGAAATCAATTCCCTACATCGCGGATCGTACACTCCCGCTTTCTCACAGGGTTAATGGTCGAAACTTAAGAACCAGCTTATTAGGGCCGTCATAGAGATCGATTTCTTCAACTCCTGCCTCCAGCTGAACGATCCGATGAAAGTGCAGTTCTGCTGGCTGAGGCACTATGGTGATCGTGCCATTTGGATCAGGCAAAACGACCTCGCAAGTCACATAGCCTTCGATGCTCAACACCAAAGGCCGCACGTTGTTCTGATAGTCCCAAGGTGTTCCTTCAACACGGAATACGGTGCCCAGGATTTTCATTGCGACAAGATGCATCGGTCCAATTCCTTAACAATCATCTTCCGGGAATCAAGATGTGCCGATGGTGGACTATCGCTAGCTGCGCATCCGCGCAATGACCGTTTCCAGCGCCTTGCGGACATCTACTTCTGGCTAAATTTACGATCGAACCCGCCAGCGCCGCAGCGCTCACGACTGGTGGCATTCGTCACGTAATTCAGCATCCACCGCCCCTTCCCGCTTGCTTTGGCGCCGAGCCTGTGGCATCAGGCGCGCTCTCAAAAAGGGCGAGGCAGCGGCTTCGCCCTTATCGCGTCCGGGAGCGTCCCGGCTCAATCATTTTTGCAGACCACAAGGAGCACGGCCATGGCACGGGCGCTCGGGCTTGATTTCGGCACGACCAATACCGTTCTGGCGCTGGCAGACAGCGGCAGCACTACCCATTCGATGCAGTTTTCGAGCAGCGCAGGCGAGACGGATTCGATGCGCACGGCGCTCTCCTTCATGAAGGATGCCCAGCTCGGCGCTCAGGCACTAAAGGTCGAGGCCGGACAGGCGGCGATCCGCCAGTTCATAGACAATCCGGGCGACGCCCGTTTCCTGCAGTCGATCAAGACCTTTGCCGCAAGCCCGATCTTCCAGGGTACGCTGGTCTTTGCCCGTCGCCACACATTCGAAGATCTGATGGAGGTCTTCCTCAAGCGGTTGAAGACTTATGCGGACGGGCACTGGCCCGCCGAAGTCTCGCGCCTTGTCGCTGGCCGGCCGGTGCATTTTGCCGGCGCCAGCCCGGACGAGAAGCTTGCGACGGATCGCTATAACGAAGCGCTGACACGGCTCGGTTTTCCCGAGATCCATTATGTTTATGAACCTGTCGCAGCAGCCTATTACTTCGCCCAGACGCTGAAGACCGATGCCAATGTTCTGGTCGCCGACTTCGGCGGCGGCACGACGGACTATTCGCTGATCCGCTTCGAACGCGTGGCCGGCAAGCTGACGGCCAAGCCGATCGGCCATTCCGGCGTGGGCATTGCAGGCGACCATTTCGATGCGAAGATGATCGAACATCTGGTAGCCCCGGAAATCGGCAAGGGCACGTTCTTCAAGAGTTTCGACAAGCTCTTGGAAGTACCATCGAACTACTACGCCAATTTTGCGCGCTGGAACCAGCTGTCAATCTTCAAGACGACCCGCGAGTTCAACGACCTGAAATCGCTGGTGCGCTCGGCGATCGACCCGGACAAGCTGGAACTGTTCATCGAACTGGTCGAGCATGACGAAGGCTATCCGCTCTATCAGGCGATCTCAGCCACCAAGATGGCGCTTTCTTCCACGGAAGAAGCCGAGTTCAATTTCGCACCGCTCGGCAAGGCCGGCAAGAAGATGGTCAAGCGTGCGAATTTCGAGACCTGGATCGCAGACGATCTGGCAAAGATCGAAGGCGCATTGGACCATGTGCTGACCAAGACGAATACCGCACCGGCCGAAGTCGACAAGGTGTTCCTCACCGGCGGCACTTCCTTCGTTCCCGCAGTGCGCCAGATCTTTACCCGGCGTTTCGACGCATCGAAGATCGAAAGCGGCGGAGAGCTTCTGTCGATTGCTCATGGTCTGGCTCTGATCGGAGAGAGCGAGAATGTCGGTGAATGGGTGGCTTAAGGCTTTCCCGCGAAGTTCGGCTTCGTTAAGGTGAAAGCATGAACGCCGCCTCAGATCTCAATCCGGCCGAGCTTGCCGCGCTTCTGCATTTTTATGCGGATGCCGGCGTGGAATGGCTCGTCGACGACGAACCGGTCGATCGGATTGCTCAGTTCGAGGCGCAGAAGGCAGCAAGGGCCCAGGCAAAGGCCCCGGCAAGTGCGCGGGAGCATAGTTCGCAGGACGGCGCATCTTCGGCTTCGAATGGTGGTAGCGCGCCCTCGCGGCGGCCGGGTGCTACCGCCCCTCCCCCGGCAACCACGGCACCGGTCTCCGTGCCGGCCGGACAGGCGGTGGAAGCTGCACGTTTGGCGGCGAATGCTGCCAGCTCACTGGCTGAGCTGAAGACAGCGATCGAGACATTCCACGGCTGCAACCTGAAAAACAGCGCCCGCTCGACTGTGTTTGCCAGCGGCGATCCGTCTTCCGGGATCGCGATTATCGGGCCGATGCCGAATGCGGATGATGATCGCGATGGTGCCCCCTTCTCCGGTCGGGCCGGAGATCTTCTCGAGCGGATGCTTGCAGCAATCGGCCTTTCGCGCGACGGCGTGCTGATGACCAACATCATTCCCTGGCGCCCACCGGGCAACAGAATGCCGTCGGCGGCCGAGATGGATATCTGCCAGCCTTTTATCGAGCGCCAGATCGTGCTTGCCCGACCGAAGGCGCTGCTGCTGCTCGGCAATTTCCCGGCCCGCTTCTTCATAGGCGGCAACGGCACGATCCACACGATGCGTGGAAAGTGGCAGACCGTGAGCTTTGCTGGCATGGAAATCCCTGCGCTTGCGACATTTCACCCGCAGGAGCTTCTTGCCGCCCCCGCCAACAAAGCCCTGACCTGGCAAGATCTGCTGGCCTTTCGACACGGTCTTCAATAGCCGGAATTGCACATATTTCGTGCAATCAACCTGACGAAATGCAAATTATTACCATTATATGAAGCAACCCATGCGAGAAACGCATGGCAGCGTGGCGTTCTGCCACATTGCTGAATCAGAGCATTTTAAGCAATATTAGTAATGTCTTGGGAGGGACCCAGACAAAGGACCACGGTAATGACCAGCCGCTTTCGCCCAATACATTCGGGCTTTGAAACACTCCGCGCCGCAGGCGTCGGCCCGCGCTCGACGCAGGGCTACCATCGCTTCGGCTCGGCAACCAACGAGCAGATCACATCGCGCGCCATGGTGCGTCCGGGCGGCATTTCGCGCCCCTCGGCCATGTTTGCCGATTTTCGCGAACGTTGAGGAGGATGTGCGATGAGATCGATATTCAGTCCTCTTCGCACTCTCCGTGAAAATTTGCGTCAGATAAACGCCGCCGTAAACGCATCTCGCGAATTTTCCGAGGCAAGCAGAACTCGGGGCGAGGCGATCGGTTCCGCCAGTCCGCTTTCCGGCATCCCGCTCTGATTTTCCCTTCCCTGATCCTCATGCACCCGGCGGAGAGGCTTTGCGCGCGGCTCTGCGCTCCAGCCCAAGCTGATGTTCGCGGTAGATGATGAAGATACCGGCCGAGACGGTGATTGCGGTACCGATCAAGGTATTGATCGCCGGGATATCACCGAACAGCGTGTAGGCAATCGCAATTCCCAGAATGATGGACGTGTATTCAAACGGCGCGATCGTCGAGACGTCCGCGTGCCGATAGCTTTCCGTCAGCAGGATCTGTCCCAGCCCTCCGAAAAATCCCGACGCGATCAGGCATAGGCGCGCATAACCACTCAGGGAAGACCAGCCGAAGGGCAGGCTGATGATTGAGAAGATCGCCGCGGTCAGCGAGAAATAGAGCACGATTGTTGCGGTCTTTTCCGTCTGAACGAGTTGGCGTACCTGGATCATCGCAAAGCCGCCCATGACGGCGCCCAGGAGCACTGCAACCGCGCCCATTGCCTGCTCTGACCCCATGCCACCACCACTGAACATGGTCATCTTGGGCCATGAAATGATCACAACGCCGACCATACCGATAGCAACCGCGGTCCAGCGATAGAGCCTTACGGTCTCCTTGAGAAATATCGCGGCAAAGACGACGGCGATCAGCGGCATCGAATAACCGAGTGCTATTGCATCGGGCATTGGCAAATGCACCAGGCCATAAAAGCCGCATATCATGCCCATAATGCCGAGCACGCCGCGCTTGAGATGACCCGACAGGCTATTGGTGTGGAAGGCGTGAAACAATTCCCGGCGAAACGCCAGATATCCCATGATCGGAACAAGCGCGAAAGCCGATCTGTAGAAGGTGACTTGCCCAGCAGGGAGATCCGGCCCGGCTGCCTTGATGCAGGTCTGCATCATCACGAATACGACAACAGACAATACTTTCAGCATAATCCCGTGCAGGGGATTTCGGGCATCGGGGGCCATAAGGGAACTCATTGGGGTTCAGGCCTTGGGCCTTGATCCGGAAATAGGCGGGGTGGATTCGCAAGGACATTAACGCAAAAGTGGAGCGCCGTGTGTGAAAATTGACGAAAGTTCGCCAGTGCGCCAATCGACGCAGCCGACAATCGGATTTGCGATCTTTTGCCTACAGCTCCGAAATAGCACTGTATGAAAATCGATCACTATACTGACAGTGCGACACTTTATTTTAGCCGCGGTTCAACAATCGTTTAGCATTGAATGTAAATATGCCCGCGGCGTGGGGGCCAAACCAGTCTTTTCAGGGACCGGTCTCACGTCGTCACGTCCAGTCGTTAAGCCGTTTCAGGAAACATCATGCGAACAGATACGGGCCAGATCGTGCATCTGGCGGATTACCGCCCCACTGACTTTGTTCTGGAACGGGTCGACCTGACGTTCGAACTCGATCCGACCAATACAAAGATCGAGGCCCGATTGATCTTCCATCGGCGCGAAGGCGTCGACGCATCGCTGCCGCTGGTCCTGGATGGTGACGAACTTAAGCTTTCCGGCCTGCTGTTTGACCAGAAGGAAATGCCGGCAAGCCAGTATGACGCGACGCCGGAAAGCCTGACGATCCGCGACCTGCCGGCCGAATCCCCGTTCGAATTGACGATCACCACCCATATCAATCCGGAAGCCAATACCCAACTGATGGGCCTCTACCGGACCAACGGCGTCTATTGCACCCAGTGCGAGGCCGAGGGCTTTCGCCGCATCACCTATTTTCCAGATCGCCCTGATGTTCTGGCGCCTTACACGATCACGATCATCGGTGACAAAGCGGCCAACCCGGTCATGCTGTCGAACGGCAATTTCCTCGGCGGCGCCGGTTATGACGAAGGCCGCTCGTTTGCCGCATGGTTCGATCCTCATCCGAAGCCGGCCTATCTCTTCGCGCTGGTCGCAGGCGATCTGGGCGTGATCGAAGACACGTTCGAAACGATGTCCGGTCGCGAAGTGGCGCTGAAGATCTATGTCGAGCACGGCAAGGAGCCGCGCGCAGCCTATGCCATGGATGCGCTGAAGCGCTCGATGAGGTGGGACGAAGAGCATTTCGGCCGCGAATACGATCTGAACATATTCCAGATCGTCGCCGTCTCCGATTTCAACATGGGGGCGATGGAGAACAAGGGTCTCAACGTCTTCAACGACAAATACGTGCTGGCCGACCCGGAAACCGCCACCGACCAGGATTATGCGAATATCGAGCGCATAATCGCGCATGAATATTTTCACAACTGGACCGGCAACCGCATCACCTGCCGCGACTGGTTCCAGCTTTGCCTGAAAGAAGGCCTCACGGTCTATCGCGACCAGGAATTCTCCTCCGACATGCGCTCGCGCCCGGTCAAACGGATTGCCGACGTGCGTCATCTGAAGTCCGATCAGTTTCCGGAGGATGGAGGCCCGCTGGCGCATCCGCCGCGCCCGGACAGCTATCGCGAGATCAACAACTTCTACACGATGACGATCTACGAGAAGGGTGCCGAGATCACCGGGATGATCGCGACCATTCTTGGACGCGACAAGTTCCGCAAAGGCATGGACCTCTATTTCGAGCGCCATGACGGACAGGCCGTCACCGTCGAGGATTATGTAAAATGCTTCGAGGATGCGAGCGGTCGCGACCTCAGCCAGTTCTTCCGTTGGTATGTTCAGGCCGGCACGCCGTTGGTTTCCGCCTCAGGCGCCTATGACGCTGCCGCCGGCACGTTCACGCTGTCGCTCGAGCAGACGACACCGGCCACACCCGGCCAGCCGAACAAGGAGCCGCTGCATATCCCGCTCTCCTTCGCGCTGATCCTCGATAACGGTTCGATTGCCGAACCGACGTCGGTCACCGGCGGCGAAGTAACGGGCGACGTGCTGCACCTGACGGAGCGCAGCCAGAGCTTCACATTCTCGGGCGTCTCGTCCCGGCCGGTGGTGTCGCTCAACCGGTCCTTCTCGGCACCGGTCAATCTGGTATTCGAACAGTCGCTGGAAGACCTCGTCCATGTCGCCCGCCATGACAGCGATCTTTTCTCGCGCTGGCAGGCTCTGACCGACCTTGCCATGCCGAACCTGACGCAGGCTGCCCGCGATGCGCGCGACGGCAAGGATGTGACCTGCGATCCGGCTTTCGTTGCCGCTCTTCTGGAATGCGCCGGCGATGCGTCGCTGGAGCCCGCCTTCCGGGCGCAGGCGCTGAACCTGCCGAGCGAGGCCGATATCGCCCGCGCGCTCGGTGGCAATAACGATCCCGATGCGATCCATGCCGGCCGCAAGGCCGTGCATGAGGCGATCGCCAAGGCTGGAGAGGAAGTCTTCGTCCGCCTTTATAACGAGATGAAGGTCGAAGGCGCCTATTCGCCGGAAGCCGGGGATGCCGGCAAGCGTTCGCTCCGCGGCGTTGCCCTCTCCTATCTCATGTATGCTAAAAACAGCCCGCAGCGCGCCGCCGAAGCGTTTGCCGCTGCCGACAACATGACGGATCTTGCGCAGTCACTGACGCTGCTTGCGCATCGCTTCCCGGATGCTTCGGAAGCAACGGCTGCTCTCGCCAGCTTCCTCACCCGTTTCGACGGCAATCCCCTGGTCATCGACAAGTGGTTCTCGATCCAGGCGACGATCCCCGGCGTCGATGCGCTCGAACGGGTCAAGGCGCTGATGGAAAATCCGCGTTTCAACCCAGGCAATCCAAACCGCGTCCGTTCGCTCGTCGGCACGTTCGCCTTCGGCAACCCGACCGGCTTCAACCGCGTCGACGGCAAGGGATATGATTTCCTCGCGGACCAGATCCTTGCGATCGATCCGAAGAACCCGCAGCTCGCCGCACGCATCCTCACCTCGATGCGCTCGTGGCGTTCGCTCGAGCCTGTCCGTGCCGAACAGGCACGGCTGGCGCTTTCGAAGATCGCCAAGGCAGCCGGCCTTTCGACGGATGTCAGCGACATCGTCGGACGCATGCTCAAGGACTGATAGCCTTGGTGACCCGCAGCACTTTAAGGGCTGCGGGTCACATTTAAGCGCCTGCCACATTTTTGGCCGCGATTGATACATTTTGAAACACTTTGCTTGACGCGCCCTGAAATCTCGCATCCGGATTTCGACTGAAGCCGCAGCTGATTTGCGCCACATAAACCTGCAAATTCCAGCATTTTTCAAATAGTTAACAAAATATTACCAACCCTCTGGACACGAAGAATCACTCTATGATTCATTAGGGTAGATTCGGACGGGCGGCGTACCGGATCATCACGAGGGACTAGATGAATACGGTATCGGACGTGCAGCGGGAAACCGCGGCCGGCGCTTGGCTGCGCCCTAAATTTCCGAAGGTTTCGGGCCTGCAGAAAGCGCTTTCGAAAGACAGCAATTTCGCGGTCAAGCCGATCGCACGTCAAACGCCGAAGGTGGAACTGGTGCTTAAGCGATCCATTCCCCTTCTCATCATCGCATTCCTCATGGTCGTGGCAGCGTCGCGCATTCTCGGCATCATGGGCGAGAACAGCCGTATGGAAGATGCCGCCCGGCAATCGACTGCGCTGATGGCAGCAACCACCCAGGCGATTTTCACCGGCCAGGAAACCCTTTTCGCCCAGGCCAACCGCGCTGCGGCCGAAGCACGGCTTTCATCCTATCTCTCGTCCGATCCGCAGCCGCATGGTTCCTTCTCGCTGTTCATCGACAAGTCTGGTGTCGTTTTCGGTGGCTCGAAAGGAGCCTCTTCCGCCTATATCGGTCGCCGCCTTGCTTCGCTTCTGCCCGAGACCGCAACACTTCGGCGCTTCGGCGGCGTGATCGAGACCTATCTCGGCGACATTCCGCACTATGCTGCCATTCAGCCGATCGGTGATGACGGCGCTCTGATCGTCTCGGCGCATTCGCTCGACACCACGAACAATTTCCTGCGTGGCGAGATCTCGCTCAACGTCACTCTCTTTACCGGCATTTCCGCCATTCTTCTCGTCATCCTTTATGCCTATTACACGCAGGTTAGGCGTGCGCACGACGCCGACGAGATCTTTGCTGAATCCAATCTACGGATCGAAGCCGCATTGTCTCATGGGCGTTGCGGACTTTGGGATTTCGATGTTGCCAACCGCAGGCTCTTCTGGTCCGGTTCGATGTACGAAATGCTTGGCCTGCCTGCTGCCGGCAGCATCATCTCGTTTTCCGATGCCGCAAGGATGATGCATCCGTCGGACGGCAATATCTACGCTCTCGCGCGTGCCATCGGCCGCGGCAATGCCAAGCAGGTCGACCAGGTATTTCGCATGCGCCACGCGGCGGGACATTATGTGTGGATGCGCGCACGGGCACAGGTCATTCGCAACGCTTCCGGTCGTATCCACGTGATCGGCATTGCGATGGACGTCACCGAACAGCACCGTCTGGCACAACGTTATGCCGAAGCCGATCAGCGCCTCGCTGACGCGATCGAATGCACGTCCGAAGCCTTCGTGCTGTGGGACAAGAACGACCGTCTCGTGATGTGCAACACTCACTTCCAGCAAGCTTACGGATTGCCTGAAAGTGTGCTGGTGCCGGGAACCGAACGTACTACCGTCAATGCAGCAGCAGCACGGCCAGTGATCGAGCGTCGCATCGCAGATGCGGATGGCAGCGGTTTCTCCCGCACTACCGAGGTTCAGCTTGCCGACGAACGCTGGCTGCAGATCAACGAGCGCCGCACCCGCGACGGCGGCACGGTTTCTGTCGGCACCGATATCACGCTTCTCAAGCGCCACCAGGATCGCCTGCGCCACAGCGAGCGCCGCCTGATGGCAACGATTGGGGACCTTTCAGCCTCGCAAAAGACGCTGGAAAAACAGAAAGCAGAACTCTCCGTCGCCAACGCCAATTATCAGGCGGAGAAAGAACGCGCGGAGGCCGCCAACCAGGCGAAGTCCGAATTCCTCGCCAATATGAGCCACGAGCTACGCACGCCGCTCAACGCCATTCTTGGCTTCTCCGAAATCCTGATGAACGGCATGTTCGGCCCGCTCGGCTCGCCGAAATACGGCGAATATTCCAAGGACATTCACGACAGCGGCAAGCACCTCTTGAACGTCATCAACGACATTCTCGACATGTCGAAGATCGAAGCCGGCCACATGCGCATCCAGGCGGACAAGATCGATCTCGTGCCCCTGGTCGAAGAGAGCCTGCGCCTGACCTCTATCTCCGCCCAGGACAAGCAGATCACGATCCATCAACGGCTACCCGAAGTACTCGACATGGTCGGTGATAGACGCGCGCTGAAGCAGGTGATGCTCAATCTCCTCTCCAACGCCGTTAAATTCACCGACGAAGGCGGCAGTATCGAGTTGCGTGCTCACCGAATGGAAAAAGGCCTGATGCTGACGATCGCAGACAGCGGCATCGGCATCCCCAAGGATGCAATGCCGAAGATCGGCCAGCCCTTCGAACAGGTGCAGAGTCAGTATGCCAAGAGCAAGGGCGGTTCGGGCCTCGGGCTTGCCATCTCCCGCTCGCTGGTGGCGCTGCATGGCGGCAGGATGCGTATCCGCTCGAAATGCGGCAAAGGCACCGCCGTGTCGCTGTTCATTCCCGACCGGCCTTTCGTGGAAGCACGGAAAAGGGCGGCGTAAGGCGATCACAACTGACCTTCGCCGCATTTACCTTGGCGAAAGCCCCTCACCCTACCTCACCTTTTCATAACCCGTTCAAACACTCCCCTGACCTCACCCGATAACCGCTTCACCTCTCCCTCCAGCGTCAAGAGATCGGGGCAGTCTCCTGCGCGGCAGATCCGCTCGACAAGGCCCGTGGGTGCATCCTTGGCATCGAAAGGACCATCCACGCAGAGGCGGATGATCTGCGAGAGTTCGGTGAACAGACGCAAGGCTTCAAGGCATGTATCGAGATCGGCGCGTTCAGGCAGGTCTTCGCACAGTGCCTTCAGTGCTTGCGCAGTCGACAGGCCATAGGTGTCGACCAGTAGATCCTTGCTCCCTGCCCGCGTCGGCGCGATCAGCCGCAGGTATTGGGCGATGAACTCAATATCGATCAATCCGCCAGGAATGAGCTTGAAGTCCCAGATATCGCGCGGCGGTTTCTCTTCCGCGATCAGCGCCCGCATCTCGGCCACGTCCGTCGTGATCTTCTTCACGTCCGGCTTGGTCGCCAGAACCTCGCTTATGATCGCCTTTGCCTCATTACCAAGGCTCTCGTCGCCACAGACGATGCGTGCGCGGGTGAGCGCCATATGCTCCCAGGTCCAGGCCTCTTCTCGCTGATATTTGCCGAAAGCGATGATGCGGGAGGCGACTGGCCCCTTGTTGCCGGAGGGGCGCAGGCGCAGGTCGACCTCGAAGACAACACCCTCCGCCATCGGCGCGGAAAGGGCCGCGATCAATCTCTGCGTCAGTCGGGTGAAATAGCGCTGGGCGTCGAGCGGCTTCGGACTAAGGCTTTCGAAAGCCTCGCTGTCATAGTCATAGAGCAGGATGAGATCGACATCCGATCCGGCCGTCAGCTCGAACGAGCCGAGCTTGCCCATGCCCATCACGGCCACCCGGCCGCCCGGATAGGTGCCATGCGCGGTCTCGATCTCGCCTTTCACCGCTGTCAGCGCAGCATCGATCAACAGATCTGCCAGATGAGTGAAGGCGCGGCCGGCATCGTCGCCGGAGATCGCTGCGGTGAGCAACCTGATACCGATCAGGAAACGCTGCTCGGCGGCAAAGATGCGCAACCGATCCAGCCTGTCCTCGTAGTGGCGCGAGCCCGAGAGAAACGTGTCCAGCCGCTTCGACAGATAGTCGCGCGTCGGCACTTCCGACATCAGGCCGGGATCGAGCATGCCATCGAAGACATGCGGCTTCGAGGCGATGATATCGGCGAGGCGCGGAGCAGACGCCATGATGGTGACGATGAGGGAGAGAAGCGGTGGGTTCTTGCCGATCAGCGAGAAAAGCTGGATGCCAGCCGGCAGCGCCTTCAAAAAGCTGTCGAACCGCAGCAGCGCCTCGTCGGCACGCCGGCTCTCGCCAAAGGCCTTGAGCAAAGCCGGCATCATCTCCGTCAGCCGCTCGCGCGCCTCGACGGATTGCGTCGCGCGATAACGACCGGAATGCCAGGTGCGGATCATCCGCGACATGTCGGCGGGCCGCTCGTAGCCGAGTTCGGCCAGCGTCTTCAGCGTATCGGGATCGTCCTTCTGGCCGGTGAAAACGAGATTACCCTCGCCTCCAGAAAGCCCCTCTTCCTGCTCGAACAGCCGAGAATAACGCCTCTCAACGGTTTTGAGGATGCTTTCCAACCGCGTGAAAAAGGCTGCGACATCGGCAAAGCCGAGCATGAAGGCGATGCGCTTCAGCTCCGCATTGCTGTCGGGCAGGCGATGCGTCTGCTCGTCATGCACCATCTGGATACGATGCTCGACATCGCGCAGGAACCAGTAGGCCTCGGTCAGCGCCGTGGCGATCTCCGGCTTGATCCACTTCGCCTCAGCCAGCGCCCCAAGTGCTACTTCCGTCTCGCGCGTCCTCAACGCCGGCATGCGACCGCCGGCGATCAGCTGCTGCGTCTGGGCGAAAAATTCGATCTCGCGGATGCCGCCGCGGCCAAGCTTGACGTCGTGGCCCTTTACTGCGATCGCCCCATGGCCCTTGTGGACATGGATCTGGCGCTTGATTGAATGAATGTCTGCGATCGCCGCATAATCGAGATATTTGCGGAAGACGAAGGGCGTCAGCAGTTTCAGGAAATTATCGCCGGCAGCCATGTCACCCGCCACCGGACGCGCCTTGATGTAGGCGGCACGCTCCCAGTTCTGTCCCCTGCCCTCGTAGTAGATCAGGGCTGCATCCATGGAGACGGCGAGCGGCGTCGAGCCGGGGTCAGGCCGCAGCCTCAGGTCGGTTCTGAAAACGTAGCCATCGGCCGTGCGGTCCTGCAGGATACGGATCAGCCGGCGCATCATCCGGCCATAGATCTCCGACGCATCGAGCGGATCGGCAAGAATGCCCACCTCCGGATCGAAGAAAACGACGATATCGATGTCGGAGGAATAGTTGAGTTCGCGCCCGCCGAGCTTGCCCATGCCGAGCACGATGAGGCCCGAGCCCCGGCTCGGCTGCGTGGGATCGACAAGCTTCAGCTTGCCGCTCTCATGGGCAGCGAGGAGAAGATGGTCGACTGCGGAGGCGACGGAGGCTTCGGCGAATTGGCTCAGCCAGCATGTCGTCTCCTTCGCCGTGAAGATGCGAGCGAGATCTGCGAGCGCCAGGATAAAGCTGAAAGCGCGCTTGGCCGACCGCAGGGCGGTCATGACCTCGCCCTCGGAAGGAATTCTCCCGTCAACCGGCCTCCACGCACTCCGCGCCTTGTCGATCAGGGAAGACAGCGCCGGCTCGACCGGTTCACCGATAGCCCGCGCCAGAAAGGAGGGAGAGACCGAAGCCGTATCGCGCAGATAGGGCGACAGGCTGAATGCCGCGACGAGAAAATCCTTCAGCGCGCCGCCTTCTTTCAACATTTGCGCAACGGAAGCCTCGGATTGTCCAATATCTTTCAGCGCCGCCAGAGCAGTCTTAGCTTCCGCCTGAGATAGGGGACGGATGACATCCGCTGATACGGTATCGAGCCGTTTTACGCTTTTCATGCCGTTTCCTCCCTCATGCAGCTTTTAGTTTGCGCAGACGGAGAAGACAAACCGGAATGAGGGGAAACCACAACCCATGAACGATTGCGGTTTATCAAGTGACGCAATCTAATTAGGGCGCTATCTATTTGGAGACTTTCGTACTCCATGCCTTAGCGGGTCGCTTCCCGCTCTTCGGTTGCGTGGAGTCATCCGAATTGCCTTGCGCTCCCGCGTACACCCTCGGGAGAAACCATGAATTCCTCAGACATCGCGCTTCTTGCGACAGCGCTCGGCAGCGTGATTTTCCTCGTCGTGCTGATCGTATCGCGCATCCGGCTGCATCCGCTCCTGGCGCTGATCATCACCTCCATCGGCGTCGGCCTTGTCACCGGCATGCCGGGCGAAAAGCTGATCAAGTCGATCGAGGCCGGTGCCGGCCACACGCTCGGCGCTGTCGGCCTCGTCGTGGCGCTCGGCGCCATGCTCGGCCGCATCCTGGCCGCCGGCGGCGTGACTGAAAGCATTGCCAATCTCATCATCACCAGAACCTCCACCCGCATGCTGCCCTGGGCAATGGCGGGTGCCGCCTTCATCATCGGCATTCCGATGTTTTTCGAAGTCGGACTCGTCGTACTCCTGCCGCTGATCTTCAGCGTCGCGCGCAAGCTCGACGAGACCGGGAGCATCAAGGGCTCGGCTTACGTCTATGTCGGCGTCCCGGTCATTGCCGCACTTGCCTCGATGCATGGCATGGTGCCGCCGCATCCCGGCCCGCTAACGGCAATCGCCTCGCTTAACGCCAATATCGGCGCGACCATGCTCTACGGTTTCATCGCCGCCATTCCGGCAATCATTCTCGGCGGACCGGTCTATGGCGCGATCGTTACCCCGCGCCTCAAGGTCAAGCCAGATCAGGGGCTGATCGACCAGTTCTCGCAGGACGCAGCGGAGGGCGCATCGACGGGCCAGGCACCGCCTAGCCTCGGTCTCAGCCTGCTGACAGCGCTTCTGCCGGCGCTGCTGATGCTTTTCCATGCGATTGCCGAACTTCTCCTGCCGAAGGGTTCAACGCTGCTGTCGATCACCGATTTCCTCGGCGATCCGGGCATCGCCATGCTGGTCGGCGTGCTGTTTGCCGCCTGGACGCTGATCATCAGCCGCGGCGGCAACAGCGAGCTTCTGCGCACGCAGCTGTCCGCCAGCGTCAAGCCGATCGCCAATGTTCTGCTGATCATCGCAGGCGGCGGGGCGTTCCAGCATGTTCTAGGAGATGCGAAAGTCGGGGATGCGATCATGCATCTGAGCCAGCAGTTCTCGCTTTCGCCGCTGCTTCTCGGCTGGATCATCTCGATGCTGCTCTCGGTCTCGACAGGGTCCGCCACGGTCGGCATCGTCGGCGCATCGGGACTGCTCGCGCCGCTTGTCGGACATGACCCGTCGCTCAATGCCTCGCTCCTGGCGCTCTCAGTCGGCTGCGGCTCGCTGTTCTTCAACTATGCCAACCATGCAGGTTTCTGGCTGGTGAAGGAATCCTTCGGCATGACGATGGGCGAAGCCACGGCAACCATCTCGATCATCCAGTCGATCGTCTCGGTGGTCGGGCTTGTGATGGTGCTACTGATGAACCTGGCGCCGCCGTTGGTGTGAGCGGCCACAGATGATGCGGAGAACTTCCCCCTCTGGCCTGCCGGCCATCTCCCCCACAAGGGGGGAGAAAAACCGCTGCAACCACCTGCCTCAATCATCCTTCAACAGTAAGCCCGGGTTAAGCCCTCCCCCTTGTGGGGAGGGTTTGGGAGGGGTCTTTATTACCCTCTCACCCCTTCACCACCGGAAACACCATCGTCACCGTCAGGCCCGGAGCCTCCGTCTTCGCCTCGTCGGTGGCGGAAAGCTCCAGTCTCCCGCCATGCAGTTCCATCACCGCCTCCACCAGCGATAGACCCAGCCCCGTACCCGGCTTCGAGCGGCTGGCATCCAACCGGAAGAAACGCTTGGTCACCTCACCACGCTTGTCGGCCGGTACGCCCGGACCGTTGTCGCTGACGGCCAGTCTCACCTCGCCGTTCTCGGACGAAAGCCTGACCTCTATCACCGGCGTCTCGCTACCTTCGCTGGCATATTTGATCGCGTTGTCGAGCAGATTGAACATAGCCTGGCCGATCAGTTCGCGGTTGCCGTTGACGGAGATGCCTGGGTTGATCCCGGTGATCAGTGTTATGCCCGCCTCTTCTGCGACAGGCTCGTAAAGCTCGGCGCTGTCGGCGGAAACGGCAGAGAGATCGACGCTCGACATCTCCGCCGCGATCGATCCAGCCTCAACACGGGAGATCATCAGCAGCGCGTTGAAGGTGCGGATCAACTGGTCGGATTCGGCAATGATGCCTTCGAGCGCTGCCCTGCGTGCATCTTCATCATCCTCGCCCAGAGCGTCAGCCGCCTTGTTGCGCAGCCGTGTCAGCGGCGTCTTCAGGTCATGGGCGATATTGTCGGAAACCTGCCGCAGGCCTTCGTTCAGCTTTTCGATCCGGCCAAGCATGGCGTTCAGCGATCCCGACAGCCGGTCGAACTCGTCACCGGAGCGACCGACAGGAAGTCGCTGGGACAGGTCGCCGGCCATGATCTTCTGGCTCGCAGCCGACATGCGGTCGATGCGCTTCAGCGCATTGCGTCCGATACCGAACCAGATGACCAGTGCGCCCAGTCCCATGATTGCTAGCGCCACCATCAGCGCCTGCCGCACGATATAACGGAAACGGCTCGGGTCACCGAGATCGCGACCGATCATCACCCGCAATCCGTTATCGACGCGCAGGACATTGGCGATGGCGAGATGTTTGCGCGATCCGCCGATCTCGGCATAGGGCTCGTAGGAAAAAGGCATGTTCGTCCAGCCCTCCTGGTCCAGCACGCCAGGCTGGACTGAGGAAACGTTGCCGGCCAGCATCTCGCCGTTCGGTCCGGCGATCACATAGAGATTTGCGCCCGGCTGGCGAGCGCGCCGCTCCATGATGCGCAGCAAGAGGTTGACGCCGCCGCGCTCATAGGCGCGCTGGATATCGGCCACTTCCTCGGTAATCGTCTGGCGCGTCTGCTGCACCAGCGTCTTTTCCGAAAGCGCCGTCACATAGATGACGAGAAACCCGGCGCAGATCGCGAACAGGAGGATATACAGCGCCGACAGCCTCACGGCCGTCGAGCGGAACATGAGGCGGGCGCGCTTGGCGATGCGGGAAAGCATTACCCCTCGTCCTTGATCATGTAGCCGGCGCCGCGGATGGTCTTCAACAATGGCTTGTCGAAGTCCTTCTCGATCTTGGAGCGCAGGCGCGAGACATGCACGTCAATGACATTCGTCTGCGGGTCGAAGTGATAGTCCCAGACGTTTTCGAGCAACATGGTGCGGGTCACGACCTGACCGGCATTCTTCATCAGGTATTCGAGCAGGCGGAATTCACGCGGCTGCAGCAGCACATCCTTGCCGGCGCGCTTGACCTCGTGAGAAAGCCGATCGAGCTCCAGGTCTCCGACCCGGTAGACCATGTCCTGTTCCGGCGTACCCTTGCGGCGGCCGAGCACCTCGACACGCGCAAGAAGTTCGGAAAAAGCGTAGGGTTTCGGCAGATAGTCGTCGCCACCGGCGCGCAGGCCGGTGACGCGGTCATCCACTTGGCCAAGCGCGGACAGGATCAGCACCGGCGCGTTGACGCCGCGCTTGCGCAATTCGCTGATGACCGACAGGCCATCGCGGCGCGGCAACATGCGGTCGATGACCATCACGTCGTAGGAATTCTCCGAGCCCATGAACAGGCCGCTTTCACCATCGCTGGCGTGGTCCACGATGATGCCGGCCTCGCGAAAGGCCTTGGTCATGTAGGCTGCCGCCTCGAGGTCGTCTTCGATAACCAGAATCTTCATATGCGGGACAATAGCCTCGGCGGAAACATTTGCACTATCGGAATCTTCCGTATTGGCCGAGGAAAACGACGGGGTCTGCATGATGGTCTCCGTTACAAGAAGAGCGCCGACGTTTCCGGCGGCGCCCCTTGATGAGCTTGATCCTGCGGCTGGGCCTGGAGGTGCCACCCCCGCAATGTCACTCAGATGTTTTGCGCGGCATCAGCCTTCGTTGATCGGCAGAGCGACGAAGCGGCTGGAACCATCGGCCTCGACCTGGAAGAGCGCACGGGTGCGACCGTCCTTCTTGGCCTGTTCGAGAACCTTGCCGACATCGGCTGCGCTTTCGACCTTCTTGTTGTTGACCGAAAGAATCTTCTCGCCGTTCTTCAGGCCGCGGGCGGCTGCTTCGCTGTCCGGATCGACATCGGTCACGGAAAGGCCGGAGCCGTCCTCAGCCGGGGCAACGGTGATGCCGAGGCTTGCCAGCGCCTGTTCGCTTGCCGGAGCCGGATCGTCCGGCTGCGTGGGCTCAGCGGAAGCAGCCTCATCGCTTGCCATGTTGCCGAGCGTCACCGGAATGGTCTGCTTCTTGCCGTCGCGCCACAGATCGACATCGACCTTGGTATTCGGCGTAAAGGCTGCGACACGGCGGGCGAGATCACGGGCATCCTTGATCGGCTGGCCGTTGACCGCCTGAACAACGTCACCCTGCTTGATGCCTGCCTTCTGACCCGGAGAGCCTTCCTGCGGAGCAACGACCAGCGCACCGGAAGCTTCCTTCAGACCGAGCGAGTCGGCAATGTCCTGCGTTACCGGCTGGATCTGCACACCAAGCCAGCCGCGCTCGACCTTGCCGTCCTTCATCAGGTCGGCGATCACGTCCTTGGCGGTGGAGGCAGGGATCGCGAAGGCGATACCGACATTGCCGCCCGACGGCGAGAAGATCGCGGTATTGATGCCGACAACCTGACCGTTCAGGTCGAAAGTCGGGCCGCCCGAGTTGCCGCGGTTCACGGCTGCGTCGACCTGGATATAGTCGTCATATGGGCCGGAGCCGATGTCACGGCCACGGGCCGAAACGATACCGGCAGTCACGGTGCCGCCGAGGCCGAACGGATTGCCAACTGCGACAACCCAGTCACCGACGCGAACCTTGCTGTCATCGGCAAAGGAGACATAGGTGAACTTACGGGCCGGCGCATCGACCTTCAGGAGCGCTAGGTCGGTACGGCTGTCCTTGCCGACCAGCTTGGCATCAAGTTCGGTGCCATCGTTCAGCACGACCGTATAGGCCTGTCCATCGGAAACGACGTGGTTGTTGGTGACGATGTAACCGTCTTCGGAAATGAAGAAGCCGGAGCCCTGGGCAGTCGGACGCAGGTGGTGCGGACGATTTGGCCCGCCGGGGCCACCGCGCTCTGCGCGGTCACGCGG
This sequence comes from Hyphomicrobiales bacterium, assembly GCA_900472575.1. Lineage (GTDB taxonomy): Bacteria > Pseudomonadota > Alphaproteobacteria > Rhizobiales > Rhizobiaceae > Neorhizobium > Neorhizobium cellulosilyticum. The sequence continues at coordinate 267,764 of UCIV01000017.1, forward strand.
GCCTGCGCCCGGGCCTGGGCCACCGGGACCACCCTGGCCGCCGAATTCCTTGAAGAAACGCTTCAGCGGGTGATCGTCAGGCAGCTGGTCGAAACCGCGGCCACCGAAGTTGAAGGAGAAATTGCTGTTGTCGTCGGAGGCCGGCTGGGCGTCGGACTGGACGCGAACGGAAACGACGGCGGGGGAAACCGCAGACACGACGTCCGCGAAGCTCGGTGCCTGCGGCGCCGTTACCGAAACCGGAGCAGCAAATGAGGACATGACCTGGCCTGAGATGCCGGTGGACAGCATGACGGCGGCAAGGCCGGCAACGGTCGAGGTCTTCAGCACTGTCTTGAGGGAGGGACGTCCAAACGTCATGGTGAAAGCTACCTTCTTCTCTTCGTCACTCAATCTTGGCCAGGCTGCCGATGGGCAACCCGCCATTGTTCGATGAGACAGATATAGGCGCCGTCACCTTAACTGCAGGTGGCTAGAGCATGAAATGTTCGTAATATTTCGAAATATCCGGCCCGTTGGTCCAAGACCTATTTGCCGAGCAATTCGTCGATCTTCGCTTTCTCTTCGGCACTTAACACCTCGGAAGGACGCCGCGCAGGCCTGCTCCTGACAAAAATGACGAGAGCGAAAATACCCGCGATCAGAAGTCCGATCGGCATGGACCAGAGAATGATCGTCTTGCCGCTGAGCCGCGGATTGAGAAGAACGAATTCGCCGTAACGCGACACGACGTAATCGACAACCTGTTTGTCCGTATCGCCATCGGTCAGCCGCTGGCGGACAAGGACGCGCAGATCCTTGGCAAGCTCGGCGTTGCTGTCATCGATCGACTGGTTCTGGCAGACCATGCAACGCAACTGCGCCGAAATCTGCCGCGCACGCTGTTCGAGTGCCGGATCTTTCAACACCTCGTCCGGATTGACGGCGAAGGCTTGGATGGGGGTGAGGAGGAGGAAAAGAGCGATCAGGAGTTTGGTGATATTTCCCCTTCTGGCCTGCCGGCCATCTCCCCCACAAGGGGGGAGAAAATCCGTGGCACCGTCTTGCCCGAATCTAGAGTCGAGGGCGGGGCGATAAAGCCCCTCCCCCTTGTGGGGAGGGGTTGGGGAGGGGTTTTGACAATTCATTCCGCCGGCTCCATCACCACCTTGACCGGCTTGGCCTTCCTCGACGGTGCGCCGACGCGCAAGCGTCGATCCGACAGAGACACGAAACCACCGACCATCATGATCAGGCAGCCGCCCCAGATGCACAGGATCAGAGGCTTCCACCAGATGCGCACGACGATGCCACCGCCATCCATCGGGTCACCGAGAGAGACATAAAGCTGGCTGAGCCCGAAGGTCAGGATGCCGGCTTCCGTGGTCGGCATGCGACGCGCCGTATAAAGCCGCTTGGACGACCAGACATCGGAGACCACAGCGCCACCGGAGCTCACCGAAAAATGCCCCCGCTCCTCGGTGAAGTTCGGGCCGACAGCTTCGCGAAAACCGTCGAAGGTCAGCGAATAACCGCCGGCGTCCGCCGTCTGCCCCTGATTCATCTCGACGACATGTTCGGTGCTGAAAGCCGATGCGGCAACAATACCGACAACGGTCACGCCGAGGCCGAAATGGGCGAATGCCGTACCCCAGGCCGAGCGCGGCAGGCCTTTCAAGCGGGCAAACGAGGTCATCACCGGCAGTTTACCGAAGTTGCCGCGATACCACAGATCGGCGATCGCGCCGAGCATGCCCCAGCAACCGATTGCCAGTCCAAAGATCGCAAGGACCGGCCCGCCATTCTGCATATACCAGAGCAGCAGACCCAGAAGCAGCGCAAGGCCGGCAAAAACCCAGAGCCGCTGCAGCGCCCCATAAAGATCGGCCCGCTTCCAGGCAAGCATCGGCCCGAGCGGAACGGCGATCAGAAGCGGCAGCATCAACAGGCCGAAGGTCATGTTGAAGAACGGTGCACCAACCGAGATTTTTTCACCCGTCAGGGTTTCCAGCACCAGCGGATAGAGCGTTCCGGTCAAGACGGTCGCAGTCGAAACCGTCAGGATCAGGTTGTTCAGCACCAGCGAACCTTCGCGCGATATCGGCGCGAACAGGCCACCAGCCTTCAAGGTCGGCGCCCGCCATGCAAACAGCATGAACGCTCCGCCGATAAAGATCGCCAGAATGCAGAGGATAAAGATACCGCGCGACGGATCGGTGGCAAACGCATGGACCGAAGTCAGCACGCCGGAGCGCACAAGGAAGGTACCTAGCAACGACAGCGAAAAGGTCATGATCGCGAGAAGCACGGTCCAGATTTTCAAGGCCTCACGCTTTTCCATGACCAGTGCCGAATGCAGGAGGGCCGTGCCGGCGAGCCAGGGCATGAAGGAGGCGTTTTCGACCGGATCCCAGAACCACCAGCCGCCCCAGCCGAGTTCGTAATAGGCCCAGTAGGAGCCCATAGCGATGCCGGCGGTCAGGAAGGTCCATGCGGCGAGCGTCCATGGGCGCACCCAACGTGCCCATGCCGCATCGATGCGGCCTTCCATCAGCGCCGCCACGGCAAAGGAGAAGCAGACGGAAAAGCCGACATAACCGAGATAGAGAAGCGGCGGATGGATGGCGAGGCCGAAATCCTGAAGGATCGGGTTCAAATCCTGCCCTTCAGCCGGCGCCGGATCGAGGCGCAGGAACGGATTGGAGGTCAGAAGGATGAACAGCAGGAAGGCCAGGCTGATCCAGGCCTGCACGGCCAGAACATTGGCCTTCAGCGTCTCGGGAATATTGCGGCCAAAGACGGCGACCAGAGCGCTGAAGAAAACGAGGATCAGCAGCCATAGCATCATCGAGCCTTCGTGATTGCCCCAGACACCGGAATATTTGTAGATCAGCGGCATCAGCGAATGGGAATTCTCCCAGACGTTCTTCACCGAAAAGTCGGAAACCACATAGGCCCAGGTCAGCGCGGCGAATGACAGCGCCACGAGGCCGAACATGACGAGCGAACCGGTCGTCGCCACCGCCATCATGCTGGCGTCACGCCGATGGACGCCGATCAGCGGAAGGATAGAAACGATGATTGCGGTCGCAAGCGCCAGAACCAGCGCGAAATGGCCGATCTCGACGATCATGGCGTAGTGCTCCCGACAACCTGTCCGCTCTTGGCATCCTTGGCCGGCGCCATGCCCTTGCCGGTTCCGTCCTCCCAGACACCATCCTTTTTCAGCCGGTCGGCCACTTCCTTGGGCATGTAGTTCTCGTCATGCTTGGCAAGCACGCTGTCAGCCACGAAAGCATGCGTCGCGGCATCGAAGGAACCTTCGGTGACAACCCCCTGCCCCTCGCGGAACAGGTCGGGAAGGATGCCGGTATAGCTCACAGGCACGGTCGCCTTGCCGTCGGTCACGGTAAAGCTCACAGTAGACCCCTGCCCGCGCTTCACCGATCCATCCTCCACCAGACCGCCGAGCCGGATGCGGGTTCCAGGCTGCAGATTGGCCGTGGCCAGATCGCCCGGCATGAAGAAGTAAGCGACGGACTGCGAGAAGGCGAACATCACGAGGAAGACGGCGATGATGATAAAGCTCATGCCGCCGGCGATTACGGCCAATCGTTTCTGCTTGCGCGTCATTGGGTTACTCCCATCTTGGGGGTGGCTCCCGGATTTTCCGCGCCTTCGGCCGACAGTCCTATTTCCTGTGCGAGCGCGATCAATTGTCTGCCCTCGTTTCCATCGGCGGGGAAATGCTCCAGCCCGGTCTTCAAGGCGGCTTCAGCCTTCTGTCTGTCCCCGAGCACCATGTAGGATCTTACCAGCCTCAGCCAGCCCTCGATATTGTTCGGATCCGATTCCAGCTTTGATGCGAGGCTGTCGACCATGCCGCGGATCATGTCCTGGCGATCACCCTGCGACATATCCTGCGCTGCGGCTACATCATCAGCGTTCGGGCCGCCCAGAGAAGGCGGCGCGGCAGGCACCGCAACGGTGCCGCCATTCTTGGCGATATGTTCGTTGATCAGGCCCATCCACGGAGCATCGCGGGGCGAAGCCTTGGCGATCTCCTCGAAGGTCGCTTTCGCGTCAGCCGCCTTGCCGGCCTGTTCCTGTGCCACGCCAACATAAAAGCGCGCGCGCACATCACCCGGCTCCAGCCGAACCGCTTGCTCGAAGGCAGAGCGGGCGTCCTCGGTCACGATACCATCATTGGCAACGACCAGCGTCTCGCCGAGGCCCGACAGACGTGCCGCATTGGGTCCGATCAAGCGAATCGCATTTCGATAAGCAAGTTCGGCGTCCCCAAGCCGTGCAGTGCGGAAATAGATCGGAGCCAGAATATCCCAGCCGGAACCATCGTTCGGATTCTGCGCAAGATGCCGCTCGGCTTTCGCCACCAGCAGCGACATGTCATTGCCTGGGTTCGCCAGCCGCGCGTCCAGCGGCTGATCGGGCAAACCTGGGCTGCCCAGCATGATGTAGAGACAGAGCCCGATAGCAGGCGGCGCGACAGTCACGATACCGATCGCCATCCTGCGTAATCCGCTCGTCTTTGCCGCGTCCGCAGCATCTACATTTTCCTTGCCCGCAGCGGCCAGCAACCGGCGACCGATCTCGGCGCGCGCATATTCCGCTTCCTCGGCGCTGATCAGGCCGCCGGCACGATCCCGGTCGAGTTCCTTCATCTGGTCACGATAGACCTCGATCTCTCCGGCATTGTCAGGCGCAAGGGCCTCGGGACGCCGATAGAGCGGATAAAGCAGCGCTGCAGCGACGATTGCCGTCATGAGCGCAAGAAGGATCCATAAAATCATGTTCGCCAATTACTGCAACGGCGGTGACATTCCAATCGGTCCCATGCCGTTGACGTGAATTTGAGAGATCTCCGTGGCCCATGGCCACGCCACGGGCCAGGTCTTTAGAACGTTTCAAGACTGATGGGAATGTCTATCGACTACTATGACCTGTATCAAATTCACGAATCCGTGCGGGCATATCCGACACGAATTCAGTTGAGCGGCGTCCAGGTCCCGTCGGAATTGCGGCAGGCGGCGCCTCTCGCGAGCATGTCCCGACCGTCGACAGTAACCGTGTGCCGGTATTGCCGGCAATTCTGTGCGCCTACCTGGTAAGGTGCGTTGGCGACGACCGTGCCGTTGGCGTTATCGCCCTTCCATTGAACAGACTGCCCGCCGGCCATCTCTTCCAGAGCACGGTATTCAGCTTCCAATGCGCGCGAGCGGTCGCTGGATGAAAGCTCTGCACCACTACGCCCAACGATACCGCCCTGCAGGGCGGTAATATAGCCTGCCGAGGCAGAAGGCTTTGGAGACAAGAGCCCTCGCGCACCGGCCGCAGAACGCGACGTCGACGTGCAGCCGGAAACGACAGCTATTCCGCAAAGGGTCAACAGCACGGTTGAAAAGCTCGTGGGGCGCATCGCTTGCTTATGGTCTCCGACTTGCATGCTCGGCAGAAAACGAGGTCTTCACATCAGCATCTCCGCCCGCCTTGGGAAATAATTCCCTGGCTAGGTTGATCGAGACCGTTGCAGAGCCTTGTTCGTCCGCCTTTCACTTCAATGATATAGCAGGCGATGCGATCGTCCAGAAGATATGACAGCAAGTCTTTAGCAGTTGCTCATTGGCCACAGGTTTCATGACCGGCGTCAGGCTGCGTCACGGGTCACTCCGGGCAGCAGAAGTCTTGCTCGCAATCCTCCGTGCGCACCACGGTCCAGATTGAAAGTACCATTGTATTCAGAGGCGATTTCACTGACGATCGAAAGGCCGAGACCGGCACCGGGCTTGCTTTCGTCCAGCCGTTTTCCGCGTTTCATCGCTATGGTGATCTGCTCCGGCTCGAGACCGGGACCATCATCCTCTACAATCAGCTCTACCCATGCCCTTCGGGCAGCCTCGCCTTCGGAACCCGGCGGCGGAGACGACGGAGCGATCGCTACCCAGATATCGGTCTTGGCAAAACGCGCGGCATTCTCCAGAAGATTGCCAACCGTCTCTTCAAGGTCCTGCTGTTCCAGCGCCACCGCCAATGACGGCGGTGAAACGGAAAGGTGGAACTGCGTGTCCGGGTTTAACCTGCGCATGACGCGCACCAGCCGCTCCATCACCGGTTCGGCCTCGCTTCTGGCGAGAAGCGAATCGCGCTGAGCGGCGATCCGGGCGCGATTGAGATAGGACTGAACCTGGCTCTGCATCGCTTCGGCCTGCGAGCGCACCAGATCGGACGGCACTTTCTCGCCCAGCCGCCCTTCGTTAAGCAGCACTGCAATCGGTGTTTTCAACGAATGGGCAAGATTACCCACCTGCATGCGCGCACGCTCCACGATGCGTCGATTGCTTTCGATCAGCGCATTGATATCGTTTGCCAAGGGCATGATTTCGCGAGGGAAACGTCCCTCCAGTCGTTCGACTTCACCGCGACGTACCCGCTCCAGTGAACGGCGTGCGCCCTTCAACGGCAACAGGCCGAAAAGGATCGCCAGGCCATTGACGATCAGGCTGCCAACACCGAACACGGCAAGCGTGATATAGAGATTGCGCGAAAATCCGTGCACGTCATCTTCCACGACTGCCAAATTGCCCGAAACGCGAAACCGCGCCGCACGCCCTTCACCGTCGAGAACCACTTCGGTCTCGGCCACGAGTACCGTATTCCCGAAAGCATCATTGGTGCGGTAGAACCGTTCGTACCGATTGTTAAACGGCACGCTCAGAATGGTCGGCACCTTGATATTCGAGGTTCCGAGCGAAGAAGACGACAGCGGCGTCGCTGCGAAAGTGCCGAGCGGCTCGATGATCCAGTACCAGCCCGTCTCCGGCTGCGAGAAACGCAGGTCACCGAGTTGCGGATTGCCCGAAAGCTTGTTGTCCTCACCGATCGTCATCGAGTTGATGACGTTATAGAGTTGCGCACGCAGCAGATCGGTAAAAGCCCGTTCCGACGATTGCCGGTAGAGCTGCGAGATGACGATCGCGATCACCACCAGCGCTACGGCAGACCATGCGGTCGCAAGCAGAAGCACGCGTGCGGTGAGTGACCGAAATCCTCCCATGCCAAGGCTCGGAGGCTGTTTGGGGAGACTATTGGGCATCGGCCGGCGCTTGCATCCGGTAGCCAAGCCCACGCACGGTCTCGATCAGATCAACACCGATTTTCTTGCGCAGTCGACCGACAAACACTTCGATCGTGTTGGAATCACGATCGAAATCCTGGTCATACATATGCTCGACCAGTTCGGTGCGCGATACGACCGTGCCCATGTGGTGCATAAGATAAGACAGAAGGCGGAATTCGTGGGAGGTCAGCTTCAGGGCAATGCCATCGACCGTTGCCTTGGAAGCCTTGGTGTCGAGGCGTACCGGGCCACAGACGATCTCTGACGACGAGTGACCAGCCGCGCGACGGATCAGCGCCCGCACTCGCGCCAGCACCTCTTCGACATGGAAGGGTTTTGCCACATAGTCGTCAGCACCGGCGTCTATGCCGGCCACCTTGTCGCTCCAGCGATCACGCGCCGTCAGCATCAAGACCGGCATGCCCTTGCCGTTGGAACGCCATTTCTCAACGACCGTGATGCCGTCCATTTCAGGCAGGCCGATATCGAGAATCACCGCGTCGTAAGGTTCCGTATCACCAAGGAAATGACCCTCCTCGCCGTCGAATGCGGTATCGACGACATAGCCGGATTCTTTCAATGCGTCCGAAAGCTGGCGATTGAGATTGACGTCGTCTTCGACCACGAGAATGCGCATGAACCGTCCCCTGCATAAAATCTTGCAAGTATCTAGCGCATCAACCCGAAAACCGCACCCGGTTTCGGATCCAAAAAGGCGCTGATGTCTAGTATACTCCGCCTACATCGGCACCCGGACGGTGACCTTGCGCGGCCGTTCGCTGCCATTGCCCTGCACAAGGACCGTTACAATGCAGGTCTGACCGTCCGAGGACGGCTGGGCCGACAGAAGCTGTCCACCCGTGTCACGAACGACGCGAGACGCGGCTGTGCCACAGTCGCCCGCAACAAGAACGAGATAGTCTCGTGCAGTCGCAGGCTCCCCAGGCAATGCTGCAAATGCAGTGCCGGCAGCCAAAATCGCTATGATCGGCAGTCGCGCCATGTGTACCTGTTTCCACTCAACCGACGAAAGGTCATGTCCAATGCATGTTATGGATTATGTATCGGATGACGGCTGAATGGCAAATGAATGCTCTGTAATCCTCCCCTTCAGGATGGTCTGGAGGGGGCTTTTCCACCGATTGAGCCGGTTGCCACAAGGCGCCCGTAAAGCGCCAGAAGGCCACCGACGGCACCCGTCAATGTCACCGCGATATCGGCCAGTTCCGCTTGATCCGCAGCCCCGATCTCAAGGCCAGCAAGCTGTAGCGCGGAGGCTGCAACAGCAATCAGGGCGCCCCAGATCGTCTTCGACTGATACCAGTTCTTCATCAAATCCATCTGTTCATCTCCTTGTTATCAAAGATTGATCGATGATCGCGCAGGAATGCCCAGAGGAACCGCGCGTCCCATCTGCCTGACTGCGAAATCGATACTTGTTTGCCGTTCACCGAAGTCGGCGAGTTCGTCTTCTGCGGCATAGGAAAAGGACGGCTCAGTCACTTCGATGCTCCTCACCACATCGCCATGAGCGATCAGATCGATGCGATACCGCTCCTGTGGTTCGTCTATCGGGATGTCCAAGGCCTCCCAGCCATCAGCGTCTACCCGGCCGCATCGCGTCCAGCCTATGACGATGTCTCCTTCAGCTCTCCTCTCGGCCCAAAGATGCACGGGTGCCAACGGAGTTTCTGCTCGCTCACCGCCCGTAAACACACGAGGTCCGGCCCGACCACCACCGCTGCCAAGGCTCTCGGCGAGCCAGTTCAGCGACCGCCCGCGTTCTTCGCTGCCGAGTCCAAGCGACACCACCGCTTCATCCAGCACGACAAACGGACTGCCGACCCCGGCACCGGCCACTGTCGCATCCTGCGTGCCGGCAAGCCCACGCAGCAGACCGGACAGCCGCCAGCGTTTTGGCGCAATTTCCTGCGCCGACAGAAAGCCGATGATTTCCCAGGCACCATTCTGCGCCTTCACCGCTATCCGGTTGTCGCCGGAAAGAACTGCAACGTCATCGGCCGATGCCAGTCCGCCAAAATGAAGATCCAATTCCAGTACATTCGCATGATCGAACCGCCCCGAGACGCCGGGCCGCAGCGGCGAAGTCAGCAACCCGAGTCGTGCAGGGCGATCAAGCGTCACCCGTGTGCGAAATGCCTCGCTGGTTGCCGAGGAGGAGATCACCATGCGCCGCCAGGGCCGGCAGTAACCGGCAACGCAGGCGAAGCTTTCCGATGCGGCATCCGTCAGGCGCGGCAGGTCCATGAAGTGCAGGACAGGCTGAAAGGCATCGGAAACGCCTCCGCCGCTTGTATGACCTCGGCTGGTCGCCACATACGAACCGAAAGGCGGCACCGCCACATGATGGCGCGCCTCGATCCGGCGAATCGCGCCCTCTTCGATACGCTCGACCACGAATATTCCATCAGGCCCATCAGCGAGCCGGATCGCGTCACCCGTCCCGATTGCCTGGTCAGCCGGTGAAATCGCAAAATTCACGGTCCGCCGTGCAATACGGTTTGCCCGTAGGGCAGCTTCAACCGCAGCAAGCGCCGTCTCCTCAAAAAGCGTTGCCGGCAGGTCGTAACCCAGCACCCGCTTGGCCGCGGCCAAAACCGGGCGCGAGCGCACGCTTGCCTGCTCGTAGTCCAGCACCGGATTGAAGAAACCCAATGCGGTCTCGGCAGGGAAATCGCTGTCGTGCCCCCGGTTTTCCGTCCATAGCGGCTCATCCTCGATATCGGCCAGAACGGCGATTTCATGCGGTACGAGGCTCGATGCCAAGCGCGAGCGAAACCGTATCCGTCCACCATCCTCGACCGCATCGATCTGGAATGCCTCCATTAGCGGCTCGATCAAGGCCCGCGCCGAAGTGAGGTCCGCCTGCACGAAACCGGTCAGGTCACCGCTGACCGCAGAAACATCGAAATCCTCGATGCCATGATCGGCAAGGATCGCGGCAATCGCATCGGCGAGCGTGGTGCCGCCAATACGCCCGTTGAGCCAGTGCCCGGTCCGCCAGTTGCTGCCGTCGCTCCAGAACGACAGGTCATGCGGAAAGGCCGGCTGCGGGCGTGCGTCCCATGTCCAGACAAAAACATGGTCCGGATCGACCATGCCCTGCGGTACTGTATTGCCCTGCCAATGATTGTGGTGCGCTTGAAGAAAACGCCGCTGCTGACTGTCCGATCTTCCGCCCGAAGAGAAGTATGGCAGATTGCTTTCAGCCGATTTCGGATCAACGAAGACATTCGGCTGATTGGCGCCCTTGTCCACTGCCGGACATCCCAGTTCCGTAAACCAGACGGGCTTCATTCCCGGCATCCAGACAGTCGGCGTCGCCCTCTCCGCACCATCTACACGGTCGAAATGCAGGCTCGACCACCAGCTTTCGATATCCTTGTAACGAAAGACCCAGGGCTTGCCCGCCAGCCCGTCGGTTATGGGGGAGCGAAGGCGATTTTGCCGGTCAGCCTCACTGGCATAATACCAGTCATACCCTTCACCGGCTGCAATCTGCCCTGCCATCCCCGTCATGTCGTCGCGCGCAGCAAAGCCATCCGGGTTACGCTTTATGAGGTCATCGTCGCGCCAGTCGGCGAGCGGCATGTAATTGTCGATGCCCACCGCATCGATGTCCGGAGAGGCCCAGAGCGGATCGAGATGGAAAAAAACGTCGCCGCTACCGTCCTGCGGATGATAGCCGAAATATTCGCTCCAGTCGGCACCATAGGTTATCTTCGTCTCCGCTCCGACCCTCGCCCTGACGTCCCCGGCCAGTTCGACCAGTTCGTCAACAAAGGGAAACCGATCCGCCCCATCGCGCAATCGCGTCAACCCGCGCAGTTCAGAGCCAATGATGAAACCATCTACACCATCAGCATCGCCCACCATGTCCGCATAATGCAGAACCATGCGGCAATAACCTTCACTGCCTCGGCTGAAGGCCTCCACCTGGGCTCGCGCAACCGCCGTCCTGTCCACCGACCCGGCTTTTCCTGGGGCAGGATGACAGGTGATCCTGCCCCGCCATGGATAGGCCGCCTGTTCACTGCCGCCATAAGGATCGGGCAAACCGTTTCCAGCCGGAACATCCATCATCACGAACGGATAGAGATAGACCTTCAACCCACGCGCCTTGAGATCCGCGATTGCCGCCCTGACGCTCCTATCGCTCGGCGTACCGCCATAGGCAGGCGCGCCGTCGCGCCGGCTGACCAGGTAAGCCTCACCTCGCCCGATGCCCGCTACCGACCAGGGATCGCTTTCATCGCGCCGCCCCTCCACTTCGACACCCGGCTTGATCCGGCAATGCCCTGCACGGAGATCCGTGCCGAACCACGAGACGACCAGCGCCACCCGTCGAAGGTTCGGGCAAAGCGCCTGCAACTCATCGATCGAGGCCTGCCAGTCGGTCAGCGCCGTCGTCGTATGCCGGTTGATGATGCGGCCGCTGCCCTCACCGGTGCTCTCCGTTACCTGACGGGTCTGATAGCCATGCTCCGTCGCCCCCGGAATGATTGTCACCGCCCGGATCTGCGCCTCCAGCCTGCCAACCGGTCGCAGCACCTCGAACTGCAGCAGCGGAATACGATTGCCGAACGCATCGAGCGGCAGCCTTTCGAAGACGATATAGGCCAGCCCGCGATAGGCCGGCGCCAATCCCTCTCCCTGTTTCGCCTCGATCAGCGGATCGGGCAGCTGTTCCTCGTCGCCGCGATAGACGCGCATTTCGATCGCGGTCAGGTCGATTTCCCGGCCATCGGCCCAGACACGCCTCACCGAAGCGATCGGCCCTTCGCACAACCCGATGGCGAAATTGGCAAAGTAGCGAAACGTCTCGACACGCGGGCCCGTCGCCTTGCCGCCGGTACGTTCACTCGTCACCTCCTCCTCGAAACGCGTGGCCCATATCAGGGTACCGCCGATCCGCGCCGTCCCGTAAAGCCGGTTGATTGCACTGCCCTCATCGGCACCCGGAATCCGCGCTGTACCGAGCCTTGTGCCCGAAATTGTCGCGTTTCCGTTGATCAAAGCCCGATCGACCATACTCCCGGCCACAGCGCCCGCAGCCCGACCGACAATCGCGCCGATGGGGCCAAAAACGCCGCCGAGCGCCGCGCCCGCAGCCTGAAAAAGAAGAGTAGCCATGGTCTCTCCCCACGCACCGGCCCTTACGACTAGATGCGCGCTAAAATTGTGATAGCGTGTGTATGTTTGAGAGCAAAAGCAGCACGCGCCGAGCCAACCCGGCGCATCAGCGAAGATTGGCTACGCTGACTTCGGCAGAAGCCCTGCTTTCGAACATGGAGGTAAAGTTATGAAGCTTCGGCCGATTAGCCTTACACTTATCCGGACAGTGACCCGGACGGGCTGGTCAATGACCGTCCGGGTAAATTTCAACAGATAAGCAAAACGGCGGGCGGGGCTGCAACCCCGCTCACCACTCCGATGATATACGCCAACTGACAGCCGTTTTCAATCAATCCGGGTTTCCGGAAAGCGATGCACGGCCGCAATCCTGCGCCGCCATGAAGCCACCAGCGCCGAGCGTATCACCGCAGCCTGTTCGTAGGCGTGAATGAAATGGGTCGGACCGGCCAGAATACCGGCATGCTTTGCCGCACAATCCGGCCGCCAGCGAAATAGAAGCAGATCTCCCGGCCTCGCCTCTGCCAATGGCAAGGCTGGTCCGAACAATCGCCGCCCGGCCTGCATCAGTCTATCCTCGCCGCTGCGCTCGGCCCAGTCCGGCGCATAGGGCTGTACGACTTCCGGCTCCTGGCCATAAAGCTCGCGCCAGACGCCACGGATCAGGCCGATGCAATCGCAGCCCACGCCTTTTACTGCGCCCTGATGGCGATAGGGCGTGCCGATCCAGTTTTCCGCCAGCGCGACGATCCGATCACCCGGCCCCGTCATTCGAAAATCGGGCCGCCGTCATGGACCCGCTCCCCGTCTGCATAGGAATAGGCGAAGTCCGAACCCGGCACATGCGGGAAGCCACGGAAATTTAGAGAATTGGCGAAACGCTCCCGACACATTGAAAACGTCTTGTCGCAGCCGGCCGTCACGGTGAATGCCCGGCCCGGCTCGATCCTCTCTTCCAGCGGCAACCAGAGTGAAAGGACAGCAGTCCCGTCTTGGCGCCTGCCATGTCCATCCACCTCCGCGGAGAGGCCTGACGAAAACACGACCCTGCCCTGCCGGAAAAAACCATCGGCGAAACCGGACAGCCCCGATACGAGCAGCCTGCTTCTATCGATCATCTCGACGACCGATCCTTCGCCACGCCAGGCGACAAGATTCATCCTGCACCTGCCATCCCCCAGGCTCGCATCACAGCGGCGGTTGTAAAGCCTGCCCTGCGGCTGGTTCAGCCGGTGTGCCATGCTGCGCAGCTCCGCACGAAACCGGCCGCCGGCCCGCACGACCTCGCCGATCTCGCGCACATTCAGCAACATGCGCTCATCCGGCGCGGCCCAGTTGACGAGAAACAGCTCCACCCGAGCGCCATCATATCGCCCGGCCGCCAGATCACCCTCCTCGATCGCCGCACTTGAAAACCCACCTGCCACCTCGTCAGCTTCCGCGCCAAGTCCTGCGGCCTGCTCGCTTTCGCTCGCTTCAAAGCCGCTCGCCGCCAGAAAATTCGTGCCGTCGAAACTAAGGTCGCGGTCGTGGTCGGTAAAACCGATCACGACGTCATCGCGCCGCGTCACCCGCCAGCAATGGCAGGTCGTCGTCGCCTGCCCGTCGAGATGCGTCTTGAATGCCTGCGAGATTGTCCTCACGCCAATATCTCCGTCAGTGGAATGGTCGGGATACGTCCGGCATCGAAATGCGCCAGGTTGACGTCGATCCGGTCAATGTCGAAACGCACCGGCACGTCGAATTCATATCCGGCCTCGATCAGTGCGCCGGCCACCGGCACATGCCCCGCAGCAAAGGTCACCATCCCGGTCGTCGCGTCGACCGTATAGACCGCATCCGTGACAGCCACGCCTTCCACCGCAACCAGCACGCTCTCCTGAACCGGCTTGGTGATCCGCCGGGCCCAACCGCCACCCGCATCCTGATAGGCCTTCACCAATTGAAACGCGGCTGTCACGCCATCGCCGGTGCCGATGATCTGATCGTTTGCGGAAACCACCCTGCCCGGCGAACAGGAGGCCCAATCCACCGGATCGCGAAAGCGGAAGCCATAGAGTTGCCCCCGCCGCGCCTCGAAGAACTCCAGCACGGCATAAAGATCGGTGAGCGAGCGGATACCCGATCCGACCTCATAGCTGCGGCGGCTATCGCGCCAGCGCTGGTTGCGCTGTTCTCGCCCGTTCGAGAGATTGACGATATCCGTGCGCCGCACCGGCCCGCCGCTCGCGCCGAGCGCCAATCGCAACGGAAAACGTATTTCATGAAACCCGCTCATGCCGATTTCCCTCTAAAGTGTCCGGTTCAAAGCCCTCTGCGCCCGCGCATCACGCTGCGTGCGAGCATGGCCGACACCTGCGCCTCGCTCTTGCGAAAGCTCGCGGCATCCGTCGCCGTCACATTGAAAACGATCTGTGGCCCTACCCCGCCGCCAGCCGAAGCCACGCCAAGCGAGCCATCGGCGCCGCGTTTCAGCGGCAGGATCGCCTCCGGCCCCGCCTCGCCCATCAGGCCGGTGCCGCCATTCATCGGAAAATAGCTTGGTGCCCGTACGACCCCGCCATCGGCAAACGGCGTCACGGATCCGATCAGCGATCCCACGGCTTTTCCGAGCAGGCCTTCAAGCGGCTTCAGGCCGGCACTCAGCGCAATATCCGTCAGCCGGTTGCCCAATCCGCGCAGCACATCCTCCAGCCCCTTGCTGCCGGTCGTTGCCGATCTCAGCGCACCGGTCAGCGCCGCACCGAACCGCTGCGACCTGGCCTCCAGATCCGCCATCACGTCCGAAAGCGCCTCTGCACCGGCAAGCGTTGCAGAGACATCCGTATCGTCGTTTTCCATTGTTGTTCTCCGTGAGCCACAGTCCATCATCCGCCTGCGGGGAGAGGACCAGGATGAAGGTCAGACATTGCTGCGCCGACGCCCACATCCGGAAACGCCCGCATCAACGCATCCAGTTCGGCCCTGCCAGCCGCCATCTCGCGTGGCCGCGTGGCGCCTGTCATGAGAAGGAATTCCACCGGCGTCAGCGTCCAGAAATCCCGTGAAGAAAGCCGCAGCAGGGAGAAGCCGACATGCATCACCACGTCCCAGGGAAATGGCGCCGACCCGCCTGCCCTGTCGTCACGCACATTCTTTCCCGCTGCGGCATTCAAGGGTTTGCTGCAGCACCCTCCCCGTGCCCGGAAAAGGTCGCCGTCAGCAGGTCGCCAACGATACCGGCATAGGTCGCGATCCCTCCCTCGACGCTCATTGCCGCCACCTCATCGTCCGAAAGCAGATTTCCGCCGCCGCGCAGGCCCGCGCCAATGATGCGGATCATGTCGGCGGACTTCAGCCTGCCGGAGGAAAAACGCGCCGCCAGCCCGTTCAGGTCTTCCGCGGCAAATGCGGTCTCGAGTTCCGCCAATGCGCCCAGCGTCAGGCAAAGGATACGACGCTCGCCGTTCAGCACCGCCTCCACCTCGCCGCGGTGCCGGTTGGCCCGGCTGCCGGTTATCGTCGCCCCGGCCATCACAGCGCACCGAAGGTGATTGCGCCGGCGGATTCAAGCGCCAGTTCAAAGCGCACCTCGCCATTATGCTCGCCGGAATATTCGAGAGCGCTCACCTGAAACGGACCGGCGATCGTACCGAAACCCGGAACCACGACCTGCCAGTTCAAGATCGCGGAGGCGAAGAAGGCGGCCCTTATCTTTTCATCGCTCGCCTGATCCTTGAATATCCCGGCGCCTGTCAGCGATGCGCGCTGGACACCCGCGCCGCCCAGCAATTCCCGCCAACGCCCGACGCTTTCCGCATCCGTTACATCCACCGTCTCCGCGTTGAATGCGAGACGACGCGATCTCAGCCCCGCCACCGTCATGAACGTTCCGCCATCGTCAACCTTCAGAAGCAGGTCCCGGCCTTTCTGCGCTGCCATTCTACCATTCCTTTTCGATTGGTTGTCGTCTTCGCCCGAAAGGCCACTTCCCGCTGTTACGAGGACCTGCTACAGCCGTTACCGCCAGTTCCCTTCGCGATGTCCCGCCATGCCTCATCCCCCCAGTTCGGTCAGAACCGTGAGCGTCCTCGCCGTTGGGCAATTGATCGGATGGGGAACGACATTCGAAGCAGTCGGGGCGATCGGCCGCAAGCTCGGCTCGGATCTTGGCCTTGCAAACGAGATCGTCTTTGCGGGCCTATCCGTCATGATGATCACGAGCGCCTTCGCAAGCCCGTTGACGGGCAGGATGCTGGAGCGTTTCGGCGCCTCACGCGTGCTTTCCATCGGAACCCTGTTCTTCGCCGCAGGGCTTTGCGTTCTGGCCAGCGCACAAGGGGTGATCGGCTACATAACTGCCTGGATCATTCTCGGTCTTGGTGCAGCGCTTGCCCTCAATGCCCCGGCTTTCACCGCCGTGGTCGAACGCGAAGGCGTCGAGGGAAAGCGCACGATCGCCATTCTCATGCTGTTCACCGGCCTGTCGCCGACGATTTCCTGGCCGCTGCTCAACCTGCTGCATGATCTGATCGGCTGGCGTTCGACCTTCCTCTGGGCCGCCGGATTGCAGGTCTTCGTCTGCCTGCCGCTCTATCTGTTCGGCCTGCCGAAACCGGTCGTCCGGGAAACCGCACGCACATCGGCCAACACCGCACCAGTACCGCTGACTGCAGCCGGCAAAAAGGCAGCCTTCATCTTCGTGGCGCTCTCAACGGCAATCGCCTCCTTCGTCACCTTCGGCCTGTCGCCTTCCCTTCTGGAAGTGCTGCAACAATCCGGCGCCACGCCTGAACTCGCATTGCAGCTTGCCGCAGCACGCGGCGTGCTCGGCATTTCGGCACGCGGTTTCGATATGTTGCTCGGCAAGCGCGGCAATCCCTTTCTCACCTCGGTCAGCGGTATCAGCCTGATGGTTGCCGGCTTTAGCAGCCTTCTCCTGTTGCCACCGTCAACTGTCAGCCTCTGGATCTTCGTCGCACTTTACGGCTTCGGCTCGGGCATATTGGTCGTCGCCCGCGCATTGCTGCCGCTGGCGCTGTTTTCGCCGAGCGAATACGGCCGTCAGGCGTCACGGCTGATGATGCCGCAGAATATCGCCAACGCCATCGCCCCTATCCTGTTTACCGCCCTGCTTGACCGAACAGGGGTGTCCACCGCACTCATCATTTCAATCCTGCTCACGCTTGTCGCTCTCTGCTCGGTCATCCTTTTGATCTCGCTTGTCAGAAAAGCGCGCCGAACGGCCAGCATCGTCACTCCGTCACGGCCCTGAAACGTATCTCGCTGAGATAATATCTGGTCTTCGGCTCGCGACGGCTCCGCGCGCTGATCCTGAGCAGGTTCACCAGAAGGGCACCGTCGAGCGCCAGATCCGCATTGTCGAGCAGTGCCGTCACCTTCGCGGTAATCTCCAATGCCTGCCGCCGTCCTTCCCCCTCGGACCAGACCTCCAGCGTGAGAAAATGCTCCTCGCCGGGCTCGGTCACGGTGGAAAGATCGCGGGTCTCCATTTCGCCGATCACGATTGCCGGTAGTTTCGGCCGCGTCTGCAGGCGATCACGAATGCCATCCGGCCCGATCAGCGCCGTCAGCACCGCATTGCCTGCAAGCCGCAAATGGATAGCCCTCAGAAGTGCATTTGCCGCACTCATCCCGCGCCCTCCTCGCAAAGACACGTCAGATAGCGCCCGGTCTCATCCGGGTCCTGGACCAGCTTCACCGCAAACAGCCGAGCGCCTTTGCGCAAACGCTGTCCGGCAGAAATATCGCTGCGAAACCGCAGCCAGATGCGATGTGTAATCGTGCCGATCTCGGCACCGGCCCGTTCGGCAAGGCTTGATGATACCGGTTCGACCTTGGCCCACATGGCGGCGGTCTCGGTCCAGTTCACCGTCGCGCCCCCTTGCCCGTCCGGTATGCTGACCGGCTCTTCCAGCAAAAGCCGCGCCGTCATCTGGCCGGGGTCGAAGAAGACCACCATCAGAGCCTCCGCATCCGGAACGGCGCGATCAGCCGCTCGTAGCCGTCGGGAACACCGGCCGGCTGCTGCTCTGCCGAGATGACGCCGCGAAAAGCGAACATGTGGCCTATATGGATCAGCATCGCCCGTTTCAGCGTGTCCGGCACATCCGTTGCCGCCTCGCCATAACCGGCCGAAAAATCGATCTCGATACCATTCACGGCCCGGCCCGGAGAAGGTGGTTCACGCAGCCAGAGCCGTGCCGGACGCCCCACACGGTCGAGCAGATGGTCTTCAAGCGAAACATCAACGGCCGCGCCATCCGCATCATAAATCGTAACGGATAGAATCGCTTGCAGCGGCGACTTGAGGATTGGGATCACTCCGTCCGTCTGCCATCGGTCAAGATAAAGCCGCCAGCTTTGCGCGATCAGGCAAAGCCCCGTCTCGCTCTCCAGAAACGTGCGGGCGGTCGTGATCAGCGACACGAGAAGCGCATCCTCGTCACCGCCATCCAGCCGCAGATGCGCCTTCACCTCGGCAAGCGTCAGCGGTTCCGCCGATGGCGGATCGATCAGTGCATAGGTCATGGAAATCCCTTGGGTAAGCGAATAGCGAATTGAGGGTGGCGAATAGGGAGATGGCTTGCAGCGATGGGAGAAAGCGGTCGCGTCCGCCCCTCCATTCGCTATTCGCCACTCCCTATTCGCTTCGCGGCAGCATCAGCTCACCGCAAACTTCACCAGCTTGATCGCCTCGAAATTCTGCACCCCGCCGCCGACGCGCTTGGTGGTGTAGAACAGGACATAAGGCTTGGCCGAATAGGGATCGCGCAGGATACGAACTCCCGCTCGGTCGACGACCAGATAACCGGAGCGGAAATCGCCGAACGCGATCGACAGCGAACCCGCCGCCACATCCGGCATTTCTTCGGCTTCCGCCACCGGAAAGCCCATCAGCGTTGCCGGCTGACCGGCAGATGCCGGCGGGCGCCACATGTAGTTGCCGTCGGCGTCCTTGAACTTGCGGATATCGGCCTGCACCTTGCGGTTCAGCATGAAGGTGCCGTTCTGCCGATGCCCCGCCTTCAGCGAATAGATCGCGTCGACCAGCGTGTCGGATGGTCCGGTGGATTTCCAGGCGCCCGCGGCCCCGGTCGCGATATAGCCGAGATTGCCCCAGGTCCAGGCGCTGTCGGCCACCGCTGTATAGGACAGAAATCCCTTCGGCTTGTTGACGCCATCGCCGCGGATGAAGGCATCGCCCTCCTGTTCGGCAAAGACGATATCCACCTCGCCGGCAATCCAGGCCTCGATATCGACCGCGGCATCGTCAAGCAGCGCCTGCGTTGCCGCCGGCATGGCGTAAAGTTCCATGGTCGGAAAGGACAGTTCGGCAAGCTGCGGCGCATTGGTCTGCGGCCGCGCCGCTGTCTCAGCCACCCAGCCTGTAGCAAGACCGGTCGTCGCGAACGGCTTCTTCAATACGGCGGTCGAGACGGTGCGCACGGTCGAAAGCGCCCGCATCGGCGAGACGACGGCAACCCGCCTGCCGATCTCGCTATCCGTCTCGTCCGGCACGAGATAACCACCATCCGCACCGCTGCCTGCCGACATCGCCTTGGCTTCCAGCTCGCGCAATCCCGCCTCGTCACCACGGCGGACATAGGCATCGAAGGCGGCCTTGTGCTCCGCCACCTCCGGCGACAGTTCGGCTCCTCCATGGGTATTGGCACGGGCCGATCCGAGCTGCGGCCGTGCCTTTTTCAGAACAAGCTGGTCGAGAACCTTCTTCTGGTCGTCCATTGCCCGGTTGATACGGTCGACCTTGTCACGGGTGACGATATCCGATGTCAGCTTCTGCTCGATCTCGCCGAGCCTGCGGTCGTTGACATCCTTGAAGGCCTCGAATGCCTCCATGAACTCGTCGAAAGCCGCCGTTACCGTCTCGGGTATGGCCTTCACTTCGGGCGCCACCTTGTTTGCCTGCATAACCTGCTCCGTCATATCGATTTTCCCTTGAAGCTTGAGGTGAACATCATCTTCGCCGCCCGCCGCATCTGGCGGACGAGTTCTGTTTCCCGATCTCGAAAGAACCGGGCATGCTTGACGTCGGAAACCCTGGCCGATGGCAACATCGGAAAGGTCACGACGGAAATTTCCCAAAGATCGGCTTCGAGGATGCGCCGCACCCCTGTCTTGGCATCGGTGCGCGCCTTGACGGTCCGAAACCCGATCGAAAGCCCGTCCAGCGCACCCGTTTTCATCAGTGAAAACACCTCGCGCGAGCGGCCCACGCCCGGCGACAACACGCCCTCGACAAAAAGCCCGCGGGCATCCTCGCGGATCGTCTTCCAGGCGCCGATCGGCTCGTTCGGATCATGCTGGTAAAGCATCCGCACGCCATCCGCGCCGCGGGCGACAAGCGAGTTCAGAAACGCCCCGCGCTCGATCTTGTCCTTGCCGAGATCGACCTCGCCGAAGACGCTGGCATAACCGGAAAAGGTGCCGTCGCCGGTAATCCCGGCCAGTTCCAGATTGGCGAATTTTCGGGCCGTCGGGCGCAAAGGAATACGCATGGGGGCGCGATGCCCGCGGTAAGCGTGCATGGAAATCTCCTGAATGAACTGAACGAACGGCTCGGCGTGCGCTCTTGGCTGAGTTGAAGCCCCGTGCGAGCCGCACTATATTCGGAGCACGGGTCCTTGAATGGAGCGCGCCATGCAGACGTTGATGCTCATCGCACTCGGTCTCATCTCAGGCACGGCAGTGATAGCTGGAGCAGTCGGCCTTGCCCTGCATCCACCAGCCATTTTCCGAAAGCCGCTTCTGGCCGATGCCCTCGAAAGAGCGGATCACGCCCTGGGAGACGCGGTCATGTATACCGGCACCGATGAAGGTGGCGGTGGTGAAATCCACAGCTGACCACCTAACGTCGACCACCGTATCTCTCCGCCACCCGCGACAATGCGCCCAGCACCCACCAGGCGCAGAGGCTCGCCGCAGCCGACCCCGCCAGCATCGTTTCCGCTCCCGAGAGCATGCCGGAAATGCCGAGCCTTTCTGCCAGCCACAGCCCCGTCGGTCCGCCAAAAATCAACCCGCATGTCACGCCCGTCGCAAACCGGCTCGCCGCCTCGCGCCTGCTTTTGGGCAGAAGGTAGATCAGCGACACGCCGGCGCCGGCAAAAGCACCCGCCGTCTTTGCCGCCCAGACGCCGATGATCGCGCCCGGATCCTGTCCAAGGTCAGCCATAGTTAATCCCTTGTCGGTTAGAGAGGGGGGCAGTCAGTCGAGATCCCAATCAGGCGCATCTCGGAAAGGCGTGTACCCACAGCACCTTCGGACAATTGCGGCGCCGTGTTACCGCGAGCGCAGGCGGATATTGGTCAACTTTCAGAATCGCTTGTAGAGAAGCCTTGAGAGGTTGAGTCCGACGCTTCGGAGGTTGCGTGAGAGGCTGAAGCTTGAAAGCTGCAGCCGATACCTGCCTTCTCAACGCTCAGTCGAGCTTGAACTGCGGGTACTCGGCCTCGACCTCTCTCGGGGCTTGTCTTCCGTGACGAATGGCAACCACCATGATCCCCACGTCGTCTTCTTGATAATCGATCTGGTAGGGCGCGGAGATATAACGCCGAACCCCTTTAGCACCATCGATGACAGGTCCGATCTGCGGATACTCGCCAATCAGTTTGGTCGCGGCCCTGATTTGCCGAACAACAGCAAGAGCGACACGCTTATCGAATTTCGCCAGATAGCCCTGCTCACGTTTCAGATAGGCCAAAGCTCGATCCGAAAGGCGAATTTTCATCAGGCGGCGTCTTCTCTAGAAAGGCGCTCAAGTTCGGCAAAAACCTCTTCGGCGTCGTGGACGCGACCGGCCTTCACATCGTCCAGCCCCTGCCTAATTTCGAGCAGATCGCTGCCCTCATTGATCAGGTAATATTTCAACGCCCGCACAATCACCCAGCTGCGGCTGCGATCGGCAGTTTCGGCAATCCTCTCGATATCCTCGAGAATGTCTTGCGGCACACGCAGCGTGATCGGATCGGACAGGACCGGCTTGTCGGCCGATTTGTCGGCGTTCTTCTTGTCAGCCATAGGAGCCTCCATTTGTAATACGACGTATTACAAATTACACCCATGCGGCCATTCGCTCAATATCCCACTGCCTCGCGTTTCTCGTCGTCGGTCAGAAAACCCGCCGCCCCGACCCGCGCCCACAGTGCTTCGCGCTCGGCACTCAGCCCCGCAATCCGGTCGAGATCCGGCTCCAGCCGTAATTCCCCGTAGATCTCGGACAGCCAGGCGGAGAAGCTCGCGGCAGTTCGCGCAATCAGCGGCAACACGGTCAGCCTGTAGAAGGCGCGGTTGGCCTCCTGGTAATTGGCATAGGTATTGTCGCCGGGAATACCGATCAGCATCGGCGGCACGCCGAGCGCCAGCGCGACATCCCTTGCGGCGCCATTGCGCGCCTCGATGAAATCCATGTCCTTCGGCGAAAGCCCCATCGCCTTCCAGTCCAGCCCTCCCTCAAGCAGCAAGGGCCGCCCGGCATTGACGGCACCGGAATACCCCGCCTCCAGCTCGTCCTTCAGCCGCTGATACTGGTCGGCCGAAAGATTGCCGCCATCCTTCGGCTGATAGACGAGCGCGCCGGAAGGTCTCGCCGAATTGTCGAGCAAAGCCTTGTTCCAACCCGCCGCCGCATTGGAGAGATCGAGTGCTGCTCCCGCCGCCACAAGCGGCGAAAAGCCAGAATGGTCGTCGAGCGGGTGAAACAGTTTTAAGTGCAACAGCGAAAGCCTCCCATCCTCGGCTTCAGCCGCAAGCCTGCGCGTTCCCCCACCGGCGCGATAATCATACCCCGTCACCCAGCC
This sequence comes from Hyphomicrobiales bacterium, assembly GCA_900472575.1. Taxonomy (GTDB): domain Bacteria; phylum Pseudomonadota; class Alphaproteobacteria; order Rhizobiales; family Rhizobiaceae; genus Neorhizobium; species Neorhizobium cellulosilyticum. The sequence continues at coordinate 290,853 of UCIV01000017.1, forward strand.
ATCGCGCCCCTCAACGACGCTCACCCGATCGGGCCGCAACAGATGCAGTTCGCGCAAACTGCCGCCGATCGCCAGCGGTTCGACATAGGCATTGCCGGAGAGGAGCAGATGCCCGTAGAGCGCCTCGAAAAAATCCGGTCCGCCCTGCCGTCCGTTTGGACGCAGAAGCAGCGCCAGCGCCGGATGATCCGCAACCTCCGCAACACCTTCGTAAGCCAGCCACGGCACAGCGGCTGCAGCCTCCGCAATCATCCGCACCGCCCGATATGCCACCGGATTGCGCATGAACCCTGTCCGCGCCAGCGCCGCATAAGACCTGCCGGACCAATGCGCCGTTCCCTCGCTGGCAAGCACCGCAAAGGCGGACGCGACGCCCTTCCCTTGATCTGCAGACACGGCTTTGCGTTCCCCCGTGGAAAGCCACGGCAGGCGAAAAGGAGATTTCATTCCAGTGATCCTTTATTTAAAGGCCAAACTAACCGTGGAGTGGAGTCTGCGCGCCGGAAGTGGCGGGCTCTCACAGATTTTAAGCGGCAAGTGCGTTTACGCTCTGCTTAAAATCTTTCCAGCTCCGCTTTCTTTCTGCGTGACGTGCGTGAAGTCCCGTAAGATGATATATCCATTTCCGATCGAACCATAGGCCGGCAACCATCTGCTGCCCCTCATATGGGTCGATGTCCTGACGATAGGATTTTCCACCGGTCGTACCGCTCGTTATGGCAATTGGTCCAACCGGATTATTCAGCGCAATCAAAAGCTGTGAAACGAATGGTGACTTAGCGCTCATGACCTCGACGATGAATGGTGATATTTCTTTCGGAGTCGCTGAAGCGTCGTAAGCTTTGAAAAGAAGTTCATTGAGTGCCGATGGACCAGCTTCGTCGATGGCGCCCGTAACGAGAACCAGATGCCATTCTCCCAAACCTCCGGCATCGAACTGCATGCCTGTCGCGCTATCTTTTACCATTTGCGTCTCATTGACCCGAGCCCACAGCAAACCCTCGGGGTTTAATCGCAAACGCCGCAATGATGCCAGATATTCCTGGCCGGCCCTCAGCAGGGCAGGTGAAAGGTTTTCACTATCCACTCAACCACTCCTTCGCTTGAGAATGCATCTCTATAAATCTGTTCGGCATATTTCTCAGGCATGGAGCTTGGATTATAGCCATGCCGGCGCCGCCAATCCAGAATTGTCTTCAGGCGAAATCTAATCGGATGCCGTCCTAAGCCCTCCGGGGTTACGCCGAGTTCCTTCAGCAGCCCCCACGTTTCGTGAACCCAGAGGTCCTTACGCTCACCGCTATCAGGCCATCTGTTCCACCCTTTTTGCTGCATGATCGCAGCCTTGAGATAGCACTCGACGGCAAAGCCGGTATGGTCCCAAACTAAGGAAAACTGCTTATCCTTTTTCAGGGCGCGCGCGCCGTTTCGATGTCGCTGCGCAAGCGCTATCCAGTCATCAACTGAATGTGCAGTATTTTCCCAATCCATAACCGCCCCCGCAGCCGAGAAAATCACTGACATCTATCGGTGTCAACAAGTGCATCTCATACAGGTCAGTTCAGGTCAGTTACGGATATAGCCTACCTGAGCGGCGTCTTTGCCGCCTTGTCGCTGTCATAGTCTGCAGCAATGCGCATCTCGCGAAGCGGCCGCACGGTTTCAGTCGATTTCTGATAGATCGGATGCGCCTTGTAGGCTGCCAGCGCCGCCTCGTTTTCGAACTCGCCGTAGACGACGAAGTCGACTTCCCGGTCCCACTGGTCGGTTTTTACATTCGTGCCGATTTCCAGAAGCGATGCATGCGGGTTTGCGGTCAGCATCGAAAGCCCTGCCCTGACATCCTCGAGATTTTCGGACGTGGCCGTGAAAAACACGATATGGCGTATCATCGAAACTCCGCAGCACCTCATTCAGACAAGGTGCCTGCTAACACGCGTCCCCGCCCGCATCAATGCGCCTCGGCAAAGCCAGCCGGTATGCCTTGGCGTATCCCGCCACAAGTTCCGCCCGATCCGTCCCGTTGACGATCTTTCGCGCACCGGTCCAGTCTCTCCTGCCGTCAGCGAAATAATCACCGAGCCTGCGACCGGTAAACGAGCCCTCGAGCATGCCACTGACAAGGATCGCGACTGCAACGCCCATCTCCATCGCACGCCCCGGCTCGGAAACGAGATCGATCCCGGTCAGTGCCGACATCGCCTCGTAATTTCTCCGATGTGTCAGTTGCACGAAGCCGCGGCCAAGCCAGGTCCTGCCCTCGGCATCCGGCCGCCAATAGGGTGTCTTCACCGCGGGAAGCCGACCCGCCTTGAAGGCTTTTTCCAGCCGGGCAATCGCTTCCTCATCATTGAGCGCCAGCGTCTCGCGCACCGGCTGCATCGTCGCCGCCGTCTCATGGAAGGCTGTCGCCAGCACATAGGCCAGCGCATCGTCGCCACCTGCAGACTTTCGAACGGCCACGCTCAGTTTCGTCCATCCGTCGAGAATCGTATTGAGCCCGTTAACCTCGCGCTGCTTCAGACACCCGGAAAACAGGCTCTTGCGCACCTCGTCGAAGAAAATGCGACGTTCCGCCGCATTGTTAAGCTTACCCATTTACCGCTCGCCTTCACCGTGTTGCGACTTTCAATCGGTTTAAGAAAACTAAATCGTTTTAACGACTTAAAGGCTAATTTACTTTTGTCTCGAGCTATGGAACCAATATGGCCATGCGACGTTATGCCGACGCTTTTCCATGATGGTGCAGCGCAACAAAAAAGGAGATCATGATGATGCCGCAGCCCGCTCAGGCAGCCCCTTCGAAACCGATCCCGCAGGAAGTTCTGGATCGCATGGAATCCGAATGGAAGCAGATGCAGGAAAACAATTCCCGCCAGCCGAACCAGCGCTGAGCCAGATAACCCATCCGGATATCGCCGATGTCCGGATGGCGTAATTACGTGGCACCGGTCCTTATGGGAACGGTGCTTTTGTTTGGTGCAAGCATGCTGGTCAGGGTGGCCATGGACCCATCCTGCGCTCCGCGACAAGCCGAGCATTCACGCCGAATGCAGCAATCCGAACAAACTCTCTTGCGGCTGTCATCACTGCCGCGAAATCAACAATGCCTGTTCTATCGCGAGCGCGCCGCGCTCATCGCCGAACAGATAAGACCAGGCGATCGGTGTTTCGGGCCGGGCCGCAACGGTGAAGCGCTGAGAAGGCAGACCGAGGCTCGGCTTTACAAGGACCTTGCCGAAAGCTGCACGCTCTAGGGTCAAAGCCCCTATCCTGATTGAGCTTTGCCCCTAAAGCGCATTGCATCATATCCCGCGCACCCGCGGTTCGCCCTGCCCTTCCAGAACCAGCGCCGTCAGCGCCCAGACCAGCGCATCCAGCCTGTCAGGTGAGCGCCCCGATGACAGCCCGTCGGGACCAAAATCGCACATCTGGTCCTCCAGTTCGATAAACCGCCCTGCATGCGCCACCCTTCCCTGTTCGTAGAGCGCCGCCACCGGCTCGGCCCGCAGAAACTTTCCCCGCGTCGCCCTGACCATGGTGATTGGCAGCGCCACGTCGACACTTCGGAGCATCGCCGTCACCATCTCGCCGCCCTGGTTGACCTCGGCGACGATCCTGTCGGCAGAAAACCGCCGATATGCCCTCACGACAGACTGCGCCCACTGGGCAGGCGTCGCGCCCTCCACGGAACAATCCGCCAGCACAACGGCCCGCCCCTCCGGCTCCAGCCCGGCCACGACGATGCCGCAACAGGAATTCTGTCCTATGCCTGCGGGCGGATCGACCGCAACGACGATCCGCCTTAAGGCCGGCACGACCCGGATCACGCAGGCCTCGATCTCCGAGCGGCGCCACAGCGCGTCCTCGCGGTCCTCGATCAGCTCGCCAGCCAGTTCCTGCCGGCCCAGCCTCGTGCCGCCATACCGGCGCTCCAGCGCCTCGATAAAACCCGGCGCCAGGTTTTGCCGGTTGTCGCCGGTGGCGATCCTGACCAGCCGCGTCGAAGGATCGGCGATCAGCCGCTTCAATACCGGAACCGGCCGCGGCGTCGTCGTCACCAGCTGCCGCGGATCGTTGCCCAGCCGCAGGCCGAACTGCAGCATGTCGAATGTCTCTTCGGCATGTTTCCATTTCCCGATCTCGTCGCACCACGCATAATGAAACTGCGGCCCGCGCAGCGCCTCCGGGTCCTCGGAGGAAAATATCTGCGCCACCGCCCCGTTCGGCCAGACAAGCCGGCGCCGCGAGATTTCAAAGTCCGGAGACTTGTCGCGCGCAATCCGGCAGATACCGGATACGCCGTCGATCATCACCTCGCGGGCGTCACCCAGCGTTTCCGCCACCAGCGCGATCCTCAGATCGGACCGCTCTCCGGCAGAAGCCAGCTTATGCACCCATTCGGCCCCGGCCCGCGTCTTGCCCGATCCGCGTCCGCCCATGACCAGCCACGTGCGCCAGTCACCTGCGGGCGGCCTCTGTTCCGGTCGACCGTTGACGTCCCAGTCCCGTTCATAGCGAGAGACGAACCGTGCCGGTACCACAAGCCCCTCCACCTCGACGACCGCGGAAGGTTGCGTCGCCGCTGTCGAAGATGCTTCAGCCGTTTCTATTTCATGCGCATGGCTTGCCCCTCGCGCCAATATGTTTTCCGCGCTGGTGACCGCCATGCATTCACTCTCATGCTGCTCGTCGATACCCTGCATGCCTGCCTGATGTTGGGCAGCGATACGACTTTTCTGCTTGGCGAGACGCCTCGCGTCGGATGCCCGTGCACGACGCTCAGCCCGTGCCCGATGGCGGATCGGTGCCCGCTCGTCGAGGCTCGGCATCAGAGGCAGCGCCGTTTCGGATCCAGGTAGCAAGAAGACTTTTGGCCCGTTCATCCGCCTTGTCCGCTATCAGCCGCTGCAGGCGGTCTTTCGCCTCTCCATAGCCGCCCTCATCGGCCACGCGCTCGGCCTCGATCTCGCGATCCCGCGCCAGCTGCCTTTGAAGACTGTCGACCTTTTCGAGCGTGCGCACGATCAGGCTCATGGCGTCGGTCGCCGCCTTCACGTCGGCGCGCGCCAGCTTCTGCGCCGCCTCGTCGCCATCCGTCAGAGCGCCCGCCGCGCTCTCGCGCATCTTGCGGAAGGTGGAAAACTGCTCGCGCATCTCCACCGTCATGTCGTTTAATAGCTTGCGTAGTTCGTCGCTCGCAGAAACGCCGCCATCCGCCGACTTGATCTCAAGCGCAATCCGCACTTCATCCGCCAGCACGGCATCCTCCGTTGGCATCTCGTCGCCATAGGCCGCGCGATCCCGCCAGATGCCGAACAGGCCCGGATCGAAACTGTCGAACTCATCCATGGCAGGCTCCATGAAGCGCACAGGCAAATCGCCGCCAGCCTCTTCGGCTGCAGCGTTTCGTTCCCGTATCGCAATGTCGGATTAGAATGGTTGCTCAAGTCCTGGCGCGCTCAACTATAGGCGCACACCCTTCGAAGCCCCCCGCCCTCAAGCGCAGTTCTTCGACTATGCCTGAACCCTATCAAAGCACCGTTACGCCGTCAAGGATTATTTTCCTATCTTGGTGTTTTTCGTAAATAGGCGGAGACGATCTCTGCGCTGTCGTCTTAAGCCCTTGCGATCGTGGTGCAATCGCTCATAGTGGCCACCCATTCGTTTCGCCGGAGAATTCGATGCCGACCACACCGCCCGCCTTTACCGGCCTTTCCGCCTTCCCGCTGACGCCTGCGGACGAAGCCGGCCGCGTCGATACCGATGCCCTGCAGCGACTTCTTTCGCGCGTTGTCGAGGCCAAGACGAATTCGATCGGTCTTCTCGGCAGCACCGGAACCTATATGTACCTCACCCGCGAGGAACGCCGCCGGGCGGTGGAGGCCGCGGTCGAATGCGTTGGCGGCAAGCTCCCGCTGATCGTCGGCGTCGGCACTCTGCGCACCGACGATGCGGTGGCGCTTGCCCGGGATGCGGCATCAGCCGGCGCCCACGCGCTGCTTCTTGCGCCGGTCTCATACACGCCGCTCACCGAGGAAGAGGCGTTTCGCCATTTCGAAGCGGTCGCCGCCGCAACCGATCTGCCGCTTTCGATCTACAACAACCCGTCAACCACGCATTTTTCTTTCAGCGAGGCACTGATCGGGCGCCTGGCTGGCCTTGCCAATGTCAGCGCGGTGAAAATGCCGCTGCCGAAGGGCGGCGATTTTTCAGGCGAGATCGCTCGATTGAGAGCCGCCACACCGGCCAATTTCGCCATTGGCTATAGCGGTGACTGGGAGTGCCCGCATGCACTGCTGGCCGGTGCGGATTGCTGGTACAGCGTCGTCGCCGGTCTGTTCCCCAAGCCCGCGCTAGCCCTGACCCGCGCGGCGATCAGCGGCAACGCGGAAGAAACGAAGCGGCTGGATACCTCCTTCCACCCTCTCTGGCAGCTGTTCAAGACGCATGGCAGCCTGCGCGTGGTCTATGCGGCCGCGAACCTCATGGGCATCACCAAAGCCCAGCCGCCGCGCCCCGTCCTGCCGCTGGGTTCGGAGGCCGTTCGGGATATCGAAGCAGCCATCTCGCTTCTGAAGGACTAGGTCCCACAGAAGGTTCGCGTCACCCTTTCTTCAGGTGTTGGCGGCGTCATGTAATCGGCAAATCCGGGACGCTCCTCATAGGGCTTTTCGAGTGCTGAAAGCAGCCGCTCGAAGAAGGAAAAATCGCCGTAATTGGCAGCCGAAATCGCCTCTTGAATGCGGTGGTTGCGCGGGATGATCGCCGGATTGACGGCACGCATCGCGTCGGCACGGCCAGCGTCACCTTGAGGCTCCTGCGCCAGCCGCTCGCGCCACAGTCCCAGCCATTCCGCAGCCTTGGAAGGATCGGCGAACTGGCTCAGGAACCGTTCGTCCAGCCCTTCCGCCGCATCCGCCAAACCACGGAAAACAAGCGTGAAATCCGCCTCCTGATCCTGCATTGCCGAAAGCAGCTGCTGTACCAGTTCTCCATCATCATCGGCTTCACTCGAAAGCCCGATCTTGGCCCTGAACACCTTGATCCATTCCGCCTGAAACCGCTCGCCGAACTCTCTCAGAACCTCGTTCGACGCGTCGACTGCCCTGTCCTGATCCGCGTCGATTACCGGCAGCAGGCATTCCGCCAGTCTGGCGATGTTCCACTGGCCGATGCCCGGCTGGTTGCGATAGGCGTAACGCCCGCCATGATCGATCGAGGAAAACACCTTCATCTGATGATATTCGTCGAGAAAGGCGCAAGGGCCGAAGTCGATCGTCTCCCCCGATATGGTCATGTTGTCGGTGTTCATCACACCATGGACGAAACCGACGCCGAGCCAGCGCGCGATCAGCTCCGCCTGCCGGAATGCCACGGCCTGCAGCAGTGCCGCATAGGGGTTCTCGGCCGCCTTCAACTCGGGATAATGCCGGTCGATAACATAGTCGGCCAGTTCCCTTATGCCATCCGTATCGCCGCGCGCAGCAAAGAACTGGAAGGTGCCGACCCGCACATGGCTTGCCGCGACACGAACGAAGACCGCACCCTGCTCCACCGTCTCGCGATAGACCTGCTCGCCGGTCGTCACCGCCGCCAGCGCCCGTGTCGCAGGAATGCCGAGCGCAGCCATGGCCTCGGAGACGATATATTCCCGCAGCACAGGCCCCAAAGCCGCACGGCCGTCGCCACGGCGGGAAAATGGCGTCGGGCCTGCGCCTTTCAGCTGGATATCGCGACGAATACCGCCTCGATCCACCACTTCGCCCAGCAGGATCGCACGGCCGTCGCCGAGCTGCGGCACGAAACTGCCGAACTGGTGGCCGGCATAAGCCATCGCAAGCGGCATCGCCCCTTGTGGCACCACGTTGCCGGAAAATGTCGCCGCCAGCCGATCCGGATCGGAAAGATCGGCCTCGACGCCAAGCTCTTTCGCCAGAGCCTCGTTGAACATGATCAGCTTCGGCCCCTCGACCGGCTCGGGATAAACCGAAGCGTAGAACCTGTCGGGCAGACGGGCATAGGAGTTGTCGAAGTGGAACAAGCATGTCTCCATCGGGCATATGGGCCTTTTCGCCCAATATGGGAAATAGCAGGCGAGGAACAAGCCGAAACATCTGTGCCTGTCCGGACCGAATGATAAAGCGCCCACACTATCTTATTGAGCACCCTTTCCTTTTCCGCATCGTCTCATAATTACAGTTTCGTGATCGGCGCAGGACGCGCCGCAAATTATGGAGACTGGGGCTATGGGTTTGTCGCTTCTGATCAGCATCCTGATCACTTTCCTCGTGATCGTGCTGGTACTTTATCTTGTCAACATGCTGCCGCTTGACGCAAAGGTCCGCCAGATCGTGCGGGTTGTCGTCATCATCATCGGCATCATTTCGCTTCTGAAATATCTGGCGGTGTTCTAGCCCTTCCCGACCGAACCATTTGCCCGGACGGATCACTTGGGTCCGCCCGGGCAATGGCGGCTTTCGCCTTGGGAGCCTGCTATCTCGAAATGTCAGGAATTCATGGATTTCAGATGGGTGACGACCTCCGCCTGACGCTTGTCATCGAGAATTTCCACCCGGTCGTGCCAGAAGCGTGATGCCTCCTCGGGTTCGTCTTCCCACTTTCGGGTGGTGACGAAATTATCGTCGAGCTTGGCAAGCCGCGTTCCGCCGAGCCTGCGATATTCCTCGGCCAGTTCCAGAGCCTGCGTCTTTTCTCCATGTGCCTCAACCATATGCATCCCTTTCCTTTGTGCCTCCGAAGGTTAGAACAGGAAGGTCGCCGTCCGGTTCCCGCGTGACGCGGGAGGAAATGCTAAAGGCAGGCTAGTTGGTCAGTCGGTTCACCGGCTTGATCGCGTTGTCGGCAATCGACTTGAACGATGCAACCAGGGCTTCCATCGTGTTGGGTTCGTAATAGTTGCCAGCGGCAGAGGCGCAGTATTTCAACAGTTCCTGCCCTTTGGGCGGAGCCATGAAGGCGACGGTGTAGATCTTTATTCCGGCCGTCTTTGCGGCCGCGCATCCGTCACGTACGTTCTGGTCCAGCCTCTGGCTCCAGTCCACGCTATTGCCGGTCATATCACCATCGGTCATCAGGATCATGATGCGATCCGATGTCTTGTTGCCTTTCTTGGCCTGCTCGACGCTCTCGGTATCGGTGCCGTAGATGTTGCTCTTGATGTTGGAGGTCGCGGTGGTCACCGCCGCCGTCGCGTCCGTTCCACCAACCGGGTTAAGCGTCATGGCATTGACGTAGTTCCTTGCAGCCGTCGTTCCCCAGGCGACCGCCGACTGGCCCTTGATGCCGTTGGTATAGGAGATCGTGCCGGTGCGGACAAAGCGGGTCTTGGGATCAGATTTGTCGAGGGCGTCAAACATCGTGGCTGCAGCCTGTTTCAGCGCTTCCACCTTGGTCACATAAACAGTCTGCTGGCCGATACAGATGCCGAGCAGGTTGATGACGCATTTCGTGCCCTTCACCGTCGTCGTGTTCTCCGCCATCGAAGCAGATTCATCGAGCAGGATTTCCATCGATATGCCATTGCTTGCCGCAGCCGCTCCGTCAGCACCAGTACCGCTTCCGGTGCCCGATATCGTGCTGCTAGAGGCATTTACGGGATAGGTTCGCCCGGCGAAAAAACTGGTAAGCGGCGTCAGCGGAATATCGGCAGAGGAGGTTACCGAGACCGTATAGCTCTTGGCCCCCGTCGATGCATCCGTGTTGGTGACGATTGCCACCGTCGTCGCGTTCTTGATCGTCGCGGTGTCGGTGGTGTTCATGTAATTGGCTAACTGGCCCGCCAGAAAATCCTTGCCGAGCTTCTGGCCGGCCGCGGTATCGGAACCGTTGGCCATAGCACCTGAAACGGCAAGGGCCGCGGCATCCGTCGCCTCCTGCAACTGGCGTTTCGAAACCATGAGATTGGCGGTGTCGACCGCCAGCCCGGCGCCTCCCAGCAACATGGGCAGGATGAGCGCAGTCATCATCCCGAAGTTACCAGCCGGGTCGGAAACGATGCTGCGATTGGCTCTATCGAATATTAGCATGGCGGCATTTAACGCAAAGAAGCGCTATTCGTGTCGCCATACATTCAAACTTGCTTAATTAACGATAATCAGGACTCAAGACGTTGTTCTGCAATGGGAATACCAGGCTCCGGGCCGCCTCAGGTGAGATAGGGCGCAAGCTCAAGCAGTTGATTTTCCTGTCTCACGCCGATCTTGTAAAGATAGATGAGATTGGCTGCCAGACGCCGGGGCTCTCCGCCGTCCTCCCAGCCCTCCGCCCGCAGTTGGCAATAGACACGCCGGATCATCAGGATATCTCCCGCAGCAATGATGCTTTCGGCCATCATGGCCGCCCTCCTCGAAAGCATGCTGAAACCGGCCCGGCTCACAAGCTGACGCAGCTCAGGGCACCGGCATTAATGCTATAAAAAGGATTTTGTATACTGAACTTGACACTTTCAGCCCGCAAAACAATAAGAATTTATATTATTAATGAAGCGGGTATATTATGCAACAGACACTGCATGCCAACAACATTGGTTTTCTTCGACTGCTGTTTGCTTCTCTCGTAATAGTCTCTCACGCGTCAGAGATCATCGACGGTAATAGATCCCGAGAAATATTGTCTGGCGCGCTTGGAGCGCGGACATTCGCGGAGCTTGCCGTGGACGGGTTCTTTCTTCTTAGCGGTTATCTGATCACTCAGAGTTACGACCGCTCCAGCAACCCAATTTCATTTCTGAAAAAACGCGCTTTCCGTATCTATCCGGGTTATCTGGTCGCGGTCTTTATTTGCCTGGCGCTTGCACCCTTGACAGGCGCTGCAATCGGTTATTACGGGATGGGTGACCTGCTTCGTCTCACCCTGGAAATCGTAACGCTTCACGGCCCCTCGCAACCCGGTTTCATAGGATTACCCTATGAAATCCTGAACGGTTCGCTTTGGACGATCTCTTACGAATTCCGTTGCTACATATTCGCCTTGCTCGTCGGCCTCGTCGGTCTGAGCCGAAAACGCTTTGCCTTTGCTGCGATATCGGCGGCACTGCTCCTCATGACGATGATGCCTTTGGATATCCAGATCCCGAACAGGATCGCATTTTTCACCGGTTATTATTCCGAAAGCGTTCGTCTGTTTGCAAACTTCTCTGTCGGCGCGTGCTTCTATCTGTTCCGCCGGGAAATTCCGTTCACCAATACCCTTGCCATTGCCAGCACCACCGCTCTGGTCGTGATGATGTTCCTTGAGTACTTCGAAATCGCAGCCTTCGCCGTCTTTGGCGGCTATCTGATCTTCTGGTTCTCCTTTGCAGTAAAATCAGAAGCGATATCGCGGATAAACGCTGACGACGACGTTTCCTACGGAGTGTATCTATATGGCTGGCCGATTTCAGGCACCCTTCTCTATTTCGTTGGTGTCCAATCGCCAGCGATGATGATCGCGCTGAGCCTGCCCTTGGCCTATATGGCTGGTTATCTCAGCTGGATCCTCGTGGAACGGCCATTCCTCCGCAGGTCACCGAAAACGATAAAGACGTGATCGCCTCATCCATCCAGAAGCACGATGGTTGCACTGGGAGGATACTCAGAACCAAGTAATGGCGAGGGTGGCACTTTGTGTGAAACGCCCCCTTGAGGATGCCGAATAGATTGGGCCCGCGGCTCATCAGCCCTCATGCCGTATCCTGCCGCATGGGCAGGATACGGTCGATATTCGTCATTTGGAGGTTTGCGCCCGGCCGTGTCTCCGAGCGGTCTTCCGTCTATCGGCTATCCTTGAGCCGCCACGATCGCGTCGGCCATGATCTCGACGCCGCGGTCGATCTCGGCGTCCGAAACGGTTAGCGCCGGAGCGATGCGGAAGACGCCGCCCATGCCGGGCAGCTTGACGATGTTCATCGAAAGGCCGCGAACCATCGCTTCTTCCATGATCTTCGCGCCAAGCTCGAAACCGGGCGCCTTGGTGTGGCGGTCGGTCACCACTTCCAGCCCGAGCAGAAGACCGCGGCCGCGCACGTCGCCGATGCATTCGAAACGCTGCTGCAGCGCCAACAGCCCGTCCTTCAGGCGCTTGCCGCGGGTTATCGCCTGCTGGACCAGATTGTCACGTGCCATCACATCCAGCACGGTCACACCGACAGCAGCCGGCAGCGGGTCCGATACGTGGGTCGTGTAGAAGAGGAACCCCTTCTCGAACGCTTTCTGCTCCACTTCCGCGCTTGTCATGACAGCGGCAAGCGGAAGGCCGGCGCCGAGCGTCTTCGACAGCGTCATGATATCGGGCGTCACGCCGTCACGCTGGAAGGCGAACATGTTACCGGTGCGGCCGACGCCGGTCTGTGCCTCGTCGAGGATAAGCAGCATACCGCGCTCCTCGCACTTCTTCTTCAAGGCCGCGAGATAACCGAGCGGCAGTTCGAGAATGCCGCCGGAAGACAGGATCGGTTCGGCGATGAAGGCGGCGAGATTGCCGGTCGACTGATTGTCGATCAGATGGAACGCATCGTCTAGCTCGGCCTGCCAGTCGTTCGATCCGTCCGGGTTCCTGAAGCGCGGGCGATAGGCATTCGGTGCCGGGATGACGAAGGAGCCGGCCGAGACCGGACCATATCCCTTGCGACCGGCGCTGTAGGTGGCGGAAGCCGCAGCTCCGGTCATGCCATGCCAGCTCTGGGCGAAGGCAACGATTTCGTGCCCGCCGGTCACGAGCTTCGCCATGCGGATGGCCGCCTCGTTGGATTCGGCACCCGTTGTCAGCAACTGGACACGGTCGAGGCCCGGGGCGAGCGCGGCGAGCCTTGCTGCCAGCTCCACCACCGGACGCGACAGCATGCCGGAGAACAGATGCGCGACCGAGGCCATCTGGCGGTTTACCGTCGCCACGATATCCGGGTGGGTGTGGCCGAGCACGGCGCTCATCTGGCCGGAGGTGAAGTCGAGAATCGCGCGGCCATCGGCATCGTAGACGAAGCTACCCTCAGCGCGTTCGATGATGACGTCCTCGAAGGCCGGCCCGTAACGGGTCAGGTGCTTGTCGGCATCGGCCCAGAAGGCCGGATCGTCATTGCGCGACGTGAGGTTTCTGGCGGCGTTTTCCATGACGGTTCCCCATTGTGATTGATTGGCCGGGAGGGTAACAAGCCACTGGCACCTCAGTCCAATTGATAGTATTTCAATCCGATATCCATTTCGCTGATATTGCCATGCTTGATCTCGCGCTTCTGAAAAACTTTGTCGTCGTTGCCCGCACGGGTTCCATCAGCCTTGCCTCCAACCAGGTCGGGCGCACCCAATCCGCACTCAGCATGCAGATGCAGCGGTTGGAGGCCGAGGTCGGTCAGCCGCTTCTGCAGCGCACCGGCGCCGGCATGCGGCTGACTGCGGCAGGCGAGAGACTGCTGGCCCATGCCGAACAGCTGATCGCGCGGCATGACGAGATCCTGGCAGATATGGGCGGGCTGGCGCTGAAGGGGGCGGTCAGCCTCGGATGTCCGGAGGACTATTCGATCGCTTTCCTGCCGGAGCTGCTGAAACGCTTTTGCGCTGCCAATCCGCAAGTGGAGCTGAGGCTTGTCTGCGCTCCGACGATCGGGCTTCGGCCGCTCATCCAGCGCCGGCAGATCGACATGGCGCTGGTGTCGCTGCCCGATGCGGATGATGCCGCGGTGATCCGGCAGGAGCGCTTCGTCTGGGTGGCGGACAGGCCGGATACGCAGCTGCTGTCCAACGAGATCCTGCCGCTGGCGCTATCGGCGCCGACAACACTCGATTACCGCGCCGCCTGTGACGCGATGGAGGCCGTCAACCGCCGTTATCGAGTAGCGTTTGCCAGCGACAGTCTTGCTGGGCTGATCGCGATCACTCGCGCAGGCCATGCGGTCAGTGTACTGACAAAAACGGCGGTGCCGCCTGACCTTCACATCATCGAGCATGGGCTGCCGCGTCTGCCGACGATCGGTATAGCGCTTGAGTTTTCCGAAAGCCGCCCGTCCTCCGCTGCCGCGATGCTGGGAGAGCATATCCGCCGTCACCTGCCATCGCTCAGGGATCCTGCGGCGGCGGTGCGGGGTCTTTGATCTTTCACCCCACTCGCGCCGCCGTATCGAGGCTGATCTGGTTGCGACCGCGCATCTTGGCGGCGTAGAGCGCGAGGTCGGCACGGCGATAGAGGTCGTCAGCCTTCTCGTTTCTTTCGGCGCAGGCGATGCCGGCGGAGAACGTGTAGCGAAAACTGACCTGATCCGGCAGAGGCCGAGACAGCCTGACTGCCTCAAGCATGCGCCCGACGATCACCTCGGCATTTTCCGCGGTGGTATTGGGAAGGATGAGAACGAACTCCTCTCCGCCGACACGGCCGAGGACATCCGTCTTGCGGACGTAGCTCTGCAAGGTGGCGGCGAAATCCTTCAGCACCGCATCCCCGACCGAATGGCCGAAACGGTCGTTGATATATTTGAAATTGTCGATGTCGAGCACGGCGATACAGCCTACGGGCCCCCAATGCAGCCCGTTGACGTTACCCTCGTCACGCATAGCGAGAAGATCGTTGAGCTTTGCCATGACGAAACGGCGGCTCGGAATACCGGTCAGTTCGTCGGTATGGGAAGCCTTGATCGCGTCGTCGCGGTCCTGCCGCAAGGCACGCTCGTCGGGGCGGATTGAGGTGATGTCGCTCGCCACGCAGAGCATCCAGCCATCATCCTGCGTCGTCTCCGTCATCCACAACCAGCGGCCATCGTGGAGGTCCGTTTCGAAGGCGCGAAAACCTGCCTTGCCGCGCCGGGAGATGGTGGACGCCAGCCATGCCTCGAAATTTTCGACCTTGATGACGGTGCCGCGCCTTGCGTGGAAATTTCGACGCATCAACTCCGACCAGAGCGGATGTTCACCTTCTTCGATGAACCATGCCGCACGAAACGCACGGTTGGCATAACGCAGCCGATCCTGGTCGTCATAGAGCGCCACGCAGACGTCAGCGGCTTCCATCAGCCGGACGGCCTGCAACATCGTTTTGTCGTCGTCCAAGGCCTTCATGCCCTCAGGAATAGTGTAACTGGTCGGCATCGGTATATCCGATACCTATGAAAGATCGGTTATGGCGGGTTCAGCCCCTCATCTCTGCAATCTTTTGGATTATCGTCAGTTTCTGCGGGTCTGCCTAGGGCAGGATATGGCCATATTGCTTTCGCCAAATAACCATTCCGATAGGCAGCCCGGACAGTCACACAGCGACCCTTTCGGACATATGTCGCTTCTCGTTGATATAGATATCCGCAGTGTTCAGAATTCGAATGAAGGCATAGCTGATATTCAGCGCGCCAACTCCCTGGCAACGTCACCGATCAACCCACGCAGCCAGCGATGCGCCGGGTCGTTGCGGTGGCGGACATGCCAGGCCATCTGGACGGGAAAGGTGCCGAGATCGACTGGCGAGGGAAGCACCTTCAGCCGTGGATCGAGCGCAATACGCCGGCAGATCAATGCCGGAAGCGTGGTGCAGTAGTCAGTGACGGCTACAAGTTCCGGAATGGAGAGGAAATGCGTGACGGACACCGCCACCTCACGCTTCAGCCCCTGCCGCTCCAGAGACTGGAACAGGCCGGCGCGTAACCGGCCGGGCGGCAGCATGTTGACATGCTTCAGCCGCTCATATTGCTCCTTGGAGATGCTGTCGCCGATATCGGGATGATCGGCACGGACAACGCAGGCAAGTCCATCCTCCATAAGATGCTGGACGACGAGATTATCCGGAGGATCGGTGAGCCTCCCCAGCACCATAGCCGTGGTGCCGGACATCACGCCCGTCTCGGCGATATCGCTGCCGAAGGGAGTGAGCCGCAGCCGGATGCCAGGCGCCGCCTGGCGCAGCCGCTCAACGATGGCCGGCACCAACACGAATTCCACATAATCGTTGGGTGCGATGGTGAACAGCCGCTCGGCAGTCAGCGGGTCAAAGTCCTGCTGGCCGAGTATGACATCATCCAGCTTCGCCAGCGCTTCCACAATCGCAGGGGCGATCTCTTCTGCGAGTTCGGTCGGCCGGATGCCATATCGCTCGCGTACGAAAAGCGGATCGCGAAAGGTCTCGCGCAACCGGTTGAGCGTGTTGGACAGCGCCGGCTGGGTGATGCCGAGGCGTTCAGCGGCGCGGGTTACATTGCGCTCCTCCATCAGGACAACGAAGACCGGCAGTAGGTTGAGGTCGTATCTCATTCAAACACAACGCCTATTCAGTTATAACGCCTTGATTATGTCTGGAATAGATTAAATAAATTTCCGAAATGTGTCGAGATGGCGCATCGTCAGGCTGTCCAAAACGGACAACACAACTCTAAGGAGAAAGACGATGAGCAAGGGCAAGGTACTGGTCATCGGGTCCAATGCGACCCGGATCGAAACCAAAGACGGCCGCACGGGTGCGACCGGTCAATATCTCAACGAAACCGTGGTGCCGATGCTGGCATTGATCGATGCCGGTTACGAGGTTGTGCTGGCGACGCCGAACGGAGCGAAGCCGCATATGGACGAGGCATCCGACAGTGCAGAGCATTTCGGTGGCGATGTCGCGGCTTACGAAAAGGCCAAGGCCTTCTGGGCAAACGACACGTCGATGAACAGCGGCCTGACGCTGCGCGGCGCAATAGAACAGGGGCTCGACAATTTTGCGGCTATCTTCGTTCCCGGCGGCCAGGGCCCGGTCGTCGACCTGATGATCGACCCCGACATGGGCGAAATCGCAAGGCATTTCCACGAAAAGGGCAAGCCTTCCGCCTATCTGTGCCACGGCCCGATAGCGACTGTCGCCGCCATGCCGCATGCCCGCGAATTTCGCTCGGCACTGGTGGCCGGCGATGAGGCCAAGGCGCGCGAATGGGCCAAGGGCTGGCAATATGCGGGCTACAAGATGACAGTCTTTTCCGACACGGAAGAAAAGGTCGTCGAGGATTATGTTCTGCACGCCAAACTCTATTTCAACATGATCGAGGCGCTGACGGCGGCAGGTGGTGATGTAAGCAAGACCAAGATCGATTTCGAACCGAATGTCGTCATCGACCGTGAACTGATCACCGGCCAGAACCCACGTTCGGATCACCCGATCGCCGCAGCACTGATCGAGGCACTGGATCGCAGGCTGGCTGCGTGACAGTAAACATACTTGGCAGAAATACCCCTCTGGCCTGCCGGCTTTCCTGGGGCGAGCCGCCTGTCTCGCCCCGCTCTTCGAGCCCCCACAAGGGGGGAGAAGACCTAAGGCGACCGCCTGTCCCAATTAAGCCACGGCAGGTCGACCGGGCTAAGCCCTCCCCCTTGTGGG
>UCIV01000009.1 GCA_900472575.1 Hyphomicrobiales bacterium
GCACAATTTTTTCGGTGGATTTTGACAGATTCATAACAGGATTCGGCATGCCCCTGTTTGACACGCCTCTTTGCTGCCAGATCAAAGCCGCGATGTAAATTGGAAAGGCAATCTACCTCCAGTTGCCGCCAGCGCAAAAATTCGTCGCTCCTGCGGTCCACTGCCCATATCCCGAAGCGACCAGATTTGCGATCACGCGACATACGTATCGCTGCTGCGCCGGGTCATTGTTCGGCCCGGCATGGTAACGGGCAACAGCCATCGTCCAGGTCTCGTGCCGATCATACAGCTGCCGCAGAAAACGTGCGGCATAGGCAACGTTCTGAGCCGGATCGAACATATCCTGCAAGGAGGCAAATTCCGCGCCGTGATACATGAGGTTGATCTGCATGCAGCCGATGTCGATCAGCTTTGCCCCCCGCCCCCGAGATGCCGCAACCTGAGTAAAGGCTTCCTGCAGCGAACCGGGAAAGAATGCCTTGCCTTCGACATTCAATGCAAAGGGACTGAGCGAGCCTTTTCGCCCAGTCTCGGTGAGACCAACAGAATAGAGTATGCCTTCCGGAATGCCATATTGTGCAGCAGCGCGCTGTATCTGCCGTTCGCAAGCGAGGCTGGCGCCGACCGCGGCTTCCCCCCTATCAGAGATAAACGGTGTCGGGACGAGCACCAGCGCCGCCAGAACCCGCGCCTTGAGCCGAACCTTCATCCTTACCTCCGGAAGAGCTGATACGCGTACCGATGTCCGACGTATCCGTCAGACCGCCACTCGTATTGCCGCCCTGGCGGCCGTTCTGCTGCTGTTGCTGCTGCGCCTGCCCCATATCGGAAGACTGCCGGCTGTTGGCGAATGTATCGCTGCCCTTGTCGGACGAAGTCGAACTACTTCCACTCGCAATGCTGACCGTGATCTGGTCGACGCTGTAACCTTGTGACTTCAGGTTATCGAGCATCGTGGAACTGTCGTGCATGAGCTGCCGATAGGCCTTGCTGCTTTCGACGGTGAGATGAATGTTCAGCTCTTCGCCGACCATGCGCATCGTTGCCGTCACATGCCCGAGGTCATTGGGATTGAGTTCGATCTTGAGCGTATTCACCACCTTGCCCGTGCTGGCATAAAGCGCCTCGTTGGACAGCTTTGCGCTCGGGTTCATGGCAGCCGACCAATCCGGATCCTGACCAAATGCGGTTGCCAGCGATACCGCGTTGGAGCTCGGTGCCATGCCGATGTATCGACGGTTCTCGGTGACCTGGACGGCGGGCGTCTCCATGTCGACCGAAAGCTCGCTGTCATGCTCCAGCGCATCGTGAACCGCCGGGGCAACATCGGCGGCAGTCGCAGCTGGACGCTGGCTGGTTTTTGTATCCGTCGCCACGGTGTTCGTGGCCGTTTCTGCAGCTGCGTCCTTCAAGGACAGAGCGGCATTACCGGCCTGTGCTGTTACCGTGTCTACGTCGATTTCAGCGGAATCCGTCTGTACCGGCAGCTGATCGCCAGCAATGTCCGACTGCACGGTCTGGGCAGACGCCGTTTCCGGAAGCGACTGGAGCAATGCCAGCGCGTCGTCCGCAGCATCCGGGTCTGCGGCATCGGTGTCCGTCTTGTCTGTCTTGGCCTGATCGGCGGCGGTGTTGCGAACCGGGCTGCTCGGACCCTTCGTATTGGCCGGCATTGCCGCCTGCAGGTCGGCCAAAAGGTCCGCCGCCGTATCGAGATCGGCAACGTCGACAGGCACTTGCGGCTCCGCGTCCTGCCCCTCGACCGGCATTTCAACGACGGCCTCCAGAGTGCTCGCATCCGAGGCCTGAACAACGGCCTTTGAAAGCATCGTTTCGACGGTCATCGCGAACGGACGAGCGCTTGCAGTCGCCTTCGGCTCGGCGGCGACGTCCGTATCCGGCTGGTCCTGTCCGGCTTGTGTCGCGGTTGCCGCACCATCGTCGTTCGCCGCGGCGGCTTTTTCGCGCTGGCCCTGGCCGTCGCCATAAGAGTTGAGCGTCTTGGCGAAACCGTCATCCTTGGAAGTCCGCGTACCCTTGTTGGACGCAGAGGAAGCTGCGGTTGAAACATCCGCGCTCGCCGGCAAGGCATTGTTCACTACATTCATCATCGACCCCCACTCTCCTTCGCAAGGAGCGAATCTATCTCACCCAGCTTGTTTCGGCCTTGCGTGACGAAGTCGTCAACGGCCGCATTTGTCGCGGTCGCGGCATTCGGCACGACTGAGCCTGCAGTCGTCAGATCAGGCTTGGCATCGGCAGTCCGGGTGTTGCCATCGGGCGTAGGGGTGTCTTCGCCGCTGCCGCTGATATCCACAGGCCTGACAATCTCCTCGCCGACGCGTTGCGCAGCATCGAGAAGTGCCCGGTCGCGATCCGAAAGACCTTCGCGGGGAATCGAAGAAAGCTGGTCGACCACCTGCGAAACATTTGAAGACGGAACCTTGGCTATATGCTCGTAAAGGCCGGGGAGTAGCGTACGTCCCTTGCCGCTAAGCACATCGTTCAATTTGCGTGCCTCTTCAGCCGTATAGCTCGCCAGATCATATTTACCCTTCAGCGTCGCCAGTCGTGATATGCGCAGGTAAAGCTCCTGGGCGCGGTCCGGATCCATGAGGTCGGCCACTTCTGAAACCCGGTCGTGTCCAAGCCCCGGCGCGCTGGTTACCGCGAGGTCAACGAAGAGGTCAGCGAACTGGCTGGCGTAAGGCGAATGAAGAAAACGCCGCGCATACCGCACAGAATAGCCGAAAGCCCGATCGACATCCTTCAGACTTGCGCTTGCGACGATGGAGCGGCGCAGCGCCGCCTCTTCCAGGATCGTGCCCGGTGCATCGATGCGGGTGCGATCGTAAAAGATCAGTGCGGCGGTCGGATCAGTCGGATAATTGACGTTGCCGGCGACAAGATTGAGATAGGGACCGATCGGTGAGCCCTGATATTCCTGGGAGAGAGAGGCGATCGAGCTTGCAACCTGCCCGCCGCGGCCGTCGAGATATTTCTGCAGGACGTTGACGACACGCGCGTCGAGATATCCCTGAGTGTCGCGGGATGCCAGGAAGTTCAAGGTGGCGGGATTACCGCCACTCATCACGTAAACGAAGACTGCGTCTGCATTGCGCGTATCCGCAAGCGTTCCGTTGTCCGCAGATCGCAGCCTCTTGTCGAGAGAATCGAGCAGGTAGCGCTGGAGATCGGAGGCGGAGTGATCTCCGAGTACCAGCGAATCCTGGACGAACTGGAGGGACCTCAAGATCTTATAGGCATCGAGCGACTGGTCCTGGGCGCGCGTCTCGGCGGCTCCTGCAGCCAGCGCGGCCGCAAGAAGCGTGGAGCGAACAATCCAGTATCTGCGAGCGAACATCAGCGCTTACCTTCAACCATCGGCAATCAGGATTTCTATGCGGCGATTGGCTCCGTCCTCGGGATTGTCGGTAACCTGCGGTCGGCGATCGGCGAAACCGGAAAGCTGCTTTACGCGGGTATCTTCAAGACCGCCACGCAGAAGCATGAAATAGGCGGCATGGGCGCGGTCCATCGAGAGCGTCCAGTTGTCGGCGTTGCCACCTCGATAAGGCCGGCTGTCAGTGTGGCCGCGGATGACGATCGAGCCAGCCTTCGCCTTCAAGACTGCGGCAACCTTCTCCATCGCTAGGACAGTCTCCCTGCGAGGAACGGCCGATCCGAGATCGAACATCGGTGTTGCGGCCTGGTCTGAAATGGTAACGAGCATACCGCCCTCGGACGGAGTGACGACAATGCCCTCGGCAAGTTTGCCGGGAACGCCGGTCAAAGCCTTGACGAGTTCTTCCCGCAGCTCCTCGGCCTTCTCGGTTTGCTTCTCCGTCGGCTTTGACGTTGTCTGAGGCCTGTCAGGCTCGGGAGAGCCATCATAAGGCTCCTCTTCCTTCGGCTGACCACTGCCGTCGACCGCGCCTTTGGGTGATTGCAGCGCGGCAATCTGTTGCTGGGCCTGATCGGTACCGGTCGACGCTTGCGCGTCAGATGGCGACTGTCTCTGGGTGTCAGTGCGTGGATGCGCCTGTGCGGCGGCTGTCTCGACTGGCTTGGCATCGGGAACCGGTGGCAGCTTGCTGTCCTGCGTCACGGCAACGGCACCGTTCTGGCCGTTCTGTGAAGCGGAAACCTGCTTACTCCAGAAGTCGGGATCGAACGGATCGCGATAGGCCTCGCCGCCGGAAGCGCCGGTCGAAGGGCCGGAATTTGCAGCACCACCCTCGCCCTTCACGCTGACATTGGCCTGCTGGCCAACTTCCTGAGCGATCTCAGCCAGCACCGCGTAAGGATTTTCGAAAAATGCCTCTTCGGAGAAGCTGGTGTTCTCGCCGGAAGAAGCCGTCAGATCCTCGCCGGAAGCTGCGGCGGAACCATCCTGCGTCTTGTCGGCTGCAACGTCCGACTTCTGACCGTTCTGTTCGCCTTGCGCGTCCTTTGCCGGTTCTTTGACGCCGTCAGAGCTGGGCTGCTCATCCGTCAGTTTGATCGGATTGAAGTAGCTCGCAATCGAGGCCTTCGTTTCTTCGTTGGAGGCGTTGACGAGCCACATGACCAAGAAGAATGCCATCATTGCCGTCATGAAGTCCGCATAGGCGATCTTCCAGGCGCCGCCATGGGCTCCGTCATGATCACCCTTGTGGCGTTTGACGACAATAATTTCGTTCTTGCCGTGATGATGACTTTCACTCATCTATCTGCTCTTCCATCGCTTCGACAAAAGTCTTCAGACGCGTCACGAGAATCGAGTCACCGACTTCCAGCGTCATGTCGATTTCCGACGATTCCTCGTATTCGACTTCAGTCACGAGCGGATCGAGCCGCTTGCGCATCATTTCGATAAATGTTTCGGAACCTCTCACCGAGAGTTTCACCGTCCTGCCCTGCCCGATCTCTTCAGCGACATCGGCCGCGAATTTTGCGCCAGCAGCGCGAGCGACCTCTTCCTGGACAAAGGGTTGCAGGACACGCGCCACCGAAGTGTCTACGGCATCCGAGACTGATGCCTTCATCTCCTTGAGGAAGACTTCAACGCGTTCGGCAACGACAGCGTCGTATTTCGCCGTCAGCGCCTCGATTTCCTCGCGATGCCTTGCGGTGATCTGCGCCACCTGCTCCTCATGGCGTTCCGTCATTTCGACCACGGCGGCCTCATGGCCTTCGGCGCGCGCCTTGCTTTTTTCCTCTTCGATATCGACGGCAGGCTCTGACGCCACGTCCGGGAGATCGAAGTTATTCTCGGGAAAATCGAAATCGGAAACGAACTCCGATGGCTGCGGCTGCGGTTGCGGAGCGCCAAAATCCTTCAGGTAACGAGCAAGCGGCATACTCATGGAGATATCCCTACCTAGCCGACATGCGGAGAATGAAAAGGCTTACCTCAAAACTGAACAAGTGGACCATTCCTTCGTGCGTTTGGCAGGCTCGCTTCGAGGCGATCGGCGAGATGCATCCGGGAATGAACGCATTATCACCTGAAACCAGCTACGATGCCAAACTTGTGCGAAGATGAAGACCCGCCAACGGCGCTAGCTAAAAAGAACGCGTGTGCTCTGCTGATGACCATTGAGCAGGGAGAGGAGTTGTGACGACAGCGACTGCTGGGTTTGGTAAGCCGCCAGCTTGGTGGATTCTTCTTCCATATCCGCATCGACCAGGCGGCCAACGCCCTTGTCGAGAATATCCTGGAGAGACTTCACGAAGCCGGTCTGCTGATCGACACGGGCGGAGACGGTGCCCAGCGAACTTGCCAGCTGATTGAGCCTGTCGGTCAAATGGCCAACGACGGCAATCATATCGTCCAGCTCGGCCGAGGTCGTGGCGTCGGAAACGGCAATCGACGTGCCGGTCGTCGCAATGGTCGAATCCACGTCAAGCAGGTAGTAGTTGCGGGAGGTCGCGGTTCCGTCGGAATTCAATGTATTGGCGTCGATCGCGCCGGTCAGAAGGCCGCGATTGGCATCGGCCGAATCGATCAGCGTCGTATCCGCGGTATCGACGGAAACATAGCTGAGCGATACCGCCCCCGAAACGCTACGCTGGAAAGACGTCGGAATGGTTTTCGATGCGCCGAGAATTTCATCCGAATTGTAGAGCCAGTTGTCGCCGGAGAACGTCGCTGCCTGGAGGACAGAGTTCAGATTTTCCTTGAGCGAGCTAATTCGGCCGTTGAGTGCATCTCTATCCGTACCCTCCTCGTAGGCGGTCACCAGCTGACTGGTGATCTCGTCCATGATGTTGATGGAGGAGGTCACTGCCTCATAGGCCGTATCGAGCTTAGAGGCACCGAGGTTGAGCGCATCTCCGATACTACCGAGAACGCTCTGGTCAGAGGTCATGTTGGTTGCGGCCGACCAGTAACCAGCATTGTCTGCCGCAGATTCAACCGCCAGGCCGGATGCCGTGCGCTTCTGGGTTTCTTCGAGATTGTCGCTCGCGAAGAGAAGGGTCTGTAGCGCGCTCTGCACGTAACCGACGGTCATGATCTTCGACATGTTCTAACCACCTATGTTCGGAATCAGGACATGCCGTTTGTGATCCGGCCGCGACGCATCGACTTCATGCTGCTTGCCATGTGGCAAGCGCGTCACGTTTATGGCTCTTTGGCCAATACACGAAGGTTAATGAAAACCTACGATTCGGACAAGACGCAAACAACCTTGCGCCAGCATATCGTCTCTGATTCCGGCTACCGTCATTCGGCATAAGTCGTTGATTTTTCTTAATACGTATCGGGCCGCGTCGTGGAAACGCGGCCCGTTTTTTGTCATCGAAATCAAGTGATCCCGAACCGTTAGCCCTGGAAGAGCGAAAGAATGTTCTGCGAAGAAGAGTTGGCGATCGACAGCGACTGGATCGCAAGCTGCTGCTGCGTCTGAAGCGCCGAAAGCTTGGCTGATTCTTCCTCCATGTCCGCGTCGACCAGTCGGCTTACACCGGTTTCGATTGCGTCCGACAGAGTCGCTGCGTATTCATCCTGCAGATCGATACGGGTGATCAAAGCACCAAGGGCGGCACCCGAATCCGTCAGGCTGGAAAGTGCGGCTTCGACCTGGTCGAGGAAGGCCTGAATGTCGCCGGTCGTGGATGCCGAGGTCAGAGCGATGCTCATGACGCTACCGAGGATCCCGTCTTCGCCGACGCCGTTATTGATGGTGCCGAACATTGCGTAAGAGGCGACCTGGAATTCAGCGGTCGTAACCTTGACCGTGCCGTCCTCATTGCGGATGAAGCCATCCACGACCACCGTGTTGGAGGCGTTGTCGGCTGCAACCATCCAGTTTTCACCGGAGAACGAAGCTGCCTGCGCAATCGCGCTCAACTGTTCCTGCAGCTTTTCCACTTCGAGCTGGATCTGGTCCTTGTCGGTGGACTCTTCCGTTGCGGTAACCAGCTTGGCCTTGATTTCGTCGACAACGTCGATGGCGCTTTCCATCGCAGCGTAAGCGGTATCGACCTTGGCGGCACCAACGCCAAGAGCGTCGGAGGCGGCGTTAATCGCCTTGTTGTCGGAATTCATGGTCGTGGAGATCGACCAGTAGGCGACGTTATCGGCGGCTTCGCTGACGCGGTAACCGGAAGAGACGCGATCCTGCGTGTCTGCAAGGCTGCTGCCGATAGCACGAAGCGTCTGCAGTGCGGACATTGCGGAAGTATTTGTCAAAATGCTCGTCATCTCAAATTGCCCCTTGGCTCACGGTTGGGAGGGACATTCCGGCGTGGACCGGTAAACGCGATCAGCTTCATGCCTGGCCGGTGGACGTTGCGTGTTCGCTGCTGCCCGGCCCGCTGTTTCAATGACGAGGAGAAAAACCGATCAGGGTTAACAGAGAGTTAACGCCTGCTTGCGACTGTTAACACGAATGAACAGAAAGCTAACAGCCTCTGATTGCGGAAATACAAAATTAACAAATAAAAACAAGACGTAAAAAAGGGCCGCACCATGGTGCGACCCTATTATCCGAGAGCGGATTTTTTTTAGCCGCGGAACAGCGTCATGATGTTCTGCGAAGAAGAGTTGGCGATCGACAGTGACTGGACGGCCAGCTGCTGCTGGGTCTGGAGTGCCGAAAGCTTTGCTGATTCTTCTTCCATGTCGGCGTCGACGAGGCGGCTTACGCCCGATTCGATCGCGTCGGAAAGGCTGGCTGCAAAGTTGTCCTGCAGGTCGATACGGGTGGTCAGAGCGCCGAGAGCAGCGCCGGCATCCGTCAGGCTCGACAGAGCGGTTTCAACCGTGTTCATGAAGCCGTCGATGTCGCCCTGGGTCGAACCCGAGGTCAGAGCGATGGTCATGACAGCGCCCAGAATGCCGCCGGAACCGACGTCGCTGGACAGGGTCTCGAACATTGCGTAGCTGGACAGGTTGAAGCTTGCGGTGGTGATCTTGACCGAGCTGTTGTCTTCGCGGATGAAGCCGTCAACGACCGTGGCCGTCGTCGAAGTGTTGGAGCCGGAAATCTGCCAGTTTTCACCGGAGAAGGATGCTGCCTGGGCAACGGCCGTCAGCTGCTGCTGAAGCTTTTCGACTTCAAGGTTGATCTGCTCCTTGTCGGTCGAGCTTTCCGAAGCGGTAACCAGCTTGGCCTTGATTTCGTTGACGATGTCGATAGCGCTTTCGGTTGCAGCGTAAGCTGTGTCAACCTTGGCAGCGCCGACGCCGAGTGCGTCCTTGGCGGCGTTGAGAGCCTTGTTGTCCGAGTTCATGGTCGTGGAGATCGACCAGTAGGCAACGTTGTCTTCAGCTGCGCCGACGCGATAACCGGACGAAACGCGATCCTGTGTGGAAGCGAGATCAGTGTTGATGTTCCGCAGCGTTGCGAGAGCAGACATGGCGGAGGTGTTGGTCAGAATGCTGGTCATGAAAGTTGCCCCTTTGGCACTATGATTTGAAGGGACATTCCGGATTTCGCCGGGAACGACAGTCAGCTTCATGCTTGCCGGAAACCGTTAATTTCGGCCCGTCGTTTTGATGAGCCGAGTAGACACCGTTAAGGTTAACAAGTTCCAAATAAAGAAACAAAAAAACGCTTTAATTTCATTTACTTCCCGTTAATTTTTAAGCATTTACTTCCTGTTAATATCTACGATTGGCAGCAGCGTTTCCGCTGGATTTCAAGGCGCCCAAAACGAAAAAGGCCGCACCTGGAAGGTGCGGCCCCAATTTCGGAACGATGCCAGTGATTACTGGAACAGACGCAGGATGTTCTGGCCCGAGGAGTTGGCGATCGACAGCGACTGAACAGCGAGCTGCTGCTGGGTCTGGAGTGCCGAAAGCTTTGCTGATTCTTCTTCCATGTCGGCGTCGATGAGGCGGCTGACGCCCGAGTCGATTGCGTCGGAGATCTTGGAAGCGAATTCGTCCTGCAGGGTGATACGGGTGGTCAGAGCGCCGAGAGCAGCGCCGGCATCCGTCAGGCTCGACAGAGCGGTTTCAACCGTGGTCATGAAGCCGTCGATGTCGCCCTGGGTCGAACCCGAGGTCAGAGCGATGGTCATGACAGCGCCCAGAATGCCGCCGGAACCGACGTCGCTGGCGAGCGTCGAGAACATTGCGTAGCTGGACAGGTTGAAGTCGGCAGTGGTGATCTTGACCGTACCGCTGTCTTCGCGGACGAAGCCGTCGACAACCTTAGCGGTGGTCGAGGTGTTCGAGCCGGAAATCTGCCAGTTTTCGCCGTTGAACGAGGCGGCCTTACCGATTGCGGTCAGCTGTTCCTGAAGCTTTTCAACTTCCAGGTTGATCTGATCCTTGTCGGCAGAGCTTTCCGAAGCGGTAACCAGCTTGGCCTTGATTTCGTTGACGACGTCAATGGCGCTTTCGGTTGCAGCGTAAGCTGTGTCGACCTTGGCAGCGCCAACGCCGAGTGCGTCGGAAGCGGCGCCGAGAGCCTTGTTGTCCGACTTCATCGTGGTCGCGATGGACCAGTAGGAAACGCCGTCAGAAGCGGAGTTAACGCGCTCACCCGTGGAGACGCTGTTCTGCGTCTTCTGCAGATCCTTGTTGATGTTGCGGAGGGTTTCGAGAGCCGAAGTAGCGCCGGCATTGAAGTTGATGCTAGACATGAAGTGTCCCCTAAAGACTGAAAACAAACGGTGAGGACATGCCGGTTCTTAATCGGCTGCGACGGTCCGACATCATGCCACTCGGTTCCGTTTATTCGTTTAGGACACCAACCCGTCGCAGGACCAAATTAGCCAGCCAAGAGTTGCCACAGTCTTAATTTTGGGGGTGAGTCGTCGGCAATGCGAACACATAGTAAACAAACGGTTAGCGCTCGGGGTGGTACGTTAAACATAATTTCCGCGAGCGTTTTTCCGGCTCCGGCCAACCAACACCGGTTTCAAGCAAGCTTCGCCGGATAGCAAAGTCGGATCGATTTCTTGCGTCGCCCGCAAGCAAGCCTCTGCAACCAACAGACGAACTTGGCGCGGCAACGAAAATACGGAGCAGATGTTGACCGAGATCAGCTATAAGGCCGCGTCCCAGCATTTCCGCAGCGGCGACTACACCTCCTCGCTCGTCACCATCAACAGGTTGCTCGAAGTTCAAAAGGATGCCCGTACCTATACGCTCCTCGCCCGCACGCTTAAGCAGCTCGGTCACAAGGCGGAAGCCGCCCAGTCCTTCCAGTTGGCTGCCGAGCTCGGCGGTCAACATGCCGACGACAATCTGATCGATGCCATCAAGCTCAATTTCGAAATCGGAGAGAAGGACAAGGCGCTGGCTCTGGCCAATCGCATTCTTCCAAAGCTGACCCGCGACCCAGAACTGGCTTTCATCGTCGCGTCAACTCTGGTCGAGAGAGGTGAGGCTCGTATCGCCCGCGTGTTCAAAACCTTGCTGATCAGGAGTAAGGAGCTGCCGCATATGCTGCTCGGCGCCCGAATTTCGCTGAACACCTGGGATATGTTCGATCCGTCCGATATCGAGACAGCCCGTGTACTGCTCAGCCGAATTCCGAACAGCCAGCCGGTGCGGCTGATGTATCTCACCTTCAGCCGCGAACACAGCAAGTACGACGCGATAGAGCGCCACCAGCCGATCATCGACGCTGAACTTGCGTCAGGCGAGACGGATTTCGTCAGGATGGACGGCACCTTCTTCAACCTCCATTGGACCGGCAATGAGCATCTGAACCAGCTGGCTCGTAGCAACACGCCGAGATTTTCCCCGGAGATGACCGCAATCCGGCATCAAATGCCCCATACGTGGGGTGACAAGATCCGTGTCGGTTACCTCTCCTCCGACCTTTTCGACAAACATGCCACGATGAAGCTTATCCGCCGGGTGTTCGAATTGCATGACAGGGATCGCTTCGAAGTGACCCTCTTTTGCCATACCGATCCGAAGATGCTGGCGACCAATGAGGCAAACCGCGAAGAGTGGGGCAATGTCGTCACCGTTCGCGATCTCAGCGATGAGGAGATCGTGGCCGAAATCAGGTCCCGCAATATCGACATCCTCGTCGATCTCAAGGGCCATACGATCGGCACTCGCAATACGGTCTTCAACATGCAGGCGGCACCGATCCAGGTTGCCTGGCTGGGCTTCCCAGGCTCCACTGTCAACGTCGATCTCGACTATGCCGTGGGCGACAAATACGTTTTGCCGGATAGTTCGAAACCGCACTATTACGAGAAGTTCTGCCGCCTGCCGGAAACGTATCAGCCGAACGATCCGGTCAACAGGCCGCTTGCCAAGCCTATGACACGCAAGGAAGTGGGTCTTCCCGAAGACGCCTTCATCTATGGGTCGTTCAACGCGAACCGCAAGATTACGCCGCAGATGCTGGATATGTGGGCAGATATCGTGAAGTCCACGCCGAACGGCATCCTCTGGATCCTGACCAACAATGCCGAAAGCAGGATAAACATACAGAAGAAACTCGTCGCCGCCGGCGTTCCAGCCAAGCGCATCTTCTTCATGACCAAGATGCAGTTCGAGCACCACCTGAACCGCATCCCGCTCGCGGACCTTGGCCTCGACACCTATCCCGTTAACGGCCACACGACGACTTCTGAGATGCTCTGGGCCGGTCTGCCGGTCCTGACCTACAAGGGCACCAATTTCGCCTCGCGCGTCAGCCAAAGTCTGCTGCATGCAATCGGGCTGCCCGAACTTATTGCGGAAGACGAGAACGACTATGTACGGCTGGCCGTCGAGTTCGGCAAAAATCCCGAACAGCTCAAGCCTCTGCGGCAGCGCCTGGAAGACAATCGCCTGAAAAGCCCGCTTTTCGACGACGAACGCTTCACCCTGCATCTCGAAACCGCTTACGAGACAATGGTAGAGCGCGCCAAAAACGGCTTGAAGCCCGATCATATCGATGTTGCGTGCCTGCCGGCACGTAGCGGGCCTTTCATGGAAAAGTCCGACTGAATACAAACGCCAGACACAGGCCTGGCCGGACGCGCATTGAGCGTTGCGCCCGACAACCTACAAGCATGATGCTGCTCTGAAGCACACCGTTCCCGACACGCGTTGTCCGGAACCGAACATCATTGCCGAGATGCGTGCAAGACGCATCATGACAGCCCGGTATCCAACCTGATGAGAACTGGCGATCGAAAGCCGGCGCGATTTGTTGCGCCACGATGGTCGGCCAAGCCTTGGAATGTCGAATTTCCTTTTAAATTCAACACTCCATTTCTGCGCAAGCCTCATACTCTAACTTCACTACCGAGCGATCCTCTGAAGTTTCAGGGATCTCGTGACGGCCCGAATACAACGTTAACCATAAAAACTGGCTAGACGGCTCATTATGAAAACATGCCCCTACTCCATCGAACGCGAAGAAATCCTTGCCAAGGCGATTGGCCCGTTGGCGGCCGAACTGAGGCTGCTGGACGCTGCCGATCTCATTTCGCTTCTTCGTTTCGAGTATCACAGCAGCATCGCTGATCTCGTCGATTCTGCTGCCGAACTCTATTTTCATCCGGGGACGGTCCGCTTCGGCGTCGGAGGCGACTATGCTCTCGACTGGTCGACCTACCCGTCGATCACGCTCGATCTGGAGATCAGCCCACCGGGCATCACCATATATAGCCGATTGAAGCTGGAAGCCGACAAGGCAAGCATCTCGATCAACTACATCAACTTCCACAGCCCGTCTGCCGATCCGAGGGAGAACACGTCCATTCTGGCCGACAGCCTCAGGAAGGTGACCTTCCATACGACCAAGGCGCAGGCGGCTCTCGAGCTGAGCAGCCCGGCTCATCACTGACAAGACTATCGTTCCCCTCCTGCGTGCGTCGGAGGGGAACCGAGCGATTTATTCACCGCTTGCCGCGCCATGTGCGCGGCAATTTGCGTTTAAGAAGCCCCTCACCCGGCCGATGGGCAATCCCAGTGCTGCCGCCTCGCCTATTGCACACAGGCGAGATCGAGCGACGGGAGCGGATGTGACATGAAGGAGATCAGTATCGCCACCAACGCGCCTGCTCGTTGCCTGGCCTCACGGATATCCAGGAACGGAAGATAGGAATGCGAGGTGCGCTACGGCGCCGAGCGGAGGACAAAGCCAGCCGGCACCGACAGGAGAGCCACGCTCGCCACGGAGGTCAGGAGGCCTTCAGATAGACAGCTGCAGGCCCCTACCGCAACCCGGCAGGCTTGCCGCGCCGAGAGACAGGCGCACAATTTCGATTGTTCAGGAGAACGATCTGACCAGAGAGCCGACGAGCAGGTTCCAGCCGTCTATAAGGACGAAAAACAGGATCTTGAACGGAAGGGAGATCGATGTCGGCGGAAGCATCATCATGCCCATGGCCATGGTGATCGTGGCGACAACCATATCGATGACGAGGAAAGGCAGGACAATAAGGAAGCCGATCTCGAAGCCGCGACGGATTTCGGACAACATGAATGCCGGAACGAGCACCCGATAATAGGGCCTGTCGTTCTCTGAAGTCTGCTGACCGCGTTCAGTGGCGAGATCGACAAACAGGGCGAGATCCTTCGGCCTAGTGTTGGCGATCATGAAGCTTCGGAACGGTTCGGCCGTACGCTCGATCGCCTGCGCTTCCGTCACCTGACTTTGCAACATGGGCTGGATGCCCTCGCGCCAAGACTGCTCAAGGGTCGGAGACATGACGTAGAACGTCATGAACATCGCCATGCTGGTGAGGATCATGTTCGACGGCGTGGTGGCAAGGCCCATGCCGGTTCTCAAAATCGAGAAGGCGATGATGAAGCGCGGGAAGCTCGTCACCATGATCAGGATGCCGGGCGCTACAGACAGGACGGTCAGAAGGCCGAAGGTGCGAACGATCCAGGCAGCCGCAGAGCCGTCAACAGGAGCGTTGATCAAATCCTGCAGCTGCTGAGCATGCGCAAGACCGGGCACTAAAGCCAATGTGGCAACGAAAATCGCGAGACGAATCATTCGACAACAAAAGTCCTAATCAGGACCTTTGTTACACGCCCTTGGGAACGCAGGCTAGCAATCTCCTGAAGGTCGCCCTTCAAATATGTGAATCCACGCGGCCCCTGCAACTGCTGCAGCGACAGCGTCCGCAGATAGGTCATGATGTTCTGGTTCACAGTTTCGGCCAGTGCCGGGTCAGGCGGGCCGTCAAATACCAACCCCACCTGCAGCCGGATGAGATTTTCCGCCGGATAGCCAATATTAGTCAATATCGGTGCCAGTTCCAGCATATTGGGGAGAGCCGGCGCGGCCTTTTCGCCCTCGCCTTTCTTCTCGCCCTCGGCGGCAGGGGTGCTTGTCGCTTCCTCCACCGGTTTTGGCGCCGGTGCAATCAGCTTTCCCGTCAGCCAGCCGCCGCCGCCGCCCACCAGGGACAACAGCACCACGGCGCCGATCATCGGGATAAGTGCGTTCTTCTTCTTCGGGACGCTGTCGTCCTCAGCCGTGATAGCCATGTGGTTTCACTCCTCGGCAAAAACCCGGACGCCTCAGATCGGCGAGAACAGGTCCATGAGCTGCTGGCCGACCGGCGGCTGTTGAATTTCGGTTACGCGACCGCGGCCGCCGTAGGAGATGCGCGCCTCGGCGATCTTTTCGTAGGAGATCTCGTTCTCCGAATCGACGTCCTGCGGCCTGACGATACCGGCCACGTTCAGGATGCGGATCTCATGATTGACACGCACTTCCTGCGAACCGCTGATCAGAAGGTTCCCGTTTTCGAGAACGCCGGTCACCACGGCCGCTACGAGCAGGTTCAGCTGTTCCGACCGGGTTGTCGACCCCTTGCCGTCGGAATTGGATTCGCCGTTGAAGCCAAAGGAAGAATCGGTCTTGGGGTTCCATCCGAAAATTGTGGCATCGGCCTTCCACGCGGTCGTCCGGTCGTTGCTCTTTTCAAGCTTCGTCTCGTTGTCGAAATCAGCCTTGTCGTTGATCTTGATCGTGACGGTCAGGATGTCGCCGATATTGAGCGCGCGTGCGTCCTTGAACAAAGCGGCCTGGCTGTCGCTCCAGAGCGAATAGCCATTGTTCATGTTGTGCGGGCGCTTAGGATAGGAAGCCAGCTGCGGCGCCTGACTGAACTGCAGGCCACTGCCGATGGGGCTCATCGACGGTGCATTGCCGACTTCCCTAATCGTCTGGGGCGTTTGCGAGCATCCCGAAAGAAGCGCCACGGTAGCAAGGAGTGCAGGTGCGAGTTTGGTCATGACGGATCTTTCGACGTGTTGGGATCCGCTGCACTGGCGATGATGGACGCAACGGCCGCAGCCTTCTTGGCCTCCATCTCACTCAATATCAGACCGGATTGGCGGGGCGGCAGCCGCATGACGATTGCGGCGGCAAGCCCTGCCTGCATTTCGGACAGCTGCGGAGCAGCAGTGTCAGGCTTCATGGTCTTGAAGATATCGACCAGGCCGTTTTCGGCCTGCTTCATGAATTCGTTGCGCCGGCCGATCCAGTCCTCGTATTCGGCCTTGCGGGCCTCCATCACGGCTATGCGATCATCGACCTCGGCCTGAAGTTTCTCAAGGTCCTGTTTCTGCAAGGCATAACGGCGATCGCGCGCCGCGTCGGCAATATTGCCGCAGAATTGCTGGACTTCGGTCTCGCTCGTCATCCCGGTCGTGTCACGAACCTGCTCCTGGGCGTCGGCCGAGGGCAGCGCAACGAGCAGCCCCAAGAGAGCGAGAACCGGAAGTGCAACCGAGGAGCGCTCCCATGGGCGCAACCGAGCCGGAGATGAAGTGTCTGGGCCAATCATTGCAGTACTAGCTCCGCTTGCAGCGCACCTGCAGACTTGATCCCCTGCAGGATCGCAATAATTCCATCAGGCTTGACGCCGATGCTGTTCAATCCTGCCACCAGCGAGCGCAGATCCGGACCCTCGAGAACTGCAACCGGACCACCAGTCTTCTCGGCCATGATGTCCGTCTGCGGCTGGACGTAGGTCTCGCCGCGCGAGAAAGGCAGGGGCTGCACGACCTGAGGCATTTCGGTAACCTGTACCGTCAACGTTCCATAACTGACCGCGACCCGGGAGATGCGGACATCCGCGCCGATAACGATGGTTCCCGTCCGTTCGTTAATGACGACCTTGGCGGGTGTGTCGGTTTCGACGGCAAGGTTCTCGATCCTCGCCATGAGGCGAGCGAGATCTTCCTGCGGTGGCTTCTGCACGGCGACGACCTGGGAATCGCGCGCTTCGGCAATCGGCATGCGATAGGTACTGGTGGAGAAGGAGTTGATCGCGTCAGCAACGCGGATTGCCGTAGAGAAGTCCGGATTGCGCAGCTGAAGAACAAGATTGCCCGAATCCTTGAAGCGCGAAGGCAATTCCCGCTCGATGATGGCGCCACCGGGAATACGGCCGGCCGTAGTAATGCCTTCAGTGACGGTGGCGGCTGCGCCTTCGGCCAAGAAACCGGAAACGACGACTGCGCCCTGTGCAACGGCATAGATCTGTCCATCGGCACCCGTGAGCGAGGTCATGACAAGTGTTCCGCCGCGCAGCGAGGTGGCGTCACCGAGAGAGCTGACGGTCACGTCGATGCGGCTGCCGGGACTGGTGAAAGGCGGGAGGTTCGTCGTGACCATAACGGCCGCAACGTTTTTGGCGGCCGATTGACCGCCTTGCGTCGAAATACCCAAGTTCTGAAGCATCGCGCGCATTGACTGGTCGGTAAACGGCGAGGCACGCAAGCCATCGCCGGTTCCCTGCAGGCCGACAACGAGACCATAACCGATGAGCTGGTTATCACGCCCGGCCTGGAGCGATACCACGTCCTTGATACGCGCATTTGATGCCGCTTCGACGACAGACGCCGCAGCAAAAAGCGCCAGCAGGCTGGCGGCGATCGTTGTTAGCAGTCTACCGATCATTTCTGGACAACCTCGACATTTCCGTCAGCCCTCACCACGCCGGTGACGGTAACTCCACTCTCAGTGTTTCGGACTCGGATCGAGTCTCCGGTCATGGCATCCTGCAGAGCCGATCCGGCAGCCGAAATCGTCAGGCCGCCAACATTGAACATGATACGGATCGCCTTGCCGCGCTCGATCGTGTAGGGCTCACGCAGCGAGGAAACCGGGATAGTCCGTCCCGCCACCAGCGTCCGCTTTGCCACCTTGCCGATGACATCTGTGACGCTTGACGTGTATCCGCCGGCCAGGTTCGGATTGGTCACTTCGACCTCCATGACCTGGCTTGAGGAGATGATATCGCCCGGGAAGATCGTCGATGTGGGAACGACGGCATAAAGAGGCTGGGCAACCGCGACCTGCGATCCGGCACCAGCGATGAACAGCAGTGACAGGATAACCCCGCCGACAGCCGACCGAAGTGCATTTACACTAGGAAACATCATGTTTGCCCGCCTCTTAATCCGTTACTTCAGATTCTTACTGACGATCTGAGCCATCTCATCCGCTGTCGTGATGACCTTGGAGTTCATTTCGTAAGCGCGCTGTGCGGAAATCAGGTCAGTGATTTCCTTGACGGAATCGACGTTCGAGCTTTCGAGATAACCCTGCTTCAGATAGCCGTAGCCGGTATCCAGCGGCGAACCGACAACTGCATCGCCGGACGCTTCCGTGACCGCGAAAAGGTTGTCGCCCAGCGGACGCAGACCTGCATCATTGGCAAAAAGCGCCACCTGCAGCTGACCGACCTGTGTCATGTTATCCTGTTCGCCGATGCGAACCGAGACGGTGCCGTCCTGAGCGATAGTGACTTCGGTAGCGTCCTGCGGAATGGTGATCGCGGGAATGACGCCGTAGCCGTCGATCGTCACCAGACGGCCGTTGGCATCCTTGTTGAATGCACCGGCACGCGTATAAAGCGTCGTACCGTCCGAGCCTTCGATCTGGAACCAGCCATTGCCGACGATTGCGGCATCAAGCGTATTGCTTGTCTGGGAAATTTCACCCTGTTCGAACAGCTTGCGAACAGCCGATGTCTGCACGCCGAGACCGATATTGGCGCCTTCCGGCACAACCGACTGGTTGGCGCGGTTGGCGACGCCTGCGGCGCGTTCGGTCTGATAGAGAAGGTCGGTAAACTCCGCCCGGCCGCGCTTGAAGGCGGTCGTGTTGATGTTGGCGATGTTGTTGGCGATGACTTCGAGGTTCGTCTGCTGGGCATTCATACCCGTTGCAGCAATGGCGAGTGCTCTCATGGACGTGAAACCTCTTTATCCTAGATCTGCATTTTGGAAATTTCGAGATAGGCCGATACGACCTTGTCTCGAAGGGCGACCGCGGTCTGGAGCGTGCGATTGGCTTCCATGACAGCATCGACGACTTCGCGCGTATCTGCCTTGCCCTGAATGCCGGCAAAGGACATCGCTTCGCCTTGCTTCACGCTATCGAGCGCACCCTTGGCGGCATCAGCAAGAAAACTGCCGAATGTTGGCCCCGCAACACCGGTTGCAACCGTACCGACTGCGGCGCCCAGCATGTTCGACATGCTGCTGGAGGTGGTCTCCGTCTGGTCGAGACCAGTGGACTTTTTCAGCGCACCGATGCTTGAAATGCTATCGATCATAGTTAACCTTTCAACAAATCGATTGTCGACGAGATCAGATCCCGCGTCTGCTTGATGCTCTGCAGGTTTGCCTCGTAGCTGCGATTGGCTTCGCGAAGGTCGGCCATCTCGATCAGCACATTGACGTTCGGATATTTGACCATGCCCTGCGCATTTGCAGCGGGGTGGTCGGGATCGTATTCCTCGGTAAACTTGCCCTCATCAGCGCCGATCTTCTTGACATCCACCATGTTGATGCCGCTGGCGCGATCCATCTCATTACCGAAGGTGATGATCTTGCGACGATAGGGATCCGCACCCGAGGTGTCGCCGGTCGTACGTGCGTTTGCGATGTTTTCAGAAACGACGCGCAGGCGGGTGGACTGGGCTTCCATTCCACTGCCTGCGATCTTGAGCGAAGCGATCAAAGAGTCCATTTTTATTTACCCAATGCCGTCAGCATCATTCTGTTGATATTTTGAACGAGAAGGGTGTTCAGCTCGAACTGCCGCTTGATCTCGCCCATCTTCGACATTTCCGACGCCAATGAGACTGTATTGCCGGATTCCTGGACGCCTATCTCCTGATTGAGCTTAGAGTCCTTCAGCTCAACCCGACCATTCCCGGCGATGTCCGCGGTCATGTGAGCCGCATTCGTCCTCGCCATTTCCATGGACCCGAGACCACTTGCCGACTTGAGTTCGGCATCGAAAGGCGTCAGATCCTTGGAGACGTATTTCGGCGTGTTGGCGTTGGCGATGTTCGTCGTCGTCACCTGCTGTCGAACGGACAGCCATTCCGCCTGTCGAGACGCAAGCTCGAACAACTGAATCGGCTGCATGGTCATGGTTGTTCTCCATCTTGTTGTCCCGGACGCTAGAGAGACAATCTTGCGCGGGACTTGCGGTAGGCGCAGCCCGCCGATTTGCCGTATCCGCACGCATTTTCCCCCTCGCTAAACCAAACAGGTTCGCGCAAGCCCGGGCTCTTAACTGTCTCCTTCAAATCGCCACAGCTCTCCCGCGCGGGGGCATGCGCCGTATCCGTAAATCAGGAGACATCCATGCAATCCGGTATCTATGTCGGCATTTCCTCGCAGATCGCTCTCGAGCGTCGCCTCACCACGATCTCCGACAATATTGCCAACATGAATACGGTCGGCTTTCGTTCGACTGAGGTGAAGTTCGATCAGATCCTCAGCCAGACCCAGAACGAGAACAACACCAAGATCGCATTCGTCTCCCAGGGCAATGACTACCTCTCCATGCGTAATGGCGAGCTTGAGCAGACCGGGAATTCCCTGGATTTCGCCGTCAAAGGCGACGCGTGGTTCGCCATTCAGACACCTCAAGGTCAGGTTCTGACACGTGACGGACGGTTTTCCATGTCGCTTACGGGTGAACTCATTTCGACGAATGGCTACCCCGTTCTCGATGGCGGCGGCGCTCCGATCCAGCTCGATCCGAGAGCCCCGACACCAAAGGTCGGCCAGGACGGACGCATCATGCAGGGCGACCGCGCGGTCGGACAGATCGGCGTATTCTCGGTCGATATCGACAAGGGTTTCTACCGCGCTGACAACAGCGGCATCATCCCCACCGACACGCCGCAGGCGGTCGTCGATACCATGGGCGTCGGCGTCATGCAGGGCTTCCTCGAACAGTCCAACGTCAATGCCATCGGCGAGATGACCCAGCTGATCCAGGTGAACCGCGCGTTCGAAAGCATTTCCTCGCTGATGAGCACCAGTGAAGACAACTTCTCATCCGCCATGAGAACGCTGGGCGGTAGCCAGTAGGACGCACGCGGATGACGACGACCCAATCCGATTTTCAGCCGGTTAGCGAACCGGTCACCTCACCAGTCGTGATGCCACGACTGGAACGTCTGTCGGACATGGCGGCGCATTATGCAAATCCTTCGAGCGTCCTGTCCTGGGGCGGTCGGGTGAGGATGATCGCGGCCGGATATTACACCGTCAGTGGCCTTTCCAGACATGTTCGCCTTGGCGAATTCGTTTCGCATCAGAGTGCTACTGGCGCGCATATGGGCGAGGTCGTGCGTGTCGAGCCCGATCTCATCTATGTCTGCCCTATCGAGCCGGGCGAGCCGATCGGTGTCGGCGATCTCGTGCTGCGTACCGGCGAATTCCGGCTGGCTCCCAGCGAGAGCTGGTGCGGTCGAACGATCAATTCACTCTGCAGACCGATCGACGGCAAAGGCCCATTGCGGGAAGGCTCGGTGCAGCGTTCAATCAACACCCTGCCGCCGCCATCCATGACCCGCAGGCGGGTCGATACCTCGTTCCGCACCGGCGTGAAGGCGATCGATATCTTTGCCCCTATCTGTTACGGGCAGCGTCTGGGCATTTTCGCCGGTTCAGGCGTCGGCAAATCAACGCTTCTATCGATGCTGGCAAAGGCAGATGCCTTCGACCGGGTGGTCATAACGCTGGTCGGCGAACGTGGCCGCGAAGTGCGCGAGTTCATCGAAGACACTCTGGGCGACAACGTTGCCAAAGCGGTGATCGTTGTCACCACCAGCGACGAAAGCCCGATGCTACGCAAGATGGCCCCGCTGGTGGGCATGACGATCGCGGAAAATTTTCGTGATCAGGGACTGAACGTGCTGTTCATCGCCGACAGCGTGACGCGATTTGCGCATGCGATCCGCGAGGTCGCGATCGCGGCAGGCGAGCCGCCGGTCGCGCGAGGCTATCCGGCTTCAGTCTTTACCGAGCTGCCGCGCCTTCTGGAACGTGCCGGCCCCGGCATCGAAGGCACGGGCACGATCACGGCAATCATCTCGATCCTCGTCGACGGCGACAATCACAACGACCCGATCGCCGACTCGACCCGCGGTATCCTTGACGGACATATCGTGCTTGACCGTGCACTTGCCGACGAAGGACGGTATCCGCCGGTCAATCCGCTTTCCTCGATCTCGCGTCTCGCCCGCAAGGCATGGACCGGGGATCAGGAACGACTGGTCTCCAGATTGAAGGGGCTGATCAGCGTTTACGAGGAGACAAAGGATCTTCGCCTTATCGGCGGCTACAGGCCCGGCGCGGATCCCGATCTCGACATGGCCGTCAAGCAGGTGCCGATCATCTATGACGTGCTGAAGCAATCACCTGGCGATGCGGCGGTCATCGACGCCTATACCGAACTCGCCAATGCCCTGAAGGCATCTCTCAGCAATACCAATCGCCCAATGCCGGCAGGAAAGAGATGAGCATGAAAACCAGGCTCTTTGGTAAAACCAGATCCGGCAGGCATCAAGCTTCAGGGCCGGCAACGACTTTAGACAAGCCGATCGACCGCTGGCTTGTCGCCTCGCTGGTCGGATTTTCGATGTTGTGCGCCGCCTTCCCCTGGTATGTCTTCTTCAACCAGGAGAAATTCGGGGTCAACGTAGCCGGCTGGGAAGGGCTTCGCGACGTTCGCCACGCGCGTCCAGCCGGTGAGGCCGGCATCGGCGCAATGCGCGATCCGCAGCAGGACGAAGTCGAGCGCGCACTTCTGCGCGAGATGGAAACCGACCGGCTGACCACCGCTGCAATACCGTCGACGCCATCCGGTAACGGATCGGATGCAGGCGGCTTCGAAGATCAGGCGTTTCCCGGCGGCACTGAATTCAAGCTGCTGCATGTCGCCAACGGCCGCGCACTGATCGAAAACGGCAACGGCATTTTTCTCGTCCAGATCGGCTCGAAGCTTCCGGATAGCTCGCGTCTGGCAGGCTTGCGGCAACGCAATGGCAAATGGGAAATCGTGACCTCGGCAGGCAAGGTCTATGGCGAATAGCTGCGCCGGATCTCCTCAGCGGCGTTCGAGGCCATTCGGTCGCATCGCCCCGCGAACTACAACAGTCTCACGCAAGGCAGCTGCCTTATCGGTTTAGTCTAGGACAAGCGTTGGATACGAGCTTACAATGAATCTTATTATCGGATTTGTCATCACGGTCGGCTGTATCATTGGCGGCTACATGGCTATGGGCGGGCATGTCGCGCTCCTCATGCAGCCGTTCGAACTGGTCGTTATCGGTGGTGCGGGCGTCGGCAGCTTCATCATGGCGAACCCGATGAAGGTGCTTAAGGATTCCGGCAAGGCGATCGGCGAGATCTTCAAGAATGCCGTTCCCAAGGAGCGGGCCTATCTCGAAGTGCTCGGCGTGCTTTATTCGTTGATGCGCGACCTGCGCACCAAATCACGTAACGAGATCGAAGCGCATATCGACAATCCCGCAGAATCGCCGATATTCCAGTCAGCGCCATCGGTTCTGAAGGATACCGAACTTACCTCCTTCATCTGCGACTATGTCCGACTGATCATCATCGGCAACGCACGCTCCCACGAGATCGAAGCGTTGATGGACGAAGAGATCGAGACGATCCTTCATGATCGCCTGAAGCCGTATCATTCGATCCAGCTGATGGGCGACGCCTTCCCAGCGCTCGGCATCATCGCGGCGGTTCTCGGCGTCATCAAGGCGATGAGCCATATCAACGAATCTCCCGAGGTACTCGGCGGCCTGATCGGCGCGGCTCTCGTCGGCACGATGCTCGGCATCTTCCTTTCCTACTGCCTGTGCAACCCGATCGTCTCGCAGATCAAGATCGTGCGCACCAAGCAGCACCGGCTTTACATTATCGTCAAGCAGACCCTGCTTGCCTACATGAACGGCTCGGTACCGCAGGTGGCGCTTGAGTACGGCCGCAAGACGATCTCCTCCTCCGACCGTCCGTCGATCGACTCGGTCGAGCAGGAAATGATGAAGCCCGGCGGCGACACGAAGGCGGCTTAACGACAATGACCAGCAACAACCAAGCTTCGCAAGCACAGCCAGCCATGGAGCGGGCACTCCTGGCCCGCCTGACGGGTTCGCTCGGCGACCAGAAAACGCTGGAGCGTCTGGCCCAGGATTTCGGTACTCTCTACCAGAGCTTCCTTCCGGACGTGCTGCAGAGCGAACTCGGGCTTTCGGTCGAAGTTATCTTCGCTGGATACAGATCCGGCCTGATGAGCGAGCTGGTTGGCAGGCTGGGCGATAATGTCGTGCTGGCCGATGCAACCTTGCGCAACTGGTGCCCGAAATTCGTCATCGCCTGCGACAATGCCTTCGTCATCACGCTGATGGAAAACATGCTCGGCGCAACGCCGGATTCGATTTTCCAACCGCCGCGCCGGGCTCTATCACAGATCGAGCTGGATCTTTCGACGATGGTCTTCGACAAGATAGCTCAGGTATTGCGTTCCGGTGTGAACGCACCGGGCGGCTTCGAAACGACGATCGAGAGGCCTCACAATGCCGATGCAAGGCCGATGCTGGAAGACGAAGAGGCCGATCCCTTCGCCATGTCCATCCGGGTCGAGCTGAAGCTAGGCAAGATCGCTTCCGAATTCTTCCTCGTCATCCCGCAGAAATATCTGCTCAAGACGACCATTACACTGCCGAAATCGAAGGGTGACTTCTCCCGTGAGCAGGATGCCTGGTCGGAAAGCATGTCCGAGCAAGTTCGCCGGTCACGGGTAACGCTGGAAGCCAAGATTTCCCTTGAGTCCCTGACACTCGAGACGATTTCCAAGCTTGTGGCAGGCGACGTGATTGCCTTCCGGGACAAGGAAGAGATCATCGTCGATGTCAGTGCCAATGGCCGCGAGATGTATAACTGCGAGTTCGGCAGAAGCGGCGAGAACTACACCGTCCGCGTCAAGGACAATGTGAGCAACGAAAACGACATTTTGAAACATCTGCTTGGCTAGGG
Organism: Hyphomicrobiales bacterium; assembly: GCA_900472575.1. Lineage (GTDB taxonomy): Bacteria > Pseudomonadota > Alphaproteobacteria > Rhizobiales > Rhizobiaceae > Neorhizobium > Neorhizobium cellulosilyticum. Next base: position 24,734 of record UCIV01000009.1, read on the forward strand.
CAGCGGACCTCCGGGGCTTGGTGGAAAAACACCGATAGTCGATAGATTTGGAACGGGAATGCTAATTTCATGGCGACAAAGAAGACAGCTTCGACGGAAGAAAATGAACTGAACCCATCGGATTCGGACTTCGATTTCGACAATGCGGTCAACGAACTCCGTGGCGTGATGAAACACGATGCCGACGGTACGGCGCCGGCAGCTGACGACAGTTTCGGCTTCGACTTTCCGGCCGGCGGCGAAACGAACTCCGAATTGCCTTCATTCGGCGATGTTGCCACCACCAGCGATTTTGGCGGTGACAACGACTTCGGGGCAAGCAGCGATTTCGGCGGGAGCAGCGATTTCGACTACTCCATGCCCGAAAGCAAGCCGACTGCTGGCTCGGGGCTTAACAGCAACCTCGATCTCATCATGGATATCCCCATCGATGTTCATGTTGTGCTCGGAACCAGTCGCATTTCGGTGTCGAATCTGATGAACCTTCAGGAAGGTGCCGTCGTGGCGCTCGACAAGAAGATCGGCGAACCGGTCGATATCACCGTCAACGGGCGTCGCATTGCCCGTGGTGAGATCACGGTTCTCGAAGACGACGACACCCGCTTCGGTGTGAAGCTCATTGAAGTCATGAGCTCCAAAACTTCCTGATCCAGGAAGTCGGAAGCAAAGAGGAAAAAGACCATGATGGACTTTGAAGACTTCGGCGGGGCATTGACAGACAAACCTCTTTCCCAGGCGGAAAAGGCAGCAGCAGTGCTGCTCGCCATGGGAAAGAATGTCGCCGGAAAGCTGCTCAAATTTTTCACCCAGGCAGAACTGCAGGCGATCATCGCCGCGGCGCAAACATTGCGCACCATTCCGCCGAATGAACTTGCACAGCTCGTCAACGAATTTGAGGACCTGTTCACCGAAGGTGCAGGCCTTATGGACAACGCCAAGGTCATCGAGAGCATTCTCGAGGCTGGCCTTACCCCGGAAGAAGTCGACAGCCTTCTCGGTCGACGTATGGCTTTCCAGTCTTACGAAGAGTCCATCTGGGACCGGTTGCAGGAAGCCGATCCCGATTTCATCGCAACTTTCCTTATGCGCGAACATCCTCAGACCGTGGCCTACATCCTTTCGATGCTGCCGTCCGGTTTCGGTGCAAAGGTGCTGCTGAAACTGCCCGACGGCCAGCGCGCGGACATCATGAACCGCACGGTGAACCTGAAGAACGTCAACCCGAAGGCGGCGCAGATCATCGAGAACAAGGTCGTCGACCTGATTACCGAGATCGAACGCGAGAAGAACTCCGTCGGCCCGATGAAGGTCGCGGAACTGATGAACGAACTGACCAAGCCCGACGTCGATACGCTGCTCAATTCTCTCGAGGAGATCAGCCAGGATGCCGTCGCAAAGGTTCGTCCGAAGATCTTCCTCTTCGAGGATATTCTCCTCATGCCGCAGCGCAGCCGCGTGCTGCTCTTGAACGACATTTCCGGCGAAGTGCTGACGATGGCGCTCAGAACCTCTTCCGCGCAGCTGCGCGAAAGTGTCCTGTCGTCGATCAGCCCGCGTTCTCGCCGCATGATCGAATCCGATCTGCAGGTCGAGATGCCCGGCACCAATCCGCGCGAAATCGCGATTGCACGCCGCGCCATCGCACAGGAAGCGTTGCGTCTCGCCAATTCGGGCCAGATCATCCTCAAGGATCCCGAAGCCCAGGCAGAGGGAGCGGCGGCCTGAACGAGGCCGTGACACCAATCCCGCGCGCCCGGTTCGGCGCGCGGCACCATATCGGCCGCTGTTGATAACCGCGATACCGCCGGGGCTTAACGATTGCCCCTTTTCGATCCCATGAATAATGTCTGATGACCGCTTGCGTATCGGTGCGGAAACCTAGGGTTTCCTATCGATGCATCGTTATAGGTTTCTGCAGCATCCCTTTGCGGGGAACGACTGCAGGTTTCGGGGTCTGCTCCAGGGCCGTCAGGAAGGCGCTCGTGTCCGACGATCAGGACAAGGACAGTAAAACAGAAGACCCGACAGAGAAAAAAATCCGGGACGCGATGGCCGAGGGTAATACTCCCTCGTCACGCGAAGTCCCTATCTTCGCGTCCTCTCTCGCCTTCTATATCTACCTGGTCTTCTTCCTTCCGACGGGTGCAGCCAGGCTAGCGGAAACATTGCGCGATTTGCTTGAACAGCCGGATCAATGGCGAATGCAGACCGCCAACGATCTCGTTTCGCTGTTTGTCCGCCTGATGTGGGATGCGAGCGCGATGCTGCTTCCGGTGGCGGTTCTGTTCATCATATTCGGACTGGGGTCCAATTTTGCCCAGCACATGCCTGAATTCGTACTGAAGCGTATCACGCCCCAGTTCAACCGGATATCGCCGGTAAAGGGATGGCAGCGCCTTTTCAGCATGGCGGGACTGGTCGAATTCGGCAAGTCGATGTTCAAGATCATCGTCGTCTCCGTCGTGATGGTTCTGGTTCTGCGCAGCGATTATTTCCGCTCGCTCGATGCCCTCTTCTCCGATCCCCAGGTGATGGTCGTCGAGATGATGGCGATCATGAAGAAAATCATGATCGTAATCCTGTTTGCGACCGGCATTCTTGCCATCGCCGACTACATGTGGACGCGCCATCACTGGTATTCGAACATGCGAATGACCAAGCAGGAAGTGAAGGACGAATTCAAGCAGTCACAGGGCGATCCGCTGATCAAGGCCCGCATCCGCTCCATCGGCCGCGATCGCGCACGGCGGCGGATGATGACCAATGTTCCTCGCGCCACGCTCGTGATCACCAATCCTACTCACTATGCGGTGGCACTCCGTTATGCCCAGGGAGAAAACGAAGCTCCGATCGTGGTCGCGAAAGGTCAGGATCTGGTCGCGTTGAAGATCCGCGAAGTGGCGCAGCAGAACAATATCCCAATCTTCGAGGATCCACCCCTGGCGCGTTCGATGTTCGCGCAGGTCACCGTCGATGGCGTTATCCCGCCGCCCTTCTACAAGGCCGTTGCCGAACTTATCCATCGTGTCTATGCGGCAAGAGCAAAACGCGGCCGGCGATAGCGGCAGAAGAATCAGGTGATGTAGCCGAGCCTGATCGCCTTTGCGATCGCCTGGATACGGTTGACGGAATCGAGCTTGATCGTCGCCGAACCGAGATAGGCATTTACGGTGTGGACCGAAAGGCCGAGCTTTTCGGCAATCTCTTCGCTGATGCGACCATCGCCCGCCAATTGCAGGCAGGCAATTTCCCGCTCACTGAGCGATTCCGCCGGTACGTTGCGCCGCTCGTCCAATGCCAGCAAATCCATCATGATCTGGCAGCTTTCCACATGCTGATCTATCACGGATCCCGCATCAAGCGTGAGATGCTCGGCGAAGAACGCAACGTAACCGTTCCCGAGAGCACCCAAGCGCACGGGGAAAACAACGCCCGAAAATGGCAGCACAGCGCTCTCAAGTCGCCGGATAAGCGGTGTGAACTCGCCGGCATCTATGGTGCTGCCGGAACCATTTCCACTCCATACCAGAGGGAGAAGCGACATCTCGACATGATCGAGCAATGTCTCTTCAAACTCTCCGAGAAGCCGGTTGCTGTTTTCAACCGCGTTCGGTCCCCAGTTCTCCAGTTCGCATACCAGCTTTCGCTTATTCGGAAGCCCGGCTCCCGAGATCCGGAAAACAGCAAAATTACGAGCCTTGAGGCTTTTCTGCATGGCGACGAGTTTCGGAAAGATATCCGATCTGCTTGATCCACGCTGCAAGCGGAGATGTTGAACGCTCCCCGGTCCGTCAGCGGTGCCGCCTCGCGAATAGCCCATTCCGTTGCCGCCCTCTATACCAGATTGTTGCGAACCGCGTAGGCGATCGCCTCGGAGCGGGTCTTGGTAGCAGTCTTGCGCATCACGCTAGTGATGTAGTTGTTGATGGTATTTCTCGAAATTCCGAGTATGACCGCAATCTCGTCGCTGGTCTTGCCTTCGGCGATCCAGAAAAGGCATTCCAGTTCTCGTTCGGTCAGCTCGAAATCACGTTCGGTGCGGGATTCCACGCTTTCGACAAAGCTTGCGCCATAGGCGGCAAGAAGCCCAATTTCGCGTAGATGTTCCTGCGAAAGAATGACGCCCTCGACAAACAGAAGCATCAAGGAAAAACGTGTGCGGCCGACCGAAAAGGTCAGGGCGCAATACTGGCGGCTCAATTTTTCAGGCAGGACAATTTCGTCCGGCAAAAGCGCAAAGCTCGGTGTCAGAACGGCGAAACATTTTTCAAGCTCCGTCGACCGCGTGTAGGCACTGGCCAATTCAGAGCCGAGACGACGAACGAGATCGAAGGGCCAGTTCGAGGTCACGATGAAATCGAGACCCTGTTCCTGGATGAGATCGTAACGAGCAAGCAGAAAATGGGACGCCCCGACGTGATCGGCGAGCAATCGCATGATCACCTGCAGATTTTCCGAACCGGCCAAGGCGGAAAGGCGGCGCACCAACTCATTACGAGACATTACTGGAGTGCGATCATTCTCCGGAATAGGGCGTCCTTGCGCCGATACATCCATGCCCGATAACTCCATTCGTTATCTGCTCCTGCTGCGTCGATTAAGACCTCGCCTGAAGAAGCCTATCCGAGTTCCTGTTACCGACACCCGCTGCACCCCTTGCTGAGGGGTTATGAAACCGCCGACGAATCACGGTCAGTTTAAGAGAAGCCCACACAATTGCCATCATGTGCTGGGCGAATTTCCCCAGATGCTGCCGGAGTGTCACATCTTAAGTTAAAGTGACGCAGACGAATTGGTTCCAATTTCCGCAAAAAAGGCCGGATTTGCATCCGACCCTTTGCATCATGTTTCCGTGATCTACCCTTAGGCTGCTTTTTCGAAGGCCCACTTGCGGAGGATTTTCGCTGCACGCTCTTCGGAAATCTCGACCATGCGGGCAAGACGTTTTTCCGGGCCTTCCTTGACGCGGCGGTTGAAGCCATCGCCTTCGTCGTCGCCCATGAGGTCGTTGCTGCCATCGAAACCGAAGTCTGCGCCGAAACCGTCCATAAGAGCGGGGCTGCCGCCGGCCGGAGAGAAATCGGGCAGTTCCAGGCCGGCACCTTCGCCGATCGTTTCTCCCGATGCGCTCGTACCGGAAACCGTGTGAACCAGAGGGCGCAGGCCAAGCCAGATAACCAGGAACGCGACACCGAGGAAAGCCAGCGAGTTGATGATGCCGCCGAGGTTGCGAGTAAGAACTTCCGTGACGCTCGGGCCGGTAGCGGTTTCTTCAAGCAACTGGCTTTCGAGGAAGTCCATGGCCGTGAGGGTAATCACGTCGCCACGATCCGGACTGATGCCGGCGGCAGAGGTCACGATCTTCTGCATCTCGGCGAGGTAGGCGTCAATCTTGGCCTGATCGGCAGGTTCTCCGACCATCTGAGCGATACGGCCCCTGTTGACCACAACGGCAACCGACACTTTTTCAATCAGATAGCTGTTGCGCGTCGTGGCAATGGTCTTCTGGTTGATTTCGTAGTTGGTCTGCTCTTCACGCTTGTCGGACTTGTCGGAAGACTTCGGCCCGTTATTGCCACCCTGGTCAGGTGCCGCCTGGGGAACATTCTGCTCGACTGTCGATGCGTTGTCGTCAGCCGACTGCTGCGACTGCGCGTTTTCACGCGTCGCGCGGACCGAACGCTCTACACGTGAATTCGGATCGTAAACGGTCTCCTGGGTCTGCTGGCTATCCGTGTTCAGGGCGGCCGTGACGCTGGAGCGGAAATTGTCCATGCCGAGGAACGGCGCGAGAGCCTTGTCGATATTGGTCTCGATTTCGGACTGTACAGACTGGACGATGCCAAGCGAGCGGTTGATCTGATTGTTGCCACCGTCGTCGCCCGAAGCAAGCAACTGGCCGGTGGAATCGAGAATCGTTACGTCCTCGACGTCGAGCCCGGGAACGGCCGAAGCGACAAGGTGACGAATTGAAGATGCGGCCTTGCGGCCGGTCGACGATCCCGCACGGATCATCACCGAGGCCGTCGGCTTCTGTTGTGCGCGCCGGAAGTTTCCGACATCGGGCATGACGATGTGGACGCGGGCGGCGGAGACGCCGCTGATCTGCTGAATCGATCGGGAAATTTCGCCTTCAAGCGCGCGGACGCGCGTAACTTCCTGCATGAAGGACGTCAGGCCGAGCGAGCCGACATTGTCGAAGAGTTCATAACCTGCGTTGGAACTGTTTGGCAGCCCGCGTTCCGCCAACAGCAGACGCGCCTTGCTGGTGCTGCCGACCGGAACCTGGATGCTTTTGCCGTCGGAACCGACTTCAAAAGCCAGGTTGGCTTCTGCAAGTGCCATGCTGACCTGATTGAGATCGCTGGACTCAAGGTTCACGTAGAGTGTCTCGTAGGCAGGCTTATTAACAAACATCGCGGCGGCAATGACGATCGCGATTGAAATCGCACCTGCAGCGGCCAAAGCAATAAGTTTTGTCTGACCGAGAGATGCCAGATTTCTAGAAATTTGTGAAAATTGAGCTAACAGATTCATTCTGTTCCCACATCGCCGAACACGGTTATAGAGCTACTGCCCAGGCGCACCCTATGAGGCGAAGCTTGTGCGAGCGTTTCGGCAATTTGGAATGTGGGGGTGCAGACGCGAAAGTTTGCGAGCAGCGCGTCAGCCTACAAGATCAGAAGAAGTCGAAGTCGCCTGCTGCCTTGGTCAGCGGCTGCGAGTGACCATGCCGCATGCCGTTCGCCAGAGATCTCTGCATGTCTGCCAGCTTGACGAGGCTGAGCGCCGTGGAAACATCCACCTTCCACTCATTGGGAATGGATCCCGTGATGGTATCGATGAATTCAGCCAGACCGCGCGTTTTCTGCACGGCAAGATCGATGCCCTGCAAGATCTTCATCGTGTCGGGCGACTGCAATACATTCTCTCCGCCCACTTCGAGAATTTGCGGCTCCACCCGCTCGATCAGATATGCAACATCGTGCAATTCGGAAACCAGCCGCATCAGAACATCCGGCAAAGCCTCCTCGAGGGCAGAGATCTGCGGCGTAACAATGTCGTTCATGGCCATTCCAGAATATGAATTGAGGTGACGATCAGAAGAATTCGATAGCGTTGTCGACTGGCTTGGGTGGCGTGCGGACAGGGCGCTGTTCAAGCGCAACTGTTCTTTGCGTTTCCGCGCCCGTCAGCGGGTATTGTCTGGCACGTCCGTGGACGGGCCAATATTCAAGCTTTCTTCCGTGCTCTCCGCCGGTCGACGAGCCGACAACCTGAATGCCTTCGTCCCTCAGGAACTGCATGGCAAAGGCTGCGTTCTGTTCGCCGACATTCGAGAAGCTTGCGATCGTTTTTGCGCCGCCGAAGACCTTTGCCTCCAGCCGGTCGCGCCGGGCGCCCTTCTTCAGGAGACCGTTGATCAACAACTCCATCAGATGCACGCCATAGCGCGTCGCATCACCTCCCGATGCCATGGCCCCGCCCGAGCCAGGCAACAGGAAGTGGTTCATGCCGCCGACACCGGCGACTGGATCACGAAGACACGCGGCCACGCACGATCCAAGTATCGTCGACAGGACGACGTCAGGGTCGTCAATGACCTTGTACTCTCCCTGGATGATATGGACGCGCCTGGACGCGATAGCATCATTCATTTTAGGGCTCCGAACACCGCCTCGATAGCGGCCTTCATCTTTTCGATGGTGAACGGCTTGGCGAGAACGTTGTTGGCGCCGAGCTGGGCTGCCTTCTGAACCAGAGCGCGATCGCCCTGAGCCGTCAGGATGATGAAGGCTGCCTTTTTGGTTGCCGGGTTCGAGCGAACGGCCTGCAGGAAACCAATGCCGTCCATGTTCGGCATGTTGAAGTCGGAAATGACCAGGTGATGCGGCTGTTCGGACATGATCTTCATGCCCTGAACGCCATCGCCGGCGGAGGTGATCTGCTTGAAGCCGAGCTGTGTCAGAGCATCGCTGAGCAGCAGGCGGCTGGTAACCTGATCGTCGACAATCAGAACTTTGATTTTTTCAGCGAGAGACATTTATTCGGTACCTTCTTTTCGGGCGGCAGTTAATTTCAAAACTTCTTCTCCAATGGAGCCCAGGGGCAACTGCTGCTCGACGGCACCCAGTTCATAGGCAACCCTCGGCATCCCATAGACCACACAGGTCTTCTCGTTCTGTCCGATAGTGCGTGCGCCGGCGCCGCGCATCTTCAGAAGTCCGGAAGCCCCGTCGCGCCCCATGCCGGTCAGAATGATGCCAACCGCGTTGCGGCCGGCCAATTCCGCAACTGAATCGAAGAGTACATCGACCGACGGCCTATGGCCGTTGACGGGTTCCTTTTCGATCAGCCGGCAGCATGGCGCTGACGGATTTGCCACCTGCATGTGTCGTTCACCACCGGGCGCGAGATAGATCTTGCCGATCTCCAGGCGCGCGCCATCGGTCGCTTCTTCCACTACAGGAGCGCAGATACGATTAAGACGTTCTGCAAAACTTTTCGTAAACGTCGGAGGCATATGTTGAGTGATTACTGTCGGCGGGCAGTTCTGCGGGAACTTTTGCAGCACCGTAATCAGCGCTTCCACACCACCGGTAGAAGATCCGATCGCGACAACTTTGCGTCCCACACGGTATTCATGAACCGACATTGGCGGTGCGACCGGAGCCGGCGCTGATGTTGCCGTAAACCTGCGGCCCGAGCGGGCAGCCGCCTTGACCTTTTCGGCAAGATCCATGAACGGACGGCGTTCGCCCGGAGCAGGCTTGCCGACGCAATCGAAGGCGCCGATCTCAAGTGCTGCCAGCGTCGCGTTGGCGCCGTGATGCGTCATCGTCGAGACCATGATGACCGGCATCGGCCGCAGGCGCATGATCTTTTCGAGGAACTCGAGGCCGTTCATGTTCGGCATTTCGATATCGAGCGTGACGACGTCCGGATTCAGCTGCTTGATTGCGGCACGCGCCTCCATGGCATCGCCGGCCTGACCGATAACGCTAACGTCCGGATCGGAATTCAGCACAGCGGTGATCAGGCCCCGCATAGTGGGACTGTCGTCCACGACGAGGACGCGTGCGGGCGCGCTCATGCCTTCCTCCCTGCATGCTTTCCGATATAGCGATAGGTGGTGATCCCGATATTGTCGAAGAGATGCTTCGCATCACCCGACACGCGCTCGGAATGGCCGATATAGAGGTGACCGGCATCTGGAAGCAGCGATGCGAAACGGGACCAAATCTTCATCTGCGTCGGTTCATCGAAATAGATGACCACGTTGCGGCAGAAGATAACGTCAAAACCGCCCTTGAATGGCCACTGAGCCATCAGGTTCAGTTCGTTGAAGGTGATCAGCTTCTTGACGCGATCGTCAATCTGGCACTTGCGGCGGCCGTTGATATCGACGTCGCGGAACCATTGCTTGCGCATGGCCGGCGAAATGCTCTCAAGAGCGTTCTCGTCATAGGCACCGGCTCGCGCGGTTTCGAGGATCTTGGGATCGATATCGGTCGCCAGAATACGGAAATCGTAATCGGCGGCGTTCGGGAACATCGCGAGTACGGTAAGCGCGATCGAATAGGGTTCTTGCCCATCCGAGCAGGCAGCCGACCAGATGCGCACACGTCCGCCGCTCTTGGCACGGTTGATAAGGCCCGGCAGGACTTCGTCACGCAGATGTTCGAAATGATGGTTCTCGCGGAAGAAGCGAGTGAAATTCGTGGTCAGATGCGACAGCATCTCGCGACGAACAGCTGCGCCTTCCGGCGATGAGACGAGCTCGCAATATTCGCGAAAACCTCTCAAGCCCAGATTGCGGATATGCTTGGAGAGACGCGAATAGACAAGAGAAGCCTTGGAATCGTTGAGATAGATTCCGGCATCGGCATAGATCATTGCAGCGATTTCGGAGAGATCACGGCGCTTCAGCGGATATTCTCCACTCGCCAATACCTCATCCGGCGACTGCCGGCTATCAAGCGCGCCCAACGGCATCATGCAGCTTCACTTTCCTTGTCGTGAGCTTTCTCGGGGAAGAGGGCTTCCAGCTCGATCAAGCAGATCATTCGCTTGTCGATGGCCAGGATGCCCCTTGCGTATTGCTTCTCCAGGTCCGAGGATACTTCCGGAACCGGCTGTATATTATCGTCGGTAATCGTAAGGATATCGGAAACGGCCTCGACCAGCAGGCCGACGACCTTGCTCTTCACCTGAGCGACGATGATCACGTGGCGCTGGGTCGGTTCCGTTTCCTTCATGCCGAGCCGGGCCGACATGTCGATGATCGGCAAAACCGCACCGCGCAGGTTGATCACGCCCCTGACATAGGCGGGCGCATGCGGCATCGGCGTGGCCTGGGTCCATCCGCGGATTTCGCGGACGGACATGATGTTCACGCAAAATTCCTGATCGCCGATACGGAAGGCAATAAGCTCCCGGGCACCCTGCGACAGAGACTTTACGGCATAAGATACGCTCATGACCCAGGTTATCCTGCTGCTGCGAGCGACATTTCAGGCTTCAGCGACTGACCGCGAGAAGCACCGACGACCGCATCGACGTCGAGGATGAGCGCGACGCGTCCGTCGCCGAGGATGGTTGCGGCAGCGATACCCGGAACGTGGGTGTAGTTAGCCTCGAGCGACTTGATGACGACCTGGCGCTGGCCCTGGATCGCATCGACCATCAGGGCGCGCTGGCCACCGCCTTCGGATTCGACCAGAAGCGCGACGCCATCGACCGGATTGGCCTGGTTGGTGCGGAAGTTGAGGATGCGACCGACATCGACCAGCGGGCAGAACGAGTTGCGGATCGAGATGAGCCGCTGGTTCGCGCCAAAGGAGTGAATGGCGGAGGCTTCCGGCTGGAGCGTTTCGACGATCGCCGTCAGCGGCACGACCAGGGTCTGGCCGGCGACGGTAACGACCATGCCGTCAAGGACGGCGAGCGTCAGCGGCAGGCTCATGGTGAAGGTCGAACCGAGGCCCGGGCGCGAGGAGATCGAGATACGACCACCAAGTGCCTGGATCGAACGCTTGACGACGTCCATGCCGACGCCGCGGCCGGAGATGTCGGAGATCTTGTCGGCGGTGGAGAAGCCCGGCGCGAAGATCAGGTTGTCGATTTCTTCATCCGAAAGGTTCGCATCGGGGCTGATGAGGTCGTTGTCGATCGCCTTCTGCTTGACACGCTCGCGGTTGATACCGCCGCCATCGTCCTGCAGTTCGATGAGGATGCGGCCCGAACGATGCTTTGCGGAAAGCTTGATCGTGCCTTCCGGATCCTTGCCGGCGGCTTCTCGCTTTTCCGGGCTTTCGATGCCGTGGTCGACGGCATTGCGGATCATGTGGGTGAGCGGCTCGGCGATCTTGTCGATGACCGTCTTGTCGACTTCTGTGTTTTCGCCTTCGGTGACGAGGCGGATCTGCTTGCCGACCATGTCGGCCACTTCGCGGACGATACGCGACATGCGCTGGAAGACCGGTTTGACCGGCTGCGCGCGAATCGCCATGACCGAGTCCTGGATTTCGCGGGTGAGCTGCTGCAGCTCTTCCAGACCCATGTTGATCGAGGACACGCCGTTATTGTCGTTCTCGATAACACTCTGCGAGAGCATCGCCTGGTTGATAACGAGCTCGCCAACGAGGTTGATCAGGCGGTCGACGCGATCGAGATCGACGCGGATCGTCTGGCCGGCCGAAGATGCAGCGGCTGCGGCGTTGTTCTGGGTGGCAGCAGCAGCCGCGGCGGCTGCGGCGGCAGCGCTTTCCTTCTTTTCGACGGCAGCGTTGACGGCCTTGACGACGTTCGCGGAAGCCTCTTCCGTCGCAGCGGTCTCGGTCTGCGGGGTCGGCTCGGCCGGCTCGTCGTCCAGTGCAGAGAGATCGAAAGGTACCGGGATCATCGGCAGCTCTTCGCCTTCGGATGCTTCGGCCGGCTTGACCTCCAGCTCGCAATCCCACTCGGCGAATTCGAAGACCGCGCGGACTTCTTCCTCGGATTTCGGCGTGGTGATGGAGATCTTCCAGCCGAAATAGGATGCTTCCGGATCCATGTTTTCCAGTGCGGGAAGCTGATCCATGTCGCAGGCAATGCCCATCTCGCCGAAGCGGGAAAGATCGCGCAGCAGAAGTGCCGCTTCGTTGCCCTTGGAATAGAGTTCACGCGTCGGCTTGAAGGTAACTTCGTAGGTGAACTGTTCGACCACGTTCTCTTCTTCGCCGAAACCGTCGAAGGTGAAGGGGATCGGCTGGAAACCGCTGTCGTCAGTCGGCTTTGCAGGAGCAGCAGCAACGGGCTTTGCAGCCTTCGGTGCCTCGGCGGCCGGCAGAGCTTCGCCGTTGGCCAGAGCCTCCAGTTCCTTCACCAGTCCACGCGTACGGCTTTCCTCGACGCTGCCGCCATCACGCGAGCAGGTCACGAGGTCGGCGAGCACGTCGGCCGACTTGAGCATGACCTTCAGGACATCCTGGTTCGGCTCCAGCTTGTTGGAGCGCACGCAGTCCAGCGTGGTCTCGAAGACGTGGGCAAAGGCCACGAGCTCTTCCAGACCGAATGCACCGGCACCACCCTTGATGGAATGAACGGCGCGGAAAACGGCGTTGACCGTCTCGGGATCGCGATCCCCATCGTTCAGCTTGAGAAGACCGGATTCCAGTTCAGCGAGCTGCTCTTCGCATTCCTGAAAAAAGATCTCTTTGATTTCGTTCATATCCATCGGAAGAATTCCCGGTTCAGGCGGTTACACGCTCGATCGCATCAATGAGTTTTGCCGGATCGAAGGGCTTGACGATCCAGCCGGTCGCGCCGGCCTGGCGCGCACGGTTCTTCTTTTCGGCATCGCTTTCCGTGGTCAGAACCAGGATCGGGATGGCGCGGTATTTCTCGTTGCGGCGCACGCCTTCGATGAAACCGAAGCCATCGAGGCGCGGCATGTTGATGTCGGTAACGATGACATCCGGCTCGCAGCCTTCGAGAACCTCAAGGCCCTCGACGCCGTCTTCTGCCTGGATCGTTTCGAAACCGGCATTGTTGAGGGTCACCAGAAGCATGTTCCGGATCGTCCGTGAATCATCCACGGTCAGTACTTTTTTCTTCATTGCTAGATCTCCTTAGCAATTAACTGGGTTTCGCTGATTCCAATCAGCGCCATCGTCTTTTCAAAGGCATCTGATGCCTTCTCGACGAGGAATGACTTCTTGTCGGCCTGCCATGCTGTGGCACCGGCAACCAGAACCTGGGCGCATTGCACGCCGACACGCTCCACCGCAGAGGCATCGATCACGATATCCTTGCCGCGCATGGACATGAGCTTGCCGTGCAGCACCGATGCTTCATTGAGGTCGAGAACTGCCGAGAGAGCCAGTTTTCCGGATGCGGCCTTCTTTGCTGCCATCAGCGTATTCCTTGCCGTTTGTAAAAGGGTTGCGCCTCGGCCTCAGCCAATGCGTGATGTCGGTCGGACAATGCGCCAACCGGCTGAACTGCCGGGCGCCTGCCATCGTGGGTATTCTGGACGTCGCGCTCGAAACCCTGCTGGCGGGCAATGCGGAATTCGCGCACCGTGCGGCCCAGTTCGAGAATGACGGTGTGCAGCTCATCGGCGCTTTCACCGGTATTGCGTGCGAAGCTCGCATTTGCACCGATCTCGTGGCTGAGCGACCCGATCTCCGAGGTGACGCGGTTCAGCCCGTCGGCCTGTTCGACCGTGCGGCGGGCGACGCCGGTGATCGCATCGTTGATCTCGCCGACCTGCTGGACGATGCCGCCTATCGCCGCCTGGGTGCGGTGAACCATGTCGACACCGGCCCCGACCTGCGATTTGGTACCGGTGACCAGTGTCTTGATTTCGCGGGCCGCATCGGCGGAACGCTGGGCAAGCGCCCTCACCTCCTGCGCGACGACGGCAAAACCGCGGCCGCTATCGCCGGCGCGCGCCGCTTCGATGCCAGCATTGAGCGCGAGAAGATTGGTCTGGAAGGCGATCTCGTCGATGACACCGATGATCTCACCGATCTTTTCGGCCGAATTCTCGATATCGGTCATGGCGCTGATTGCGCGGCCAACGATCTCACCGCTTTCTTCGACGGAACGGCGTGTCGCAACGGCAGCGCTTTCGGCAGCCGACGTTCCGGCAACGCTTTCCTTGACGAGTGCGGAAAGCTGATAAAGGTCGTTATGCACTGATTGTGCCCGGCGCGCCTGCTCTTCCGAAGCGGCCGCGAATGTCGAGGCGTTGCGTGCCATGGCATCCGTCAGACCGATCGCCTGCATTCCGGCATTGTCGATCACGCCGACCGAGTTGCGCATGCCGCCGATCGCGCTTGACAGAAGTTCGGCCAGTTCACGATAGGCTTCCGGCACGTCATTCGGCAGGGCGGCTGTCAGATCACGCTCGGCGAGCGCGCCAATGACGGCGGCAAAGGTGTCGACCGCTTCGGCCTGATCGGCGGAGCGCTGGTCGGCAAGAGCGCGCTGGTGCTTCTGTCTCTGTTCATTGAAACGGAGCGAAACGGCGATTTCGACATCGACCATGACCAGGCGCAGGATGGCGGCGATGAGATCGCGCAGTTCCTGTTCGCGCCGGCGGGCACCGGGAAGGAAGGAGCGCGGCGCAAAATCCTCGACAGCGCCGAGTACCAGATGTTCGAGCATCACCGAATGGCCGGCGATATGCCAGCGCGGGTCGAGACCCATGCGGCTTTCAGTATCCGACAGAACCTTGACGCGATCTGCATAAAGCGCATCGAAGCGAGCGTCGGTCAGCACCGCCCAGTGGGACGCCTGAAGATCGTTGAGACGGTCGACCTGCTGTTCGGTTTCGAAATGGCTGGAGGCTTCGGGAGAGGACTGCAAGCGTTGAAAGAGATCGCGCAGACCGTTCTTCAGATGGCCTTCGAGCTGTGGGCGACACCGGCGGAGCAGATCGCACAGATCGCCGTCGAGACCGGCGAATGCCAGTCTCTCGCCAAGGCTGCCTGCCTGGCGACGTCGAACCTGTTCGCTTGGCGTGTCCTGCACCAAAAGTCGTCCCCAAAAACCACACAAACCGAGAATTCGGCGTGAGAGAAGCCATGCGGGTCAGGGACTGGAGATGGACAATGAATGCCTTGGCACACAGGACATGATCCCGTGCCGTGCGAACGCGGTCACCGCAGTTTTCCTGACTTTTCTTGAGCGGATACCGGATTCAAACCGGTACGGCCTTGGCGGCTTCATGCCTTGGTGAGCAGACCGCAGTCGTCCCATTTGCCGTATAGTCCAATTTGTATGGTTAATTCCTTGCCCGAAGGTTAATGGACAGTAGATATCGGCCGTTTTGCTACAAAACGGCCATTGAAACCACGGTATCGGAACACCGTCCGGCAAAGACTGCAAGCAGAGGTTTCATCGGCTCAATTGTTCTTGGTTGTAAGATCGGCAATCGCTCTCAGGCCATCCTTGTTGCCGAGATCGGCCAAGGCCTGGAAGATACGCAGCGCTTCCGCCTGCCTGCCTATGTTGAGCAGGGCGTATCCGCGCAGGCTCATCAGATCGGTCTGTTCGGGCACGATCTGCGCCCGCTGATCGAGCGCGATCAGCGTCTCCCGGTAGCGGGCCGACTTGAACGAATTGACGGCCCTGTCGGCAAGGATGGATGCCTGCAGTTCGACGGCGCGGGTATTGTTCTGCGGTGCGATCGTTGCGGCGGCAGCCGCCTTGTCAGTCAGGCCGACACGCAGA
The DNA here is from genome assembly GCA_900472575.1 of Hyphomicrobiales bacterium. GTDB lineage: Bacteria > Pseudomonadota > Alphaproteobacteria > Rhizobiales > Rhizobiaceae > Neorhizobium > Neorhizobium cellulosilyticum. The sequence goes on from UCIV01000009.1 coordinate 40,457, forward strand.
TAAGCGAGGCTCTTGCCGTAGGCGGCATCGGAACGGGCGGCCTGAGAGGAAGCCATGGTCGCGACATCGAATGCCTGCGCTGCTTCGAGCGGCCGGTTGAGATCCATCAGGCACCAGCCGCGGGCGAGAGCCTGATCCGGCGAAAGTTGGCGAGGGTCGACGGTAGAGGCGCACCCCCTGTTGACTGGAGCACTGCGGGCAGGTGTAGCGCGTGACACACGCGGTGCGGGCCTTTCGACGGGCACAGGCCGGTAAGCCTGAGTGGCCGGTTCAGGCTGAGCGGCATAAGGCTGCTGGTTTGAGGGTTGCGGGTAGTAAGCCTGCTGGCGCGGCTGCGGCTGTAGTTGCTGCTGCACCGGATATTGCTGCATCTGCTGCGCAGGATAGGGTTGCGTCTGCTGTTGCTGCGGCGGCGTAAGCTGCGAGAGATAATCCTGCCCCTGCATACGACGGCGATCGTCCTCACCGAGATTGGCGATGCGGTCGGACCTGCCGGCCCAGGTGCGCTGGATCGCCGCGACACCGGCCCTGTCGCCGAGATCGTTACGGCTCAGGACCAGACCATAGGCGGAAGGCTCGTCATCCGGCTTCCATGTGAGCGCTGCGGCAAACCATTGAGCAGCCGTCGCCGGCTGGCGCATGTAACGCGCATACCATCCGAACTGCTGGGCCGCGGCTGCATCCTTCGCTTCGATGACGACAGGCGCCATGCGCGACAGCACTTCCTCCTGCAAGATCGGCGGAGGATCGATGGCGAGAAGGTTGGCGACGGCGGCCATATAGGCGGCCTTGGAGCCGGGCGACGTGTCACGCCATTTGTAGAGCACGTTTTCGGCTTCGAGCGGAGAATTCTGGCGTGTCAGGGTGAGAGCCAGGCCTTCAGCTGCAGAGGCGGTCTCTTCCTTGGTGAAGGCCTTGCGGAACCAACGCTCGGCGCCGCCGAGATTGTCGCGGCGATAATGATACCAGCCGAGCAGAAGCGCATCGGACGCCAGTTCATCCTTTTCGGCCAGACGTTCCAGCCGCGTCAGATATTTGTCGGCGACGACGAGCTTGGGATCGGTATTGCCGTCGCCCACCAAACGGCGGGCCAGATCATCACGCAGGCTTTCGAATTCGGGCTGCCCGTCCGCGCCGGTCCGTTCCTTCGACAGCAGTTCCTCGATCATGTCCGGCGCCAGCAATTCGCTCGCCTTCTGGACCGTGGCCATCCGCTCCGAAGGATTGTCGCAGTTGCTGAGCACGTACAGATAGGCATCACGCGCCCGCGGCTTGCGGTCGGTATCGGCAAAGGCTTCGGCAAGACGCCACAAGACATCGACTTCGCTGCAGGTCAGAAGCGTCGGGTTTTCCGCAGCGATGCGAATGACCTCGTCATAGGTCTTGGCATCGGATGCCGCCGTCAGCCGGGTGCGAGCCTCGGCAAGCTTCAACCTGTCTAGAAGATCGGCAGGCGGCTGCCAGCTCGGCTCGGCGGCCTGGCGATCGGAGATTGCCTTGCGCACATCGGCATAGCGCGCCTGTGCGTAGAGCTGCCACATGTTGTCCAACTGCGGATCTGTCGTCGGTCGTGCGGCCAGCGGATCGGCCGGAGGTGTCCAGTTGGGATAGAGAGCTCGAAGACGGGAGATTTCGGCCTGTAGACGGGCTGTATCGCCTCGGGCGGCAAAATAGCGGAGCGCGCTTTCATCGACCTGCGGAGCCGAGGCTGACGGCTGAGTGCCCGGCCTCGACTGCGCTTGTGCTGGCGGCTGCGTCTGAGACTGATTCGGGAACTGCTGCGAAATCTGCGCACTCGGCTCCGAAGCCGGGGCAGTCTGCTGTGATTGTGCAATTACCAGTGGCGGGCGTCCGGCGCGCTGATCGGCTGGCGCCACGGTCGGAGATTGCGACTGCAATCGGTTCGTGCGGTTCACGTCTGTGCCTGCATAAAACGAATCAGCAGCAGTCAACGAACCGGTGATCTCGTTGAAATCGACGTCAGACGCCTGTTTGTAAGCGATCAATGCCGCTGCGGCCATGCCGAAAGCAGCTAAAGAGATCAGCGAAAACCGCATTTGCACCCCGGTCCCTGTCCATCCAAATCATTTCGGCTCGTGCACACAAGCCCACATCTGACAGCAATTGGTTAAAGAATGAGGGCATATAGTTAACGAACAATTTAGATTTCGTAAGTAAATAAGAAATCATGAATACACAAAAGTGACTCGAACCGGCAGGCATTCCACAAATGGCTGCCCGGTGACCCTCGCAGAAAGCGGGCAATGAGTAATGCGTGTCTGCCCCAGGACTGGATTTTGATGACGGACGGACACTTTATGACTTTGCAGCCGGGATGGAGCGGTCGCCGTGCTGCTATCACGGCCTCCATAGGATTTGCAGCGCTCAGCCTCACCGGATGCGCAGGAAAGCCGATCCAATCCGAAGCCTTCATAAAGAGCGTTCCGCCGGAACAGGCCATGGTCATGCCACCGCCAGGGGGACCCGCGGTCGTCAACATTATCGAACGACGTTTCAACAATGCCATCAGCCAGGACATCCATCTGGCGACCAACGCATCCACACCCGGACAGAACATGCTGAAGGTCCAGCTCTTTGGTACAGAGAGCGCCTACAGCCAGGCCGACAATAGTCTGGGCATGTCGTCGATCACCGAAGGACGCATCTCATCTGAAATGCGCCAGTCCCTGCCGCGTGTGGCGATGGCTAAATCACAGTTCTATGTGCAGAACGCCTATGGTCCATTCGGATATGCTTTCGGGCGCGGCAGAGGCTCCGATCTGTGCCTTTATGCCTGGCAACAGATCCGCACCCGCGACCAGGGCACGCCATTCGCCAACTACGGCGTGATCCAGATCCGCCTGCGAACCTGCGAGGCGAATGCCACCGAAGCAAAGCTCCTTTCGGTCATGTACAACTTTACGATCAACGCATCGGTCGATGCGCTCGGCTGGAACCCTTACGGTGCAAATCGCGAGTTCAATTCCGCGGTCGGCACCACCGGCGCACCGATCTATCCGCGTCCGGCCTCTGCCGAGCCGATGGTCCAGACGCTGCCGCCGCGGCAGACGACGTCCTATGCGCCGCGAGTTCAGGTACGTCGTGTCCAGCCGGCCGCTCAGCCTGTGACGGCGCCGGGCGCACCGCCGCAGCTTGAGCCGCGTGGTCCCCGCGTACCTTCGCCTTTCGGCAACGGCTATTCTTCTGCCACGGGACGATCCTCCGATGGTTATGCCGCAACGACGACGCCAAACGGCGCGACGGTACCGGCAACCCAAAGGGTGGCCGTCCCGTCTCCATCCTGCACCATGGCAACCGACGGAGCAGACGTTGTCTGCCGCTGATCCTGTTGTCCGTATTCGGCTCTCATCGAGGTAGTCCGCCATGAGGACACTATATTCAGGCGTCATCTGGGCCGTTGCCACGGTCATGATCATCCTTCTGGTGACGTTGCCGATCAATACGCGCACGCAGCTGATCGCCAGCATCCTGATCGTCACCGTCATGGCGATCATCAAGCTTCTCGACGCCGGAGGAAAATGGCGGCTGGTGGCGCTGGCTTTCGGTACCGGCATGGTGCTGCGCTATGTCTACTGGCGCACGACAAGCACGCTGCCGCCGGTCAACCAGCTGGAAAACTTCATTCCCGGCATGCTCGTCTATCTGGCCGAGATGTACAGCGTGCTGATGCTGTCGCTAAGCCTGTTCGTCGTTGCCATGCCGCTGCCGCCGGCGCGGCCGAGCAGCCGATCGAGCAGCGACGAAAACCTGCCGACCGTCGATGTCTTCGTACCAAGCTACAATGAGGACGAACAGCTTCTGGCAAATACGCTGGCCGCCGCCCGCAACATGGATTATCCGCCGGAAAAACTGACCGTATGGCTACTTGACGATGGCGGCACGGTGCAGAAGCGCAAGGCGAGCAATGTTGCCGATGCCCGTGCGGCCGAAGCCCGCCACGAAAAGCTGAAACAGCTCTGCGTAGAAATGGGGGTGAACTACCTCACCCGCGAGCGCAACGAGCATGCCAAAGCCGGCAATCTCAACAACGGGCTTGCCCATTCGACGGGTGACCTGATCGCGGTCTTCGATGCCGACCATGCGCCGACGCGCGACTTCCTGCTGGAAACCGTGCACTATTTCGAGAGCGACCCCAAACTTTTCCTCGTCCAGACCCCGCACTTCTTCCTCAACCCGGACCCGGTCGAACGCAACCTGCAGACGTTCGAGAAGATGCCGAGCGAGAACGAGATGTTCTACGGCATCATCCAGCGCGGTCTCGACAAATGGAACGCGTCGTTCTTCTGCGGCTCGGCAGCGGTGCTGAACCGCAAGGCATTGCAGGTTTCCAACGGCTTTTCCGGCGTCAGCATTACCGAGGACTGCGAAACTGCGCTCGACCTGCACGGTCTCGGTTGGAACAGCATCTATGTCGACCGACCGCTGATCGCCGGCCTGCAGCCCGCAACCTTCGCCAGCTTCATCGGCCAGCGCTCGCGCTGGGCGCAGGGCATGATGCAGATCCTGCGCTTCCGTTTTCCACCCTTAAAACGCGGCCTCTCGCTGGCTCAGCGTTTCTGCTACATGTCGTCGACGCTGTTCTGGCTGTTCCCCTTCCCGCGGACGATCTTCCTGTTCGCGCCGCTGTTCTACATCTTCTTCGATCTGCAAATCTTCACCTCGTCCGGCGGTGAATTCCTCGTCTACTCGCTGACCTATATGGCGGTGAACATGATGATGCAAAACTATCTCTACGGATCGTTCCGCTGGCCATGGATTTCCGAGCTCTACGAATATGTGCAGACGGTGCATCTGCTGCCGGCCGTCGTTTCGGTCATGCTCAATCCACGCAAGCCGACCTTCAAGGTGACGGCGAAGGATGAATCCGTTTCGGTCAGCCGCCTTTCGGAAGTCAGCCGGCCATTCTTCGTGATCTTCTTCATATTGATCGTCGCCTTCGCGATGAGCGTCTACAAGCTCTATAATGAGCCGTTCAAGGCAGACGTGACACTCGTCGTCGCCGGTTGGAACATGCTCAACATCATCATTGCCGGCTGCGCGCTCGGCGTCGTTTCCGAACGCGGCGAACGCCAGGCGTCACGTCGCGTCAAGATCAGCCGGCGGTGCGAATTCGGCATCGACGGAAAGTGGTACACGGCGACGATCAACAATGTCTCGGTGCACGGGGCCCAGCTCGAAGTCTATACGGAAGGCGCGACGGGCATTGCCAAGGATACGATCGGCCATATCCGCTTCCAGCCTTTCAGCGATCTGCCGGTCAGCGAATTGCCGGTCGAAATCCGCAATTTCGACCGCACCGGCGACGTCACCTCCGTGGGCTGCCGCTACGTGCCGCAAAAGGCCCTCGATCACCGCCTGATCGCGGACCTGATGTTCGCCAACTCCGCCCAATGGACCCAGTTCCAGACCGCGCGGCGAAACAATCCGGGCTTGTTGCGCGGCACGTTGTGGTTCCTGTGGCTTTCCGTCTACCAGACGAGCCGCGGCCTAGGTTACCTGATGCGTGACCTCGGAAAGTCCCGCAGCGCAGAGAAAGGCTAGGAGATCGACATGAACAAGCTCATTGTCCTTGCCCTCGTTGCCTGCGCCGCCACTCCGGTTTGCGCCCAACAGGGCGCAACGCCTTTTGACATGGGTTCGGAGCGTCGCGACCGCGGCATTCAGGAGACGCCGCCGCCCGCACCGACGCCTGTGCCCGTCAATCCCGTGCCGATTGCTCCTGGCCAGCCGGCACCAACAAACCAGGCTCCATCGCCTGCCATTACGCCGCCGATCGCAAGGCCTGCCACTCCGCCCGCACAACAGACGGCACCCGCACAGTGGAGCGCCCAGCCGCCGTCACCCGCACAATCTGCGGCGCCTGCACAGACGGTGACCGCAGCCGGTTCGGCCGATCAGGCACGCCGTTATATTCTTCCGTTTACGGACATGCGGCTGAACGGAGAAATCGAACAGCGATCGTGGTCCGTCTACCTCACGGCCGATCAGGCAGGACGCGCAGCAAAACTGCATCTTGCCTATCAGAACTCGATCTTTGTCGCGCCCGAAACATCGAAACTGACGATCACGATCAATGACGTGGTCGTTGCCGCAGAGACGATTGCCTCGGCCGAGCAGCCCGCCGAACGGGCCTTCGAGATCCCGGCCGGATTGCTGAAGGCGGGTGGCAACATGGTCCGCTTCGGTACCAGCCAGCGCCATCGCACCGACTGCACGATCGAATCCACCTATGAATTATGGACCGATATCGATCCATCCAAGACTTACCTGTCCTTCGACGGCACCAACGACCGGCGCCTAGGCACTCTGGACGACCTGAGGGCGATCGGCGTGGACGGCAAGGGCAATACCCGCTTCCGCATCATTGCTCCGGCCCTCGATCAGCTCGGCGCCACCGACACACTGATGCGGCTGAGCCAGGCGCTTGCACTCATCGCCGGCATGCCCAACCAGTCGTTCACCTTCAGCAGGCAGGCGGATGGTGACATCCAGCCCGGCGAAGTTGCCGTCTTCATCGGCACGACCGATGAACTCAGGACCGTTCTTCCAGGACTTTCCGCTTCTAACAGCAACTCGGCGGCGGCAAGCTTCGTCGATTATCCGCGCAGCAAGGGCGTTTCCTCGCTCGTATTGTCCGGTCCAACCTGGTCTTCCATCGACGGACTTGTCGAAAGTTTCGTCGCGTCGCTCGACAACCGCTCGACGCAACGGCGCGAAACGCTTTCGACTGAAAGCTGGCGCGGCATGGATACGCCGCTGCTGTTCTCCGACAAGGTACTCGACTTCTCCGCCCTTGGGGTCAACAGCCAGGAATTTACCGGCCGCCTCTTCAGAACCAGCTTCACGATCGGCGTTCCCGCCGATTTCTACGCAAATGCCTATGGTGAGGCTCGTATCCTGCTGGATGCGGCGTATACGCCTGACGTTCTGCCGGGCAGCCATCTAGACATCTTCGTCAACGGAAACATCGCCTCCACCGTTCCGATCACATCTGCGGGCGGTGCGATCCTGCGGCATCTTCCGATCAAGCTGACGCTTCGACACTTCCGGCCCGGCGTCAATACGATCACTGTCGAAGCCGCACTGCGGACTGCTTCTGATGGATCCTGCGCGCCAGGCGCGAGCAGCGAGGAAAAACCGCGGTTTGCGATATTTGGTACTTCGCAATTCCACATGCCGGATTTTGCCCGGATCGCCCAGGTTCCCAACGTCGCCGCGACTGCAGGTATCGGCTTTCCGTATTTCCTCGGACAGGACCCGGTGTCCCTGTTCCTCGGCCGGATCGATGAACATACGCTTTCGGCCGCAGCAACCTTCGCCGGCAAGATATCCAACGCATCACATCGGGTTATACCGCTCAACGTGACGATCTCGGCAGCACGGATGGCCGAGCGCAACGCGATCTTTGTCGGCGGTATATCCGAGATGCCGCTCAACGTCCTGTCCCAGCTGAAAATCGACCAGGACAGCCGCAACAGCTGGAGCCCCGATATCGCTCCGCAGACGGTTACGCCCTCCAGTATCAGCCTGCAGGACTGGCAGCAGCGCGCCGATGGCAACTTCTTCAGCCGCCAGTTCGAAGAGTTGAGCCAGTGGGCCAAGGACAATTACGATTTGTCGCTTTCCGCCTTGCGTTTTGCGCCGCCTACAGACCAGCTCTACAAACCACCGAAATCCGCCCATCTTCTGGTTGCGCAGGAAAGCGACCCGACGGGTCAAGGGACCTGGACGGCGGTGCTTGCGCCGGACAGCGCCCAGCTAGACGAGGGCATGCGGGAAATTTCCAGCCGCGAGGCGTGGGAAAAGATGAGCGGGCGCATCGCAATCTACAGCGGCGAGACAGACGTGATGGGAAGCGTTCCAGTCAGCTGGTTCCGCTTCATGCCAACGCAGGATCTTAGCTTCAGCAATGCAAGGCTGATCACCGCAAACTGGTTGTCGGACAACATCATGTCCTATGCCCTGCTTCTGGCAGCAGGCAGCGTACTGCTCGGACTTGCGACCGGCGGATTGCTCAGTCTGCTCGGCCGTCGCTAAACCCATCAGCCGGGAAAGCGCTTGCTGAGATAAGCCGAGCCCTCAAGTCCGAAGCGCCATGGATTGTCGACCGCCCTCGAAATCCCGATCCGCGGGCCGGTCACAACGCGTGCCGGCTCGCTCGGTACCCTCAGATCGAATGGATCTGCGAACAGGGATTTTCCGTCATGATCCATGGTTATCCCAAACGCCTGACAGAGCCGACCCGGGCCTGAACACAGCAGCAGAGGATCGTCCAGGCGACGGCGCACCTGCATTGCCGCAAGACCATAAAGCGGCTGGACTGCGCGAATGAGAACTGCACTACCGGGCCTGCAGACGAAATTCAGGCACCAATGAATACCGTAGGATCGATATACATAGGCATGGCCGGCCGGACCGAACATGCTTCCATTACGGTCGCTTCGGCCGCGAAAACTGTGCGAGGCGGGGTCATCGGGCAGATACGCCTCCGTCTCCACAATAATACCGCCAGATCCCGCGACATCGAGTTCCACACCGATCAATTCCGCAGCAACGATCGTCGCTTCACGTTCGAAGAAATCCGGCTTCATCTATCCTGCTACCCAACCACGGGATGCACACACCTGCCACACAGCTATAAGAGATCATCCGCCCTTCGAACAAGGTTGGGCGCAGAGCCGATGTTTACTTTCTGCTAACACCATATTTGTTTCTCGCTTTCCTATCGGGGAGAAAAGCACGCTTATTAGTCCTATCTAAAAAACAATCGTTGGGGCGAAGCAAGGGATGGGAAGTTCCAAAATGCCGGCAGCATACGAGCCGATCGAGCCCGAAGAACTCGAACGGCTTCAGACCATTTTCGAGACGGCGCGCTATATCGCCTGCATGTCGCGTCATGATCCTGCAGCCGAACGGCTGGCAGCCATGACGATCCGGTTCTATCAGCTAGGCATTCGCGATGACGATGCGCTCATCCACACGATCGTCAAGACCAACAGGGCATTGCGGCCATCCAGGCGTGAACAGGTTGCGGATTTGGCCTGACACACAAAGCCGCTCAAGGCTAGGTCTCGATCAACAGAGAGATGATTGACTGACGTATAGTCTCCACGATTAGAGCCTGTCGCGATCCTCGCACTTTAGATTTCTGTCTCGCCGAATGTTTTTTGTCCGGCAGACTTTTAGCATTCATCGATCTCCAGCACCTCCGAAACAACCTCGAAAATCTCGGTCTGCGGCGTCACAAGAACTATCGCGCGGATGTCGTGAGAAAACTCAAGGTCAGTATGTTGCCGGCGCAGAGCAGACATGCAGCTACGCGCAATTGCGTCGCCGCGATCGGCACTTTCGATTGCAAAGCGATAAATCGGCAGCGCCTGCTGAGAAGAGTTCACATCTGCGCCTGCATCACTGTAGAGCGTAACGACATATAGCATTGACATTTTCCCCTCCTCCCAAAGGGTATCGTCATTTTACTTATAGTTGCATATACTCAGATTATTCGCGCCGACAAATGTCAAGTCGACACAAGGAGGGTGGTATCCAGGCTCTCCGAGCAGTTCCGTAGAACATCGCTCTCTTCCGCCAAGCGAAATGTCGTCGTCTTGTATCATTCTCGCGCGAGACATGGACAAGCGCGGTTGTTTACCGCAAGCGTTCATCCTATCTCCTCATTATGGAACAACGGCCGCCCGGAATATTGTAAGTCCGGGCGATGCAATCATGGAAAAAGCGCATGACCGAGCTGAAACTTCTGGCTCTCGATACGGATGATCTGGATGTGATATCCGCCCATATGCAGGATGCGGTTTTCAAAGTGGGCGATTTGCACTGGTCCGCATCGGAGAAGGCGTTTTCGCTTGCCGCGAACCGGTTCGACTGGGCTGCCGCCGAAGGCAAGCGCAAGGGTTTCGAGCGCCATCGCGCTGCTCTCGTCCTCAAGCGTGTCGAGGCCGTACGCTCCAACGGCATCAACCGCGCCCGCAAGGAGGACGTGATGTCGCTTCTGGCAATCCGCTTTACCCAGAAAGGCGAAGGTCCCGACGGCACGGTCGAACTGGTGCTTTCCGGCAATGCCGCGATCGAATTGGATGTCGAATGCATCGAAGTCGCACTTGCGGATATCGGCGGCGCGTGGGAAACCCCAACAAGGCCGCGCCATCCCTGACCAATGTGGGTGTGTCCGGCCCGATGATGGCAGGACATAAGAAGGACGACCCGCGTGGCACTCTGGCTTGAACAGACATCCGACGATTTCGAAGCGCAGTTCAAGGCGTTTCTGTCGACCAAACGCGAGGTCTCGGAAGACGTCAATGCCGTGGTCAAGGCCATTATCGACGACGTACGCGCCCGTGGTGATGCGGCACTTATCGATTATTCCGCCCGTTTCGACGGCGTTGATCTGGCGAAGGACGGTATCCGCATCTCGGAGGCTGAAGTTGATGCTGCGATCGCTCAAACGGATGCCGCCGTCATCGATGCGCTTAAGCTCGCAGCCGAGCGTATCGAAAAACACCACGCCCGCCAGATGCCGAAGGACGATATCTACGAGGATGCGATCGGCGTCGGTCTCGGGTCCCGCTGGACGGCGATCGAGGCGGTCGGTCTCTACGTGCCGGGCGGTACGGCAAGCTATCCGAGCTCGGTGCTGATGAATGCCGTGCCGGCCAAAGTTGCCGGCGTCCCGCGCCTCGTGATGGTCGTGCCCGCCGGCGGCGGCAAGATCAATCCCGCGGTTCTGGCTGCAGCCCGGATCGCCGGCGTTACCGAAATCTACCGCGTCGGCGGCGCTCAGGCAGTGGCCGCCCTTGCCTATGGCACCGATACGATCGCGCCGGTCGCAAAAATCGTCGGCCCCGGCAATGCCTATGTGGCCGCCGCCAAGCGCCAGGTTTTCGGCACGGTTGGCATCGACATGATCGCCGGCCCTTCGGAAGTTCTGGTGATCGCGGATAAGGATAACGATCCGGACTGGATCGCCGCAGATCTTCTCGCCCAGGCCGAGCACGATGCCGGCGCCCAGTCGATCCTGATGACCGACGACGCCGATTTCGGCAAAGCGGTGGAAGCCGCCGTCGAACGGCAGCTGAAGACACTGTCGCGCATGGACATAGCCACCGCCAGCTGGCGCGATTTCGGCGCAGTGATCCTCGTCGAGAATTTCGAAAGCGCGCTGCCGCTCGCCAACCGCATTGCCGCCGAACATCTGGAGCTCGCGGTTGCCGATCCGGATGCGCTGATGCCCGGTATCGTCAATGCAGGCGCGATCTTCATCGGCCGCCATACGCCGGAAGTGATCGGCGATTATGTCGGCGGATCGAACCATGTCCTGCCGACAGCGCGTTCGGCGCGCTTCTCCTCGGGTCTCGGCGTGCTCGATTTCGTCAAGCGCTCGTCGATCCTGCGTCTTGGCGCAGAACAGCTTCGCCAGCTGGCGCCGGCGGCGATCACGCTGGCGACGTCCGAAGGGCTGGACGGGCATGCCCGTTCCGTTTCCATTCGCCTCAACCCTGGAGAATGACGGATGGGCCAGGGGGAGTTTCGTCTTTGCGATGTCGTTCTGGACGACTCGATCGGGCGTTCCACCCCCGACGTGGAGCATGAGCGCGCGGTCGCGATCTTCGATCTGGTCGAGGAAAACTCGTTCACCCCGCTCGGTCATGCGGGCGGGCCCTACAAGCTGCGGCTTTCGCTGGTCAATGCTCGGCTGGTGCTGACGATCACGACCGACGCGGATCAGGATGTCGCCACCCACATCCTGTCGCTGACGCCGTTCCGGCGGATCATCAAGGACTATTTCATGGTCTGCGAGAGCTATTACGAGGCGATCAAGACCGCCACGCCATCCCGGATCGAAGCGATCGACATGGGCCGCCGCGGCATTCACAACGAAGGTTCGCAAACACTGATGGACCGGCTGGACGGCAAGATCGGCGTCGATTTCGATACCGCACGGCGGCTGTTCACGCTCGTCTGCGTTCTCTACTGGCGTGGCTGAGATGACCGCCGACGCACCGAACCGGAAACAGGAAATCGGCATTCCGACGGCGATCCTGTTCATGTGCGGGCAGAATTCGATCCGCTCGCCGATGGCCGAAGCCATTGCGAAAAGCCTGCTGCAACCCGATATATATATACAGTCGGCCGGCGTCCGTTCCGGTGAGCCTGATCCCTTTGTCGATGTCGTGCTGGAAGAAGTGGGGCTTTCGCTCAACCACAAGCGCCCGCACAAGCCGCGGACGCTAGAAGAGATCGAAGACGACTTCTTCGATTTGATCGTCACGCTTGCCCCGGAAGCGCATCACACGGCGCTGGAACTGACCCGTTCGCATGCCGTGGATGTGGTCTACTGGCCGACCATGGATCCGACGGTGGTGACGGGGACGCGCGAGCAGCGATTGGATGCCTATCGCCAGGTGCGGGACCATCTTTGGAAGCTGATCGACAAACGAATGAAACCCATCAGGCGCGCACCGCCGGCAAGCGGCTGAACGGCGAAATTGTGCATGTAAAAGAATAGCTATTAGGCGTGGTTCACAAACCGGACGCGATTGTGTAGTTTCCGCGCAAATTTCGAGGCGGTGGACGAAGATTCCTGCCTGCCCGACCTTAGACAGAAAGAAAACCGATAAAATGGCTAAAGAAGAAGTCCTTGAATTTCCGGGCGTTGTCACGGAACTGTTGCCGAATGCGACTTTCCGGGTGAAGCTCGAAAACGAACATGAAATCATCGCCCACACGGCTGGCCGCATGCGCAAGAACCGTATCCGCGTTCTCGCCGGCGACAAGGTTCTGGTCGAAATGACCCCTTACGACCTGACCAAGGGCCGTATCACCTATCGCTTCAAGTAGTTTTTTTTCGGCGGGATAGGGCCTGAAATGGCGCTTGAGCAAAAGCTGATACTGGCATCGGGTTCGCCACGCCGTCTGGATCTTCTCAACCAGATCGGCATCGAGCCTGCCCGGCTGATGCCGATGGATATCGACGAGACGCCGAAGCGTGCCGAGCATCCCCGCTCGCTCGCTCGTCGGCTGTCGAGCGAAAAGGCTGAAGCCGCCTATCGCGCCATCAAGGACGACCCGACCTGGCGGCACAGCTATATCCTGTCCGCCGATACCGTCGTTGCCGTCGGCCGCCGTATCCTCGAAAAGACCGAATATGCGGAAGAAGCGTTTTCCGCGCTGCATCTTCTGTCGGGCCGTGGCCACTGGGTCTATACCGGCATCTGCCTCGTCACGCCCGGCGGACAGTTCCGCCAGAAGGTGGTCGAAACGAAAGTGCGCTTCAAGCGGCTTTCAACCCGCGAGATCGACAATTACATCGCGTCGGGCCAATGGCGCGGCAAGGCAGGCGCCTATGCCATCCAGGGCATTGCGGGCGCCTTCGTGCAGAAGCTTTCCGGCTCCTACACCAATGTCGTCGGGCTGCCGCTCTATGACGTGACGACGCTGCTTGCCGGCGAAGGGTTCGATGTGGCGCAGGGCTGGCCTGAAGCCTGATTTCGAGCTTTGCGGGCGCTGAACGCAGTTCTGTCTCCGCCGCACACTGATTTCACGAGCCGGGGATTTGACAAACCGGAAATTTGACACGCCGGGATTTGACGAAAAAGGAGTTGCTCCCATGACATCCGAACCGATCAAGACGGGCGGCAAGGTGGAGCCGCTCAGGAAAGGCCGCCCCTGCCCGGAATGCGGCAAGCCCTCCTCGCGCGAAGACTATCCCTTCTGCTCCGAACGCTGCCGCACGCTCGACCTGTCGCGCTGGCTGAAAGGCTCCTACACCATTCCGGTAGCCGACGACGAACGCAAGGCGGATGACGATCTGGACGGACGGGAATAATCGCCCGTAGTTAATGCCAGGAACGTCGACTGCATTGCCTGCCCTCGGACATCTGCCTCTGCCACCCGCGCCCCTGCCCCGCGACAGGGTCGCCTGTTCTTCCTGAGCGTTTTCGCCTCCGATCGCCGACTGGCTTGAGCACCTGCCGCTATCGCGTGACCCGCCTTTCCAAGACCGGCAGAAGCACGCTGCTGACGATCAAACGCATCGCCATCGTCAAGACGCGCTCATGACGCTTTGACGTCTCGTTTCCGTGCCATCTCCCAAAACCGGCAACCACTTTCCGGCAATACGCTCCCTGCAGATCATGCCCTCCCGGCAAAATTTGGCAATTATCCACAGCAGCCGCCGATTCCGGCTTCGGCACACCACCGGTTTCCAACTGATTTTGCAGGGAAATTCGGAATTTTCGCAAACCTGTCAAAAAAGTCGTTCGGGGTGCTGGACATGGCCGAACAAGATGTTATAACCCCGCTCGCTCCCGGGGGTTACATCCTCCGGACGGCCTTAAACGGCCGACAGGCTTCACATAAGCCTCGGATGCCCGGATAGCTCAGTTGGTAGAGCAGCGGATTGAAAATCCGCGTGTCGGTGGTTCAAATCCGCCTCCGGGCACCATTTTTCCCAAAAAGCGATATCTGTAGCCAGACTTTTGCAACATCAATGTTTTTCTTAACAGCAAACGATGACCCGCAAATTTACGGATCCGAAAAACGCTTGCCCGTGTCGGAAAATCGCGACAAGCGAAAGTGCCTTATCATCTGAAGACGGCACTCCCTATTAGGCAGGACACAACCCATTGCGCCATGCGAGACCCCAGCAGATTTCCGCAAGGATAGAGCTAGCACCCTAAGACGTACTTTCATAACGGATCACACGAGCCTCATCTTATCAAAGCGACAATAAGCCATTTTCACCCAGAAAAATGGCAGATAAGGCGGGATTCGAACCCACGGTACGCTTTCACGCACACACGCGTTCCAGGCGTGCGCCTTAAACCACTCGGCCACCTGTCCTTAAAAGTGTTCTGTGTCGCTGCGGACCCAAAACGTTGGAACGGCGCGATATACACCGATGAATTTTCCAGGATCAACCTCAATCTGAGAAAAATGAAGAGATAATGACATTTATCCGAAATTAGATGTCTCTCGATTTCGAGACGGGCCACAGAATAGGCCTACCCGCCACCTGATTTCGGCGCGAATTGCCGTCTTCCTGTTTGTTGACCCCATGTCCCGGCCCCGCTCACACCTTCGGTCGCCTTGCCACCACCTTCCTGAACGAACGAACCGAAAAGACCTATACGCCTCTGGCTTAACGCCTCGCGTCTAATACGCTAAGACGAAAAGACATCATGTCGACACGCGAGGCGCAAATGACCCATGACGATTCGAGCCAGATTACGGAACGCAAGCGCGGCTCCGGGGTCAAACTGGTCTATGATCTGTTGCGCGACGAAATTCTCGACCTGAAGCTTTCGCCCGGCAGCGCCATCGACGAGGTGCAGCTTGCGGCGCGTTTCGGCATGTCGCGCACGCCGATCCGCGAGGCGCTGGTGCGACTTGCCGGCGAAGGACTGATCGAGACGCTGCCGAACCGCTCGACCATGGTGTCGAATATCGATTTTCTCGGTATGCCCGCCTATTTCGATGCGCTCGTCCTGATGTACCGCGTCACCACCCGGCTGGCGGCGCAGCATCACAGGGCGGACGATCTTCTTCTCATTCGCGAGCAGCAGGCGGAGTTCAGCGCGGCGGTGGCGGCGCAGGATGCGCTGGCGATGATCGCCACCAATGCCGATTTTCATTCGGCGATCGCAGCTAGCGGTCGCAATGCCTATTACGCCAGCTTCTTCGACAGGCTGCTCGGCGAAGGGCGCCGCATGCTGCGGCTCTATTACCAATCCTACGAGGATCGCCTGCCGGCGCGTTATGTCGATGAGCATGAGGAAATCATCGCTGCCGTCGAGGCGCGTAACGTTGTCGAGGCAGACCGTCTCGGCAAGGCGCATGGCGAGCAGATCGTTGAGCAGATCGGCAGGCTTCTGACCCGCAACGACCGCCTCGATATTGATCTTTGACATCTTGTATTTTTTTTGTCGACAAAGAAAACGGAAGGAGTATTCTCTCTATCCAAGGGCTAGGGATCGTCTCCGCCGGCCGTTTTGATATCGAGGATTTGCAAGATGAAATCGAAGATTTTCTCCGGCGTCGTACCGGCACTGATGACCCCCTGCAAAAGCGACCGCACACCGGATTTCGACGCGCTGGTTGCCAAGGGTAAAGAACTGATCGACGCCGGCATGTCGGCCGTCGTCTATTGCGGCTCGATGGGTGACTGGCCGCTTCTGACGGACGCGCAGCGCATGGAAGGCGTCGAGCGCCTGGTGAAGGCCGGCATTCCGGTCATCGTCGGCACCGGCGCGATCAACTCCGCTTCGGCCGTTGCCCTTGCCGCGCACGCCCAGAAGGTTGGCGCTCAAGGGTTGATGGTCATCCCGCGCGTGCTGTCTCGCGGTTCGGTGATTTCCGCCCAGAAGGCGCATTTCAAGGCGATCCTGTCGGCGGCTCCGGATCTTCCGGCGGTCATCTACAACAGCCCCTATTACGGTTTCGCCACCCGCGCCGACCTGTTCTTCGCGCTACGCGCCGAGCATCCGAACCTTGTCGGCTTCAAGGAATTCGGCGGTCCGGAAGACATGCGTTATGCGGCCGAGAACATCACCAGCCGTGACGACGACGTGACGCTGATGATCGGCGTCGATACCGCCGTCTACCACGGTTATGTCAATTGCGGCGCAACTGGCGCCATTACCGGCATCGGCAATGTTCTGCCGAAGGAAGTGCTGCATCTGTGCAATCTGGCCCAGGCAGCCGCCAAGGGCGATGCGGATGCGCGCGTCCGCGCCAAGGAGCTGGAAGAGGCGCTCGGCGTGCTCTCCTCCTTCGACGAAGGCCCGGATCTGGTGCTCTATTTCAAGCACATGATGGTGTTGAAGGGGAACAAGGAGTTTGCCCTGAACTTCATCGAGACCGACGTGCTCTCCGACAGCCAGCGCGGTTATGTCGAGGCGCAGCTGAAACTCTTCGACAGCTGGTATGCCGACTGGAGCAAGCTGCCCGGCGCAGTTCAGACCTGCAAGGCCTGATATTCGAACAAACAAAGCCCTCCTTACACGGAGGGCTTTGTCACATCAGAACAAGGGGAATATGCGCGAAGCCGCAAACGGCCGCGTGGAATTGGGACGATCAGGGAAATGGCACGGTCGGATATAGTCGTCATCGGGGCGGGGGTCGTCGGCCTTTCCGTCGCCATCGCTGCGCAGATGCGTGGTTTCAACGTTACGGTCATCGATCGTGAAGGTCCGGCGGCGGGTGCTTCGGCAGGCAATGCAGGCGCCTTCGCCTTTACCGATATCCTCCCGCTTGCCTCCCCCGGCATCCTGAAAAAAGCGCCGAAATGGCTGCTCGATCCGCTTGGGCCACTTTCCATTCCGCCCGCCTATGCACTCAACATCGCGCCGTGGATGTTCCGCTTCTGGCGCGCCTGTTCTGCCTCGCGCGTGGCGCATTCGACCAGCGCCCAGACGGCGCTGATGGATCTTTCCAGGGCCGAGCTCGAGCCTTTCCTTTCGGCCACCGACACGCTTTCCATGCTGCGCAAGGAAGGCAATCTGCAGGTCTATGAAAGCGATGCCGAATTCCGCACCTCGCTGCCGGGCTGGGAAGCGCGTGAAGAGCACGGTATCGAGTTCCAGCACATGGATGCCGCCGAGATGGCCGGTATCCAGCCGGGGATCGCGCCCCGCTTCATCCGCGGCACGTTCACGCCCGGCTGGTATTCGATCGCGGACCCGAAACTCTACACGCTGGCGCTTGCCGAGAATTTTCGCGCCCGCGGTGGCGTCGTCGAGATTGCCGAGGTCAAGGCTTTGCGCCCGGTTTCGGATGGCGTCGAGATCGTGCTTGCCGGCGATGTTGCACGCTTGGCCGGCAAGGTCGTGCTTGCGGCCGGCGCATTCTCGCATCGGATTGCGCGCACACTTGGCGAAAACATCCCGCTTGAGACCGAGCGCGGCTACAACACCACCCTCCCCTCCAATGCGCTCGATCTGCGCACGCAGGTCACATTCGGCGGCCATGGCTTTGTCGTCACCCGCCTGACCAGCGGCATCCGTGTCGGTGGCGCGGTGGAGCTCGGCGGGCTGTCATTGCCGCCGAACTACGCGCGCTCGGAAGCGATGCTGAAAAAGGCGAAGAGCTTTCTGCCGGGCCTGAAAACCGAAGGCGGCGTACAGTGGATGGGCTTTCGGCCGTCCATGCCGGACAGCCTGCCCGCCATCGGCCGGGCAAAGGCAACGGCAAATGTCGTTTACGCCTTCGGCCACGGCCATCTCGGCCTGACCCAATCGGCAGGCACGGCACGACTTGTGGCGGATCTGTTGCAGGATCAGCCGACCGCCATCGATCTGGCATCGTTCTCGCCCAGCCGCTTCGGCTAGGCGCGAAGGACACCGGTAATCAGCGTCACGGATACGACAGCCAGCCAGATGGAGGCGGCACGCTGGACCAGCAGCAGCCGTCTGTTGCCGCCATCACCCGCCTGGGTCAGCCGGCCGAAGCCACCCCACAGCATGGCAACGACCATGACCATGATGCAGAAGGCGAAAAGGCGCGGCAGGAACTGACTGTCAGCGGGGGACGGTAAAAGCACGAGGCCGAAAATCAGGGCCTTGGGGTTGAGCACGGTGGTGAGATAGACACGGCCAGCGGTCACGCCGCTGCCGTTTTGCGCATCGCCCGGCATGCGCCAGAGCCTGACTGCCAGGAACATGACCCAGACAGCCGCAACCACTTTCAATGCGACGGAAGCGGAAGGAAAACGGGCGAGAAGTTCCGCGCCCAACCATGTCAGCGGCAGGATCGCCGTCAGGTAACCGGCAAGTTCCGCGGGCAGAAGCCTCGCCGAGGCGCCAAGGCCGCCGCGCGCGCCGGCAATGCCCATCAACGTATTCGTCGGCCCCGGCGCCAGCAGAAGCGCAAGAACAGCGGAGAGGAAGGCAAAATATGTCATCTGCAGATAGGATTCCCCAAGAGCTGCCCGGACGCTAGGGCGCGCGGAGGTGCGAAACATTGACCTGCGTCACCTTCGCAACCATATTTCTCAACAATATCGATGTTTTATAATAATTACGCCCACCAGAATAACCTTATACTTACCTTTCAACGGACATCATCGGAACATTCAATATCCAAGTCATTTAGAACCGGGAAATTTTGACGGATGGCAGTCGGGAGGGGACGACTTCAGCAGGAAATACTGGATATGCTTGCTCGCGGTTGCTCGGTAAGGGAGGCCGGCAATCATATCTGCAGCCATGCCGAACAGATGGCCGAAGGCGTGCTCTGCTCGCTGGTCACCGTCGATCGCAGCGGCCATCTGCATCCTTTGGCCGGCCCCACAATTTCGAAAGAGTATTCGGCAGCACTGGATGGTATCGCGATCGGGCCGGGTGTCGGGTCCTGCGGTACTGCCGCCTTTCTCGGTCAGCCGATCGCGGTCGAGAATATCTTCACCGATCCTTACTGGCTGCCGTATCGGGCGCTCGCAGACATTCTGGCAAGAGAGCACGAGGTCAAGGCCTGCTGGTCGAGCCCGATCCTGCAAAGCGACGGTCGTGTGCTCGGTGCCTTCGGTTTCTACTACAAGGAAAACCGGGGACCGACCGAAGACGAGCGTATGATCGTTGCCGAATGCGTCGACCTCTGTTCGCTAGTGCTTGAACGCGAAGAGATGAAGGCTGAGAACCAGCGACTTGCCTATTTCGATATCCTCACAGGGCTGGGCAATCGCGCCAATTTCATCAGAACGGTCGAGGAGAGGGCGAAGAACAATCCCGATCCGTTCGGTATCCTCTTGATCGATATCGATCATCTGGGGCAGATCAACGATGCCTTCGGCCACACGACGGGCGACCGGCTGATCCTCGAGGCGGCGCATGCGATCACGCGGATCATCGGGCCTGAGAAAAGCTTCAGAGTCGATGCCGACGAATTTGCGGTGCTGATCGACAATGATCCGTCGGATCTGGCCGCAGTCTGCACAAGCATCCTGGACGCGATGGCAGAGCGCAGCCTGCAGGAAAACAGCCACACACTTCGCCTCTCGGCAAGTTGCGGCGGCGCCATCTGCGACCCGTTGCATCCGTCCGGCGTTCCGTCCTATCTGCAACATGCCAATCTCGCGCTTCACCATGCGAAACAGACTGCGCGCGGCAGTTTCGTTCTTTACAGTGACGAGCTTGCCGGCGCGGTGACGGAACGTTTTCGTGTCCTTCAAACCGTTACCAACGCGCTTATCGAAGGGCGTATCGAGCCGCATTACCAACCGATCGTCCGGCTAGACACCAAGGAGATCGTCGGGCTGGAAGCGCTTTGCCGCGTGCGTACGGCGGACGGACAGGTTCTCTCGGCCGGAATGTTTGCGGAAGCCTTGCAGGATGCCTCGCTTGGCCATCAGTTGACGAACCTCATGCTGAAGCAGGTTGCCGGCGACATGCGCTCATGGCGCGATCAAGTTCTTCCGCTTTCCTATGTCAGCGTGAATGTGTCGATGGCGGATTTCGATCAGGGAGACCTGCGGGCGCGGATCAGCCAGATCTTCTCACAGGAAAAGGTACCGCCTGAACAGGTCGTCGTTGAAGTCACCGAGACGGTCTATATGGACGAACGCGACAGCAAGGTCGGCCAGACGATCGAAGGCATGCGGGCCGATGGATTGCTGGTGGCGCTTGACGATTTCGGCACCGGGTATGCCTCGCTTACCCATCTCCTGAATTTCCCGGTCGATATCGTCAAGATCGACAAGAGCTTCGTCGATCGCATGTCGGGCGGCCCCGGCGAAGTGATCATCAAAGCGCTGCTCGGCATGGCGAGCGGACTGGGTGTTCGCATGGTGGCGGAAGGTGTCGAGACAACCGATCAGGCACTTCGCCTGCAGCGTCTCGGTTGCGGTTTTGCACAGGGGTATCTGTTTGGTCGACCCGCAGATCGCGACACGACAACCGAAATCCTTCGACGTCAGGCGCAGCAGCGATCGGCTTGAAGAACACAACAAAAAGCCGGAGCGAATATCACGCCCCGGCTTCGTTCAATGGATGTCAAAAGCTTATTTCGGGAAATCTGCCGAGAGGCTGACATCTTTCCAGCTCTCGATTTCGGCAAGGCGCTCCGCAAGTTTGCCGGTGATGCCGTTATAGGCAAGTTCACCGAGCACCAGATGGCGCGGTGGGTTTTGCGTTTCGGTCGCCTTGATCATCGCCTCGCCGGCACGAACCGGATCGCCCGGCTGCTTGCCGCTATAGCCTGCGGTCGTGGTCATGCGGCTACCGGCCGTCTCCTGATAGTCGGCGATCTTCACCGGTGTCTGCTTCAACGAACGGCCTGCCCAATCGGTACGGAAAGGCCCCGGCGCCACGCAGGTCACCTTGATGCCGATCGGAGCGCCTTCGGCGGCAAGCGCATCGGAAAAGCCCTCGACCGCATGTTTGGTGGCGGCGTAATAGCCCGATCCGGCAAAGCCGATGAAACCGGCCTGGGAGGTCAGGTTGAGGACATGTCCCTTGCGACGGGTGCGCATGCCGGGCAGGACGGCACGCGTCATGGCGAATAGTCCGAAGACATTGGCGTCGAACATGTCCCTGATTTCGGCTTCTTCACCTTCCTCGAGCGAGGCCTGATAGCCGTAGCCTGCGTTGTTCACCAACACATCGATGCGGCCGAACTTTTCTTCCGCAGCCTTTACCGCGGCCTCGATCTGGGCCTGATCCGTGACGTCGAGATCGACGGCCAGTGCATTGTCATAACCGGCAACGAGATCGGCAAGCCTGCTCTTGTCGCGGGCGGTGACGACGGTCGGCCAGCCGCGATCGAGCGTCAGCTTGGCGAGTTCGCGGCCAAAGCCGGTCGAGCAGCCGGTAATAAACCAGACGGGAGAAGAAACGTCAGCCATTGGGAAATCTCCGATGAGAGCAATTCCAGCAAAAGTGGGCGCAGGTTCTGCATGCGGAATTGCGTTGAAACAGAAAGACCAAGCCGGATCATGAAGATGAGGCGGAAGGAACTTGGGACGCCGCTTCAACATAGGGATACGAAAAAGGACGGCAAGGGTTTCCTTGCCGTCCTTTCAAAGACTTCGTGATCTGGGCGACGATCAGTCGCTGACGCGTTCGACGATTGCGCCGCAGCGGGTGAGCTTCTCTTCCAGACGCTCAAAACCGCGATCGAGGTGATAGACGCGGCTGACCATGGTGTCGCCTTCGGCGGCAAGGCCGGCGATGACGAGCGACACGGAGGCGCGCAGGTCGGTCGCCATGACCGGGGCACCCTTCAGCTTGGAAACGCCTTCGATGCGCGCCATCTGACCCGAGAGTGAGATCTTGGCACCTAGGCGGGCCAGTTCCTGCACGTGCATGAAGCGGTTTTCGAAGATGGTTTCAGTCACATGCGAGACACCCGAGGAACGGGTCATCAGCGCCATGAACTGCGCCTGCAGGTCGGTCGGGAAGCCCGGGAAGGGTTCGGTGACGATATCGACCGGCTGGATGCCGTTGCCGTTGCGCACGACGCGCAGGCCGCTTTCGGTCTCGGTGATTTCGGCACCGGCGAGCTTCAGCGTGTCGAGTGCGTTATCGAGCAGCGAGGCGCGCGTGCCCGTCAGCGTCACGTCGCCGCCGGTCATGGCCACGGCCATGGCATAGGTGCCGGTCTCGATACGATCCGGCAGCACGCGGTGACGCGCGCCATGCAGGGAGGAGACGCCTTCGATGGTGATGGTCTTCGTGCCGGCGCCGGTGATCTTGGCGCCCATGGCGATCAGGCAATCCGCCAGATCGACGATTTCCGGCTCGCGCGCAGCATTGTCGATGACGGTCGTGCCCTTGGCGAGCGTCGCTGCCATCAGCAGCACATGGGTCGCACCGACGGAGACCTTGGGGAAAGTGTATTGCGCGCCGACGAGACCGCCCTTGGGGGCCGATACGTTGACATAACCGCCGTCGATCTCGATCTCGGCGCCAAGCGCTGCAAGGCTTTCGAGGAAGAGGTCGACCGGACGCGTGCCGATGGCGCAACCACCGGGCAGCGAGACGCGGGCCTTGCCTTCACGCGCCAGAAGCGGGCCGATGACCCAGAAGGAGGCACGCATCTTCGAGACCAGTTCATAAGGAGCGGTGGTGTCGACAATCGTGCGGCAGGTGAACTGTATGGTGCGGGCGTAGCTGTCGGTCTGGCCTTCGCGGCGACCGTTGACGGAAATATCGACGCCGTGGTTGCCGAGAATGCGCAGAAGCTGCTCGACGTCTGCCAGATGCGGCACGTTTTCAAGCGTCAGGGTGTCGCTGGTCAGAAGCGAGGCGATCATCAGCGGCAGGGCGGCGTTCTTGGCGCCGGAAATCGGAATGATGCCGTTCAGCTTGTTGCCGCCGGTAATGCGAATGCGATCCATGGTTGAAAAACTTTCCCTCTCACGCTCGGAAGGTCGCGTCCTTAGACGAAAACCCCTGGCGCTTCAATGTTTCTAAATCTGGTGACGTCCCGTGACCGCTATAGTCAGGATGATTCGTCCGATTTTGCGGCAGACGGCGTGGATGCCGGAAGTCCCTGTGTATCGTCCGCTTCGCCGGCGCGGCGAGCGCGGGCCTGTCCCTTGCGACGCATCAGATTTTCGCGAAGTTTTGCAGCGGCCTTTGCCTTGCGCTCGGCCTCTCGCGCCGCCTGCGCCTTACGGGCCCGATCGCCGCGGCTTTCGCCCCTTGCAAGGGCATCATCATTTACGTCGTCATTTTCGGCCATGGATGTCCATAACCAAAAAGCCCGGAAAACAAAAGCTCACCCGGTGTTTTTATCACCGGGTGCGCAATGCTGGAACGGACTGTCTCACGCGAGCGAGAAGGGTTCCACCGGCGTGTCGCAACTCATCCGGTCCCGATCGACAGCGGCAAACGCATGGCGGGATGTCGCGGGGTCACGCAGCACCCGGGAGGCAAGCAGCGCGACATCGGCGCGGTGGATGAAACCGTGGACCCGAGGGTTGCGGGTCAGCAGCCCATTTCCCGTGGCGGGTTCGGAGACGAGGCCGCCCGGACGCAGGATCGTCCAGTCGAGACCGCTCTCTTTCAAACTGTCTTCGGCAAGCGTCTTGGCGTCGACGACCGCGCCGAAGGCGGCAATCGCCCGTTCCGATCGATAGGGCGCCATGTCTCCGCAGCCCATGGAGGTGATGAAGACAAAGCGCCGTGCCCTGCCACTCGCAGCCGTCGCTTCGATGACGTTGATATTGCCTTCGTCATCGACAAGCCGGCCATCCTCGCCTCGCCCGCTCAATGTCGAGACGACATCGAACGAACCGGACAGCTGCGACAGCGCCTGCTCTATATCCGGCCGAGACAGGGCATCGCCGCGCAGGATCTCGACGCCGATTTCCTGCAGATGCCCGACATCCGATTGCGGCCTCAACATCGCTATAACCGGACGACCGGCGGCACGCTCGAGCCGCGCCAGTTCGAGGCCGACGCCGCGGCTGGCACCGAAAATCAGAAGCAGCCGCGTGTCAGGCATTGCCTGCAGGCCTGGCGAACTGGATGGCAAGACGTTCGAAACGCTCGACCTGCACGGCCTTCAGCTTGCGTTCCCTGTCACGGCCAACATAGATCTTGAAGATGGTCTCGCCTTCGGCATTAAAGAACTGGATCGACCTGGTTTCAAGCCCCATGAACAGGCGGCGGACGAAGAAGATCGCGGCGCAATTTTCCGGGCGCAGATGGCCGGAAAGACCGCCGGGGCCGCCGTGCAGATTATACATGCCGTGGCCCATCTCGCCCTTCGGCAAGGGGCCGGAAAACTCGATGATGGCGTCCTTGGAATGGCAGATGAACATGACGTCGCCCCAGTTGGCGATATCCGTCAGCACATCGATGAAATGGCGCCCGTCGATGCGGGTAACACCTTCCGGCAAACATTCGAGCACCGTCTGAAACGTGACGCCATGCTGCACGGCGAGCGCTTCCAGCACGCCGTCCGGCTTTTCGGCGATGGCCTGTTTGATCTTCGTGATGGCTTCGGCTTGGTCGAGATCGGACATGTCCCTGCTCCGTTTCAATGAGTTCGTTCAGGCCGCATCGCGTGAAGGGCCCAGTTCAAGGGTCAGAATGTCGTGGAGGGCAGCGATCAGGTTCGAGTACCAGAAGCGGCCCGCAGTGGTGAGTTCGACGATGCCGCCCGCGAACGACAGAAGGCCCGCTCCCTGCCACTGGGCGAGAAGCGGTTCCAGCATCGGCGTCATGGCGCGCCCGGAGGTTCGGTCCAGCTGGCCGAGATCGAGATGCCCGACCTCAAAACCTGCCGTTACCAGCGTGCGAAGGGCGGAAAGCTCGTCGGAAATCATCATCATGCCGAGCGATTTGCGGCCGGCCCGCACGTCTTCGCCATAAACCGCCAGATCGCCATTGAGGCCGTAACCGACCGGACCGATGGAGCCGCCAGCGCCGGAACCGAAGGCGATGCAATCCGCTCCTTCCTTGATCAGCAGATTGTAGAGATTTCTCTCGCGCGTGGTGCGGGCCCAGTGGTTGTTGCTGATCTGACGCCAGTTCCTGCGCCGGAAGAAATCGGCTCCGGTTCGGTAGAACGCGCCGATCTGGTTCAGGCTCGGCGTCGCCGGAAATTTCCCGGCTTCGATCGCCTTGAAGAGCGGCGTGGTGGGAATGAGGTTCAACCCGTAGAGATCGAGACCATCGGGACCGATATCGACCGCCGTTTCCAGATCCCGCTGCCACACATCGAGCGTCTGCCCCGGCAGCCCGTAGATGAGGTCGATCACCACGGCGGCGCGATCCCGGTCGCGCAGATATTCGAGGAAGCGGACGGCCTCTTCGCGGCTGGAGCGACGTCCCTGCCGCTTCCTCACATCCGTATCGAAGGTCTGGACGCCGATCGAGAACCGGTTCGCCCCCGCCTCCAGGCAGGCATCGATCTTGTCCGGGGTGAAATGGATGATCCGGCCCTCAACGGTGATCTCGCAATCGGGCGCGAGCGGCAGCTCGGTGCGGACAGTCGTGATGATCCGCGACAGTTCCTCCGCGCTCAACGCCGTCGGGGTGCCGCCGCCGAGATAGACGGCGTGGATCGGGTTGTGGCGCAGGGCAGTGGTTTGCGCCTCACGCCTGATTTCCTCGATCACCAGTTCGGTATAATCCGCCCCTATCTGCGGCACGTAGGCATTGCGGTAAAAGCCGCAGAACAGGCAGTGGTTGGCGCAGAAAGGGACGTGGATATAGGCGAGCCGCTTGCCCGGTTTAGCCGGCTGAGACTGGAGCTCAAGCCAGACATCCTGCATCTCTTCCGGCGGCAGACGCCGCTTGCCGCGAAACGGCATCACCGCCCCCCGCCGGCTGAATGCCTCACTGAGCGGATCGAGCCCGGTTCCGGCCGCAAAATAGCGTGCCAAGTCCTCACTCGATGCCATGCCCAAACTTCTCCGCTGATTACCGATCGTCAATATGACGGCAATCTAGAGGCTGGAGACATGGGGCCACTTGCTGCAGATCAAGTGACTTGAGGATTTAACTCATGTTTTAGAATCGGGTGCGATGGCGCAGCAGATGCGAACCGCTCAAAACAGGCCGGGGCGCTGCCCGGTCGTATCGTTGTCGCCGATAGTTTCGACATCGGCGAGCCGGACGAATTCAACGCCGCGGGCCTTGAGCTTCAAAATAGCATTGGCGACACCCTGCCCTGCCGCATGGGTCGGCTGGTTGATGTGGGAGATGATGACATCCCCGTCCTTGGCTGCCGCAATGCGCTTCTCGGCGGCGCCTGCGCCAAGCAGCGAACCGTCATCGCCGTTCAGCGAATAACCGGCGACGCGATAGCCCATCTTGCGGATCTCATCGATCGAGCTCGCATCGTATTTCGCCGTCGCCCCCCGGAACCAGCGGGGCGCCGAAAAGCCCGCAGCAATCACCGCTTCCGCCCCCTTGCCGACTTCCCGCGATACGGCTTGTGGTGATCCGGCGGACGGGATGCCATAGACGGGCACGGCGACATCGATCGCCGGAATGTGGTTCTCGCCGTGGTTCTCGATCTCGAACAGGTCCGGATTGGCGAGAAAGACCGCAACTGTCTGCGGATTCTTTCTGAGCCAGCGGGCGGTGACGAAGATCGTGGACGGGATACGCTCGCTGATCAGCGTCGACAGGATGCGCTCATCGACGGCACCCATGCATGCGTCGAAGGTCAGAGCGACACGCGACTTGGCGCCGGCCTCACCCTTGGCAAGATGCAGGCGCGGCTCGACCAGCTTTACCTTTGGCAAGACGGCTGACGGCGATTGTGCGGCAGCCTTGGGGATATCCGAGGCATAGGCCGGCAAAGCGGTTATACCGCAGAAAAGAAGAACGAGACCGGCTGTCAAAGAGAGGCGCATGATATCCGTCGGATCAGATTGTTTGCGCTTCCCTTACTCCTCAAGCAATCGCTTATCCATAATCATTTCGGCATGACACACCTGTCGTTGATCGCGCATCAGAAGCGCACGGCGGCCAGACGCTGGTGGAGCGAGCGGAGATCTTCCACCCGGCGACCGGCCAATTGCCCTTCCCAGGCGATCGCGGTCTCGACGATCAGGTCGAGATCGTCATGGCGCGGCTGCCATTCGAGAAGCCTGCGGGCAAGTGTCGAATTGGCAACGACGCTTGCCGCATCTCCCGGACGACGCGGGCCGTAATGAACCTCGAACGAGTGGCCGCTGACACGCTTCACCGCGTTCAGCACTTCCAGCACCGAGTAACCGCGGCCATAACCGCAATTGGCAATCAGCGGCTCGCCGCCACGGCGCAGATAGCTCAGCGCCTTCAGATGCGCTTCGACGAGATCGGTGACGTGAATATAGTCACGCACGCCGGTGCCATCCGGTGTGGGGTAATCGGTGCCGTAGATATCGACGCCCGGCCGTTCGCCGAGGGCTGCTTCACAGGCGAGCTTGATCAGATGCGTTGCACCGACGGTGGAAAGACCGGTGCGACCGAGCGGATCCGCACCGGCGACGTTGAAATAGCGCAGGGCGACGAAGCGGAAATCATAAGCCGCAGCGGCATCGCGCAGCATCAGTTCCGACATCAGCTTGGACTGGCCATAGGGGTTTTTCGGCAACGTCATCGCGCTTTCCAGAACCGGCGTGTCGTCCTTCTGGTCGCCATAGACGGCAGCGGTGGAGGAAAAGACGAAATGCCTGATGCCGGCCTCGATCGCGGCAGCGGCGAGAAGCCGGGTCTTGCTGGTATTGTTTTCATAATAATCGAGCGGATGGGCGACGGACTGCGGCACGACGATCGAGCCGGCGAAATGCATGATCGCCTCGATCTGGTTTTCCGCGAAGACCTGGGCTAGCAGGGCCTGATCGCCGACATCGCCGAGATAAAAGCGCGCCGCATCCGGAACCGCCCAGCGGAAGCCGGTCGAAAGCCGGTCAAGCACGACAACGTCTTCCCCGGCATCCAGCAACGCCCAGGCCATATGGCTGCCTATATACCCCGCACCGCCTGTTACCAGCACTGCCATGAACAACTTCCCTGCCTTTTGTTTTTTGCAGGAAAGCATTGCGGCGCTTGATCACCGGTTACTTATGAAGGGGTGACCCAACTATATCCGATGACGTGGATAAGGGAGGTTTTCGGGGATATTTCGAATTTTATCGAATAGCCCCGGCAACTGTCTCAGAGCGCCTTGATATAACCCGCGAGCCGGTCGGCGGCCTCTTCGACATGCTTGGGATTGCGCAGGAAGCAGGCGCGGAGAAAATTCTCGCCGCCCTTGCCGAAGGCCGATCCCGGTGCGAGTGCCACGCCGATCTTGTCGACGATATCGAGTGCCGCCGCGCGGCTGTCAGTGATGCCATCCACTTTCAGGAACGCATAAATCGCCCCTTCGGGCTTCAGCGTCTGGACACGGTTGGTGGCGATCAGCCTGTCGCAGAGAATGTCGCGAGAAACGCGGGCGCGCTCGATATTTTCCTCAACGAAAGCATCCCCTTCATTCAGCGCCACGACGGCGCCACGCTGCATGAACTGGGCGACACCGGAATTCGAATACTGGATGAGGTTCTCGATGACCTGCCCCAATTCCGGCGGGGCGACCAGCCAACCGACGCGCCAGCCGGTCATCGACCAGTTCTTCGAGAACGAGTTCGCATAGATGATGCGGTCGTTCGGCTCCGCGATATCGAGGAAGGACGGAGCCCTCACCGCGCCGCCGTAATAATAGCGGGAATAGATTTCGTCGGCGATGATCCACAGGCCGTGTTTACGCGCAAGCCCGAGGATGCTGGCCAAGTCTTCCTTCGTCGCGGTCCAGCCGGTCGGGTTGGACGGCGTGTTGACGAACAGGCCCTTGGTCTTCGGCGTGATCATTGCTTCGAGCCTATTCAGGTCGAGCGACCATTTACCACCGGTGAACTCAAGCGGCAGGCCGGTAGCGACAGCGCCGGAAAGCTCGATTGCGGAAACGATGTTCGGCCAGGTGGGCGACAGATAGATCATCTCGTCGCCCGGTCCGCAGATCGCCTGCACGGCCATCATGATGGCATGCATGCCGGAACCGGTGACGTAAAAATGCTCGGGCGGCAGCGAAACCGCGAAATGGCGAGTGTAATAATCGGCAAGCGCCTGTCGCAGCTCGGGAATGCCGCGCTGCCAGGTATAGAAGGTCTCGCCACCCAGAAGCGCGTCGGATGCTGCGCGGTTGATGAAATCCGGGCTTGGCAGATCGCCCTCACCCGCCCAAAGCGGGATCAGATCGTCACGGCCGCCGATGCGGGCATGGGTAATGATCTCGACAATGCCGCTTTCAGGAGCAGCAAGAGCGCGGGAACTGAGGGAGCCAAGCAGAGACATGCGGATTTCCTGTTTTTCGTGTGCCTTTCATAGCGCAGAAAAGTCCGGAAATCCCATGAGTTTCCTTGAGCCTGCAATTCATTGTTCTGATGAGTTGCAGGCTCAAGGCGTCTCGTTACTTCGTCTTCAAGATATCGCGGATTTCCGAAAGAAGCTGGATATCGGCCGGCGGCGGTGCAGGCTTTTCATCGACCGGCTTCTTTTCTTCCATGGCGCGCAGCTTGTTCACACCCTTGACCATCAGGAAGATGATGAAGGCGAGAATGACGAAATTGATCATAACAGTGATGAAGCTGCCATAAGCGAAGACAGCGCCCTGCTTGCGCGCCTCTTCCAGCGACGGAGCCGTGACGGCGCTCGACAGCGCGATGAAGTAATTGGAGAAATCGAAACCGCCGCCGGTGATCGCGCCGACGACCGGCATGACGATATCATTGACAAGCGATGTAACGATGCCGGTAAAGGCGCCGCCAATGATGATACCGACCGCCAGATCGATAACATTGCCCTTTGCAATAAATGAACGAAACTCGCTGACTACAGACATGACTTGACCCCTCTCTCGGTTGCCGTCGTGCTTAACATAGCGTTTCATCAGATACTGAAAAGATGCAAAAAGCCAAGGGTTTAAACCTGACAGATCCTCAGAGAAGCTTCGACCGCATTGAACTTTTTGACGAGGCTTCGCCGATTTCCAACGCTTCGTCTTTCGCTTAATCTCATCTCCTGTCCGCACGTGCCTGCGGGGGAGGAAACATGCTTCAAGGCTGGGTCATTCTTGTCTCGGCATTCGCCTATATTCTGCTGCTTTTTGCGGTGGCGAGTTACGGCGACAGAAAGAGCCGGCTTTCGGGTGTTCCCAAAGGCGGGCGACCGCTGGTCTATGCCTTGAGCCTTGCCGTTTACTGCACCTCCTGGACCTATTTCGGCGGTGTCGGCCTTGCCTCCCAGCGCGGGCTGGAATTCGCCGCGATCTATATCGGGCCGATCCTGGCGTTCACGCTCGGCATGCCGATCATTCGCCGCATCGTCGAACTGGCCAAGGCGGAAAAACTCACCTCGATCGCCGATTTCATTGCCGCCCGTTACGGCAAGAACGCCACGGTAGCAGCGATCGTCGCCGTGCTCGCGCTGGTCGGCACTGTGCCCTATATCGCGCTGCAGCTGAAAGCAGTGTCCAGCTCCGTCGCGGTGATGGTCAATCCATCCGATTTCGGCATCGGCAGCGGCAACCTGCATTTCATCGATCTCGCGCTGATCGTTACCCTGCTGATGGCCTGTTTCGCCGTCGTCTTCGGCACTCGCCATACGGATGCGACAGAACATCAGGACGGGCTGATCCTGGCTGTCGCCATGGAGTCCCTCGTGAAGCTGGTCGCCTTCGCGACAGTCGGGATCGCCGTCGTGTTCTTCATGTTCGACGGATGGTCGGATCTTGCGGCCAGGGCATCAGAAAGCCTGCTGGTTGCATCCGCTGCATCCTATGAAACGCCGGTCAGCCGATGGGTGCTGGTCATTCTTTTGTCGGCGTTCGCAATCGTCATACTGCCGCGGCAGTTCCATGTCACGGTGGTGGAGAACCGAACACCGCGGGAACGCCGTGCCGCCGCTTTCCTGCTGCCGGTCTATCTCATCGCCATCAATATCTTCGTGATCCCGGTGGCGGCAGCCGGGCTGATCACGTTCGGCGGCATGGGCGATGCCGACCTGTATGTTCTGACGCTGCCGCTCGAAGCCGGGCTTCCCTTCGTCACGCTGATGACCTTCATCGGCGGTTTTTCGGCAGCAACGGCAATGGTGATCGTGGAATCGGTGGCGCTGTCGATCATGATATCCAACGATATCGTGCTGCCGCTTTTCCTGCGTCGCAAGCTCGCCTCGCATGCCGGCGCAAGCCAGGACCTCACCCGCACGCTTCTCAATATCCGCCGTGCGGCGATCTTTGCCGTGATGCTGCTCGGCTACGGTTATTACCGGATGGCCGACAGCCAGTCGGGGCTGGCGTCGATCGGCCTGCTCGCGTTTGCCGCCATTGCGCAGATCGCCCCTGCCCTTCTCGGCGGGCTGATCTGGCGGCGGGCCAATGCGCGCGGCGCCATTTTAGGCCTTTCCTTCGGCTTCCTGTCCTGGGCCTATCTCCTGTTCCTGCCGAGCCTTGGCGGACCGGACAACTCCCATATCGCGGCGGCCGTGCTGAATTTCATCTTTCCCGGCGCTGCGATCTTTTCCGGGCGGGAGATCGATCCTTTCGTCACGACGACGATATTCAGCCTCGCGCTCAACACGATTGCATTCGTGCTCGGTTCGCTGTCGCGAAATCCACGCCCGGTGGAGCGGTTGCAGGCGGGGATTTTCGTCAAGCGCCAGCCACGGTCACAATTTGCCACGCGCGGCTGGAAGACCCGCATCAGCGTCGGTGACCTGAAGACGGTGATCGCCCGTTATCTCGGCGAGGAGCGGATGCTGCGCTCCTTCTCCAATTACGAAAAAACTGCCGGGCGCCGGTTCCGGGACGACCAGCAGGCCGACATGGCGATGATCCATTTTTCCGAACAGTTGCTCGGCAGCGCAATCGGCTCGTCTTCGGCGCGGCTGGTGCTTTCGCTGCTGCTGCAGAAGGTGGAGGACACCAATTCCGACACCGCCTGGCTGCTCGACCAGGCGAGCGAGGCGCTGCAATATAATCAGGACATGATGCAGACGGCACTTTCCCACATGGATCAGGGGATTGCCGTGTTCGACAGTTCCGACCGGCTGACGGTTTGGAACCGTCGGTTCCGTCAGTTGCTGGATCTTCCCGAACAGGCGGGCCAGGTGGGTTTTCAGCTTTCCGATATCGTGGCGCTGCTCGCCGAACGCGGCGATGTGGGCGAGAGTGAAACAGAAGCTATTACCAGCCAGTTCAAGGATCTCGGAACGACCTTCTCGCTCATGGTGCAAGGCGGTGGGCGGATCATCGAAGTCCGCAGCAACCCCATGCCGGATGCGGGTTTCGTTGCAACCTTTACCGACATTACCGCGCGCGTTGCCGCGGATCAGGCGCTGAAACAGGCGAACGAGACGCTGGAGCAGCGGGTCGGGGAGCGAACTGCGGAGCTTACCCGCGTCAACCGCGCGCTCGGCGAGGCTCGGGCCTCGGCCGACGAGGCGAATGTTAGCAAGACCCGCTTTTTTGCCGCTGCAGGCCATGACATCCTGCAGCCGCTCAATGCCGCCCGGCTTTATTCATCGACGCTCGTCGAACGGCTTGCCGGCGCGGACAAGAATGCGGCGATCGCCCGCAACATCGACAGTTCGCTGGAATCGGTCGAAACAATCCTTGGCGCCGTACTGGACATTTCGCGGCTCGACACCGGCACGATGAAGCCCCGTTTCAGCTCGATAGAGCTGGACGATCTGTTCAAGCGGATCGACACGGACTTTTCGCCGATGGCGCGGGAGAAGGATCTCAAATTCGTCGTCATGCCGACCTCGCTGAAAGTGGTGTCCGACGCCAACCTGCTGCGGCGACTGGTGCAGAACCTCGTTTCCAACGCGATCAAGTACACGGTCTCGGGCAAGGTAATCGTCGGCGCGCGTCGGCGTGGCGACAAGGTGATTATCGAGGTGCTGGATTCAGGCATCGGCATTCCGTCATCAAAATTCCGCACCGTGTTCAAGGAATTCGCCCGGCTGGAGGATGGCGCGCGGACTGCAAGCGGATTGGGGCTGGGGCTTTCCATCGTCGACCGGCTGTCGCGGATGCTGAGCCATCCGGTACAGCTTGCCTCGCAGCCCGGCCGCGGCACGAGCTTCCGCGTCGAGATCCCGCGAGACCTCGCTGCGCCGAACGCTGCTTCGGCCAGGGTTCGACGCGAGCGTGCAAAACCCGCCAATGTGTTGAATGGATTGCGGGTGCTCTGCGTCGACAACGAACCGCAGATCCTCGAAGGCATGAGCCTTCTGATCACCGGCTGGGGCTGCACGGTCGGCCAGGCCCGCTCGCTTGCCGAGATCGATACGATCATCAAGGGCCGCGAACCGCCGCCGGATGTCATCATCGCCGACTACCATCTCGACGACGGTTACGGGATCGAGGCAATCCTTGCGCTGAGGTCCCATTATCAGACCGCAATACCGGCGATGCTGATCACGGCCGACCGGACACCGGAGGTTCGGGCAGAGGCCGAGCGGCATGGCATTGCCGTGCAGCACAAGCCAGTAAAGCCTGCGGCAATCCGCGCTTATCTGACGCAAAGCGCCGGTTTGCGCCGGGTCGCCGCCGAATAGTTTTCCACATCCACTGACAAATGCCGTTCATGTGACAGTCATCACGGACTGTTTACGGTTGAAATGTCTGAACGTCGGCTAATACCGATTCTTGCCGGAACTCTCCGGCTTCTCGCGACGTTTAGGCGCGTGACTTCCTGGCCCGCAGAGGCCTTACGGACCGAGGGGCTGGCACCATCGGAACCGGCAGAGACGGAGACCGCGACCGATGAAGCGCTTTGAAATCATTGACGGAATGCGAGGGTACTTCCTCGTGTTCATGGTACTCAACCACCTTATCTTTGCTGGTGGATACCTGCTTGTAAAAATCAATCACAACCAGCTCGCCTTCGTGGAGGACGCTCAGGGTTTCGTATTCCTTTCCGGCCTGATGATCGGCATGGTTTACGCCCGCAAGATGATGAAGGCCGGATATGCGGCTGGTCGTTCGGCGATCTATAGCCGCGCGTTCGAGCTTTATCGTTATGCGATGGGCATCGTGATCGCGGTCATGGTGGCGCAGATGGTGCTGCCGGGCGCCTATTCGATCTGGTTCAACTGGTTGGGCTACACGACCTTCGACGATCCGCTGCGTCTCGCCGCGATCGCGACCTTCCTGTACCAGCCGACCTTCATGGACATTCTGCCGCAATACATCATCTACATGCTGTTTGCGCCAATGCTGATCAAGCTCGTGCTGGAAGACAAATGGCACTATGTGGTGGCCGCATCGATCATGCTGTGGATGGCCGGCCAGCTTGGCCTGCACCAGTTGCTCACCATCCCGCTCAACGAGCTGGTCATGGGTGCCGATGATCAGGGGCTGCGCGTTTCGTTCAACCTGTTCGGCTGGCAGATCGTGTTCTTCTCGGGTCTGGTGCTCGGCGCGCTGACGTCTTCGGGCAAGATCAACTGGGGTAATGTGCTGTCGCCCGACAACACCTTCATCCCCAAGGTGGCGCTGGTGCTGGTGCTGTTCTTCCTGCCGCTGCGCCTGATTACCGCCAATGAGCTGATGCCGCCGCACATGATCGGCAAGTTCGCCTCGATGGAAATCCGTGCAGATTTCGGTCCGGTCTATCTGTTGAACTTCGCGGCGATGGGTCTGCTCGTCACCTGGCTGATCGTTGCCGGCCCGAAGCACAAGGCGGCATGGGTTCGCGCGATTGCCTCGGCACTGACCTGGGTGTTCACTCTGCGTTTCCTGCGCCTGCTCGGCCGCCATTCGCTTTATGTCTATGTCTGGCACGTCGCCATCGTTTACTTCGTCTATTATTTCGACGGCCGTTCGCCGGAGCTGGACGAACTGACAAAAACGGCGATTGCGGTCGTTGCGGTTGGACTTCTTGCAATCCCGGCCGTCTGGCGGGAACGCGACAAGTATCTCGGCACCGCGGAGCCGGCACCGGCCAAGACCCGCGACCCGAAACCCGCCGCTTCCACCGGCCAGCAGCAGATGGTCGTGCGGTAAACCAAAGTAGACTTATGAATTGCAAAGGGCGGCCCGAGAGCCGCCCTTTTCGTTTGCGTGATTTCTTCAGACCTCAGGTAGTCTGGCTGAGCTTTTCCTTGTCTTCCTCGTCCAGACGGCCCGAGAACCAGTTGGAGAGGAGCGCGCCGGAAATGTTGTGCCAGACGGAAAAGATGGCGCTCGGGACTGCGGCGAGCGGGGAGAAATAGGCGGTTGCCAGAGCGGCACCGAGGCCGGAATTCTGCATGCCGACTTCGATCGCGATCGCCTTGCGCTTGGCAAGCGACAGGCCCGACGCCTTGGCGGCGAAGAAGCCGAGCAGGTAGCCAAGGCCATTGTGCAGGACGACGACGGCGAAGATGAGCAGGCCGGATTGGGCAATTGCGCCCTTGGACGCCGCAACGACCGCCGAGACGATCAGCACGATGCCGATGACGCTGACGAGCGGCAGGGCCGGAACGGCGGCCTTCACGACCGAAGGGACGAGCTTCTGCAGCAGGGCACCCAATGCCAGCGGCACGAGAACGACCTTTACGATCGACATGAACATCGCCCAGCCATCAACCGGCAGGTACTGGCTGGCAAACATCCAGACGAGGAAAGGCGTGACGATCGGTGCGGCCAGCGTGGTGACCGAGGTGCAGGCAACCGAAAGCGCCACATCGCCCTTCGACAGGTAGGTCATGACGTTGGACGAAGTACCGCCCGGGCAGCAACCGACGAGGATGACACCGGCGGCGACCTCCGGCGGCATGGGGATGACCATGGTCAGGATCACGGCCAGAAGCGGCATGATGATGAACTGGCCGAGCACGCCGATAGTG
Organism: Hyphomicrobiales bacterium; assembly: GCA_900472575.1. Lineage (GTDB taxonomy): Bacteria > Pseudomonadota > Alphaproteobacteria > Rhizobiales > Rhizobiaceae > Neorhizobium > Neorhizobium cellulosilyticum. Next base: position 76,807 of record UCIV01000009.1, read on the forward strand.
ACGTCGAAGGGGCGCTTTACCACTTCGCGGAAATCATCGACCGACAGCGTCAGGCCCATGCCGAACATGATGATCGACAGAAGCGTGACGATCCACGGCGCGATCTGCTTGAAGGTTTCCGGAAAGAAGAAGCCGAGGACGGCGAAGACGATGACCCAGATTGCGAAGGTCTTGCCGACGAAGGCGGAGAAGGTTGCCAAGGATTTCAAGAATTCACTCCCGAACGAAATAAAGTGTCCGCGGTCTAGTTCCCTGAACCCCGGCGTCAAGGCCGAATTGATGAATATCAGTTCCGTATGCGTCCGTTTCGGCCCCGATTACCCGATCAGATGCCCTCCCCATAGCCCGACTGCACGGCAGCGCTGATGGAGGAAACGAAGCGGCGGGTGCGCTCGTGTTCCGGTGCGCCGAAAACGCGATCGGCCGCCCCTTGTTCGACGACCTTGCCGGCTTCGAGGAAGACCGCATGATCGGCAACGCGGGAGGCGAGGCGCAGGTCGTGGGTGGCGATGACCATGGTCGTGCCTTCGGCTGCAAGCTTGCTCAGGACCTCGACGACTTCGGTTGCCAGTTCCGGATCGAGCGCCGAAGTGGGTTCGTCGCAGAGCAGCACACGCGGCGACATGGCGAGTGCACGGGCGATTGCTACACGCTGCTGCTGGCCGCCGGAAAGGGTCGAGGGCCATGAGTCGACCTTATGCGCCATGCCGACCTTGGTGAGCAGTTCACGCGCACGGGCTTCCGCCTTCTCACGCGGCCATTTCAACACCGTGACCAAGCCTTCCATGACATTTTCGAGCGCCGTGCGGTGGGGGAAAAGCTGGAAATTCTGAAAAACCATGCCGGTCTGGCGGCGGATTTTTTGAACTGCATCCCAGCCGACCTTTTTGCCGGGAGCGAACTCGATTACCGCATCACCTAGGCGGATCGTGCCGGAAGTTGGGATTTCGAGCAGGTTGATGCAGCGCAGAAGCGTGCTCTTGCCGCCGCCCGACGGGCCGACAAGGGCAGTGACGCTGCCTTCATTTACCTTGAGGCTGATATCGTCGATGACCTGAAGGTCGCCGAAATTCTTGCGGATATGGGAGAGCTCGATCATCGGTTGGCCTCCAGCATGCCGCCATATCTTGAAAAGCGTTTTTCCAGCCGTACCTGCAGCGCCGAAAGCACGGAGCTGAGCGCCAGATAGATGATCGCTGCCTGGATATAGAGGATCAGCGGCTCGTAAGTGGTGGCGACGATGCGCTGGGCGGCCTGAAACAGTTCCGGCACGGTGATGGCGGCGGCGAGCGATGTATCCTTGACCAGCGAGATGAAGGTGTTGGAGAGCGGCGGCACGGCAACACGGGCGGCCTGCGGCAGGATGGTGCGGGCCATGGCCTGACGCCAGTTCATGCCGATCGAATAGGCCGCTTCCCACTGGCCTTTCGGCACGGAGGCGATGACCGCGCGAATGATTTCGGACGAATAGGCGCCGATATTGAGCGTGAAGCCGATCAGCGCCGCCGGGAAGGCATCGAGTAGGATGCCGACGCTGGGCAGGCCGTAAAAGATGACGAAAAGCTGGACGAGCAGCGGCGTGCCGCGAATGACCCAGACGTAGAACCTTGCGATCAGCACCAGCGGCTTCGGGCCGAACAGCCTTGTGACGGCGGTGATGAGACCGAGCGTCAGGCCGAAGGCGAAGGAGAGCAAGGTCAGCGGCACGGTGAATTTCACACCGGCCCAGAGCAGGGTCGGAAATGAATCCATCATCAGTTGAAGCCAATGCGGCACGGGCGAAGTCCTTACTCTCTAACGCTCTATGATCATTAACACGAAAACGCCCGGCCAAGGCCGGACGTTCGGGTTCAGCTTTCGCCAAATCGTAGCACGGTTCAAGTGCAGGAGGATCGGACGAATATCTCTTGCATATCCCTTACTTGGAGACGTCCTGACCGAAATATTTCTCGGAGATCGTCTTGTAGGTGCCGTCGGCCTTGATATCGGCCAGCGCCTTGTTGACCTCGGCCACCAGTTCGTCGTCACCCTTGCGCAGCAGGACGCCGGAATAGCTGGCTTCAGCCTGTTCGGCGACGATCTTGACCGGTGCGTCGGCCTTCTGCTTCTTGAAATCGAAGAAGGAAAGACTGTCGTTCAGCGTCGCATCGGCGCGGCGGGTAAGAACCAGCTGGATCGACTGATCGAAACCATCGGTGCCGACGAGTTCGGCGCCTGCGGCCTCGGCCATCTTGCCGTAATTGCTGGTGAGCGACTGGGCGGCCTTCTTGCCCTTGAGGTCGGCAAAACCCTTGATATCGGTGTTGTCGTCACGGACGATCAGCACGGCCTTGGAGGCGATATAGGGCTCCGAGAAGGCGTATTTCTGCTTGCGGGCATCGGTGATACCGACCTGGTTGATGACGGCGTCATAACGATCCGCATCGATACCGGCAATCAGGCCATCCCACTTGCCTTCGATGAACTGTGCCTTCACGCCGAGCTTCTTGGCAACCGCTTCGCCGATCTCGACATCGAAGCCTACGAGCTTGTTCGATGCGTCGTGGAAGGTGAAGGGGGCGTAGGTGCCTTCCGTGCCGATGCGGATGACGCCGGCCTTTTTGATCTTGTCGAGATTTTCGCCGGCAAAGACCGGAGCGGCAAAAGCAGCCTGCACGAGCAGGGCGGCGGCAACAGCCTTGAGAGTGGTTTTGACGAGGTTCATTTCGGTATTCTCCAACGAATGAGTTGCCGTGGTGATCGCAGAAAATAGGCGCGTTGTGAGGAAAGAAAACCGCCGCCGAAAGCGGCAAATGCGAATATTTTTTGCGTCCTCCACGGGCGAATGCTCGAAATGCGGATTTGTCGCAGGGATTAAGGTCGTTGACTGGGTGACAGATGCGCATCGGGATATGGATGCAATACGCCCTTGGCGATCTTGAGCATTTCCAAGTTCGGACGGGGCGCTGAAAGCTGCCTCATGATTTAGTTTGTAAGTGACACCTCTCAGCGCCCCGTTCGGCAGTTTTTATCCGCGACTCCGGTCCCTCTGCCGTTGCCTTGCCGAATGGTTTTCGTCTGGCTTGATGGAAAACGGGCGGATCCTCGGGTTAAACCCGAGGACTTATCGCCAACCCTCCATGTCGCCGCCGCCGGGCACTCCGTTTTCACGGACGGACTTGAACGCCCGGCGAAACCACTCTTCAGGCCACCATGTGTGCCGCACAGGCACATCCGACGCGCCATTCGGGCAT
>UCIV01000044.1 GCA_900472575.1 Hyphomicrobiales bacterium
GTCGATCCCAGAAGCTTGACCAGCGAGCCGACACTCTGGCTCTCGTCCAGCTTGCCGACATAGACGGCGTCCTCGCTGGCGATAACGGCAACGCCATCCAATCCCTGAACTGCGAGATGGCTGGTGCGCGACATCACGAGCGAATTGCGGGTGTTGACCACCGTGGCATTGCCGAGCGCGACGTTGCCGTCGGTATCCTGCTTACCGAGCTTCCATACCGCATCCCAGCTTCCCATGTCGGACCAGGAGAAGGAGGAGGGGACGACCGCAGCATTGGCCGTCTTTTCCATGATTGCGTAGTCGATGGAAATGTCGGTCGCCTTGCCAAAGGATTCGGCATCGAGCCGCACGAAGTCGAGATCGTTCTGCGCCTTGGCAACGGATGCAGCCGCCGCATCGGCCACAGCCGGTGCATATTTCTGCATTTCGGAGAGAACCTGTGCGGCACCGAACATAAAGATGCCCGAGTTCCACAGGAAGCCGCCGGCGGAGAGCATGGCGGCGGCCTTGTCTGCATCCGGCTTCTCGACGAAGCGTTTTACCGCCTTGGCGCCGTCGCCAAGATCCTTGCCGACTTCGATATAACCGTAACCGGTTGCCGGCTCGGTCGGCATGATGCCGAAGGTGACGAGCTTGCCGGCCTTGGCAGTCTTGAATGCGATGTCGATCGCTTCCTGATAGCTTTCGCCGGAGACGATCTCATGATCGGAAGCAAGAACCTGGATGATGGCGTCATCGCCGAATTTCTTCATCACGAANNGCTGCTGTCGGAAATGCGCTCCAACGTCTTCTGGAACAGGCTGAGATCATCGGTGAACTGGATGAACTGTTTTGGCGCGCTCGCACGCGAAAGCGGCCAAAGACGTGTTCCCTTGCCACCCGCCATGATTACCGGAATGATCTTGTCAGTCATGCTTGCCCCGCCTTGTGCCGTTCTGTGTTCAGTGCCGGAATTGTCTTTAAATCTTGCGTTCGGTCGCAAAGCGCCGGATCAGCGCCAGGCCATCTTCAAGCAGCGCCGCAGCAGCCTCTTCCGTCCGCGCCTCGACATAGCAACGCATTTCGGGTGCATTGCCCGATGGACGCAGATGGATGATGCGGCCGTCCTCAAGGGTNNNNGTCCGCCATGGCAACCGGCATCCGGAAATCCTCTGCCAGTTGCGAAAGGCGCAGTTTCTTTTGCGCGGCAAGCCAGAGAGGCGCCAATATGGGAAGAAAGCTGTCGCGTGTCGGCAGTGGGCGGATGGATTCGTCAGACAGGGAGAAGGTGGAGGCGGTCAGCAGGCCGCCATTGGCCTCGAACCCCATGACCTTCTCATGCCCCGCTGCCAGTGCCTCGCTCATGCCGGCAATGACGAAGGGAGAGCCCACCCGCGTGCGAACCACGCGGAAGCTGCCGTTCGCCTCGATGCCGGAATTGGACGTGACCGGTGTCACGACAACGTCTGCGCCGAGGAAGAGGGAGGAGATCAGTCCGAGCAGGTCGCCGCGCACCGGCTCGCCGGTTTCATCGGACAGGAGAGGGCGGTCTCCGTCGCCATCGGCTGAAACGATCGCGTCCAGACCATGTTCTCGAACCCATTGGCGCAGCG
>UCIV01000012.1 GCA_900472575.1 Hyphomicrobiales bacterium
GTCAAGCTTCTGGGATCGACCAAGGGCACCGCAGCACTGACCCAGACCCATCCGACCTCCTATCGCCCCTGGGGTGGATATACATCGATCCTCAACGGTGACCGGTTCCAAGTGAAGCGGCTGTTTGTCACACCGGGCAAGAAGCTGTCGCTGCAGAAGCATCATCACCGGTCCGAACACTGGATCTGCGTCAAGGGTACGGCGGAGGTCACGGTCGGCGACGAGATCAAGATCGTGCGTGAAAACGAGTCGGTCTACATTCCGCAGGGTGAAGTCCACCGCCTCGCCAATCCCGGCAAGATCATGCTCGAAATGATCGAGGTGCAGACCGGTTCCTATCTCGAGGAAGACGACATCATCCGCATTGTCGATGAGTTCGGACGGGGTTAGCGCGGGAATTCACGACCTCAGCTAGGTAGACTCCCGCAAGCGCGCAGGGTGGCAGCGCAAAGAGCTAAAGCTGGAGTGGCCGCGAATATTGGCGTCTCTGACGAATCCATCCATGCCCATCCTTGGGTGCCGTCCCATTTGACGGCACACACAGACGATGGAAGCAGTTGCATCGCCAATTCATAGGCCGATTGGACATTTGTCGTATACCTCGGCACGCGGCCAGCTTGTTCCGACAATGGGTTAATCCAGATGGTTTCAATCTTAGTCGCGTTGGTAGAAGAATCCGTGACTGCACGACTGCTACGCCGCCAGCCCAGAACTTTAGCCACCTCCATATCTAATTCGCGAAAACCCTCTGTAGCGCCCTCAAGTTGCTCAATGACGTCAATCACCCGCATTATGGCCCTCACTAAAGCTGCGACAGGATACAGATGCGACTCTTAACCGCCCGAGCAGAACAACGTCAACGCCGCATTGACCCTGCGTCCGGTTCGCCAGTCGCGCGTTCCAAAAAAGTTGGGAAGCGAAAGGAACTTCATTCGCAATCTTTAGTTTAGTGGAAGAAACCGGGGTACCATATATGTCCGCTGAAGATGTCTTGCACTCGCAGTGTTTTAATCAGGGGAGAAGAGCGGCTTGCATAGGGATGCCGCGCCACACCAATCCCTACATCGACTGCAGTGGAATAAAGCTGGACGCCTGGGTTGAAGGCTTCGAGACAGTGAACAATTCCGAGATCATACCGGTGGAGCGTATCCATCTATTTCATCTGGGCAGAGAAGCCGCCGAGCGTGGCGATCCGGCATCTGTTTGCCCTTTTACCGAGGACGAAAACCCAGAGCGGATGGAAATTTGGCTCATCGGCTATGCTCCCCACATCGATCTGGAACTGGTCGCCAACGATAACGTTGCGCCCTGATGAGATTTCTGGAACGACGCCCGTTAGTTACGACCTTTCTCTTCTCTTCCGCGATAATCTTGTCGGTCTTTGTGGTGCAGACATGGATGACCGACCGGTTTGGCGCTGTAGACGGCAAAGCGCCTATCACCGACCCGCCAGGTTGAGATCCGGGTCCAGCGTGGTGATCACGAGCCAACCATGTGCACCATCCTGCAAGTGGAGCTGCCGATCGCCCAAACCGCATCGAGCATGTCGGCAGCTTCCATTGCTCCACTACATGAGCCGACAATTTCTGACGAGCCTCTAAAGATACTGAGGCGATACCGTATCCTTTCTCCGTTACAGCAGGGATCAAGCAAAAGAAACATCCGCGCCGGGCACGGGCGCCTCTGCCTTACGGCATGCGCTGGCCCGGGCGGCTGTCGAGCGCGTCGTACAAGTCACCCAGAGCGTCGTCGAAGAGGATCATGGTGAAACTTGGCTCAACCTCGAGGCAAGACAAAGACACGATCGAGCGCTTATCGGCTGTGATTGGGGAGCTACGATCAAGGGACGCAGGAGCGCGGTCAGGCCAGGCTTGAGAAGTTGACTTTCGCGCTGGGCCTCATCGAGAGTAACGATCCCGCTGACGTAAAGGGGATCCCGTTTGCGCTCGGTGAATACGACGCTTTTCGGCACATCTCATGCGGATGAATAGGGGTCGGCAACCAGGCCGGCAGCAGCCTATGGGATACTGCTCGTAAACGTGTAATCGATAGACGTTGGGCGCTCCCAAAGAATGGAAGCGCCCAACGCAACCAATGCCATCAAGGGTATTACGAAGAGGACAGCGCCGTTAATACGCATCATAAACTCCAGCAAAGTCGTCCCCTATCGGTGACTATGCTGGCAGTATCTTTAATGATCAGTTACCGCCGTGCCCCATATTGGTTCAGGCTTCGGGGCCCTTGCCGATCTTGTGAGCGTTTTCAGCTTCTCGGTAGATCCAGTCGTAGGTTGGCTCTTCCGGCGGAACCTGCTTACTGGGAGCTCGGCTCCGCCTCCAGCGGCTGTAGACCGCAATTGCTGCTGCGGCGAGAGCACAAACGAGTATCGCGGCAAGGATGCTCATGGGCAGATAAGTCGACATGCGGCCTCCAGTGGTTGCTGCACTGCAAACGGCGGACCGCGGCACAAGTTCCGAATTGGTCCATCAGAGCGGTCGCTTCCCGTTAGCGGCTTCGCGCTTCAGCCATTCGGCGGTCGGCTTGTCGGGATCGACCTGGCTAGGATTCCTCTCTCGCAGCTTTCCGCGACGGAGGATGATGAACGTGAAAATTCCGAGGGCAGCGATGAGAAAGATCGCAAGCGCCAGCATGGGAAGAAAGGTGAGGGATGTCACGGCCTAACCCGCCAGCTTGTAGTCAAAGGTGGTTACCAGCGCAGCTGAATGAAGGGCTGCCTCAAAGAGCTCCCGCGCCTCATCAGGTGAGGCTCGGCCATCCAGCGCGCGGAGGATGCACGCATCAGCTGCAGCGAAGTTCGAATCCTTCTTGTGCGGCCAGTCGGTCATCAGAAACCGTCGGGCCTCAAGAGGACCAAAAACCAACTTGCCGCCCACGACGACTGGCTTGTCCCAAATAACGTTTTGCATAGCCGGCTCCTTCACGCGGTGTTTCAGACATTAGTCTGCCGTCACCAAACTCGTGCGAAGGTCAATGGTTCCGAGACAACATGCCCGCATGAGGGCCGGAGCCGCTCCAGCAGCAAGAGGAGAAACATGGGGCCAGCCAGCAATATCTTTGAACACCATCTTGGCTACATCCCACACCTCGTCGGGGGGAAGCGGACGTCGACTGATACCCGCGAGCACTGCAATATCTCCTCCACCAATATGATGGCGAGATCTTCGGAGATGGGATCATCGGAGCTGTGAAAGATGCAGTCAAGTTTGTCGGTCACGATGTCTCCGCAGCTTCGAGGCGTCGGGCAAAAAGCCACTATCGATGGATGGTCAAAGCGGAGGATTCTGAGCCGCTAAGCTGAACCTTCGGAAAGGTGAGCGCGTAAAAATCAGTAAAGCCGAGGCTAGGAAAATACTCGCTGCGGCCTACACTAACCCAACAGGCGTATCGGGAGTGCAGCGATGCGAAGACGGCTTTCCGTATGGCCCAAGCAACCTTCGCCAGCTCTTGATCGGTCGCCGAGAGGGAGCGAATGTTGAGAGCGGTTCGCAAGCTTAGCAGGAAATCTTCAACGAGCACGAAAACCGCGACACGTTCGGTCGTGCGCTCGATGTGATGCAGGATGAATACGTCCGCGTGCTGACCGAGGCGGCCACGACAAAGAGCATGGGCAGCTCGGAGAGGTCCGCGAAGGGCGACATGCGATCTACGTCGGGAGGCGACTGCTGATCGCGGCCAAAACAACTTCGAGGAGGCTAGGAGGCTGGCGGATTATCGGCGAAGACTCAAGGGAGGTTTTCTGGCAACTGGTGCCCCTTTATGGGTGAAGGGGTATGGGTGAAGGGGTCGCGCACTTAGCGCGATCCCAAATCATCCATGCGCCCTGAACTCGGACCGGACGCCCCGTTGTGCTGCACGTTGTTGCAGCTTCTGAACGCGGGCGTAAGTTTTACCGCAGCCCGAAGAAGCCCAAGATAGCAAGTACGATGACGACGGCTCCAACGAGCCAAACAATGTTGTTCATAATCATTTCCTTTGAAATGTAAGTGGCTAACGGAAGCGAGAATGCAGCAGCACAGCTTCTGTTCCATCGTAACTACAATCTGCAATGTCGAGCCGCGCTGCGGACAATGGCGGCACCGCCAACGGTACGCCGGACGCCTCATACCAATGCGCACCTGCTGGCGTCTTCCATCGCCTGGCGCTGCCTCCTCTCAGCAACGGGTAATCCTGCGGCGGTCTCCCCATTGGGTCGAGATCGCCGCTTTTGTTTTTAGGCCGCAATACGGCGGGCAGCTTTGTCGATGGCCTTACGGTCTGAGCCATATTGGTCAATGATCTTGGCCGCGTCTTCGACAGGTATCCTAAACTTCTTGGCTAGAACCTTTGGTTCATAGGCGGGCTCTGCCGCCGAAGCGACTCCTTGGTCTGTCATGGGTTGTCTCCTTGAGATGGAGCGGCCAGATGATTGCCACGCACCGTGGCGGCCGCTTGTAGTGACCATATGGGAATTAGAGGCGGTCATTCCAAGTGATGCGGTAGAGCTGCGTGGTAGCTCGCTTGGCTCCTGACCCGAATGCCGCAGGTTCAAATCCTGCCCCCGCAACCACTCTACAGCACGCTAGACCACGCTAATTTACGATAGTCTGCGACATGCTATTCCCTTGAATAGATAGGTTCTAATCATGTTCGGGCCGTTTCGAAGTGGCAGCGGCCCTGGCATGTCTGTCGTGCCGAAAATTCGTAGATCATATGCGGGTCGACGAGTAACGGTTTCAGCCACCTAGCGCGGCGGCTTTGCACCCATGGAGCTTGGATGTATTGCCCGCGTTCCAAGATCGTGTCCCGTCGAGTGGTGTAGCTGGATTTCATAGCCATCGGTGATTTCCGGTAGGGTCGGGTTGCTTAGAGCCAACCTGAAGGACACCACCGATGACCGACGACATGATGAACCTGCGCTCACTCGTTGAGAAGAGCGCCGACGCCGATTTGCTGCGCGAGATGATCGGCTTTGCTGCCGAGAAGCTGATGGCGCTGGAGGTCGGCACGAAGACCGGTGCGGGCTATGGCGAGAAGAATGGCTTCCGACTGGCGCAGCGTAACGGCTATCGCGACCAGGATTGGGAGACACGGGCGGGCACCGTCGAGCTGCGTATTCAGCATAGCGCTTAAAGAGAACCACCGCGTCCTCGTGCGCGTCGACGTCGAAATATTCCTCTTTGAACTCGTTGCCAGAAAGCTTGGCCGGGCCTTCGACTGCCGGTCGACCTCGACGCATCCGACCTCCGTTCGCTTGGCTCCGAGTGCTCCTGCAAGCTCCGACCGGATATCCGATCCCATTGCCGGGTAAATCGACTCGAAGGTCATGGATGCCCCAGGCAGGCCGACGATGATCCGGTTTTCCTTCAAGTCGATTCCGCTGATCGGACCTGAGAAAACTTCTATTCCATGTCGCGCCAGCGTCGCCAACTGCTCCCGGCTCAGGTCGTGAGTATCTCGAGGTGATATCATGGTGACTCGGGCGGTAAAGCTCCGCAGGACCAGCGCTTCGTTCAAAGCCCGTTGGCCGGTACCGACAACGCCGACATCCTTGTCGGTGATCTCGAAACCATCGCAGATCGGGCAGTACCGGATCAAGCCTTTCTCCAGAGCCTCCGTGTGCAGGTCGTCCGGCATCGGCGGACGATGGTTGACAACGCCGGTGGCGAGCAACACGGCGCGCGCCTCGACGAATTCGCCATCCGCCATTGCAATGAAACCGTCCCCATTCCTTTCCAGGGACGTCACCTCGGCGACCCGAAACTTTGCTCCATAGCGTTCGGCCTGGAGCCGCATCTGTCGCACGAGATCGCACCCGGCTATGCCTTCCGGATAACCGGCGTGGTTGTGGGTGATCGGGATGGACGCCGCGCGGCCCTGACCGTGGTCCAATACGATCACGGCCAGATGGAAGCGTGCCAAGTAAATGGCGGCGGTGAGCCCTGCAGGCCCACCGCCGATGACTACGCAATCATAATTCATTGCGGGAGATCATGGGGTCAGCACCACCTTGATGCAGTTGTCCTTCTTGTCGCGGAAGGTTTCGTAGAGGGCGGGCCCGTCTTCGAGCTTTGCCCGGTGGGTAATGATGAAGCTTGGGTCGATCTCGCCTTCCTCGATACGGCGCAGCAGGTCGAGCGAGTAACGGTTGACATGAGTCTGGCCGGTTCTGATGGTCAGGCCCTTGTTCATCGCCGCGCCAAACGGGATCTTGTCCAGGAAGCCGCCGTAGACGCCCGGAACCGAGACGATCCCGCCGGGGCGGCAAGCCATGATGGCGGCGCGCAAGGCGTGTGGCCGGTCCGTGCCCAGGAGCGTCGCTGCCTTGACCTTGTCGATGACGGCGTCGAAGGAGGCAGTGGCGTGGGATTCGGCTCCAACGGCATCGATGCATTTGTCCGCGCCGTGACCGCCCGTCATCTCCTTGATGCGGTCGGGAATGGTCGCGTCCTCGTCGTCGAAATTGATGATCTCCGCGCCGGCCTGCTGCGCCAGCGCTAGGCGCTCCGGCACGTTGTCGATCGCGATGACACGGGCCGCGCCCTGCATCAGTGCGCTCTTGATGCAGAACTGGCCGACGGGGCCGCAGCCCCAGATCGCGACGATGTCGGAAGGCTCGATCTCACAGTTGGCAGCAGCCATCCAGCCCGTTGGGAAGATGTCGCCGAGAAACAGCGCCTGTTCGTCGCTCATGCCGTTCGGAATGACGATCGGCGAGACGTCGGCATAGGGCACGCGGACATACTCCGCCTGGCCGCCGGCATAGGCTCCGGTGAGGTGAGAATATCCGAACAGGCCTGCCGTCGGATAACCGAAGGCTTTCGTCGCATTGTCGGCATTACGGTTGGTCCGTTCGCAGACCGACCAGTTGCCCTTGAGGCATTGCTGGCACTCGCCGCAGCAGATCGTGAAGGGGACGACAACCCGATCGCCCACCTTCAGCTTCTTGTTGTCGCGACCGACTTCGACCACTTCGCCCATAAACTCGTGGCCAAGGATGTCGCCTTTTTCCATGAAGGGAATGTATCCGTCCATAAGGTGGAGGTCCGATCCGCAGATCGCGCAAGCGGTCATCTTGATGATGACGTCACGGCCATCTTCGATCGCGGGTTCCGGAACATCGTCGCAGCGGATATCGCCTTTGCCGTGCCAGCATAGTGCCTTCATTGCATGATCTCCTTGTTGTCGTAGTGTTTGGCTGTCCCGGTCGCACGGATTTCAGTGGTCGCCACGAGGACGAGCGCGGCTACGCCGATGAGATAGTTGGGCCACCGGAGGTCCGGCGGGAATTCGAGGAGTGATGGCAAGGCCAGCATCGCGACGGCAAACACGATGTCCAGCAGCAAGTGGAAACGAACTCGAAGGTATCTGACCGCGCCAAGTTCATAGTCCGTGATCAGGCTATAGAGAATGGCAATGATCCCCAAGGCAACCAACGTCATCCTCGTGGCGCCTTGGAGGCCCAGCACAAACGGCAGCGCGATGACGACGAGACCCACGATATAGTCGATCACGCCATGCACGAGCGTAGGTATAAAGCGCATTTACTTCCTCCTTATGTCGCGAGTGAGTGTCGCGACGACGGTACTGGGGCCAGTGCCCAGGCATGGCGGTCAGAGATACCGGCGGCCGGATGTTTCCATCGTGAGGACAGCGCGCTTTGTACCTGCGACTCCTCCAATCCATGATGCAGCCGCACCAAGCGCGAGGGCTAGGAACCCGAGGATGGCACCCGTCGAGACCGTCGTGGCTGCGACCTCGGCTGCGTTGACCGCCTGTTGCTTCGCTGCCGCCATGTTCTCGCGGTAAGTCTTTTCGTATTGTTCGACCTGGGTGCGCGCCTGGTCGACCGGAATGCCCTGTGCCCGCGAGATCGCGTCAGCGGCGCGCGTTCTCGCATCTTCAGCCGTTGCCTGATCTCCAGTCATAGCCGCCTGTACGGCCGAGACTGCCGCATCCTGAAGCGCCTTCGGATCGCTTCCCGTCGAGCCTCGGATCTGACGTTCGATGCCGGCCATAGGATCGGTGGCGCTCGCGAGCGAAGGTGCTGCGGTCATTGCCGCCGTCGCGGCGGTCTGCCCTACGCCGCCTATAGCACTGGACAGCCCGTTGAACGCGCCGCCGATTAGAGCGCCGACGGAGGTCGTCAGCAAGTAAAGAACGACGAGAGTCGTGACCGCCCAGGTCGTCACGCCATGAAAGCCACCGGTCGATTTGCTGGGGCGACCAGAAAGTCGGCTGGCGATATAGCCTGCCACGAACGCCGCGACGATACCGGCAACCACGAACCAAAGGCCTCCGGCGATCGAAAACGTCGTTGCTTCCGGATTGTCGGAGGTGGCCGGATCGAGGACTGCAGCGCCGATGCCGACGCCGAGCAGGTTGAGGAGGAACTGGATCGCGAGTGCAATGACGACTCCAGCGAAAATCGCGCCCCAGGAGACCTGGTTCAACGCGGCCGTGGCCGAGGGATCGAGCGTATGGACCGTATCGTGGTGGAGATGAGTGGAAGTGGGTAGCGTCATCGGAGTGCTCCTGATTGGCTCCGCCATCGCGGTGCTCGCTAACACGGCGAAGCCCGGCGAGTTCCATGCAGCTTCAAAGGAAAACGTCAGAAGCGAATTTCTTTGAGATCGTGTCGGAACCTCCCTCATCGCAAGGGCCACCCGGTGACTATTTCCGCCCCATTCCAATCTCGCGCGCCAGAATGGGTCCTGCAAATGGCTCCAGAGCGCCTCGCCGACATCCAGCGGTCCGGGCAGTACGCCCGCCGGTTGTCGAAACGGAAGCACGTGCGCTCGCATGCTGGAACCCGGAATGAATGCAATGATCGATCCGGCGAAGGAAAAGGCAGGTGCCGACAGCCAAACTATCTTCGAGCTTCTCGATGTCGAAAAAGTTTATGAGGTCACCAAATCCGAAGGGTTTCTGAAACGCAGCAAACGAAAACTCGCCGCCCTCGATGGTGTGCGCCTGCGCATCGATCAGGGCGCCAGCATGGCGCTGGTCGGCGAGAGTGGCTCAGGCAAATCCACGCTTCTGCGCGTGCTTCTCGGCCTGACGGAACCGACACAGGGGCTGGCGCTTTATCGCGGTCGTTTGGTCAACCAGATGCGCGAAGCAGGGCCGGACTTCGCCCGCGACGTGGCGATGGTCTACCAGGACGCGCGCGGCTCGCTCAATCCGCGCATGACGGTCGGCCAGTTAATCGCCGAGCCGCTGCGCCATTTCGGCATCTGCCCGGAGAGCGACATTGCGGAGCAGACAAGATCGCTTCTGGCACGCGTCGGCCTCGCCGCCGATGTCGCAGGGCGTTATCCGGCCGCCATGTCTGGCGGGCAGATCCGCCGCGTGGCGATTGCCCGTGCACTTGCCTCCAACCCGACCGTTCTGGTCGCTGACGAAGCCGTTTCCGGGCTAGACGTCTCGACCCAGGCACAACTCCTCAATCTGCTGCGCAAACTACAGAAGGAAATGGGGCTGACGCTGATCTTCATCACCCATGATCTCGGCGTGGCGAGTTATCTCTGCGCGGAAATCGCCATCATGTATCTCGGCTGCATCGTCGAGACCGGACCGACACAGGCGGTGCTGAACAATCCGGCGCATCCCTATTCGAAGGCGCTCCGCCATTCCGCGCCGGAATTTTTCGAGCCGATCTCCGACCCGCTGCCCGGCGAAATCCCGAGCCCGCTGGATCTTCCGCCCGGCTGCCGTTTTTCCGGTCGCTGTGCGGTTGCACAATCCGACTGTCTGGCAAATGATCCGGTCCTGACCCGCAGGGGGCACGACCGGGCCGTCGCCTGTTACCACCCATACGCAATGTCAAACATATCGCCTGAGGGCACCAAGGAACCGCATGTCACATTTTGATTTCTTCTCCGCGCGACGCCCGTCGACGCTCTCCACCGAAGCCATGATCGCCACCTCCCACCCGCTGTCGACCGCAGCCGGGCTGGAAATCCTGCAGGATGGCGGCAATGCCGTGGATGCGGCGATCGCCGCCGTTTCGGTCCAGTGCGTCGTTGATCCGCTGATGACGGGGATCGGTGGCGATTGTTTTGCGCTCTACGCGCCTGCTGGAGAGAAGGTCAAGGCGCTGAACGGCTCCGGCCGCGCACCAGCGGCAGCAAGTGTAGCCAAACTGACGGAACTCGGTCTTTCCGGCGAAATTCCGCAGACCAGCCCGCATGCGATCACCGTGCCCGGCGCGATTTCCGCCTGGTGCCGCCTGCATGCCGATCACGGTACACTGTCGCTGGAGCGTCTGTTCATGCGCGCCATCGGTTATGCCCGCAAGGGTTTTGTCGTCACCCCGCGTGTCGCCATGGACTGGGCCAACCACGAGGGAAGCATAGCGGGCGACGCCCATGCCGCAGCCGTCTTCCTGCCGAACGGAAAGGCGCCGGCCGCCGGCGACATCATCAAGCAGCCTCTGCTTGCCGAACGCCTCGAGGAAATCGCTGCCAAGGGTGCGGCCGCTTTCTATGAAGGAGAAGCCGCGGCAAAAATGGTCGCCCATCTCAATTCGCTGGGCGGGCTGCACACGGTGGAAGACTTCGCCGCTGGCAACGATGGTGCAAACTGGATGGAGCCGGTCAGCACGAATTATCGCGGTTATGACGTGCACGAATGCCCGCCGAACGGCCAAGGCCTTGCCGCTCTGCTGATCCTGAAAATCATCGAGGGTTTCGATATCGCCTCAATGACCGATGCTGATCGCATCCATCTGCATGCGGAAGCGACCAAGATTGCCTATCATCACCGTGATGCTCTGATCGCCGATCCCGAGCACTGCCCGGGCGTTGCCGAGAAATTGCTCTCCGACGAGGTGATCGCCACACTGCGCGCCCGTATCGACATGAAACGCGCCCTGCCACCGGTTCTCTGGGATGAACCGGAACACAAGGACACGATCTATCTCTGCGTTGTCGATGGTGAGGGCAACGCGATCTCCTTCATCAACTCCATCTTCCATGCTTTTGGCTCGACCCGTCTCGACCCGGCGACCGGCGTGCTTTTCCATAGCCGAGGCGCTTCTTTCCGCCTGATCGAGGGCCATCCGAACGCGATCGGCCCACGGAAACGCCCGATGCACACGATCATCCCGGGCATGGTGACCAAGGACGGCAAGGCGCTGATGCCTTTTGGCGTGATGGGTGGACATTATCAGGCGGCGGGACACGCAGCATTCCTGTCCTGCGTCATTGACCATGGTCTTGGTCTTCAGGAAGCGATGGATGTACCGCGCAGTTTTGGCTTCGGCGGCGTGCTGGAAGTCGAACCGACCATTGCGCTGGAGGTCCGCGCCGAACTGGAAGCCCGCGGCCATGTCCTCAAAGTCGCCAGTAGCCCAATCGGTGGCAGCCAGGCGATCCGCATCAGCAATGGCGTGCTCGAAGGCGGTTCCGACAGCCGTAAGGATGGCATGGCTCTCGGTACTTGAAGCCGACGGCGGACGTGCCTTCGGCTCTTCTCGCTTCTGGTGAGTCCTTGAAAGCAACCTGATTGGGGAGCTTGCGGTGATGAGCACATCCGGCTTCCAGATTGATGGGGAGTGCAGCGTTACTATGCCGCGTTTACGCAGCACTACGAAAAAGGCCGATGCCCTTTTCGGCAGCCAGAACCATAGGTAAACGGTTCGGGTGTTCGTACCCCACAAGTTAAGATGAAATCCTGCCCCCTCAACTGAATGCCTCAGGAAGTGTCGCTACGACACGACCGCATGGAGGAAGCTACACGTCGTCGGCTTGCAATAGCGCCACTCCGCGAATTCTGTCTGATCACCGAGAATATTCCGGCCCTGAGGTTGTCGACAATCGCAAGGCTCACAAAGGCAACCTCGATCTATTTAACCCGGACAACCTGCAGTCGCTTTGCAATCATCGTTACGACAGCTCGAAGCAGATCATCGATAAGGGCAAGAACGTCGCGGTAGACGGAGTTGATGGGTATCCGATCGAGATAGGCTAGCGAGCTAATGCGCCATCCACGCGAGCGATAAGATTAGCAGAGCAAGCGCGACAATGAGACCGACGTAATGGGCGAATTCTCGCGTATACTTCCTGTGCATTAGTAACTCCTCCTACATGCCTAACTGCCAAAATGCCTCGGCGTTCCGCGCCGACGAGGCGGGATTGAGGGGTAGGTCAAAGTCTGACCCGTCCGGCAGCCCTACCGGCGGTGTCCAACAGCGATAGCGCTAATACGGTTTTTTGCCTCTCGCGTGCGCAAGCACGCCAGGACCGACGAGGATCTACGACATGGCCAAGAGTTCGAATCGGCCTCATAAATTCTTGCACCAAGGCTTCACCGGCCTTATTTCTGCCGACACCACCGGCAAGGAAGCCGCCCCTTCGTGAGGGGCGGCTATTCTTGTTTCTAGGGATCAGGATCTGGGCCGTCGCAGAATGATTGGTTCGTTACCGCCTTGGTTGTTGCTGCGGTAGTTCCTGTGGTCACGCCTTTCAGATCGTCGACGGTCGTTGCGATCCCAATCGCG
The DNA here is from genome assembly GCA_900472575.1 of Hyphomicrobiales bacterium. Classification (GTDB taxonomy): domain Bacteria; phylum Pseudomonadota; class Alphaproteobacteria; order Rhizobiales; family Rhizobiaceae; genus Neorhizobium; species Neorhizobium cellulosilyticum. Next base: position 12,500 of record UCIV01000012.1, read on the forward strand.
ACGGTCGCGGTGATCATCACGTCGAGCCTCGCGGTGACGGTTTCAATCGCGCCTGTCGTGATGCTGACGATCCCAGTCCCGACGTGGCCGGTCGACACGGTAGACGTACGGGGGGCCTTCGTAGCGGCTGTAACTGCGCCCGTAGGTCGAGTAGCCGCTCTCGCTGACGCAGCCTGCGAGAGTGAGGCAGGCCATGGCTGCTGCGGCTAGCGTGGATAACTTCCTAAACCTAATTGCGACCCTCCGTTCGGTCGGCACAGAAATGGGCACTATGCTGAACGTTCCGCTGGGGTGTTAGATAGGTGGGGGCAGCAAGATCAGGAACAACTGAAGACGTGTCGCATTTCCATCCAGAAAGGAGATCGCAATGAACCTCATAAGGCCAGCGGCACATTATACTCTGGAAGAGCTGCAGGAGGCTTACGAGCTAAACATTCCTCAAGCTGCCCAAATAATTGATAAATTTGGTGGGGAGAAAACCCGCATTGACAGATTTATGAGCCGCTGCATTCGGCGGCGCGCATAGCGGTACGGAACCTTCCTTGCGCTCATCGGTTTATTTGACAAGCGTATAACAGGAGGAAACGACATGGACTGGAACCGCGTGGAAGGTAACTGGAAGCAGGTGAAGGGTAAGGTCAAAGAGCAGTGGGGCAAGCTCACTGACGACGATCTCGACGTCATCGCCGGCAAGCGCGATCAGTTGGAAGGCAAGATCCAGGAGCGATACGGTTACGAAAAGGACCGCACCACCAAAGACATTGACGACTGGTATGGGCGTCAGAGTTGGTAATCACGAGACCCCGCTTCATCGGCGGGGTTTTTTATTTTGTCATAATTTTCTTTTTTTGCCGGAACCAAAGCAGGGCAGGGTCGTTTCTCACCGCCACGAAAAAATTCGTGGGATCAATTGCATACGAGGAAATACTCATGAAGACGATTATCGCCGCCGCCCTTGCTCTTGGAACGATGAGCACCGCTGTTCTCGCTCAGCAGTCCACTGCTCCCGCTGCGACCGCCCGAGCCGCGACAGCTGCTTCGGGCGCCGATGCGACGATGGTAGGTCCGGGTATCACCATGGGCACGGCAGCAACAATGCCGCTCAAGACCGTAGAGATCAAAGACACAGACCTAGTTACCTCGAAGCTTGTCGGTCTGAACATTTACAACAAGGAAAACGAAGAGGTCGGCGAGATCTCCGACGTCGTGATCGGGAACGGGAAGTCCGTCATCGGCGTAATCGCGAGCGTTGGTGGCTTCCTTGGCCTTGGTGCAAGCTACGTCGTGATCGATCCGGCGTCTATGGCACTTGCAGACGATAACGGCACCTGGAAGGCCTACGTCGACACCAACAAGGACGACCTGTCGAAGGCTCCGAAGTTCGACTACGACAAGCTGAAGAAGTAATTATCGAGCTCTGCCGGCGACCACGGATGTAATGGCGCCCGGTTAAGCTCGAGACCAAGGTCGGCGCGAGGTTTCGCTCCGGCCTTTTTTTTTTGATCGCGGAACGAAATTTGCGGCCACCGATTATGTCGGTCACCACGGGAGATTAATCAATGATGATCATCCACGACTGGATTGACGACCGTCTTGAGGAGCGCCGGTTTGCGGCCTTGCCAGCAGGCAATGAGCACGATTTCGCAATGCTTGCGGGTGTCCTTAGGGCGGAAGCCGAAGCCGCGGGTTACAGCGCAGATGGTCTGGTTGAGGCCTGCGACGGTGACGTTGTGGCGTACATTATGTCTCGACAATTGCGGTCAGTTTCTGCTGAGGGCGCCGGCGCAGAACTTACGCTTTAGCACATGGTCACAGTGCTCTATCGCCCTATCTCAGAGAAGTGAAAACCGGAGAGGGTATCATGAGTAAAGCAATCACTACTGTATTCGCCGTGGCTTTGGCTACCGTCGCGTTGTCGTCTTGCGGCAACACGATCCGCGGCATGGGGCAGGACACGGCCAACACCGTGAACGCAACCCAGGATGCCGGCAATCGTGTCGGGAATGCTGCCGCTAGGTGAGGTACCAAAGCGACAAAAGGGCGGCGGAAATGCCGCCTTTTTATTTTCAAGGCATACGTGCAGCGCAAGTGAAGTTCAATTGGTCCGACATCTTTGTCAGGTTGTGCTGTTGATGGGGGGGCTCCTTGGGGACACTCCAAAAACCGTGCATTATCTGTGACATCTGGGCGCAGAAGACAAGGATCAGCAGGAACGCATCGGATCATGGCGAGTCCAAGGGCAGCGATTACAGATCGAGGTTGTCAGTGGCATCTGCCGCCCCATAGTGGACCGGCTCGCGGATGCCGCTTTCGGTGCTGCGTCGCCAGTGACACCGAAGTGCATCTTCCCGTCTGATCCTGCCGCCCAATGGACCGGCGCTCACAAAGGCCATGCCTTCTTCGCCTACGCCACCAATTATCTGATAGACACCGATCATGGTGTCATTGTCGATGTGGAGGCGACGCGTGCGATCCGCCAAGCCGAAGTCGGGGCATCCCGCACAATGCTCGAACGGACCGAGAGCCGCTTTGGCTTGAGGCCGGACTATGTGGCTGCTGACAGCGCTTACGGTTCCGCAGACAATTTGGCATGGCTGGTCAAGGAGAAAAAGATCGAGCCGCACATTCCGGTCTTTGACAAGTCGAACCGGACAGACGGCACCTTCTCACGTTCGGACTTCACCTGGGGAGCCGAGCACGAGCGATACATCTGTCCGGCCGGGAACGAGCTGAAACAGTTCCATCGCACTTACGGTACGCCAAGATCGGGGATCACGGCCGAAGGCACACGGATTTATCGTGCCAGCAAAAAGGACTGTGATGTCTGTGATCTGAAACAGCGTTGTTGCCCTACCACGCCTATGCGCAAGGTGCCGCGCGATCTCAATGAGGATCCGCGCGATGTTGCCAGAGCGATTGCAGCCACACCGGAATATGAACTGTCGCGTCACCGCCGAAAGAAAGTCGAGATGCTCTTCGCGCATCTCAAACGCATTCTACGGATGGCGCGTCTTCGGCTTCGAGGACCGTGTGGTGCGCAAGACGAATTCTTGCTTGCAGCCACCACAAAATCTAAGGAGATTGGCCAAACTCAGGCCGCAAACGCCAACACATGGCGTCATTGCCGAATGAGAGCGAAATGTATGGAGACCCTGCGCCGAAGCGCGGGGCAGAAACCCATTGGCACTCCGCCCGGAAAACAAAATCGGCGGATGAGCAGCCAATCGAGCGAGGTTTTCAACGAAATCGGCCGAAAGCGGACCCCACCGCCCTGACATCTAACAAAGGGGCTTGAAGATTTTCGAGAGTGCCTAAGTTAGTTGCTCGCAATGGGAGTAACAACCTATGATCTACGCGATTGTCATCATCGGCTTTTCCGTCGCCATGGGCACCGTTCTAATTCGATATGGCATGGGAGGCGGCGAAGAACGGTAAAGCTTGTTTCCGCCCACTTCGCCCTGACATCAAAAGCCCCGCTACAACTTACTGGAAGTAGCGGGGCTTTATATCTAGCCCCGGAGCAGACGCAACAGAGCGTGGCGGCCATGGAACTGCTAATTCCGAATAAGGTTCCGCCGTTGTCTCACCACTATGCCATCACTGGCGAGTAGTGCTGCCTTCAGGCTGGTTAGATTGAGAAGGCCCACCTGTCCCACCGTCCGGATGAGGGCTTTGGTCAGTAGGCGCCGACACAGCAGGTCCGGTACTGGGCGGGGCGGGTTGTGTTGGTGAGTTGCTTTGAGCTGGGGGTGTCGCGGTATTCTCGGCGGGAGCATCGGTAGACTCTCCCCACATCTCCGCTCCAAGCCAAGCAATCATTGCCAGCGCCAAACCAGCAACAAGAACAATCAACACCGGACGACCGGTTCTGCCCTGTCGCGCGTCTGTGCCAGTCTCGACAACTTTACGATCCATTGTGTCACTCTCCCAATTAGGTGAGCCGAACCAGATGAGGCCGAGTTAGTTCCACTTGGAAGGTCCTTAATTAATCGGCCTGTTTCGCTCCCTGCCGTCACCGTTTCCAAACCAATGGCGGCAGTCTTCATTGACCCCTTGCAAACAGGGCCGCTTCCTCACCGTCCTGACATCGACGAATGTCATTTATCGCTTCCGCCAGCTATGGGCTGAGAAACTTACTCGGCGAAAGGAACTTCAAATCCAATTTTTAGTTTAGTCTGTTCAACGGGGGCGTAGCTCCCCGCCCTGACATCGTCTTACCCACATTTGTGATGCCCGGTCTCGGAAAGCTATTTCTAGCGTCCCTCAAGTATGGAGTAAGGGTCGTCGATGTTTGACCTGATTGAGCGACTGAAAGAGCGATTAGCGCGAAACCATGCAAGGGCTGCGGTGCTTTGGTCGTCAAGGGACCGTGATGGTTCCGGTAGCGCCGAGGTGGACGAGAAAATTGCGCGAGTTGAGCGCACTATTGCAATCGAAGAACGATTATTGACGCTACTCATTCGGGACGTTCGCCGCACACCGCCCTGACTTCATACGAACCATTCAATGGATCGTACGCTTGTCGTTATAGATATCATTCAGCACCTCAGCCAAGGCTGTCGCAACGTCCTCAGTGAGTAGATCCATGGGGTAACCAGAGACGCGGTAGGGAAGGCCAGTCTCAACCACGATTACACTCCAGCTGTGATCGGGTTCTTGAACGGCGCGATAGATGGGGTCGGTGGTGATCATATGGCTCTCCGCGCTAAGGCGAGAGCTCAACAATCTCCCAGTCACCGTTAAACCGGCGATACCAATTACGTAGTGCTGAAGTCGAAAAAAGAAACCCCGCCGCCCTGACATCAATCGAAGGATATTACCGCGGATAAAGCTCGCCATGTGCCGGGCGAGCGTTCACAAACAAGCAAACTAATGCTTCGTCTCGCCTCTGCCCATCTCGTATTCGAAATCAGCAATCAGAGTGATTGCTTCGAAGACAAGCTTTGCCGCAGCCTCATAGTCGGCAGAAAGGAGAGCGTGGTCTCGCTCAATTTGCGTGCCGAGTTCCTCCAAGCGAAAATGATGGTTCGTTGAGAGAGTTCGAGAAGCTAGGGCCGTATACGCTAGGCTTTTTGCGAGCTCGACTAGCACGCGATCACGCTGATGAGCCGTCATCTGCGAAAACGCTAATGGCTCGGTCTGATTGAGGTCCACACGCAGTACTCCGTTTTGCGACTCGATCGTTACTCAAGGGATTCGTTCCCATCGATTTTAACTGTCTACCGAAACCATCGCTCAGCCGCTTTGAGGAGTTCTGGTTCAGTGGTTAATCCGTCCTGAAACAACCGCACCAGCAGCATTGCGAGCTCATCCGGGTGAGTATCGTGTTCCGGAATCACTTGGGCGAAAACGCGTTCAAGCAACGCCAGATCGTCAGGTCGAAGGATTACATTCGATGGGATGCGACCGCGCATTGCAATTCCCTCGCAGCAGTACCTATCTTACTACCCTACGCAGTCAAAGTTCCCAATGTTTTAATGTTTGCGTGATGCACTCGCTCCATGACCAAGCGCCAGATATCGAAAAGCCCCGCTGCGGCTTTGGGATCGCAACGGGGCCTGCCTACTTCTAGAGCGGACGCAACAAAAGTCTGGCGGCTATATAATAATGAAGGCAGGAAAATGTTCCCGCGCGTCATATGCACTTCTCGTATAGGAGCGATATTCACACGGAAGCGAGAGAGATTTGCTCGATCACTGCCGCCACCGAGATGGTGATAATAAAGATAATCCCTGAAAAGATTATCCACTCCGCCGTTTGCTGCTTACGTCTCATGTGCGATTTCCAAAGTAAAATTCCATTCCGTTATCGCGAACTATGTACAGGTCACGGATCATCCCGGCGGCTTGCAGCATCCCCCGTCGAACTTCCTCAGCTGGAAGAGGGATAGCATCGATTTTTGTGGCCAGGATCTTTAGATCGGTGACAGCGTCGTTTCCCTTTACACTTCGAGGAATTCCGACCTTTACCCGCAATTCGTAGATTTCCGCCACAGCCCGTTCGAGTAACTGACGACGCTCGGAGACGCCAATCGTCTCGATCAGGTTTGCTGATCTGATGAGCTCCGTGATCAATTCGTTGTGCTTCAAGCTTTCCTCTCATAGCGCCAAGGGCACCGATGCCAGAGATGACATGCGCGCAATAAAATCAGGTTAAAGGGAGAAGCCCGTCCGCCTCGCGCATCCGATCATACCAGTCCTATTGACGGTGTCCTTAAATTGAGGACGCACATAAGCAGCCAAGGTTCGCGCCGGCAGGATAGTCGCCGACCGTTTCAACCAGCTGAGTTTCAACGTTGTTGCTACTGCGGCAGATGTGTTTCGCTATCGTGGGATAGTGACTCGCTGAAACGCCCAGACAACGCGACAATCGAGCATATACGCCGGCGAGCCAACGGCGGAACAGACCGTCCATCCAACATCGCCATCTCGTGTAAACGCTGCAACGACGAGCGCGGCGACACGGATTGGCTACACAAGACATTTCGGCGGAGTGAGTACACGGAATACCGGGCGATCGAGTGTTCTCGATAAGGTGCGACAGCGCGGTTGCCTCCGCTCCTGTCGTTTTGGCCGCCCTTGCTTGGAGCGCGGGGCGGCCTTTTTTTATTGACGGCAGCCAATGTGAATGGCTTGATTGACCTTCCGGTTTGTGTGCGGCCTTTTGGAATTGACCATAAGATTTGCCACCGAATAATTGACCACGCCCAAAGTAAGGCCGTCAATACCACGGTTACGAAGCGGAGAGCGATGAGAGCCGCTAACGACAATAATCCGGTCACGCTACTGACCAAGACGCAAGCGGCCGAGGTGTGAGGCTACGCGAGACTGTGTGATTGCGCTAACAGTTGCGCGCGTCTACGATAGTCACATGGACATCTTGATCAGCGGCCTACTGCACATGCGCGTGCGCCCGGGGCGCACCGGCACCTGTCGGAGATCATGATGCATCACAAACGGAAACGTACTAGGATTGCTGCGTGCGGTTTATGCAAGCCTCATAAAACCAATAGCAGCTGCCCTAGGCACAAGACATGTCGGTAGGCGATCGTCATCGCTACCTGTATGGAACTCACCAGCTTCGCTGCGAGGGACTGAAGCCTTCGTCTCGTGATCGCTAACAAAGCAGTAGAGAAGCCGTCCCTTCGCGAGGGGCGGCTTCTCTTGTTTTCGCTGGGCATGCCGGCATGATTTCAGTCAAGCATTTGCGCTTCAATCGCCGCCTTAACGAACACCTCACGCGAAGCATTCAATTCAAGCCGGCTGCTAAGAGCTTTGAGGCAGGTCGCCTTGGCGAGCGAATAATAGGTGCCGCTCTGGCTGGGCCATCGATACACTAGCTTTTCGAGGGCATCGTTAGGGCTTCTCACGGCCTCGGCGACGCCGCTCCCGACACGGATCCAGACAGGAGCGAGCCATCGCGCATCCGTCCGGGTCTCGAACTTCTCGTACTTCATTTCATGCGTACTCTCATTAAGCGCGCAATGAACTCGATAGCGTTGATTCTGTTCCCGGCCGTCAGCTTGAAAGTTCTCCTGTCGATGGTCGGCGAGAGATGGCGGTGTTCGTCAGGGCGGCTTAATTTGGAAGAAGAACAAGATCGCCTATCTATATGTTAGATAGGCTTTGCTAGGTGACCACGGATGTACGTGGCGCTGGTTGGGGCGATCAGCGGAGGTCGGGGCGAGGATTCGTTCCGGCCTTTTTGTTCTCTCCGATTGTTTGCGCACTAACTAATTTTGGAACCAGTACGTTTCCGGAGCATTATGTCCCGTATTAACGGAGACAATTATGCGAACAATTTCCAAGGTATTTTCTGCGGTCTCGCTTTCGGCGATCGTAACGCTGACCTCGTTTGCCCCGGCTGCGGCCCTACCACTTCCCACAGTTTCTGCCCCACAGGCTAGCAACGCTGAACAGGTCCAATACCGCGACCATCGCCGCTACTACCGGCATCATCGCGGTGATAGGCGGCACTATAGCCGACACCATCGCCGCTATGACCGTCACCACCACAGGCATCGTCGATCGAATGCAGGTGCGGTAATCGGTGGCCTGGCGGCTGGCGCCATCATCGGTGGTGCGATTGCCAACTCCGGCAATCGTTCATACGGCAGCAGCCACGCGCAGTGGTGCGCTAATCGCTATCGTACCTACCGTGCATCGGACAACACGTATGTACCTCGCGCGGGCGTGCGTGCGCAGTGCCAGTCGCCTTACTGATTGATCGTGGCAGCGTGAAGAGGCGGCAGAGATGCCGCCTTTTTTCTTACTCCATGATGTAGCGAATGGGACTTGTCGACGCGGACTGCAAGCCAACGATCTGGTGATGTAGGTGATTAGTGATTCTACGGAGCAGCGATCTCCAGAGGATCGAGATTGCCCCACCCACAGGGGATGGGCTCGCCGATATCCAAAAAACAAAGGTGTTGCAGACGCCGTTACGATAAAACGACCCGAATATCAGTTTTGCTCACGTAAATATCTGTTTTAATTGAGAAAATGGCGGACAAGGTGGGATTCGAACCCACGGTACGCTTTCACGCACACACGCGTTCCAGGCGTGCGCCTTAAACCACTCGGCCACCTGTCCTTCAGGATGTTCTGCGTCGCTGCCGACCCAAAAACGTTGGAACGGCGCGATATATACCGATGAATTTCGAGGGATCAACCGATATTTACAGAAATATCTCGAAAACTTGGCGTTTCCTCAAGAAAATGTTGGAAAAGAGTCAGCGGCGGAGCAATTTCCTTAAGGCCGGGGTTTGGAACCAGTAGGATCTATCCGACCGGCCTGCCTTAGAGCCCAGTTCGTCCGTTGGTCCAGTCCGCTATCGAATGCGAGCGAATCGGCATCGCGACGGTCCACCACTGCAGAAACATAGGCGCGGATATCCGCCGCTTGGCGAAATGTCTTTGCCTCGCCAAGTAGCTGTTCTAATCGCTTTGTCTCGACATTGCGGCGATGCTCATCCTCCGACCTGACTTTTTGAAGGGAATGGTCGTCCCATTGCAACATCAGCATCCTTCTTTGTTCAAGCAAATCGGTTCTGCGGTAGGCAGCCTCGATCATGCTCTTCAGGCTGTGGGAAGTGTGCGCTCAGCAAGATCGTTTGAGTGACCGTTTTTCGAGACCCAGTCGCGAAAGCTCGAACGAAATCCATGAGCAGTCGCAATCTGCCTTTCGTATCGCTTCCCACCTGGTTCTCATGAAGGATCTTCGTTAGCGCCATATCTCTGACGGGGGTTCCGGCGCGAGACCAAAATACCAATTCCCGAGGCAGTGCAGATTTGTCGCGCTCGTTTTCTAGAAGGTGCAGCACCCGCGGGGTTAAGGGAACGCGATGAGCGACCCGAGATTTCATCCTGGATGCCGGGATAGTGAACGTGGCGATCCAGCATCTATTTGCCCTTGTAACGAGGACGAAAGCCCGGAGCGGATGGAAATTTGGCTCATCGGCTATGCGCCCCACATCGATCTGGATGTGATCGCGAATGACAACGTTGCGCCTTCATGAGATTTCTGGAACGACGCCCGTTAGTTACGACGTTTCTTTTCTCTGCCGCGATAATCCTGTCGGTCTTAGTGGTGCAGACATGGATGACTGGCCGGTTTGGCACCGTGGACGGCAAAGCGCCGATCACCGACCCGCCTGGTTGATTAGATCAGAAGCGAAACCATCACCTTTGACATCAAGAGCCCCGCTGAGGGTTTGGGATCGCAGCGTGGCCGAAAGCCGACCTCGAAATGGACAAACCAAGCGTGGCGGCTGGGAAACCGGACAGACCAAGAAAAGCTCCGGTGCCAGCCCAACCCGATGTCATTTGTCAATCACCCTCTTTTGGAACCGACAAAGGGAGAATTAACCGCGCTGGAAATTACTCACCACATCGATTGCGCCGATGCATTCAAATCTGCTTAAATCTCTCCGTCTTTAGTGGAGGTGTTGCTCGTGAAAGAGTTAGCAGAGCGCCTTGCTCTGAATACCGCGATGTCCAGTGACCGATTGATGTCCGTCTCGGCTTACTTGAAGACCAGACTGCGAAAGCAGCTCCACGAGAAGTGGCCGGTAAATTTCGTGGTTTACCGGGACATGCGCATAATCGAGCTGGCGCTCAGTATCCGGAATCCCAAGAGACATCATCGCTGGTATCTCTAAACCGCCGCTCACTTGCAGAATTCAGCGACGGCTGAGATGTCGCTAAGCGCCTCCTGCCAGCCCGTCGGGCGATAGCCCTTAACCTTCTCTGGCCACTCGCAGATCCCGTCGGCATTCACGTAGCCTATCCAATGTGCGTTCGTCAGGTGGTCGAACTTTAGGAAGACTAGCTTGTTGGCAGCTAACGAAGACACAGGTCGCCAAATCATCTCGAATCGCTCTTGTTCAATTACTGTAGAGAGGGGTATCTGCGCTGGCTTGCTTAAAGCTGGCAGGGCCAGGTGAGCCGATTGTCGGGGCCGTCTGCCCTGACATCAAAAAGCCCCGCTACAACTTCGTGGAAGTAGCGGGGCTTGTTACCCATCCCCGGAGCGGATGCAACAGGGGTTGGCGGCTATCGAACGGCGAGGGCAGGAGAAGGTTCCGTGGCATTATCCGATTGGCCTCACCTTCCGCTGATCAGACCATAGCTAACGATCATTAGCCAAATCCCAGCTATAAGCGCCGCGAAGGACGCCAGAGCGATTATTGCCCCTCGACCAAGCAAAGCTTTCTTTCTGCGCTTATACACCGGCTCACTCTTGTTCTGCAGGCCGGGGTCGTTCTCCAGTCTCGTCATTTTGGGGCTCTCCGTTCTCGCCAATAACAGCGAATAGACCCGAAGGTTCCGCGGGATATGTCTCGGTAGGGGGCGAAGACTGAAGGTAATTATTTATGCCGATTCGCATTCCCCTTGCAGCATTTCGTCGGAGGTTAACAGCGTGTTTTTTCATCACACGCGATGTTACGAAGCAGGACTTGAGCAGCGCACGGTGATTTTTGAATTTGATAGAGTGGAACATGCAAAAGCTGCGCACGACAGCCCGGCTTATCAGGATGCGATGGCGTTGCTCGAAGGTGTCGTAGAGCGAGACATCCGTATCGTCGAAGGTGTGTGACTTGAGGACAGCGTACCCGCCGCCCTGACATCAAAAGCCCCGCTGCGATGATGGCGCACCGGGGCCGAGGAAGACCCTGAGATGGATAAAACAGTGTTGGCGGGTGAAAAACCGGAAAGACAGAGAGAAGTTTCGTGCGCACCGACATCCTCATTCGGAGCCTACCTTGGATCAGGAGCATCCTGTCTTCTGTCAGAGATCTCACTTAAACGTTCGAGGTTTGATCTCATCTCGTCCAGCCGCGCTTGGAGCAGCTTGGCCGCCTCAATGAAAGTCTTTTCGGCGCGCCGTAGCTCGTCCAAATTGTCGTTGACAACGTTCATGACACTTTCGCAATGTTAACTGAATAAAAGGCGTGATGGCTTCCTCGCAGAATAACGAGGAAACTATGTTATCAATATCGAAACTTGTGCGAGGCGCTCGGACTGCCGCCCTGACATCGTGGGGTGCCCACGCCGCTTCGGTTGACGCAGCTGTAAAGCCAACTATTCCGCATTAGCGAAATCGGGGAGAGACAAGCCCCTCCCGCACCCCAAAGTTGATATAGTCAGATGGTAATAGCGAGGAAAGGTCCTATACCGTACCGAGCGAAGGCCACTCGTGTGGTTCCGAGAGGCGTGTGCCTCGACTGGAGGTCAAAGACGCGCAGTTGCGCCCACCGATATTTAGCCACAGCTAATGGACTTTGTCTATCGGAACTGACGGCACACCACCGCCATGGCATCAGTCGGTGGTTTCAAAGACTACCTGTTGGTCTCGTCAGGGCCATCGCCTGCGCTAGTCTTCCGGTGTCCAACGTGAGCCTGACGTTTTGCGTCGCGGACTTTACTGATATGGCGAGATAATGCAGAGGACGACGCCTGATGTCTTTCGGATGACGGCGCCATATTGAGTTCGGTTTTCCACCGCTCCAAACGAGCCGCGATAGTCTTATCCATTTCGGTACCTTTCAGCATGTCAGGCGAACGTCTTGTTATTTTATATCTGAGACGGTTTTCAGTTCTTTTGTATGTCCCAGCCGGAGATTATTACTCATAATCGAATATTGTGACAAGTTATCACCTAAATACTTGGGTGGGGCAATTTTTTAAACGATTAGTGAAGGAACTACTTGCATTTTTTTGGGTTGGTCTACCTTAGATAGTAAGCCGCTGTATCCCGCCTAGCTGCAGGACGGGTGTTCGTAAGTGAGGAAGCGGCGCTGCTAGGAGGAAAGACGTGATTTTGATGGAAGTGGAAAACCAACAAGATGCGGAAGATCATTTAGCGCCCACTGAAGCCGGTATTTTCACATGGGTTGTGGAGAGCAACCTCATTTTTGGAGATACCCTGGTGGCCTCGCTATTTGGGCTCGATCCCAGGCAAACCGTTAAAGGCCTTCCTTTCGAATCCTATTTCGCTCGCGTACATGAAGAAGATCGAGCTGAAACGAAGCGTCTGATTAAACAAGCTATTCTCGACGGCCAATCATATCATGCAGAGCACCGGCTGATGAACGCTTCAGGTGCCTATAGATGGTCGGTTGCTATGGGACGTTGTTTCCAGAACGAGAATTCGATGCCGCTATTTTTCTCCGGCATAGTCTATCCCATCGATCAACTGAGGGAACCTGGCCAGGAAGCACAGACTGATGGCTCCCAGATGCCACCCTAACATCTTCTGCGCGCTTGGCGTGCCGTGATTGTCCCCCAGCCGTTCCGCTAAATGGTACGGTATTTGACAATCTCTGCGGAGGCAGCCTCGAATAGACCGTAGGCTCTTCGCCGGGGGTGAGGGCCCTGCCAGCATTTACGGGAATTTCATGATGGCCGAACCCACCACCTTGACATCAAGAGGCTACGGGCCGGACTAAACACAGCCCGACCCGTTTAACTGTCCAAGAGGGGTAAATGACAGCACTCGAAGGATGGCCAAAATTACTTGCGCGAGGCTGCTCACCTCAAAGACCAATACCGATGGCCGTTATCATTAGACGACTCTACGAACACGTGATCCAATATTTCGTCAGCATAAACGAACACAATATCGGGCTTCATTGGGCGTATCGGTAGCGGTACATTTTTTACGGGTGTCTTCGGGCGCTTCCGAAATGTCAGTCTCGGAGAACGAACACTATAGAGCCTTTTGCCTGCCATAATATGCCTCGCGATTGAACGAGGTAATATTTAGGTAATTATCTAGGTCGGCAAGAAACTATTCGGATAATGGTAAGCGTAGAAGGTTAATTCTGCTAATGCAGCCGGGACATCAAAAAGCCCCGCTACAACTTCGTGGAAGTAGCGGGGCTTGTTACCCAGCCCCGGAGCGGACGCAACAAGGGTTTGGCGGCTGTATAACTGAGAATTTCGTAAAAAGGTTCCGCTGTCCGCACCACCGCCCTGAGATCAGTGAACGGAGCCAGCATGAGAGGTCCGCCAGAACCAGACGCTCCAGCCGGCACCTCGATACATGCCGCAAACAGAGTTTGATTGGAGCATCGCAGCTGCTTCCATAGCCTCAGCATACACATCGACATTATCCACGATTTGCTCGATAAGTTCTTCGATGTCGATATCCCTGATAAATGAAAGGGTCGGGCTCTCGAAGCCAGCGTGAATAATTTCGCTCATTTCCACAATCTGTTGCCTCAATATCAACTGGGTGCCTGCACCGCTTCGGTTGATGCAGCACCATGTCAATGCCTAGAAAAACTATAGTCGGAAGGAGACTAGCCTCCATCGCACCCAGACCATCGATATAGTCGTCATGCTTCTTGGAGAAAAGAGTACGAGACCGTACACGCAAATTGCCCCTCGGGTGGTTCCGAGGGGCTAGAATGACTGCAAGTCAGGGGCGCGCTAAAAGCGCCATACAACCATGAAATCACACAAATTGACGTTTGTCCATTCTCGGGGATCGTACAACGGGGACCTCTCTGTCATTAGAGTATGCCACCGGGACATCAGCCGTCATCCTTCGACTGGTTTGCGAAAGCCAGCAATTTGGTTGCGACGTCCCGCGCAGCTTCTTCGGTGATGGCAACTGCGAATTGGCGCTTGTCGGTCAGTAAGTGCAGGATGCCGACCGGCGGCGACGCGTGAATAGTTTCGACAGCACACTGCATGAGAAATTCGGGCTCTTTTTGCAACATCAGCAGTCTCCTCGTTACCGTCGTAGCCTTCGCAAAGCAGCCGCCCGTCATCGAGCGGGCGGCAACCCGTTCGCCTCGCGCATCCGATCCTACCAATCTTCGACCGCATTCGCGGCTTGTCAGTGCTCTGGCCCCCATCCTCGATACGGCCTGGTGATGCGACGCGTGAAGCCGCCTTTCCCATGAGCGACGCCTGACCACATGAATTCGTTCTTGCTGGTGTGTGTCGTCAGCTCTCGCATGATGCGGCCGATTTAGTTTGAGCCGTCATAGCCGCTACAGTTCTGATGGCCTTCGCCCGGCCAGGCGATGCGCCAATCGTATTTTTCAGTCCATATCACCGGAGAATGTCGGCGATCTCGGCTGCAGCTAACCGTGCCTCACCATGCCGAGGCAGGCCCCGATAGATGGGCGGCTGATGCTCGGCGCAATACCAAAGTGTGATGGCTCTGCTTTCCTCGAAGCCGTAACAGCCCCACTTTTTGCAGCCGTCATGGCAGCAGTAGTGTTCGACGATTACTGAGTCGGTGCGGGTGGTTCTGGTTTCGTCGCTCATCCTCGCGCCTCTATGAGAAGCCTGGCGTTCAGCAGGCAAGGGAAAGATGCGTAGCAGCGATCAGTTCCTGCGTACTCACACCCATTTGCCAAGATCCTCCGAAGCTCGGAAAATTTCGTGTTGGCGCCGAACTTTTTGATAAGCGCCTTCCTTTCGAATTCCCCATAGCTGCCGCACCAATTGCACGACATGTCGATCTTGTCTGCGCGGTAGTCTTTGAGACGAGGAAGTGTCATTGCAGGTTAAGGCGCAGCTGTATGCCCTTCGGGACAGTAGGACGCTTTAGAGAGGCGATCTGAACGCGTTCGTAAACTTCACGCCTCTGCTTTTCCTGCTTCTCACGCAGCGCGCGCGATGCAGCAACGACAGCCAAGGCTCGAGATACAACTTCATCAGTACGGTTCATCTGCACCTCCATAATGTTCACTTTATGTTCTCATATAGAATGCAAAAAGTCAATGGTGATTCGCACTGAGGGAGGAGGGTGTCGCGAGAGCTTGAGTTCGAGAGGGGACTTAAACTCTGTCAGGGGACGGGGGACGGCTCTCGCGACGTCGATATAACGAAGCTGGCACGCGTTGGTTCCTTGTGAAGTGGCCAGAGCTGCACAAAGCGCGCTCCGGCCACACTCGTCCCCACGAGAACGCGACAGCATGTTACGAACGAGCCGCCTCCATTACAAGCGCCCTCTGCCTAATCGCGGAGGGCGCTTCTTCCGTTTCGACAGAAGGGAAGGAGCAGGCCAAACGTGAGCGTGCCGAAGACAGGATCAAGTTCTGTGCGGTCTTATGCGAGGAGGGGTAGGACGCGCGGGGGCGCAGGGCAGGGTCGTCGGGCTTGATAGACCGGCCGGATTTGTCTTTGAGGAGAGGCCCGCCTCGCCAAGCCTAGCAGTAGGTGATGGTTTCACCGATGGCGAGAGTTTTGCGAACTTTCGTCAGCCTGTTTGATGATCGAGGTCATGGCTGTTCATCGAAGACTTCAGTTGTCCGAGGGATGATGCTGCGCTGCGCGGCACGATGTTCGGCGCCGGCAAAGAAGGCGAGCTGCACATCCTCGCGCAGCCAACCCATCTCGGGTTCAAGTGGCTGCGCGGATCGCGCGTAGATGAGGGAGGCTTCGTGTAAGTTGGATCGAACCAATTTCAAAACCATCAATACGAACAAATCGGCTCGGGAAAGCCGATCAATGACCCATTCATGTGGTGGCCGGGCAGGGTGCGCCCAAGCGGTTTGTAGCCGCAGTTACAAGCTAGCGGCAGATTAGTGGCAGCAGTCGCTGTGGACGCCATTCTTAGCTGGCGTCTGGCAAACGAAAATCACCGTGACACAGAGCGGGGAATTTTCGCTTGCCGAATTGAAGGGCTCGAGACGAAGCAGCATATTATACCACTTCCACGCCAGAGACGGCGCTCTACCAATTAGGCGTAGCGAGCTCGCATGCGGACACCCTCGTGGCCACCTACTTCGACGACCTCGTTGGCACTAACCCGTACCGCAACCTAGAGCGCATGCTTAATCAGATGACGAGGTACATCGAAGAGACAAGCGGCGTTACGAGGAGGTGGGCCCTACTTTATTATTCCGATCCCCGAACCGACGGATACGAATTTGGGGAGGCCAGTCAATGAACGGGACCGACAAACTCCAAGCGACCGTACGAACCCTCGGCATCAAGATCCGCATCATGTCCGCCCTTACCCCCCACGCCAAGGAAGCAGGAAGCGACAACGAGATCGAGATCTGGCAGGCCTATCGTGTATCGGAGGCGTCTGAAGAACGGCCGGCCCTGGTCCACCAGCAACTGCCTTGTAAGCAGTAGGCGCAATTCAGTACCAAGGCTTCAGCAACCTTGGCCCACCGACACCACCGGCAAGGAAGCCGGCCCTTCACGAGGGGCGGCTTTCTCGCGTCTAAGGATCAAGTACGACGCGGCGGCAGAATGATGGGTTCGTTACCGTCTCGGTCGTTGCTGCGATAGTTTCGGTACTCCCGAGTTTCCGATCGACGACGGTCGTTGCGATCCCAATCGCGGCGGTCACGGTGATCATCCCGTCGCGTCTCCCGGTGGCGGTCCCAATCGCGCCTGTCATGATGTCGGCGATCCCAATCCCTACCGGGCCGGTCAGCGCGATAAACATACGATGGTCTGTCGTAGCGATTGTAGCCTCTGTCGTACGTTGAATAACCGCTCTCGCTGACGCAGCCTACGAGAGTGAGGCAGGCCATTGCCGCTGCGGTGAGCGTAGATAACTTCTTGAACATCTGGGTGAGCCTCCATCCGATTAGCAAGGAACGGGCACGGCTCCGGAACGTTCCTTCCGAGGCCGAAATGGGTCGCGCTAAAATATGAGCGCCTTATCTATAAGCTAACGCTCGCTCGCCGGTGACCACGGATGTACTGGCACTGGCTGAGGCGATCGAAAGGTGTGCCGGCCCTTTTATCCGTCGCTGACGATCATGACTGCGCTCAAAGAGGCCAATCAAGTCGGTTATCTGCAACCGACCACGCTGGTCTCCTATGATGCGGATCTCGAACATGTATTCGACTGTCGGGACCACACGGCCGGTCGGACGCAAGGCATGGATGCGGCGGCACTCGCGGATCCGACCTTGCGTTACCAGATGAAGTCTGCTGGAGAGACAAGAAAGCAGACCTTCGGGCGTCGGCTTGCCGCTGACGGTTATTGCGGGCTGATCGTGAAGAGCTACGCACCCGCCGCAACCGCCGATGATCTCAATCTCGTCCTTTGGAACTGGAGCAACGGCCAGTCGCCTGATCCTTATCGGCGACGAACACAGACTGTCGCTATAGCGGACGGAGGACACCACTTGTCTCGACAGGGAGTGCCGATCCCATCTACCAACCCCGCCGGAGGCGATTGCTTGGAGGCGTGATCATTCGACCTCTGCGGACTGCAGGCGGTTTCCGGGCGGCGGCGCCAGCAGTCGCCATATGGCTGGCGATGAACGCCACGACCGCATTACCGCGGAAGTCATTTTCCAATTGCGCTGCAGCGAAAACCCGTCACGCCGCTGACCAGGACCACTCTGGAGAGCCGGCAGAGATGTCGCCGTTTGCCAGATGCTTGGCCATTTCCGCCCAGATTGCGTCCTTCGTAAAGCTCGTCAAATCGCCACTTGCTTCGGTCACTCGCATGTTTCGATATTTGTGCAATAGCGTTGAAATGCCACCGGCTGTATTGACCTCCAGAATGGGATCCGCAGCTGCGGGTAGAAAGACACGATGGCCCCACTGTCCTGGTCGCTCATCCTGCCTTAGCGCATCCAGTAGCTCATAGTCTCCGTACCGCGTCACACTTAAAGCGGTGAGGTAACGCATAAGCGGGAGGTAGACTGTTTGCCGGCATCCACCGAGCGCGCGAACACCAGGAAGTATCGAAAGCACGAGAAATGCCGTGAACAGGCTTGGAAGCAGTTTCCGATCGCGGAGCGCCGCAGCGATTGCAGAAGGTGTGAATTCGATGTCGGGATGGCAAGCACTGCCGCTGCGCAGATAGCCGGCGTACAGCCGTAAGGGCACGACGCTATCTCTCTCCACCAGCCAGAAATGATCTGTCGTCCTCTTGATCCATCCTCGCCAAGGACCAGCATTGAGCCGGTCGATATCTGCAGAAATCTTTTCAGCTTCACCTCCAGAAACGAAGCATTTCGCCATCCATGATCCGGTATCATCCAGGTGATCGGCGATGAGCTCGGCAACATCGAAATCGTCTAGCTGAAGCAGCTTCAGGGGTGTGCCCATCCGCTTCTGCCACAATATCTGGTTTGCGCATTTGATAGCTTCGGCTGCGGAGCCGAAGGAGAAAGAGGGAAGGTCGTCCAGCAGTTGCCGGGACGCCTGGGTCGGCGTTTTCTTACCTTCCGAGTTCGTCAGCGCGAAACGATATGGGCCGTTTGGGCAGCAGATGCTGCGTCCATCCATTCGACTACGGGGCAGGCCGAAGAGATTGAGCGGCTCTCCATCGATCCTAAGCCAGCCGGGCCCCTTCTTGGCCGATTCCTTGAATGACATCGTCGTGCCGAAATAGGTGATGTGCCATTCTCTAGGATGAGCGGCCAAGCCGAGCAGGCTGAACAGATGCGTATAAAACGCATCCGGCTCGAAAAGCAGCAAGCAATGGGGCCCCGTCTGTATGACCGGAGATTGGAGCAACTCACGGCCAGCAGCTGCGGTTTCGTCTGTATCGTAGCCTGCTTTGAGCGCGGCCCGCTCGGTGACAGCACGCAGGAGCGTCATCGCATGGTTTCGCACGCAGCTCGTTGACTGCGGTCTATCCAATCGGTAGGCCGCCGCGGCATAGGCGGCGATCGGTTGGTTCCAGAAGGGCTCAATGGATGGCATCAGAGCCGTGAGCGCGAACCGGATTTCGGCAGCGCCACTATAGTGCATGATAGACGCAGACATGCTCGCCCCGCCAATGTTCAGTAAACGAATGGCCGGCGTGGTTCGAATGCGACCATTGGGCTTGGAGATCGCCAATTGAGCTCCGATGCGACCGCATCTGCATCGGTGTCAACCAGCACGATCGGCAGCGGATGATGGCAAAAGGCGGGAGGAATTGCAGGCTTGAGCATCAGCGAAACAAATTCGACGATGGTCGCTCGGGCGTTGGACGAGATGATGGTGTAGAAATTTCCGCTGTTCCAGGTGATTGCGGAGTAACGGAAAAACGAGGCAAGCGCCGCGCCCGTCGCCTGCATGTCGACCTGAAGATCGTGCATCGTATCAAGCACCTCGTCCTGCTTGTTAGCGATGCTGCTCGGGGTGAAGAAACGCGGTTTGAAGAGCTCGTCCTTCTGGCGCTCGCGATCGAGATAGATGTCGACATCATTGTGAGCCAGTTTCTCAATCTGGACCAACAATCCACCCGGTTTGATACGCGGGACAATGAAGTCGAGTTGCCTCAGACGGTCGCTATCATACATCTGGAACGTCGTGTCTTCGAGAAGCACGTCGAAACCGTCACGAAATGGGCGAAGCTCTGGATCCGTATCATAGCGATCTTCGGTGAGATCGAAGAAAGGTCCATGGAAAAAATGGGCGTGTTCGCTTCCCCGGTTTGCAGAGAAAGCATCTCGGTTTGCAGAGGTTGGGCTGCAGCAAAGCGCCTCGATACGACCGTCTCCCAGGGTAGAAAGCGTGCGTGCGAGACAACCCGTGCCGGTTCCGAGCGTATAGAGTTTAGATGGGGCCCCGGATCGCGCCCATTTCCTCAAGGCCAGCGACAGAAGTGAAGATCCAATACGGCATTCCTCCTCGAGCCGGAAAGGTATGCTCGCAAAGTAATGACTGTCGAACGCACCCCATAGTCGCCGGTGGGTAGATGCGAAAACCGTGCAATCGAGGTCGAAGTCCAGCAAGCTGAGGTCCACATCCGGCTCTCTCCGATCAGGTGCGCCGCCTTTTCCGCTCGCTGTCCGTTCGAAAAAACCCGCAAGCGTTGTCAATCGGGGGGCGTTTCGCCATTTATCGATCACGTGTTTTTCAACCATGGCCGCATCCTTCCGTTTGCGCGGTTAGAGAACCTCCCTGGCTTGTTGACTTTGCCCGCACGCAGCGTGGCGTCTCCCAATGACAATTTGTGACCTCTGACGACAACTTCAGCAATCTATCGTTTTCGCCAGATTGACTAAGGTGCCAGAATATCGCGTGCGCGGACGATTTATCCAACCAGATAGAAGTCACGCATCATTCGTGGGGAAGGCTCTAAAGAGTAGGCGACTGCAGCCTGGGCGTGAGACGCCAGTACGATCTTCTGCGCATGTCCCGGATTCTTATCGTCTCGCTACGCCAACATATCTACTGGCCTTTGCTGCCGGCATGGAACAGGCGACGGCCTCTCCAGTTGCATGTGTCGCGCAGAAGAACGATATCGTCTCCGAAATGTCCCCGATCTTCTGAGTCCTCACCAAGTGATTTCTTGCATTTATCGCGCACGCAAGCGCACGTCCGGAAAGTCGGTCATAGACCTTCCTGGAAATCGGGTCTGCAATTGGATTTTATCACCGGGGCAACCCTGTCATTTCACCCACCCGATGCCATGTTTGGAGACTGCCTTCGATTCGAAGATGGCTAAATCCCGATAGATTGGCCGCCGCGCGATCGGGCCTGCGCGCAGTGTAACGAGCAAGGCCGATCCAGGAAGATGAAGAGTATCGGAGAAATCAGCATAGCGACGTTCGCAGGACGTGATTTCGGGAATTCTCGCCGTGCAGGAGCGGGAAATAGGGTAGCCGCAGGAGCCTCAACATAGTGGTCAGAAGGGAGGCGGGATCGACTGCCCCCGATCCGGCACCCCGCATAACTGCCCCACCTCCCGTCGATGGCATCGTCACGCCGGAACCTGGTCCTGTCCTTGACCTAAGCGACTTCCAGCCCACGCCAACCAAGTGTCCCGACATGGACACTATGGCGCAGGCAGCGAAAAAAACTTCAAGAGCCGAGAGCCCAGGCCCGCGTCTGCTGCTCCGGCCGCGGCGCGCGACATCAGGCGCAGCCGCACTTTCGGATCTCCCCATCGCGAGACTTGGCCGGCAGTGTCCGTTTCACCCGATTGCTTGCGGCGTGACGTCAGGCCCAGTAGGCTCCCACGGAGGTTGCGTTTCGAAAGCGTGACGGGTCGTCGATGGTATGGCGGCTTCGCCACCGCTGCGACCTCAGGCGCGTGAAGCTCTGAGACGTCCACGGTTCTCGAATTGCATGAAGGCCGGTTTCGAGGTTCCAACGAAGTATGTGTAGGTAAGATATCTTCGTTCCCATGAAAATCGATTACGCATTACCGTGGTGTCTTTGCCAAAACCTCCGCCACTCGTCTCAACGCGTCGCTTCCATCAGGCCTGCCGACCATGACAGGTATCGACGCTATCCCGCCTGGAGACACTGAGATGCGGAACCGATTGGCTCGCATCCCATATCCCCTGATTCCGTATCACCAACTCATTTGCAAAAGTTCGCCTGATGGAGCGCAAGCGAAGAACCCCGCTGTCGGTCCATATGCGTGGGTCGTTGCTAGCGCAAATGCTGGGCGAGCGCCTTCCTCGGGTGAGTGCCCGGCTTTGTTGCCTGTCATATCGGTCGATGTGAGGCCGGGGTCTACTGCGTTGACTTTTATCCCTTCCCGATCCAGCTCCTTCGCGAGCTTGACGGTCAACATGTTCAGCGCAGTCTTAGAGGCGCAGTATCCGGCATAGCCAACCGTCCATGTTTCGCTGCGCATGTCCAAGGCGTCCGTCAATGAACTCAGGCCGCTGCTCATCATTACGATCCGGGCCGCCTTCGAATTGCGCAGCATCGGCAAGAAAGCTTGAGTGACGCGCATGACGCCGAATACATTGGTGTTGAACATCCGCTGCATCTCGTCAAGTGACTCTTCGGCAAGCGAGGGCGGCGGACCAAACATGAGCCCGGCATTGTTGACCAAAACATCCAGATGCCCCACTTTGCTTTCGATGGTTTTGGCAGCGTTGGAAACGCTTGTATTGTCTGTGACATCAAGTTGCACAGCATGAGCGTCTATTCCGCTATCTCGCAGGTCGCTAGCTGCCGTCTCACCTCGTGAAATGTCTCGGCATCCCAGCCAGACCGTGTGTCCGGCTGTGCCAAGCTGCCGCGCGATGGCGAGGCCAATACCCTTGTTTGCTCCTGTGATGAGTGCAGTGGGCGATGTGTTGGTCATGATGACGTCCCTGATCGTTTCGATCTCGGAGAGATACTACGAAGTTCGTAATATTCAAACGCCGTATTTTTCGATTCGCTGGGTAAGCCGCAAGAATTCGGTTTGATCAACGGGATCGAGAGCCTGAAGCATTGCTTTGCAAGAGGCTCGATATCCATCGAGATAGCCTGCAACCGCTTGCTGTCCATTGATTGTGATGGTCAGAGCCACCGACCTACGGTTCGCCTCTGGCCGTTGTCGGTCAATCATACCCCGACGTACCAGTCGGTCGGCTGAAGACGACATTGTCGTCAGAGCGACTTGAAGGTGCCGGGCAACATCCCCCAAATTACACTCGGGATGTTCATCAATGAATAGAAGCGCCTGAATGTCGAGTGCGTTGAGCGAGTTTTGCATGACTGCCGCTGCCTCCGCGACCTTGAAACGACGGGTAAATCGCTCAAAGGCAGTAGCGAGTTTTTCGATTTGATCGGGCGTAGGTTCTGTCATTCCCGGTATTAAACATTTCTGCTCGGAGGACGTAAGACGTATACCCCAGAAATAGGTATTCCTTGAATTTATGCGATGAACGCTTGGGGCGCAAAGCTGCCGAAACCGCCGACCTAAGCCGGCCATTCCGAAGAGGAACGTAGTTTATTTACCAGTACGACAGTGTTCGCACCCGTAACGAGGTTGTCGAGAAGATGAAGCTTAAGCCGAGCGTTACGACGATCATCGCTCGCGACATCGGTTCGTGAGGAGCGATGTCCTCATTAACGAGGACTGTCTCGATTGCTCCGTCGTCGCTCGACGGCTATTTGCATAACCAACGGTTATGCCGGCAATTACCCCATAAGCTATAGCGTCGTTTGCTCGGTTGTGTTGTTTCTCTCCAGAAACCAGCGCCGCTCCGGCGCTTGTCAACCAGCAGCGAATATTTGCAGATGCAGCCAGACACCATGACATTATCGCGCCGCGCTTTCATGATCGGCTCGTTATCGGCTGCCACGTCCGGATGCGCGACAAGCACTCCGCCCGTGGCGCAACCGGTAACGGCGACGCAGCTCGAACCTTTCCCGAATCTTGGAACGCCCGACGCGGAGCTTGAGGCACGTTATGCGGCATTCGAAGATGGCGGGCATATAGTGCCGGCCATTCCCTATCGGCAGATGGATCCAAAATATTACCGACAGCAGGTTGTCGATCCGACGGGTGAGAAAGCCGGGACGGTCGTGGTCGATACCCCCAACCGTTTTCTCTATCTGGTCGAAGAGGGCGGGACTGCCATGCGCTACGGGGTTGGTATCGGTCGTCAGGGATTTTCCTGGCAGGGAGAGGGTATCATCCACTGGAGGCAGCATTGGCCGCGTTGGAAGCCGCCATCAGAGATGATTGCGCGTCAGCCGGAACTAGACCGATATTCTGTCGCCAACGGCGGCATGGATCCCGGAGTTACGAACCCGCTTGGCGCACGTGCGCTCTATATTTTCCAGAACGGCCAGGACACGCTCTATCGTTTGCATGGCAGCCCGGAATGGCAATCGATTGGCAAGAGCGTGTCATCGGGATGCGTGCGCCTGACCAATCACGATATCGTCGATCTTTACCAGCGTATCCCTTATCACGCGCGCATCGTCGTGCATCAGGCGCCGACCTTCGGCTGAGACCCCGCGGCATTGCGACGCTGCCTCCTTTCGCGGCGAGGCGTCCGCGGAAGGAGCAGCGCCGTGCAACGCCGGATTAAAAAGCCATATTGGTGTTTATCCTTGCACTACGAACGAGTACACCTTGATCGGAGGGCAGACCGTTTGCAATGTCAATCGCGGGAGATGTGTCGTGGATATTGCCGCAGCCCTGAAGGCTTTTGTGCGCACGGTGGAGCGTGGATCGGTGACCGCCGCCGCGCGTGATCTCAAGCTGTCGCAGCCGGGCGTTACCAAACACCTCCGAAATCTCGAACGGCATGTCGGTGCACGATTACTGGAACGTTCATCGCGCATCGTAAGGCCGACCTCGCAGGGGCAGGCGCTTTATGATGCAAGCCGTGAAGCGCTGCTCACAATAGATGCAGCGCTTGAAGGCGTCAGACAGGATATGGGAAAGGTGGAAGGCCACCTGCGGATCCATGCGCCGTCCTGTATCGGCACGAAGCACCTGCATGGCATCGTGATGGCATTCCAACGTCGGTATCCGGCGGTGACCGCAGACGTTATCCTCGAAAACAGAGACGCCGATCTCATTTACGAGAATTTCGATGTGGCCATAAAATATGGTCGGCCCGTCAATCAAGAACTCATCATCAGGCGGCTTGGATCAATCCGCCGGATTATTGTCGCTGCTCCGAGCTTCCTCGCTCGGCATGGACCTGTCGACACCATAGAACGCCTGTCGCAGGTGAGCATGGTTGCCAGTTCGAGATCACTGACTTTGCAAGATACGCTGATGCTTTTCCACCGCGACGGAGAAGCAGTCGAGATTCCGATCCATCCGATCATCCGTACGAACAGCGCGGCCGTCATCGCGTCGACGCTGATGGAAGGACACGCGGCTGGGGCGGTACAGCAACTCATGGTAAACGAGGAGCTTGCCCAGGGTCGTCTCGTGCGCCTTCTGCCGGAATACGAGGTGAAGCCTACGGAAGCATTTCTCGCCTATCCATCCCTTCGGTTCATGAGCCCCGTCGTTCGGGCATTCAGCGAATTTACGGTAGCGGAGCTGCGGTCGATAGACGGTATTTTCGAGAGGCCTTCACGGGACGATCTGGCGGATGCGGAACTTGTCCAGACACTCGCGCCCATAGCAGAGTAATGCACGAGATTGGTGGGGGTGAACCCCTACACGCCGTTTCGCGTACCGTGACGAAGATGGTCAATCAGTGCTCGAAATGCGGAAGAGGTTCTGCGACGGCTGGGATAATAGAGGCTGAAACCCGGAAGATCAGTGACCCAGTCAGCGAGTACCTCTTGAATGCGGCCAGAATCAAGATCGGCTGCGACCTGAGATCGAAATAGAAAGCCAAGTCCCAGTCCGTCGATGACGGCTGCGCGGATAGCGTCGCCATCGTCGAACACGAGCGCACCATCGGTTTTATATTCGATCTTGCTTTTGCCCTTGGCGAGAGGCCAGCGATACAGCCTCGTCGATGTCAAAAGGCGATAGGAAATGCATCGGTGACCCGCCAGGTCGTCAGGGCTCATGGGGATGGGACGCTCCGAAAAATATGCGGGCGATCCGGCAATGACGACGCGGCTCGATGCAGTCAGGGGAAGTGCCACCATATCCTTTTCGATCAGCGTGCCGAAACGAATACCGCCATCGAAGCCCTGCGCAACGATGTCGTTCAATCCCTCGTTGGTGGAAATTTCGACGGACACATCCGGATAGCGTTCATAGAAACTCCTGAGCTTTGGTCGGACAATGGTTTCAAAAGCGACGGGTATCATCGTCAGACGGACCGTCCCCGTTACCGATGCGCGCATGTCTTGCAGTTTCAGCAATTCCTCGCCGATATCCCGCAATGCAGGACCGAGCGTTTCGAGCAGCCGTCGGCCTGCATCGGTCGGGGCGACGCTGCGGGTGGTCCGTGCAAGCAGGGCAACCCCGATTTTCTGCTCGAGCTGGACGATGGCGTAGCTCAGGGAGGACTGCTTGACGCCAAGCTCGGCCGCCGCATCGGTAAAGCTGCCATGGCGCGCAACCGCCTCGAATACGGCAAGGTCGCGCAGAACGAAGCGATCCATATATCGATCCTCTCTATAAACCCTAGCGATTCCTGGCATCTAATCCAGAGCTGCGGACTGGTCTATGGTCAAGGGGCTTTTAAGGAGGCTTCTCAATGAAAATGGCAAAAATAATCCTGGCCGCCATGCTGGCCGGTTCTCTAGCTGGTCCGGCAATGGCCGACGCCACCAATGTCGTGCTTGTTCACGGCGCGACGATGGACGGTTCGGGATGGAGAGCGGTCTACGACATTTTGCGAGCCCGGGGTTTGAAGGTGAGCGTGGTCCAGTTGCCGCATACCAGCCTTGTCGACGACATCGACGCCACGCGCCTTGTGCTCCGCCAACAGCAGGGTTCGACCGTTCTCGTGGGCCATAGCTACGGCGGAGCCGTGATCACCGAGGCGGGATCCGAAGCAAACGTGAAGGCACTGGTTTATGTCGCGGCGCTCCAGCCTGACGGGGGCGAAACGCTTTCGGAGCTGTCGAAGCGCTATCCGATGAAGATCGACATGAAAATGATGGGCAATAACAGGTTCGTTCCCGATCCCGCGTCCTACCACGATACGATCGCCGCGGACCTGCCACGAAGCCTGACGGACTTCATGTCTGCTTCGTCGACACCGATGCCGGTCGCAGTCTTCGAGGCAAATTTCGGCCATGCGGCCTGGCGAGACAAGCCGAGCTTTGCGATCGTGGCGACGGAAGACAAGGTCATTCCGCCGGATCTGGCGCGCTGGATGTACCAACGCTCTGGCGCGAAAACGGCGGACATCGCGTCCAGTCACATGGTCTATATGTCTCATCCGGAAGAGACGGCCGCAGTGATCGTGCAGGCGATCGAGGCGGTAAAATAGACCCAACGTGGCGCAGCCGCATTGCAGAGGCAGAAAAATCATGAAAGCAGCGGTCTACGATACCCCGGGCGCTCCCAGCGTTCTGAGATACATCGATATTGCCGATCCGGTATCAGGCCCCGACGAGGTGCTGATTTCTGTGGAAGCGATCTCCATCGAGGGAGGCGATCTGATCAACCGGCGCTTGACGCCGCCGCCTCAAGCGTCTTGGGTCCCTGGTTACGCCGCTTCAGGCATGATCGTCGCGGTTGGGGCAAAGGTGGAGGGACGCAAAGTCGGCGACAGGGTTGCTGCCTTCGACATGCAGGGCTCGCATGCCGAACTCTGGGTGGTGCCTGCCGTCCGGACCTGGCTGATACCGGATGGCGTGGTTGCAGCTGATGCAGCGGTGTTGCCAATTTCTTTTGGAACGGCGTACCATTGCCTCTTTACCAGAGGCGGGCTGCAACACGGCGAAACCGTCCTGATCCAGGCAGCCGCCGGCGGCGTTGGCCTTGCCGCCGTCCAGCTTGCAGCCCAGGCCGGCGCAAGGGTGATCGCCGTTGCAAGCGGAGAGACGCGCGCAAGCCGGTTGCGCTCTCTCGGGGCCGCTCATGTTATTGATCGTCTGTCGCATGACGTTGCCGATGCTGTCCGCCGGATCACCGACGGCACGGGTGTCGATCTCGTTGTCGATCCGGTCGGTACGACGCTGCCGGCATCCATTTCCGCCCTCGCGGTGGAAGGCCGGGTTGTGTTCGTCGGAAACGCGGGCGGGGGCGGCCTTTCAGTCGATCTGTGGGCCCCGATGCAGTCCAACCAGACACTCCTTGGCGTATTCATGGGGCCTCTTTTCGAAAGGCCCGATGTTCACTCGATGGTAGACGAATTGTTTGCAGCGCTCGCCGCGGGGCGTATTCAGGTCGTGATCGATCGGACTTTCTCGCTCTCGGAGGCCGCCGCTGCGCATGATTTCGCTGAAACCGCAAAGCCGCTGGGCCGCATAATCATGAGGCCGTGATCCGGATTCGAAACTCCTGCCAAAAGATCGGAATCCATGCGGCCTTGCTGGTGCCGTAAAGGGGCGTAGATTTTAACGCGTGTCCCGAGAGACGCCTGGTATCGCCTCGAGATGCAGCTGTAGTAGCCAAGCCGGAAGATGCCGCACATGTAGCTGAGATGGGGAGCCGGAATATTGCGGGAATTGCTTTTATTGTCACTGGGAATGGCCGTCACCCTGTTTTCGGCATCTGCAATGGCTGGAAGTGAACAGGAGGTTCGCTCCGGCGAACTCCGCGCCACTTTGACAATGCCGGAGGGCTCCGACTCTGTTCCTGCCGTTCTGATATTGGCGGGATCGGGACCCGTAGATCGGGATGGAAACCTCCCCAATGCCCGCAATGACAGCCTGAAACTCCTGGCACAGGGCCTTGCCGCCTATGGCATCGCTTCATTGCGGACGGACAAGCGCGGCATTGGAGGCAGTAAGAGTGCCGCCACACGCGAAGAGGATTTGCGCTTTGGCACCTACGTGAGCGATGCGGTCGATTGGCTGGATTTTCTCCGCACGCAAAATCGAGTGACGCGGGTTATCGTCCTCGGGCATAGCGAAGGCGCCCTTGTCGCCACCCTCGTCGCGCAGCGAACAAGCGTATCCGGTGCCGTAATGGTCGCCGGCGCGGGAGAGCCTGCGGCAGCGATCATCGAGCGTCAACTCGCGGCAGCGGGCGTTCCTTCCGGCCTGCAGATTGCATCACGCCGGATCACTGAAAGCTTGTTGAAAGGAAACGCAATCACGGACGTGCCACCCGAACTCCAGGCCATCTACCGCCCGAGCGCGCAGCAGTATCTGATGTCGTGGCTGCCGATCGATCCTGCCAAGGAATTGTCCAAGCTTTCAGTCCCGATCCTCGTCGTACAGGGCACGTCCGATCTCCAGATTTCGATAGATGATGCGAAGCGCCTTGTGGCGGCCTCTCCTACCGCAAGTCTTGCTGTGGTCGAGGGCATGAACCACGTCCTGAAGTCCTCTTCGATGGAGCGGAAAGAGAACCTTCTTTCGTATAACGATCCTGAACGTCCTCTTGCCGATCGGCTGGTTCCGATAATTCTGGATTTCCTCGTTGCACCCTAACGGGTTGGCGCATTCTTTCTGTGGGAGATATGGCTGAGAGTAATCAAAGCCTGTGCCGGGCGCAGGGGATGGATTTGGACGGCAAGACTTATCATTACGCGCTTACATGTCCGGGCGGACGCTGTTGCCTGGCGCTTCAGGATTCCGCTTGAACAAACGAGTGTTCTTCCCTTTTCAGAGCTTCGAACATGGAGGCTAACTGTGCCGAGGTTTTACAGGGTCGCAAAAAGGTAGCGTACTGGCGCGGCGGATGGCCTGCGCCAATCTGTCATTGGTCTCGGCGACCGTCGGGATCTGCCCATATTTGACCGCAGCCCTGCTTACGGTCTCGTCGATGACACGCATGCCCGCAGCGACCGTCGCCGCGCAAAGCCGGACCTCGAAATCGGTTGGAGACATCTGCAACCTTGAGGCGATCACCTCGGCCAGCAATGTTTCCGTCATCCGCGTAGCCATGAAGAAGGGTTCGAGAAGCGCCGGCTCTTCTTCAAGCCGGGCGATGAGGTGGACGACGAGCCGGCCATCCTCGATTTCCTCCGCTTCTATCTTGCTGAAGTCGTAGGTGATCTCGAGGAAGCGCTCCACGGAGATATCAAGCGGCCAGTTCCGGAGCTTGGCCGCGAACCGTTGGGAGGTTAGTGCGAACAGCGGCTCGATACAGCTTTCCTTGGAACGAAAGTAACGCCACAGGGTGCGCTTCGATATGCCGGCCGCCTCCGCGATCTCGTCGCCGCTGGTGCCCGCCACACCCTTCTCCAGAAACAGGCGCGCAGCACTTCGTGCCACATCGATATGCGCGTCGCCCCGGACCGTTCTGCTCACCCTGATCCCCACATACGCTCGTCACACCGGGAATATGGCATGAAGCGCCAAATTTTTAAAGCTCGCTCCTTTGGTGCCATTAAGAGAACCGCTCTTCAATTGATCATAGTAATGACACTAAGTGCCATTATGGTTCTTTGCACAGGAACATTACGTTCCGTGTTCACCGTTTATGAGGAGCCTTCGATGAACCGATCCACCGCAGTCGCCGCCTGTCTCCTTGTCCAATTCAACAGCTTATCCGCCCACCTCTGGAGGATGGAATGTCGAACATTACCTACCCGACGACCAAGCGTATCGAGGTCACCGAACAGCATTTCGGCCAGGCTGTCGTCGATTCCTATCGCTGGCTTGAGAACGAAGCACCAAGCGATCAGGCGGTAAGCGCCTGGATCGAGGCCCAGAACAAGGTCACGCGAGGTTATCTCGATACGCTTCCCGGCCGCGACATCTTCGAAAAGCGGATGAAAGCTCTGTTCGAATACGAGCGCTATACTGTGCCGAGAAAGCGCGGCGATCAGTATTTCTTCACCCTGAACAGGGGACTCGAAAATCAACCGTCTCTCTATGTCCGGCACGGCGCGTTCGGTGACGCACGCCTGTTGATCGATCCCAATGCGTGGACGGAAGACAATGCCGATGCGATCGGCGAATGGAGCGTTTCCGATAACGGTCGCCATGTGGCCTTCAGCGTGCAGAAGGGCGGCACCGACTGGCGAGCCATCAAGGTTCTGGATGTCGAAAGCGGCGAAGAGCTGGGAGACACAGTCGAATGGGCGAGGTTCACGCGCATCACGTGGGCTCCCGACGGCACTGGCTTTTTCTATTCCCGTATGCCGAAGCCGGAGCAAGGTGCGAGCGGCGCGGCCATCGCCAACCATGCCGTCTATTTTCACAGGCTCGGCACCTCGCAAAACGATGATCGTCTGATCTATGCCACGCCCGATCGCCCCGGACTGTTGCATGTCGCCGACCGCGCGGAGCGCGGACGCTATCTTGCCATTTCCTCGACGCCGGGTACGAACGAGAACGCGCTGACCATTGTCGACCTTTCTTCGAAGGATTGGAAAGCGCGAATTATCATGCCGGATATGGCGGCGGAATGGTCCGTCATCGGCAATGACGGCAGCAAGCTCGTCCTTGTCACGACAGATGGCGCAGAACGTCGGCGCGTCGTTTCGCTTGATGTGACGGAGGACGATCCGAAGCCTCAGGAAATCGTGGCCGAAGATTCCGACAACGCAGTCTTGAACGATGCAGCCCTGCTCGGAAACAAGCTGTTCATCGGATATCTGGTCGACGCCAAGACGGAGATCCGCCGCTTCGGTATGACCGGTTCCCCTGAAGGGACGGTCGCCCTGCCGGGCATCGGTACTGCTGGCGGCTTTCAGGGCCATCCGGGTGATAAGGAAGCCTTCTTCGGCTTCACCGGGTTCGATGCGCCGGCTGCGATCTATCGGTACGACACGCAATCCAACACTGTCACTCCATGGGCGGAACCGAAGGCGCCGATCGATGCGGACAAGATCGCTGTGGAACAGCGGTTCTATCGTTCCAGGGACGGCACGGAAGTGCCGCTGTTTCTGGTCCGCCGCAAGGACGTGACGACACCAGCGCCGACCCTGCTTTACGGCTATGGCGGTTTCGGCATCTCGCAGGTTCCCTACTACAATC
This sequence comes from Hyphomicrobiales bacterium, assembly GCA_900472575.1. Classification (GTDB taxonomy): domain Bacteria; phylum Pseudomonadota; class Alphaproteobacteria; order Rhizobiales; family Rhizobiaceae; genus Neorhizobium; species Neorhizobium cellulosilyticum. The sequence goes on from UCIV01000012.1 coordinate 44,146, forward strand.
CTATCCAGCTTGCCTGGGTGGAGCAGGGCGGGGTGCTGGCGATCGCCAATATCCGCGGTGGCGGCGAATATGGCCGGGCATGGCATCGCGCCGGGCAGCTCGAAGAGAAGCAGAGCGCGTTCGACGATTTCATCGCCGCAGGCGAGTTTCTGAAAAGGGTCGGGATCATTTCGCCGAAGGGGCTTGCCATCCAGGGTGAGTCGAATGGCGGCCTGCTGGTGGGCGCCGTCACCAATCAGCGGCCCGATCTCTTCGACGTGGCGTTGCCTGGCGTCGGCGTTCTCGACATGTTGCGCTTCGACAAATTTACCGCCGGCGGTTTCTGGATCAGCGAATTCGGCAGCCCGTCCGAGGAAAAGCATTTTCGCAACCTGATGACCTATTCGCCCTATCACACGATCCGGCAGGGCACGGATTATCCGGCAATTTTGGCAACGACGGCCGATGCCGACGACCGTGTCGTGCCGGCGCACACGTTCAAGTACGTCGCCGCTCTCCAGGCAGCCGACCTCGGTTCGAAACCGCGGCTTGTTCGCATCGAGACGCGGGCCGGGCATGGCGCCGGCATGCCGCTTGCCAAGACTATCGCTCAGCATGCCGACATGTGGGCGTTTGCCGCTCACTGGACCGGCCTGGATCTCATTGGGCCGAAATGAAACGATGCAAAGGATGAACGAGATGATGAAGACAAACCGTACCGCGCGGGCCAGGAAGGCCGCATTCGCCACTGGCGGCGGCTTTCTGATTGCCCTTACCTTGGCCGGATGCACCACAGCCGGAGAGGATCGCTACGGCGACAGGCGCAGGTGCTACGACTATGGCTCCCGGCATCAAAATGGTTGCATGTATAGGCAGCAGCATCGTCGCGACCGGGAGCAGTTGATCAACCAGGAGAAGGCCCTGATCAACGCACAGCATCCCCGCGAAAACCTGAGAATGCTCCGGGAGATCCGAAGATGGCGCGGCGAAGAGTGACCCTGCCTTCAAGCCTGTGCCATTGACAGTATGAAAAAACGTCCGATGACCCGGAAATTCCCTTTCACAGCCGCCCAACAACGCACAAACGAAACCCTGCAGAGAACCGGGCGAATCATGATGTCCGCGGTTCTGAATGCTATCGAGGCAGCGACGAACGATGCGAAGGACGAACTTCTGGGCGCCGGATTCCGTGGGAGAGTGCCGTCATCGGTATCAGCCATGTTTTGATTCCGGTAGAGGTGATTCCACCCAAGGCGGAAATGATTTGTGCAGAGGCTAAATAAGACCTCGCCGGTTTTCGCATTGGCCAGTGTTTCGACCGGCCCGGTATCCCGCGATATCTTGCTGGGAAAACGATTGTTAATCAGCACATTAGTAAAACCGTACGCGGGTCGACGGTTCATATCCCTTCAAGACCTGGATGCCAAGTCGGCCAGATCCTTCAGGCCGCGATGCTTGGACATGGCAGTCTCCAGGGCCGATCGGGTATCATGTCCCTCTCGAAACAGGGTTATTATGATTGCTGCGGCGAGCTCGGCTTCCGGGCTGTCCTTGAGAACGCGGTTCGCAACAAGCCAATCGTCGAACGCCTCATCGATGAACTGCAACTCAGTCGGGCCGAATGGCCTTTCCAGAAACGCACGCATAGCCTTCCCTTCTTTGCGGCGCCGATATGGGAAATCGAGCCTGATCGGTCAAGACCGAATTACAGTCGGTCAACTGAGGAGGCATTTACGCGCACCGCTGGCATCTCACGCTGATTTCATTGCGGAAAGGCCTTGCAGAGCCGTGCTTGCGCCATAAATCTGCCAGCGACAGATCGGGAACGAGGCGCGGTCACGCAATGGAAATGTAAAGCGGGTACCAATGCGGAGCGAAGCGGGGAAGACTTTCAAAGTGACGGATGAGATCTCTCGGCTTATCGAGAGCGGAAACTGGGACGATTCCATCCTCGGCCCGCCGTCGACATGGCCCCTCTGTCTTAGATCTGCTGTCGATATCATGCTGCCGGCAATGGCCCAGATCGTGATGTTCTGGGGACCCGACCTGGTCGCGCTCTATAACGAGCCGTATGCTCCGACGATCGGCCAACGACACCCCAAGGCGTTTGGCCGGCCGGCGCGAGAGAACTGGGCCGAACTCTGGGATGATCTCGAGCCGCTCCTGCGCCGGGTGATGGAGACCGGCGAGACGGTCGCGGCAAAGGATCGTCCTTTCTACATCGAGCGTCACGGCTATCCGGAAACCGTCTATTTCGATATCTCCTATTCGGCCATTCATGATGAATATGGCGCGGTCCGCGGCGTCTTTTGCATCGTCAACGAGACGACTGATCGCGTCCGCGCCGATCAGGCATTGCAGGCAAGCGAGGAAAGGCTGCGGGCAGTCATATCCCAGTCGGCCGCCGGCATTGGCCAGGGAAGCCTGGAAGGCAAGATCCTGCACATCAACCGCCGGTTCTGCGAGATCGTCGGCTATGAAGAGGACGAACTTCTCGGAAAAAACATTGCGGACATCACTTATGCCGATGACATGCCCGAGCAGACCCGCCTGTTCAACCGGCTGGCCGCGACCGGCGAAAGCTTCGACATGGAGAAGCGCTATGTGCGGAAAGACGGTAGCCTCGTCTGGGTGAACAATACGGTCTCTGCTCTGCGCGATGACGAAGGGCGGATCCACCAGGTTGCCGTCATCTCGGTCGATGTCACCGAGCGCAAGCAGGCTCAGGAAGCCGAACGCAGACTGGCCTCGATCATCGCATCCTCTAACGACGCCATCCTCGGCATCGATTTGGCCATGAACATTACCTCCTGGAACGGCGGGGCTGAACGCCTTTACGGCTACAAGGCTGGGGAAGTCCTCGGTCAATCCGTGCTGATGCTCGTGCCGGAAGACCGGACCGACGAGGAGCCGGCACTTCTAGAGCAGATCAGGGCAGGGTCGCCGGTTGACGCGTATGAGACGAAGCGAAGGCGTAAGGACGGACGTCTGGTCGACGTTCTCCTCAGCGTCTCACCGATCTATGACTCCGCCGGCAGGATTGTTGGCGCCTCGAAAATCGCGCATGACATCTCCGCGAAGAAAGAGGCGGAGCGGCTTCAGGCTGTGCTGATCGGCGAGCTGCATCACCGTGTGAAGAACGTCTTTGCAACGGTCATCGCCATCGCGCGCCAGACATTGGCCAAGGCGACAGACACCCAGGACGCTGTCGCGGCGTACGAAGCTCGCCTCTCGGCAATGGCGCACGCCCACGATCTGCTTGCCGAAGGGGATTGGCAAAGTGCCGATCTCACGGCGGTGGTCGAGCAGGCCGTTGCGCCATACCCGCCGGAGCGCTTCGAGGTTTCGGGGCCGTCGGTACTCTTGCCGCAGAAGGCTGTCGCCACACTGTCGCTCGCCCTTCACGAACTTGGAACCAATGCCGCCAAATACGGGGCGCTGTCCGTTCCAACAGGACGGGTGTCGATCATCTGGACCTATGACCCCAAAACCGCGGCTCTCAGCCTCCGCTGGCAGGAAAAGGGTGGGCCGACGGTCGCTCAACCGACCCGGAAGGGTTTTGGATCTCGCCTGGTCGAGCGCTTGTTGGCGGCGGAGCTTAACGGTACGTCGGCAATCGTCTATGACGCTGCGGGCGTCGTCTGTGAAATCAAGGCCGTCCTTCTAGCGCACGCCACGAAATAACCGACAGGAACGAATTGATCCGCTGCGACTTCTGTCGTGGCTTAAATCAATCAGGATCACAATGCAGGAAAAGGATCAAAATCGACGTGACGCTCGCAGCGCCGGAGATCGCCTGGTCGCCGGGCATGTCAGCGAAGACCCGTTTGCGGCGGCGTTCAAGGCCACGCGCATGCCGATGATCGTCACGGATCCCAGCCAAGCCGATAATCCCATCATCTTTTGCAACGAGGCATTCAGAAAGCTGACCGGTTACAGCGACGAGGAGATCATCGGCCGGAACTGTCGCTTTCTGCAGGGGCCTGAGACGGACCGGGAGACCGTCGCCAAGATCCGCGACAGCATCGCGGCAGGGCGGGATGTGGCTGTCGACATTCTGAACTACCGCAAGGACGGCAGCACGTTCTGGAATGCCGTTTTCATCAGCCCCGTACGGGACGAAGCGGGCAAGATCATCTATTTCTTTGCCTCCCAGCTTGATTTTACCACCGTCAAGAGCCGGGAAGCGGACCTTGCTGCGGCCCGCCATGAGGCCGAGGCCGAGGTCGCAAAGCATACCGCCAACCTTCGTGCCGCGCTGGATGCCCGCACACTGCTCGTCCACGAGGTCGATCATCGGGTGAAGAACAACCTCTTGACGATGGCCTCGATCGTCAAAATGCAGGCGCGGATTACCAAAGACGATCGGCAGAGGAACACACTCATGTCGGTCCTCAACAGGATTGAGGCTCTGAGCACGGTGCAGCGCAAGCTGTTCACGCTCGACGACGTCTCGAAATTCGATATGTCGGAGTTCACCCGCGAGTTGGTAACCGATCTGGTCGATGCCACCGGCCGCAAGGACATTCGCCTGTCCCTGGATCTCTCCCCGCTGCTCGTGCCGGCTGTCAAAGCGACGCCGCTGTCCCTGATCGTCAACGAACTGGTCGGCGACGCCGTTCGTCGCGGATTGAGCGACGGCGGCGGTGACATCCATGTTGTCGTCCGGCGGCTGAACGGTCACTTCCTGATCCGTGTCGAAGACACGTCGGAACCGGTCGAGCCGGATAGCGAGAGCGCCCAGCTCGGAAAAATGTTGCTTGAAGCGTCGGCCTTGCAGCTGGGCGCCGAAATCGAACGGAAACAGGACGGCCGAAAGACGGTCGTCGATGTGGTGCTGCTTGTCGGCGACCATCAGGAGAATGCGCATTGAAAGTCATGATCGTCGAAGACGAAATGCTACTCGCCATGGAGCTTGAAAGCGAAGTGGAGATGGCAGGCCATCAGGTCACAGGCCTTGCCATGAGCAGCACACAGGCACGCGAACAGATCGGGGCTTCAAAGCCGGACTTCGCGTTTGTTGACATCCATCTCATGGACGGCCCGACCGGGATCGATGTCGGGCGCGAGCTGGCGGCTGCCGGCATCCCTTATGTCTTCGTCAGCGGAAATATCAAGCGGATACCGGAAGATTTTGCCGGCGCCCTCGGGGCAATCGAAAAGCCCTACACGATGAACGGCATGAAGAATGCGCTGGTCTATGTCTCGGCAATCATCCAGGGGGACGATAGCGGTGCCCCACCAGCAAGCCTAGTGCTGGCGGAGGATGCAAATGCTGGCCGACGTTCTGCCTGAACGTCGGGGACGCGGTTGAGTCGACCTTATGACGACGCCGGAGATTGGAAGACGTCAGTGTCACGGCGTGCGATTGCCACTGTGTTCCGTTGGATCGTAACTAATATCGAAGTCCTTCTCCTTCTTCTGGCCCGGCGGCGTCCGATTGACGGTCGCGTCTTCGGAACCCGTCACAACTGTCGGCTTAGCGCTGTGTACGCCAGTCGCGTGGGGATCTGCCTGCGAAGGTGCGTACTGGCCCTTTGCATCATCCTGTGGCTTTGCTATTTGCTTTCTCCATTGTTTGAGATTTCCGCATCAGATGATCGGTTTGCCGCCGGTAACTGCGATGGTTGCTCCCGACACATAGCTCGACAGCGGATCAGCCAGCATCACGTAAGCAGTCGCGACTTCGGCGGGCTGGCCGGGCCGTTGCATCGGTACCTGCTTGCCGAAATTCCTGACATTCTCATCGGGCATGGTGGACGGAATGAGCGGTGTCCAAATCGGCCCAGGCGCGACGGAATTAGCTCGGATGCCTTTGTTGGCCAGCATCTGAGCAAGACCTGCTGTAAAATTTTGAATAGCGCCCTTTGTCGTGGCATACGCGAGCAGATGTGGACTCGGACTATCGGCATTGATCGACGTGGTGTTGATGATGGCGCTGCCAGGCTGCATGTGTGGCACGGCGGCCTTCGTCAGGTAAAACATCGCATGGATGTTGGTGCGGAACGTCACTTCCCACTCTTCGTCTGAAATGTCCCCGATTTCGCTGAAGCTCGCCTGGTGGGCGGCGTTGTTGACGAGGATATCGATGCCGCCGAGCTCCGAGACCCCTGTGTCGATTATGTGTTCGCAGTGTGGAGCGTACTGAATGTCGCCAGGCACTAAGATCGCCTTGCGTCCGGCCTTCTCGACCCAGGATTTTGTCTCCTCAGCATCCTTGTCTTCTTCCAGATATGAGATCAGGACATCGGCCCCTTCCCGAGCGAAGGCGATCGCGACGGCGCGCCCTATGCCACTGTCCCCGCCAGTAATCACGGCCCTTTTTCCCGACAGGCGGCCAGAGCCTCGATAGCTCATTTCACCATGATCGGGCAGGGGGGACATCGCTTCAGTCGTGCCGGGCATGTCCTGTCGTGGAGTGTCAAAAGGCGGTGTTGGATAGTTGGTCATTTTCACTCTTTGCATTTAGAAAATGGGAAAGGCGGGCATCTCGCGATGCCCGCAATTGTCACAATTATGCGCTGCGCGCCTGCGCCGGATGACGGCCTTCGGCAAATTCCTCGATGATCTTGGCGCAGAATGCCGGGAGGTCATCCGGGGTCCGGCTGGTGACCAGTCCTTTGTCCGTTACAACTTCCTGGTCGATCCAGGTGCCGCCGGCATTTCGGATGTCGGTCGACACCGTCGGATAGGAGGTCAGCGTGCGCCGTTTCACCACGCCGGCCTCTACAAGAATCCACGGACCATGGCAGATGACGCCGACTGGCTTTTGCTGGACAAAGAAGTCGTGGACAAAAGACACTATCTGCGCGTTGCCGCGCAATGTATCTGCTCCGACGCTGCCGCCCGGGATGACCAAGCCATCGAAATCAGATGCCGAGACTTCGGCGACGGTCTTGTCGATCGTGAAGCTCGAACCCGGGTCAAGATCGTTGTTGACCGTCTGGACCTCGCCCGCTTCTACGCCGACTACAGTGACCGTTGCGCCAGCCGCTTCGACGGCGTTCTTCGGCTCGACAAATTCCGGTTCTTCGGTACCTCGGGGCGCCAGCAGGATTGCGATCTTCTTGCCTTCCAGGGTCATGCTATTCTCCGTTTGTTGTAGGCAATCACGGCGCTCGGCCGGTTGAGATACGTACACGCGTGACGCGCACTCTGATCCGGGCCGCCGTGTCTGAGTGAAGGTATGGTGTTGGGTCGTGTGACCTCAGGAGAACCGTCACACCGGTGGAAGGTTCCTGGATTGGTGTGCGACGCATTTTCGCCGGCTCACGTCGAAGCTGACGATCGATAGTGAATGGTTAGATCACGAGGCGCTCCTGACCACGGAGTCGGCTGTACGATACCGCACGGTTGATGGCCTGATGCGGAACCTGTCAGACGTTAAGCCGTTTTGTACGGCCTTCCATCACAACAAGCTCGTCGAGCCTCATGACACGTATCGCCATCATTGGTTCCGGTCCCACCGGCATCTACACCCTCATGGGCCTAGTTGCCTCTCAGCAATCGCTTACGATCACTGTGTTCGAAGAGCTACCAGATCCCGGGAAAGGCACGCCCTATCATCCGGCGGTCAATGATAAGGCGATGCTTGCCAACATCGCGAGCATCGAAATCCCTCGCGTCGTCGATACGCTTATCGAATGGCTGAGTGGACATTCTGATGCCGCCTTGCAGCAGCTCGGACTTGAACGGGCACGGATCGGTGAGCGCGAATTTTATCCCCGCGTCGTGCTTGGAGAGTTTCTGGCAGCTCAGTTCTGGAAGCTGGTCGATCAGGCGAAAGCCCGCGGCCATAGCGTGATCATCAGGGCGAGCACCAAGATCACCGATATTCGCCTGGAGAAATCTCATGTCGCGCTGGTTGCACGCCAAGGTGATGAACCGGAAACCACGGAAAACTTCGACCATGTCGTCATGGCGACTGGTCATGATTGGCCGGAAAACACGGAGGTAACGCCGGGCTACTTTATCTCGCCTTGGCCCGCCAGCGCCATCAAGCGCATCGGGCCGGTGGAGGTGGGCATTCTCGGAACGTCCCTGAGCGGCATCGATGCTGCTGTCACGGTTGCCACCGCTCACGGGATCTTCCTGCGTGATGAGCAAGGGCAGCTTGCTTATCGGCCCGCGACCAACGGCCTTCACATGACAATGATGTCTCGGAAAGGGCTCTTGCCGGAAGCAGACTTCTTCTGCCCGATACCCTACGAACCTCTCCAGTTTTGCACGCCGGAGGCCGTCGATGCTGCTATCTCGCGGGGACCGGCAGGTTTATTGGACAATGTATTCGAGTTGTTCAGAGCCGAGCTCGGGGCGGCCGACTCGGACTACGCATCATCGATTGGCCTGGGACTTGCAACAATCGAAGACATTGCTGAGCGATACTTCCGCAAACGGGAAGCAATGGACCAGTTCATCGCAGCGGCCCGAAATCTCGCCGAGGCGAAGAAGAACAAGGTGGAGAGGATCACGGTTCAGTGGCGGTACACGATCCTTCGCATGCACGAAGTGATAGCAAGCGCCGTTCAACATCTCGATGCCGAGGATCTGAAGCGCTTTCATACGCACTTCAAGACGGTGTTTGTCGATGACTATGCGACCGTTCCCCACGAATCCGTCGAGCGTCTGCTAGCGCTCCACAACGCCGGAGCGCTCGATATCATGACGCTTGGCACCGACTATGAGATCGATCGGCCGGAGAACAGTCCAGGCGTGACGGTCACTGTCGAAGGGCGTCAGACCCATTATTCGGCATTTATCGATGCGACGGGGCAGCATGCGGCCTCCGCCTCCGATCTCCCGTTTCCGAGCCTGAAACATCCCGGCCTCGTCAAAGAATCCGCGACGGAAACGTCAGCGGAGATGTCAGCACATCTGAGACGCACCGGTGGGATCGATGTTGACCAAGCATTTCGGCCCATCATCGATCAGCCTGTCTCAAGAAACCTCTACTGTGTCTCGGTTCCATTCTTGCTGCACAAGCTCCCTTTCATTCAAGGCATTACGAGTGCACGTGACATGGGAGACATCGTCTCAAAGGCGATCATTGCGGCAACACAAAAAGCAGACAACTCTCTGATTACGGCGCTGGATCAGGAAAATACAAACTCGTCGCCGACCGATAGTCTGCCAGCCTGTGCAATGGAGGCATAGACTCCAAAGCATCGGCCGCGCTGCCTGACGATTGTCCGCAGAATTTCCGGTTCTTCAGGCAATCCCGGCTGCGCCACCATAGTCATGCCGCACCGCTTGGTCCTTTCGGTGATGTTTCCCATGACACCGCCAAAGGCCCAGCTCCGACCCAGCCAATCCTCCTCATAACTTTCGGTCTCTAATACGACGTTAGGCCTGAACCGTCGGCGGTCTATCTGGCTGCCTGGGGTGAGCGATGCCAGATCTGTAAGGCTTTTGGTAGTCAGGAAGTGGAGTGACGCAAGGTCATACCTCGGTTGCAAAAAATTGGCTGTCGACCCGTCATTTTCGAGAGAAGACCCTTTGGGCCGAACGCCGCATCGAAATCCCATGAGTTCGCTTAGTGCAACGTCGAGGCTGGGGCCGATCGTTTTCATTTTCCACGTACTTGATGAGACCAGCACCTCATCGCCAGATCTACGTGCCGACAGCATCAGGGCAGGGCGCCAACGTGGTGTCGTTTCCGGTGAAGCGACCTCTCCGGTATCGAGATCGACCAGGAGGTGCGTGCGATCTCCGTCGATCCCATCATCGCCGACCGAAGCCGCATTCAGACCCTCACCACCGATCGAGGATATGGGATAGCGCCAGATCTCTTTGACTGTGCCCACGGTCTCACTCATCCAAAGCCCCCTCGCGGTTATTGACAGCGTGGAACACCGCCTGCTGCCTCCGGGTTCCCTATCGGTATGATGTGTTGAAAGGTTTGCGGATGGCGGAGATTATTTGCGCGGCGTTTATCGACAATGGACGGGTGCTGCTTGTGAGGCGCGCAGCCCATCGAAAATGGTCTGCGAACAAGTGGGATCTGGTCGGCGGTCATGTCGAGAAGGAAGAGGGGCTCGATGTCGCGCTGGTTCGCGAATGCCAGGAGGAGGTGGGCTTGACGCCACCCGCCTTTGATCACGTCGCCACGCTATATGAAGACGACGATCGGAAGAAAAGGTCGCCCTTCCATATTTTCAGGGTGCCGCTGTGGGACGGCGGCACTGCGCAATTGTTGGGACACGAGCATTCCGAGCTTGGCTGGTTTGCAATTGACGACTTCCTTGAAACCGAGCTTGCGTTCGAAGCCTATCGGGACGTGGTGCGCCCTCTGCTGGAAGTATACCGATAAGACCTATGCTGATCGGCGCCGGCGATTTGTACGTTGCCGTACGAAACTGACTATCACTCGTTTCCCTCGGAACTGAGATCGAAAGGCGTCGTTCTGATCCGGGATCTTCAATCAGGAAGACCAAGTTCCAGGGATTACGCAAATGAAACATGTCCTTCTCACGGCAGGCCTCGTCCTTTGCGCTGGCGGCGCTTTTGCGCAGTCGGCAACAGAGTCAACCGGCGTGAACTCAGCTCTCGGTGTCGCACCGAAAACCGAGGACTTCATCATGGAGGCCTCCGCCAGCGACGTCTTCGAGATCGAGTCCAGCAAGCTTGCGCTGCAAAAGGGAAATGACGCGACGAAGGGATTCGCACAGCAGATGGTCACCGATCACGAGAAGACCACCGCAGAGCTCAGGGCGCTGCTCGCTTCCGGCAAGGTGCAGGGCAACCCTGTTGCAACGCTGACCGAGGATTTCAAGGAGGAGGTGGACGAGCTCGCCAAGCTCGACGGTGACAACTTCAGCGAGGAGTATATCGACGACCAGGTCGAAGCACACGAGGATGCCGTCGATCTGTTCAAGCGTTACGCCGAAGGGGGCGAGAATGCCGAGCTGAAGGCGTGGGCGGCAAAGACCCTGCCCGCCCTGGAGCATCATTACCAAATGGCGCAGGACCTCGATAAGTAGCCTCGTCTCATACGGCCGCTGTCACGCGGCCGGTTCTTTTTCTCGACCGCCATCGATAACTCGGAAGGAACAGATATGAAAGCGCTGACCTGGCATGGAAGCGGCGACATTCGCTGCGAGCAGGTAGACGACCCCGTCATCCAGGATGACCGCGATGCGATCATCAGGGTGACGAGCTGTGCCATCTGCGGCTCGGACCTCCATCTCTACGGCGGTTTCGTGCCGGGCATGCACCATGGCGATGTCATGGGCCACGAGACGATGGGCGAGGTCGTCGAAGTCGGTCGCGGAAACTCCAAGTTAAAAATCGGAGACCGGGTCGTCGTCCCGTTTACAATTTCATGCGGTGAATGCCGACAGTGCCAGTGGGGCCAGTTTTCGCTCTGCGAGCGATCCAATCCGAACGGCGCAATGCAAGCAGAACAGATCGGCTATCCGACTGCCGGCTTGTTTGGCTACTCCGAAATGTACGGCCGTTTTCCGGGCGGCCAAGCCGAATATCTGCGCGTACCCTATGCCGACGTCGGCCCGATCAAGGTGCCGGACGGTCTGAGCGACGAGCAGGTCCTGTTTCTTTCCGATATTTTCCCGACAGGTTACATGGCCGCCGAAAACTGCAATATCCAACCGGGACAAACGGTCGCCATTTTCGGTTGTGGGCCAGTTGGTTTGTTTGCGATCAAGTCGGCGTTTCTGCTCGGCGCCGAGCGGGTGATCGCGATCGACACCGTGCCAGAACGCTTAGCGCTTGCGCGAGGGGCGGGCGCGGAGACGCTGGAGTATGCGGATGAAGACCTGCAGCAACGTATCGTTGACATGACCGGTGGAAAGGGACCTGATGCTGTGATCGAAGCCGTCGGACTGGAGAGCCATGGTGCCGGCGGTTTGATGGAGACGATGCAAACGAAGCTGTCGGCAACAGAACGTCCCTACGCTCTAAGCCAGGCCATCCTGGCATGCCGTCCGGGCGGAACGGTTTCACTGCCTGGCGTATTCATCGGGCCGGCCGTCCCCGCGCCGCTCGGCGCGGTTGTCGGAAAAGGGCTGACGCTCAAGACCGGCCAAACCCACGTTCAGAAATACCTCGAGCCGCTGATGGATCTGATCATCGATGGCAAGATCGACCCAACGTTCCTCATCACGCATCGCATCGGTCTCGAAGAAGGGCCAGAAGCCTACAAGACGTTTCGGGACAAAGCCGATGGATGCGTGAAAGTCGTGATCCGTCCCCACGGCTAATCGATCGCGATGTTGAGCTCGGCTCCTGTTTTGGGGCCGAGCTAATAGCGCCAGTCTTGCCGGATGTGCTGCTCGTATTCCTTCTCTGCGATGCCATAGATTGGGCCGGCAAGCTCTCTCAGTTTTTCGATATCCTTGATGAGAATGAGACCGCGCTCTGCCTTGATCGCGTGTTTGCCTTCCAGACGGGACATCGCCTTGGTGCGAACCTGATCGAAAATCATTCGCCGTCTGTCGCTGTCGATCGCCAATCTGCTTATCCTCAATGACGTCGGGAGGCGCTAAAGGAAAACTGCGATCCCCTCCGTGTTGACGACGTAGATGAATTCCTCCCATGCCTCGTGAGCTGAGGCGAAAGATTCATTCCAGTCCGTGAGCTGCTCTTCTAGGCTGGTGACTTCCATCTGCCAATCATCCTTTCCCGCGGGGCGAAAGATTTCCACAACGACGGTGATGCCGCCTTCAGTGTAGCGGCCGGAGAGTTCTGAGCGTTCGGGATGCGGTAGATGCTGATCCATTTGTGTCACTAAAACTGTCTGCAGTTAGCCGATAATATGCAGGCAGTTTTCGGTTGCAAGACTGACGTGAGTGGATCTGATCGAACCTTAGCGGCTCAAATGATCTCCCTTTCTAGTCCCTGATCAGTTCGGTAGGTCAAGAAACGTCGAGCCAAGCAGCGATGTCGGAAATCATCCGAGTCCCGAAGCAATCGAAAGGCCTGTCTGCTTATCTGAGCGGATCATGCCCCCAGTGCATCAAGGAGTAACGCCATGGCGATGTTCTCCGATCTTTCTCGGGCCCTGCCTGCGGAATATGCCGATGCACATAACCGACAATCTTCCTCATGTGAGCAAAATCATCATCAGTCAGATCGGCCTTCTTCTTCATTTTGATTATCGATGATCCTGCGACCCGATGGTGTCCAACTGTCTCGCCGCCGCCATCACCTGACCAGCCAACTGACTTACTCTCGTCGGTCTTCAACCACTTCTCCAGTTCAGCCGGCGCCGTGTTCACCGCTTCCCGGAAATCGTCCCAGATTTGGTCTCTGTGCGTTACCTTCATGGTCATACTGCACCCGCCTCGACGGCATCGACGGCATCGACGATCGCCGGTTGCAGTTGTCCGTTTTCCTCTCCATCCCAGTATTCGATCGCTTGTGCCGACACTTTAATCAGGACGATTCCGGGAGTCTCGGTCCCTTCTGGGAACCAGCGGTCAAGATCTTTTGTCCAATGCTCTTGAAACTGGGCTTTGTCACGGATCAAGTCAGCTTCTCCGTTTATGGCAACGAAAATGCCCGGTTTACCAAGAATGCTCGGTGGAGCGGTGAAGGTCAGGGTGACCCTGGCGTCACGATTGATGTCTGCGACCTTCTTTGTGTCGACGTACGAGAAGAACCATGAGTCGCCGTCATACTCCACGTCCCCGTTGTTGCTCATCGGTCTGCTGACAATGCTTTCGGGACCATTTGTGTTGAACATGCAAAAGTCGATTTTGCTCAGCTTTTTCGAAAGCTCTTCCATCGTCATCGAAGCCATTGGACCCTCCTGGAACTGGTCTGGCCTAAACTTTCTGCAAGTGCCTTCGTTCCTCATCGGCGTCGGGGCTGAGACCGAAAGGACAGGCGAGGGGCCTTACCCGTCCGTCACGGTATCGGACTTGGCCCGCGGCGAAAAACCGCCTCCATCAAGCGAATAACACGTCGGCCGGGCGGTATGGTTGATTTCCTTCCTGCTCTTCGGAAACAACAGCGGCGCAAGGAAGTTATCTCTCCGCAACAAAGGGAGGCCGTCATGAACGAAGAAGAACAACAGCAACGAGAGCGGGCCTACAAGATCTGGGAGGACGAAGGTCGCCCGGAGGGAGCGCACGACGACCATTGGAGACGTGCGCAGGAACCGCACGAGGTAGCTGAGCAGTCATCCGATGACGTGACAAAGGTCAACCAGCAAGCTGATGACGAGTTCGCGAAGGACGAAACGAACCTCGTTGACGCGGCGGACATCAGGCCACCATCTACAGTCAGCCCGGATTGAGGAGACCGATGAACGACAATCTGAAAAAGAGCGATAAGGTCTCGTGCGAGGCAAGCCAGGGAAAGACGATGGGCAAGGTCATCATGAAGCAATCCTCGGACACGCATATCAAAGGCCACAAGGTCAAGGCATCCGAGAATGATCCACAGATGATCGTCGAGAGCGAGAAATCCGGAAAGCGGGCGGCCGATAAGCCTGGATCGCTCAAGAAAGCTTCTGCGGTCAAAGGGAATGTCTCGGGAGCGGAGCGTGGCTTTAGACCTCCGGAAGCTCTTTCAAAATAAGCAGCCGCCCGCCCGGAACGACGGTTGCGATCTTGTCCTGCTCGAGAGCATTGAGAACGGCGGTCACCTCGTCTTGAGAGAAGCCTGCCGCTTCCAAGGGCAAACGGAGGTCGAGAAGGTTGATCGACATGTCCGGAGATGCCTTGAGGACGCGCAGTCGCGCGACAAGAGCGTTTTCGGTTTCTGCAAATCTATCCATCTATGTTCCAATGTTTCGCAGTTGATCTCGAATACGCCGCTTCATGACATGAGAGGTCGCGACTTGCCAGCAGCTGTAAATTTGCCGGCCGGCTTGGTTTATTCGTGACGCTATGATTTCCGGCGCGATAACAGCACCTGCTCCAGCGATACCGGGCGCAGCCCTTGCGCATCGACGCCAACGTCGAATTGCCTTGGGATTGGTTTCAATCTTCCGTGCGAGTGGCCGTGGAGATTTATCGATCCTTTGCCCATTTGGTTCCAGGTCCGGAAGGCGTAGTGACATAGGATGAGATGGTGTCCGGCCTCAAGGAGTTCTGCGTAGTGCTGGACACTTGCCCAGCCATATGAGCCGGTCGTCTCCTCCGGATCGTTGTTGCCAATGATTAGATGTTTGCGCCCGTTCAATTTGGCGAGGAGATCGGCGCAGGGGCCGGCCCTGACCGACATGAAATCTCCAAGATGCCAAATATCGTCATCCTCTCCCACGATATCGTTCCAGTCAGAGATAAGTGCCGCGTCGTGCTCGGCCATGCTGGAGAACGGGCGTCGGTCGATGCGCAGGACGCGCGGGTCTCCGAAATGCGTGTCGCCAGTGAAGTAGATCATAAAGGTCTAGCCGAAGGCTCGAGCCGCTGCATATCCGCAGGCGCTTGCCGCAGCCGTTAAGACCGTGCCCCAAGCAAGATCGACAAGGGTCAGTGTGATGGGCCACCCTTTGAGCGTCGACAAGTTCGTCATATCATAGGTGCCGTAGGCGGCGAGACCTAAAACCGCGCCGTAGCCGACTGCCGTCCAGATCGAACCGGAATCCAAGGCAGGTCTGACAGCGAGCATGACAATCGCCGCGGCAAAGAAGAGATAAAAGACCGCGGCGACTGCAAAATTCGGAGATGGAAGCATCATGTCGCCGAGCTGATTTCGGTAGAAGTTTTTGGCGACAAGCCCGAGCCAGATGGCATCGATAAGCAGGAATGAGATGAGCGTGCCGGCGTAGGCTATGCCGAAAATCTTCATGGAGCGGGCGTCCTAAGCTGGATCTCTTTAGATCAGGAACATCGAAGTGTTGGAACTTGTTCCGATAGAGCGGATCAACGTCGAGGAGTCCTTTGATGAGCCCCAGTAGCTTGGAACAGTCTAGATGCGCTCGACCTGGTCCGGGCCAATTGAAGTATACGGTAAAGTATTGGGCCATACGGCCCAATCCTCTCTTGCCGGCTAATGTCGGCGGAGGTCGAACTGCTTGCGGGCCTCGCTGGCCGCCGCTTCGAAGGCGATACGCGCCTCATCGACAGTCCTGTGACCCGCAATCGCGCCGCGGCAAGCACTGCGGGCGCGGACGAAATCAAGCCCTTGCTGAGCCGGCCAGTTCTCCGTCATGTGCGCGAGTGCCTCGAAAGGACCGCTGACCTTCAGCGAGCCCGACGGGGAGGTGAGCTCGACAGGTTCATTCCATCGTGCGTTTGGACCAGACATGTGTTGAACTCCCTATAGATTCGCCGCAACAAACGTCGCAATACCGGGTAAGTTCCCGTCACCGCGCGAATATTAGGCAAATGATATAAAAGCGAGCAATTATGCCACGACCGCATGGCATGACTACTTGGATGCTCAGCGGTCGCTTTAACAAGCAAGCAAGCGGTTTGAGCAGCGCGGAAAGAAGGTCGCCTGATTCTTTGAACCAGGGCCGCCAAAAAGATTAAAGCGATGCTGCCAACTTACCAGGCGGAAAGGGAGAAGGCCATCTGCCGCCTCCGCTATATCGTCAGGCGATCCCAGCTCCACCGGTAACGCCGTAAACTTCGCCAGTGATGTAGCTAGCTTCCTGGCTGGCAAGCAGAACATAGATCGGAGCGATCTCGACAGGCTGGCCTGGCCGTCCGAACTTGCTCTGTTCGGTGAACGTCGTGACCTTCTCTTGTGGCTGGCCACCGGAAGATTGAAGCACGGTCCAGAACGGGCCGGGGGCGACGACGTTCGCACGGATGCCCTTTTCGATCAGTTGCGCCGCGAGCGCCTTCGTATAAGCGACGATCCCAGCCTTCGTTGTCGCGTAATCGAGAAGGATGGCCAACGGATCGTAGGCCTGCACGGAGGCCGTGGTGATCACGGAGGCGCCGGCGGGCAGATGCGGGACTGCAGTCTGTATCGTCCAATGCAACGCGTAAAGGTTTGTCTTAAGGGTTTTGTCAAAATCCTCGGACGTGACCTTGGACACGTCTTCGCGGAACTGCTGACGTCCGGCGTTGATGACGAGGATGTCCAGGCCACCCAGCGCGGATACGGCTTCTTCGACCAGTTTCCTGCACCAGTTCTCATCCTTGATATCGCCTGGCAACGCCACCGCCTGTCGTCCCTCGGCCTTGATAGATTCGATGACCTCTTGAGCGTCGGCCTCCTCGCTCTCGAGATATGAGATCGCGACATCGGCACCTTCGCGGGCATACGCGATTGCCGCTGCTCTGCCGATCCCGCTGTCGCCGCCGGTGATCAGCGCCTTCCTGCCAGCGAGCTTTCCGGAGCCTTCGTAACTCGTCTCGCCATGGTCCGCTTTTGGATCCATCTCGCCTGCGATGCCGGGAACCGGCTGGGGCTGTTCCGGGAAGGGGGGCTTTGGGTACTGGTTGCGGGGATCCTGCATGGTTAGGCGATCGGTCATTGGGCTCCTTCTGCTGCCGTTTCCCAATTTCGCCGTGCGCGGTGGAAACGGTTCAGGTTGCCCAACGAGCGACAGGGATGCTCGTTCCATTTCTCTGGCCCGCCGTGGCCCATCCGCGCCCGGGCTTATAGGGTTAGGTCGCAGCGACTGCGACGGCTCCCACCGGCTCCCAGACTCTGCCGTCGCCGGATTTGGAACTAAGGACCTGTTGGCACCGACGCGTCGGCCCCGAGAGGACATAAATCTGCATTCTTGCAAATTCCGGGCTCTTGACCGCTAGAAGCGGACATATTTCTGTTCATTTTATGTTCCAACGATCTCTCTCTCGAGGCGTAATGCGGCCGGCTAGGCAACGGAACGACGAATGATCGATCAGTCGACGATAAAATTTCTATCGCAAGCTTCCAGCGATCATGATGCTGGTTGGCTGACCGACAACAAAGCGTGCATTGAGTACGCGCGGCGCAGCTTGATGGAGTTCACATCGGAACTGATTGCGAGCGCCGGATCGATAGATCCTCGTATCGCCGAAGCTAACCCCGAACCACGAAAATGTTTGGCGAGAGTGCCGATTGCGAAGGGCGTGGGATCGATCGCTTTGCGCGTGTCACTATCGAGAAATGCTGCTGCAACTTACTTTATGCAGATTTCGCCCTCGCGTTCCTATAGCGGAGGGGGAGCATTGCTTCCGCCCCCTCGTCTTGCGCGCATTTTGCGGCAGACGATCGCGAGCCATACCGGCAAATGGCGAGCGATCGTTGAAGGTCCGCTCTTTCAAAAATACTTTCCGAATGGTCTGACGGGCGGGCATGACGCCGGTGGCAAGGGTTACGTGAAAAACCATGATGCGCTTGATTTCTTTAATCTCAAGAACTTTGGCGCATGTCGCAACATCCCAGACGAGATGTTGATGTCTCCCAGTCTCCTAGCGGAAACCGTAAAATCCTTTGCAGCCGCCCGTGCCTTGGTCGACTATATCAATCGGGCGACGACGCGCCTTCCGGAGGCTGGCTAACCAACCGCTTCTATACGCATGCTTATCGATCTGAAGCTTTGATCATTGGCTATCTGTTCGCCACATCACCCATCAATTCTTCTGATCGCGAGCGCTTATTCGGTAAGGACCCGCTCGCTCCTTCATATTTCCATGAGAGAGTTACTTCGCCGCGTGCAAGCAATTCATCTACCGCTTCATGGACGGTTGGCATGAATTTATGCCATTCGAGCGGGACGTTGTGATTTTTCGCAAGCCTGCGCGCTACTTCGCTCGGACACGTTGTGCCAGCAGGTCGATTTGCAACGATAGCTAAAATTGTAGAGTCAGTTTGATCGATCATTGGTTCGATCGCTGCGGCTGCGCGACGCCAGAACCTGACACCGGCTGCGGTCAGCCAAAGGGTGCAGACGCTTGAAACGTTACTCGGCAGTGCGTTGCTTGCCCGCGGTGCTCATTCGGCAAGGCCGACCGAGACCTGTCTGGCGCTGATGCCGCGAATGCGCCATCTGATCGCCGAAGCGAAGGTGCTTATCGCCGAAGCGGCGGGTGGTGAATTAAGTGGCGAACTTGCCATCGGCGCGATCTCGACGGCCCTGACGGGAATGATGCCGGCGGTGCTCAAAAAGTTTGCGGGCACGGCACCGGATCTGCGGCTAAAGATCAGTCCCGGTACGTCGGACATGCTTTACGAAGCGGTGCTGTCCAGTGAACTTGACGCCGCGATTTTGGTGAAGCCGCCATTCGCGATCCCGAAGTCGTTGCGCATACATGCGTTGCGCCGGGAACGCCTCATGCTTCTGTCCAAACATGCCGTCGATCCGAAGGCAATAGGAATGACACTCATGGGCGAGCCCTATCTCCGTTACGATCCCGGTTCATGGGGAGGCCGGATGGCGGCTCTGTTCATCGAAGAACGCAATCTTCAGCCGGACATCTTCTGCGACCTCGACGGACTGGAGGCAATCGCCATTCTTGTAGCAAACGGTATCGGCAACTCCCTGGTGCCGGCATGGGCCGGCTTCCAGCCGCAGGGGCTTTTCGTCACCGAAGTCGATGACGATGGGCGCTACGACCGCGAGATCGTCCTGCTTCGGTCGTCGCAGCCGCGGCGGCCGAAAGCGCTTGATATTTTTCACAGGACGCTGGTCGAAACGATAGATTGACCAGTTTGGTCAGCGCGCCATCCAGCCGCCGTCGACCATGAGATTGTGGCCGGTCAGATAGGTCGCCTCATCGCTGGCGAGAAACAGTGCGGCGCGGGCGACGTCGATCGGCTTGCCGAGGCGGGGCAGCGGCGTGCGGCTTTCGGAATAGGCTAGCATATCGGGATCGACGGCGCGGCCACCCTTGCCGGTGAGGATCTTGCCGGGTGCGACTGCATTGCAGATGATGCTTTCATGGCCGTAGTCGGAGGCCACCTGCTTGGTCATGTAGACCATGCCCGCCTTGCTGACACCGTAGGCGAAATCGCCGGGTGCGGCGATCATGCCGTGCTGCGAGGTGATGTTGACGATACGGCCCCGCGCCTCGCCGATGATCTCCTGGGTCACCATCTGGCGTACGGCGGCGCGAAGGCAGAGATAGGCGCCCTTGAGGTTCACATCGGTGACGCGTTCCCACTCCGCCTCGTCGGTATCGACGAGCGAGGAGCCGCCGCGAATGACGGCATTGTTGACGAGGATATCGACGCGGCCATAACGACCGGCGACATCGTCGAACAGAAATTGGACGTCCGAGCCCTTGGAAATGTCCGTTTTGACGAAGATCGCCTTGTCGGTGACTTTGTTCAGCTCTTCCAGCACCGGTGTGCCGCCTTCGACGACGTCGGTCGTTACATCGGCTGCGATGACAGTTGCGCCTTCCTGTGCAAACAGTAGTGATATCGCACGCCCGATGCCCGAGGATGCGCCCGTGACGATCGCGGTTTTGCCGGTCAATCTCCCAGTCAATCTCATTGTCATGATCCTAGTGCCTGATGACCTGCTGCAGGAAGGTCTTCGTCCGCTCGTGCTGCGGAGAGGAGAAAAATTGTTCCGGCGTGTTGCGCTCGACGATCGTACCGCGATCCATGAAGATGACCTGGCCGGCGACCGATCGGGCAAAGCCCATTTCGTGTGTGACGCAAACCATGGTCATGCCTTCGCGAGCAAGCTCCACCATCACGTCAAGCACTTCCTTGATCATTTCCGGGTCAAGCGCCGAGGTCGGCTCGTCGAACAGCATGATCTGCGGCTCCATGCAGAGCGCTCGGGCGATGGCGACGCGCTGCTGCTGGCCGCCGGAAATCTGGGACGGCATCTTGTGTGCATGATCGGCGATGCGAACGCGCTCCAGGTAATGGCGAGCAAGCGCTTCCGCCTCGGAGCGCGTCTTGCCGCGGTTCTTCATCGGCGCGATCATCAGGTTCTGCAGGACCGTCAGATGCGGGAAGAGGTTGAAGTGCTGGAACACCATGCCGACTTCTTGGCGCACCTTGTCCAGATTGCGGGCGCTTGCGCCGATCGAAATCCCATCGACGGTGATCGAGCCGGTGTCAAAGGTCTCAAGCCCGTTGATGCAGCGGATGAGCGTCGACTTTCCGGAACCGGACGGACCGCAGATGACGATACGTTCGCCGCGCGCGACATCGAGATCGATGCCGTCCAGCGCCTTGAAGTTCGAATAGGATTTGGTGACGGCGCGCATCTCGATCACGGTGCGGCCGAGGTTGACGGTATTCATGCGCTGATCCTCTTCGGAAGCGGGTCAAAACGGGTAAGCCATTCGGCATGGTCGATGGCGGCGGTCTCGCCGCGATAATGGATGTGATAACCGGTGTCGGACGAGAGCCGCTCGATAGAGAGCGGCGCGCGATCCTGAGCCATCGTCACGGTGACGCTGGCCGCTTCGTGCGCGGCAGCAAGTGCCGCGCCATTCCCGCAGACGAGCGTCGAGAAGGCGTTTGCCCAATCGAGGACCGTTTCGCACGCACCTGCACCGATATTGTAGGTGGTGTGCTTCAAGCCACTGCCGGTGAGAAGTCCGGCGAGACCGGCCGCTGCGTCGCGGCTGTAGAGCCAGTCGCCAGCCAGCGGGCGAGCCAGCGTCGCGACAGAACCCTTGCGCCATTGCGACAGGATCTGCGCATGCGGGCTCAGCAGCGGACGAACGCCGGTGTGATATTCCCACGGGCCGAAAAGCGGGCCTATGCGCGCGATCCTCAGGTCGAAGCCGTAAAGCGATGCAAGGCGCAGCGCCGTGTCTTCCGCTGCGACCTTGGTGATGCCGTATAGGCTTGCCGGATTGGGGGAAAAGCTGCCCTCGGCTATCGGGCCGTCCTCGACATCAACATGACCATAGACGGCAACGCTGCTCGTCGCGACGATACGGGTCAGCTCCGGTGCGTGACGCAGCATCTTCAGGAGCGTCGCGGTGCCGCCGACATTGACGGTTATGATCCGCGCCGCCATTTCCCGCTCGGCTTCCAGGTTGGGCGTCATGGCGGCCAGATGCAGGACCGCCTGCGGCCTTGACTTTGCAATCGCCGCTCCGACATCCGCTTCGCAGCAGATATCGCCCAGTATGACGGCTACGCCGGCAAGTTCTTCCGCGTGCACGAAGGCATCCGGCATTCCGGCCGTGGCGAAGAGCGTCACGTCATGGCCGGCCTTGAGAAGTGCTTCAGCCGTTGCAAGACCGACAAAGCCGGTGCCGCCTGTAATCAGAATGCGCACGCGGTCACGCCTTTCCGATGATGGCTTTGCGCTCCAAGCGCGAAACCCAATGGGAAAAGGGCCAGAGCATGATGAAGAAGATGACGGCGGCTGCGGTCAACGGCGTCGGATTGTAGGTCTGTTCCTGGGCAACGCGTGCTGAACGCAGCAGTTCCGGAAGGGCGACAAGCGAAGCGATCGACGTTGTCTTGACCAGTTCGAGCGAGTTGCTGGCGAGGGGCGCTACGACTTTGCGGACCGCCTGCGGCAGGATGATGTAGATCATGCCGCGGAACTTATGAAAGCCCAGTGCCGCCGCCGCTTCATGCTGACCCTTTGGGATCGACTCCAGGCCGGCGCGAAAGATTTCGCTGAAATAGCCGGTGTTGTTGATGACAAGCGCGACGACCACGGCGGTGAAGCTGCCGAGCGTTAGGCCGAAAAACGGCAGGCTATAATAGATCAGCACCAGAAGCACGAGGACCGGGAAAGCGCGCAGCAGGTCGATTAAGATAACCATCAGCTTGCGAACCCGCGCACCGGCGAAACTGTAGGTGACGGCGACGGTCAGGCCGGAGAGCAGCGACAGGGGCAGAGCGACGATCGCCAACAGCAATGTAAGCTGCAGGCCCTGCAGCAGCAGCGGATAGACGAGTTTCAGGGAGTCGATATTGGCAAAATTGAGTAGAAGAAGTTCCATGTCCGTTTCTCCTCAATGCGAAAATCGACGTTCCACATAGCGGCTGAAGGCCACCAGCGGGATGAAGAACAGAAGATAGAAAAAGGCGGCGAGCGTCAGCGGCGAGGGATTGGCCTTGATCGACATGATGCTCTGGGCGCTGCCGAGGGTTTCCTGCATCGAGACGGCGACGCCGAGTGCGGTGCCCTTGGTAATCGCTATCGACCGGTTGGTCACGAGCGGCAGCGCAAGCCGGACGGCCTGCGGCAGGATGATGAAAGCAAGTGTGCGCCAGGGCTTGAAGGCGAGCGCTGTCGCGGCCTCCCACTGTCCTTTCGGTACGGCAACGATCGACGCCCAGAATATTTCCGCAGCGAAGGCTGACAGCACGGCGGAAAGGCCGAAGACTGTTGCCAGGAAGGGAGACAGCGTGATGCCGAGATAGGGCAGGCCGAAATAGACGAATATGAGCACGACCAGCTGCGGCAGGGTCCGGAAGATCTCGATAAAGGTGGTGATCACCCCATCGATCACACGGTTGCGCAAACAGCGAAGCACTGCCAGTGCAAGACCGGTCAGAAGACCGATGACGATGACGGCCAGCGACGCCTGGACCGTGACCCAGAAACCCGCCAGCACTTCGGGAAACGCCTCTTTGAGGATTTCCCAATTGAGATAGTTGTCGATAATTTTCTGCATCGCGCGCTCCCGAAAGAGGCCGCCGATCATTGATCAGCGGCTTCGGTTTCCGGACTTATTTGCAGGCAAGTTCATGCGGCGTGGCGTCGTAGCCGGTGAAGCCCGGAGCGCCATAGCCAGGATAGACCGTGCTGAGCGGGCTGTCGGAAGCCGGCTTCTCGTTGTACCACTTTTCGTAAAGGGCAACGAGCACGCCTTCCTGCTTCAGGCATTCGATCGCGTCTTCCACCTGATTGCGCAGCGCCACGTCTTCATTGCGGAAAGCATAGCCGAACTTGCGGCCGTCGAAATCCTTGAAGGCGACTTCGATCATCGGGTTCTTGCTCGCGGCATAGACCGTGGTCGGGATTTCGTTGAGTGCGCTGAAGGCGCGGCGCGTCAGAACGGCCTGGACGGAATCCGGGAATGTATCGTAACGCTGGACTTCAAAGCCGTATTTTTCGGCGTTGGCGGTCGCCCAGGTGTCCGACAGCGTGCCGCGGTTAACGGCGATCGCCTTGCCCTTCAGATCCTCGAAGCCGGCAATCTTGTTGCCCTTGGCGACGATGAAACCGTTGCCGGTTGCGAAGATCGGCTCGGCGAAGAGCATCTTCTCGCTGCGGTCCTTGGTGATGTTGAGCGGGTTGACGGTAATGTCGATGCGGCTGGCGAAGAGTGCCGCAAACAGACCCGAGAAGTTGACGTCGGTGATCTCGACCTTCGGGCGGCCGATCTTTTCACCAATGGCGTTGATCAGGTCGACGCCGAAGCCTTCGGGGCCGTTCGCGCCGCGCACCATCCACGGGGCAACGCCGAAGTCGGAACCGACGACAAGTGGTTTCGCATCCTGGGCGGTGGCGGCCGATGCCATTGTCAGTGCCATGAGGCCGGCGATGGTAGAGAGAAGCATTTTCTTCATTTTTTAAGTTCCCCTTTTGTCGAACTATGCTTGCGGTTGATGGTGGCGATGCCAGTGGCGGGCGATATCGGAGCGGGTAGTGACCCACACGTCATCGCCGTGACGGGCAACGTATTCGAGAAACAGCTTGAGGCCCGAGGCGCGACCGGGATGACCGGCAATGCGCAGGTGCAGGCCGATAGACATCATCTTCGGTGCGGTTGTACCTTCTGCGATCAGCATGTCGAAGCTTTCGCGCAGCATGCGGAAGAAAGCCTCGCCGCTATCGACTGCGCCGCGCATGAATTTTGCGTCGTTATTAGTCAGGCTGTAAGGGACGACGAGGTGGCTCTTGCTGTTAACGTCGAGCCAATAGGGCAGCTCATCATTGTAGGCGTCGCTGTCATAAAGAAAACTGCCGTTTTCGCTAAGCAGTAAACGGGTGTTGGTGCTCGGTCCGTAGCGGCAATACCAGCCATCGGGTGCACGCCCCGTCGTCTGCTTGATCGACGCGACGGTGCGGGCTATGCGCTCGCGCTCCTCGTCGCGCGTCAATGCGCGGTGATGTTCCCAACGCCAGCCATGGGCACAGATATCGAAGAGTTCGCTGTCGCGCACATGGGCAGCAATTTTCGGGTTGCGCTCCAGTGCAAGGCCACACGCCATGATCGTCGCCGGCATCTCGCGCTCTTCGAACAGGCGGGCAATGCGCCAGTAACCGACGCGACTGCCATATTCGAACATCGATTCCGCCGCCAGATCACGGCCGGGAAAGCTGCCGGAAGCGCCTTCCGTCAGCGCGGATTCGGTGGCCGGGTCACCATCCTCGATCGAAGGCTCTGAGCCTTCCTCGACATTGATGACGAAATTTAGTGCCAGCTTCGCGCCGCCCGGCCATTTAGGATCGGGCGGCGTCGGGCCATAGCCCTCGAAGTTGCGCTGCGGGTGCTTTGCCTGCATCAGACGAGTTCCTTGAAATCGACGTGGAAGGGCTTTTCTAGGGGCAGAAAGATATCCGTATCGGCGGCCGAGCGCTCCATCGCCATCGTCACCACGAATTCCGCAGGAAGATCGAGGACCGACATGCCGGCGTGCCAGACATTGCGACGATAAAGGATGCCCTGACCGGGTTCCGAAACGAAGGCGCGAAGATCCGACAGGTCCGGCCCACCATCTGCAAGTGTGGGGCAGACGACGATCAGCATGCGCTGGCATGACAGCGGGAAGAACGCCTGATCGGAATAGGGATGCCGCTCCATCTGTGAAATTTCAAAAGGAAACGAGATTGCTTCAGCGATCTTTGTCACCCAGAATGCTTGACCTAGGTCTTTCTGGCCTTTGAGCGGGAAGTAGTGGCGGCGATCACTGCCCCGATGGGCGATCACTTCACCGAACTCCGAAAAGGCTTCCGCGGAAAGTGGGCGGGCATGCAACTTCACAAGGGAACTCCGTCTGACGATGCGCTTTACCAGGTCTGAATACCTGTGGTATCCCAAGCGGATACACGTGGGATTTTTATCGGGAAAACGTCCGATGTAAAGAGTTTCATTGCGTTGCAGCATAATTTGTTGCGAAAGGGTGCGGTGCCGGTCAATCGGCTGGAGTTCGGCGGGCGCCTGCAGTAACGAGGATAGTTGTGGAGTGCTTGACCGCACACGCTACCAGTTGGGAGACATCACATGGCCGAGGCCGCAGAAATCGTCAGGACCGCAGGCAAAAAGTCCGTCAACTTAACGGAACAGGCCTACCAGTATGTCCGCAGCCTCATCCTTGCACAGGAACTGAAGCCCGGCGAAGTGTTTACCGAGCGCGCTCTGGCGGATCAGTTGAACGCGTCGAGAACGCCGATGCGGGCTGCGATCAATCGCCTTGTGGGGGAGGGGTTGGTTGAACGCCTGTCCAATGGCACGATCGTGATCAAGCAAGTGGCAATCGAGGAACTGATGGACATCCTCATCATTCGGCGAATGCTGGAAGGCGAGGCCGCCGCACAGGCGGCACAGCGCCATGTGCCAGCAAGTGTTGATGCCATTCTTCTAAAGAGCCGGGAAGTCGTGGCCCATCCCCAAATGGAGCTGGAGCCGTTCTGGAAATACGACGACGAGTTCCATGAGTTTGTCGCGGAAGCCAGTGGCCGACCGGTGCTGAAACAGTATGTCCAAAACATCCGTCAGCGGGCGCGCATGTGCCATGTCGTGCGAATGGAAAAGAGTTTTGAACATCAGGCGGCCGAGCATATAGCCGTTCTGGAGGCCATTGCCGCCGGCGATGCTCCTCGTGCACGCGCGGCGATGGAAGCGCATGTCGACGGTGTAAAAGACCGTTTTGTTCGCTGGTATTTTGCTTAGCGACGTCGGCCCAACTGCTTCCAGATTTATACGCGGCATTGAGTTGTGATATCACTTCAACGCCAGTGTTTTCTCCAGGCCGCAGAGGCCGATGCCGCAATTGCTCTAAACCTGAACGCAAGTGATTTTATTGAATATAATATGAGGACCGTCTTCTAAAGACGATGCTGGCGGCAAAGCTGCGCCAGGAAAACTCATGGCTTCGAGAGCGGCTCCGACGTCGATAGCGGCGGGCTAATTGCAGCCAGCCGATTTGATCCTGTGAGTTGGTCGCCATTCCTTCGGCTAGATCGCTTCAATCCATGGGCTCTTGCCGAAGGGCTCGATCGCTCGCTAACTCATTTCTTCGGAGCCGTTTTGGGCTTCGGTTGATACAGCCGTCGTTTGGCATTCGACCGAAGAGCATTCCGGAGATCCTTGTCGGTCATCGCAAGGTCGAACCATTCCGGATCGAAATGACCACCGCACCAGCGCATGGTCTCTTCGAACTCGGGATCACCCGGGTCGGCGATGATGTCGAGGAACCGCTCGTAACCAGACACGCCGCCAACATCTTCAGGCGGACGCGCTCTTTCGCCGGCGATACAGCTGCCCTGTTTCGGCGCAGTGGCGAGCGTCAAAAACTCTTCGATCGCAACCGTGTGCCGCCAGCCGTCCCCGAAATCATAGTGGTAGCGCAACACTGCGCCTTCCTCGAAATCCAGCAGCCGAACCTCTGTTTGATCGAAGACCCGAGGATCCTCGTCAGTCGCGTCTTCGGTCAGGATCTCGACGTCGCCATAGCGTAGACCGCCGATGCGAAATTCATAAAGGTGATAGTTCCACCAATTGAACGCGGCCTGTATGCCAAGGTGCAACTGTTCCAGGTTCCAATGGATCGGCAGGATCAAGCGGCGCCAGACGTCCGGATTGATCTCGTCGATGGAAACTCTGATCAGTGCGGCATTCGGAGTTTTGCACATAGTGCCGAGTGAACAAGTATGACAGTGACCCGTCAAGAGGTCCTTCGTGGCGACTTATCAAGCGATAGCTGTAAAGCTCTGATCTCAGCTGACCACGAGACCAATAGGCTAGCTGCCGCCTCAAACAAGCGGATACGCCGCATTGGCTAGCTGATGTTGCCCTCTGCCCACAAGGTCTTCAGCGCCTGAACCAAAGCTTCAGTGTCATAGGGTTTTCCGACGAAGGCCATCCGCTCTGTATCTGGGAACCGTGACCGCATCTGCTCTTCGCTATGTCCGCAGGCAACAACGATCGGCAGATCCGGTCTGAGATCGCAAATTTCGCTAGCCAAGAAATCGCAGGGACGATCGGGAAGTCCAAGGTCGAGGACACACCGTCGATCTGACCATCCAGGACGTGGAGGCGCTCCATCGCTTCGGTCGCAGACCCGGCCTCCTCAATCAGAAAACCCTGGTCTGCAAGGTTTTCCGCCATGACCATTCGGATCAGTGCCTCATCCTCGACAAACAGGATCCGGTGTTGACGCTGGCTGCGAAAGCTTGGCCAGCATGCGGGCCAGGGCCGTTGGTGTATTGGCGATTTGGCCAAACGCGCGCGCGTCACCACGCCCACCGCCGTCAGCCAGCGACACCGCGATCGTCTCTTTATGAACATCCAAGCCGATGTGATGGTCTCGTCCATGGCCCGTCTCCTATGCATGAGGCTCTACGAGGGCATCGCTCTCGCAACCCTCGATACCTGCATATTGTGAGACGGGTCACCCGGTCCCAGGCGAACATTTAGTCTAGCGCATCCTGAGGTTCTTCCAGTCCCAAACCAGAAAGGAGGCTTTAATCGGCTTCCCGACGCACTCTAACCAGCATCGCTTCGATTTTGACGGGGATCACGGAGACACAGTGGAGATTTTTCGCGGTGTCGCTGACTTTGAGAGCTGAGTGTCCAAAGCTGAAAAATTGGATCGTAAGGAATGGTCCAAAGCGGTGAAAACTGAACCGACCTAGTACATGTGCCCTAATAGTAGCAGCGACTTAACTGGCCTAATTTGTGATTGGGATCACGTCGGCATCCATACCCTAGTCCGGGGCGGATTTTTCATTGGCAAGTGAACGTTTCCGTCGCCTCGTTTAGGGGGCAATGCGTGTGCGTAAATGTGTTATGAAAAATTCGGACTGACGTCGATCCCGTGTTCACATGAAAGGAAAAATTATGAACAATCCACATGTTGAAAACGCAAACAAAGACATGGCGATGTTTGAGCTCGACCCGAGCGAAATCGAGGCCGTCAGCGGTGGTATCTCTAGCGATACGGGCTATGGCGCAGCGCTTGGGGCCGCCGGCGGATTCCTGGCGATGGGCGCTTTGGGCGCTGCGGCTCTGACCCCGGTCGGTATGGGAGTAATGCTCGGCGCATCGATCGTCTCTTCCGGCATGGCAATGTATTACGCTGCACAATGATCTGACGACAATCAGCGACGGCGGACGAAGACCGCCGTCGTTACCTACCGGCACAGGTCTATATGTGAGAGCCTCTGCGGCACCTACCCGGCCTATGGCGGACCTGTCGCCAACACTCCAGCACACATTTCGCCGCCGCTCCGTGAGGATGCCGCCAAAACGGGTCGCCAATGGCTCACCTCAATGTGATCACCGATAGAACACCAGTACTAATGGCTGGAAACATTTTTCGGTGAGACAGTCACAAGGGCAAATCTGGGGGGCAAATTGGCAATCAATCTGAAAAACGAAATCAATACCGATCTGGCCCACGCCGTTCTACGGGTCACCTCGATCGTCTGCATGACGACTTACGGCGCCATTCTCGTCGGCACGGGGCTTGCTGATCCGGAAGATGGGAGGCTGATCTATCTCGGCATAGCAACCCTAATGACCTCGCTTCTTTTCCTTCTCTGGGTGGTGAAGTCCAGCTATGGCCAGGGTTGGCGACATTGGATCGCGATGCTCCACGACTATTCGGCTATGACAATTGCCATGGCGCTCGGGGGCGCCCCGTTTATGCCGATCTACGCATTTGCGCTTTGCACTGTCGTCGGCCATGGGCTTCGCTACGGACGTGAAGCGCTCTGGGGAGCAACCGCTATTCTGGTGGGGTCACTTCTCGTCACCATGAGCTTTAGCGACTACTGGCAGAAAAATGTCTATCTCGGCATTACGATGATCGTGACGACATTGATGCTGCCGATCTATGTAGGCATTCTCTTGAGCCGTCTGCAGACGGCCTATATGGCGGAAAAGGAACTCAGCCTTTCCAAATCGAAATTCCTTGCCCAGGCAAGCCACGATCTCAGGCAACCGATACACGCGATCAGCTTGTTCACGGCGTGTCTGCGTGATGCGGGGCTTGCTCGAAAGGAACTGGAGATGGTCGATAACATCGACCGCTCGCTCCAGGGCGTCTCCCGCCTGTTCAAATCGTTGCTGGATGTCTCGACGCTCGACAGCGGACGTGTTGTGCCGAAGTTCGAAAACATCGCGATTGCCGATATTGTGGAGGATGTCGTTCGGCAGAACTCGGAAAACGGGTTGCGAAATGGCTGTCAGATCCGGATCGTAAAATGCGGCCAGCGTGTCATCAGCGACCGCGCCTTGTTGACGACGATGCTGCAGAACATCGTCAACAACGCAATCAAATACGCCCCCGGTAAAACGATCCTTATCGGCTGTCGGCGTCAGGGCGTGACGCTGGCTTTATCCGTCGTTGATCAAGGGCCGGGGATTGAAGATAGCCACCAGGCCAGGGTCTTCGACGAATTTTACCAGGTCCGCGAACGCGGTGACCGTGACATCGAGGGCGTCGGGCTGGGGCTCTCCATTGTGTCGCGGCTTGCCAAGCTTCTGTCCTTGGAGGTCCATCTTACCTCTCACCGTGGGCGCGGAACGATGGTGAGCCTGTCGGGCATTCCCGTCGCGGCAGCTCCCACACCATCCGTCGGGCGTCCGCCGGCGCGCCCGACCGCCAGCGTCGAAGGGCTGCAGATCCTGTTGGTCGAGGATGATGAGGCGGTGTTAAACGCGACGGCAAGCCTTTTGCGCCGGTGGGGCTGCGAGGTAGAGGCCATGCAGGCGATCCCCGTACGCTCGATCTTTTGCGATCTTCTCATCACTGATTTCGATCTCGGCGGCAATGTCACTGGTTCGGACTGCATTGCGGAGGTCCGCCGATTGGCAGATTGGGATGTGCCGGCTGTCGTGATGAGCGGGCATGATGCGGCTCGTGTACGCGAAGACACTGGCGACGAGACGATCCCGATCTTGTCAAAACCGGTACGCCCGGCCGAGCTGAGGTCCGTCATCATGGCGGCCGCGATGGACGCGTCGGACCGCAGTTGAACGTCCGGTACTTGGAAATCAGGCGCGCATGGGTAGCAGGCCATCGTTGACGGCTTGCGAGACAGCAGCGGCCCTGGTTGTGACGCCGAGCGCCCTGAACAGGGCGGATACATGAATCCGCACCGTGAATGGCGATATGCCGAGCACGATGGCGATCTCCTTGTTGCTCTTGCCTTCGGCAATATAGCGAAGCACATCGGACTGCCTGTCCGTCAAAAGCGGGGTGGTGATCGTATCCGCCTCCGGAACTCTCGTGATGACATCGCCTTCGCGGATCGCCGTCAGAGCTTCCGTCAGAACCTCGGGATGAACGGCCTTGTTGATGAAGCCGTTGACCCCGCAGGCAAGAACGTCATCGATGGTGAGCCTGTCGTCTGCCATCGAGACGACGACAATCGACGAACTTGCGAATTCACGCCTGAGGGCAGGCAAGTCATCCTTGATGCTGCGCCTGGTGAAGAACAGGTCCAGTATGAACATTGACGGCGGCTCCTGCCGCGAGCGGGCCAACGTGAGAGCGTCATCGAACGTGTCCGTTGCGGTAATCTCGGCGTTCGGCATCATTCGCGTCAGCAGCGTCGTTAGACCGTCTCGGAACACTGGGTGATCGTCCGCGACAATGATTGTGTCTTCTCGCAAGGCTAAGTTCTCCTCTGCCGCACCTGGTCTAAACCAGGCGATGTAAGCGGATTGGATGCCGGTAGAGCGCCGGATTTTGCCCGTCGACATTTCCTGAGAAAGCATGACTTCCGGAGGGGTCGAAATGGGCTGGGCACGGTAAATTTCAATAGCTGAATCTCGCCGGTACGGCGCGTTTCTAGACCAAAGCAAGGATGCGTTGACGATCCTTGTCGCAATCCACGCAGACCTGTTCGCCGGTGTCGAGAAGGTGGTCGATGATTGCATCGGAAACTGCGCCATCGGCGATGCGATCGAAAGCGGCAAACATCGGCTGTGAGTTGACTTCGAGGAAATTCAATTTCCCATGATCAGCGACCATGAAGTCGGCCGCCGCGAAATCAAGCTCGAGCCGGTCGCAAAGCGCAAGCAGCTTGTCGCCGACCGCATCCGGGACGGCGACCGGCCGGATTTCGACATCGCGCGTCTGTCGGTAGTCGAGTTCCGGCGATTGCAGTTCAAACGCCAGAAGTCGTGCCCCTATACGGTAGATACGGATTTCGGGGCGGTTGAGGCGAGGTTGCACAAAGCGCGGGCCGCCTTTCTGCCCGGTCAATACGCTCAGAAGCGTAGTATAGTCTCCACCCGCAACCGGCTTCTGGATTAGCGCTTCGGCTCGGCCGGCAAATTCCTCGAAAGCGTTCGTCGCGATTGTCCGGGGAATGACGAGGCCGATTTTTGCCGCTTCGATCAGGTTATGGATCTTGTTGTTCTCCCGCAGTCCGGTGCGGCGGTTGCACAACTTGGCATCAGTGCGGCTCTCGGCCCATCCCCGAAGTGTATAATACCAGTTATGAGCCTGTGCATGGGCATAGGCGAAGTCCGCGGTCTCGTAGAGAAAGACGTCCTGGCGAATGAAATAGGCCGTTGGGCGCAAGGTTTCGCCCTCAAGCTCGAATGTATCGTTTTGGATATCGAGCCGAACCCGTGGAGGCGTATCCGGACCGACCAGCAAAGTGCGAAACGGTAGGTCCCGCGCTTTCAATCGGTGAATGAGAACCCGCAGATTGGGGTCGTTCTGGCCGCCGCAAACTAAAATCATGATCGTTCTGCCTTCGCTTGGCCTTTCAGCCGCAACCTGTCTGATCGGGAAGGTCGGTCCGGGCAAACCGGACCGACCCGATGGATAGCAACAAGTCTACAATCAACCGTGCAGCTTTGCTTCCAGCACCGGGAAGTGGATTACGCCGCCGTCTTCCTCACCGACAGCAAGGGTCGTTGCCCGGCCGCCGCCATCTTCTTCACCGATTGCAAGAGTCGTTATGCGATCGAAGCCGGCGCCGGCAACGGCATTGGTTTCCTCTTCGTTCAGCACCCGGTGCTCGCGCTTGTCATTCTCCATCTAGGCCTCCTATTACCTGAAACATTGCGGGGACAGACTTCGGTGCCTCTCCCGGTTGCGAGCATGGCTGCCGGGCAGGGCGGCATCAACTCGCGCGAATGTGCTATAGGCCATCGTGAAAGGGGGACGTCATCCCACGAAGCCGCCTCATGACGTGACTGGCGACAATCCGTTGGGCGACAAAGGTACGTCGTGCACCCGACCGTTCTGTACCCGAAAAACTCTTGAAGCATTGCGTATCAGGGCCGGACGATGGGCGATGACGATGCGGGTGATCGGAAGCGACGCAACCAGCATGGCGATTTCTTCCTCCGTTTGCTCGTCAAGATTTGCTGTCCCTTCATCAAGCAGCAATAGCTTCGGTTGCCGATAGAGCGCCCGCGCCAGAAGTAGTCTCTGGCGTTGACCACCGGAAAGTGCCGCTCCCATATCTCCTATCAGAGAGAGGTACTGCATCGGCATTTTTACAATGTCGTCGTGAACACGGGCCGCCGCTGCGGCCATGACAACGCGCTCCATGTCCAGATTGGGATCGAAGAAGGCGATGTTGTCGGCGATTGATCCGGAAAGGAGGCGGTCGTCCTGCGCTACCACGCCGATGTGGCTGCGCCATGCCTGCCACAATTCCGGTGTCGCCCTGCGCCCGTCGAGAAGGATTTCACCTGTCTCCGCTTCATGCAGGCCTAGGATGAGCTTGAACAGAGTGCTCTTGCCTCCACCCGACTGGCCGGTGATTGCCACATAATCCCCCGTCTCGATCTTCAGATTGACGTCTTCCAACACAAGCGGATCGGAGGTGCCGTAGCGAAACGAAATGTCGCTTAGCTCGATTGCGCCACGAGCCTCGTGGGTGACGGCGCCGGCACTCGACTGGATGGCACCTTGTGCCATCGCTATATCGGCGATGCGATCGAGATGCACTTTGAGAAGCCGGAACTGGATAATCTCGGCCACCAGCGACATCGTTCGGTCGCTGAACGTCTGGCGAAAGGACAGGAAAGCCATCAGCATGCCAATCGACAGGCCGTCGGCATTGAGGATGGATCGCGCGCCGAGATAGATCACAATAACAGTCTGTAACCCGATGATGATGCTGTGAACCAGCTTCAGCGTGATCTCGTATCTGCCGAGCGAAATCGACGCGTTTATGACCGAAGCGTAGCGATTGCGCCAGTTGCTCTCCCGTTCGGATTCTCCACCCATGATCTTGATCGTGGTGGCTGCCCGTACCGTCTCCATCAGCTGTGACTGTTCCTTCGCCGAGGCAATTAATTGCTCCTGCGTGCGGGAGCGCATGACAGGATAAAAGGCAAAGGACGCAGCTAGAACCATGAGCAGCGAGAGGCAGACGACGAATGCCAGAAGTGGCGAATAGAGGAACAGGATGAAGGCCGCCACAAGCGCCATCAGACCGTCGATCAGCGCCACCGCCATGCCGCGCGTTACGGCATCCTGAATGGCACTGGTCGATTCGATCCGCGATATGATGTCGCCAACATGCCGTTTTTCGAAGAATGAAGATGGCAGTCGCAGGAGATGACGAACAAGATTGCCAACGATCTGGAACAGCATCATAGATCCGAGAATCCTGACCACCCAGGCCCTCACGGCCTCCAGCCCAGCATGGACGATGAATAAGGCGCCAAAACCCAGCGCCAGCACCGTCAGAAGGTCTCTATCCGCACGTCCAATCGCCTCGTCAACCACCAACTGAATCTGGAATGGAATGCCGAATGACGCGATCTGGAAGGCAAGGGACAAACCCATAATCTGAAAAATCGCCGGCCAGATGCCGGTAAGCCGTGACCAGAGATCGGTCAGCTGCAGCGTTTCCGTCGCTTCGATCTTCTCAAAAACCGGAGCCGGTGCCAGTTCTAGCACCACCCCGGTGAAATGCCGGGAAAACTCCTGCAGCGGCAGTTCGCGCATGCCCAGTGCCGGATCGTGGATGACCGCCTTCTTACCCGAGACAGATTTCAAAACTACGAAATGGTTGAAATCCCAATGCAGGATGGCGGGCAGGCTTACCTTCGACAGGGCGTCTAGGCCGACACGAAGTGCGCGCGGCGCAAGCGACAGCTTGCTCGCCATCTGCATTAGGCCGCGCAAGTTTGCACCACTCATCGAAAGCGGAAACCGCTGCCGTAGTCCGTTGAGGTCGATATTGTGACCGTGATAGCTGCCAACCATGGTCAGACACGCAAGCCCGCACTCCGCCCCCTCACTGGCAAGCACGACAGGGAGCCTGCGGCTGCGTGAAAAATTGAGTTCCTGCAAGCTCATCCCATCCGCCCCACTGCATAAAGAGGATCGAGCAGCCACTCCAGTAGCGTGCGGCGATCGATGATCACATCGGCTGAGAGCAGCATGCCAGGTTGAACGGGCATGTCCTGCCCGTAGGCGCTGACGAGTTCACGATCGAGCCTCACCTTCACCCGGAAAACCGGTTCATTCAGCTGCAGGCCAGGTACGGAAATTTCGTCGGGGCCAAGCACCGTGCGCGATACCTGCACAACCGTGCCTTCGGCGCTGCCAAATTTCTGATACGGAAACGCCTGATACATCAGCCGAACGTCCTGGCCTGGCTTGATAAAACCGGCCGCGCGCGAAGGAACGAAAAGCTCCGCCTCGAGCTTGCTACCGGCGGGCGTGATAGCTGCGATCATAGTTCCTGCCGCAACATCCTGGCCCTGACTGACGGGCAGTGCCACGACGCGGCCGGAAACCGTTGCGCCGACGATATAGTTATGGCGGACCGCCGCTTCGGTCTGGCGTTGGGCCAGCGCCGCTTGCGACACACGCGCCTGTGCCTGCGCTGCGTCGATTTCCAGCGGCAGGGTGCGGTGGCGCGCGTCAAGATCACTGATCTGCCGTTCATAGTTGAGGATCGACGCTTTTGCCTGGGAGACATCCTGGCGCGCCACCAGCTCTCCCATTCGAGCGTCCTCAAGGCCTTTCTGGGTAAAGGCACCTTGTGCGGCTAATTGGGTGGCGCGTGCGACGTTCAGTTTGAGAAGGTCTGCCTTCTCTTCCAGCACGGTCAGGCCGGATCGGGTTTCATCGAGTTCGCGCAAAAGAGCGATTTTGCGCAAGCTGACCTGCTCTCGTTCGGCCTGCAACTGCCCCTTTGTTGCCGCGGCCTGAGCCGCTGCCGCCTCTGCTTCCGTCCGCAGTTGGTTCTCCAGAAGCGTGCCGGCATTACCGCTGTTGAAATCAGAGGATATACGCACCTGCGCAAGCGTTTGATTTACCTGTACCTCGTCTCCCTCAAGGACGTTGATACGCTCGACGATACCACCTTGCCGTGCGCCAATCCTGATAATGCCGCCCTCAGGTACGACCCAGCCGGATACACTTTCCATCCTGGCATAGGTTGCGGTCGAAAGGAAAAGCAAGCCCGCTACGACGATCGCCATGCCCGCATAGCCGAGTACGCGTGACGCCAATGGCTGAGTGAGGATCACCTCACCCTCCAGCCGGGCGTTCTGGCTGGCCAACGCTTCCTGTCGAAACAGGTTGTTGTGCGGTGGAGGGGGAGAGGCTTTGGCGTCCTGTGGTTCCGCATGCTTGCGGGCGGCTTCACTCATCATTGCCTACCATGTCTAATGTTTTTGCATTGGAGGGCTGATGCGGGATCGCTGGTGAAACCTAGAAAATCTCCGCACAGCCTGATCGTGATGACGGCGTCGAAGGCGCGTTCGGGCGTGCCAAGCTCCGACCCAAGATCATGGTTGGCAACCGACGCGTTTTCGTTCAAGAGCTGACTCGTCACCCCGAATTACAGGCTTCGGCTCCAGAGGTATTGGGCAAGCCGGTCGACGAGCCCACCGAGATGAACGCCGCCGGACACGTCCTTGATTTCCGCTTCGGACAATTTCCTTATTTCGGTGCTTTTCTGCATGGTTTGCTCCAGTGTTTTTCAACGTGATCTTGATAGACGTTCTGGTCTTGTCGATCGGTCCGGCTAGTCGGCGCGGCTCCGCACTCCTCATCCGTCAGCAGTCGATTGACGAGACGCCGATATTTGAGTGCCTGCAGGACAAGATCAATTAGTGCGAATGGTCTATGGTGCGGGTCGCCTGCAATCGGCATTATGGATTTCGGTCACGGCAACGATCGCGTCGGAAAATCGGCGTTGCTAGTTAGTGCTATGTTTTCATTGCAATTTACTCGAGCACCTCTGGGATCGGTTTGCGGGTTTCCGCGCCTAGGTCATGTTGACAAAGTGCCTTCTCAAATCAGCTTAGGTCTGAGTTCAAGGCTGTCTTTCAGGAGACAGTGATGGCACGTGGTGATCTTACTGATGCAGAATTGCGGATCGTGGAGCCGCTTCTTCCCGCGGAGCGGGGGCGAAAATCTCGTCCTTCGCATGATAACCGCCAGTTCATGTACGGCATGCTGCACGTACTTCGGGTGGGGTGCCCTTGGCGTGATATGCATGAGCGATATGCAAAGTGGAACTCGGTCTATGTCCGGTTCCGCCGTTGGGCTGAGCAAGGGTTCGCCGCATTCCTGGCGATCGCCGCGGCGAAGATATGGCTGCCATACTTTGTCAACATAACCTAAGCAGATGGAAGCGATCCGCGCGGCAAAAGCGACAGGGCTTAGGTAGTCGCGGCGCTGCTGAAAATTGGGCAGCCGGCCCTTATCCAGATATCTGCGTGCATTTGCAAAATGCTATATATGGATTGTAATACATTCTCAATAGTGCCGCACATCAACGACTTGGCAAGACTGCAATCGCGTCGCTCGATTCCTGTCGTATCTTTAACATAAGCGCGACCACGGCAGGCCGGGGCATGGGACGGGAGAGTAGAAATCCCTGTAGACTGTCACAGCCAAGGCTCTTCAATACGGATTGCTGTTCTGTCGTTTCTACACCTTCAGCCGTGATTTTAAGGCCTTTGGCTCGTGCCATGTCGATCATGGCGACGACAAGTGCCTTGCTGTCATTGCGATGCATCTCGTCGATGAAAGACTTATCGATTTTTATTCTATCGACCTCAATCTTTTGAACACGAGAAAACGACGAGTAGCCTGTTCCGAAATCGTCGATGGCAAACTGCACCCCTGCTTTTCGCAACATAGAAATCGTTCTTTCGAGTTCGCCCCCGTCGCCCGTTGTTGCGCTCTCGGTCATTTCGATTTCCAGCCTGCATGGGCTGATCTGCCATTTCGCGAGTGCAGTTAGGACCCGGAGCGGGTACCCAGGCGCAGCGAGCTCAAGCGCGGAAGCGTTGATTGCTATCGAGATCTCGGGAAACTCCGCCAGTGTCTTGCAAGCATCCTCCAGGACGAGAGTGCCTATGTCATTGATCAGCCCGATTTCCTCGGCCAGGGGGATGAATTCCTCAGGGCTGATGTAACCGATCAGGGGATGCTTCCAGCGCGCAAGCGCTTCGAGCGAGCAGAGGTTTCCCTCATCAGCCGCGAACACGGGCTGATAGAAAACTTCCAGTTGGCTTCCGTTCTCTAACGCGGAACGGAGGTCGTCTTCCAAAGTGCGGCGTTTGCGCAGAACTTCGTCCATATGACCGCCGAATATCGCATAGGTATTCCGACCGGCGGCTTTTGCGTGGTAAAGCGCAATGTCTGCTTGACGCATAAGTTCGGCGGGATCGCTGGCGCCGGCCGCGTGAGCTGCGCCAACACTTGCTCCGATGGTGATATGCGACGCCCCGACATCAAATGGTACTTTAAGCCTGCGCACGAGGTTGTCCGACAGCTCCTCAGCGTTTCGAGCGTCTCCGGCGTGGAGCAAGATGGTGAACTCGTCGCCTCCTATACGGGCAATGAGCGCCTCGGGCAGGAGAGCGCGCATACGCGCCGCAGCCATGCCGATCAACTCGTCACCGACAGGGTGGCCGAACGTATCATTCACTGCCTTGAACCTATCAAGATCGACAAACAAAAGGCAATGCTTCTCGTCAGCTTGGGCGCGGCGAAGCCGCAAGTCCAGCTGTTCGCCAAAATGGGCGCGGTTTGCAAGCCCCGTCAGCACGTCGTGTGATGCCTGATGTTTCAGCTCTGCTCGACTTGTTGCCAGCCGTTCGGAGCGCCGCCAAAACGCTCCACCAGCAAGGCTTGTCCCAGAAAATAAGGCTACAAATGCAAGGAGAAGAGCAGGAGCGGTATTGTTGAGAACCTGTTTGCCTGGCTGGAACGGTCTCCAGCGAAAATACCCAAACACCTGGCCATCCTTCGCTCGCAATGGGACAAATGCCAGATCGCGCCCTCGCGGCTGCTTCGCAGAGAATTCCAAAGCATCGAAGGCATACTCACTACCAATAATTGGCGGTAGGTCTCCATCAAGGAAGCGGACAGCGACGTGAATCCTTTCCTTCCCAGGAACCTGCTCGATGTCACCTGAATCAGAGACAATCGGCTTAACGCTGACGATAGCTGGTCGGAAGCCAACATAACGTAGGTCCGACTCCCCGATAGAAAGAACTCTATCATTCGTGCCTTCGGTATCACCAGCCGCCAGACGAGCCTGGAGTCTTATCGCCAGGGGCAGGTAGGCTCTTTTAAGATCGTCCGGCGCTGGAGCATACTCCGCATCGGCCATAAACTGATAAAGCGGCGACAGATCTGTCCGCAGCACCAATGCGGCGTCATGTCCGAAATAGCTGTGCATCCATGAGCCCAAGTTCGCCTCGACCCATTCGAGGTTGCCGCTCGCGGTGTTTTTAACGGCGTCATCCCAGACGGTGGCGCTCTCTTGATCGTGCGCCAATCCGGCCTTCAATTTTGAAACTGTCAGCGTCACGAGATCGCGCTGGCGAACAGCGGCTACTTCGTCAGTTCGCCCTGCCGCCCAAACAAGCGCCAGTAGAAGCAGGCCGCATACCAAGAGGGACGCGCACGCTGGCACCACCCACCGTAAAACCCATTGCGACTGAAGCTGTATGCTCATTGCGAATGTTTTCCTGTATTTCACGCAATCATAAAACAGCGGCTCTTAAAACGATCGCAAGCAAAGTGGTTACGGGAGGGTTTAAGCACCGTGCGTCCGATTTCGTACAATTCGGAACTGGAGCCGAGTACTGTCGACCAAGTGACGCTTGTTGCTGGCGAGCTGCCTTGAGCATCACGAATGGCATTGAGCAATGCGATAACTTTGAATGCGTCGCCACAAGCCATCTGATTTGTCGTCGATCGCCTGGCGAATGAAAGGGACAGTCGCCCATAGCACGTTCCTTCAAGGGCGACCGCTCTACTTAATCCAGTCTCCTGGCCGTTTCGATCTTCCTCACAAAATCTTATCCTGCGGCTGCCGACAGAACCCGGTCAAAGAAATGGGACGGATCCTCGCCGGCCAGACTTGAGGCCTCGAATATCAGCCGGTCTTCCCGCCGAACCGCGCCGGCTTTCGTCGATGCTGCCACAAGCTTTGCCGACGCGTTCTTTGTCAGCGTTATTGCAAGTGCTTTCGGCCCGGCTTCAAGCTTGGCAATACCCAACCCTCCCGCGATAAGCTGCAGTTTGGTCGTTCTCAAGAGAAGCAGTAGATCGTGCGGCGGGTCGCCGAACCTGTCCTCGAACTCGTTTTCCAGGTCGTTCAGGTCACCGACCACGGATGCCCGCAACAGTTTGGCGTAAAGGTTGAGTCTGACAGCTGGATCCGACACATAGTTTGACGGTATTGTCCCGACTTCTCCGAGATTGACGACCGCGCGCTGTTGTACGCCTGACGGTTGCCAGCGAAGTCTTGCAACGGCGCCTGCGAGCAGCTTTTGATAGAGCCCGATACCAATCGTCTTCATATGGCCCGCCTGGTCCTCTCCAGCGATATCCCCTCCGCCGCGCAGATCGAGATCTCGCAGGCTGATTGCGAGGCCAGCGCCAAGGCGGTCGTTCTCAACCAGGGTCGAAAGGCGCAAGCGCGTTTCCTCAGCCAGCTCAGCGTCCGGCTCGGTTAAAAGGGTAGTGATGCCCTGGGTTGCTCCGCGCCCGACGCGTCCACGTAACTGATGGAGCTGAGCTAGGCCGAACCGATCAGCGTGCCAGATGAACATCGTGTTGGCGCGCGGGACATCAAGGCCGTTTTCAATGATGTTTGTGGCGAGAAGGACGTCGCCATCGCCTTTCGCAAAGTCGACGATTGCTTCATCGATCGCAGCAGGCGGCATCTTCCCATGAGCGACCTTGACCGCAAGTTCCGGAACGATCTTTTGCAGCAGTGTCTCGACATTTTCTATATCCTCGATACGCGGCACTACGATAAAGCTCTGGCCTCGGCGCCGGTATTCCCGCATTAGGCCGGTCCGCAAGGACGCCGGATCGAATGACGCAAGTGAGGTGCGGACGGGCCGGCGCCTGGATGGTGGCGTGGTCAGCAGGCTGACCTCCTGAACGCCCACCATCGCCGATTGCAATGTCCGCGGGATCGGCGTGGCCGACATGGACAGCGTGTGAAGAGATGGCGCGAGGCTGTTCATCACCCGCTTTTCTTTCAGACCAAATCGGTGTTCCTCGTCCACGATCAGCAGCGAAAGACGCGCAAAGCGAACGTCTTTCGAAAGGATCGCCTGGGTCGCGATAATGATGCCGATCTCGCCCTCAGCGAGCGCCGTCTTCGTCTTTTTCGCCTCACTTGGCTTGAGCATGCGAGACAGCATGCCGACAGAGATGCCGGTTCCCGCGAACCGCTGCTCAAAGGTCGCAAAGTGTTGTCGAGCGAGCACTGTGGTTGGTGCGATAACAGCCACCTGGCCGCCCGAAAGCGCAACCGCTGCTGCGGCGCGTAAGGCGACTTCGGTCTTGCCGAAGCCGACATCTCCGCAGACGAGACGGTTCATGGTATGTCCGGAGGCGAGATCGGAGAAGACGGCCCGGATGGCTTCGGCTTGATCGGGAGTTTCGGAAAATGGAAAACGCCGCGCGAAGGCAGAAAATTCGGCACGCGGTGAGACGAATCTCTCTGCTTGCGACGCCTGCCTCTGTTTCGCTACCTTTATAAAATGGCGCGCGGTGGATTGAATGTTCGCGTGAATCTTGTCGCGTTTCTTCTGCCAGGCATCGGTGTGAAGGCGATCGAGCGTGATTGCTTCTGGCTCGGAGCCATAACGCCATAGCTTTCCAAATTCTTCCACCGGTACGAGGAGAGAGCCGCCATCGCGATATTCCAGGCGAGCAGCGTCCCGTGTGACATCGTCCACGGTGATGCTTTCCAGATCTTTCAGGACGCCGACGCCATGATCTTCGTGAACGACGACATCGCCTATTCGAAGCTCTGCTTCCGCCAGAACGGCACTCGAACTCGCAACCCTGCCCGCTCTATCGGTTGCGGCAATAACAACGACGTTCTGTCCGGCGTCGATAAACCCTTGGTCCAGGTCGCAGGCCAAGCTTAGGAGGGTGCCGGGCTCTGCTTTCAATACGGCCTCCCATGTATCGACGGACCGAGGCACTTTCCTGGATGCTTTTGCCAAACGCCGACCCATCGCTTCGGCGGTTTTTCCCTTTCCAGTGATGAGAACCTTCATTCCTTCGCGCAGGTGATCTTGCACGAATTCGACCAAGGCTTTGCGTTGCTCTCTCTCGGTTACATCTGTTGGGATGTCACCTCCGTTTTCGAGATCGAGAACGCCTGTGAGAACGCTGCCAGAGAGCCGTTCCCACTCCGCTCTATCCAGATAGAGCGACCGGGAGGAGCAAGGCTGTCTATCGCCGAAGTCTGCTCGTGACTGACGTGCATCTTCGATAATCTCAAGATAGCGTCCGACACGCTCGGTCGCGCCGGGAGCCAGAAGGACTGTGGTATCGCCGAGCACGTCAAACACCGTCGGCATGTCTTGATAAAGGCGCAGCAGCAATTGCTCCATCGTT
This sequence comes from Hyphomicrobiales bacterium, assembly GCA_900472575.1. GTDB lineage: Bacteria > Pseudomonadota > Alphaproteobacteria > Rhizobiales > Rhizobiaceae > Neorhizobium > Neorhizobium cellulosilyticum. Next base: position 86,977 of record UCIV01000012.1, read on the forward strand.
TCCGGCAGTGGAGCACGGTCCTCTGCGAGATCGCCAACAAAAATGGCTTCGGATGCCGGACCGAACGTCACGTTGTCGAGATTACTTTCTGTCCGCTGCGTTGAGCGGTCGAAACCTCTGAGCTCCTTGACCGTCTCGTTCTCCGACAGAACAATCCGCATTGGACCCGGTGCGCCGGCGGGGTAGATGTCGATCAAGCCTTCTCGAACCGCCAGCTCGCCGGGATCGTCCGCGACGCCTTCTTCCTCATAGCCGGTCCGCTGGACGAAGTCGGAAAACGCTTCACGATCGAACGGCTTTCCCATTACAAGCTCGATATGGCTTTCCGAAATAACGGCCGCTGGCGGGATACGTTGAAGCGTTGCATCCAGTGATGTTAAAAACAGCCGCGCCGCGCCGCTCGGCGTGCTCCAGATCCGTAATGCATCCATTCGCACACCCATGCAGTGCCGCGACGGTGGCACCCGGTCATAGGGCAGGCAATCCCATGGCGGAAAAACGATCACCTCGATCTCAGGAAACAGCGCACTGAAAGTCTCAGCGATTCTGGCAGCCGCGCCTTCGCTTTGTGCCACATAGCACAGGGGGCTCTCGGAGCTTCTTAGAGCTGCGGCCAGCCTGGTCGCTACGACACCCGGCGGAGGCTTGGAGACTTGGGTGTGATCGGCCGTAGCAGCGGGTGGGGGGGCATCTTCATCTCTGGACTCAACGACACTCACATGAACCTGCCATTTTATCGCCGGCGACTTTACCAGCTTAACCAAACGGCTTCTCAATCAGGCTGTTCCATTCGAGCGGGTCTGTTGGCTAATTCTATTGAGAGCGATAGTTACAGGTAACCTGCCAAAGCCGCTGAAATGTCGAAGCGATCCTCGAAGCCCTTCAAATGTAAATCGTCGCAACGGCCGAATGATTGCCGCTGCTTGAACTATCTAAGCAGTTTTCCTTCTAGCCAGGTAATCGCTTTCAGCGTCGGGCGCTGTAGCCACTTGCTGTCCTGTGCAAGAATAATCAATCCCAACGGCACCATCCAGAAACCCAGGATCGGCAGAAACCCGACAAATCCGAATATGACGAACAGGATACCCACGATGAGACGGAGCCATCGCAGTTCCGGCTTTCTCATCGACCGGATGAAGCGGCCAAGGGGTCTCGGTATTTTGTCGGCGTATCTCTCGACGATTGCATCGAGCTTCTGGGCGTCTGTCTTGTCGGTTTCTTTGGTCGCCGCCTGCCTGGAAGCGCCGAGTATCTCCGGAGAGCGTTTCTTGTCTCGATAGTCTGAAATCGGGCCACGGCCAGGCTGGCTTGACGACCGTCCCTCGTTAATTGCGTCGGCTACCGCCTTGACCAGAGGCACGTCGGGCAGCGTCTCGATCGCCACCGAAAGTTTGGGTTGCCAATTGGGATAGCTGCTGCTGGTGCCTGGAACGTTAGTTGGTCGCATTTCATCTGTCAGGTCTGCCAGACGGATAACGACTAGTATGCTCGGCGTGCCGGCGATAAATCGATGTGCTCGGATGGTTAGGTCTTGCAGGGTGGATTGCGACAGGGTCTCGATCAGAGCGCCTGCATCAGGAATGCCAACCGCCTGGATCAGTTGCCGCCGTTCCTGCTTGCGCTCGGCCTCATGCTGGCGTGTCAGGTCTGGCGAAACAATGCCGTGTTCGGCACGAAGATCGATATCCGCACCGCGCCACCATCCCGTTAGCGTCTGATGGTCATGTGTCGATATACAGGCCAGTGCGAGAGCCGGATATTCTGTCGCGGGTTTGAAGCCCTCGTCATCGCGCTCGTAGGAGAGGATGCGGTAAGACAGGATGCTGGCGGCCGTCAGATCGTCCTGAAGTCCGTCGGGGAGCAATCCCAGATCCTCGCCGATGACGAGGCAACGATGCCGCCCGGACGTATCTGCCAGGATCCGTATCAGGTCTTCCTGCGGATAGCTGACATAGGCGCCGTCAGATGGCGTTTTGTCTATCGGGACGAGGAACAGTCTACGAAGCGCTGCCGCGTGGTCGATCCGGATGGCGCCGGCATACTGCATGGCCGCGGTCACCATTCGCTCGAATGGCGAAGCCTCACCCGAGGCGATCCGTGACGGCTGGAACCCTGCAAGGTGCCAGTCCTGGCCATCTGGTGCGAACGGATCGGGCGGGCTGCCGATTGTCGCTTCTGTCAGGTAGTTATCGCCTTCGCTCCACGTCGCGGAGCCGTCGAGAGCCTCGCCGACGGCAAGGTCGAGATAAAGTCCGATCCGCAGGCCGCAAGTGCCGGCATATGCCGCAGCGTCCGAAAGCTGTCGGTGGGTGACCCATTGCAGCCAGGAATGAAACCGGATTTCATCGCTATGCGCGGCGGCAAATGAAACAACCGATGGCGCGTCTGGATCCTGAAACTCATCCGGCCAGGAGTGCCAGCCAGCCGCAAAGCCGCTCTGTACCATATACTCCGACAGGGTTTCGAATAGGGCGTGACGTCGAAGAGCCTCGCCGCCGTAACCGACGAAGGCTTCGAAGTCCGTGTGTGCGTCATCGGCCGCATTTGTGGTTTTCCACCGCTCCCAGATTGATCGTAGGGCTGAAAGCTTCACATCAGTCACTGCCCCGTATGCGACGAGATCGGTGGCGCGCAATGCGCTGATCGCTGCTTGTTGTTCGGCATCCGGCTGGAAACCGGGCAGCTTGTCGACAGCGATATAGAGCGGGTTGAGGAAGAGCCGGTTGGAAGGTTCATAGGGACTGCATCGCCCTGCGTCAGCGAGAAAGGGAGCGTGCAGCGGGTTCAGCCCGATGAAATCGCCACCAAGCGACGCGACCATATCGATCATGACACGCAGGTCTTCAAGATCGCCGATGCCCCAGTTCCTCTCAGAGCGCAGCTCGTATAGCTGGAGGCTAAGGCCCCAGACGCGCTCTGCGGACAGGAAGTCTGGAACGAAGCATGAAGCCGCATTTTCGAGCATGTGCGATCCGGCATTCCGGCCACCGGATCCGGCAGGATGATCATCGATCAGTTCCACACTCAGCGCCTGGAGAAGCCTTCGCTTGGTGTCATCGGAAATTTCCACCGCCTCTCCGCTGGGCGTCGGACGTTTCAGATCGATACCATGCCCAAGCGCCAGCCGATCAAGTGCGCTTCCCCTGAGACCATCAAGCTGCAATCCATGCTCTACTCCCGCACGGTAATCTGACCTACTACGCAACATCGGCGCGAACCCAAACGCTGACGCTGCCGCCGTGAACCGGGAAACTTGCCTTGCCATCATCGCCGACGACGATCTCGTCATCGCGGTGGCCGAGGTAATCCCGGAAATTGGCGCCCGCTACCTCCATGCCGAGATCAACTGATTTCTCGCCCGCGTCACTATTGGACAAGACGGTGACGCAGCCGGGCATGTTGGCGGTTCCATGTCTCACGAATGCGACGCATGAATGATGATCGAAGTAATCCGTCTGCGGTCCGTGCGCGAAGCGTCTGCGCGCCTCGACCAGTTTTGGCAGGCATTCGATCGCCGGCATGTCGACCGAGCGTTGTTCGCCGTCCTTGTTCTCCGTATAGCTTGCGCCATAGAGATCGGGATAGAAGACGCATGGTGCGCCCTGTTCGCGCAACAGGATCAGCGCATATGCAAGCGGCTTGAACCATGGGTCAACGGCGGCTTCGAGGGATTGAAGCGGCTGGGTATCGTGATTGTCGACGATGGTCACAGAATGGTCGGGATGCACCGACACGAGCGATCCGTCGAAGATAGTCCGCATGTCGAAATCGCCGCCGGACTTCGACGCCTCATGGAAACGGTGGTGGAGCGCCACGTCGAACACGGTCAGTTGGTGATCGACGAGATCGAGGTAGCTCTTCAGCGTTCCCATGTTCGGGTGCCAATATTCGGCAACCACGAACAAGTCCTGCTTGACGGTCTGGCGCATATGGCCGACCCAATCTCGGAAGAACCAGGCGGGAATGTGCTTTGCCGCATCGAGCCGGAAACCGTCGACACGAACCTGCTCGGACAGCCATCGCCCCCAATATTTCAGTTCCTCATAGACGGCCTTGTTGCGAAACTCGACATCGGCGCCCATCAGGTAGTCGAAATTGCCAAGCTCGTCGTCGACCTCGTCATTCCATTCGCCTTCGCCATATTCGTTGACGAGCCGGAAGACACCGCTTTCGTCCGGATTTTCGATGCGGTCGACACCGCTGAAGCACTTTTGATCCCAGACGAATTTCGAGTGCGCGCCGCCGCGCCCGGGAAAGTTGAAGCGTGTATGAGCGAGCGCCTTGAACTCCTCGTCCTCGATCTGGGTGCGATCGTCGGGATTGACCCGCCTGACACGGACAGTCTCTTTCTCGTCGGCGCCCATCTTGTGATTGAATACCACGTCGTGGATCACACTGATGCTGTTTTCGTTCAGGACCCGGCATGCATGTTCGAGCGCAGCCTTGTCGCCATATTTGGTCGCGACCGTTCCTTTCTGATCGAATTCACCGAGATCGAACAGGTCGTAAGTGTCGTAACCAACGGAAAATCCCCCGGCAGAACCCTTGTAGGCTGGGGGCAACCAGATATCCGTGATGCCGATTGCCGCCAAACTTTCCGCCTTCTCCACGACTTCTTTCCAAAGTCCGCCTCCGTCTTCCGTGTACCAGTGGAAGAATTGCAGGAGTGTGCGTTGCATCATTGCGAACCTCGTTGAGTGGCGCCATTCAACGGACGTGAGACGATTTGGTTTCGCGGGGTCCGTCGCCACGCACAGATTCTTTGGGCCAGCTCTGTCAGAAAAATTAAGTGTACTAAGACGGCGACGGAACTTAGTCCGCCTTGACCAGTTCAGGCCTGTGTTCGAACACGATCTGTCGAACAAGCTCTATTGGTGCTCGATTGCCTTCCTGCTGCGCAAGCTTCCATCGTCGAAGACGTCAAGAGCGTCAGAGACATCGCTGAGACGAGCCCCGCCGGTCCTGTCAATCGCCTGATGGGCAATGTCTGCCGCAATTCTGTAAGCTGTGTCGCCGACGGCGATCACGCCGGGTACCGCCGATGACAGCGACCTTTGCTGATTCACCGCCGAGGAAGGAAGAGGAATGTGGGTGCGAGCGACGGGCCGCAAGGCCGATCCCATCGAGGCGCCCGATAGCACTCCATCATCTATAGCCATCGAGTCAGGCTGCCTCCTCCTCAATCGCGAGGTCTCTCAGCAGGGCATGGATTTCGTCGCCACTCAGGCGGGAAGGGTCAAAACCACTGGAGAGGCCGATGCCAGCAAAGCGCTTGGCGTGTATGTCCGACGTGCCGATGAAGCCCATTGCCCAGTTCGGAAAAGACCGGCGATCGATTGGATCCAAGGCGAGCAGCGACACATCTCCGTGCCGTTCATCTTGCTGGATGCGCTCAAAGGCTGCCTCGACTTTATCGAGGGGGCCTTCCAAAACTTGGGCAAAGCACCCGGCATTGAATAGCAGCGCTCCGGTAATCTCGTCGCGTTGATTGTTTATCCGGCTCTTTTCGAGGATTTCCTCCACATGTGAGCCAAAGGTCGCTTCATTGTGGGCAATATGATTGCGACTGTAATAAACGAGCCGGTACATGCCAGAAGCCATGGTTAAACCCTTTGTCATTCTACATCATTTTGCGCGAGGAAGGCAGGGATCTGATCCATGCCCATCGGCCGGCCGGTAAGGTATCCCTGCACATGCGTGCAACGCTCTCCGCGGATCCGAGACAATTGTTCGGCGGTCTCGACGCCTTCGGCTGTAATGGCCATGCCAAGGCTGGCGCCGAGACCTGCGATGGAGCGCAGAATGGCTTCGCTGTCGGCGTCGTCACTGGCAACGAAGGACCGATCGATCTTGATCTTGTTGAAGGGAAACTTCTGCAGATAGCTCAGTGACGAATAGCCGGTTCCAAAGTCGTCCATCGAGATCTTAACGCCGAGCTCGCGAAGGGAATTGAGCGTCTGAATGACGTTGTCGGTATCGTCGAGAAGCGCGCCTTCGGTGATCTCGATTTCCAGCCGATGGGCTGGCAGTCCGGACCGTTTGAGCGCGGTAGCTACCGTGTCGAGCAACGTGTCGGCTTTGAACTGCAGCGGCGAAACGTTAACAGCCACGATCATCTCGCCAGGCCATGACATGGCTTCAACACACGCAGTTCTCATTACCCACTCGCCGATCTTCACGATTAAGCCGTTCTCCTCGGCAAGTGAGATGAAGGAGAGAGGCGGGATATTGCCCTTGACCGGGTGTTCCCAGCGCAGGAGCGCCTCAAACCCGTCTACTCTGTTGCTGGTGACATTGATAAACGGCTGGTAGTTCAGCTTGAACTGCTTCAGCGCCAGCGCGCGGCGCAGATCGATTTCCATCTCCCGGCGCGCGAAGAGAAGCGCGTCCATGCCGTTCTTGAACATGCTGTAACGGCCTCTTCCGGCCTTCTTTGCCTCATACAAGGCGAGGTCACCGTTGCGGAGGAGGTCGCGCGCCTGAACGGCATTTGTGCCGATCGCTACGCCGACGCTGACGCCGATATTGACGGTGTGACCATGGATGACATATGTGCGGCCGATGAGGTCGACAATACGAGAAGCCAAGGTCTCTGCTGCTCCCTCCTCCTCAACGTGCCGCTGCAGGACGACAAATTCATCCCCACCGATACGAGCGACAATATCATCCTTGTGGCAGGCAGCTGTGAGCCGGTCTGCAACCTTTTTTAGAAGAAGGTCGCCGACCGCATGTCCGAGCGTGTCGTTGATCATCTTGAAACGATCGAGATCGAGGCAGTGAACTGCGACCGAAGACGCCGGTCCAGTGCACAAGGCCGAAGAAAGGTAGGCGAGCAAGGCATTGCGTTTGGTTAGACCGGTCAGTTCATCCAAACCGCTTGGTTTGTCGGCGCATTGTGCATGTAGGGAGGGCCGCAAATCGATGAGGAACTGTCCTGCACCCAATGCTGCAATGGCGGCATCGAAATTCTCGCTGTCCCTGGATACTAGGAGAGAGGAGGGTGCGCCGGTCATGGTGGCAAGGTTCAACGCGCATCCTGGAAAAAGGTCGTGCATTTCGCTCCCGACGACCGCTGCCAATGATGTCATGCTGGCCGTGTTCGCATATGTGACGAGCCCGTCCGAACCGACGACCAAGACTGGACGCGGCAATAGCTCGAGGATCTGCTCGGCACTGGGGATGCCAGCTGGATGAGCTTGGGTTATTTGCGGAAACGGCGTTGCGACGTTCATGGGGGCCTACCAATGCGAGTTGGCTACAAGGTAAGCCTCGGAAGTTACCCAACAACGGATCGGCCCGGTAAACGTGGATGTTTCATGCCAGACGGTTATCAATTGCTGAACATCGACAAGGTTGCATAAGGGTTGGCGCCACTACAGAGGACACGATTAGCAAGTCGGCGCTTGGTAGTCAGGCATCATCTTCCGCCCCCAGCGCGCTTCCGAGAAAAATCTACATCATGGTTCTGTTCAACAACGATTTCGACGGCTTCCGAAGAACGCTCAACGCCTTGCAGTGCTGCCAAGCGAGAGCGGAGGTAGGGACCTCAATCGTCGGTGATCGAACGTCGCGGGGCTGCTTCTCCTCATCGGCTGACGTTGTTGAAATAGCTTCGTATTATCGGTGCTCGTCAAGCAGGAGGTGCCTCGGGTATGGCAGATATCCGCTTGGCCGCTAGTTTTCTGTCGGGTGCCCGAACAGTCCGGGCAAATATGGCGACGGGCTGTTCGATTTCGTGGCTGAGCGCTGACAAAGATTGACTCTATTAACAGCCACATTTTGATGACGACCCTCAAGGGAGGTTCAGTGTCAGTACGCTGCCCCCGGCTGCTTCCAACCGATGCAGATACGTGTCGGGCCCGATCAACTGATACGGAAAATAGAGACCGGGCGGTGCAGGCGCTCGACCGTCGAGCCCGGTCAGGCGTTCGAGGATCATCGTCACGCCCATCGCGGTAAGAGGTGCCGCTCCCCCTGGGTGAAAGACCGCATGTCGTGTCCGTAGCGGCTGACGATCATGATCCTTGCCGGAGAGTTCGATGATGATCTCTGTCGATTTCGGTTCGCCACGGCGACGGGCCGAACTGACGCCCGTTGCAAGATCGAACTGGACGTTCTTCGCGCCGGTGGCCGTTGCCAACCCCGCGACGTCGATCGAAGAAAAGCCGGAGGCTTTGATCTCGGTGCCGTCAATCGCATGAAACAGCGCCTGGGCATCGTCGCCGTCACGCCAGATATAGGCGCCATCGCGACGCGTCAGTGCTGCGGACATCATCTTGGACAGGCGTTCGAAATCTTCCGCCACGGCGGGTCCGCCGCCATCCTCTTCATCCACCAAGGCTCCGATCTTGATCTCGTCGATGCGATCGAATTTTTTCGCGAGTTGGAGTGTGGGAACCGTTGTGGCGCCGACGAGCCATTCGTAGCCGAGAACGACGGCCCCCGCGTCCGGCTTGTGCATGAATATTGCAATTTCGGGTGCGATCTCGAAGACGCCGGACGAAATGCCGAGATGGGGCAGAGCACGTGAATTGGCATAGCGAAGTCCGGCGAGGCTTTCGTCCGAATAGAAGACAGCGACGGCGCCAACCTGGCGACTGCCCAATCCGAGATCGTCCGCGCCGAGGTCCAGTTGCACGGCTTCGGCATTGCCAAGCTCCTTGGCCACCGCTTGTGCCTTCTCGATGTTCCGGCCGGCAATCAAAAATGGTGCGTCCTGATGCAGGTTGCGTAGCATTTGAGCGCTCAGGCGGCCGATTGCGCCGGAGCCACCCATCATCAGGATAGGATTTACGGACATAAGTTTTTCCTTCTACTATTTCGTAAGTTACTATTAGTAGGCAGAACGTTCATAACCTACCTTTAGTAGTATTGGCAACAGACGAGGTTTCAATGAAGCGAAGCGACGATATGACGGATCACGCAACGGCGCCGAAAAGGCTGCCGCGCGCCGACCGGCGCCGGCAGTTGCTCGACACCGCCCTTTTGATTGTCCGCGAAGAAGGCGCCGACCGGCTGACACTGGGACATCTTGCAGCCCGCGCCGGGGTGTCCAAGCCCGTTGCCTACGATCATTTCGAGACCAAGTCCGAGCTTCTGATCGCTCTCTATCGCTGGATCGACACGGAGAAGGTCAATGCCTTTCGCGAGGCGGTGACCGGAAGCGGGCGCCGCGCGGCGGAAACGGTCGATCTGCTCGCCGCAGCCTATATTCAATGTGCCGCCGACATAGACGGCGAATTCCATGCGGTCGGAGCAGCGCTGACTGGCAGCGAGGAGAAGGCGGCCGTGTTCCAAGAACTGCTGGCAAACAATGTCGCGATGTTAGTCTCAGTGCTGGCGCCGCACAGCACGCTAGCGCCCGATGAATTGACAAGACGCTGCATAGGAATGGTTGGCGCTGGTGAAGCAATCGCGGCAGCCCGGTTGCGTGGCGATTGCGACGAGAGTGAAGCAATCGCCACGTTCAGCGCCATTATCGGTGGCGCCTGCACGAAAGCATAGCCACAGTCTACAGACAGCGAACCTAGAAGGGGTCTACAACGCGCGTTTCTAGGAAAGAGAAGCCGTCTTTGCCGATAATTTGAGTCCGCTGGTAACGAGGGCTTGTAGAAATAGCTACTGGCACCAGCCTTGCGAGGCAAAGCTTCGGCGGGGTAGTAGATCGCCGACCGAAACGAAATACTTTTATCAGGACCTAGATGCGAATGGCCGCCGGCTGAATGGAGCGAGCAGCTACAAGGTGACTTTCCCTAAGGCCGATACGCCGCCTGTCGATGGGTCTTGGTTGCTGACGGTGTACGATGCCCAGCAATTTTTTCCCGCCTAAAGAGCTCGGTCGCTACTCGCTGGGTACCAAGAAGAAGATCCATGACGACGGGTCGCTGACGATTTACGTTCAACCTACGTCACCAGGGAAGTAGCTCGAGACCAATTGGCTTCCAGCACCCGCAGGCGCTTTTTCTCTCTATCTCGGACGTACTGGCCGAAGACTGAAATTGCTGACCGTAGCTGGACGCCGCCATCGGTTAGGAGATAACGAGGATGGCATCAGGTTGGATCGATGGTAAGGCGAGAATCTTGTCCATAGGCGGCCCCTTCGATTGAGATCTTAACAGCTCATTCTGGCACATTTCGATGCCGTTCAGGGGCCGTCCACTCCAACATCAAGTCGGAGGACTGGCAAAGCGTACGCCCACGGCTGGGGGGTGAACGCACAGCGACAAGCTCGCGAATCATGGCCCCTCAGTGAGACGTGGCTCGCTTGTCGCCGAGGTCGAGCTAACAAGACTAGCCGCCAAAACCTGCTTCGGGAATCGGGGTCTGCAACTTCCTGTGTCGAAGGTTGCCACTGCATCGCGGTTTCTGGTCAGAGCGCGGACCCGATACTGATTGCTTTTGAGGAGTAGAAAAAACAATGTGGCCTACGCTGGCCTCCACGGCCGAATCTGCAAGCAGCTTGCCAAGCGTGATTTCGGCATTGCCTTGCGGTTCGAGCTGGGGCGTCATCAGGTATGCGCCGACGGCGCGAGTTCCTTCTCGAGGCCGAGGCTGAGGGGCGCAACCACAATTTCCGCCCCCAAATCCGCCAAATTGCGAGCTAAACGGCGCAGATGTCGCATTCACGTACCAACGCTCCGCTGAAAGAGCTTCGAAGGTAACGGAAAACTGTACCTGTATTAATGAGAATATGTAGATCGCGGGTCATGGCTGCGGCCCGCAAAAGCGCATGATCGCCCTCTGTAAAAAGCGGCGCTGCTCATAGGTGCCGATCTTTTCAATTTCGTTCGCAGAGCGAATGAGTTCGGTACTGAAGGTCTTGGTCGCGCCAAGCTTCTATTCCAGGTCTAGAATTTTGCCGTAATGAAACACTATGACCGGAGGCCGACGCGAGTGTACGTCCCCGGCTCCAAGCGAGGAGACCGACATGTTGCTCCACCATCAGCCCGTCCGTCCTGTCGCGCCCTACGGACCCGGCCTGATGCAGATCGAAAGCACGCGCCACGTCGCCGTTACCGTTCCAAAGAACGCGGCGAGTGCGATCAGCGTCGCTTTGCTCGCCAAAGCCACCTCGCATCTTGGTTTTTTAGACTAGAGACGTCATCCGGTTCCTACGGCCGCATCGCTTTGGTTAAACCAAATGATGCTGCACCTCACGGCGGCAGCCATTAGAAGCTAACAACATACGGGCTGAAGGAGTACCTCTTACCTTCTGAAGATCGATTGGTCAGTTGCAGCGCAAGATAAAGAGCACCCCCCAGTCCCCGCTTCGTGACAAACCTAAACGGCTCGCAAATACTCGGCGCGGGTGATTCGAGGGATTGCAGGATGAGACTTATATTTGCGGCGGCAATTGTTCCGCTCCTTTTTTCGTCGATTGATGGCCAGGCTGGCGAAATCTTTGACGAGATAAGATTTGGGGGAAGCGGTCTTATTGACAGCGACTCCTCAAAGGATCGAGGATTTGTCGGCTCTGCGGAAGTCTTCTTTGCTCCATTCGATAGTTCAGAAGACGGTCTAAACAAAGTGCTTTCGCCAAGGGCGCAGGTTGGTGTCTCTGGTGGAGCCTCCGCAACTGATCAGATCTATGTAGGCGTCAATTGGCATCTGCCGATCGGCGAGACATTCTTCGCGGAGGCTGGGATCGGAGGGACTGTCCACAATGGCAGTTTGGACAGCGGAGACGGCCCTCGGCTCGGCTGCCGGCTTCTGTTCCGCGAAAACGTTGTTCTTGGTGTGAAAGTCAAGGAAAAAGTCAGCCTTATGGCGACCGCGGATCACTCGTCCCACGCCAACATCTGCGATGGACCAAATGATGGCATAACCCACGCCGGTCTCGCGATAGGGGTCAAATTCTAAGGTTGTCTCGGCACCAGTGAGGAATCACGAGCTCGAAGAAGGTTTATCATCCGTCACATTGAACTTGTACCGAGCCAAAGCGGTAATCTTATCGAGAGCGGCCTCGACGACAGGCGGAATGTCGTCTTCCGACGACGCTTTCGCTGCGATATCGTGGATCAGGTCCAGAACCTCGGTCAACTGCTCAACGGTGGGCTGCTCAATCGACATCGTCTTCTCCTTACAAGGTTGAGAAGACAATCCAGTGAAGTCGAGGAATCCCTCAAGCCGGTACGATAGCGCTTTTTTCAGAGCTGCTGCAAGCGAGCCAATATTTGTTTTGCTTCTGCGACATCGCTAATGACGCCTTCATCCGGCAGAGTGATTTTGAAGGCCGTAATCCAACCGCTTTCCATATCTTGAATGACAGCTCGCAATGCATGCGGAAGATAGCGCCTCCTTGGTCTGTCGGTAGCCCAATGGCCAAGGGCGGGCGTGACTGAGAGTATAACTTCGGTCTGCAGAGAATAGTCCAAACGTCACTCGATTCGGGCATTAGGGCTGAAAAAACGCTCCTCCGATTATCGGAAATCAGCACAAGTGCAATCCTGAAATGTTCGCCTCCTACTGCTTACAGACCATCCGCGACCACTGCCATACAGCGTCATATGCGGCTTGTCTTCCTTTATGCCGTCGGGAAGAATGGCCGTCTCCGCGTCTGCTTTGTCGAGCCTGTTATGTAGCAACACCGCTTGAGAGGCTTACTGCGATGTTTGCAGAAAGATAGAGTTCTGCCCGGTTCATCTGAGGAAGCTGTTCAGGACGTCATTCCTGTCGGCGCCACGCGGCAGTCAGCTCTTGAATTCTGATGCATTAGAGACCATTTGTCCGGCGATTTCAGTAGGATGGAGATATCAATGACGACAGCAGAAGAGCGGCAGCCCGAGCAACACGTATTTGAAGCCGACGTGAGCCGGCTCCTGCACATGATGGTGCATTCAGTTTACTCGGATAAAGACGTGTTCCTCCGAGAATTGATCTCGAACGCGGCGGATGCCTGCGAAAAGCTGCGGTATGAGTCGATCTCGAAGCCGCAGCTTTCTTCCGATGGGATCCAGCCGGGAATTCTGGTGACGCTTAATGAGGAGGCGCAGACGCTCGTTATCGAGGACAACGGCATCGGCATGAACCGCGACGAGATGATCGACGCGCTTGGCACGATCGCGCGCTCGGGGACAAAAGCGTTCATGGAGCGGCTTGAGGCGGCCAAAGCTGGGGAGAAGGCTGAACTGATCGGACAGTTCGGCGTCGGGTTCTATTCCTCGTTCATGGTTGCTGATCGGGTTGATGTAATCTCCCGCCGTGCCGGTGAGGGCGAAGCCTGGAAATGGTCATCCGACGGTAAGGGAAGCTATGACATCGTCGGTGTCGATGTCGGGCAAGCACCAGCGCGCGGTACGCGTGTCGTGCTACATCTCATGGAAGATGCGAAGAAATACGCCAGCAAATGGACCGTCGAGAAGATTATCCGTGAACAATCCGGCCACGTGCCTTTTCCTATACGTCTCGTAGAAAAAGAGGGCGCGGAGCCGTCACAGGTGTCCGATGGTGCAGCGCTCTGGGTAAAGCAAAAGAGCGAGATATCCAAGCAGGATTACGACGATTTCTATCGGAGCGTCTCGGGCCAGTACGATGAGCCGCTTGCAAACGTGCATTTCCGCGCTGAGGGACGCCACGAATATACAACGCTTGCCTTCATCCCCGGCTCCCAACCATTTGACCTGTTCGATCCGGACCGACAGGGCCGGATGAAGCTTTACGTGAAGCGCGTCTTCATAACCGACGAAGCCGAGTTGTTACCGCGTTACCTGCGGTTCGTGCGTGGCATCGTCGACACCTCGGATCTGCCACTCAACATTTCCCGTGAGATGATCCAGGAAAGTCCCATGCTTGCCGCGATCAAAAAAGGCGTAACGAGCCGGATACTGTCCGCTCTGGAGAAGATGGCCGAAGGCGAAGCCGAGACGTTTTCCAAGGTATGGGACCTGTTCGGACCCATTCTCAAGGAAGGTATTTACGACGACTTCGAGCGGCGCTCGCAGTTGCTGAAACTGTCGCGCTTCCGTAGTACGGCGTCCAGCGAGGCAACTCGGAGCCTGGCCGACTATCTGACTTCAATGAAGGAGGGCCAGTCGGCGATCTATTACATTAGCGGCTCCAACCTGGATCAACTCAAGTCCTCGCCGCACCTTGAAGGGTTCCGAGCCAAAGGTATCGAAGTCCTTCTGCTTACCGATGGCGTAGACAGTTTCTGGCCACCCAGCGCCCCCGATTTCGAGGGCAAGCCGTTTAAATCGGTTACCCAGGGTCTTGCCGATCTGAACGCTGTGACCGGCGATGGCGGCACTGATGAAGCTGGTCGGCAAGCTTCTCCCGAAGTCGGGGCATTTATCGATTTCGCTCGAAGTGTCCTTGGTGACGAGGTCGATGATGTGCGCGTTTCCGATCGGTTGACCGAAAGCGCGGTGTGCCTCGTCGCGTCGGAACATGGGCCCGATCGCCAGCTCGAAAAGCTCCTCCAAGGGGCAGGGCGGTTGCAGACAGCATCGAAGCCAATCCTGGAGATAAATGCAACGAGCGAGCGTGTTGCAAGCATCGCATCGATCAACGATCAGTCCTTCCGCGAGGATGCGGCGTGGTTGTTGCTTGACGAGGCCCGCATCCTCGACGGGGATAAACCGGCCAATCCCCGCGCGTTTGCCGATCGGCAGGCCAGGTTGTTCGGGCGTGCGATCGGGCACGGCAGTTAAATGGTTCCAGGCGAGGTGGTCGTTGGCTGCCTCGCCAAAAGCCTCAGAAGATAAGATCGTGTGCGTGACCGCCGATGTTCGCAATCTTCGGGAATAGACTGGGTTCTTGGTCTAAGACCCTAGTTCATCGCCGTCCGCAATCGATGCACTAGCAACTGATTTTCAGAGAATATCTTAGTTTTTGATTGTTCGAGAATTACGGGCCGGTGGTTCGGCTCCCTTCAAGTGCTTAGCTAAACACAATTGGTTTGCAGTCGCCCCGAAGCAGTCATCCAGTACCGCCCCTTTGACCAGGCCACTCTCACGTCGCCATGTGCCGATCCCATATCTGCATCAGTGCTGTCACAGCTTCGTTGATATCGCCGCCATCAGCACCGTCCCGTGCTTCAAATGCGATACCCATCAGAAAAGTATGAAACAGGGTCGCCAACCCACATACATTCGTGGTGCTGACAAGCTCTCCTGCATCGACTGCACGCCTGATGCAGGTTTCGATGCCCGCACGATTTCGCATCCGGTCAGCTGCGAGCACATCATCTACGTGACGATTTTCGGGCGCACAGTTGTTGGCCCCCAGGATCATCAAGCATCCTGGCGGGTGCGTCTTGTCGGTTTGCATCCTTGCTGAAAGCCTCAGAGCCGTCTCGATAGCTTCGCGTGGTGGCAGAGCATCATTCTTTAGGCTTGCAGTTACGCGCCCGTAGGAGGCCTGATAGCGCAGGACGACCTCGTCGAAGAGGGCTTCCTTAGACCCGAAGGCCGCATAAAAACTTGCCGGAGAAATGTCTCCCATCGCGGCTTTCAGTTGATTGAGAGAGGTCGGCTCATAGCCCTGCTCCCAGAATAGGATCATCGCGGCATCCAGTGCCTTGTCTCTGTCAAACGCCCTTGGCCGCCCAGTTCGAGCCATATCGTGCCTCCGTAAATTTATTCTGTACTACTCGATCCAGAATATCTTGCCAAGCGTGTCTGGTGCAGATATCTGGACTGCTTGATCCATATTTCAAGGTGCACGAACTCAATGAAAACTACCGAAGTTGAAAATGATACCGAACGATTGCCGGTTGCTGGCTTACTCGCATTGGCGATGACTGGCTTTATCTGCATTCTCACAGAGACGCTTCCCGCGGGGCTACTGCCGCAGATCACTGAGGGTTTGGGCGTTTCTCCATCCCTCGCTGGCCAGATGGTGACTGTCTACGCCCTCGGTTCGCTGCTAGCGGCGATACCTTTGACCATTGCCACAAGCAGTTGGCGGCGCAGGACAGTCCTGCTGTCCACCATCATTGGGTTTCTGATCTTCAATTCTGTTACAGCAATTTCGTCCAACTACACACTTACCTTGGTCGCACGTTTCTTCGCCGGCGTTGCAGCTGGTCTGGCCTGGAGCCTGTTGGCGGGCTATGCGCGACGCATGGTCCCTTCACATCAACAGGGGAAGGCGATGGCGATCGCTATGGTAGGCACGCCGATCGCGCTGTCGCTCGGCGTGCCGATGGGGACATGGCTTGGTACGCAGGTCGGCTGGCGAACCGCCTTTTGGATCATGTCGATACTGACGTTGATTCTGATCGGCTGGGTCGTGATGAAAGTGCCGGACTATCCAGGCCAGAAGAAGGGCGATCGACTGCCCCTGTTTCGCGTATTTTCAACCCCCGGCGTTCGACCGGTTCTTTCCGTTGTCGTCGCATGGATGCTCGCTCACAACATTCTCTACACTTACATCGCACCCTTCGTTCAGTCGGCCGGGATGCGGGATCGGGTCGACCTTGTTCTCCTGGTATTTGGATTGGCCGCGCTCATCGGCATCTGGATGGCGGGAAAGCTGGTCGACCGTCACCTACGAGCAACCGTGCTGGCCAGTCTAGCCGCCTTCGGGCTGGTATCCCTGCTTTTCGGGATTGTTTCGATGTCACCTTGGGTCATTTATGGTGGCGTTGCCATTTGGGGCCTGACATTTGGCGGCGCTGCAACGCTCTTGCAAACCGCACTGGCAGACACCGCGGGTGATGGTGCAGACGTTGCATTGTCGATGAACGTCGTCGCCTGGAATGGCGCCATCGCAGGTGGCGGAATCATGGGCGGTATTCTTTTGGATGCGTATGGACCCACGGCGTTTCCATGGGCGCTGACCGTTCTGCTGATCATCGCCCTTCTGATCGCCTGGTCGGGACGGGCGCGCGGATTCACGCCAGGTGCACGCACCTCCAACGCAAAGGTGGCGGGACACTGACGCTTCACGAAGACATGGATCGGTCCTATCGTTGCAGCGATGGGGCCGAAACACGACCGCGACCGAAATGCGGAGCCATGTCTCCCATTGGCGCGTAGTAACAACGGCTCAGAGGTTCGATTCCGTTGTCTAATCGCCTGC
>UCIV01000027.1 GCA_900472575.1 Hyphomicrobiales bacterium
CGCCCCGGAAGACCGGCGGCCGCAGCAACTGGGGAAGATTCAAACGGCACTATTGGGGAGTATTGCTCCGGTACCGACAGCTGTCCCTGGAGGAAGCAACCGAGGGACCAGTCCACCGCTACTTTGTCGACGCGGCCTTGTGTCAGTCTAGCCTCAAGCTAGCCGGAAGCAGGCGAAAGGCTCGGTCGATAAATTCCGAAAGCGGGCGTTCGGCCGCACTTTTTCGCCAATCCTCGAGCGCCAGCTTCAGCACCCCGATTGCCATCGTCGCGGTCAGGCGAAGCTCGTCACGTCGATCCGGAGCCGGCCAGACATTCTCCATGGCCTCAAGCATCGAGCATGCCATGGCATCGAAACTTCCGCTCTTGCGCGCACGCAGCGCAGGAGAAGAGCGCAGAAGTGTGTCGACTGCCAAGGAGTCCGGCGTCTCGTATCGTGACGCCAACTTCATGAGGCAGGACCGTGCTGCAGCGAGGGGGGCCTGGTCAGGAGACTCTTCGCGTATAGCTGGGGCGAGCGCCTGCGAGAATCCACTCCCATAGGAGGAGGACAGGATGTCATCCTTGGACTCGAAATAGGAGAACAAGGTTCGCCGCGCGATCCCGGCGGTCTGCGCAATCTCGTCGAGCGTAGTCTCTTCAAACCCCTTTTCGACAAACAGCTTTAAACCGACGGTGACGATCCGCTCGTGCGTTTCTTGCCGGTTGCGTTCCCGCCTACCGGCCGGCTTCCCTCCAGTCTCGCCCATGAATCCTTGGCTCCAGCACTTGAATTATGCACTGAGTGCATTAAGGTATATGCACTCAATGCAAGAATATAGGTGGATTTGCTATGCCTCAAGGAAAAATCTGGTTCGTTACGGGGGCGTCACGTGGGTTTGGCTACATCTGGACGAAAGCGGCCCTGGAAAGGGGCGACCGCGTAATCGCGACTGCCCGCGATACACGCGCGCTGGAGGAACTGGCTGAACGATATGGCGACAACGTCCTCGCCCTCGGCCTGGACGTCACCGATCGCGCCGCGGTCTTCGACGCGATCCGTAAGGGGCATGAACATTTCGGTCGGCTCGACGTGATCCTGTGTAATGCCGGCTATGGCTATATGAGCACGCTCGAGGAGATCGTCATCGATGAAGCGCGGGCGAACATCGAAACGAACCTTTTCGGCACCCTCTCGGTCATCCAAGCGGCGTTGCCGATCCTCCGGGCGCAGCGCAGCGGCCATATTCTCACCATGTCGAGCATCGGCGGGATCGCGAGCTTTCCGACTGGTGGTATTTATCTTGCCACGAAGTTCGCGATTGAGGCGCTGACCGAAGCGCTTGCTGGTGAAGTGGCGAGCTTCGGTATCAAGGTCACCGCAATCGAGCCCGGCAGCTTCGCGACCGGGTTTGGCAGCTCCACCAAGATGGCCCCACAGATGGCCGAGTATGATGATCTCCGGAAAGCGGCTCGCGCTTCCTTCAATCCTTCGATGACCGGCGATCCGCTGGCCACAGTCGATGCTATCATGACGCTCGTCGACTCGCAGGAACCGCCGAACCGGCTCATGCTCGGCAACTGGCTACTGCCGATGATAAAGAAGGTCTACCAGGGGCGGATCGAAACATGGGAGAAGTGGGCCGACGTCTCCAACGCCGCGCAGGGGATGCCGGCTGGGAAAAGGTAGGCCAGGTTGAGTGGACGTCCTAACATGGCCAGAACTCGGGCTTGATGCCGTCAAGGCGGCCAGTTGGCAGCATGCGAGGCAGAGTCGGAGCGCCTCAGGCGGTGAACCGAAGGTGTGCCCAGAGCGATCCTACAAATGTCAGCTTCCGAGCATCGATATGAGCGACCGGAATGGCGTGGGATGGTCCTGCCGGTGGCTGCCAGCCTTTTTGTGGGGGACAAGACCGGCTGGCGGATTCGGGGGAGCTGGCGAGGCAGAGGCATCAGCTACCGCCCGTACCCAGGGCGGACAGCTCGACATCCATGAGCATAATGGACAGCGCGCGCTGGAAGACGCGGGGCTTCTTGACCAGTTCCGTGCCATAATTCATCGGGGAGGAGCCGCGTCGCGGCTGCTGGACAAGAACGCCGAGGTATTACTCGACGAACCGGACGACGGCACTGATAGGCGGCCCGAAGTGTTGCGGGGTGATCTGAGGCGGATTCTGCTCGAATCGCTTCCCCCCGACACCGTCCGCTGGAGCAAGAAGCTTGTCCGGGTCGACTCTGTTGAGGACGGTCAGCACACCCTGATATTCGAGGACGGTTCCGCTGTCACGACCGCAATGGTGGTGGGCGCAGATGGTGCCTGGTCGAAGGTCAGGCCCGTTCTCTCGGCCGCTAAGCCGGACTATACCGGCGTCGTGTTTATCGAAACCTATCTTCAGGACGTCGACGCCCGCCATCCCGATGTCGCCAGATTGGTGGGCAGCGGTTCGATGTTCGCGCTGGCGCCTGGCGCGGGCATCACCGCGCACCGCGAGGCGGGCGGCACGATTCACACCTACGTTCAACTCAAACGTCCGCTAGAATGGCTCGAAGCGCTGGATTTCAGCGTGGGCGGTGATGCGATCGCCCGCGTCATTTCCGAGTTTGACGGGTGGTCGCCCACGCTTGCCGCCCTGATCGCGGGCGACGTGCCGGCTGTCGCCCGTCCGATCTTTGCTCTGCCTGACGACCACCGCTGGCGCCGGACGCCGGGTGTGACGCTGATAGGAGATGCTGCGCACCTCACCCTTCCATCCGGCGAGGGCGCCAATCTCGCGATGCTCGATGGCGCCGAGTTGGCCAATGCAATCGCCGCTCATCCCGATGACTGGGTCGCTGCACTCGCCGCGTACGAGGAACCCATGTTCGCCCGCAGCAAGGCAGAGGCCGTCAAAGCGCATCGCCTGACCGATCTTATCCTGGGCGAGCGAGCCCCCTATGGAATGCTGGAGTTCTCTCGTGATGCGACTTGATGATCAACGCGGACGACGCTGGGGCCGCAGTAATAGCAACCTCAGCGCCCGCTCGAATTGAGCCGGTTTTTTCCGAAATCATGTCGACATCGAGGTTTTTAGCGAGCGCGGTGCCAACTTGCTGGCCAGTTCCTTTTACGAGCTTGAAGACCCCGGCAGGAACGCCCGCTGCGTGAAGGACTTGAGCGACAGTACATGACGAGTACGGAGCTTGTTCCGGCGGCTTTGAGCCATTGTACCGCCGGTCGCCAATCTCTGTGTGTGCGATCTTCACGTAGAGCTCGTGCGGCGGCCCAGGTCCATGGTGTGATGAGTGCGCATACACCTGTGGGCTCCCTGACAAGCCATAATCGCTGTCGTTCGATGCCGTTCGATGGACACCCGTCATACAACGGTTCTGGCTTCGGCAGTCCCTACCTGACCGGCTTGCACACGCGGGAGAATACACTTGTGAGGAAACGCGAACTCAGCGAGAATTCATTGCATCATCACCTTGGAGCGGGAATATCCCAACTTGCTCCCGGGACCAGTGTGCGAAAGCGATCGCCCCTTACATTAAGTTTGTTCAGAGCGGTTGAAAGGTCTGAGGGAGGTGCATCAACGCCCTCTTCGGTTAACTTGAAAGTGCCCCAATGAATGCCGATAGCATTCTCCACTCCCAACCAGCGAAAAATTAATGCCGCCTGCTGAGGTTCGATGTGATCTTCGCTATAGGCTTCCCGGGGTTCATACGCACCGATCGGGAGCAGTGCGAGTCGAAAGGGGGAATGTCGCACCAACTCCTCTATCCACTTCCCATCTCCCCAACCAGTATCGCCGGCGAAAAAGACATTTCCAGCTGGAGACCTGATCGTGAACCCGCTCCAAAGAGCCCTTCTCGCATCGGCGCCAAGTCTGGATGACGAGTGATGCACGCGCTCTACGATGACTGTCACGCCGGGCTTGACGCTGACTTCCTCACGCCAATCCTTCGCGACTGCCGGGATGCCTTTCGCCTTGAGGATTGTGTCATTCCCAAGGCTGGTAATGATTAACGGGCGATCGCGCCGCCAAAGGAATTTAAGGGTGGCTAGGTCCATGTGATCGAAGTGGTTGTGGCTTATAAGAATAACGTCGATAGGGGGAAGGTCTTTTAGGGTCACCCCCGGCGCCTGAACCCTCTTAGGCCCAAAGAGGCCGAATGGGCCAACACGATCCGACCAAACCGGATCCGTCAGGATATTAAGACCCTGAGTTTGGAGTAAGACAGTCGCATGGCCAATCCAGGTTGCTCGCATGGCGGCGCCACTCACAATTCTTGGCGGCATTTGCGGGGTAACCGCTCTTGTGGCTGGCCAACCTTTCCCCGGGTGCCCGGAGATCATGCGGAGGACCTTGGAGAGGGACACATCCCGAAGTCCTCTTCTCTTGCCAATCGTAAGGCCAGGATTGAAAAAGCGCTCTCCGTCGAAGTGGTCGCTTTGCGGGCCTTGAAAGTATGCGCGATCGAACAAGGATTTCGCTCGGCTGATATCCGCAAGGGCGATTGCAGAGAGACACACAACGCCGACGCATATCCCGGCTCGACGTATTCCTCGCAAACTTGGCTCTCCACTGACCACACTGCTATAAGTATGGGGCCAGAATACATAAAAATGCACTTAGTGCAACAATGCCTAGCACTACTTTGCAGAATGTATTTTGGGCCTCTGAAGCGGATTCGGCAGTGCGGACATCGTTCTGGGGCTGACGCTGATAGGAGGGCGTTTAGGACTGCGCGTCGGATGGCTGGCAGTGTGGGTTTAGGCGGGCCGTGCCTTTTCCTTTTTTCCCGCTTTGCCTTGTTGAGGCGCTGATGTTGAAGAAAGACAGCCGCGTTCACGCTCCGCCTTTCGGCACCTGGCGTCTTGATCAATCTAGGCGCCGGCGTCGACCGACATCGTCGGTGGTGCGGATCAGCCGGCCGGCTACCGACCGCGATGCTGGTCGACCCTAGGACACTCCCATCATTCCTTGTAAATGTTCGGGAACACAATGTCCTGATCGACAAGCACATTGAACTCGTAGCCAGGCCGGATCTGCAACGTTGGCTGCACGTCCATGTTCCGCTGGATTGTCCGGTCGGCCACTCGCCCAAAGGTTTCGGCGAAATTCCGCCTTGCCGCATCGGATGCCGTATCCTGGGTGGCAAGCGTCGAGCTCTGGGGCACCGCCATGTCGATGCCCGTTCCGATCAGCGCGATCATGACCGCCGAGCCGAAGGTTTTGAGATAGTGGTTGTTCACCTCGTCCTTGAAACCCCCATAGCCTTCCGCATCCGTGCCGGCCATGCCGCCGATCTGCAATGTCGAGCCGTTGGGAAAGATGATGTCCGACCAGACGACGAGAACCCGGCTCTGGCCGAACGAGACCTTGCTGTCATAGCGACCGAACAGTTTGGTGCCCTGCGGGATCAGCAGCCGATGCCCGGTGGCGCTGTCATAGACATTCTGGCTGACCTGAGCGGTGATACGCCCGGGCAGGTCTGAGTTGATGCCAGTGATCAATGTCGCTGGAATGACCGACCCGCGCTTCAACTCGAACGCCGACTGCTGTGGCACGACGCGGTTCGGCAAATATCCAAGATCCTTGAGATCGGCATTGAAGAAGTCTTCCTTGGAGTTCTGACCGTTGGGATCGACGTTCTGGCCGCCCAGGCCGGCGCGTAAGGCCGCGGCATAAAGATCGGACGGATTTCCGTTCGCTGAGGCTGTCGTTGTCGCAGTCCTGGTCGCGGCGGTGTCGTCTGCCTGTGCCCGGGCTTCTAGCTTGCCGCGATCGATGGCAAGTGGCGCGTCATAGGCGGAGCCCCGCGCCTGCATCCGCGCCATTCGCTGCCGCTGCTGCTCGCGCAGAACCTGTTCCTGTTGCTCACGAGCCAGACGCGCGCGCCAAATCCCTTCCGGCTCCAGTTCCGCTCCGCGCCGTTGCTCTTGCCTCTGTTCGGGCTGCATGAACGGATTGGCCACCTTCTCTTCGGCCTGTTTCATCTCGACCGGTGTCGGCTGAAACGTTTCCTGCTGCTGTGGCTCCCCAATGATGCCGTCGGTGACACCGCGCTTGATCTGGTCGGCATAGGTCGAGGCTGGATTGCCCGAACTGGCGTCCGGAGCACTATCCCTGCCAAAGTAGAGCCCACGCGAAGCGAGCCCAAAGAAGATGATGGCGAGAAAGGCGACCAACAGCACGATCACGACAATAACCGGCAGGCGGTTTACCCGCTTGACACCGGACGTGGCCTGACTGTTTTGCGCACTACCGAGCTTGAGAGATTGCACCATGATACCCTCCCTCACCCGCGCCGCATGAGCGACAGGGCGCTTGCCGGTGTCGCACCCGATGTCGTCACTGTGTAGGCCCGGCCGAGTTCGACACTGCTGGTCGAAAGCCTTGCGAGCACCTGACCGTCATAGGGCACGATAAGATAAGCGAGCGGAATAACGGCGGCGCCGCTATCCGTCTTCTGGTCGGTGACCACGGCATAGCCCCATCCCTTCAGCGCAGCTTCAAGTGCCTGGCCGAAGGGAGAACCATCCTGTTTGAGCGCAACGGTAGCCTTCCCCTGTCCGATCTGCTCGGCGAGACGGCTGACCATGTCGCCCGCGATGGCGCCCGCCGCCGGTCCGGAGATCTCTGGCGGTGCCGCGCTAGCGGCGAGACCGTCGGTGCCCATCGACTGGCAGCCGGAAAGGAGCATGGCGAGGCCACTGGCTATGGCCAGGCAGCGGAAGGGTCCGAGGCTGTTCGCGCTGCGGCGAAGGAGGTTCAGCATCATCGCCCTCCCCTGCTGATTGTCACCTTCTGCTGTTTCCAGCCAACGCCTGAGACGAGGACAGCGCGATCGATATTGTAATCGACCACCATCATATTGTTCTTCATGCGATAGTTGACGATGCGGTTCTGGCCGCCGGAGACGACGAAGAGAACCGGCGCATCCTGCCCGGAGATCGACCGCGGAAACTGAATGTAAGTTTTTTGCCCACCCGAGTAGACCCGCGTCGGCCGCCAGCCGGCGCTGCCCGAGACGGAATAGGCAAAGCTCAATTGCTCCGCTGGAACTCCAGCCCCGGGGATCGTACTCGCTTCCAGCCGCGCGTTGACGTCGGCAAGCTTTGCCGAGACGTCCTCGGGATACTCAAAGCCGACGCGCGCCATGTACTGCGTGGGGTGGGATTTCAGCTGGATGTGGTAGGTCCGGCGCGACGTCGTCACGACCATCGACGTGACCAGACCCGGCTCCGACGGCTTGACGATGAGATGGATCGCCTGCCCACCGGCCGCACCCGAAGTCGCAGGTTCCACCTTCCAGCGCACAGTGTCGCCAACCAGAACGTCGCGAACGACCTCGCCACCCTGAAGCTCGATGTCGCAGACCTGCAACGGCGAGCAGACGACCGACGGCTGCACTTCGCCATAGAGGAAGACCACCTTTCCATCCGCGCCTTTCGTGACAAGGCCGCGGCTTCCTCGCCACTGAGTCGAGATGCCCATGCCTTTCGCTTCGTTGGCAGTGACACCATCGGCCGCAACTGCGTGGGAGGGGGCGAAACCCATTACCGGGAAAATGAGCAGCATGGCGGCGCTGGCAATCAGCGTGGCCCGTATTCTGAAGTGTCTTATGTTCATGTGGGGAGCCATGCCTTTCAAAGCTGTGCAGTCCAGTCGAAGTCGCGGAGATAGAGACCGATGGGATTAAGACGGATGACGCCCTCGTCCTGGGGCGGCGTCAGTGTCACGGTGGCGATCCCGCGGAAGCGGCGCGTGGCTGTCTCCTTGCCGCGGCGATCGCGCTCGAACTCGGTCCAGTCGATCTGGTAGCTCTGGTTCGACAACGCGACGATGTTGTTGACCTCGATTGCCACTGTCGCGGTCTTCGCCTTCTCGAAGGGCGAATTCGAGCGAAACCACGCGTTGACCTTTTCGGTCGCGGGATCGGAGGTGCGCAGCAGCCCATAGGTCCGGTCGATATATTGCTTCTGCACGACCGCATCCGGTGTGACGGATCGGAAGTTCGACACGAAACTGCCGAGGGTCGCGCGCACCACGCGCGGATCGGCATACTCGATCTGCTGCGGGAAGCCGGCATTGACTGATGTGCCTAGCTTGTCGACTTCGACGATATACGGGATCAGCTTGACCTGGGTGCTCTGGTAGAGCGCATAGCCAAAGCCGACGACGGCCATGGTCATTCCGGCTATGCCGACGACTCGCCACGCGGCTGCCGCTTTGACATACGAGCCATAACGTTCGTTCCATTCGTTGCGGGCGGCGATATAGGGGTTATCTGGGATATTCTGTCCGGCCATTCTGTCAGCCTCCCGTCACTTGCTGTCATTGATCGGCGGTGGTGGAGGCGTTGTGCCTGGCCGGCCGGACGGTTGATCGAGTTTAGCGTTGGCAAGGCCGAGCATCGATCCGGCATAGGCGCCGGGCGAACCGATCGCTTTTTCTTTTGCTGCCGAGCCGACCGCACCTGCCGCCCCGCCAACCCCCGCCTGCATGCCGCGTAGCGCAGCACTGGCCAGAGACGAGCCCCCTGCCCTTGCGGCACTGGCGGCCCCGAACCCTCTGTTGGCCGCACCGATCGTGAGGAAGCCTGCGCCGAGTGCCGCGGATGCCGCCTTCCCGCCGTGACGAATGGCTTCCATGCCGCCGCCGACCGATGCGCCCTGCACCACGCCCTGAAGGATGGGGGGCACATACATGGCGATGACGAAGACGACGACCGAGATGCCGGCGATCGCCAGCGTCGTGATGAACTGTTCCGATGTCGCGGTGGGCGCCTCTGCCAGACCGAGAAGGATGTCCGAGCCGATCTTGGCGATCATCACCAGGGCCATCAGCTTTATGCCAACGGAAAAGGCATAGACCAGATACTTGATCGCGAAGTCCTTGGTATGGGAGGAGCCACCGAGCCCAAGCATGATCATGCCGGCGAGCAGGCCGACATACATCTCGACCATGACGGCCACAAAGATCGCAGCGACCAGGCTAAACGACACGACGACCACGACCATGGCGAAGACGGCGGCGATCGCCAGTGCATTATCCTCCCAGAGACCGAACTTCGCCTGTTCCGACATCTTCGTTGCGACCCGAATGCCGGCATCGAAGATGTTGGCGGGCGATGCCGAGCCGCCACCGGCGCCAATCTGATAGAGGCTGTCCACCACGGCCTTGGCGAACTCAGGTCCTCTGTCGAGGATGAAGGCGAACAGACCGATGAACATGATGCGTTTGACGAGCTCAGCGAACCAGCCGTCGAGTGAGGCGGCGTTGATTGCCAGCCACACCGCGGCGATCCCGACCTCGATGCCGGCAAGGATCCAGAACAACGAGCGCGCCGCATTCATCACCGTCGTCTCCCAGCCCTTGGCCGCGGTGACGACGGAATTTTCGAGTGCGGTGAGAACCTGGCCCTGTTGTGCCAGTGCCGGCGTTGTCGCCAGCAGGACGATGGCGATCGCGATGAACATGCGGTCGGCCGCACGGGAAGAAGGAACGGCTACCATCGCGGTTTCATCTCCTGACCGCCGCGGATGTCACGGTCGGAATTTCCGCCAAAGAACTGTTCGCGATGTCGGCGCTGTTCGTCATTGGAGGACGAGTTGATTGCGGCTGTGCCCGATCCGGAGATTGGCGTGGCCTGCGGCTGGACAACGAGCCAGGTGATGACGCTCGCGCCGGCCGCGGAACCGATCGTGACGAGGACGAGAATGAGGATCAGACGCGGGCTCACCAGCGGGGCTCCATCGTCTGGCCGCCACGGATGTCACGCTCGGTCCCGTTGAAGAATTGTTCGCGCCGCGCCTGCGCCAGATCCTTTTGCGCTTGCTCGGACTGATACCAGGTGCCCATCATGGTCATCTGCTGTGAGACCAGACCGCGCAGCTTCTGCATCTGCGCGACCTGCTGGGCTGCGATCTCGTGTCCCACCTGCAGCGCCTTCATCTGGCCGTCGGCCGATTCCGACATCGACCTGAGTTCCGACATCGTGCTCTCCTCGCTGGAGAATTGTTCGGCCGTCAGATTGGCGGCCCTCAGCGTGCCGGCGATCGTGTCGCGATTGGTGTCGGACCAGCCCTGATAGGTCGTGGAAAAGCTCGCGCCGTCAGGCAGGTTGCTCTTCATGTCGGCAAAGCTCTGGAAGCGCTGCTTGAGCACGTCGTCGACATTGCCCATGGAGAAGGCGACGCCCTGTCCCTGGTTGACGACCGTCTGAAGGGTCTTTAGGTCATTTTCGACCTGACCCCAGACGTGCTCCGGAAGCTGCGCCGTGTTCTGCAGCATGTTCTTGTAGATGTTGAGCT
Organism: Hyphomicrobiales bacterium; assembly: GCA_900472575.1. Lineage (GTDB taxonomy): Bacteria > Pseudomonadota > Alphaproteobacteria > Rhizobiales > Rhizobiaceae > Neorhizobium > Neorhizobium cellulosilyticum. The sequence continues at coordinate 10,276 of UCIV01000027.1, forward strand.
GGTTCTGGATCTGCTCGGCCAGCTGCGAGATCTGGGTGACCTGGTTGTTCACCTGCTCAGCGGACTTGCCGACGAGCGAGATCAGTTCGGTATTGTTGGCAAGCTGTGTCCATTCGGTTGCCTGACCCGTCACGCCGCCGGCCTCAGCTGGAAGCGGGAAAGCGGACGAGAGCGTGAGGGACACACCGAGCGCGGCGTGCCATATCCTATTCGGTTGGGAAGAGCGTGTGGGCATGGGCGATCCCCCTTTGCTGGAGCCAATGGAGAGGCCAGGCGGCCCCATGTTCATGATGCAGGGCGCGGATGCGCTTGAGGTCTTCCTTTCCGGACGCTCCGACAAAGGAGAGCGCCACCGGCCCAAGCGCCATGTCGAACAGACGTCGACCCTCGGGCGACACGACGTAATAGTCCCGCTTCGGGATCGCGGTCGCGACGATCTCGATCTGCCGCTCGTTGAAGCCGATGCGCTCGTAGAACTCGCGCGTGCCCGGCTCCCGCGCAGCACCGTTCGGGAGGCAGATCTTGGTCGGGCAGCTCTCCTTCAGCACATCGATGATGCCTGACCGCTCGGCATCAGAGATTGACTGGGTGGCCAGCACCACGGCGCAATTGGCCTTGCGCAGTACCTTCAGCCATTCCCTGATCTTGTCGCGGAACACCGGGTGGCCGAGCATCAGCCAGGCCTCGTCAAGAATGATGAGGCTGGGTACACCGGTCAGGCGTCTTTCAATGCGTCGGAAAAGATAGGTCAGAACGGGCACAAGGTTGCGCTCGCCCATATTCATCAGTTCCTCGATCTCGAAGCATTGGAAGGCGCCGAGCGCCAGCCCGTCTTCTTCGGCGTCGAGCAGCTGCCCCATCGGACCATCGACGGTGTAGTGATGCAGGGCGTCCTTGATCTCCCGCATTTGGACACCCGAGACAAAGTCCGAGAGCGAGCGGCCGCGGGAGTCGGCCATCAGGCCGACCTGCCGTGAAATAGCATTGCGGTAGTCCGGAGTGATCGTCACGCCCTGCAGTGCCACCAGCATCTCGATCCACTCGGAGGCGAAAGCACGATCGCCATCGGTCGAGAGCTCGGCCAGCGGGCAAAAAGAGAGTGTCCTTCCCTGCCCTGCTTCCTGAGCATCGCCACCAATCTGATAATGATCGCCGCCGAGCCCCAGCGTCAGCGGCAGCATCGAGCCACCCTTGTCGAACGCGAAGATCTGCGCCCCGGCGTAACGTCGGAACTGGGCCGCGATCAATGAGAGCAGCGTCGATTTCCCAGAACCGGTCGGTCCGAAGATCAGCGTGTGGCCGACATCGTCGACATGCAGGTTCAGCCGGAAGGGAGTTGATCCGCTGGCGACCTGCATCAGCGGAGGCGAGGCCGGCGGATAATACGGGCAAGGAGCCATCGGGCTTCCGGACCAGACCGAATTGAGGGGGATGAGATCGGCGAGGTTGCGCGTGTTGATCAGCGGCTCACGGATATTGGCATAGGACACGCCCGGCAGGCTGCCGAGAAAGGCATCGGTCGCATTGATCGTCTCGATCCGCGCGCCAAAACCTTCGGCCTGGATCAGCCGGCGGACTGCCTCACACTTCTCCTGCAGGCTTTGCTGGTCTTCATCAAAGAGAACGATGACCGGCGTATAGTAGCCATAGGCCACGAGCTGCGACGAGGCTTCGGCGATCGCGTCCTCGGTCTCTGCCACCATCAGCATGGCATCCTGGTCGAGTGACCGCGACTGCGTCTGGAAGAGCTGGTCGAAGAATGGCCTGACCTTCTGCTGCCACTTCTTGCGTGTGCGCTCGAGCCTCGCGCGGGCCTCCTCCGCGTCGAGGAAGACGAAGCGGGATGACCAGCGATACGTCAGCGGCATCAGGTCGAGACTGTTGAGGATTCCCGGCCAGCTTTCAGCCGGCAGGCCGTCGATCGCCACCACGCCGAGAAACCGGTTCTCGACCAGCGGCGTCAGACCATGTTGCAACTCAGCCGTCACCAGCCAGTCGAGATACATGGGGATTTCTGGCAGACGCACCGGGTGATTTTCCCCGGTGATGCAGAAGCGGATGAACTGGAAGAGTTCGTCGTATCGGGCGACACGATGACCGCGCTCCGGCGTTTCGCGTGTCATCATCCGTCGGATCGACACGACATTGCCGAGATACTGTTCGACCTCACGGATCGACGTCAGAAAGGTATCGAGCGCCTTGTCGGCATACGTGGCGGATCGGCTGCCAGCATCGGAATAGACATACCGCGTGAGCCTAGACCGCCGCGGTTCCGGTGGACGCCAGGTCAGGATCAGCGCATGGCGGCTTTCGTAGTGCCCCCTCTCCCTCTGGAAGTGCCCCCGTCGCTCCGCATCGATGGCGCGGGTGACCGGATCAGGAAAATGGCTGGATTCCTCGGTTGGATAATTTCCCGTCGGCACTCGGACAGCCTCGACCTGGATCATCCAGCCGGACCCGAGGCGCGACAGGATGGCATTGATTTGTCGCGACACCTCGTTTCGCTCAGCGTCGGTCGAACTTTCGCTGTCCGGGCCGGCAAAATACCAGCCCGCCATCAGCGAGCCGTCCTTCAGGAGAAGGACGCCGTTATCGACCAGCCCGGCATAGGGAACGAGATCGGCAAAAGACGGTCCGGAATGCCGGAAGGATTTAAGGGCAACCATTTCGCACTCCCTCAGTACCGGCGCCACGGCGAGGATGTCGCGCGGTAGAAGGTCCTGTAGGAGATATGCCGGATATAGACCCTTCGCATCAGCGGATCGGCCTTGGCCATCATACGAAGCGCTGCAACTGCGACCAGCCAGATTGCGATGCCAAACAATGCCGCATACCAGGTCAGGACCACGAAGATCAGGATGATGGCGGCCAGCGCCGTCAGCAGCACGAGCTCGCGATCGGCGCCCATCAACAGGTTGGGACGTGACAGCGCCCGATGTACCTGCGACCGGATGAGGTTGGAAGCGGGTTCAGACACGATGCCCCTCCCCTGCCACGGATAGCATCGTCGCTGGGATAGAGATAACCGAAGCAAGACCTGCCGCGGCATGATGCTCGCCAATTGATGCGCCCGTTGCGCCAAACAGGGCGACGATCTGGGTGGCGCCGAGCAGAACGCCACCGACCAGGGCGACGTAGCAAAGGCGACGGGCAAAATCGTTGAGTTCGCCGCCGAAAATCAGCATGGCGCCGGCGATCGCGACCGCAGCAAGGGCGATGAACCCGGCGACGGGGCCGGTGATCGACTGCTGGATCTGCTGCAGTGGCGATTCCCACGGAAGACCGCCACCGCCCGAGGATGCCAATGCAGGCTCCGAAAGACTGAAGGAGACGGCAGCAAACATAAGCGCTGCGAGAATGGCATATGTGTTACGCGACATGGCTGTCCTCGTCGATCTGGGCATAGTGTTCGGTCTGGTAGTGGCTGTTGCGGTATCCCTCGATATGGATCACCTCGCGGACCCGCCTCCCCTTCCCCGTCCGCTCGATAGAGACGACGAGATCGACCGCCTCGCCGATCACCTCCTGCATTGGCTGCTGGCTCGCTTCAGCCGTCAGTTGCTCAAGACGGCGGAGCGCGGACATCGCCGTGTTTGAATGGATGGTGGTGACGCCGCCGGGATGGCCGGTGTTCCAGGCCTTCAGGAGCGTGAGAGCTGCGCCGTCGCGGACCTCGCCGACGATGATGCGGTCTGGACGCAGTCGCATGGTGCTTTTCAGGAGGCGGGCCATATCGATCGTATCGCTGGTATGGAGGCACACTGCGTTTTCGGCGGCGCACTGGATTTCGGCGGTATCCTCGAGGATCACCATGCGATCGTCGGGTGCAGCTGAAACGATCTCGGCGATGATTGCGTTGGCGAGCGTGGTCTTGCCAGATCCCGTGCCCCCGGAAATGACGATGTTCATGCGGGCGTCAATCGCGCTGCGGATGGCTGATGCCTGCGCTTCTGTCATCACCTTCGAGGTCACATAATCGTCGAGCGGGATGAGACGCGAGGCGCGCCGACGGATCGTGAAGGCGGGTCCGGACACGATCGGCGGAAGCAGGCCCTCGAAACGATGGCCACCGATGGGCAGTTCGCCGGAAATGATTGGGCGTTCGTCGTCTGCCTCGGACTGCAACGCGTGAGCAACACTGCCGATCACGACTTCCGCGGCCGCTGGCGTCATGACCCCGGCCTCGGTAACACCGTGGCCGAGGCGTTCTATAAACAGTCGGCCGTCAGGGTTGAGCATAATTTCGACGACTGTCGCGTCTTCGAGAGCGACGCACAGCTGATCGCCGAGCGCATCCTGGAGCTTGCGGACAAGTCTTGGATGGGAGCGAAGCTGGGTCACGCTGCGCTCCTCTCCGAGTGATCATCGGCGCAAAAGAGAACGGACCGATAGTTCGGAGGGCGAACCTGTTCGAAACTCTCCTCGTCCGCTGGAAGCGCGCCGGCAATGGCGACGGTATTCCCAATCGCCACGGGTTCACCCAACCGCGCCATCGGCCATCCTGCTCGGTTCAGGATGCGCTCGAAACGCAGATCGGTGGCTGTGACGATCTTGTCGTAACCATTCGCCATCGACCACTCGATGATGCCGGCGAACATGGTCAGTGTCGCAAGGTGGAGCCGTCCCCCTCCCCTGCCCGCCGACAAATTCGTATCGACGCAGAAGCGAGAACTCTCGATCATCGCACTCGTCGCATTGAGCGAGCCGTCCGCCAGAAGTTGGGGAAATGTCAGCTCAAGCATGGTCGGGCCTACTGCGGGAAGGAGGCGTGCGCAGCCGACAACCCTGTTACCGCCGGAGATCGCCAAGATATAGGTCGGGTTCAGGTCGTCGTACTGATCCCGCTCGTCACCATCGGTGATGGTGACGTCCCATTCGAGCCGCCCGCCAAACACGTTGGCGCGCAGCTGATGCATCTGTTTCAGACGACTTTGATGCTCGACATATTGGTCGGGCGAGATTGTGAGAATCTGCATCTTTATCTCCGCATGAACTTCGTCAGGCGGGATGAAGATCACCTCAATCCACAGTTGGCCATCTGCAGATCTGCAGGCGATGATTCTGGTGAGTCGGGGTAGCCGTGCTGGGAATCGAGCCCATTCGGGTGTGCGAGATGCGCTGAATTTCTGCAGATCTGCAGTTTCCACCGACTATACGCTACCAATGGAATCTGACTAACTAGCGGAAAGATATCGCAAATTCAGGGAGCGGACTGGATTCTCCCAAAATCCGTTAACTTGTTGTTAACCTTAAATGTCTTGCGGCGCGATGGGAATCGGGCAATTGTCACGATAATTGGATCAAATCCTGAACAATATCGTGACTAAAGGCGAATAGCTAAATGAACGTGAAAATGGCCGCTTCGGAGAAAGTGACGAGTTTCGCGGATACCATACTCGCACAGGGCGGGGATATATCCTCGAAGCTCGACATGCTGCGGCAGGAGAAATTTCCGCCCAACGCTCAGAAAACGCTTCGCCAATTTTCACTGGCGGAGGTCGCTGATTTTGTAGGCGTTTCGCAAAGCTACCTCAAGAAGTTGCACCTCCAGGGGAAAGGCGTTGAGCCGAGCACGACCTCGACCGGCAGGCGCTATTATACGGCCGATCAGGTCAACGAGCTTCGTCAGCTTCTCGATCGCGTCCCGCATCGGCGGGGCCATGAGAAGCTTCAGGTCATTGCAGTCGTCAACTTCAAAGGCGGCTCGGGTAAGACCACAACCTCGGCCCATCTTGCCCAGTTCCTCGCACTGAAGGGCTATCGGGTGCTTGCCGTTGACCTCGACCCCCAGGCATCGCTGACCGCGCTATATGGAATCCAACCAGAGTTGGACGATAAGAAGTCCTTTTACGAAGCGTTGCGATATGACGACGAGCGCAAGTCGATCAAGGATGTAATTCAGCCGACCAACTTCCCCAACCTTGATGTCGTACCTGCCAATCTCGAACTGCAGGAATATGAGTACGAGACGCCGATCGCTATGCAGCGCAAAGACTCGACTGCCGGCAAGATGTTCTACACTCGTATCGGCGATGCACTGGCTGAAGTCGATGATCGCTATGACGTTGTTGTCGTCGACTGCCCTCCCCAGCTTGGCTATCTCACACTGACCGCGTTGACTGCAGCGACATCCGTGCTCATCACGGTGCACCCGCAGATGCTCGACATCATGTCGATGTCTCAGTTCCTTTTGATGCTCGGCGAGATCCTGAAGAGCGTCGAGGGCGTGGGCGTCGACGTCTCGCTAGATTGGTTCCGCTACTTGGTCACGCGTTACGAACCGACTGACATTCCGCAACAGCAGATGGTCGGTTTTATGCAGTCGATGTTCGCCCAGCATATGATGAAGAACCATATGGTGAAGTCGACCGCGGTTTCCGATGCGGGCCTAACCAAGCAGAGCTTGTATGAAGTCGAGCGCGCCCAGTTCACAGCGACCACATATGATCGAGCCCGTGAGTCGATGGATGCTGTTAACAACGAAGTCATCGAGCAGCTTCAAAAGGCGTGGGGGCGGCGCATTGGCTAATCAATTGTCAGCCGTACAGATGGCGAGATTTCGCAACGAAAACAGCAGTGTTGTCGAACACGGAGTGTGCTCGCATGGCGCGTAAAAACGTATTTGCCAACATCACCTCTCCTTCAAACGAAGCGACCGAGCGCAAGGCGACACCAGGCTATGCCACCCATGGTGCTTCGCGGTCCATGATCAGTTCGCTGAGCGAGCTTCGGGATAAGGTTGCGCAAGCGGAACAACATGTTCCTGGCGAAACGATCATCGAGCTCGATCCTGAGCTTCTCGACTCTTCGTTCGTCTCAGACAGAATCGGTGTTGATGACGTCGCTTACACCGAGCTGCTCGCAGCCATTCGGGAGCGAGGTCAGGATACGCCGATACAGGTCCGCCCTCACCCCACGGCCGATGGCCGGTATCAGATCGTATTTGGGCATCGTCGCGCGCGCGCGGCAAAGGATCTCGGGAGGTCGGTCCGCGCTGTGGTCAAAGCGATCTCAGATGCAGACCATGTCATCGCCCAGGGCCAGGAAAACTCCGCGCGTGAGAACCTCTCGTTCATCGAGCGGGCAATGTTTGCCCAGCGGCTGGTCGAACTATCTTACGACCGCTCGACGATCCAAACCGCACTATCCGTCGATGCACCTATGTTGACCCGAATGCTGTCGGTGTCGGGCCGTGTTCCGGCGGAAATTGCGAGTGCGATCGGGGCGGCCAAGTCCGTCGGCCGTGACCGTTGGACCGAATTCGCGCAGCAGATCGAGAGGCCGGCAACGCTGGAACTGGCGCGAACCCTTGTTGACGATCCGGCATTTTCTTCGCTCGCGTCGGATGCCCGTTTCGAGTTGTTGGCGAAAGCGTTCAGAAAAGCAGCGAAGCCCGCAAAGCGCACAAGCAACGCTAGCGAATGGCGCGCAGATGATTCGAGCGTGCGGGCAGAGTTCAAGGGTAGCGCGAAAAGCTACTCTATCGCGCTGAAGGCAAACGATGCCGGAAGGTTTGGTCGGTTCATTGCCGAAAACCTCGATCGTTTGCATCAGGAGTTTTTGAAATCAACTGAAACAAAAGGAAAATAGCGGCAAAAGAAAAAGGCCCCCAAACGTCGCCGTCGTGGAAGCCTTCCTCATGTCTAAGCAGCCTGAGAATCGCATTTCCATGAATCGCAGTCAAGAGTCTTTGGCGCCGGTTTGGTGAGCGGATTTCCTTTGCCTTTTGAGAGGTGAGAGGAAAATGCAAATAGGAAATGTGACGACGCCATTCGGGCGGCGGCCGATGACGCTTGCCTTAGTGAAAGGTCAGCTTGCCACGGCGAACATCAAGGCGGGAAAATCCGTCGACAAGTGGAGAGTTTACCGAAGCGCATGCGAAGCAAGAACGGTGCTCGGGTTGCGTGACCGTGCCCTTGCCGTCTTGAATGCCTTGCTGACCTTCTATCCCGAGCAGGAGCTGAGCGAGGAGAGCAATCTCGTCGTCTTTCCGTCGAACGCGCAGCTGGCACTCCGCGCCAATGGCATCGCGGGCACGACCCTGCGGGAAAACCTGGCTCTTCTTGTCCAGACTGGGCTTATTCAGCGCAATGACAGTCCGAATGGCAAGCGCTACGCTCGAAAAGGAAACGATGGTGCGATCGAAACGGCCTATGGTTTTAGCCTCGCGCCGCTGCTCGCTCGCGCCGAAGAACTCGCAGTATTGGCCCACCAGGTTGCCGAGGAGAGCCGGCGGCTTCGCGTCATCAAAGAGCGCATCACGATCACACGCCGCGACGTTCGGAAGCTGATCACGGCGGCTGTGGAAGAGGGCGCTGCAGGAAATTGGCAGGCCGTCGAAGACGCTTTGGTGTCAACTATTGCCCGGCTGAAACCAGCAAAGACAATCCTGGCCCTCGAAGCTTGCCTCGAAGAACTGACCTTGCTCCGCGAGGAAGCGGTCAACATGTTGGAAATCCAGCTTGTATCTCAAAAATCCGACACCAATGAAAGCGGATACCGTCGTCACATACAGAATTCAAATACCGAATCCCTAAATGAACTTGAACCTAGCTCCAGAAATGAGCAGGGCGAGCCCTCACCGGTAAAACCGAAATCGAGTGGAATACCGATAAAGGCTTTCCCTTTGGGTATGGTGCTTCGGGCTTGCCCGCAGATATCTGATTACGCTGCAGGTGGCGCAATCTCGCATTGGCGGGAGCTCATGAACGCCGCGGTGGTCGTGCGGAGCACGCTCGGGGTCAGCCCGTCAGCCTATCAGGAGGCCTGCGAGGCAATGGGACCCGAGAACGCTGCGGTCGCGATGGCTTGCGTCTTGGAGCGGGCAGGACACATCAATTCACCCGGCGGATATCTGCGGAACCTGACAAGGAGGACGGAACGAGGCGAGTTCTCGCTTGGACCGATGCTTATGGCACTCCTCCGGACGCAGGCAGAAGGAGTGGGACGGTCAGCATGAGACGTCCTCACGTGCGTGCTCAAGCTGAGGATCATCTAATTGGGCGGGATATGGAGGCATTGTCAGCCGTACATATTGTCAAATCGCGTAATGAAAACAGGTGGATGGGTCTATAATTATTGCTCGGTTTATTGCCTTAGAGGGTCCCATTTCGCATTTGCACTGTTTGAACCCGTAAGGCTTCCGCTCGCGATGGGTGACGCATTTCGATGTCGTTGACAGTTCGATCGATCTCGAGAGGTCGGCGAAAGCCAGTTGGTTGGAGAAGATCGTCTTGCCCGCGCCGGCCTGCTCGTGGACGATATAGGACGCCCGTTCGACACGCCGGCCGCCGAGTATGATGTCGAGGCCAACGGTTCCGCTGGACAGTCTCGGAAGGTCGGGCCTGAGAATGGTAATCAGAGAGGAGAGGGTGACCGCAGCGTGGATCCAGCAGTCGATATTGCAACCTGTTGGGTGCATACTTTATTTCCCACGCCGGGGAGCTATTCTTCAGGGGAAGGGTGCGAAACCCTCTCGTTCAGGTTCTTTTTCGACTCACATCCTGGGGGCACGTGAACGTCAATGGCAGACAGAAATTACGCCGGCAGCGGCAACAAGGCCGAAGACCGTCTCGAGCAGCTGGAAGCGGGTGTCACGGCCGCGAAGCCAGGACACGATGCAGCGGCTTTTCTCGCGGCAATCGTCGAATCCTCGGATGACGCCATCATCAGCAAGTCCTTGCAAGGCATCATCACCACCTGGAACAAGAGCGCCGAGCGGGTTTTCGGGTACACGGCCGAGGAAGCGGTAGGACGGCCAATCACCATGCTGATCCCGGACGATCGGTTGGACGAAGAGCCGGCGATCCTGGCGCGGATCAACGCAGGCGAGCGGGTCGATCATTTCGAGACGATCCGCCGTCGCAAGGATGGCACCTTCATCGACATCTCCCTGACAATCTCGCCGATCCGCAACAGCGAGGGCAAGATCATCGGCGCATCCAAGATCGCCCGTGATATCTCGGACCGGAAACGGGCGGCAGAACATCAGGATCTCCTGTTACGCGAGATGCACCATCGCGTGAAGAACCTTTTCGCGATTACCGGCAGCATCATCACGCTGGCGGCCCGGACGGCACAGACACCGGCCGAGCTCGCAACCGGCATGAAGGACCGCCTCGTCGCCCTGTCGAGGGCGCATGAGATGACCCTGCCAAGCTTCACCGGCGGCGAAGCGTTCGTGGAGCGGTCGACGACCCTCTTCACTCTCCTCTCCAGCTTGCTTTCCCCCTTTGAGGACAAGGAAGGCGGGCGATGGCGATTGCATGGCGAGGACGCGCAAATCAGCGCCGACAGGGTCACCAGCCTTGCACTGCTGTTTCACGAATATGCCACCAACGCGGTGAAGTACGGCGCTCTTTCTGTGCCGGAGGGGCGACTGGATGTAACGTTGAGTTCACGGCCCGATAGCTTCGAGATCGCCTGGTTGGAGAGCGATGCAAAACCCAGAGCCCCGGTCGAGGGCAAGGACACCGGGTTCGGAACCACGCTTGAGCAGATGGTGGTTCGGACGTTGAATGCGCAGGTATCGACGGACTGGCAGCCGCAGGGGCTTCAGATCAGGCTCACGGTGCCACGCGATGCGTTCGCGATCCCCTCTTAGGTTCAGTTGTCTTATGGGGAACGCGAGGCGTTTATGCGCGTTCTTCGAGGGGAAAGCCGGCGGGCGTCGCACACGACACTTTTGCTGCCAGATATATGTTAACGTCGGCCACAAGATGCCGGACATTGGGGAAGAAGACGGCCGATGATGTTGGAGGACCTTTATCGCCTGCTGAGGAGCGGACATGTTCAGGCCCAGGGCGTTGTTGACACGATGACCCAGCCGATTGTCGTGCTCGACCAGCGGTTCTATGTCACGACTGCCAACAACGCCTTCGTCAAAACCTTCCAAGTGGAACGGGACGATCTCCTCGGAAAGAGTTTGTTCGATCTGGGCGACGGTCAATGGGATATTCCGGAACTTCGTGATCTGATGGCCGATATTATACCGCGCGCAACCGCCGTCATCGGCTTCGAGGTTACATCGGGCAACGCACCTTCCTGGTCGACGCCCGGCGCCTTGTCCACCCGGATGATAATAGCACCAATATCCTGGTGCTGTTCGACGACGTCACTGAGCGCCAGCGACACGACGCGGAGATGGATTTTATCCTGTCCGAGACCCGTCACCGGATGAAGAACCTGTCCGCGGTAGTACGGGCGCTCGCGTTGCAGACCGAGGTGGAGGGCCTCACGGCTGCGGAGTATCGCCTAACGTTCCTCGGCCGGCTCGATGTCACGTTGCGCGCGCAGGAGATCGCCGCCCGTAATGAGGCGGTGGACCTTCATGGCCTGCTGCAGCGGGCGGTCGGAGAGGTCTGGAGCGACCGCATCACGTACGACGGTCCAATGGTTCAGCTTCGTCCCTCCAAGATCCTCGCAGCGAGCATGATCTTCCATGAGCTTGCCACCAACGCAATCAAGTACGGAGCACTATCGTCAGGTGAGGGTAGTGTGCGGGTTGCTTGGGCGTTGGAAGAAGGACTGACCGGCAGGACCTATTTGAATTGCCGTTGGTCCGAACAGGCTGGGCCAGCCGTTCAGCCCCCCAAGCGTAAAGGCTACGGAACCGAGATGATCGAGGGCACTGCGGCACATCTTGGGGGTCGCGTGGAACTGTCCTATGCCGTCGAAGGTTTATCTGCGACCATCAGAATACCGTTGTAGGCTTCATGAACCAGTCCGACGCTTCCCCTGCAAGCTCCCGCACTATCCTCGTCGTCGAGGACGAGTTTTTCATCGCGCTGGAAATCAAGGCCGCGTTGACGTCGGTCGGCTATAAAGTGCTGGGGCCGGCAAGCTCCGTCGATCATGCGCTTGAGCGGGTAACGCCGGTGGCAATACAGCTTAAGGCCCTCGGCGTTCCGTTCGTGCTTGCAAGTGCTGCTGACCCCGGCGCGCTTGCCAAGAACGCCATCTTGGCAGGCGTGCGCAACCTTGGCAAGCCGACCGACATGCGGCAGCTCGCATCGGCAGTGGCCGAAATCGCGGTGGGCGAGGGATAGTAAGACGGCGCGATAAAAAAGACGCTCGCTTGTAGGGGAGGCCGTTGGCGACCCCCCCGTGTTGACCGGTCAGCAGCGGGTAGTGTCACGAGATCGCAGGCATGCCGGCGCTGGCATTGATGGCGTGCATTCTGGCGAACCTGCCCGGAGAGCAGCCGAGCCTTTTACTGAACGCCGTGCTGAAGGCGCTCGCAGACTCGTAACCTATGTCATCCGCGATCCGGTCGAGCGACTTTGCGCCGCTCAGCAACGCCTGCTTGGCAATAGCAATGCGCCAGCGCGCCAGATATTCAATTGGCGCGCAACCAACAACCTCGTTGAACCGCGCGGCGAAGCCCGACCTCGACATGCCGGCTATTACTGCGAGACCGGCTACCGTCCATCGCGCTCGGACGTCCTCGTGGATGGCACGGAGGACGCGGGCCATGACGGGATCGCGCAAACCATTCAACAGACCCGCCGAGGCTGCGTTGTTTCCGATAAAGTCCCATCTCAATGCCTCGACCAGCAGCGTCTCCAGCAAGCGCTGGATAATCAGTTCTTTGCCGGGATAGTCGGCAGCACACTCCTCAGACAGCAGCTCGATCACCCGGCCAAATCGCGTCCCGCGCCCAGCCGAAGCGGGAATATGAATCGCATCGGGTAAAAGCGCGAGCAGCAGCGGCGCGTTGATGCTCTCGATCGAGAAGCTCCCGCCCAGCGCCACGAAATCTGCCTCTCCTTCCTGCTCGCCGTGGCGGACAGCTTCGGCCAGAGGTTCAGCGGGAACGCAAGGGACGTCTGGTTCGCTGCATAGCGAGAACGCCGGCGTCGTCGGTAGAAGGAGAAAGTCGCCTTCGGCAATCCGAAGCGGTTTCCGGTCAGCCAGCGCGACCCATGCTCCTCCCCTCAAGACGGCCGTAAACCCGGGTGCGTCATACGACCCGTAGCGAACGCCCCATTGGCCGCGTCCGGAGATTGGCTTCGCTATCGCGGCCCTCGGCCGCAAGAGGCCGACGATATTACTGAGAGGATCCATTTGGACGATCCGTAACTAATTATGGATACAGAATTATAGTTCGTCCTCACGCTGCAGTCTATACCTGCCGGACCGCAACCAAGGAGATCCACATGACCAAGACCATCCTCATCACTGGCACATCATCAGGCTATGGCAAGGCCACCGCCGAACACTTCCTTTCCCGTGGTTGGAATGTCATTGCGACCATGCGGCGCCCCGATCCTTCACTGTTCGCCAAAAGCGACCGTCTGCGCGTACTTCCGCTCGATGTCACCAGTCCCGATAGCATCGCCAGCCTTTTCGAATCGGCCGGTCCAATCGACGTATTGGTGAACAATGCCGGGCTTGGCGGTGTCGGTGCGTTCGAGGCGATGCCAATGTCCCTTATCCGACAGCTTTTTGAGACCAACACGATCGGCGTGATGGCGATGTGCCAGGCCGTTATCCCGCAGATGCGCGAGCGGAAGTCCGGCACCATCGTCAATGTTACATCAAGCGTCGCTTTGGGAGAGTTTCCGCTCGCGGCAGCCTATACCGCCACCAAACAAGCTATCGAGGGCTTCTCGGCTTCGCTCGCGCATGAGCTTGGTTATTTCGGGGTACGCGTGAAGCTCGTCGAGCCGGGCTATGCGCCAACCACCCAGTTCGGGGCGAATGCTATCGTCCCTTTCTCGGAACTGCTTCCCGGTGAATATGCAGACTTTGCACAGCCGATCCTTGAGGCGTTCGCAAAGCCGGCAATGACCACCAAGGAAAGCGATGTTGCTGAAGCCATTTGGCAGGCCGTTCACGATACCGAGAACCAGCTTCGCTTTCCCGCTGGAGCGGACGCCGTCGCGCTGGCTCAGGCCCGGTGATGGAGGAGGGGCAAAGGCTGGAATTGCGTATTAGAGCTGCCTTCTGCTGCTCTCGGCCAGTCATCCAAACCCGGCATCGAGCGCATTACCCTCCACCGGTATGTCGGCCCAAAGGGCGAGCTGAGAGATTAGTGAAATGCGTCCTCGGCTTGGCTTAGGGGTCTGAGTGGCAACGCAACAGAAACCTTTATACGCTCTGATCCGCAGGTACCCGGCCGCGCTATGCCGTTGCGAGCAGCCCAACTCTTCAGACGCAGACCGTTGAGCTTGATGAAGCCTTCGGCATCATGATGGTCGTACGTACCCGAACCCTCTTCGAAGGTGACGAGATCCATCGAGTAGAGCGATCCGGGCGAACAATGGTCTCCGGCTCGTTCGGCGCATGCTGAGGATCGACTGTTCGCTGATAGACATAGGCAGGTGCAATCTCCGACGGGTCCTCCAGCATCTTTCCTTCCGTCGAGGTATGCAGGAGATTGGCATCGATCAAAAAAGGAGCTTCCCCGCGCTTGTCCTTTGGAACAGCGATCTAATGCTTTTCGGCATAAAGGGAGAGGTGTGGCGCAGCTTAAAGGCTGATAAGACCGAACAAAGGGTACCGGACACAAGAGAAATGACCAGAGAAGAAATCCTTAGCTACTCTCAAGCGGTTTGCGACGGCCTTCGCGAGGATGAAGACGGAGTTAGACGAGAGGTTCTAACGCACGCAGGAAACAGATGGTCGCTCGGCGTGATACACACTCTCGGGGTTTATGGCAGGCTTCGACACGCGGAAATTGGAAGACGAATGCACGGTGTCACGCAAAGGATGCTGACCCGTACCCTGCGTCAACTGGAAAGAGACGGTCTCGTCACGCGCTACGATCTGGTTGAGATGCCACCTCGCGTAGAATATGAACTCACGGAATTGGGCATGGGTCTTCTTATTCGCATGATCCCACTTTGGACATGGGTTGTGGAGAATTCCGACCTGTTTCGAAAATCACGCGAGGATTATGATTCTCGTCCGCCAGAGAAGCCTTCCTGGCAGACGTTTTAATATGAGGGCTGCGGCCACTCGGCTGGGACCGCTGAGTACGCCGACCGGTGATTAGGGCTATCTAGTTGCTGCGAAGGTTCGCGTTAATCCAATCGGATACATCCGTGACCTTAATGCCTTCGCGTACGTTGAAAGTGCTGGCCTTGTCCCATGCCATTCCCCGCCCGATGCCAAAGGCTGCTCGGTATTTGCGCATCATGTTTTGGGGGTCATTTGCCAGTTCTTCCATAAGAGCTGGAACAGTCCATTCGGACCTGTTGAAGGGCCGGTTCAAACCCGCCTCCAGCTTTTCAGCGAGCTCGCCATAGGTAACGGTATCACCTGCCAGGAAGACAATTTCGTTGCTGATGGTCGGCTCGTAGAAGACGATCTCAGCAGTGAGTACGCCGATGTCGTCGGGCGTCGTCACCGTGACAGCCGTATCGAAGCTGCCCAAGGCTTTCACGGCGTTTTTTTCCAGATCAACAACACCGAATTCCGGCTCGAAGAGATAGCTCATGAACATGCCGGTGGAAATGATGACCCATTCGGTCTTATCCTGTGAGCGCAGAAGTTCCCGGACATCAAGCTGCGCGTCGAAGATGTCCTGCGGACCGCCTCGACCGATCGCCTCGAAATCGACGCCGAACTGCCAAGGGAAATAGCGCGGTATTCCGGATTGCAACGCCGCCTTGGCGAGTTTCGTCGGGGTGTTGATCCCCGCCGCATAGCCCGTGCAGCCAATGACGGTATCGTACCGTGAAAACAGGGATGCCAACTCGTCGATTGAGCTCTTCACCAGATCGCCTATGACGATCTCGATGCCCAAGTCACGGATCTCGCGGACGTCCCGCTGCTTTGTCGGCTCGTTGGACTCTACGGCGCTGGCGCGCAGCAGGACACTTATCTTTGCTCCGTCGATGCTCTTTGCGCGGCCAGCCAGATTGCGCAGGACAGGCATCCCCAGCTCACCTGCGCCGAGCACGAGGATGTCGCGTGATTTCACGCCGGAAACGAAGTCATTCATTTTTTAAGCCTCTTTCAAATCGAATGAGGCCTCTAATTGGCGATATTGAATCTCAGTAAAAGAAGGCACACGGATGATACTCCATCGAAAACGATGACGGACAGCGATCCGTTGTGCTTCTCTTTGTCGAGTGACGGCATGTCTTCTTTGGACGACAGCAGCCATTTTCGGTAGAATGGCGTCCAAGACCAAGCGTCTTTCAACTGTCATTCTTGGGGTGCACCCTACGATCTGCAGCAATTGATCGTGGCCAAGCTGACGCTCCGCGCCCTCAATGGCGGATGAGGCCAAACCGATGTGCCTGGTCCAGTAGTTGACGAACAGAGGAAGGCTGCCATTTCCTCCCACCGCGCGCTGGCCGCTCACCCATCTGATCCAGTTGGGCGGCAATATCGCGCAGCGACAGGCCGGGATCAGCAATGGCAATCGCCGCTACGAGCTTCATCAAGTGATCTTCTGGGGCACGACGGGGCGAGCGCGCCAAAAGCTCGGGGTCGGCCAGCTTCTCGCGGACCATCCGATGCACCGCGCGGCGCAGGCGTTCCACCGTCCAGTCATGGCCGCGGCGATTGAGGACCCTGACAACATTGTCCCAGCTGTGCTGAGGCCGGAGCTGCCGCACCATCGGCAGCCAGGTTTGGGCGGACGCAATCAGCTCGTCGAGATAGAGTTTGTCTCGCGCCTTCGATACCGCCTTGATCGCTTCTGGGCGCCTCTCTCGAAGTCCGGGATTGCCCGGCAGCTTGCCACGCGCTTTTGCCGCCTTGATGCCAGCTTTTGTTCGCTCGGCGATCAGCGCCCGCTCGAGCTGGGCGACAGCTCCGAGAACCTGAAGAGAAAACATGCCCTGTGGCGTGGACGTGTCGATAGGATCGCGGATTGATCGGAAATGAACACCGCGCTCTTCAAGGTCCTCGATCACCTGCAATAGATGGCTGACAGAGCGGGCGAGGCGATCCAGTCGCACGACGACAAGCACATCGCCGGCTGTCAGGTCTCCGCGCAACCTTGTCAGCACCGGTCGAGCTCGTGATGCGCCGGATCCGTGCTCCTGAAAAATCCGCTCGCAGCCGGCGGCGCGCAGCTCGTCCAGCTGAGCGTCATGGACCTGATCGTCCGTCGAGACACGCGCGTAGCCGATAAGACGTTTCGGAGCCGGCGATGGATTGGCGGCTTGCCGTTTTGCCATGGTTTTCTCGTGCGTTCTTCAGGTGCTTTGTACAGATAAAGAATGCGTGAGAAAATGACCATTTGCAAACGTGGATTAGTAATGAATCCTGCGTGTCTAGGGTGCATTTCGCGACTCGATCCCGGTTCATGGTCGCTGATACAGCTAAACGTGCGCCAGCGGCGATCTACGGCGGAAAGCGTCTCGCCAGCTGCGAATCCAGGGTTTGGAACGGCCCGGTGCGTATGTCTCGCCGTTGCTCAGCAACAGTGTGGGCTTGCTGTCCCTGGCCGAATTGCCGAGGACAGCAAGCGGATCGACCCTGACTAAAGTAGAAACTCGATGAGGTCTTTGTTCAGACGATCGGGGACTGTCGCGAACAGACCATGAGGCTCACCGTCATACTCGATCAGTTTCGACCCGGGGATCCCGCGTGCCGCGGCCCGGCCAGCTGGATCGATTGGGACGGTTTTGTCCGACGTTCCGTGAATGATAAGCGTGGGAACGGTAAAAGCCTCGAGATCAGGACGGAAGTCAGTTTTACCGAACGCGTCCACGCAGTCGATCGTCGCTTTCGGGCTCGCCATGACACCGAGTACGAACGACCAGTCGAGAACCCCCTGACTAACCGGGCTGCTGACAAGACCAACGCCGTAGAACGTTTTGGCGAAACTCTGAAGGAACGCGAAGCGATCCTTCCTGATCTGCTGCTTCATATCCTCAAAGACGCTCTCATCCACGCCATCGGGGTTGGAATTGTCCTTGAGCAGATAGGGTGCAACCGAGGCCACGAGCGCAACTTTCGACACACGCGATGCGCCGTGCCGCGTGAGGTAGCGAGCAATCTCGCCTCCACCCATCGAGAAGCCAACCAAGCTTGCGGCCTGGATATCAAGCTTTTCCAATACTGCCGCCAGATCGTCGGCGAACACATCGTAGTTGTAACCATCTGCCGGATGCCCTGACTGACCGAAGCCGCGGCGGTCGTAGGTGATCACCCGGAAGCCCGCTTCAAGCAGGGCAACGGTCTGATGTTCGAACATGTCTCCGGTAAGCGGCCAGCCATGGATGAGAACAACAGGCTGTCCGGTCCCGGCATCCTTAACGTGGATTTGCGTTCCGTCTTTTGCTTCGATGAAAGCCACGATGATCTCCTTGTTCGTGAAGCAAGGTAATTCGGTGGGACCATGATAGTTCCGGGTCGTACTGCTTGGAGTAGCGCAGTATGATAGTGTTGATGGATGACTAAACGTCCCAAGTAAGATGGGCTGAAAGCGCGCGTGCTCCCCCTTGATGCCGCGAGAGCAGTAGAGCCTTGCTGCCTGACTTTTTGGATCGACCACG
Organism: Hyphomicrobiales bacterium; assembly: GCA_900472575.1. Taxonomy (GTDB): domain Bacteria; phylum Pseudomonadota; class Alphaproteobacteria; order Rhizobiales; family Rhizobiaceae; genus Neorhizobium; species Neorhizobium cellulosilyticum. The sequence goes on from UCIV01000027.1 coordinate 28,737, forward strand.
GTCCGACAGCGACGCTCGTTCTACGACTCGTGCTTCAATATCAAGGCCGCCACCGCGCTTGCCAACCTATCAGGACCGATCGGTTTCTCGCACCTTGTAACGACGTCAAAACGCGAGGGGATCACGGTCTTGTCGTAACCGGTGGCGAATAGAAATGGCACGCGACGATCCGCAAGAAGATCCGCAGCAGGATAGATAAGCTCTCCGCCAAGATTGATATCCAGGATAGCGCCGTCGATATTCTCTGCCTCTTCAATCATTTCGACCGCTCTATCAAGCATAGGGGCCGGTCCAATCACTTTAGCTCCAAGCCGGGTCAGTTCGCGACGAAGGTCGTCCGCAGCATAATACTCATCCTCGGCGACAAAAATGGTACGGTCTTTCAGCGGTTGCTCAGTCATCCGGATTCTCCGTTGCCCTGCTGGCAGATACCGGGATCGTAATCGTGCAGTGCACCCCGTCAGGCCCCAACCTAAAGCTGGTCTCTGCGCTCAGCTGATACGGCAAGGCTTGCTCGATCAGCTCGCGGCCTTGACCGCCGCCTTGCGGCGACGAGCCCGGGGAGGGCATCTTCACACCGCTTTCGCGCCATTCAATGTGCAAACGCGGGCGACCACGCCTGTCGGGCTCGGCCATGCGCCAAGAGATCGCAAGATGACCGTCCGACTGGCCCAGCGCGCCGTATTTCACAGCGTTGGTTGCGAGCTCATGGAGGGCCAGGGCAAGTGTCTGGACCATGCTCGATCGCAATCTTATCCCGGATGGGCCATCAAGCGTGACGCGCTCAGTCGATCCGTGCATCGCCGCGATCTCCGTCTGGATCAGTTCGTCAAATGCGATGCGGTCGGTTTCGTTGAGCCGTGAGAGCAGTCCTTGAACACGAGCAAGAGCTTCGAGCCGATCGCGGAAGCGGTCTTTGAAGTCGGCAAAATTCTTGCTGGTCTCGCCGGTCCGATTAGCGGTTGAGCGCACCACTCCTATCAGATTGCGCGTGCGATGCTGAAGTTCAGCGACCAGGACTTGCTGGCGCTCCTGCAGACCGCGCAAGTCATCGACATCGGTCGAGGTGCCGAGCCATTCGACGATCCGCCCCGCATCATCGTGAACTGGCGTGGCACGTGTCTGGAACCAACGATAGCGCTCCTCTGTCTGGTGGAAGATTCGATAGTCTGCGTGGAACTCGCCGCGCTCGGTCGCTCCGTCCCAGATCTCGCGCACACCGTCCCGGTCGTCGGGGTGCACCGGGTCGAGCCAGCCCCAGCCATGACTATCCTCGTTGGTCTGGCCTGTGAAGGCCGTCCACTGCGGACTTGCCCAGGTCCAATGCCCATGATCGACCGCTCGCCAGACCAACTGAGGTACGCCTTCGATCAGTGCACGAGAGAACCGCTCGCTGTCTCGCAGCTTTTCCTCCGCGCGAATTCGCACGATGAAGTCGGCAGCGAGGCGTGCCAGGATGTCGAAGAAACGATAGCTGGCCTGGGCGGGGAAATCCCGCTGATGCCAGTGTGTCGACATCATCCCCACCACCTGACCGTTGCGCGCCACCAGAGGAGTCGACTGAACCGAAAAAATAGCGGATCGACGATAGGCTTCCAGGTCGGCCTGATCCGCCTCAAAGAGTTCTATGTCAGGCACGATCACCCGCTCGCCCTTTGCCATCGCCCGCCCACTAGAGCTGCCAACGTCGGCGTCCACCCACTCCCAGAAGGCGGCGGAAGCCGGATGGAACCCGTCATGGCCAACGAGCTTCAAACGTGAGCTGCGTTCGTCGTACACCTGGATGCTGGCGCAATCCGACCGCATGAGCGCGCGGGCAGCCTCGCAGAGTTCAATGAAATGGCCATTTACGCCGGGTTTCGAGTTCAACCGGTTGCCAATATCCTGCAGTACCCGGGTGGCTTCGAGGTCATTCGCTAGCCGAGCCTCGCTTTGGCGGAGCGCGTTCTGCGCACGCTTCGCTACGTCGATGTCGCCAATCACGGACACGAACCCCGTCACATTGCCATCGCTGTCGCGGGTAGGGGCTGTGGCGACGGTCGTCCAGATTTCCCGCCCGCTTTCGTCGATGAATAGCATCTCTTGCCCGGGAACCGCTGTTTCCCCTCTCAACGCCCGGGCGCTGGGCCATTCGTGCGGCTCCAGTAGCCTGCCGTGACCGTCCCAAGCGCGCCAACGCGCTGAACTTGGCGCGTCACGCGAGGGGACTATGCCGTTGGGAAGGAAACGACGAAACTCGGCGTTGGAGAGGATGGCGCGGCCGGACGTATCGATCACGGCGACCCCCGCTGGAACGCTTTGGAATGCGGCCGCCAGGCGCGCTTCGCTCACGCGCAAGGCCTCGGTCGATCTCCTATACTCCGTTACATCGGTATGCGCCCCAACCAGTCGCATCGCATTGCCGTCTGCATCGCGCTCAATGTCGGCACGCGCATGGATCCAGCGGACCTCTCCGTCCGACGGGCGGACAATGCGATACTCGCCGTCGTAGCTTGCGGCTTCGCCTTCCAGTGCTTCGAACAGGGCGCGCTCGGCCTGGTCGCGATCGTCGGGATGCAACCTGGCGAGCCAATCGGCATGGCTTTCCTCGCGACCGTCCTGAGGCAGCCCATGAAGGCGCAGATACTCAGGCGAGCGGATGCTGCGAAGGCCGTGCGCGACATCGATGTCGAGCCCGCCGACCTCACCAATTCGCTGCACGCGCGCGAGATCTGCTTCGCGTTCACGAAGCAAGACCTCGGAGCGTTTACGCTCATCGATGTCTCGGACAAACATCGAAATCTCGTCTTCGGCGCTCCGATAGACGCTGATTTCGTACCACCGATTGGTGGAGTCCGGGCAGTCTTCGACGGTGACGAGATGGCCGGTGTCTGCCACCTGCCTGTGTATGGGCATCCAGCGTGCGAAATCTGCCTCTGTCGATAACTCGGATAATCGATGGCCGACGAACGTCGCGCGGTCGACTCCTGTCTGCCGCTCGACAGCTTCGTTGACCTCCAGGTAGACCAAGTCGATCACTTGCCCAGTATTATCGCGAAGCACGCGGCAAACTGCGAGGCCATCGTTCATATTATCAAATAGTGAACGATATTTTGTTTCGCTCTGGCGCAGCGCCGCCTCGGCACGACCCCATTCGATCGCCGACCAGGTCCGTTCTGCAACCTCGACGATTAGCGCGGCCTCGTTTGCGGACCAATCCCGTACCTTCGTGTCGCCGACGATTAAAGTTGCGATCAGACGACCCTCTTTGACCAAGGGAGCCACCATCATCGACCGAAAGCCTAAGGCCGTGAACTTTTGACGAATTCGCGTGGGCAGTTGGTCGTAGTTCGCGTAGTCGCGCACTGTCAGTACTGCGCCCTTGGCCAGAAGCTGGAGGAACTCTTGCGCATCCGAGACGTCATGCTCGCCTGCCAGCGAGGCAAGTCCGCCGCCCGCGCTGTCGCGGAGCACCAAGCCGACCTTCTTGCTCAGATCCCAATCGACGTAGTAGCACCAGGCCGCGTCCAGCTGTTCTCGCAGCAGGCGGGTGGTCTCACCTTGTATGTCGGCAGGATCGGCGAGCGTTCGCACAGCGTCAGAAAGCTTCAGCAGCAATTCCTGCCGCTCGTCTCTCTCGCGCAACGCCTCCTCGGCCTTGCGTCGCTGGAGTACGTCGCGAAACACCACCGCGACCTGGTTCTGTCCGAGATCGCCGATAGGACTGGCGTTAACTTCGTACCAGCGTCCCAGAGCGTCGGCGCGGTTATCGAACTGCTCCGAGCGCCCTGTCCGCGCAATCCGCCCGTAGGTTTCGATCCAGAAGGGCTCATGCTGGGGTGCCATCGAGAGCATCGTCCTGCCGATCGGATCGTGAAGCCCGGTCTGCCGCTCGAATGACGGATTCACTTTGAGGAAAACATAATCGAACGGCCTGTCGTTCTCATCGAACAGCACTTCGATCACACAGAAACCATCGTCCATCCCGTTGAACAGAAGCCGATATTGTGCCTCGCTCTCGCGCAGCGCCACCTCGGCACGGAGCTGCGCGGTGGTATCCACGGGTACGTTCAGCAGACCGGCTATCTCGCCCGCATCGTTGCGCACCGGTGAATAGGAGAAGGTCCACCATGATTGCTCCGGCTTACCGTGCCGGGTCGTTGTGAGCGGCATGTTCTCGAACCGGACAGTTTCGCCGCGGAAGACCTGATCCACAAGCGGCGCTATGTTGTCCCAGACGTCCGGCCATGCATGCCGCAGCGGCCGTGCAAAGCCCGTCGGATGCCAGTCCCCCATCATGGGTGCGTAGGCGTCATTGTAGAGAATGGTGCGTTCCGGCCCCCAGGCGAGCATCATCGCTTGCCCCGAGCCGAGCATATTGTCGACGGTGGTTTTCAGGCTCTGCGGCCAGTATGCTATCGGGCCGAGCGGCGTTGTTGACCAGTCGAACGCACGGATGCGGGTGGCCATGCTACCTGAACCTGAGGGCCACTGAGACATCGTGTTATAACACTCCGATCACGTCAGCTCGCATGCGCGTGGAGCTCGACATGGTACACTTCCAAGCAGTCACCGCAACCTGAAGGAAGTTTTGGCGCCTCACCGGTCTTGTGCCAATGGCGCTTCGCGCTCGTCGACGAATAGTTGACCAGCGAGGCGCAGGCGCGTCGTCAAGCCGAAACTGAGTTCGAGCGATATGGGATCTGAGAGGCGATCTCAGCCGGGCTCATAGGCTTTTCGAATACTTTCGACGCGCGAAATGCTGGCGGTAGGACCCGGTGCTCATATCCCGTCAGAAATGCAAACGGGATCCCATGCATCTTCAGGAATCCGGCAACTGGGTAAACCATATCCCCGTCGAGGTATTGGCATCGAGGAGAGCGCCATCGAGCGCCAGGTCATAGCCGGCCACATCCATCGCGTCTGAAAGGTTTGAGATCGGGCCAACCACGGTCGCACCGAGAGCCTCCAGCTCCCTCGCAGTTTCGCGTGCGGCGTAGTAGTCGTCTTCCACGACCAGGATCCGCCGACCCTCAAGGCCGGGCCTTGCGGTTGCGTAATGCTTCTTCGCCGCCATCCGACAGATCGCTTCGAGTTTCCCTGGCCATACAAGGCCGCGCGAATACATTCGCAAGACGTAGTGGGCGAATTCAACCCGATGAGGCGCTTCGCTCGAAAACCAAGGTTCGGAGGTGATCCGATCGAAAACACCTTGGATCAGAACGAGCTCGTCAGGTTCGAAGACGCGCGATGCCAAACCGTTGGAATGCATGACAACCCTCCCGGGAAACCTCACCGAAACATCTCATTCACAAGGAAGCTTTGCAATCTTCGATAGCGTCTGTACGGTAGCCGACGGATGACCCTGTCGGTCCAGTGAATGCCAAATCACGTTCGTCTTGCATCTTGCATGGAGATTTCGGTGGCTGCGCTTCAATCCCTGTCAGGCATTAGCATTCTTGTTGTCGAAGATGACTACCAGATCGCATCGGACTTGGCGCTTGAGTTGAGGTCCGTAGACATCGACGTTGTCGGACCTGCAGCGACTGTCGAAGACGCCTTGGATTTGATCGGTAGCAGGCCCGATCTGGCAGGCGCGGTCCTCGACATCAGGCTCAATGATGAGAATGTCTTTCCTGTTGCGGACGAATTGAAGCGTCTCGGTCTCCCGTATGTTTTTGCAACAGGTTTTGAGCCTGATCTCGTGCCGGCGCGCCATGCGGATAAAATGCTTCTGCGCAAGCCGGCAGAGCCTCATGCGGTCATCTCCGTCCTTTTGCAGGCCTTGCCTTCCGGCTCCGTTTCGATCGAGCAGGCGACTGGGAACAAGCTTCTTGCCAGACTGCCAGAGAACATTCTGGAATTGATCCTGCCGAAACTGAGGCACATTTTCTTGCCACGCGGCGCAGTCTTGGAGCAATCAAACCATCTCATCGATAAGGTGTACTTCCCAATCGATTGTGTCGGATCGCTGATCGTCGTCGGTCGAGAGGGAAGCCGGGTAGAAACGGGTCTTGTCGGGCGCGAGGGAATGACAGGTGCCGCCCTTGTCGAGGGTGACGCGTATACTCCTTACGAACTGATCACGCAGGTTGAAGGAGACGCTCTCGTTATGACAGCGTCAGATTTTATTGCGTTTGCGCGTACAGCTGCGGAACTTCGCATCTTGGTACGTCGCTTCTCGCGGTCACTGGGAGTCCAGGTGAGCTACACAGCGCTCGCGAACGCCAAGTTCGAGATCAGACAGCGGTTGGCCCGATGGCTTGTGATGGTTCATGACCGAGTTCCCGGCCGGTCCTTTCAACTCACGCATGACTATCTGGCGATCATGCTCGGTGTAAGGCGCTCATCGGTCACTGACGCACTTCATCTGCTGGAAGGTGAAAAACTGATCCGCTCGACCAGAATGAACATTGAGATACGAGACCACCAGAGATTGATCGCCGCCGCTGGTGAGGCCTATGGAGAACCCGAGGCTGAATACGAGCGCCTCATGGAAATACCGCTCGCGACTGGGTTGCCACCCGTGCAGAGCGTGCGCATTGCGGCAGTCAATTAAGCGGACAGCGAGAAATGTCTAGCCAACAGGACGGAATGGCGTAGAATCTGTTTGTTCAGAAGGATCCGAGCATCAGAGTAGCCGCGCCGCCCGGCCGCTTCGCCTTGTAGCACTATTGTAATAGCTGGAGGCCTGTTGAACAGACCGGTGCCTTGACTGCTCCATAGCCTCAGGCAGTGGGATGCCGCGGTTGGCAGCTTCCGTCAGATAACCCGACCGCAGCCCATGCGCCGAAAACTCCCCACTGTTTAACCCGGCCATCTCCGCCCGCTGCTTGACGATGGCATTGACCGCGCCTGCCTCCAGCGCCCGCTTCGACACATTTCCCCAGCGATCAACTTTTCGGAACACGCTGCCACTCTCGATGTTCGCCAACGCGATCCAGGCATCGAGCGCCTCGACCGGCCGACCGGTGAGATAGACGACTTCGTCATGATCGGCGTCCGAGGTTTTGGTGCGGCCAAGATGGATGGCGCGAGAGGGGAGGGGAGGGCTGCCCTCCATCTCGATCGGCGCCTCGACAGAAATCTGCTCCAATCGCAATCCAGCAATCTCGCTGCGCCGGCGACCGCCGGAGGCAAAGGCGACCATCAGGATGGCCCGATCCCTGACATCCCGAAGGCTTTCCGGCGCGCAGGTCGCCAGCATCTTTGCCAGCACGTCGCCGGTGACAGCCTTCGCGCTCTTCCGTTTTCGCGGCCTCGGCGTGGCCCGCACGGCAAGGCGGATGGCGGATTTGAGGGCAGGGGAGGCGAAGGCGCCGGAGAGGCCGCGCCATTTCGTCAGCGTCGACCAGGATGCCAGCCGGCGGCGCACGGTGTCGGGGGCATGCGGTCCGGCCGTGCGTAAAAATCCCTGATCACTGAGGTTTTTGGAAACGGCTTCCGGCATGCCATGATCCGGGTCGGACTTTTTCTTTTCCGGATCCCAAAGATGATGCGCGACAAACTTTAGCAGCATCGCTTCAGGCGCCGGCCAAGGCAACGACTTTCCGGTCGCGGCAAGAGACCAGGCCTGCAGATAAGCGAGATCGGAGGTCAGTGCGCGAAGGGTGTTTTCGCCCATGCCCTCGTTGACCAGATGTTTTAGGGTCTGAATGTCTTGGTCTGTCAGCAGCTCGGCGAGTTCGTCGCGTCGCTCCATTGGCAGTACGGCGGCGATCGTATCCAGTTCTTGAGCGCGGCGATCGACAGGGTTTCGGCCGGCGCTCATCATATCATTGACGACTCCGGATGCAGTTTCAGATCCGTCTGCCCGAAATCATGCCCCTTAAACAGGAGGGGGACTTTGGCAACGGCGGCCACCGCATAGGAAAAACAATCGCCCATGTTGAGGCTTGCAGGATGCCGGCCTTTCCCATAACGTTCCAGCGCGTGCTCTGCCGCCTGATAATGCTTCGCGTCAAACACAACGCCGGTGATGTTAGGCGCGCTGAAGAAGCGCGTGACGATATCGCCGGGATTAGAAAAACGCTTGGCGGTAAGGACTGTTCGCGTTTCGAACAACGTCGGCCATCCAATGATGATAGACGATTCTTTCCGCAGAACTGCCTTGAACGTTTCAGCTTCTGGTTCTTCAAGCATGATCGCAATGAGGACGGAGGTGTCGAGAGCGATCACTTCGGCAATCCGTTGTCATCATAAAGGTCGTCATGAGCTGACGTCGTGCCGGCCGGAACAGTGCGGCGGCCTTCGGCGGCCAGCTCCCAGACGGCATCGAGCGGATGGACATTGCCCTCTTGTCGCAGCTCGATGTCGTATCGCTCAAGCGCCAGCTCGACGAGCCGGTTGATCGGCTGGCCGGTGCGACGAGACAGTGCGTGGGCCAGATCGCGGGCCTTGCTGCTGCGAATGGAAAGCTGCGGTTCGGACATGGTGAGCCTCATCGGATTTAGGCTTCCAAGATAGCGATTGCCGACTGAGATGGCAATGGTATTGGCCAAAGATGGCTAACCTCCGATAAGAGGTACTTATCGATGGTTAGAGCGCCATCCTCCAATCATACCATGTGAGGAACCGAAACAATTATATAGAGTTCCTTAAGCAAATCATTTACCATGATTTCAATGGCTTACGATTTCGCGAAAATCAGCGTGGCAACCCTGATGGGGCCGGCTTTTGAGGCTGGTGTCGCGGTTACGCGTCTCGACGAGCGCATCGCCCGTTCGCCAGTCGGCGCCGGTTTCCTGGCGCGTCAAAACTTTGGCGATGCCTGCGCCTCCCTCTGGATCGACGGCGAGCTCGTCCATCTCGAAGACCTCGTCCTCCACGACGCGTTTCGCGATACCCGCACCCCAACCCACGAACTGACAATCGCCCGTGATGTGCTGCGCACCCGCCGACGGATTTCTGCGCAGTCAGCCGACTGGGCTCTGTCCGCGGAGGGTATCCGGGTTTTGCGACAAACGTCGGACGCCGGTGCGATCGGCGCAAAGGAAGTGGATCCTGCCGGCGTCATGCGGCCGGCGGCCGCGGCAAAAGGTTCGGGAGGGGAGGGGGATGATGCCGACGACATCGAAAATCTTCCTGGCGTCAATCTCGCGGAAATCGATGTGGTGCTGGCTCGGTCGAATGCCGCGATCGATAACGCAACACGGCCCGCCATCGCCGGCAGCCGGACGTCGGAAAAAGATCCGATGATCTATGATCTCGACTGGCACGAGGATGCCCGGCTCGACGAATGGCGTGGCGTGCTGCGCCAGGCCGAACACCTGCCGGCGGTCCTTCAGGCGATCGTCGCCCTGGATGCCTGGAACGAGATTGCGGTGCTTCAGCACGCCCCGTGGCTGGGTCGGCTGTTGTGCGCCTCCATCCTGCGGCAAGCTGGCATCACTACCGGCGTCCATCTCGCAGCCATCAATCTCGGCCTGAAAACCATCCCCGTCGATCGGCGCCGACATCGCGACCGGGAGACCCGGCTGCTCGCTATCGCCCACGGGCTTTTGACGGCGGCCGAGATAGGCATGAAAGAGCATGACCGACTGGCGCTGGCCCGCACGCTCATGGAGCGAAAGCTGGAGGGGCGGCGAACGTCTTCAAAACTGCCGGAGTTGGTCGAGCTTGTCATGGCGAAACCGTTGGTGTCAGCGGGGATGGTGGCGAAAACGCTCGGGGTCACGCCGCAGGCGGCGCGGCGGATCGTTTTGGAACTCGGCCTCAGAGAGATGACGGGGAGGGGGAGGTTTCGGGCGTGGGGCGTGTTGTGAACTAACGCGTTATGACCAACAAAAAGATCAAAGCAATGTCACGATCTCTCGCGAGGCTGCCACTCCCAGCCTGGCATCTGCCTCATCGCTTCCACCATGGGCATGAAGGGTTGATCGAGACGTGTTCTCCCCGGGCAGCAAAATCCTGTGCCCCGCCTCGCTGTCGACTACGAGGGATACCGGCATGCAATATTCCTCCCGGCGACGGGACAGCTGCTGTGCAAACACGTCCGAAGGCCAGAGCGCATCATCCCCGCCTGCAACAAGGATAATATCTGCTGCTGTTTTCTCTATTGGGATTTGGGCGCGTTGAACCGCCACGGGATTGGCGGTCAGGCTCTGCTCGAAGAGAGGCCGATAAGAAATAAGCCCATCCCGGTTGCCGCGTTCCCAGGCCGAGACGGCCGGAACGAATCGAGGGGCGTGCCTTTCAAAGACCACGGCGACCGTTCGGGCCAGGCCACGCCGTCTTTGCCAGGACCGATGTTGCCTCAGTTCCTCTCGACGTGCCCACGAAAATTATGCGCTGGTAGAACCGACTTTGCCAACTGGCATGGGTGAAACCGCGTTAGGGAATGCTTCAAGGCTGCTGATGTAAGCTAAAACTTCAATTGTTGCTTGGCCCCATGACAAAATCTGCGATCATCACCAGTCGTCCACTTCGAAATTGGAAGGAACTACAACGAGAGTCTGCACGCATTCTCCGTGAGTGTGGATTCTCGGTCAATGAGCCGTTTACCGTCGAGACAGCTCGCGGAACAGTGGAAGTAGACGTGCATGCCGAAGAGGATCTCCAGGGACGCAAAAACGTAATACTTTGCGAATGCAAATACTGGAAAACGGGAGTTCCTAAAAACGTGATCCACGGCTTTCGAACGGTGATGGCGGATATCGGCGCGAACATCGGCTACATCATCGCGCCGGCGGGATTTCAGTCCGGCGCGGGCCCCGCAGCCGAATATACAAATATAGAGCTTGTTACCTGGGAGAGGTTTCAGGAGATATTTGCTCCGATATGGATTCGGCACCAGTGGGTTAAAGAGGCTGAAGAGATCCTGAAACTGGTGATCTTCTTTTCCTCGGCCGACGATGGCGACGATTTTGCAAGACAGGTTCGCGGCGAAGACAAAGATGTTGTTGTAGCACTTTGCGACGAGTATCTCGGTTTCGCCGCCTACGTGCTTGGTCAAGCTGAGGCTCGACGGTGGGTCAAATCAGATCATGTGCCTTCTCTGCCGCTCGCTGAGTTACCCGACGAGCATGAGTTTCTTCCGACAGAAGTTGTCCATGCAAATTGTTTACGGGGGTTCCTGGCTGCGGAGCGCGCTCATGCCCTGCAAGGAGCAAAGAGACTGCTTAAAATCCTTCAACGTAACAATCATTCTCAAACAAGGCTTCTCCAAGAACGCATCATGAGAAGTTCGACGCCTGTCTAACCTGCCTGCCAAAGCGAGAAGGTGGGGCGCGCGAAGTCCCTGAAAGCAGGGCACGTCCCTCCGCTGAGGAGCTAAGCCTCGCGCAAATTGATGGAATGACCGGAGAACTTATAGGCAAGCCCGTTTTTTCCGATATTGACCCCAATCTGCTGCGGCGAGTGCAATGCGGTTGACAAGCCGCGCCATGTCGCATTCGTTCAGCGCGCGAATTCGACAGTCTTCCCTTGGCCAGTCGCGCCGAAACACAAGACCGTGTCCCAACTCGGCAAACCCAGGCTTCGACCGGACCGCAGCCCCATAGTATGCCGCCATGGCGCAATAGGTCCTGTTGACCTGAGGATCGAAGTGGCACGCCTTGATGATCGCCACCTTGGCATTGTCAAGAACCAGCAAGGCTGGCGCACCACCGAAGAACTCCAACGCCTGGATATGGCATTCAATCCAGTCGGGAAGCGTCTCCGTCCAGCGCGCTTGCGCGAACGACAGACTGGAGGCTCCCAGGACCGCGACAAATAAATGGGCCTGTCGCGTCTTTCCCGATAGCCGATCAACGACAACCTTTACCGTGTCGCCGGCGTAATCGACGAACAGCTTGTCGCCAGCGGCATACTCTTGCCGCATCGTCACCGGTAGCTTCAGCGCCCAGCCCCGATAGAGGTCACAATAACGGCTGTAACGATAGCCGTCCGGGTAGCGGCTTATGTACTCGTCCCAGAGAATTTGTAGCGTCACGTGCTTGCGTTTGAGCTCACGATGGACCTGCGCCCAGTCAGGCTCCGGGGCGCGACGATGACCCGTCTTCGTCCCGGCACCCCGGTAGAGCGCCGCTTCCAGGACGGCATCGCTCACGTCATCATCCAACGGCCACGAAAGTCCCGCAGCAGCAGCCCGCCGCAACGTCTCGCGCTCGGTCGAGGACGCCGCACCGACCCGAACCGCAATCGACTTGTGGCCCAGTCCTTGCTCGGACCGATATCTCAAAATCTCGCGGACACGCCGCATCTCAAGTCTCTCCGCAGGCATCCTGTCCCTTCCTGGTCACCATCGACAGAAGGAACTTCACACCGGCAGAACACCCACGCCACATCCATTCACAGGGGCCGGCATCATCTCGGAACGAGGGGGCGGCTATATCTCGGAATTGGGGGGCGACATCATTTCGGAATCAGGGGGCGGTTTGCCTCGGAATTTGCAGTCTGGGGAACGGCTCTTCGTATAAGTGAGCTTTCGGCGATCGTCGCAGGCGTGGTCGCGACGGTCTTTGCCATCTTTAGCCTGAATATCGCCATCGAGCAGACCGACCTTGCCAAGAAGGCGCTTGAACAACAACAGGAGGCGACGGACGAGCAGACCTTGACAACGGCCTGGCAGATCCTGACGAGTTCGTCGCCGAGGCGCCGGCGGCCGGAGGCACGCGCTGACGGTTCAGCTCGAAAAAATAGGCGAGGTCTCCGGCCTTGATGTCAGCTGCAACGTCGTCGGCCGAACGGACGCCAACGGAAAATGCCTGCTTCCGCCCAATTTCGACATGATCAAGATCAAGGCGCCGGCAACCCGCTGGTTCCTCAACGAAAGCAGCTTTGCCGAAAATTCATTCTATTCCTCTGAATTCGAAAATGTCTCTATTTTGGGCACCGACATGACGCGGACCGGTTTCTCGGGCGCGAAAATCAAAGGTGGCGTTCAGGAGGCGGTAATCTGGCATGACAGCGACTTCCAGGACGCTACCTTCGACGGTGTTGAATTCGGCGTAATCGATTTTTCAGACTCGATCATGATGTCGACCACGATCAGCAATGTAAAGTTTCGCCCTGAAAGCACGATTGATATCTCTGGCGCGGGTATTTGCCTCGCATCGGATCTCATTCAACGATGCATGAAAGCGGACAAGTCGTTTTTCGAGCATGTCTGGTTCTATGCCGATGATCCGCCGATCCTAAATGGACCGATCGCCGACCTTGACGACACTCTGGTCAGAGCGGGTTGCACGCGCCCGGCGCCGCAAAACTCGCACGATCTGCTGTTCGGCGCAGCGCGGCGCATCGCTACGAATTTGAGCCGAATGCCATCGGGGTGCCGGGCAAACCCGATGGTACCGCTGAAAACCGTAGCAAAGATCGTCAACCGTCCTCCGCTCGCCACGCACTGAGGGACTGGCGGTGGCTTGGGCAGCGGCTGTCTTGATTTGCGACTCCGCTAAGCAGTCGATCGACAGGCGGCATATCTTTGGGGCGAAGCATCTTGTCCGCAGGTTGCCTTTTCAATTCGATGTCGCCGTCAAACAGGTGCTCCCAGCTTTTTTTGATGCAAACCTCATTACCGGCAGATGTCGCCAACATCGTTCCTGCCCTCGATCGTGATCGTCCAGTGCACGGCCATCGCTTCTCTCCGTCCAAAGCGACGACGATTGACTACTTGGACCTTACAACCGTATTTCCCCTGGAGATGTTGCCGGTCTCCAGTTGTGGGGCAAGTACGGCAGACGTTCGCTCACTAAAACCGACTATTCCGTTTGAGGCAATGTCGCCAGCCTCGGCTCTATCCAATGGCATAGTCGCTCGTTCAATTCCGGAGTAGTCCAGAGTGCTTGCGTTTTCCCAGGAGCTAGGAGGCGATCCCGATCCATTAGAAGCCCGTTGATAACATTGGTATGATTCCGAAAATCATCCACTTCAAGCGTGAACGGCATGGCAAATGCCTTTTTGGGCTCCGATGCAAATGCCACAATCTTCGTCCAAACGCGGATTTCTGGCGCGTGAAGCTTGTTTCTCCAATCCATTCCGCTCGCGCATTGAAATAGCATCACCGGTATCCCAACGCGTCCGTCGGTAAACGGGCGAAAGCAAAGCATATCAAGCCCGGCCTCTTTGGCCTTTGCGGCACTCCAGCGAACGACATCGCCGGTGACCTCACCGAGCAAATCCGCTATCTCGCCAACAATTGCCGAAATTCTGTTTGGATTGGCTGCCGACCAGCCCGTTTTGTGCACACTCCAGCCGCCAAAGGTGGCCGCCACCGACTCTGCGGTGAGATCTTCAAATAACTCACCTTGCGCCGTGAAGTCGTTCCCGAAAGCGCGCCACCAGGTGGGGTAAGCTTTCGGGAGTGACAGCAGGAGGCAGAAGGCGTATGGCGCGAAGTCCTGCCAAGGGACGGTGGCCACGACGCGTGTACCGGCTTGAACGCGAAGCGGATACCCGTCACCAAGGATTCGTTGTCGCTCCCGAATGTGGGCAAAGACCGTGTTGACCAGTTCCCATGCGAAATCTTGGCTCTCGTAGACTTCGTTTTCCCTTAGAAGATCAACGATATCCGAGCCAGCAACCTCGCCGTCTCCGAATAATGCACACGCTTCGATCCAGTCGCCGCAAATAGTTAGATCGACGTTATGCTTGTTTACCGAGCGCTGAAAGCCTCTTGCAGGCAAAGCAAACATTACTTCGCCTTCTCAGCTATAAGTTCTTCCGTGAGATCAGGGAACAAGGACAGCAGCTGAAGCGTGTCCTGCCCCAATTGAGCTGCGGCCTTGCGCAGCTTCTTGGATTTGGCGTACCGGTGGGCGCGGCTTAGGGCGGCAGCAACATTGAAGGCAGCCTCGTCCACCAGCCGAATAATTTCTGGTTCATCACCCCCTGCGAGAGAAAACGCTGTTTCAAACGACGGGCGCGACGTCTTCTCAAGATATTCGACTGCTTTTGTGCTAAGAAGTATTTGACCAAACTGGTCGACCTGACGACTATCTCGTACGATTGGAGCTCGGGTTTCGCTACCAAATAACCACAGCGCGAAATTCGACATCTGTTTTAGGTATTCTGCAGGCACCGGGGTCCGGGCATCGCCAGGCTCCGCCATTATATCAATGTGCAGATATTTCTGAACGCCTTCTGTTCTTAGCGAGAGGAAAAGCACGCTGAACTTTTCTTCGACGTGCTCGATGGAAATGGTATCTTGTTCCTCCATTTGCAAAAGCAAACGGTAGGAGATGTAGTTCTGCCGAACCGTTGGAGTTTTGCTTCCAATTTTGCGCATAACCTGCGCGTAGGTCAGCTTACTTCCTTCGATGAGCTTCGCGATGTATTCCGCCTTTTCCGCCGGTTTCCATTCTTTGATCCCTGTCACATGGCGAAAGCCAAGAAAAGCTTCAACGTCTTTTCTCGAGGAAACTTCGATGTAGGGAACGCGGTCAAAGAGCGCGGCAGGAGGAGGGGTTTCTTCTACGATTTCCTTCCAGCGCCGATCGATCTTCTCTCCATCTGCGGCGCGCTTGAGAAACTTCAATGCAGCTAGGCGCCGATTGCCCTCGACAACTACCAACACATCTTTGCCATAAAGCTTTTCGCGAACGACTAGGAGGGCCTCCTGAGGCCAAAAACCGCTTTCAAGAAACGAGACTGCCAACTCATCGAGCGTCCAATCCCGCATGAGGCCCATGATCGTTGACTGTTTAACTGCTGGCCCCGTGTTTCCGCGGCCCAGCCGCGGGTTGAGCGGATCAAGCCACAAGTTGTCTACCGATGTGTACGATATCTCGTTTTTTACTGCCATGGTCCCTCGCTTAGCTCAGCGTTACCATCCCGCCCGTCCGAAATCACCTTAAAACTATCCTGCGTTTCACAAGCCCAAAACGGGCCCCGTACTCTAGAGCCTAGGTCGCCGATCTCGGAGTCTGATTGCACATCTCTTCCAACAGCATTGACCAATCCGGTGCTGGGTTGAACGTCGAAACTTGCTCAGGAATATGCATTGTGAACGAGAGACCCTGCGGCTGCACAAACGTGTCAGCGAGAATCTGCCTCGTTAAGAGCCGCATCGCCGGGTCGTCGACTCTGTACAGGCGCGGAATGAATGTATGAGTGTAGCGCGTCTGATACACGCTCCAGTCGCGCATTGCAGCGTGCACGTATCCTTCTCCCGACTGGCTCCCATATAAGGAAACCCTACGTACAAATTCGTTCGGGAGCTCGTCGTCTTCCGACGCCGCCGACAGCAAGCCAATTACGCTGCTGACCAGCGTTGGGAGAGACTCTCCGGTGGATGCTGATGTAGCCAGTCCGATGCTCATTAGATGAAGTTGCTCTACTGTGCCGGATGGGAGAAGTTCGGGCTCCAATTGATGAAGACCGCCAAAATCGTGAATGGAGGTCGCCGCCTGCGTAGTCTTGACCTCAATAGAATGGTTTCCGATCCGAAAGTCCCGGCCACCTTGCCAACCTTGCCAGAAGTCGAGCACTCTCATCAGAGATGATGGGCGAACCGCGTGACTCAGGAAAAGTTGCCGGAGGACGGTCAGTTCTCCCACCAATCCGACAATCGAGCTTTCCGATAGCGCTCCCCTACGCATCGCCATCTCGATGATAGGTTCGACGTCAGAGAACGCGGCTTGAGTGCCCCGGGCGCCAGCCACGCCGGCACGAAGCAGTTCGATGGCAATGAGGGCCGCGACCGACGCAAAATGAGGCGCCAACGGAAGAACAATCCGATTCGCTGGAAACGACGTGCCGCCCTCTTCGGGCCGCCAGTCGCCGTGCTGGACATGACGCCGAACCAGCGGTGATGCTGCGCGTAGTTCCGAGCCGCGGATAAAGATCTCGTAGTCGCCCGAGGTTGTTCGCCCAACCGCCAGCGGCGTCGCTAGCCACAGCGTGTGACGCACCTGGCCCTGGGGTACAGCAAGTTCCTCGAGATCAGCGCGGAGTTGTTCGAAGCTTGAGTCTGTCATATTCGCAATGCCGCAATGTGGTCGGGACCGCCGTGGGGAAGCCCCAGTCCGATAGCTACTAGGTCGGTCGGGAGGTCAGGCGCGCTGATAATGTGAAACAAAGCGAAACCCGGATGGCCGCGGGGGCGCCAACTAGCGCCTCCCTGGATACTGGGCACGGGAGGAGTTCGATGAAAATAGTAGTCAACGAGTTCATCCCCAAAGTACGACCCACCGTAGCCGCGAGTGCCCCAGAGCGTCTTCAATGTTCGGCCGTTTGCATTACGCTCCCGCGTTACAGCCTTGATGCCGTTCGCTGCCAGCCTTGGATCTCTCGCCAACTCTTGACCATGGCGAAACGCAATGTGGAATTTGGGGGTCGCGGAACTCAGCGCGTCCGCATAATTCCATGGCACCTCCGGCTTATCGGTCGGGTAAAAACCTGGGGCGGAATGCCCGTCTGCTAGGGAGGACCACAGCCTTAGATACGCTGCGATAGAGTATGGACAAGATTGCGGCTCAACGCCAAACTCTCTGGCTTCTCTCAATGGCGGGCAAAATAATGGCTCGTCAATTCCGAGGAGTCGCCCATAATTTTCCCACCGGCGACTCAACTCGCTTCCAAGGTCTGGATCGTGATGTGAATAGCGAAGAGAATCGAGCAGATCTGCAAGATGATTTAAGCTAACCGGCTCTGAACGAATTATACCTCGCTCCAGGCCCCTGTCGTCCCGCAACGGCACCCAAGTCCCATCATTCAACACACTTACGGCAACACCGATGTTGTGTTTCGCAAGTTGATCATCGTCCGTCTCGATCAATTTGATTGAAGGTCTGGGTCCAGGAGAGAGGGGGACTTTGCGGGCTTCGATTTTGCTAGTCGCTACAAACGATGTTCCCTGTAAGACCAATGCGGGGCTCGAAACTTCCTCCGCGGCGTCCATAGCCGCGATGATTTCAGTCTTCAACGCGTTGTCGTTGACGTGGTAGCGTCGGAAAAGCTGCAGTTGGTCCTCATAGGTGAAGACCCTGCAAAAAGGCAAGAAGCTCCCGCGATAGCCGAACCAACGCTGCATTTGCATCTGAGTGTCGGCGGCGGGCTCTGCTGCACCGCGAAGAAACAGACTCGTAGTGAGACCTTCAAGCGTTAGGCCGCGCGACAATACATTTCCTGCTACGAAGATTGACAGACTATCGGGCGGTATTCGGAAGGTGTCGCATTCTTCGAAAATTTCGAAGCGTGGCCTGTCGTCGGACGCAGGGTCGCTATTGAGAACCCGTACCCGGACGTTCGGGAAAACGCGGTCAACAAGAGCATCTCGTACCCTCGGCCAGTCAACTTGAGAGATCGGTGCGTAAGGTGCATGAGGCAATGTTGAAAGTGCGATCCTGGAAGCCTCAAATCGTGGCAACCAAGCGGCCCATTTTTCTTCTTCGAGTTCAACGCGGCGTCTCAGTCCCTCCGCTGAGATTAACAGCTTCGCTTCCGAAACCTCATCGATTTCCACTAACGCTTCTTGGCCGGGTATTGCTGATGACCATTTCAAGATGTCCTTTGCCGTAGTGAAGTGATCTTCCTTCCGTGCAGAAGGATGAACCAGCATCGTATGGGGCCCGGGCGCGGCTGCATGAGCTACTTCAAGCGACTGATATCCGAGGCTGTGATTAAACGCGTTCTCCCATCCTGGGGCGAGACTTCTTATCGCGGCCCCAACGAGATAACACCGCATTGAATCGGCCAGCATCGACCAGCGAAGGTCATCGCGTCGCATTGCTAGTTCGGCCTCGGTTTCACCTGGCCTCAGATCGGGAAAGCTCGACACCTGGCAAAGCGCGCCGGGTGTAGTGTTTCGAGACCGCTCGTAAAAGATCTCTCCGCCGCAGTAGAACGATAGGACTCCTGCCGGCTCTGCAAAGGCGACCGCTCTGGGCGACACAGCACCCGAAGCGCCTGGCGTCCTAAGCGCTGCGTTGAAGTCTCTGGGGCTCAACGGGTTATGGGTCGCCTGCAAAAAGTTTGCTTGTGGCGTCGCGGTGTAGGCAACGTACGTTGCGAACATCGCTGGATTTCGCGTTGCAGTCTCATCGGGGTCACCGCTCCAAAGTGCGGAAATGAGCCGTGGAGTCACCTTCTGCGATCGCTCGCTATCGAGCACGCTTGCATCGTCGGCTTCGTCGTCAAGCAGCACGACTGAGTAGGGTTTGCCCCTCTCCCGAAGATACTCATCGGTGACAATGTCGCTAAGGAAGCGGCTTAACATCACCAGATGATCGTCTTCCTTAGGGATCACACATATTATTGGGCGACCAGCGCGGAGAGCCTGACGCGCGAGCGGCCTCTGCAAGTATCGACCTGGATCGGCTCGTTCCTCATTAAGGATGTCGGCGGGTTGCGGCAGTATCAACCTTTCCGCACGTCGACGATAAGCGTCCTCCATCGTTGAGCCATCTAGTTGAGCCAGCAACCGTTCATACGTTTGAAGCCAAAGACTTACGCGAGTACCAGCCAGTAAGATTAGAAGGTCTGCGCCTGCATCCAGAGCCATCGCAGCTACGCCCAGCATGCTGGCCGTCTTCCCGGATTGGACGGAGCCAACGACCATGCCTGTTCGGACACGAGTGTCGGGCCACGCCGCTTGATCTAGCGTCCCTTGTTTGGAAGGTAGAGTTCGTCCAATGATGTAGCGCGCGTCCGATTCGAGCACGGCGAGCGCGGTGGGCGATAAGCGGTTCTGAATATTCGTCCGATAACGCGACCACCACGAACCCGACTCCGTCGGCGAGGTGCTTAGCGCTTCTGATGGCGACTTAGCTTGCCCTGTGGCAGGGACGATCGCTGTCGGAAAAGTGCTCGACTCTCCGCGGCCCATATCAAACCAGCGCAATCTTACGGATTTCCAGCAGCGCCTCTAGTGCGCTATCTCCGTATCGATCCTTTACAGCATCGTTCGCGTCAAGTGGGCTAATTCCCAAGGCTTCAAGAATGCTGGTAGATGCGTTCGCTATGTGTGCCCATTGTGTCTTGTTCTGTGTGCTCTCCGGACCTACCATCTTCGAGGTCAATTCGCGGACCTTATCTATACCACTCTCGAGCCTTTCCTGCTGGCTGACAATGACCAGAACCAAACAGGCAAGAAGACTTGCCACCACAGGTAATTCTTCCCATCGAGAGGCCATTTCGCTCTTGCCCTTTCGCCGGAACTTGGGGTGCCAAGCATCGGACGTGAGTTGATGAAGCTCAAGTGCTGCAATGAGATCGTTGGCTAAATTCTCGAGCGTTGCCTTTGAACGAAACTGGGCGAGCCTGTTGTCATCAATCGAGCGCAAAAACTCATCAATGTGGCTAGCCGTCGACGGCGTTCGGAATGCCCTATCAGGCCCCTGCGTAGGTTTGAGAATAAGTGTCGCAACCGTCCAGAGCAGCACTTTTGTGCGTCGGAAGCGCGTTATTCCAAATCCGAGAGCCTTGATATTCTCATGCGCAGATGCAGGATCGATGCCCGCTTTCACAAGTTCTGGCGCGATTTCTGGCTCGGGACGGTCCCCCCCAACAAATAGCATCAAGCGCGAAATCACGAGGTGATTGAACACCGCGTTGCGGATCTCTTCCGCATTCAGTTTCATACCCTGCTGATTATATAGCCTGAAAACTTTATGAATATCCCTAACCTGCGTATCACGATATATCAGGACGGGGATGAAATAATCACAAGCTCGCTCGAATAAGTCTGCGACCGTTATTGTCTCTCCGGCGATCCTAACCTGCTCGTTCTTGATCTCGCAATAATATTTCCCGCCCAAATGCTCAAGCGGGTCTCCCGCAGCGTATTTTTTGGTCTTGAACGGAAGATATTTCTCTCGGATATCTGTTGCGCGTAAGCTGTTTCTTCGCGCGAATTGACTGAAGTTTGTTCCGAACAAACTGTAGTCCTTCAGCCGCTTAGCGTTCTCTATTCCTTCTGGATGCGAACCCATAAAGCGAAGGATTGCCGTGAGCCGCTGTTTTCCATCCACAATCTGGTACCGCTGGCTACTGGACACTCGAGCGAGGATGATTGAGGGAAGCGGTATGCCACGTAAAATCGATTCAATAAGCAACTGCGAGTCTGAGTTCGACCAAACAAAGTCGCGCTGGTAGGTCGGGTTCAGCTCCAACTGATGCTGTTGAGCGCGTCCCGCCAAGTCGTAGATGCGCCACTTGTCCACTGTGGCATTGATGGAAAGGGGCTCGGTTGCCGGCGGCTCATTCCACGCGTCGATCCAAGCCTCAGTCGCGGCGGCGACCGAGAGCTCGTCTTCTATCATCTGCAGAAACAGGTCTCGGTTGTTTACGGCGCGGCTAAGTCGCTCCTCCAATGTTTGAGCCCCAGCTTCAGTGATCAGAAGATGGCCGTCTTCGATCTGGAAGCTAGCTTCGGCTTTGCCAGGAGAGAGTTCGTCAAATAGTCGAAGGGCGACGGCTTTTGGAGACTCCTGATCACCGAATTGCGTGTCCAGGTTAAGCCAGATCGCGACCTCGAGAACCCTCGCGAGCCAAGCGCTAGATGAGAAATCAATTTCAGTTGAGTCGAACGGGCTCGGCGCACGCCGATTGCCCTCAAGTTTCGGGCGCACACTAGGTTGCGATAGCTCAGAGAGCAGCGTTGCTATTTGGTCAAAATCTAAATCTTCCACTAAGCTTACTTCTCCCCCCGCATCTTAGGCGGCAACTTCCAGTCGACCATGTGGTCCCAACGGAAGCTTCAGACTTCCTATCACGGGTTCATTATCGCCAAGTAGCGATTGCGCAACCGCAGCGATCACATCGACATTCACAGCGTTCCCCAGCGCCTTAAAGGCGCCGGTTTGCGTTTCCGGAAGATATTTCAACGCGCCCATGCTCTGAAGACGCGCGCATTCACGGGTGGTCATGTACCGGCCTTCCCATGGGATAACCGGCACCTGGCTTGTCGTAAGTGCAACAAGAGATGGCGCGGCATTGGGTCGTTTGGCACGAATACCCGATGCTCGGAACTGGATGATACATTGGTTCAGGTCACGCGGCCCACCCTTCCAGTTCCATTCCAGCTTCTGGAAACTTGGCGAAAACTCTTGAATTGACGGAAGCCAGGGGTCAATGATCGCCTTATGACGCTGGTAAAATCGACGGTTTTGCTCAATGAACTGTATTTTCCACTCAGGAAAATACGAGTTGGAGTCGCGCGCGTATGGCGGCAGCGCTTCAAGCGCCTGATCCTCGGACATACCAGACATCGGGCGGCCAAAGGCGCCTCTGAAAGCATGCATTTCCGAGAGCCCGATGCCCATTGGTGAACCAGTACGGACGGGATAGTCCGCGCCAAACTCCATTGCCCAAATCGGAAAAGACGGCAGTTCGATATCTTTCGGGAAGACGTCCAAAAAACGTTGCCAAGTCTTTAAGTATTTAACGAAAGCTGGCGGCAATGCCTTTGCATCGTTGGGCCGGACATCGAGAATTGATCTGATATCGACTTCTTCTGCTTCATGTGTCGGTTCAGGCCACTGGAAACCGCCAAGTCCGTCGCGAACGCCCACGATGATCGCGCGTTCCCGTAGTTGAGGCACACCAAACATGTGCGGCGACATCAATGTTGAATCAACGTCGTATCCCACGCCCCGGAGCCTCTGCTTTACGCGCTGAAAAGTCTTGCCACCATTGTGCCGCATTAGGTTCGGCACATTCTCGATGATAAGGAAGCGCGGCTCATGTCGCTCTATGATCTTGATCATGAAGTCGAAAAGATCACCCCATTGCGGGCAATCGAAGCCGAGTTGATCTCCCGCTTTGGAAAACGGTTGGCATGGAAAGCCAGCGCAAAGAATATCATGGGCCGGGACTAGTTCGTAAGATTCACGGATATCGCCGTGCGGCCTAATCCCGAAGTTGCGCTCGTAGAGGCTCGCCAGGTCCTTGTTCAATTCAGAGGCAAAAACACATTCGTGGCCGAGCCGCCCTAGAGCCTGGTGGAAACCGCCAAGCCCAGCGAACAAATCAATAAATTTCATGGCCGCCTCTCCAGCGGAAAAGAAAGTTGCTTCGCTTTATGTTGCTCTAGAAGATTGCGTACAGCTAAGCGAAGAAGGTACTGCAGGTTGACCGGAGGGCTTACCGACCGGCCGAGTGCCTGAAGAGCATCGTAGTCGGTTTCATCGATTGAGACAGTGAATCGTTTTTGAGGTTTCAATGCGGTCATAGGGCCTCCTCGCACCACAATGCACCGATTTGCATCAAAATGCACTAACAATCATTGATTGGTGAGCCTGCGCATCGACGTAGCCCACGATTATTTTTAGTCACTCAAATTCGACGTTCGAGCGCGAAGGATATCCCGAAGAAGGTCATGAACGAATAAGCCCGTCAGCAGCTGGACGACATGTCCATAATCTTTTCGTCACCCAGACGAAAAGTGGATTTGCTGAAGAAGCCAAATGTCATAAACCTGTCGTTGCAAATATAGGGTGGGGAAAAGATGAACCGGGAGGGTTTGCAAGGTGGTGGGTCATAGCGGCGAGTGACGTCACAGAGAAATTACGGGCCTCCTCGGGAGAAGGGTCAACCGGCGCCTCAAAGGCTTTCCTTACGGACTGGGGTTTGCGTAAGATACGCGGGTTTGAGGGCACGATCGACGACGACGGAGAATATCTCTCTAAGATCTATTCGACCGCCAGCAGCATCAGCGAACAGATCGCCGCGGACTACCATGGCCGCTTTCTGATAGAACTGATTCAGAATGCCCACGACGTGCATGGTGATGCTCGAATGGACGGTCAGATCGAGGTTCTTTTCGATGCTGGAGCCGGCACTCATGGCATTCTGTATGTGGCGAATGGTGGAGCCCCATTCGCGAAATCTAACGTCGAAGCGCTCTCAGATCTCGGTCTGTCGAGCAAACCGCCCGGGCAAGCCATCGGCAATAAGGGGTTAGGCTTTCGAAGCATCCGTCACATCTGCGACGTGCCTGAGATCTACTCCCAGGAACCCGGGCACACAGGTGCGGATCGTTTTTACGGGTACTGCTTCCGCTTTGCAAACGACGACGATCTTGCGTCCATGACTTCCGGAACTCGCGCGCTGGAATTGGCTCGGAAAGACCTTCCTCCCTTTCATGTTCCCGTGTGGCTGGGCGTGCAGCCACCGGAGATCTTGGCGTTCGCGCGGCGCGGATTTTCGACGGTCATCGCATTGCCCGTTCGTGATGCCCGCGCGGCTGCCGCGGTTTTGGCGGAAATCGAGGCGCTTCGCGGCGTCGGCGCGCCGATGCTGCTTTTCCTCACACGGCTGGAGTTGCTGCATGTTCACGTAAAGGGTGTCGATGGCGCACAAGCGGATCCTCTCCTGCTGACCCGCCGCGAATTCGCTCTGGCAAATGCGCCGACCGGGTTCGTGATTGCCGATCTGGGGTCGGCGGGTCGCTACCTGATCGCGCGGAAAGCGGTCGATGAAACCGCGATGATCGAGGCGATTACGCTTGGGATAAACCAGACCCAGTTACATTCTCACTGGAACGAATGGGATGGAGACGGTGAGGTTGCTCTCGCAGTTCCGCTGGATGAGACCGCTGACATTTCCTCTCGCCTTTACACCTATCTTCCAATGGGAGAGCAGGCGCGCGCACCGTTCCGTGGCTATCTTCATGGCTCTTTTTTTCCGACTGCAAACCGCAAAGGCTTGGACGGCAAGGTTCGTCTGAATGCGATGCTTCTTGAGAAGGCGGCCGATTTAGCTGCTCAGACCGTTGCATGGCTGGTCACCGAAAATTTGCATGAGGCTGGCGGATTGACCGCGGCGGAACGCGCCCGTTGCGCTGTCGACGTCATGACTTGGGATAAAGTCCAAAGCTTCGAGACAGACGAGGATCTCTCTTCGCGCGTGGCCAACGCGATCGCGACCGCCCTGGGTGTTGCCGCGTTCGCGGATGCTCCGGTCGCGCCTGTGCTCAGTTTTGGCGACTTGGACCAAGCGACAATTTCTTGGCGCAGCCCGCGCGTGTCACGCCGTTGGATCCAGGGCGGACAGACCTTCTCTCTGGTGGTTGCGGCCCGGCAAGCCAAAAACGTGGGAACGTGGCCGCTCTGGCCCGGGCTGGACCAGCGAACCGATGCATTTATTGGCTTTTTAAAGGCGCAGATCGTCGGCTATGTTGAAACACCCAGCGCGGCCGAGCGCGTGGGGCTAGCGGTTGAGGTCGCCGCATCCATGCAAGGCGACGAACATCATTCGCCGACTGCGTGGACCGCCTACTACAAGGAACTTCCAGAGTTTGTCGGAAGTGGTGGCAATGCGCTAGCCGAGAAACTCATTCTACAATGCGACGACGGACAGTTGCGTCCGGCAATGTCGACAGTCTCGCCTTCTGAGGACACCGTGACCAGCGGCCGACGCCGGGTTCGGCGCTTGGGACGTGCTGCCGTATTTGCACCGCCGGCGCGCAAAGGGCCAGGAGACGACGAGGCCTGCGACCTTTCACCTCCCAGTGCATTGGCGGAAAATTTCGCGTTCCTCTCCGACCAGCTGGATTGGTACGCAGAACTTGCCGATGCGCGCAATTTCCTTTTGCGGCACAAATTGATCTTGGAGTTCGATAGAGAAAATATACTCAGTCAAATCGCACGGGTGTTACGTGACGACAGCCGCCACCAGACGCGCGCCGCCGGCCTGCGCTGGGCTTTCCAGATTTGGCGGCGGCCGCACGGCAAGGGACGCGGTGTGTCACTGCCCACCAACCTGCGGCTATACGTGCCGACAATGAACCATGGATTCATTGCCGCGGAGGACGCTGTGTTTTCCGGCGACTGGCCCGACGAGACGAGGGGTCGTCTCCTCGAGCGCTTCCTCGCCGCCGCTCCTTCAGATTGCCCCGACCTTGAGGACGTCGCCAGACGGCGATTAGCCGGACCGGACCATTATGCATTCAAGATCGGCAGTTCGGCCCTTTGGACCGATTTCTTGCGCGAATTGGGCGTCCAACGCGGTTTGCACCCAGTCCAAAAAACCGTGTCAGGGACACATCGTGGCCACACGCTCGACGGGCCTAGTTTCTGGCGCGGCCAAGGCCTGACCGAAGCCGCGGCGGTCGCGTGGAGGGCGTCGATTGCCAGCACCAAACCCTCGCCACTCATTGGAAGCAGTGCCTATTCCATCAGCGGCAACTTGCAATGGATGCCCGGTCAATGGGACTTGGAGCGCTTCGATCGTGAAGCCTTGGAGTGCTATGCCTTGTTGGTCATCGGCTGGCTGGGCGAGCCTCTTCCTGAGGCCTGGTCGCTGACCATACGGCACTCGTTTTTTGTCCAAGCCGACGTGCGGCAATGGCCGACGCCGTTGAGCGTGTTTCTGCGCAATGCCGAATGGATTCCCGCACTCGAGCCCACATCGAACGGGAGCCAGGCGGTTTCCGTGTCGCCTTCGCAGATCTGGATGGCCGCGGAATCCGGCGACCGCTTTCCCTTTTACCTTCGTCGTCCGGCGGTTCCGGTCATGCGTGCCCTTGACAAGGCAAGCACAGTGCATATGGCAGCTATTCGTCAACACACTATGCTCAGTGTCCTCGATGACTCCGCAACATTGCTTCGGCAGGCGGGATTTCTTGCCAGCCAATTCGCAAAGCCCGGTTTCGAGACCTTCTATGAACGGCAGCTGGCAAATCTCTATGCGGGCACCTGGCAACGGATCGCCGATCATTATCGCACCGCCACTTTGCCACAACCAGAAAGTGCCCCTGTCTTGCTTCTGGCGCGGCGTGGCGGCCTGTTGCAGGCCTTTTTCATGCGCGGCGCGAACGTTGCCGAGGAACCGATTTACGTACGAGACAATGATGACGAGACGGCAGCGAGCCTTGTGGAGGCAGCCGGCAAGCCGATGCTCGAAATCCGGACGGGTGACAAGCTCCGCCTGGGCCAAATCTTGCAAGCCTTTTACAATGATCGCGTACGCTTGCTGTCAAAAGCCGAATACAGGATTACCATCGACGGACGGGACGTTGGTACCGGCGCCATGATCCCGACGGTCAAATGGTGCCCGCGCCTCTCTCTGATGGTGGCCGTCGCTATGGAAGGGGTCAAAGGTCTCGACGCTCGAAACCTTCCGGTCAACCGCCAGTCCATCCTGGACCGGTTGAACCGCGTCTTGATCCAAACAGGTTCGCGCCTGGGCTTCCGGCTCGATGATTTCGCTCACGATGAATTGGAAGGCGGTCCCGAGGCACTTGGTCTGAAGCTTGCTGATGGTCAGGCGGTCATCGTGGTACGAACGGATGAGCCGACGGGCTGGAACCAGCTCGATCAGTCCCTGGCTGCGCTTTGCGATGCATTGGGGCAACCGGGTCTGGAACAGGCCTTGCGGATCCTGCTGCGTTCTTTGCAAGCCGATGGTACGGTAATTGGAGAGCCGACTGATCTGGAGAGCGAATTCGATAGGCTCTGCGAGAGCCTTCGCCTCACACCGCGAGCCTGTCGGGTCGTGCGTGAGACGATGGGTGGGGGACTCGAACGTCATCTGCCGTGGCTACGCGCGTTGTTGTATTTGGCCGGGGGCCAGGCAGCCGTCGACGCCTTTACCGCCGATGAAGCGGATTGCATTCAGGACGCATCTCGGCTGCGTCAGGCAATCGCGCCTTGGCTTTCGCCTCTGGGATGCGATGCGCAGGAAGCACTCAACGCTTGCCGTACTGCGCTATCGGTGTCCGAGCTGCGGGACATGCTGAAGCTCGACTTTGAAGGGATGAATTGGGCGCTCACGGCTGTCGGGCAGGCGCCGGACACTTATCCGGATATTCATGCCCGCCAAGTCTCAAATCGGGTCAGATCCGTGAGCTTGGCAATTTTCGATGCCCTGCGTGCGACATTCGCGCCGACGATCGCAGGGGCCACCGCCGCGCCAGCCTACGCCCGCGCTCGCGACGCGGCGTCCGACCTGAGACCAGATCCCGCCTGGGCAATGCGGTGGAAGGAGGTACCCGAGGCGGCTCTCGATCAGCATATAAACGAGTGGCTCGCCACTCACGGTGCAAAGCCATTCGACGTTGCGCATCCCCACCTTGCCGGGTTGGACGAGGTTCGTCGAGCGAACAGTAATGCGCTAAAGGATATCGCTCGCTTAGCGGCCCCCCTTATACGCGCCTGGTGCTCATCGCGAGCGGTGCCGATTCCGGCGCCATGGGCCGCCGCAGATGGCGGCTTTTCCGATCTGCGTGCGCGCCTCGACGAGGCCGGGGTCATTGATATACTAATATGTGACCAAAACGGCTTGCTCGCCTGGATTGAAAGACTCGGCATTTGGCCGGCTAACATGGCACTGACGCTGGATCGTGACGCTCTCGAATTGGGAGATGCGGCTTTGGCGGATGCGCGTGCCAAGGTAGAGGCGGAAGTGGCGGCCCGTCGCAAGCAAGAGCGCTCGATTGAATTCAACGGCCGGTCCGTCGATCCTGAAGAAACGGATTGGGCGGCGCTGGATGCAGAGCTCAAGCAGTCTCTTCCGCGAGATTTTTTAAAAACCCCAGTCGGTCAGGGTGCCAGCCTTGCACCAGCACGTCACAGCGGCAGAGGATCCGATGGGGGCGGCCAGGGCAGGAATTTTCGGACCTCAAGCTATAGCGCCCGCTCCTTCGCTCCATCTGCGAAAACGGACATGATTGGTCGCATGGGCGAACTTGCGGTTCGGCATTGGCTGCAGGCGCGTATGCCAAAGCAGGATATCGACGCGGCATGGAAATCATCCAATGCCGAAATCTTCACCGGACGAAAGGGGGATGATGGCCTTGGGTTCGACTTCGAGGTCTCATGGCACCGGCAAACCTGGCAAATAGAAGTCAAAGCCAGCCTCAACGATCCGCGCCTCTTCGAAATGGGAGAGACCGAGGTGAGGGCTGGAAGGATCGCCGCGCGGACGCGGGCCGGACTGGTCTACTGGATCGCTTATGTCAGCAACCTAGCGGAACCCGCACGAATGCAGGTAGAGATGATCCCCAATCCTCTGAGCGAAGCTGGCGAAGCTGTGCTTGAACTCGTTGGCGAGGGCCTTCGCTACAGTTTCCGACGGCCGTGACTTGCGGTGACTTTCGCGAGGTCGTGATCACGCGCAGTTATCAGGAGCTTATCGCCGCAGTGAGGTCCCGCGGCCTCTTTCACTGGTCCAATTTGGGCTCCAGCTACCGAAGCAGACCGTCAGCGTCGAACTCGTCCGAGCCAAGTAGCTTGCTGGCGGCATCGGTCTGGCTTTCGACCGTCTTTGGCTTCTTCGCCGCCTTCTTCAAAGAACGGGTAAGTTTCGCCCGGTAGGCGGCTTGTCTTGTTCCGACCCCGATATCTGGAACGGAACGACTCAATACCCCATCATCCGCTTCATGAAAACAGCCGTATCGGTTAGCTTCCTTTGTTCAGTGTTCATCATGCCGGGGACCACCATTTCCTTGAGCAGCCTTGTCTCCTGTTTGTTGATCAAGTTCTTATTTCGCTGCAGCGCGTGCGAAATCAAAAGCTTTTCGAGGTAGGAAACGTCACGATGTCGCGACGTCGATGGCGCGGAGTACGCCCGCTTACCTTCTGTGAGGCGGACGTAGAAAAAGAGGAGCGGTGTGCCTTTGCTAACCGAAAGCAACGCCGCTTCATATTTGTTCAGCTTGTCGACGGTCAAATACTCGCGTTTAAATGACTGCCTCTCCGCCTTACCCACATACCAAGGCTTGATGCCGCCCCGGTTCGGATCGCGAACACATAACATCCGCAGGCGTCACCAAGCCCAGGATCCCAGGCTTCGACGCCTTCCCAGAATCCCGCGCGTTGGTCGGCGTCCCAGAGTGCAATAGCCCCATCTACTCGGGGAAGGTCATGCCCCCCAACCGGATAATACCGCATGCACGCCCCTTATTGTGAGTCCGCAATCCGAACACTTCAGCATTGTCTTGCTGCTGCCGCAATCTGTTCCAAGCAGGGCAAAGACGGCCTTCGCCAACCGATCCCAGCATAGGATCTTGAAGCCGGCAGCGCGCCATCGCACGCCGCCTTGGAGGAGCCAGCAACATCGGCAAGAAAGAACATGACCGGTTAGGGCCCGCGCAAAAAATGTTTGATCGGAAGCTCGAGAACCGACCCATCTCGTCAAAACTGTCGGAGCTGATGGCGAAGCCGTTGGCGTCGGCTGAGGTGGCAAAAATACTTGAGATGACGCTGCAAGCGGCGCGCGGATCGTTTCGGAGCTTGGCTTGCGCGAGGTGACGGGGAGGGCAAAGTTTCGGGCGTGAGGAATGATGTGATTATCCAATCTCCCTTCCTTGAGGCCGGCGAGGACCAGCCTCAAGGTGTGGGCTGGATTTGTTGGTATTGGGACTGCACGGATGCAACCTCCGCAACTTGAGCTGATGGCGGGCGTGCCGAAGCTTCGCGACTTCATGCAGCTCGTTTGGCATCCGAACGGCTTTCTAAAAGCCTACCCGGCGATGTAGCCCGATTCGAAGGCCCGCCTACCTTTGTATCGCCGCCGCTCCGGTTCAGCCTTCCAGCTCGTTCAAAAGTCGCTCGGCAAATGCGTGGAACTTCAAAATGTCGTCGACGAAGCTCGGCAAATTCCCCGTTCGGAATTATCCCCATGCCGGCCCTCTCAAGAGCGTTTTGCTATCGCAGCGACTTACATCTTGGGAGCAGCGGCCACCAGAATGTTGGGCGTCTCGCTCGAATGGCGATCGCCCCCGATCGTACCGCCGTTGCATGAACTGATCGGGGTGGCCCCGGCCGCCGACAAGGCGAACACCGCGGCTGCGATGCCAGGATCGAACCATGTAAGTTCACTCCCTTCCGACATTTGCTCGTCGAGTATCGCGGACGCTGCGTCGGTCCTCCAACTGGCCTCGGCGAGTTGACTCAGCAAATCATGCTCCTGGTAGAAGATCAGACGCGCATCTTTAAGGGTCCACCCCCTCATGTCAGCATAGCTCAGATTCAGCGCGATCCCGTCCTCCGATCCGGCTCGGCCCTCGTCCAAAGCGGCGAGCGTGGAAAGATCGACGGTGCGGCGGATTAAGACGTCCACGAGCGGTGGTTCGATTCGTATTCCATGCGCATGCTCCTCAAACGGGGCGGGCGGGCTCGAAGAGACCGCAATGCCGTGGGCGACGGTAGCGTGAAAAGCGTTGCCAGCGCGCCAGGTGGGCGATCAGTTCGTCGCCGACCGACCTCGCGGTCTCCCTCGGCAATCGCCACTCTAAGTAATATACGCGACCCGACATCGCGACAGCGAATTCATCGACGATCGCGTGAAGGAGGGATACGGGCATGCAGGCGAACAGGTGTCGTTTGCCCAAGGCTTCCAGTACTGAATGGCCGCCGGTATCGATCGATCGAATGGTCGTCTCGCCGCTGGCCGCGAAAGGAGATGTTCGGAGACATGGCCGAACGCCGTTAAGCGGAATGGGTCCACAAGCACATCAGCCGATGTGCGGAGAAGCCTATAGAAGACCCAGATGTTGCAAGGTGGCCGCCGGCCATCCCACATTGCAGCGCCTGTCGGAATCAAGGCGATACGTCAGGATTCGAATGTCGTGGGAGGACAGCGCGTCGACGAAAATTTTTGCTACGTCACCAGGAAGGAGAAGGACCAATTCCGCATCCACGAGCATTGGAATGATTTGCCGGTAGAGGAGAAGTTGCCCCACGCCGGTATAGATGTCGGCCGCCGTCGTCGTGGTCTTAATCTCAATCAGGACGGACCTCGATTTGAGATGCAACAGGCCGTCGACCTCGTAGCCTCTGGCATGACGCGGTTTCCTGAGTTCACCTCCCTTCTCCCGTGCAAGGCTTTCCAAGGCCTCCCAAACCTCGCCTTGTTTCCTCCGAACTTCGCGTTCGGAGGTTTCCGACCCAGGGATAATATAGGACTGCGCGATCTCGGGAGCGCCGAAAAGCTCGACCTCGACGGCGGGGAGAGACGAGCCGCCGCTGCGGGCCAGCGCACAACGGGCGACGAACTCGAGCGTGCCGAGCGGCTTCGCGGCCGCGAAATCTATCATCTCAACGGCATACCACGGTCTCTCACGGTCGCTGAGATGAACGCTCTTCAATCCCGTGAGGTCGCGAAATCGGTCGCCGTCGATACGCTCGCTGAGTTGGTTTTCATGCAGCGTCCCCTGTCTCAGCAACCAACGCCTCTTCAACGGATCGATCGCGATCGTTGAAAGGCCGTCTTCACGCTTGGGAGATCTCGGAGGATTGATCTCCACGATCCAGTCCTTTCCCCGCCGACCTTCGGCAAAGCGCGCTATCGGTACGCCATTTACAAGACGGGGGCCGATCTTCACCCGGACATTGTGCGTGGCGAAATACCATGTCTCCTTCCCGACTTGCTCTCCTGTCCGAAGCATTTCCAACCACCGAGTAAATCCTGCCGTCGTTTCGCCCGGAGCCATCTGCATCGGCTCAATGTTTCCGCCGAACCCGTTTTCAAGATAAGCGTGCAGAGTGGAGACGTCGTATGCGGCCGGCGTCGACAGGTCGAGACGAAGCCTTCTTGTTTGATTAACGCCGCTCTTTCCTGTCTTGTCTTGGGCCTTACGCGCACCGGGAACTTTGAGCGAGGCAGCCTCGCGGCGGATCCTGCTGCACAAATCGCGTGCGTCCACGTCGGTAAGAAATATCTTCTCGGCCGGACCTACCCTGCGCTTCTCCGGTTCGAGTTCTTGTGCGAAGCTGCTGTCAAGATATGCGCCGTTGAGCGAGGCCGAGATGGACGAGAGTCTCCGGATCAGGATTTCCAAGCCCCGACCGTAGTCTCTATTCAAACGGTTTTTTCCTGATCCACCATCAGCTTTGAAAACGAGAGTGAAGTTCGAACCTTCTCCTACCAGTTCGAATGTCGCTTCGACGGGTTGGCCGTATTCCGAGATCATGCCGCGGATTCCTGATTGCCACCATTTCCTATGACGGAGAGCCAAGTGGGCGCCGTCCGCGAGTGCAAATCGAACGGCAAGACGTGGAGGCGGAGATCCCGGGAAAAGTTGAACTGACCCGGTACTTCGGGAAACTCATCGATCCTCGGATACATCAAAAACATGTCCCCCGATCCCTGCAAGTATTTCTGACCATATGCGAAAAGCTGGTAGAAGTCCGCCTGCGACAGTCCAAAATTCGCGCTTCGGTCGCGATTTAACCGCTTCCATTTCGCATCAATGATCCATCTCTGCGCCTCGGTATGCACCAACATGTCGGGTTTCAACCGAAACCATTTCTCCGCGCTGAGGGAGCAAAGGTGATATCGATTCGGTTGCCAAACGGACTTGAAGCCCGTCTCGAGCGAGGCCGACACCGAAGAAAAGACATACCGTTCGAACAGCCGTTCCATCGGAAACAGCATGCTCATTCCTCTCCGTTCGCCGAGCGTAGCGAACGGCAGCCGATGGGTGAGCATAAGTTCGGCCAGCGGCTTCACGCGTCGATAATCGGCGAGTTGTCTCCCTCGCTCCCATTTACCGAGGTCGGAGCCGACGTTTCCGCTTTCCGGGACGTCGCCGAGAAGAGCCGACAGTTCTCTGGATCGGCGCCAATTTTCCGACGAGGTCGTATTGCGGGCGACATGTTCGACAGTGGACCGCAAGATCCGGTTTTCCGGCCGGTCCAGCGAATATTCGTCTAACTGGACGCTGAATTGATGAAGTCCGCCGGCTGCACCGATCTGCTTTGCGACGTCAAGTCTTCCCCGCAAACAGGCCTCTCTCGTCTCGATGATTGTATAGCCGGATCGGAGGCCCCGCCTGATCAGTTCCGAAGCTTCGTCGAGGAATGCGGCCGCAAACCACTCGGTCATCCAACCATGTTGCAAATGCCCATGCATCTTCAAGCAACGACAGCTGCATTTCAGGTGAGAGCAACTTGAAGGACATCAGGGCACGAATGAAGAACCCCAATTCACGTGGCCTATGGTTCATAAAGCCTGGTCCGCCGGAGCCGAGACCCTTTAGGACGTTGTCGGAAAGAAGTCGCTCGGCCCGTTCACCTTCAAGCGGCGCCCCCGACCATGCCCATGCTTTGCCTATGCCTTCGCGCTTCGAATGGGGACCCATGTTGTTGGGGAAGAGGTACAGAATCCACAGGATCTCGGACAGCAATTTGCAGGCGTTCGGAGATGCCCCTTTAAACTTCTTCGTCAACTTCTCATAAAATCCGCCGACGCCGCCTTCGAACGCCCCGCTGAAGCGTTCGGCGACTTCCGCGAGCCCTTCGTGGGACCAGAGGTGGTCCGGTCCGAAAAGCGATCCCTCGTTCTTCAGGCAGCGGTCTCTCCATTCCGTCGCCGCCTCCAACGTGGTTTCTGAATTTGGATGAAATGGGCTGTAGCGCGACATGTCTTCTCCCAGGTGTCGGTCGCCATATCCATAGGATGCCTGAGTTAAATATCGCTTAGGTACCCGGACCGACAGTGATATAACTCCGGTCTTACTAGTAATGTAATCTCGGGGGCGAGTAAGCCGCGTCTGCATTTGGTCGGTTGCGTATGACGGTCTTACTTCAAGTAAAAATGCCGAGTTCTTCACAAAACACTTCCTTTGCTGCTCTCGATGGTAATATTCTTGGCGCGGGATGTAACTTCACGTTGATTCGGTGGGCAGATTAAAGTGAATGCTGTCAATGAGATAGCCGCTAGCTCTGGTGAGCAGTCCAGCAGTTCATTAGGATCTGCCGATATGTTTCAGCTGGCATTATTGCGAGACAGAGGCCAGCCGGATTGGCGGGATGCTGCAGCCTCATCTTTAACAAAGCTAGTGATTGCCCGAGCAGGAGGTGAGGACACGAATTTCGGAGACGCGATCGAAACGCTATCGCGACAGAAAATATCGTGCCTGGCTGAGGCGGCCTTGGTGATCCAGGCCCTTGGATCGGACAGCCTACTTAATCACCCATTATTGGAATGCGACGAACGTTTTCTGGTGGAGGTCTGTGAGCGAAATCACCCGGAGATTGCCCAATACTCGGGGTCCGCAGACAAACGTCAAACGCATGAAAAAATCGCACATCTGGCGGGCGCTCACGAGCGGATTGTTGGCTTACTAAGCCCTCTATCAGAGATAACGAGCGATATTGACGGTATTGTCGCGTCCCGCGGTCAAATCCTGACTGTTTTGAACAACGGGATAGTCAAAGCCTATTGTGGACCGGCAGACGCACAGCAAGTGCGTACTCGTATCGATGTGGCAATCAAAAAAATTGCTCGCCTGTCGAAAGAGACTGAGAGCTTCTGGGACGATCTTTCTGACGCGGACCATTACTTGAGTGATCAACGGGCGTACGTGGAGCAAAACCATTCCCTCTTGATCCAAGGCTTCTTTTCGCCGTTTGTCGCCGCCGCATCCAGTGCCATCGAAAAGATTGTGAGCTCGACGCGCGGTAAAGCAAAGACACAGATCAGTGCCCGTACTGTCGTTGGCGGGGTTTTGCAAAAACGTTACCCTCTGCATGATGTTGGACGTGAGATCTCGCTCGTTATTCCTCTCCGCAGCGCCGGCCCGGGGATCGCAATAAACTTGAGTGTAAATGCCGATTTCAATCGTACGCAGCTTCATATCGAAAATGAGGCGCTTCCGCTTGGCAATGTAGGCCCCGGAGATTTCGCGGCCGTTTTTGTAGCGAAAATTCTTTCCCCGAGTGTCATGGCGGAAATCATGGTCACGGTGACATGGGATGAGGCGGGGCACGCGGAATCGCGCGAAGCCGTCTTTCTCATCGAGGTAAATGCGCAGAGTGCTAACGTTGATTGGGCGCTGCTGGAGTATCAGCATCCCTATAGTACGGATGTTGCGAAAGGGGAGGCATTCGTCGGCCGAGTTGACCAGGTAAAGTCTTTGGGCAACCGCATGCTGCGGCAACCCATGGAACCGTTCTTTGTAACTGGTCAAAAGCGGATCGGGAAGACATCCTTGGCACTGGCGGCGGCAGAGTTTGCCAAGGCGCATTCACCCTCGTCGATCCACGTACAGTACCTTCTTTGGGGCAAGATAGCCTATGATGATCCGCGGGCATCGATGCGGGAGCTTGGGGAGCGTTTCTCTAGCTTCATCAAAGCGACGCTACCTAGAGACATTTCAATCCCCGACTTGGATTTTGACGGTTCGCTCGCACCTCTTACCCGGCTTGCGGATCTGGCCTACGATACAAGGCCCGACCTCAAGTACGTCCTCATCCTTGATGAATTCGACGAAATCCATCCTGAACTTTATCAGCAAGGAAACTTGGCCGAGACGTTTTTTGCGAACCTGCGCGCACTGACAACGTGTGAAAATCTCTGCCTCGTTCTAGTAGGCGGGGAAAATATGCCGTTCATCATGGATCGGCAGGGACAGAAGTTGAATAAGCTCATACCGTTCCGCCTCGACTACTTCAGCAGAGATCGAGAGTGGGACGATTTCATTACGCTGGTGCGCAAACCCACCGAAGATTCAATATACTGGCACGAAGATGCTATATCTGAGATATTTAACCTCACGAACGGCAACCCATATTTTGCGAAAATCGTGTGTTCGAGCGTTTTCCAAAACGCTGTCCGAGAACGAGATGCCGATGTGACATCACAGGAAGTTCGTAATAGCTTATCATCGAACATCCAGACGTTTGATGTGAATTCTTTCGCACACCTCTGGATGGACGGAATTCACAAGCCGCCATCTGAGCGAGAACCGGACATCTTGCGACGATCGCGAACATTAGTCGCATTAGGAAGGGCAGCCCGCCGTGGGGGCAATATCAACCTCTCCAACGTACTCGCGGGCCGGGACGGGATCATGCTCACTGACAGTGAGGTATCACCGGTCCTGAACGACTTCGTTAAACGAGGCATTCTTAGAGAGAACAACAAAAGCTACGATTTCATCCTCCCAATTTTCCGGCTGTGGTTAACCGAAATTGGCATAAATCGCCTCCTTGCCGATGCATTGGGCGAGGAACTTGCTGCAGCAGTCATGCAGGCGGAAGATGCGGCGTATGTCACATCCGACGAGATATCTGCGCTCGTAAAAAAATGGCCAACTTATCAAGGAAGACAAATCGGGACCGATGATGTCCGAGCGTGGCTCGAACAGGTAAAGACGCATCAAGAGCAACGCCTTCTCTTCAAGATTTTGTCGAACTTGCATTTTTATGATGAACTGGAAATTAGAGAGCGTTTACGGACGCTTCACGGGATGGTCCGACCGATACTCCCGCTTTTTGTTCAAACGAAGAGATCAGAACGACGGATGGACGTGTTGATCACCTACCTAGATGGCGAGGGTAAAAGTGGCCAATACTATGCTTCACGCTACGCCGAAGAGAATAGCCTGAGTGTCCGTTGTCTGATGTCGCCCTCGAGATTTGCGGATGACGTTGCCCATCATACAGAGCGGTATGGTGCGCCTTCCGTACTGCTAATTGTTGACGACCTAGTGGCCACCGGCGGCTCAGTCAGCAAAGGATTGACGATCTTTGCGAACGAGAACAGGGCACTTCTCCAAGCTCTTAATATCCCTGTTATGGTATTGACGATGGTTGCTACCGCCGATGGCGACGCGGCGGTACGAGAAGCCTTCAGTGCGCTACCATGGCTGAGCGGCGATTTCCGCTACTGCGAACTTCTTGCTGATTCAGATTATGCTTTCAGTGAAAGCAACAGAATCTGGGCCACGCCAACTGAACGCGATCGGGCAAAGGCTTTAGCTACAGACTTAGGTGGGCATATCTATAGAGACAATCCGCTCGGATACGGTGGGATGGGGATCCTTTCCGTGTTTCCCGCGAACTGCCCTAATAACTCTTTGCCGATCCTTCACTCTAAAGGGCGTCAAGGTGATCGCGTCATATGGCACCCGCTCTTTCCGAGATTGACCAATTAGAATCATTACCTAGACGGTTCGTCCGATTTCTGAAAAGGAGTTGTCTTCAACGATGCTCAGTTCGATCGGATACGACGTTTGATATGAGAAGAGCCTCGCTCCTTCGTTAGAGCCATCATCGGAGCCGTGATAAAAGTTCCCGGGTGTCCGATGAGATTAAAAATAATTAAAACAATAGGGTAGCGTCACCAAATCATATGTCGCTGGTTCGCATCCCTTCAAGGCGAAGGCGTGTAACCAACCGTGCGCCTCTTGCCGGATGTGCGCGTTTGGGGCCTAATTTACTCAGATCTTCGGTGTCAGCATCTCAAAGCGATCACGGATGGTGGAGCAAGTATCGCCGCCTAACCGCGCGATTGCGTCAATGCCTGCCGGATCTACATCCAACCGATCATCCACCACGCCTTCGGCATAACAGGATTTTCTTGGCCTTGTACTCATCCATGATATTAGGCTTGTTGAGCTGCAGGCGCAGAATCTCGGCTTCCTTCGGCATGGTCTTGTTCAGTATCCCAGCCCTTGATCGTGGGGATCGACTTCTTGTTGTCGACCTTGGACGCCATCTTCACTTGGCCTCAGGCCACCATGGAGTTCAGCGTCAAACCAACGCCAACGACCACGACCATGAGTAAGACGTCGACGAGCAAAGCCCGGGCTAAGCCGTGAGGTGGGGACTGCAGACGGTTTACATAATCTTCTTTGAAATTTTCCATAGCTGTTTCCTCTCTCAAGTTTCACGACCGTCGACGAAGCGATGGCGATCTGCCGCCGGCTTCACTTCGATCAGGGGAACCTACAGTGAGGGTGTCGCGAAAATTTCGCAGCGCAGGTCTTAGATTGTAATCAAATGTAACGAGATCGGTCGGTGCAGACTCAGCAGCCTCAACTCTGCTCCGGTGTCTAACCTTACCTTCTCAGGAGCGGGAATTGCGCAACAGCTGGAACTGATGCTGGCAACTGTATCCGGTGCCGAATATTCGACGCCTCGCCCCGCATGAACCGAAGCGGCAGTGGATCCGACGCAATCGGTGCCGGCGTTGCGACATCAATTGTTACATCTTTGGCAAAACCAGGAGACATCAGCCTGCCACCATGGCGTCAGTTCAGCAATTCGGAGAATGAACATGACCCTTGGGCTTTGGGATATCCGCGAGATCAAACAAGCGCTCATCGTTTTCTGCGAAGAGAACGAACTGGAGTTCAATGATCAGAGCGCGCTTACGGCCGCGCAGCAGTTGATGCGTTTTGCACAACAACAGTCGGCCACCTCGGAGCAGCTGCTTCGTCAACTACGCTCTCATAATGTCGATCTATCTCAACAGGCTTCTTAGGACCCGCTGATGGGTACCTGGAGGCGTGAGCCGCGATGACGCAGCGACAAATTGATACAATTTCAGAAACCTGCGGCACGTCCCAGCGACAAGGCCCGGTTACGCTACGAGGCGTCTCGCAGAAATGCGCTACCGCCAAAATAATTTTCAATAAGGGGTTTCAAAAATGATCCGACGTTCCGGGGCGACCTTCGTTCAAACGGCCTTTCTCGTGTGTTGTAGCTTCGCCTTGCACGGTTGTAATGGAGAGGTCGCGGCACAACAGCCGGCCACGACCCAGGATCCCGAGGTAAGCGTTCAAGAACTAGAGCAAAAAACAGTACCCCTCACTCGTGAACTGCCAGGACGGACGAGCGCCAATCTGGTTTCTGAAGTTCGGCCCCGGGTGACCGGCATTATCCAGAGGCGAGTCTTCGAAGAAGGAGGTCAGGTCGAAGCCGGCGACGTCCTTTACGAACTGGACCCAACGCCCTTTGAAGCCGCCCACCGAAACGCCCAAGCTACCTTGCAGCGAGCGGAGGGCGCCGTTCCAAGCGCGCGGGCCAGGTTCGAGCGCTACGAGCGTCTGAGCGCCAACAATGCTGTTAGTCGGCAGGAACTGGACATTGCCCGAACTCAGTTGCTTCAGGCGGAAGCAGATGTAGCAGCGGCGACGGCGGCACTTGAAACCGCCCGCATCGAACTTGACTACACAAAAATAGTTGCTCCCATAAGTGGGCGGGTAGATGGCTCAACCGTCACTCAGGGAGCATTGGTGACGCGGGATCAGGCGCAGCCGCTGACCGTCATCCGTCAGCACGATGTCATCAATGTGGATCTTGTAAGGTCAAGTGCCAGCCTTTTGGCTCTCAACAAGGCGCTGGCATCCAACAGCATCAGATCAAACGGAGAGTATGTCACAGTCGAGCTGAAGCTTGAGGACGGCTCGCGCTACCCTCATCCTGGTAAGCTTCAGTACCTTGGATCAGCGGTCTCGCAGTCGACAGGAATGGTGTCGTTGCGTGCGGTCTTTCCCAACCCAGATGGACTGTTGATGCCGGGCATGTATGTGCGTGCCTTAATCGAAGAGGGATTTATCGAAAATAGCTTTCTTGTGCCGCAACGCGCGGTCTCTCGTAATCCCCGCGGACAAGCCGTCGCCCGGTTTGTCGGGGATGATGCAAAAATAGAGGAGCGTGTTCTGACCGTTGACCGGTCCATCGGGAACAACTGGCTCGTCACCGGTGGTGTGGCTGAGGGCGATCGCGTCGTCGTGGAGGGATCGCAGCGGACACGCGTGGGACAGAACGTCCGTGCCAAGGCGGTCGTCGTTGAAGATGACACGGGAGAAGTGCGAGGCGTGGAGGAAGCGTCAGCATCACGCGAGTCGATCCGCAATGCGAAGGCTCACGCAGGCTCGCGCACCGTGTCGCTTCAATAGGATGCACGTCATGTCCCGTTTTTTTATCGAACGCCCTATCTTCGCCGTTGTTCTGGCCGTGGCGATCATGATGGCAGGGGCACTCTCGATCCCCTCGTTGTCGATCTCCCAATATCCTCAAATCGCGCCACCTGCTGTCCGGATTACCGCCACTTATCCTGGGGCCGATGCGAAGACAGTAGAAGATTCGGTCACGAAGGTGATCGAGCAGGGTATGACCGGGATCGATAATGTCGATTATATCTCCTCGAGCTCCACGGCGACCGGCGAGTCTTCGATCACACTGACGTTTACCAGCGAAGCTGATCCCGATGTGGCGCAGATGCAGGTTCAAAACAATCTTCAGCTTGTCGAAGCACGCTTGCCGCAGGCTGTGCTCGATAGTGGGTTGACCGTTTCAAAATCGACGGCAAGCTTTTTCTTGATTGCCGCTCTTGCATCGTCCGATGGAAGCCTCAACGGGAACGATATCGCCGACTTCATCGACACGTCGCTTATGGATACGTTACGACGGATTCCCGGCGTCGGCGAAGCGCGTCTTCTTGGGTCGGATCGTTATGCGATGCGTATTTGGATCGATCCGGACAAATTATCACAACATGGACTGATGGTCAGCGATGTGACGCAGGCCGTGCGCGCGCAAAATACCCAGGTCTCCGCCGGCCAACTCGGGGCCGTACCGCAGCGACGTGGCCAGCAACTTAACGCTACGGTTACAGCCGGCAGTCGTCTGCAAACCGTAGAGCAGTTCGAGGCGATCATTCTCGACAGTAATGCCGACGGCTCCGTCATCCGCCTGAGCGACGTTGCAACGGTGGAGCTTGGGGCGGAGAGTTACACCCTCTCAAGTACCTATAGTGGCACGCCTGCCGCCGGCGTAGGCTTTCGATTGGCGTCCGGTGCCAACGCACTGGACACTGCTGAAGCTATCCGCGCCGAGATCGAGCGGCAGCGGCCAAATTTTCCGGCGGGCGTCGACGTACATTACCCGTTCGACACGTCGCCTTTCGTCCGATTGTCGATCGAGGGAGTCGTGGTGACGCTCATCGAGGCCGTCGTTCTTGTCTTCATCGTGATGTATGTGTTCCTGCAAAATGTCCGAGCGACAATTATCCCGACGTTGGCCATCCCAGTCGTGCTTCTTGGCACCTTCGCTGTTCTGGATCTCTTCGGGTATTCCATCAATACGCTCACCATGTTCGGAATGGTGCTGGCTATCGGCCTCTTGGTGGATGATGCCATCGTCGTCGTCGAGAATGTCGAGCGGGTGATGGAGGAAGAAGGTCTCGGCCCGCGCGAGGCGACAATCAAGTCCATGGGTGAGATCAGCAGCGCTCTCGTCGGCATCACAACTGTACTAGCCGCGGTGTTCATTCCGATGGCGTTCTTCTCTGGCTCCGTCGGTATCATCTATCGGCAGTTTTCGGTCACCATTGTCACGGCCATGGTCCTATCTGTCCTTGTCGCGCTGGTGCTGACGCCTGCCCTTTGCGCATCGCTCCTTAAGAAATCTGAACATGGTGCGATAAAAGCTGCGCCGTTTCGATGGTTCAATGCCGGGTTCGCTCGCTTTACAAACGCATACCAGAAAGCCACTCAGGTTCTGCTTCGGCGCATTGCTATTGGCGTCCTTATGTGCCTAGCAATCGCCGTCGGAGTGGGGTACCTCTTTGCCAGGCTGCCTTCTGCATTTCTTCCCGAAGAGGATCAAGGGCGCCTTGTGACCGCCGTCCAGTTGCCGCCCGGTGCGACGGCTGACCGTACACGGCGCGTTCTCGATCAAGTCATCGAACACTACCTGACAAACGAGCGTGACTACGTCGAGGGCATATTCGGATCTGTCGGCTTCAGTTTTGGCGGGCAGGGGCAGAATGTTGCTACCGTATTTGTCGCGTTGAAGGATTTCGAGGAGCGGAAGACTCCTGAGGCCTCGGCCGCGGCAATCGTCCGGCGGGCAATGGCGGCTTTCACGAAGATATCCGACGGACGTGTCGTGGCGCTCAACCCTCCTGCGATCCCAGGCTTTGGCAACAACAGCGGTTTCGATTTCTTCCTTCGCGACACCGGCAACGCCGGGCATGAGGCTCTCATAGTCGCTCGCAACCAGTTGTTGGGCGCGGCAGCGCAAAACAATCGGCTGACAGGGACGCGTCCGAATGGTCAGGACGATACGCCCCAATACTCGATCGCTATAGATCGCGAACGCGCAAGCGCTCTGGGCATTAACCTGTCTGATATTGACGCGACTCTTTCCACGGCCTGGGGAGGCACCTACGTCAACGATTTTCTCGACCGCGGCCGCGTGAAGCGGGTGTATGTCCAGTCCGACGCCGAGTTTCGAATGCAACCCGAGGACTTCGAGCGCTGGCATGTTCGCAATAATCTCGGTGAAATGGTTCCTCTATCGTCCTTCTCGACCGGGAGCTGGAGTTTCGGATCACCGAGACTGGAGCGATATAACGGCGTCTCCGCGGTGCAGCTTCAGGGTTCACCAGCGGCCGGAGTAAGCTCTGGGCGGGCGATGGAAGAGATCGATCGCATGGTGGAAGATCTGCCGGAGGGCTTCTCACATCAGTGGACTGGCCTGTCAGCGGAGGAGCGTCTCGCAGGCAATCAGGCTCTCCAGCTGTACATCATTTCCGTCATCGTCGTCTTTCTGGCATTGGCTGCACTTTATGAAAGCTGGACGGTGCCATTGTCCGTCATGCTCTCGGTGCCGGTTGGCATATTGGGAGCGCTGATCGCGGCAAGCCAATTCGGACAGCTAAATGATGTTTACTTCAAAGTCGGGCTACTGACGACTATTGGACTAACTGCAAAAAACGCGATCCTGATTGTTGAGTTTGCCACGGCGGAAGAATTGAAGGGCAAGGGCCTTATCGAGGCGACCATTGAGGCGTCCCGTCAACGCCTTCGACCTATCCTCATGACCTCCTTCGCCTTTATCTTGGGTGTCTTGCCCCTCGCAACCGCCTCCGGCGCGGGGGCTGGAAGTCAAAATTCCATCGGTATCGGCGTGATGGGTGGAATGATCGCGGCAACAGTTTTCGGAATATTTCTAATTCCGGTCCTGTACGTTGTGACCCGTAAACTGGCTGGCATCAAAAGGTCGAGCTCATCTCGTGTCCAGGCGATTTCGAACGCACCGGCAGAATAGGATTCGATGGCCGCCAAGGCCATCGCTGCAGTCGCCGCGTCAAGGCTTGGGGTCCGGGTCGATCGCGACCCATCGACACCAGCGTATAAACGTCGGCAATTTGTGCCAAGACTGTCGCAAACGTCACAAATTGACCCTACACGTTCGTGGCAGACGCCACCCATTCCACTTCGATGTCCGAAGATTTGGTGCGCAAGCCCTAAAAAGTGCGATTTAGTGGCTCACGAATTCGCCGTACCTTTCCACCTTCAACCTTCGCCGCTGTGAAACTTTGATACACTTTTTCGGCTGCGAAGACCCGATGGTTTGATGTATTCTCCACGGTAAACAAGGACATGACCATGGATGCGGCCGCACATATAGTTGTAGTTGATGATCACGGCGATATCCGGGATCTCGTTCAACGATATCTTGAACAACAGGGCTACAGAGTTACAGCCGTTGATAGCGGTGTGGCGCTCCGACGCCTACTGGAAAAACAGGTGGCCGACCTGATCGTTCTCGATGTGATGATGCCAGGCGAGGACGGACTTTCGGTATGCCGTCAGTTGCGTGCATCCACCGGGATTCCGGTGATTTTCCTTACCGCTATGGCCGATGAGACCGATCGGATTATCGGCTTGGAACTTGGCGCGGACGACTATCTGGTCAAACCGTTCAATCCGAGAGAGCTTCTGGCTCGCATTCGAGCAGTACTGCGCAGATCCGCAAACCCTGGTATGTCCATCGCCGCAGCGAACCCAAAGAATGTCCGGGTCGGGCCTTGGCGTGTCAATATCGGTCGCCAGGAGATTTCGGGCGATGACGGGGTTGGAATTCCCTTAAGTTCAGCGGAGTTCCGCCTTTTGAAAGTCTTCATCGATCGACCTGGGCATGTTTTGAGCCGAGAGCAGCTTCTCGATCTAACCGTCGGACGAACTGCAGACGTTTTTGATCGCACTATTGATAATCAGGTCAGCCGGTTGAGGAAGAAAATCGAAGACAATCCAAAAAACCCATCGATTATCAAAACGCACTGGGGCGGCGGCTATAGCCTCTCGGTGGAAGTGGCTCCGGAATGATAAAAAACTGGACAAGAACTCTCGCGGCGCAATTCATCAGCTTTACCCTCGCGGCCTTGCTCATCGCG
Organism: Hyphomicrobiales bacterium; assembly: GCA_900472575.1. Taxonomy (GTDB): domain Bacteria; phylum Pseudomonadota; class Alphaproteobacteria; order Rhizobiales; family Rhizobiaceae; genus Neorhizobium; species Neorhizobium cellulosilyticum. Next base: position 73,518 of record UCIV01000027.1, read on the forward strand.
CAAGCCATTACATTCGTGATATCCTGGAACGAGCATTCGAAGGCGTTGGATGCGGCCGCCAAGAGCGAGTTCTTCAGCCGCACACGCACGATAACCCGCCTTGTCAACGACGCCGTGCCGAGCTCCAGGCAACAGGTTCTCACCGCTAGTGAAACGGGAGACTCGCGTTTCTGGATAAGCGATCGTGGTCCGGCGAGCGCGGAGAAGTGGAGATTGCAGGCGGTTGACCAATTCAGCCGGCCGCTCGAAAATTACGTTGACCTCGTGCAGTTTTTTGAAGGGGGAACGGCCGTGCCGCAGATCCCAAAGGCAAAAAACGTGGCGTCTTCAAACCGCGGGGAGGAATGGAAGACACCATTCCAGGAGCTGTGGGCGCTTCCGCAATCGGTCAAGTATCTCTATTTTGATGGAGCTCGCGGATACGGCATGACCGTAAAGCTGGACGACGGCAGTTATCTAAACGCTGCCTTCTACACGAAACAAGGCAGCTGGTGGACCTCTACCTCCTTGAGCTCTCTTGTTCTAACTGCTGCTGTACTCGCCTTCATCGGTGTTCTCGTCGGCAATCGCATCGCTAGACCGCTCAAAAGCTTAGCCGTCGCCGCCGAGGCGCTTGGCCGTGGCGAGAATTTGCCTCCATTGGAGGAAACCGGGCCAGAGGAGGTTCGGCGAACTGCGTCCGCGTTCAATAGAATGCAGGCGCGCCTGCATCGGTTCATCGATGACAGAACGAAGATGCTCGCGGCGATCGGTCATGATCTGCGCACTCCGCTAACCTCTCTTCGCTTAAGAACCGAGTTCGTCAAGGACGAGGAGATTCAGCGAAAAATGCTCGCGACAATCGAGGAGTTGCAGAACATGACCGAAGCGGCGATCGCCTTCGCGCGCGGTGAGTCGACAGAGGAAGAGACGCGACCAATCCAGCTTGAAGCTCTGGTGGGTAGCATCTGCGATGATCAGGAAGATCTCGGGCGCCCTGTGACTTTGGTCAGCGCCGACAAGATAACATATCGCTGTCGACCGGATGGGCTTAGACGAGCGGTTCGCAATGTTGTCGAAAATGCAGTTCGATATGGAGGCGAGGCCAAGGTATTCATTCTTCAAACAGCCGGAACGGTCGATATCGTTATCGAGGACCGCGGACCCGGCATCCCAGAGGAAATGAGGGAAAAGGTCTTCGCTCCATTTTTCAGGCTGGAAGGATCTCGTAATAAGCAAACCGGTGGGATCGGGCTCGGTTTGGCGATCGCGCGAGCAGTTGCCCGTCAGCATGGCGGCGATATTGTATTCGTCACCAAGGAGAATGGCATGCGGACCGTTATTTCTTTACCACGCCACGACGACGGTGAAGCGGGCCGAACCGCCAACGCAAAACGATGGAAAGTTGGTGCAGCGATAATATCTTCGCGCCGGAGAGGGCAAGTCAGCCCGGTTTCGTCTTGATCGATGTTTTAGGTTGTCTCCCACGATGTCTGCGACACCAGTACGCAGAATGTATCTCGACTCGCGCCGAGAGAGCGAAACACGTCAGGCCTCAGCGTGGAATTGTCTTAGGTAAGGGTTGAACTGAGCAGCGCGGTGATAACCACTCGGGTCGCGTGGCGTCGCTCCATTGTATAGTTCCCGAGTGTGACATCGCGGAGATTGATACCCGCTGTTTTCGGCTTGATGGGCCTTAGCCTGGCAAAATGTCGGCCCGCGAGCCGCCCAGGCTTGCCCAGGGTACGACTTCACAAAAGTCCCTCATGCCAAGCCTGGTGCACCGTACGTATGCTGGGGCGAAACCCTAGGCTGCGGGCGAGGGAGGTGTCGACATGTAGGTACCAGGGATTTGAGAGAGGCTCGCAACTTGAGTCCAACCGCTTCCCCACCATGCCCGCAAGTTCATAGATGGAGGAGGAGGCCTCGTCAGCCAAGTTCACGATGTGCCGATCGAAAGTGCCTTTGAGCGCCAGCGTGATTGCCTGTGCGATGTCACGATGGTGGATCGTGCTCATGCGTTGCGCGGGATGCCAGGTGCTGACGTGCTTGGGAAGAGATTGAAGATGCCCATCACCGTCGCCATAGACGAAGGGGAAGCGAAGGATCGACCAGTTCAACCCGCTTTCGCGCAGTGCTTTCTCCGCGGCAACCTTGCTGGCTGGATAGGAGTGGTCAGGGTCGACCGGGTCGTCTTCCCTTCCCGGATGCGGATTGTCCTTGTTGTAGACATGGCTGGTGCTCGACATGATGAAGCGCGCGTCGGGAGCATGCGCCTTCACGGCGGCAATCAGGTTGCGTGTCCCGTCGAGATTGCTCTTCCAGATGAGGTCGCTATCCTGCGTGCGGAACACGGCGGCGAGATGCACGATAGCGGAAACCCCTTGAACGGCATTCGTCAGGGTCGAAGGGGTAAGGATATCGCCTGTAATCGCTTCTATTCCTTCTGGGCAGCTCTTGCCCGCCCGGAGCAGGACACGGCAGGCAAAACCGGCCCTCACCAGTCGCGGCACAAGTCGCTCGCCAACGAGCCCGGTGGCTCCGGTGATCAATACGGTCATTCGTTCAATCCTTTCGCAACAGGGTCTGCAGTCGTTCGGTCGCTGACTTGAGGACACGGATGGTCGTGGCCAGATCGGCCTCGTCGATCCCGCCGAACGCAGCGTCGTGAATGAAAGAAAGATCAGGAATTTTACGCCACAGGGCCTCACCTGCGGCTGTCAGGGTCAGGAGGCGTTGACGCTGATCGCCTCCATTCGCCGTCTGCGCGACCAAATCCTTGCGGACGAGCGTAGCGATAATTCCGCTCAAGGTCGCGCGCTCAAGTTCAAGTGCACGGCCGAGGTCTCGCTGGACGGATGGGCCGTTGTTGACGAGATACCAGAGAACGTACCATTGCGTGGATCCCAAATCGAAGGGCCGCAAGCGCTCATCCATCAGGGCCCGGCCCGCGAAGTAACACCGCTTCGTCCATGCTCCTACGGAAAGGTCTTTGGTGTCCGCGTGATCGTCCATGAAAAGCGCCTGCTCATTTCGTTCGCTACCATACGATAACTGCAAGGTAGCGAACGAATGTCAACGCTTAATACTATCGGATTCGGACGAGGTGATCGCAGGATGCCGGGCCAGAAAGTTGGACAGCCGTGTTGGACGGAAGCGAGGGGCGATCAGGCGGGCATTCAGGTGACCATCCGCGATGCGGCCACGGCTTCAAGGTAGCAGCAGCCTCGGGTGTCTACATCATAGTGTCCAGACCGGCAGTGACTGTGATGACCACGATGTCGTGGGAGCGCTATCGCCACCGCTTCACATGGTCGACAAGCGCCCGAAGCTTGGGAGCGAGGTTGCGCCGGCTGGGGTAATAAAGAAAAAACCCGGGAAACGGAGGGCAATAGTCCTGAAGGAGAGGGACCAACTGACCCGATTCGACATAGGGTTTGAACGTGTCTTCCATACCGAAGGTGATGCCGCCGCCGGCACATGCCGTGCGGATCATTAGCCACATGTCGTTTGTGGTGATCTGGGGGTCTACAGCCACGTCGAACTCGCGTCCGTGCTGGCCGAATTCCCAACGATAGGGCGCGCTGTGTGGCGCTGGTCGCCAGCCGATGCACCGATGCGCGGCGAGCTCCGAAGGATGCTCAGGCTTGCCGAAGCGTTCGATGTAGGATGGAGCGGCGAAGGCGCCCTGACGCTGATCGCCCGAGACCGCAACAGCGATCATGTCCTGATCGATGACCTCGCCCAAACGTACACCCGCATCATAGCCTTCGGCGACAATGTCGAATTCCTCGTCCGTGACGGTCACGTCGATCTGAACCGCGGGAAAGGTGTCCGCGAAACGCGCCAGCAGCGGCCCGGAGATGAACTGCTCGGCGATGGATGACACCGCCAGTCTCAACAGTCCGCTCGGCGCGCTGTCGCGGTCCGCCGTCGCGTCCAGCGCCAGTCCGACTTCGGAAATGGCCGGCGCCACTCGCCGATAGAGTTGTTCCCCGGCCTCCGTGAGACTGACGCTGCGTGTCGTGCGCCCTACGAGCGCCACACCTAGCCGATCTTCGAGACGCCGGATCGTCTGGCTGACCGCTGGCCGTGTGACGCACAGACTCTCCGCGGCCACGCGAAAGCTCCGCGCTTCGGCGACTGCCAGGAATACAGAGATGCCATTCAGATCGATCGACATTGGTTAGATAGATTTACCAGAGTGGTCATCATTAGGCAAATTGTCCGATCTCATCGAGGCGCCTACCTTGGAACACGAGCTAGGACGAGGCCTGTCGACCGTTCACGCAGCTTCAGTGCCGGTCGATGGCTCTCATCAAGCTTTCAGCAGCCAGGAAAGGACCGATACCATGACCAATCTCCCGGCATACCACCAAGTCGCCCGCGCTAGCCGAGCAGCTCTGATCACACTGCCATTGCTGTCGCTCTCCTTGCCGGGCGCAGCTATTGCCAACACCGCGGGAACGCAGGTGCAATCTGCGGAAAGTGCAGCAATCGAGCAACGGAACAAGGCTATCGTCGAAGCCGCCTTCGAAAAATGGCGCGGGGGCACCTATGTCTTCGGAGAGCTTCTCGCTCCCGACGTTATCTGGACGATCCATGGTTCCGGACCGGTTGCTGGCACCTATCGCAACCAAAAGGATTTCATCGAACAGGCATCGCGTCCCCTGACCAGTCGGCTCGCGACCCCGATCGCGCCCGAGGTACACAACATCTTCGCCGACGGCGCCACGGTCATCATCCGCTTCGACGGAACAGCGACCACGACGTCGGGCGCACCTTATCGCAACCAGTTCGTCTGGATACTCAAGATGAAGAACGGCCTCGTCGTCAGCGCGGAGGCATTTCTGGACCTCGTTGCCTATCAGCAGGTCGTCGACAACAACGCTCCACGGTCCGAGTGACCGACGCTTGCGATTCGGCGGACCAGCACGTCTGCCGACCGATAGCCGCGCACCCATCCGCGATCGCCTTCAGACCGAGAACGCTAACGCTTTACGGAGTCCGACCATGCGACAGCCATTTGCAGCAGTCATCACAGCGGCCACCCTTTCGATTCAGCCCGTAGAAGCACAGGAGACGAATTTGCAGCCGAACCATCCCTACGCCGGCATGTGGGTCACCGACGACAACCGTGTTCGCCATGAACTTCTGCCGAACGGGCGCTATGTCGAGGCCCGCGGCCAGCGCGAGCGAGCCTATGAGGGCCGTTACGAAGTCGGCGGAACGCATATCGAGTACTGGGACGACACAGGCTTCACTGCCGATGGGGATTTCGTCGATGCCAACACATTGCACCATGGCGGCATGATCTTGCGGCGCAAGCCGGCGACACCGTGAACACCGGGCGAGCCCGCGATGCGAAACGGGTCTGGGTGCCGCAGGTCTTCCTCAATCTACCTGGTGGGGCGGACGCCATTCGCCGTCGCCTTGTCATCGTTGCCTGTCCACCTTCCTGAGGAGGTCGATGAAGGCCCTTAGTGGTGACGGAATGTGTCGGCTGCGTGGATAATAGAGCGCCAGGCCCGGCGTCGGCGGGCACCATTCATCAAGTACAGTGCGTAAATGGCCGGACGCCAGGAACGGCCGCGCGAAATGGTCGGGCACATAGGCGATACCGCGTCCGTCCACCGCCGCTTGCACGAGAAGATCACTATCATCAAGGGTGAGATTGCCCGGCACGTCGATCGCGACTTCGGCGCCGCGTCTGGAAAACTCCCAGCGATAGCGCTTTCCGCTCGGCAGGCGCTGGCGGATACAGCAATGCGCATTCAAGTCCTCGGGTGTGTTCGGCCTTGCTCGACCGTCGAGATAGGACGGCGCCGCCACGGCGATAAAACGGACGTCGCCACCGAACTTCACCGCGACCATGTCTTTCGGGACGGTTTCCATCAGCCGTACTCCAGCATCGAAGCCCTGTTCTACGATATCGACCAGCCGGCCTTCCGATACAAGATCAAGCTCGACATCGGGATAGAGATCGAGAAAGTGCGGAACGACGGATGCGAGCAGGATACGAGCGCCGCTCTTGTTCGCGTTGATCCGCAGCGAGCCGCTTGGGGCACCACGCTCCTCCGAGAGGGTGTCGAGTGCTTGATCAAGGTCCTGCAGGACCGGGTCGAGTCGTGCGAGCAGGCGCGCGCCGGCCTGCGTCAGCGATACGCTGCGTGTCGTTCGATTGAAGAGGCGGACGTCCAGCTTTGCTTCCAATCCGATAATCGCGTGGCTGAGGGCTGAGCGCGAAACCCCCATGATGTCGGCGGCTCTGCGAAAGCTCTGGTGATTGGCAACCGCGGCAAAGGCGGCAAGGTCGTTCAGACTAGGGCGCATCATTCGTGAATTATCCTCACCAACTCATACCAAACTGAAGATCTTATACCACCAATATTGCTGTTCTACATCTTGAGGGACGAATAGATGAGGAAAATCAGATGCCAAAGACATGGTTCATAACCGGCGCTTCTTCGGGGCTCGGTCTGGAGATGACGCAACAACTGCTCGCGCAGGGGCACAAGGTGATCGCAACACTTCGCCGCCCGGGAACGCTGGCGCAACTTGAGCAGAAATATCGCGAGCGCCTGGATACCGTTCAGCTTGATCTGGCCGAGCCGGAGAGCATTGCCGCGGCCGTGGAAGGAGCCTTCCAGCGGCACGGCCAGATCGACGTGATCGTCAGCAACGCGGGCTATGGCCTGTTCGGTGCTGCGGAAGAGCTCGCGAATGATCAAATCGACCAGCAGATCGCCACCAACCTTACCGGATCCATCCATCTCATCCGTGCCGCACTGCCTCTTCTTCGAAGGCAAGGCGGCGGGCGAATTGTCCAGGTCTCGTCCGAAGGAGGGCAGATCGCATATCCGGGCTTCAGTCTCTATCACGCGACCAAGTGGGGCATTGAGGGTTTTGTCGAAGCCGTGGCGCAGGAGGTGGCGCCTTTCGCCATCGACTTCATCATCGCTGAGCCTGGTCCTACGGGCACGAATTTCGGAGCGAATCTCGTTCAGGCGATACCGTTGGATGCCTACGATGAAACGCCCGCCGGCGCCGTTCGCCGGGCGATCAGCGACGGAAGCTTCGAGATCAGAGGAGATGCGGCGCGCACCGTGGCGGCAATCATATCAGCCGCCGAGAGCGAAAAGCCGCCATTGCGGCTGACGTTGGGTAGCACCGCCTATTCGTCTATTTCACAAGCGCTTTCCGCACGCCTTTCCGCCCTTGAGGCACAGCGAGACGTGGCAGTCTCCGCCGATAGGCAGGATCTGTGAACTCAGCGGTCCAGAAACACGGATTCCATGAACAGGAATGAGATAACATGTCTATTCGATTAGCTCTGGCCGCTCTTGCCTTCGTTTCGTCTTCCGCTTTCGCGCAGGCAGCCGCTGAAAACCAGGTCGTAGGCACTTGGCGCATGGTATCGGCAACCATCGATCCCGGCGGCAAAAATGTCGCTGCCTATGGCGAAAAGCCCAACGGTCTTCTCGTCTTCACGCCCGACATGCATTTCGTGGAAGTCCTGACCGATGCCGAGGTCCCGCGGTTTGCTTCCAATGCTCGCGGCGAGGGTACAGACGATGAGAATCGCATGGCTATGGCACGCAGCATCGGGTTTTTCGGAACCTACACCGTTGATGAGAACGGCGAGTTCAGCGGCAACCGCGTCGAAGGCGCAACATTTCCGAACTGGGTTGGCAGCGTGCGAACACGTAGTGACCTGACGCTCGAAGTGAAAGGTGACCGCATGACCGAACAGTTCCGCAGGCCGGAGGGCACTGAAATCAGGATCGAGTGGCAGCGCGTCAAATGAGGCCCAGGAGCATCCGCGCAGCTAGCAATTCCCTATCTGACGCGTGCATGAACGGCGTCAGACCTAGCCTGCCAGTCGTAGCTCCTCATGTAGTCGAGGAAGGCGCGCATGGCAGCACTCGGAAGACGGCGGCTGGGGTAGTATAGAAACCAGTGAGGCAAGATGGGGCTCCAGTCGGACAAAAGCTCCACCAGCCGGCCTGTTTGGACATACGGCCTGGCGTAGTCATCGAAGACATGAGCGATGCCTCTGCCCGCAAGTGCCGCTTGCAGTTCATTGTGCGCAGAGCTGACGGTCAGGCGACCCGTCGGCGTAACTTCGATATCTTCGCCGCCCTCGTTGAACCGCCAGGTGACGAGCGTGCCGCCCGGGAAACGACGCCGTACACAGTCGTGGTCGCCCAGTTCGTGCGGCGTCTGCGGATGTCCGCACCTCGCGATATAATCCGGCGAAGCGACGATTGCATAACGAAGTGCCGGTCCAAGCGGGAGCGCGATCATGTCCTGCGCCAGCTGCTTACCGAACCTGACGCCGGCGTCGAACCCCTGTTCCACGATATCGATGACGGCCGCATCGCTGATGATCTCGATTTTCACTTCGGGATAAACATCCATGAAGTCGAACACGAGCGGGCAAAGAAAATGATCGACAGCCGGGGCCGGGGCGTTGATTTTGAGGGTTCCAGATGGACTATCCCGCAACTCGTCGATCTCTGCGATTGCAAGCCTGATATCGCCAAGTGCAGGCGCCAGACGTTCAAGGAGACGTTGACCTGCCTCTGTTGGAAACACGCTCCGCGTCGTTCGATTGAGAAGCCGGATGCCGAGAGCCTCTTCCAGGCCATTAATCGTTTGGCTTAAGGCCGATGACGAGACCCCTCGCTCAAGGGCTGCTGCGCGGAAGCCGCCACAGCGCACGATGGCAACGAACACGTCGAAGCTGTCCAGTCGGATCGGGTCCATTGCGAAGTTTTTCTAATCAAGCTGATCAACTTAGCGCAGGTTATCAGATCAATGCCGCCGTGTCATGATCGCCGAAACTTAAGCTCTGCCCTGCTGAAACCTTCGTCACCCGCCATTCTCCGATCGAGGAAGGGTCGAAGCAGTGCGCCCAGAAGAAGGAACGACAGATGAACGCCATCACCCTCAACAGACGCGCCATCATGCTGTCCGCTGTCGCCGGCGCATCCAGCATGCTTCTGCCGAGCCTAGGTGGTTCTGACAAAGCCAGCGCTCAGGCCGCGTCCCCGATGGCCAGTAATGCCGGGCATTATCGCTTCCGCGTCGGAGAGATAAGCGCCACTGTCTTGAGCGATGGCGTGATTGGCGGTCCACCACGCGTCTACGCCAGCAACGCTCCAGAGGCCGAGCTTCAGGAGGTCCTGCGACAAGCGTTTCTTCCGACCGACCACATGACGCTCAATCTTAACACGCTACTGATTGAAACCGGCGGCCGGCGGATCCTGATCGAGGCCGGCGCCGGCAAAACCATGGGCCCGAATGGTGGCCGGATCTTCGAGAATCTCGCGGCGATCGGTCTCAGTCCTGCCGACATTGACGCCATCGTCATCTCCCATACCCATCCGGACCATGTCGGCAACTTGAGAACCGCAGACGGCGGCAAGGCGTTTGCCCGCGCCACGGTGTTTGTTCCGAAGGCCGACTGGGATTTCTTTGTCCGCACCGATCCGGATCTCTCCTACATGCCGGTCCCGGAGGAGTTCCGTCTGCGTTTTGCGGCGAACATCAAGAACAGCCTCCAGCCGTTCGTGAACGATGTCGAGCTCTATGAAGCCGGCGCCGAGATCGTCCCGGGTCTGACCACGATCGTCGCTTCAGGTCACACACCGGGCATGGCAACTTTCCTCGTCCATTCGGGCAACGACCAGCTGCTGCTGACGGCGGATCTTGCTTATCACCCTGTCGTCAACGTCGACCGGCCTTGGCTTCCAGGCCCGGACCGCGACAAGGAGACGGCGCTTTCTTCCCGCCGGCGCATCTTCGACAGGGCGGCTACTGAACAGATGCCCGTGCTCGGCTTCCATTATCCATTCCCCGGCCTTGGCCGGATGCTGAAGACCGATGGTGGGTATGCCTGGGTCCCCGCCAACTGGCAGTTCTGACGCTCAGAGACAGGAGACACCTATGAACCAGTCACAGATCAATCGTCGCGGCTTTCTCGGCACGATGGGTGCGACGGCAACAGGGCTGGCGCTCGCCACCCAGGCTACCGCCCAGACCCATCAAACCACAACGACATCGCCGACCCCCGGATCAAGCCAGAATGTGGTGACACGCACTTTGCCACGTACTGGCGAGAAGGTCACCGCCTTGGGTCTCGGTACCTTCCTGACCTTCGACCTGAAGCCCGGAGATCGCCGCGACGCTCTCCGTCAGGTTTTTGAGCGGTACGTTGCCGCAGGCGGTCGCGTGGTCGACACATCGCCGCTCTATGGCTCGGCCGAAGTCAGCGTCGGCCAGTTCATGGGCGAGTTCGAAGGATCCGACGAGATCTTCCTCGCCAACAAGGTCTGGTCGACCGGAGAATATCTCGGGGACGAAAGCCACGCCGTCGAAAGCTTTCGGCAATCGCGGATGCGCACCTGGCGCGCCGCGATCAATCTCATGCAGTGCCACAGCATCACCAATGCGCCGGTGGTCATTCCGCTGATGAAGGCATGGAAGAAGGAGGGCCTGATACGCCACGTTGGCGTGACCCATCACGAGTCGGCGGCGCAGGACCAGTTACTGGCGATCATCCAGCGCGACGATGTCGACTTCATCCAGACGAACTACTCGATTTTCAACCGCGATGCCGAACGGCGGCTGCTTCCGGCTGCAGCCGACAAGGGCGTCGGGGTTCTGATCAATCTGCCGCTCGAAAAGGCACGGCTGATGAAGGTTGTTGAGGGACATCCGCTTCCAGGCTTTGCGCAAGAGTTCGGAGCGACCAGCTGGGCGCAATTCTTCCTGAAATGGGTCATGGCGCATCCTGCGGTCAGCACCGTGCTGTGCGGCACGTCTAACCCCGACCACATGAGCGATAATGTCCAGGCGATGACGGGCCCACTTCCGGACGAGCGGATGCGTGCCCGAATGGTAGCGCACATGGAGACGATTCCGGGCTTCGGCTCCATCGGTACGATGCCTTGGTATCCCGGCAAAGAGAAGATGTATTCCGGCCTGATCCGCGAAGCACAGGCGAATGCGGCGCAACGCCTGCGGTAAAGACACCGGCAACTCGCCTTTGAGACTACAGCACCGGGAGATATAGTCTTGCGCTCCACCAGACGTTCTCTTCTGACGGCCTTTCTCTCGCTACCTCTTGTCGACGCGTCGAGAGTGATGGCGCTTGCACAGACCGCTCCTGAGCTACCCCTGACCCGATCATGCCATGCTGGGGAAGATCTGACCCTCGAACGGGAGGCTGGCCCCTTCTTCAGGCCGAACTCCCCGCTTGAACGCGATCTTTATCCCGACGCGCCCGGCGGCGAGAGGATCACCGTTGCAGGGTTCGTTTTCGACAATCGCTGCCGGCCAATCGCCGGCGGCCTCGTCGAGATCTGGCATGCGGACGAAAAAGGTGATTACGATAGCGTTGGCTTTCGACTGCGCGGGCATCAGTTCACCGATGCTCAGGGGCGCTGGTGGTTCAACACCATCATCCCGGCGCTTTATCCCGGCCGAACACGTCATTTTCATTTTAAGGTTCAGCGCCCGGGTGGTCGCGTGCTTACCACTCAAATCTATTTCCCTGGAGAGGCCAGGAACGCCGGAGACAGACTGTTTGATGAGGCACTCCTTCTCGACCTGACGAAAGCCGTTGATGGGAAGTTCGCGCAATACGACTTCGTCGTTTAGGTCGTGGAGTGGCCTGTTCCGTTCGCAAATGGCTGCACTCGCGCCAGATCTCGGCATCAGGCGAGAGGTCCATTCAAGCAAAGCTGAAAGGCATCTCGGTTGGAGACCGCCCGCAGCGCAATCGATCGAAGATGCCGAGGACACCCTCATCAACAGACATCTTGCATGAAGTTCGCGTCCAGCGGGGACATTCGGGCGACAGATCAAAACCTATCGTGTCGCCGAACGTCCAGGAGAACGCGCGCGTTCGAGCACGAGCTTCGCGGCGCGACTCATCCTAATGGCCGCGCTAAAGCCTAGGTTCTACGGCGTCGCATCCAGGGGTATGGGAGGACCCTCTGGAGCGGGCTCAGGTGCGTCGCTGGGCTTTCCGTCTTCGTTTTCCAACCCGAGTTGCTGGAGGATAGTCTCTTTGATTTGCTGTTCGATCGCCTCTCGATCCTTTTGGCTCATGGCAGCCAGCTTGTCTTCATTCAGCTCGCGATCTTTCAAGAAGAAATAGCGAATACGTTCAGCTGGGGTCATGTTGGACACCTTCAGGAACTCATCAGCCGCATCGGGTTTCTCGTCTTTACTGAGAGCGGTGCGATTGGGCTTTTGGTCCAGCACAACGCCATTGCTCTCCATGGACCAGAGCGCGTCCGCCAACTTCGAGCCATATCGAGGATCGAGCGAGACAGATGGGGGGGTCGCCCCTGCGTTCCCCTGCTGCGCCTCCCAAACAGTGTCTTGCCCCGGCGCGCGAGAAGCCGTCTGCAACTGCAGGGGGATTCTGGCGTTGCCCGTAACGATCATCGTGTTGATTCCCCTGGTTAGTTTTGCCTCTGAACATCGCATCGGCGGCTTGCTCCGGACTGGTCGTTTTGCCGACGAACTCGATCGCAGACGAGTTCCCTTTTTCCGGCCGTGCGTATCGATTGTTGTCCGTGCGACGAAGCAGTCTGAATCGGTTCGGGTGCGAATAGACGCGGGATAAGAGAGCAACGGACGCCGGCAAACGCCGACGTCCGAACAAGGTCGGATCAGGCGTTGAAGCCGGCGTCTACGCTGAGAACCGCGCCGGTAATCAGACTTGCCCCTGGACCTGCCAGAAACGCCACCGCGCTGGCGACTTCGCGGGGCTCGCCAAACCGGCCGAGCGATGTGAGGCTCCGCTGATAATCGGCATTCTCGCCATTGGCCGGGTTCATATCGGTGTCGGTCGATCCGGGGAGGACGAGATTGACGGTGATGCCTTGAGGTCCGAGTTCGCGCGAAAGGCCTCGCGTGAAGGACAGAAGCGCCGACTTCGACATGGCATAAGTCGTCACTCCCGGGAAAGGCACGCGCTCAGCCAGAGCGGAACCGATCGAGATGATCCGGCCTCCGGATGACAGATGCGGGATCGCCGCCTGGGCGAAGAGGACGGGCGCGCGAACATTCACATCGAGCATGGCCTGCAGGTCGGCGAGCGCCAGATCCGCGGTCATGCCGGCTGTTCCAATGCCGGCACTGTTGACGAGAATATCGAGCCCTCCAAGTGTGTCGACCGTCTCGCTCACGGCGCGGCGGATGGCCTTGGGATCAGAACTGTCGGCCTGGATTGCAAGTCCACGCTGGCCTTTTTCCTCGATGGCCTGCACCACCGATGCCGCCCTGTCTGCCGAGCGTTGATAGGTGAATGCGACATCAGCGCCCTTTTCGGCGAGCGCAATTGCGATCGCGGCTCCTATTCCTCGCGAGCCGCCGTTCACCAGCGCGCGCTTTCCAAGCAATTCCATGATCATTTCCTTTATGCAGTGATCGATGCATAAATCGATAGCGGCATTGCAAATCTTCGTCAACTCATTTATGCAGTGATCGATGCATAATAATTTCTCGACGCCCCCAGCCAGCTCAACATCGATCCGTCCTGCACGCGGGCGGCCGCGGGAATTCGACCGCCAGGCTGCACTTGCCGCCGCGACACGGCTGTTCTGGATCAAGGGTTATGAGGCGACCTCGATCGCGGACCTGACGGAAACGATGGGGATCGGGACCAAGAGCCTCTATGCGGCCTTCGGCTCGAAGGATGAGCTTTATGCGGAGGCCCTCAAATATTACTACACGACCTACGAAGGCCTGGTCTGGACCCGGTTCCGGAAAGCTGCGACCGCGAGGGAGGCGGCGCTGGCATTTCTTCAGGATTCCGCGATCGCCATGACGGGTGGAGATCTCGATCTCCCGCACGGCTGCATGGCGACGCTTGCGACCGTCGGCAGCGAAGGACACTCCGAACTGGGCGAACTCATGCGAGCGACGCGTGCAGGCGGTTTCGATATCCTCAAAGCGCGCTTCGACAGAGCGAAGAGCGACGGCGACCTTGAGGCCACGGCCGACACGACCAAACTGGCGAGATTCGTGCAAACGGTTCAAAGTGGGATGGCGATCCGCGCCCGCGACGGAGCGGATCGCGACGAACTCCATGCCGTGGCGGAAATCGCGCTTTCTGGCTGGGACCATATCACCGGCAACATCGATCACCGGATGCAGGGCAAAGCGTAATCCGTCGGATGAGTCCAGGTCGAACCGCTGCTCGTTAGAACGGATTTTTCTGAACATTGGATAACGGATACTGATGCGTCCGTTCGAATGACCTGCGGGGTCGACGCCGATTGATGCGATAGACGGCTGCGGGCGGAACATTGGCGAGGGTGCAGCCGATATACGTCGCTTTCAGGCCCAGACGGTTGAGCAAGGGTCTGGCGATCGGGCATCGTGGACCGTAGGTGAATTGGTAGAATGCTCCACCCGGGCGAAGATGCGAGAATGCCCCCTCAAGGATAGCATGCACCTTGCGCAACGGCATCGATAATAGAGGAAGTCCGCTGACGACGGCGCCCACCGGCGCTGAGGCATGGATCGGCAACTTGCGCAGTTGAGCAGCATCCATCTGAACGGTTTTTGCGGCTGGAAAACGGTCGCTAAGTTGGCTCGCAAACTCTGAACCATATTCGACCAGCACGAGATTTTCTTCAGCGATACCTCGATTCAGCAATGCTTCCGTAAAAACGCCTGTTCCCGGACCGAGTTCAATGACTGTGCCTGTGTCCGCAGAGATTTCGGTTGTCATGAGTGAAGACAACGCGCGTCCTGATGGCGTGACCGAGGCGACGCGAAGGGGCGCGGAAAGCCACGCCCGAAAAAACAACAACGCATCGGAAGCTTTATTTGTCATCGCTTGCTTGCTCCAAGATCCGGGCGCGCCCAATATCGCCGCCGAAGGCGCCATCCCAAAGCGACGAGAAGTTCCGTGGCAACAAGCAGGATCAGAATTTTCAGCGCCAGTGCAGACGAATTAATGCCGGGGATTGCCAGTACAGCGAGGTAACCCGCGGCGATGAATAGCCCGTTCCACAGAACAATGCCGACAGATACGCCGGTGACAAACCGAAGCGCGCTTGTGCCTAAAAGCCCCGCCGCGACAGGCGAGATCAACCGCACGGTGGGAATGAGTTGCGACAGGATCGTCAACGCTCGTTCCCGCTCGCGCAGGGAGGAAAGGGTCCAGTCGATACGTGGTCGCGATAGACCCACGCATCCGCCGACGGAGTAGAGAAGCGCGGTCATCCGCCTTTTTCCGACCGCACCCACAAGAAGAAAGAGAACGAGAGCTCCTATGGAACTTCCAACGGTCGTCCCAATGACGGCCGTGTGGAGCGACCAGACCTCAGCGTCGGCCGCAATACCTATGGCGACAAGAACTCCATAGGAGGGCAGGGCGGGTAAGAAACGCTCCGCAAGCCCGATCGCGAACAGACCAAATATACCGTATACCGCAATCCAGTCGACCAAATGTCCGAGTGGGTCCATTTCTCACCCCTCCCGCGCAATCGTTGTCGCGCCCGAGCTTGAGATATCCAAGGTCGGAGCCTGCGCATTGAACGAGACCCCGGTCAGTTTCTCCGACATTTCCCACAGCTTGTGCGCGACATGTTTTTCCATTGCCTGTTTGGAAACCTGTGCCTCGGTCGGGTGTCCGCGCGTTTCGCCCAGTCTATCTGGCCCGTAATAGCCGCCGCCTCGAGCATTCGGAGATGTAGCCGCAAACAACGTCGGCAACGCGCCTTGCGCAACAGGCTGAAACAGGAACCACAAGAACGTCCTCAAAAGGCCCTGATCACTGCGGCGCCCAGGGGCATTGTGCAGCAGATCCGTGCGCGACACGCCTGGGTGGGCTGCGATACTGGTAATACCCCAGCCTGCCTCTTCGCTCCGCCGTTGCAGTTCGAACGCGAACATCAGGCAGGCCAGTTTCGACTGAGTGTAGACAGGCATCGGCTTATAGCCACGCTCTGCCTGCAGATCGTCGAAATTGATCGCAGCGCTCGCGCTTCTAACAGCAATGCTGGAAACGGTGACGACGCGTGGGGCTTGGCCCCGCATGAGCAGCGGCAAGAGATGCCCCGTCAGGGCGAAGTGGCCGAGATAGTTGGTGCCGAACTGCAGTTCGAAACCGTCGCTGGTCGTCTGGCGCGTCGGCGGTGTCATGACACCGGCGTTGTTGATGAGCACGTCGATGAGGTCGCGTGTTTCTTTCAGTCTTTTCGCAAGTGCCTCAATCGACGCGAGATCACCAAGGTCGACGATCTCCAAAGCGACCGATGCCTGGGGCGCCTGTTCCTTGATGCGCCGGACAGCGTCTGCACCCTTCGTCGGATTGCGTCCTGCGATGATCACGTCGCCACCGGCGCGAGCCAGCGCAAGTGCATCTTCGAAGCCCAGACCACCAGTCCCGGTGATCAGGATCGTCCGACCCTTCTGAGAGGGCATATCGTCAAGTGTCCACGATTTCGACATCGTCAGTTCCTTTGTTTTCTGCTGGGGCAAGATCGTCCGCCGAAGACGCTATGTTCAGTGCACGTCTCCGGCGGACGGGAGGTCGCTGTGGGGTAAAGCGACCTTTCGCGGATCCGGAACGGGGCGGTTCCGGGATCCGAGCCTATGCGTTGACATCCATCGGTCCGCCGAGGGGTGGCTTTGTGGCGATCTCGCGGGTTCGCCGCGTCCATGCCGGAGACTTGGGGAGTGGCCCAGCTGGCTGCGAGGCAAGTTGACAGGGGTCGTCCGTCAGGCGATCCCGCCGTTTGCGAAGACGTTTTGGCCATTGATCCAGGTCCCGTCCGGCGAGCAGAGAAGGCTTATGACATTTGCGATATCCTCTGGCTCGCCCAGCCGCCGGAGCGGGGTTGCTTCCGGTATGCCGCGAAGCGCTTCCTCCCCGTGCTGGCGAAGGAGTTGGGTATCGACAGCGCCTGGTGATATCGCATTGACCGAGATGTTACGGCCGCCTAGTTCCTTGGCGAGAACGTTCGAGTAGACCTCCTGCGCCGCCTTGGTTGCGGCGTAGGCTGCTGTGCCGGGAGGGCTCATTTTGATGATAGTTGAGCTCAGGCTGATGATCCGTCCGCCATCGCGAATTCGTCGTGAAGCCTCGCGCAAGACATTGAAGCTCCCCTTGACGTTGGTGGCCATCATCCGGTCAAAAGCCTCGTCGGTCATCTGCGCGAACGGACCGACATTCATGATCCCAGCATTGTTGACCACAACGTCCACGCCGCCGAAGGCCTCGTCATTGGCGTCGAACAGCGCCTTGACCGCAGCCGGATCTGCGACGTCCCCCCGGCGAACGATCGCCCGACCGCCCGCCGCCTCGATATCGCGAACGACCGCTTCAGCTAATGCGCGGTTGGTGAGGTAGTTCACCGTCACGGGGAACCCGTCCCGCGCCAGGCGGCGGGCTGTCGCGGCGCCAATGCCGCGGGAAGAGCCGGTGACGATCGCGCCACGCTTGTCACTTGGCTGGGCGACAACGCATGTACCGGACGATTGGGCCGATGCAACGCCGCTCATGGCGATAACGGATGGCACAGCCGATGCGAGGGCGAGGAACGTGCGTCGGGAATTGTCTGTGTTGGACATTTCAATATCTCCTAAAGAGTTTCGAATAGTTCGGCCTGGGACGGCGGTTTGCCGTCAGCGTTGGCGAAGGAAGACGCCAACCCTTTGGTTTGCGACGAGGAGAGTGATGCCTGCTGCCACGGTCGACAAAGGCACGATCAACAAACCAAGGCCGAGGCCGTTCGAAATATCGGCTGCGCTGGCAGCATCGCTGACAATGCCAACGATCAGAGGGCCCAGTGCAGGCCCGAGGAGGCCGCTTCCGATCATGACGAGGCTGGTCGCCTGTGCCTGACGTCCAGGGCCGGCGATCAGATGAGAGGCTCCGAAGCCCCAGGGCAACATGAATGAAAATGACAGCATTCCAGGCACGAAGAGCGCAATCGCTATCCAGCCGGTCGGTGCAAATAGCGCCACAGTCGTCGTCATGCTGGCGATCAGGAAGAGAATTGCCGGTGGGCCGAGAACCTTGCCGGTGCCTGAGCGAACAGCAAAATCAAACCAGCGTCCACCGCCCAAAGTCCCGATGATCCCCATCAACCCCTGCAACATGCCGAACGAAACGCCGACCTCTGTCGCGGTAAAGCCATGGGAGCGGATCAGAAAAGGTATGGAGAAGGCGTAAAAAGGCGCGCCTGCGAAGCCCAGGAATATAGTGCCCGCGAACAACCAGCGGAACGCCGGGGTTGATAGCAGGTCGAGGCTGGTTCGCAGAAAGGGTTCATTGCGAGAGGCGGTTGTTGGAAGTGGAGGAGTGGGACCGGCGACAAGAACTGTTAGCAAACCGATCAGGATTCCGATAGCTCCAGCACCGATCAAAACGACGCGCCAGCCAAAGACATCCGCGATCGCGCCGCCCGCCGCAAAACCGACCATGGTGCCGAGCGGAATGCCCATCGCAAACAAACCAATTGAAAGGCCACGCCGTTCGGGGCTGATTTTGCGAACAATGAGAGCATGACCGGCCGGGACCGCGCCGGCTTCCCCGAATGCGACTCCAAGGCGTGTTAGTGCCAGGAACATGAAACTCGCAGCAAAACCACCAAGGGTCGTCATGACGCTCCAGATGAGGACGCAGGATACCAGTACGAGCCGGGGAGAGCCCCGATCTGCCGCTCGGGCAACCGGCAATGAGAGGAGTGCATAGCAGACGGCAAATGCAAGGCCCGTCAGCAGCCCCATCTCGGTGTCGGTTAGCTCGAGATCCTCTTTGATCTTTTCCGACAGGATGAACGGCAATATTCGATCGATCTGCGAGAACGCGTTGATGAGCAAAAGCACAATGGATATGGCGGCCATTCGCGGGCCTGTTACGTATTCTCTGTTGGACGCAATGGGCGGCGCTCGCGTCGCTACGGGGTCTATTGACCGGGCGACAGTTTCTGTCATCTTGAGGTCACTCCTCGCTTGGTTGCACCCTTAAGCTAGATGGAGTGACCAATGACCAGAATGCCCGAACCTTCAAAAAACTTGCCTATTCCTGCAGGAGAGGCGATGGTGCCGACGAGGAACCGCGTCTTGCCGTGGCCCCTGAAACAGCCGGAGCCCCGTTTGAATTCTCCATTGCTATCTGCTGTAACGGCCTACATTGAAGACCAGGGAGGCGGCCAAGGCCTGTTTCCGACGGCCATAGAAGGCTTCAATATCGTCCGCTCGTTTCAGTCGATGATGCCAATGCGCAACATCTATCGGCCGTCGCTCTGCGTGGTCATCGAGGGCGGCAAAGAGCTGCAGCTTGGAGAGGAGCTGCTGCGCTACGGAACGATGGAGTGCCTCGTCGTCAGTGTCGGCGTCCCAGCGACCGGCCAGATCGTCGAGGCAAGTGAGGAGACCCCTTACTTCGGCGTGATGATTGACTTTGACGTGGCAACCGTACGGGAAGTTCTTGAACAATTGGAGGCGCTCCCTCCGCAGTCGGACACATCAGGTCCATGCGCCTTCGTCGCGAAGGTCGATCAGCCCCTGGAAGATTGCATCCTTCGCCTCGTTCGGCTGCTGGCGACACCGAAAGCGATTCCTGTTTTGGCACCTTCGATCGTCCGGGAGATCTGCTACTGGTTATTGAGCGGGCCGCACGGCGGCGAAATCTGCAAGCTAGCTTTGCCCGAATCGAACATTGAGCGCGTCGTCAGAGCCGTTTCAGTCCTGCATACCAATTTCGCAGAAACGCTTCGGGTGGAAGAACTGGCTGAAATTGCTCGAATGAGCCCGTCATCTTTCCATCAGCATTTCAAGGCGCTGACGGCAATGACACCGCTTCAGTTTCAAAAACAACTTCGCCTGCTGGAGGCGCGCCGACTCATGGCAACTCAAGCTGCGAATGTCACTGAGGCCGCGTACAAAGTTGGGTACGAGAGCGCTTCACAGTTCAGTCGAGAATATTCCCGGACGTTCGGAATTGCTCCGAAACAAGATGCTCTTAGACAACAGAAGCTTCAGGATCTATATGCTAGCCGCACAGTGCGCTCGGCATAGCAACCGCCGCTGATCGAGTCGCAGGTGTGGAGAGAGCCACGTCGACGGGCAGCCCGCGACGTCGGAGATGATTGCGGCGAGCATCAACACCAATCCGAGCCATGTGCGCGGACTGCTGGCGCAACTGAACAGGGCAGGGTTGACGCGATCGCAGATGGGAACGACTGGCGGAGCGCTTCTGGCTCGTGGCCCGGATACGATCAGCCTGTTGGACGTTTACAGGGCCGTGGACGGCACGGTTGCCTGAGGCTGCTTCTCCTGGAGGTCAAGTACGCGATTGCTTCCCGGCGCGGTGATCACGGCGAATGCGAACGCGCGGGCTATAGATCGCGACACGATATCGTATTCAGGCACCATGGCTGGCATCGGCCGGCTCTTGCCGTATTGCGCGCGGCGGACGACGCCCCGATGATACCAGTTCGTTGGGCCCACCAAATGACCGTGGCGACGAGAGAACCGTCGCCTCCGTCACCCAGACCTTGCCATCGATGTCTTCGCCTCGTCGGATCGCAACCGCCGCCAGGTCGCGATAATACTCGGCGAAACGAACGAGCCGCCGAAGCGACATTTCCGGCGGGCGCGCTGTCGCCTTCATGGCCTCGCACGTGACGATCACAAGCCAGACGGAGGCGCCGTCGGTCACGGCCATCTGACCGTTCTCAAAGTACAGGAAGGGCGCGGGCTCGCAGAGCTCGATTTCGCGATCGTTTGACATCATCCCGACTTCCTGCTTTTGAGTTCGTCGGCAACGCTCTTGCGCAGGGCGTCCATGATGTTGATAACGTTGGAGGCCGGGGCAGGGGCATCCTTTTTCTTCGCGATCTTCTTTTTCGGCTTCAAGGCCTTCTTCTTCTCCTCGATCAGCTTGAGAAGACTTTCCTGGATCGGATCGCTGACCATGTCAGGCGACCACCGCTTCGTCTTCTTCTTGATCAGTTGCTGCACAAGCGGCACGAGATCAGGATCGGCCTCGTCGTCGATGTCCTCGAAATACGCCTCCTCGGGGCGAACCTCGTCGCCGAAACGCAGGGACCAGAGAACGATGCCTTCGTCTCGCGGCTCAAGGACGACCGCCTTCTCGCGTCGGCCGACGACGAGCTTCGATATCCCAACGACCTTGTCGGCCTTCATCGCATCCCGGATCACCGCGAACGCCTCGTTACCGACGGCATCGTCCGGCATCAGATAGTGCGGCTTCTCGAGGTAGACCCATTCGATCGATTCCGCCGGAGCGAACTTCTCGATGTCGATGGTTTTCACGGTGTTCAGCGCGACTGCATCGAGGTCGTCGTCGGTCAGAATGACATAGTCGTTCTCGCCGCGGGCGTAGCCCTTCGCCTCGTTACCGTCCTTGACGGGCTTGCCCGTGACGGAATCGATGTATTGGGAGACTACCCTGTTGCCGGTCTCCTTGTTGAGCGTGTGAAACCGAACCTTCTCGGCTTCCGACGTCGCCGGGCTCATGTTGACCGGGCAGGTGACGAGAGAAAGCTTGAGGTAGCCTTTCCAGTAGGGACGCGCCATGACTTATCTCCTAGCTCGCCTTGCGCTGCGGGGCCGCCTTCGGAGCGGCGGACTTCGCGGCAGCCCCGCGCGCCGCGCGCTGACGACCCGTGCCCTTGTTGGCATTGGCCGCAGTGCGTTTCGGTTTATCGTCAGCGGGCTTCGTCAGGCCAGCGCTTTCGCGAAGCGCCTCCAATAGGTCGTTCGGTTTCGATACCTCGACCTTCTTCGGCTTCGGAAGCGATCGGCCCTCGATCTTTGCCTTTACCAGCTCGGCGAGGGCTGCTTCATATCGATCGTCGAACGTGGCCGGATCGAACTCGCCCTTCTTCGTACCGATAATATGCTTGGCGAGATCCAGCATCTCGCCCTCGATCTTCAGCTTGGGCATTCCTTCGAAGGCCTTCTTCGACGATCGGACCTCATAGTCGTAGTTCAGCGTCGTTGCGATCAGGCCTTTGCCGTGAAGCCGGATGAGGACAGTGTGCATGCGCCGGAACAGGACGGTCCTTGCGATCGCCGCGACCTTTGACTTCCGCATCCCGTCGCGGAGCGCGACAAACGCATCGCCGCCCATCTTGTCAGGTGTCAGATAGTACGGCTTGTCGAAGTAGACGTCATCGACGTCAGAGCAGGGAATGAAGGCTTCGATCTCAAGCGTCTTGTTCGATTCCGGGATCGTGGCGGCGACCTCGTCCGGGTCGATGATGATGTATTGACCGTTTTCGATTTCGAAGCCCTTGGTCTGCAGCTCCTTCGGCACAGGCTTTTCGGTCTCACCGTCAACAAAAATGCGGTTGACCCGATTGCCGGTGGCTTTGTTAATCGTGTTGAAGGTGATCCGGTCTGAGGTGCTGGCGGCCGTGTAGAGTGCCGCTCCGCAAGAGACTTCCCCGAACTTGATGAAGCCCTTCCACTGGGCCCTGTGTCCACTCGCCATACCCGTTACTCCCGAATCGCTACTGGCGAATCAAGTTCTGGCGAAGTGATTCGTTCCGACTCGAAACGAATCATTTTTCAAAGGCTTAGCGTCGTTTGTTGCCAGTTTGATTCCGGGTGCACCGGCTGCCGCCTACAGAGGAAGGGATCGCCGAGGTGTAACGCGAGGAACAACGTGAATCATCAAACGTTTAGGGGCAGGATCACGTAGCCAGCAAGGAGATATCGACATGGCGACCACTACACGCGGCCGGGCGCAGGACAGAGCGAAGGTCGCAGGCGGACAGGATCATGAGGTCCGATACGAAGCGAAAAAGGAAGGCGTCTCGAAAGGTGAAGTGAAAGATGCCGTCAAAAAGGTCGGCAACAGCCGCAAGAAGGTCGAAGCGGATCTAAAGGGTTGATGGATCAAACGCTCGATAAAAGCGTCTCGAGCTCAGCGATCGACGCTCGCGCAGGATCAATTCCGACCCACGGCGACCGTCAACGGGCGGAAGTCGAGATCAGCTTCACGCAGAACGCGCGGTTGCGCGCAAGCGTCGATGTCTCCAGCGGGGGCCTGCTTTCGATCGCAGCTCTCGTCTCCAGCATACTTCTATCGACGGCTGTTCTCGTCCATGTCGCCACGCGCGACGCCCGGTCGAAAAGCCTCTGGCGGTGACGGGGCCTCGCCTCGACGCGATCTTGAAGATCGTCGTCGCAATCCTCATTTAGGGGCTACCACCCGAAACCAACGATAGCCGCAGCGCGAAATGATTTCGCGTGGGCGCGGCCGTCCGGGTGAACGAGGGCGCTCCCCATGACGGGTCGAGCGCCCTCGGTTTGTCATAAGCCCGAAAGCGAGAACCGTTGTCCGATAGAACCTTGATCGTCTTCCTGCATGGGATCGGTGCCTCAGGCGCGCAGCTCATGCCGCTGGCATCGTCCTGGCGCGCCAGCCTTCCTGACACGCGCTTTACTGCTCCAGATGCCCCGATGCATCACAGGTACGGACATCAGTGGTTCAGCACGGAGGGCAATCCACTCGATCCGGAGCGTATCGAAAGAGCCAGAAAAGCATTCGACGGACTTGTCAACGACGTCGTCCGTCGGGAAGGGTTCGCGGACGCCCACGATCGGATCGCCTTCGTCGGCGTCTCGCAAGGCGCCATCGTCGCGCTCGACGCCGTTGCCTCGGGACGGTGGAAGGTCGGGGCACTGGTCGCGTTCTCCGGCCTGCTTCCCCCACAGCCGGTTTCGCCTGCGAGCAAAAGCACGCCGGTGCTTCTGGTCCACGGAGAGAACGACACCACCATCCCTCCCATGGCCTCGCGGCTTGCGGCCGCGCAGCTCGCAGCGGCCGGCTTCAACGTCGAGCTCGATGTCGAGCGGGGCACTGGACACACGATTTCCAGCATCGGCGCTCAAAAGGCGCTGTCTTTTCTGAAGAAGACCCTGCTGTAGTCGCAACTCGACAGCGGGGCGGATCGTTCGTCTTCCATGACCGATGACAACCAGGAACAGGCTGAGGCCGACCGCCCACCACAGGAGACGGTTTCCTTTACGTTCGACCGGATGACCGTCGCGCGTTTCAGGGAGACCTTCCCCAATGCCAGGTGGAGTGATCGCCTTCAGGCCTGGACGGTGCCCGGCAAGACGGCTCGCAAGCGCATCGACCGGTGGCTCGCGACGGAAGCCGACCGCCGGAAACCCTACGAAGAGGAGCGCGGCCGCGATGCCTTCGAGTTCGAGCCGATCCTGAGCCCGTACCTGCAAGTGTTCGATGGCGGTTTTCGCATAAGGACACCGTATTCCAGAACTGTTGTTGATGAGCTCCGGCAGGTGCCATTCGCGCGATGGAACGGTGAGGACAAAGTGTGGGAAATCCCGTTCGCTTCATATGATGATCTTCAGCACCGTTGGGAGACAATCGAGGAAGCTGCGAAACGGTCAGAGCCCGAAGAACGCCGCAAGCGTGCCGAGGCCCGCAGGGGGACAGAGGAGGAAGCTAAAGCCAAACGTCGAACGACCGAACGCAAGAAGCGGAGATTGCCTGTGTCGAGCGACGACCTCCCGCCCCTTGGCCGGCCGGTGGCAACAGCAGCGTATGGGATCGTCGTCATCACCGATGTGTCGGGCGAGATCGTTGATCCCGAAGAGGTCGCGGAACATCATCCGGCCGCGACTGAAGAGCATGTGTGGGCCGGGTGGAGACCCGCGACCCTTGATGAGCTCGTCCATACCTGGCCCGCGAGGTCAGGGCCTGGGGAATACGAGCGGCTTAGGGGATGGTGGAACCCGACACTCGACGAGCTCCGAGAATCAAGAAGGGCCGCCAAATCTCGCGAACGACGGAAATCGGAGTCCGCAGGTACCGCGCGCCGCGACGATGACGCCCTTTAGCGAGTGAAAAAAATGAGTCGGGGCAAATACTTGGCGCCACGTGGCTAGGTGGCTGATTCGCTTGGTGATTCGAATATCGGCGTTTCAGTCGGCCCTAATTTATCCTCCGGAAGCCCGCTTGACTCTTTTCTGGCAACGGAACAAAAAGAGAACCTCCATAATTTGAGGGGCATGAAGTCCCGTGCAACGCGAGCTGAGGAGGTCCGTGAACGATGTCGCGCGCCCATAATCCTCGGGTCATCGAGGAACTGAGAGACCGCATCGCCCACCTGGAGGGAAGTGCGGCGAAGAAAGCCATTGTGCTGCCTTTCGGCGTTCGCGAGATGGACGAGCGACTACCGGGAGGCGGGCTATCATATGGCGCGCTCCACGAGGTCGCCGGTGGCGGAGCCGGCACGGTGGACGGCGCGGCGGCAGCGTTGTTTGCAGCTGGCATTGCCGCGCGCTCGAAGGGCAAGGTCCTTTGGTGCCTGACGAGGCCTGACCTCTTCTTCCCCGCTATTGCCCAAGCCGGCCTTCATCCCGACCGTGTGATCTTCTGCGAAGGCGACAAGGAGGAGGATGTCCTGGCGTCCATGGAAGAAGGGCTTTCCTTTGGTGGCCTGGCAGCAGTGGTAGGCGAACTGGTTCGATTGCCGATGGTGGCCTCCCGCCGGCTGCAGCTGGCCGCCGAAAAAACCGGAACCATGGGGCTCGTCGTCCGGCGATGGCGGCGGCAGACGGAAGCGTCGGATTTCGGCAATCCCACAGCCTCGACGACACGGTGGAGGGTGAGCGTGCTTCCGTCGGAGGCACTGCCAGTGGCAGGCGTCGGCCGGGCCCGATGGCTGTTGGAATTGATGCGCGTGAAAGCAGGCGAGTGTGCTGAGTTTGAAATAGGAGCCTGTGATGCCAAGGGTCGTGTGTGTCTATTTCCCCAATCTGCCAACAGACCGGATACGTCGACATGGAGAGGGAGCCGTGCCAGCTGATCAGCCGCTCGTCGTCATTTCGAAATCAGGGTCGAAACGCTGGATCTCGGCGGCTGATACCGCCGCGCGCAAACTTGGCCTCAAGGTCGGCATGCCGGCAAGCAAAGCCCAGGCCGTGGTGGCCAACCTCACGATGATCGATGCGGATCCGGCTGCGGATGCTGCTGCCCTTGAGCGGCTCGCGCTGTGGGCGCTCCGCCAGTACAGCCCGGTCGTTGCCGTCGATGGCACGGACGGTATCGTCATGGACACCGAAGGGGCGGACCACCTGCAGGGCGGAGAAGATCTGCTGATCTCAGGGTTGGTCAACGGCTTGAGAGGGCGGGGCCTGACCGCACGTGCCGCCGTCGCCGATACCTGGGGAGCAGCGCATGCGATCACCCGCGTGACGTCGGCTGAAACGACGGTTGTCCCGGTGGGCGGCGTTGCGAAAGCGGTCATCGCCCTGCCGATCCACTGTCTGCGTCTTCCAGCAGACACCATCCATGGGCTGCGGGTGATGGGGGTCGAGACGGTTGGTGAACTCTCCGCCATGCCGCGTGCCCCCGTGGCGCTAAGATATGGGCCCGAAGTTGGCCGGCGGCTGGATCAGCTCTTTGGGCGAATGGCAGAACCGATCGAGCCCCTGCGCACTCCCGAGCTTGTAGAGGCGGCGAAGACCTTTCAGGAGCCGATCGGGGCGGCGGAGACGATCGCCAAATATGTGCGACGACTGGTCGGCGAACTGACCTCCAGGCTGGAGACACGCGGTCTCGGCGTCAGGCGTTCCGATCTCGTCATCCACCGCGTCGACAATACCCGCCAGTGCATTCGAGCCGGCTTGGCAAAACCGGTGCGTGACCCGGCTCGACTTTCAAAACTTCTCTGCGACCGCATTGAGAAGATCGATCCCGGCTTCGGCATCGAACGGCTGGTGCTTGTCGCCATCATGGCAGAACCGCTCGAGGAGCGACAAGCTGCATCCTCCCTGATCGAAGAACCCGTGGTCGACGTGACGCCGCTTGTCGACATTCTAGGCAATCGCGGCCAGCGGCTTTACCGGGTCACGCCCGTCGCCTCCGACGTTCCCGAACGATCGGTCATGCGCGTCGGCCCGACGGCGGACGAAACCGGGGCGACATGGGCTGCCAAATGGCCGAGGCCGTCGCGGCTGCTGGCGAACCCGGAACGGATCGACGTCACTGCTCTGCTTCCCGACCAGCCGCCGGCCGTGTTCACCTGGCGCGGAAAGCGTCGTCGGGTGAAGCGGGCAGACGGGCCGGAGCGGATATTCGGCGAGTGGTGGCTTCGCCCGAGAGAACATGCCGCCGTTCGCGACTATTTCGTGGTCGAGGACGAGGCAGGTGAACGCTACTGGGTTTATCGCGCCGGTGATGGAGTGGATGCCGAAACGGGCTCACACCTCTGGTTTCTGCATGGGGTGTTCGGATGAGATATGCAGAGCTCCAGGTCACCACGCATTTCTCGTTCCTGCGCGGAGCGAGTTCGGCCGAGGAACTGTTTGCAACCGCGGCAGCGCTTGGCATCGACGCCCTTGGCGTGGTCGATCGCAACTCGCTTGCCGGTATCGTGCGGGCCTGGGAGGCGGCAAAGACCACGGGCGTGCGACTGGTCGTCGGCTGTCGGCTCGATCTTTCCGACGGCATGTCTATCCTGGTCTACCCCACCGATCGGCCAGCTTATTCGAGACTGACGCGTCTGCTTTCGCTCGGCAAGAGCCGGGGCGGCAAGGGCAAGTGCATTCTCGATCTGTCGGATGTGGAAGCCTACAGCGCCGGCCTGATTGCCATCCTTGTCCCGGACGAGGCTGACGAGACCACTGCAGGCCAGCTCAGGAAGATCGCTGCGATCTTCGGGGACAGGGCCTACATCTCACTGTGCCTGCGGCGTCGTCCGAACGACCGTCTCCGGCTTCACAATCTTTCCAACATGGCGGCGAGACATAAGGTCAAAACGGTCGTCACCAACGACGTGTTGTTTCATGACCCCAGCCGCCGGCAGCTACAGGACATCGTCACCTGCATCCGCAATCGCGCCACGATCGACAGCGTCGGCTTCGATCGCGAGCGGCATGCCGATCGCTTCCTGAAAGCACCGGAAGAAATGCACCGGCTGTTTTCCGAGTATCCGGAAGCACTGGCGCGAACCCGCGAAATCGTCGATCGCTGTCGTTTCGACATGAGCGAGCTTCAGTATCAATATCCCGAAGAGGCGCTGGTGCCGGGCCTCGATGCGCAGCAGTCGCTGACCAAGTTCGCCTGGGAGGGCGCCGCAAGTCGATACCCCGAGGGGATCCCGGACAAGGTCCGTAAGGCGATCCTGCATGAGCTCGAACTCATCCGGGTGATGAAATACGCACCGTACTTTCTCACCGTCTGCAGCATCGTCCGGTTTGCCAGGTCGCAAGGCATTCTCTGCCAGGGAAGGGGGTCAGCCGCGAACTCGGCTGTCTGCTACTGTCTTGGCATCACCAGCATCAATCCGGAGACGGGTGACCTGCTGTTCGAGCGTTTCGTCTCGATGGAACGCGACGAGCCACCGGATATCGACGTCGACTTCGAGCATGCTCGTCGCGAGGAGGTCATCCAGTGGATCTACGAGACCTATGGCCGCTCACGCTCTGCACTCTGTTCCACCGTCACCCGCTATCGCGCCAAGGGCGCGCTGCGTGATGTCGGCAAGGCCTTGGGGTTGCCTGAAGACCTGATTACCCAGCTCTCTTCCGGCGTCTGGGGCTGGTCGGAGGGCGTCGGCGAAAAGCAGCTCATAGACAACAACATGAACATGGCCGACTACCGCCTGAAGCTGGCACTGGACCTTAGCGCCCAGCTGATGGGCGCGCCGCGTCATCTCGGCCAGCATCCAGGCGGCTTCGTCCTGACCCAGGACCGGCTCGACGACCTGGTGCCGATCGAACCGGCGACCATGAAGGACCGCCAGGTGGTGGAATGGGACAAGGACGATATCGAGGCGCTCAAATTCATGAAGGTCGACGTGCTGGCGCTCGGCATGCTGACCTGCATGGCGAAATCGTTCGAGCTGATGAAGGAGCACAAGAACATTCCGATGGGCCTGTCCGATGTCGAGCATGAGGACCCGGCCACTTACGCGATGATCCGCAAGGCCGACACGCTCGGCACGTTCCAGATCGAGAGTCGCGCGCAGATGGCGATGCTGCCGCGCCTGAAGCCCCGGACGTTTTACGACCTGGTCGTCCAGGTGGCGATCGTCAGGCCCGGACCCATTCAGGGCGATATGGTGCATCCGTATCTGAGGCGGCGCGAAGGCAAGGAGAAGGTCGAGTACCCAACCCCCGAACTGGAAGCCGTTCTTGGAAAGACGCTCGGCGTCCCGCTGTTTCAGGAGAGCGCGATGAAGGTCGCCATGACCTGTGCGGGCTTTACCGCCGGCGAAGCCGACCAATTGCGTCGCGCCATGGCGACGTTCAAGTTCACGGGCGGAGTCTCGAAGTTCAAGGACAAGCTCGTCGATGGCATGGTCAGGAACGGCTACACCCGCGAATTCGCGGAGAAAACCTTCACCCAGCTCGAAGGCTTCGGCTCCTATGGCTTTCCGGAAAGCCATGCCGCGAGCTTCGCGCTGATCGCCTACGCGAGTTCATGGGTGAAGTGCCACCATCCGGATGTTTTCTGTGCCGCCCTGCTCAATAGCCAGCCGATGGGGTTCTACAGCGTCGCGCAGATCGTCCAAGATGCCCGAAACCACGGCGTGGAGGTCCGCCCCGTCTGTGTGAACAGGTCCCGCTGGGACTGCACGATGGAACGGATCGGCAATTCCGACCGGTTTGCTGTCAGGCTTGGCATGCGTGTCGTGAAGGGACTGTCCACCAACGATGCGGCCCGGATCATCCTGGCTCGGGCAGACCAGCCGTTCGCATCGGCCGACGACATGTGGCGACGTTCCAGCGTATCTCCGTCTTCGCTGGTGAAGCTGGCCGAGGCAGATGCTTTCCTACCGTCGCTGCACCTGGAACGGCGGCAGGCGCTCTGGGACATCAAGGCGCTCCGGGATGAACCGCTGGAACTCTGGGCGGCGGCCGCTGAGCGCGAAGCCAAGGTCATCGCCGAGATGCAGGAACCCGAAGTAGCTCTGAAATCGATGACCGAGGGCAGGGAAGTCGTCGAGGACTACTCGCACACGGGTCTCACATTGCGAGCGCACCCGGTGTCGTTTCTCCGAAAAGACCTCGACCGCAAAGGGATCGTCACCTGCGCCGAGGCGATGGGACAACGCGATGGGAGATGGCTTTGGACGGCCGGCCTCGTTCTCGTGCGACAGCGACCGGGATCGGCGAAGGGCGTGATGTTCCTTACGCTGGAAGACGAGACGGGAATCGTCAACGCGGTCGTCTGGCCATCGCTATTTGAACGCCAACGGCGGGTCCTAATGACCGCGAGCATGATGGCCATCAACGGACGCATCCAACGGGAAGGCGAGGTTGTTCACCTCGTTGCCCAACGGCTGTTCGATTTTTCCACCGACCTGGCGAGCGTTGGCAACCGCGACAGTGTCCTCGGCGACTTCCCGCTTCCCCATGGTCGCGGCGATCAGGTCAAGCATGGCGGAGGCCCCGATCCACGGGATAATCCCAAGCCTGCCGTGCAGGCACGTGACATCTATATCCCTGATCTCCATATCGATAATTTGAAGATCAAATCCAGAAACTTCCATTGAGGAAAGCACAGTGTCGCGCCTGTTTGCAGTGACCAAAACCCTGGAGGAGATTGTCGCCCATTTCGCGGTCGACATGGCGCCAGCGATTGAAGTGCCGAGCGAAACTGTCGAAGGGACCCACGGACTGATCGTGCTTGAGAAAGACGGGTTGAGGCTGTTGAAGTCGATCCCATGGGGCTTCCCGCGACAGACCCGCGAGATGCGACGTGAGGGTGAGCCCCCGAGCCGCATAGGCCTCGTTGCCGATCTTACCAATCCGCTTTGGGATCGCATCGTCGTCAACCCAAAATACCGCTGCCTTATTCCATTGACACACTTCGCCAACCCCGACGGTGTCAAAGGGTCAAAAACCCGATCGTGGTTTTCGAAGAACCGCCAACCTTTGATGGCCTGGGCAGGGTTCTGCAAGAACACCCCCGACTTCGGCCCGGTGTTCGCCGGCATGACGATGACCGCCAACGAGAAGATCAGGCCATTCAACGATCGGATGCCCGTTTTGCTTAAGCCTGAGGAATACGAACGCTGGCTTCAGGGTTCGATCGAGGATGTCATCGCTTTGCAATTTCGCGAGCCGCCGCCATCCGACGACTTTGAAATCCTGCTTACGTGCGATCGCTGGCAAAGCGGGGTTTCCCCTGCCAAGGCTTCACCCCGTCGGGACAACATGCTTATGTAGCCGACGCTCGTGCTCGGGCTTCCAGTCGAAAGGTCTGCAGAATGTGCAACTTGTACACCGTCCGTCTGTCTGCCGCGGAAGTGGCCGCGCACTTCCGCGTGCCGAACCCCATGCAATCGAATGCACCGGAGGAAGTCTATCCCGGCACGCCCGGGATGGTGGTGACGGAGAATGAAGGTGTGCGCGAGCTTCGCTCCATGGTCTGGGGCTTTCCGCTCCGCCTGAAAGGCATGAAGCCTGAGGCAAAGCCAAAACCTGTCAACAATATTGCTGACCTGGCGAAAGGCATGTGGGTCGGCCTGGCGCGAAAGCCGCAGTGGCGGTGCCTGATCCCCGTGACGGGCTTTGCCGAAGCCGAGGGTGAAAAGGGCAGGATGACCCGGACGTGGTTCTCTTTGAAAGACCAGCCGATCTTCGCCTGGGCAGGGTTGTGGCGGATCAGCGACGAATGGGGTCCGGTCTACTCGGGAGTCATGACGGACGCGAACGAAGCGATCCTCCCTGTCCACAATCGCATGCCTGTACTGCTGCATCCCGACGAGTACGAACAGTGGCTTCACGGTAGCTTCGAAGATGCGCTCGCATTCCAGAAGCGGACATTTCCGCCTGAGCTTGTGACGATGGAGCGGACCAACGAGTTATGGGCAAAGAAAAAGGCTGCGCCGGAGGCGCCTCTGCTGCTTTGATAACAACCTGCTTCTAGAGGCTTGCAAACCAGTCGGCATAGGGGGTGTTCTTCGCCATGTGCCTGTTATAGTCGGGCGCCCCGTCGTCCCACCAGGGGTCGCCGCGCTCGCCGAGAGCAACTTTCGCCTGATTGACCAGATACCGGGCCGTCCTGATGGCTACCGGATCTCCCTTCGCGTCGCGAACGGCACGTCTTGCTGACATCAGGTCCTTGACCAGCTTCTCTCGCGTGACGTCGTCAAGTGCCGGATTGCTCTTGCGCCACAGCCTGCCGCGCACCACGAAGTACCGGCCATCCGGCGTTTCCGGGTGGGCTGTGCTGTCGGATCGCTTTCTCATAGAAGTGTCCGCTGTGCGGGTTCGAGTGGCTCCGTTTCCAGGCGTTCTCCGCGCCGCGTCAACTCCGTCCGAGCACTGAAACGGACGTCGATATCGCGATCACGCGCGAAGTCCTGGAGCGCTTCATCAGAGACCCGATCCCAGCTTTTGCCGCGGTCCGGGCCGGCCGGCACACGGGGCAGCAGGCCGGGTTCGCGGCTCCAGACCAGGAGTTGATCCAGAGATGTCGCATTCAACAGGTCGCGGAGATGATGTGCGGTGACATAGGCGTCGGGCATGGCGCGGTGGGCCGGCAAGCCGACCTCATGCACAAGACCCTCCGGCATGCGCTGATAGCGCAGCATCTGATTGGAAAAGCGCGGCAGTTCGGGCCAGACGCGCAGCGCCGATTTCCAGGTGCAGATCCAGGGTGTGCCGCCGGTGAAGCGAGGCGTGCAATAGCGCTGTTCGAAACCGGCGCGGTGCGCCGCAAGCGCGTCGAGGCGGCCGGGTGGCCGGAGCACGCTCGCGGCGATTTCCTTCCAGAATGGTGCGTCAGCAACCTGGCGATCAAGAATATGATGCACGGCAATCGTATCCGACGTCATCGGCCGTCCGGGATTGACCAGCAGTGCTCCACGCTCCTCGGTAACACGCCACAAGCCGTCGTCACCCAGAACTACATCCTGCCAACCTATTTCGCAGACGTCGTTCGGGCCATTGCCGCCGGTCTCAAGATCGATGACGCGAACTCTGGGTGAATGGCTTTCGGAAATCCTGATCGATCCTCTCGTTGTTCTCGGTTACAAAGCCAGATCGAGCTGCGGTTGTTCCTCGTCATGTTCTGTCTGATCGTTGGTCAGTGAGGAGAGCGTCACGCCAAGCAGGCGGACCGGGCGCTTGAACGGATAGACGGTGGCAAGCAGCGTCGATGCCGCCTCCATGATCTCAGCAATGCCCGTGACAGGAAACGTGCCCGTCCTGCTTCGTGTCGCCTGTGTGAAGTCCGAATACTTGATCTTCACCGTTACCGTCTTGCCGCTGATCGATTTTGCCTGACAATGCGACCAGACTTTCTCTGCCAACGGTTTCAACTCGTTGGTTGCAAGCCCGAGATCGTCGATGTCGTCGACGAACGTATCTTCCGCACCCACCGATTTCCGGATCCGGTCGGGCCGAACAGGGCGCTCGTCAATGCCTCGCGCAATTCCATAAAAGTAGGGGCCGGATTTTCCGAAATTCTCTGCCAGGAACTGTAACGATTTCGATTTCAGGTCGGCGCCGGTTTCGATCCCGAGGCGGTGCATCTTCTCAGCGGTGGCTGGACCGACCCCGTGAAACTTCTTTACCGCGAGTCCCTCGACGAAGGCCGGCCCGTTCTTCGGGGTGATGACAGCCTGGCCGTTCGGCTTGTTGAGGTCCGACGCCATCTTGGCCAGGAACTTGTTGTAGGAAATACCAGCCGATGCATTGAGACCGGTGACGGCCTTGATCTTCGCACGGATCTCCAGCGCGATCTCGGTGGCGATTGGCATCTCTTTGAGATTTTCCGTCACGTCGAGATAGGCTTCGTCAAGCGACAGCGGTTCGATCAGCGGCGTATATTCCGCGAAAATATCTCGGATCTGTTGCGAGACAGCCCGATAGACTTCGAACCGCGGCTTCACAAAAATCAGCTCCGGGCACTTGCGAGCCGCCGTCACCGAGGGCATCGCCGACCGAACACCAAACTCGCGTGCTTCGTAGCTTGCCGCAGCAACCACACCACGAGCAGCAGCCCCGCCGACAGCGAGAGGCTTGCCGCGCAGCTCCGGATTGTCGCGCTGTTCGACCGACGCGTAGAAAGCATCCATGTCAACATGGATGATCTTGCGGGCTTGTGGTGAGGCCGTGACGTTCATACGGGGTCGCTCAACGCAGGTGAAAACAAAGAGAGAACATAGCAGCCGGCCGGCGCAAATCCAACCCGATCAGATCGAGTTTTCGATTTCTCGACCGAAACCACACGACCCCAGCGACGTTTGGTACACAATGACCGAAACGCAGGGAGAAGCCCATGTCTGATGATAGCACCACGACCATCCGCGCGACTTTCAAGACCCGCGAAGCTGCCGACCTTGCGATTGAACATCTGGTCCAGCAGCATGGGGTTTCCCGGCCAGATATCTTCGTGCAGCCGGTCGCATCTAACAATTCGGCAGGATCCGCACCTTCAGGCGGCGACGTCGGAAACAATGGCGATGTGCGGACCGATGCGCCTTTGGAAGGTGAAATAGAGGTGTCGGCCGACATTGCGGCCTCGAAGATTGCCGCCGTACAGCGCAGCCTCGGCGATCTGGATGCGATGCGGGTTTCGGGACGTTGACCAAGCCGGTCAGGCTCTAGGTCCAGAAGAGGCCTCACACGGCCGCAGTTAAGCTGCCCCATCCAAACAGTCTGCTGTCCTTTGCATGGGACTACGTTGACTCGTGCCCAACGAGTTGAAGACTGCCGGCGAAGAAGGCAACTTCGATCAATGCTCATACGTCCACCGCGACGGTTAGTTGAACGCAGGTGAAGCACGGCCCATGAGGTTGTAGCTACAAATAGTCGGTGCTTTTGCAGAAAGAGATCACCAGCTGTCCCGGACGCGACAGACTGCATCAGCATGATTGCTGTTTGTCGGAGGCGGCCTCTGGAGGCGTCCCAGTCCCGCTCTTGATGGATGGCTTCCTGGTCCGGCCCCGGATCTCCGTCGATCAACCCGCTGACGGGGTCCGCTAGCAAGCTGCGGCCGCTTCGGCTTTGCCTTCGCGGTGATCGCGACCGGTTCCGGACACTGACGGCAGCCATCGAGCGGGAATGGCCCGCTCCAAAGATGGAGCCTCAGATGAACACCGATCTTTCTATTGCGCAGAACCACGCCTTCCAGCTTTCCCGCACCCTGATGGTTCCAGTCACGCTGTTCCGGTCCGGCGACGAGTTCGGCGTCCTTCCGAGCGACGAACTCGATGACGAAGACGATCTGGAGATCGTGCATGAATTCCATCCCTGGCCGGCTCATTGAGCCGGCATTTTCCTCTCCTTGATGCCGCTTGCGA
This sequence comes from Hyphomicrobiales bacterium, assembly GCA_900472575.1. Lineage (GTDB taxonomy): Bacteria > Pseudomonadota > Alphaproteobacteria > Rhizobiales > Rhizobiaceae > Neorhizobium > Neorhizobium cellulosilyticum. The sequence continues at coordinate 108,809 of UCIV01000027.1, forward strand.
GCGGCAGGCGGCAAGGGAAGCTGCGCCGCTGCTGGCAGGTCATCCGGAGCGGAATGCAAATCTGCAGATTGCCAGCCGCGCCCTTGCCCCCCTTTGCTCTTCGCGGCCGCCGGAAACGGTCCCGCAAATTGCGGGAGGCACGAATCTGGAGAGAAGGGCGGCGCCAAGAGCGCCGGGAAAATAATGGAGAAAGAAAAACTGGAAGAGCTTCGGGACCGTGTCCCGTGCGCAGCCGTGTTGGAACAGGCTGGCTTCGCCATCGATGTCAAGGAAAGCACCCGCAAGGCCGTGAAATACCGGCGCGATGCGGAAATCGTCATCGTCATCCATGGCGGGCGGGGATGGTTCGATCCACTGTCCGACGCGAAAGGCGATGTCTTCGGTCTGGCGGAGCATCTGGACGGCGTGACCTTCGTCGAGGCGCTCAACCGAGTGGCCGCTCTTGTGGGCATCGTCGCCAGGGATCCTGCCTGGTCTCGACCGCCCGGAAAGCCCGCTCACATCCGTTCCGTCTCTGAACGCTGGGCAACACGACGTCGGCCGTGGCAGGGATCGATGACCTGGCGCTATCTGCGCAGCGAGCGCTGCCTACCGGCAACGATCATCCGGGAGGCCATCCAAAGGAACCTCCTCCGAGAGGGCCCATACGGCAGCATGTGGGCCGCACATGTTAATGACGATGGTACTGTCACCGGCTGGGAGGAGCGCGGTCCCGATTGGCGCGGCTTTTCGACAGGCGGTTCTAAAATTCTATTTCGCCTCGGCTCTCCTGACGCCATGCGTCTTTGCGTCACCGAAGGGGCGATCGACGCCATGAGCCTTGCGGCATTCGAGGGGCTGCGTGAGGGCAGCGTCTATCTCAGCACCGGCGGAGGTTGGTCACCGATGACGGACGCCGCGGTCCGCAAGCTGGCAGCACGTCCGGGTGCTGTTCTGGTCGCGGCCACTGACAGCAATAGCCAGGGCGAGACCTTTGCCTGCCGCCTCCGTGACATCGCGGATGAGGTGCGCTGCGACTGGCTGCGGCTGAAGCCGCCGGCCGAGGACTGGAATGAAGCGCTGAAAGCGCGGGAGAAAGAAAAGAGGGAGAGAAGAAAGGAAACAAGCCAAGGCCTGCCGCATGCCCGCCGGTCGCATCAAGGGTAAAGCTTCGCCCGCTCAAGAGCGGCCCTTGACCCGTCCGGACGGAGAGGCGGCGTGAGGGAGTGGTCATGAAGGACTGAAGAGGATGGTGAGCCGGCAGGCAGCACCGCGCTTCGGTTCGGACAGGGCCAAAGGAGCCGTCAATGAACACCCCTTCCCCAATCCGGAAAGTCTACCAGGTCATCACTGAGCGCCATCAGATGTTCCGAATGTTCGATCGGCATGCGCAGCGTCCTCACCGTTTCGACAGTGACGCGAGCGCGCTCTATGCAGGCGAGTGGTTCGAAATAGCCGAGCGTGAGCATGATTACATGTTCGAGATCCTGCCGCCGCTGTGGATCCGCGGCTCGATGTTCGCCATGCGCGAATTCCTGACCGGATCCGTCACATCGGTATTCTTCGCGCTGCGGATCGACGGGGTCATTCGTTTCTTCCATGCCTATTGCGATCTCTCCGACCGTGGGTCGGTGGAAGACATGCGCCTGGCGATCATCGAGAGGGAAACGCGCCCTGTTCGATCGATGACGCGCGAGGAACGTCTGGAGCATATCTGGAGTGCCACGGCGGACGCCTATCGCGGCTACTCCGATGAAACCGCCCCGCAGTATCTGCCGGGTCAGCGCGTCATCGCTCTCTACACCGCGACTGGGTCTGCCAGGTTGAAGTTGCTCGATGACCTGACCGACGACGAGATCGCCGCCAAACTGCCCGTCCAACTGCGCCATTTGCCCGATGCGGCAGTCGCAGCGTGAGGAGATGCGTTTCATGCTTTCCTTTCCGATCGAATCTGTGCGGGCGGTGATCGCCCGCGGTCGCGATGACGCGGAAGCCAATGATGGTTTTCGCAATCCCCACTATGGCCTTCATCCCGGGCGCGACGAACGGCCAGGTCTATGGCTGGTCGGTGACCACGGTGTCTACCTGTGCTCGAACGGCAAGCTGCCGGATGGCGAAAAGCCGTTCGTCGCTTACGCACTCGAATGCGATCCCCGCACGAATGACGACTGGTTCGAGGTCAAGCGCAAGACCTTCGGCGGCGATGACGGTGTCGAATTCATCGATGCCGAGCAACTGGAGGCGATGATCGCTGCCACTCCCAATGCGAGGCATCTCGGCATCACTTTCGACGAGGACTCGATGGAACTCTTCATCATCGAGTGGTCGTAGCCTCCCCGCCTCAGCGGATCCCCAACACGAACCAGCGTCCTCAGCCGCCAATCGTCCTGGCGGAACGACGAGGCGCGCCTACACAAGGAGATTTTATCATGAGCAACGATCCCTTCACGCTCGACATGTTCGGTAGTTCTGCACTCTCGTCCGGGCTTGGCCTTGGTGTGACCGTCTTCGGCGCCTTTTCGCCTGCGGCCGCCAATGACGACGATCCGGAACCCACGCCGCCTGCGTCGGGGCCGGCATCCGCACCTCCCGGGGCGGCCGTACACGCCCGGCCCCCCTCACGCCCAAGAAGGCTTCGGGCAAACTTCTATCTTGAGGGTGACCGCGGCCTGCCTTCGTCCTGGAAGGATCGCGTCCGTGCCAATGTTGCGGCCATCCTCATCGCCCATAACATCTCCAGGCAGGACCGCCCGGCGACGCCCAAGGAGCAGGCGCAACTGATCCGCTTCACCGGATTTGGCGCCTCCGAACTCGCCAACGGCATGTTCCGCCGTCCGGGCGAGGTCGACTTCCGGCAGGGCTGGCATGATCTCGGCTCATCGCTTGAGACTGCCATCTCCGAAGCCGACTATGCATCGCTCGCCCGCTGCACCCAGTACGCCCATTTCACGCCGGAGTTCATTATCCGGGCGATCTGGTCCGGCATCCAGAGGCTCGGCTGGCGTGGCGGCCGCGTCCTTGAACCCGGGATCGGCACGGGACTATTTCCAGCGCTGATGCCAGAAGCGCATCGAAACAGCAGCTACGTCACCGGCGTCGAGCTCGATCCCGTCATCGCGCGGATCGTCAAGCTGCTGCAGCCGAAGGCCCGGATCATCGAGGGCGACTTTTCCCGCACCGATCTGACGCCGATCTACGATCTCGCGATCGGCAATCCCCCATCCTCGGATCGTATTGTCCGCTCTGATCGCGCCCACAGGTCGCTTGGCCTGCGCCTGCACGACTATTTCATCGCCCGGTCGATCGACCTCTTGAAGCCGGGTGCGCTAGCCGCCTTCGTCACCTCGCACGGCACGATGGACAAGACCGGCATGACGGCGCGGGAGCATATCGCCAAGTCCGCTGACCTGATTGCGGCGATCCGCCTGCCCGAGGGCAGCTTCCGCCGTGACGCCGGCACGGATGTTGTCGTCGATATCCTGTTCTTCCGCAAGCGGAAGGCCGGTGAACCGGAAGGCAACCAGACCTGGCTCGACGTTGAGGAGGTTCGCCCGGCGACGGACGGCGAGGGCGCGATCCGCGTCAACAGGTGGTTCGGGCGCCATCCCGACTTCGTTCTCGGTAGCCACGCGCTGACGTCGGCACCTTTCGGCGAGACCTATACGTGCCGGCCCCGCGCTGGCGAAGATCTCGAAAATGCGTTGAAAGCGGTAGTCTCGCTTCTTCCAAAGGGCCTGTATGACGGCGAACCGACCGCGATCGATATCGATCTGGAGGACGAACTCGGCGAGATCGTCGATCTGCAGCCGAAGGACAGGACGATCCGCGAGGGCAGCTTCTTCCTCGACCGGTCGAAGGGCCTGATGCAGATGCTCGATGGAGCTGCCGTGCCTGTGACGGTGCGAAAGGGCCGTACAGGCGATGGGATCTCGGAAAAACACGTCCGGATCATCAGCAAGCTCATCCCGATCCGCGATGCGGTGCGCGAAGTTTTGAAGGCTCAGGAACAGGACCGCCCGTGGCGTGACAGCCAAGTTCGGCTGCGCATAGCCTGGTCCACCTTCATTAGGGACTTTGGCCCGATCAACCACACGACCGTCTCGATCCAGGAGGATCCTGAAACTAGTGAGGTGAAAGAGACTCATCGCCAGCCGAATCTCGCACCCTTCCGCGACGATCCCGATTGCTGGCTGGTCGCCTCGATCGAGGATTATGATCTCGAGACGGACACGGCGAAGCCGGGCCCGATTTTTTCCGAACGTGTGATTGCTCCACCCGTGGCGCCGACGATCACATCGCCTGCAGATGCACTCGCCGTCGTGCTGAATGAGCGTGGTCATGTCGATATCGACCACATCGCGGAGCTGCTACACAGCGATCCCGCGACTGTGGTCGATGAGCTGGGTGAAGAAGTATTTCGCGACCCGATCGATGGATCCTGGTCGACGGCCGATGGCTACCTATCCGGGGCCGTCCGCACCAAGCTCGCGGCCGCTCAGGCCGCGGCCGAGCTCGATCCGGCCTATGAGCGGAACGTGCGGGCGCTTCGGGGTGTCCAGCCGGCCGACCTGCCACCGTCGGACATCACCGCCCGTCTTGGGGCGCCTTGGATCCCGGCTGCTGATGTCGTGGCCTTCGTCAAAGAGAAGATGGAAGCCGACATCCGTATCCATCATATGCCGGAACTCGGCTCCTGGACGGTGGAGGCGCGCCAGCTTGGCTATTCAGCGGCTGGCACATCCGAATGGGGCACCAACCGGCGCCATGCCGGTGAATTGCTCGCAGATGCCCTGAACAGCCGCGTGCCGCAGATCTTCGACGTCTCCAAGGATGTCGACGGCGAGCGCCGGGTGCTCAATGTCGTCGACACCGAAGCAGCCCGCGACAAGCTGCAAAGAATCAAGCAGGCCTTTCAAGATTGGGTCTGGACCGATCCGGATCGCACCGACCGGCTGGCCCGCGATTACAATGACCGTTTCAACAATATCGCGCCGCGCAAGTTCGACGGCTCACATCTGAAGCTACCGGGCGCCTCAGGCGCCTTTACTTTATATGGGCACCAGAAACGCGGCATCTGGCGCATCATCGCCGATGGCTCGACCTACCTTGCTCATGCCGTCGGCGCCGGCAAGACCATGACCATGGCGGCCGCCATCATGGAACAGCGCCGGCTCGGGCTGATCGCCAAGGCGATGCTGGTCGTACCCGGCCATTGCCTGGCGCAGGCGGCCCGTGAGTTTCTGGCGCTCTACCCGAATGCCCGCATTCTGGTCGCCGATGAGACCAACTTCACCAAGGACAAGCGCGCTCGCTTCCTGTCGCGGGCGGCGACCGCGACCTGGGATGCGATCATCATCACCCATTCGGCGTTTCGGTTCATTGCCGTGCCCTCGGCCTTCGAGCAACAGATGATCCAGGATGAACTGGAGCTCTACGAGGATCTGCTGACCAAGGTCGACAGCGAGGACCGCGTCTCGCGCAAACGCCTCGAGCGGTTGAAGGAGGGGCTACAGGAGCGGCTGGAGGGCCTCGCGACCCGCAAGGACGATCTCCTGACGATCTCGGAGATCGGCGTCGACCAGATCGTCGTCGACGAGGCGCAGGAATTCCGCAAGCTGTCCTTCGCCACAAACATGTCGACGCTGAAGGGCATCGATCCGAACGGCTCGCAGCGCGCCTGGGATCTCTATGTGAAGTCCCGCTATATCGAGACGAAGAACCCCGGCCGGGCACTGGTGCTGGCGTCGGGCACGCCGATCACCAATACGCTGGGCGAGATGTTCTCAATCCAGCGCCTGCTTGGGCAAGCCGCCCTTGCCGAGCGCGGACTGCATGAATTCGATGCCTGGGCATCCTGCTTCGGCGACACGACGACCGAACTCGAGATTCAGCCCTCCGGCAAATACAAGCCGGTCAGCCGTTTCGCCTCCTTCGTCAACGTGCCTGAGCTGATCGCCATGTTCCGCTCGTTTGCCGATGTCGTTATGCCGGATGACCTTCGGCAGTATGTGAGGGTGCCCCACCTCTCCACCGGCCGGCGGCAGATCCTGACGGCCAAACCGACGGCGCTGTTCAAGACCTATCAGCAGACGCTCGATGCCAGGATCAAAGCAATCGAAAAGCGCGAAGGGCCGGCCAAGCCCGGTGACGACATCCTGCTCTCGGTCATCACCGATGGCCGCCACGCCGCGATCGATCTGCGCTTCGTCATGCCGGCCGCTGGAAATGAAGACGATAACAAGCTCAATCTTCTCATCCGCAATGCCCACCGGATCTGGAAGGAGACTGGAGAAGCCATCTACCGGCGCCCCGATGGCAAGGACTTCGATCTGCCGGGCGCCGCGCAGATGATCTTTTCCGATCTCGGCACCATCAATGTCGAAAAGACTCGCGGCTTCTCCGCCTATCGCTTCATTCGCAACGAGCTGATCCGGCTCGGCGTACCGGCCTCCGAGATTGCCTTCATGCAGGACTATAAGAAGACGGAAGCCAAACAGCGTCTGTTCGGCGATGTCCGCGCCGGCAAGGTCCGCTTTCTGATCGGTTCGTCGGAAACCATGGGCACTGGCGTCAACGCCCAGCTTCGGCTCAAAGCGCTCCACCATCTCGACGTGCCGTGGCTGCCGTCGCAGATCGAACAGCGCGAGGGACGCATCGTCCGTCAGGGCAATCAGCATGAGGAGGTCGATATCTTCGCCTATGCCACTGAAGGTTCCCTCGACGCCTCCATGTGGCAGAACAACGAGCGCAAAGCCCGTTTCATCGCCGCCGCCCTGTCCGGCGATACCTCGATCCGGCGATTGGAGGATATCGGTGACGGCGCCGCCAACCAGTTCGCCATGGCGAAAGCCATCGCGTCGGGCGACGAGCGGCTGATGCAGAAGGCGGGACTGGAGGCCGATATCGCACGGCTCGAACGGCTGCGGGCCGCCCATGAAGACGACCAATATGCCGTTCGCCGGCAGATGCGTGATGCCGAGCGTGAGATCGAGGTCTCGTCCAGGCGCATTGGCGAGATCGGCCAAGACATGGTGCGGCTTAAGCCGACCGCCGGCGATGCCTTCAGCATGACTGTGCTCGGCGAGAACCATACCGAGCGCAAGGAGGCCGGTCGCGCCCTGATGAAAGAGGTCCTCACGCTGCTGCAGTTGCAGAGGCAAGGCGAGGTGCATCTGGGGACGATCGGCGGCTTCGATCTCGTCTATGAGGGCGAGCAATTCGGTAAGGGCGATGGCTATCGTTACGAGACGCCGCTTCAGCGAACCGGCGCAGACTACGAGATCGAATTGCCTGTGACAGTGACGCCGCTCGGGGCGATTTCGCGCCTCGAACATGCGCTCGACGGGTTCGACGAGGAACGGGTACGTTATCGCCAGCGGTTAGAGGAGTACCGACGCCGGCTGACCTCGTATCAGTCACGACAGAGTGGGGAGTTTGCCTTCGGTGATGAGCTTGCCGACAAGCGCCGGAAGCTCCGAGAAGTCGAGGAAGCGCTCGCGAACTCCCTGCTCGACGACGTGGACACCGAAAGGACGGCCGCTTAGCCGGTCTGTTGACGCAATTCGTCAACCAGTTCCGGGTGACGGTCAAGGAGACGCAGCAACTGACTGGTCGGCCCGCTCGGCTCGACCAGTCCGCGTTCGTACTTGTCGAAGGCGTTCTCACCGACCTTGAGAATGCCTCCTGCCTCCCGCTGCGACAGGTTCAGTTTCTGTCGCACACGCCGGATCGTGGTGGGTGAGGGAATACCCTCGACCTCTTCCTTCAGCGCGCGCAGCGCCGCATCCGTCACCTCCATGTCGTCGCCAACATGCACGCCGTCGTCGCCTTTTTCCGGATAATAGCCGGGAAGATCGACTGTCCTACTCTTGCCCTTATAGGTCACAACAAACGGGCGAACGTCGCGGCGCAGGACCTCACCGGTCTCCGGGGAAACCATCGTGTCGGGCAGTATCTTTTCTGCAGATGCCATCCTATTTCTCCTTGAACGACATGACCCGGAATTCGGTGATCACGTCCGCCTGGAATTTCACATAGAGCACCATGTCCTCGTTCGGCACGGGGACGTGGTAAACGTCCTGCCAGACGCGATGATCGGCATTGGTCGTCATCGACTTGTAGAACATGCGCCGCTCGATCCCTGCGATCGTGGAAACGATGGCAGCGCGATCGTAACCGAGAGCCGCAGCATCACGAAGCGCCGTCGTCGTAATCGCCAGAGCCTGCAAAGACCACAAGGCAGCTTTGATTGCTTCGAGATCGTATGTCGGCCGCATCTTTTCCATGGCCTAATATGCCACCTTATTGGGGGCAATTCAAGATGTCTGATAGGGGAGAGGGAAGGAAAGAGAACCCTCTCGCAGACCGGGCTTCCCGGCGACGCTGTCGCTCAACCGCCCCCTGCGCAACCCTGTCCGTCGTTCTCGCAAGGCTTCGCCCCGCTCGCCCTGACCGCCAGGGCCGCTCGGGCGCAGTTGCGCCGCTCCGACCGCCCTGCGGTCCGGGAGATGTCTTCGGAAGCACTGAAGGCAGCAAGGACCGGTGAGGTGCCGGCTCCAATACCCCGGAAGGAACAGATCCCATGCAGATCCTCAAACTCGATCCCCGTGCGCTCAAGGGCAATCCCGACGACGCGCGCCGCTCGAAGTCGTCTCCGCAATCCGATGCGTTGCTGCTTGCGACGGTGAAGGCGGTCGGCATCATCCAGCCGCCTGTCATCTCCCCGGAAGTCGATGGCGGCAATGGCTATATCATTCAGGCCGGCCATCGCCGCGTGAAGCAGGCAATCGCGGCCGGGCTGGAAGAAATCACGGTTCTTGTCGTCGATGCGGCCAACGACAATGGCGCCATGCGGTCGATGGTGGAGAACATCGCCCGTGAACCGCTTAATCCTGTCGATCAATGGCGCGGCATCGAGCGCCTCGTAGCACTCGGCTGGACCGAGGAAGCGATCAGCGTGGCTCTCGCATTGCCGGTCCGGCAGATCAGGAAGCTCAGGCTGCTGGCCAACGTGCTACCTGCCATGCTCGATCAGATGGGGCTTGGCGACATGCCGAACGAGCAGCAGTTGCGGAACATTGCCGCAGCCTCGCTCGACGAGCAGAAAGAGGTCTGGAAGGGCAACAAGCCGAAGAAGTCCGAGCGGGCCGACTGGTACAACATCTCCCGCCAACTCTCCAAGACCCGCATGTTCGCCAGGGATGCGAGCTTCGGCGATAATCTCGCGAGCGCCTATGGCATCGAATGGGTTGAGGATCTGTTTGCTCCGGCCGATCAGGACAGCCGCTACACGACCAATGTCGAAGCGTTCCTGGGCGCGCAGCAGGAATGGATGACGAGCAACCTTCCGAAGAGGGGTACGATCATCGAGGTCAACAATTGGGGTCAGCCGGAACTGCCGAAGAAGGCGGAGCGCGTTTACGGCAAGCCGTCGAAGTCCGACTATGTCGGCATGTATGTCGACCGTGATGGCAAGGTTCAGTCGGTCCCCTACCGGATGCCCGAGGAAAAAAGGAAAACAAAAGCCGACTCGTCCACGACGGGCGCTGCCGGGGACCTCGACAAAGACGCGATCGTCGATGCGCCGAAGTCCCGCCCGGACGTGACCCAGAAAGGACAGGACATGATCGGTGATTTCCGCACCGACGCCCTCCACGAGGCGCTCGGCCGTGCGCCGATTGAAGACGACACGCTAATGGCGTTGCTCGTGCTTGCCTTCGCTGGCCTGAACGTCCGCATCGATTCCGGTGCGAACGACAATGTGTTCGGCTCGAAGCGCTTTAAGCGCCACGCCGCCCGGCTGATCGGCGAAGACGGAAAGCTCACCTTCGACGGGGAGACGCTACGGGTCGCTGCCCGCTCTGTGCTGATAGATGTCCTGTCGTGCCGGCGTGGAATGTCAAACAGCGGTGTTGTCTCCCGCATCGCAGGGGAAGCCATCGGCGCCGACAGCTTCTTAGCCAACATGGGCTCGGAAGATTTCCTTTTGTGCCTCTCGCGTCAGGCGCTGGAAGCAGCGGCGAAGGAGGCGAATGTGCTTCCACGCCAGAAGGTCCGGGAAACGCGCACCGCGCTGATCGACCATTTCAAAGAGGGTCACTTCGTGCATGCGTCGGCGCTGTTTGCGCCGGATGCTAGCGAGATTGCCAATCTGATGAAGCAAGCCGAGTATCTCGACGTCGATGAGGCATCGGCCGACACCGATGCAAAAGCCCCGGAGGATGACGCTACCGATGGCAGCGCCGTCGATCGAAACCCCGCGAGCGAGGATGGCGGTCTCGATCCGTCCGAGGGCGAAGATGATCTTCCGGAAACGTTCGATGGTGATGCCGACGAGGCCGATCTGGATGAGCAGGACGCCTACGGGATCGCGGCGGAGTAACCGCATCCTCCATTTCCCTTCCGAATGATCTGCCGCCGCCGATGGTCTCCATCGGCGGCGGTTTCGTTTTCAAAACCCCTTAAAATTCAGGGAGAATTCGCATGTCTGGATATCTCGCATTCTCGGCCGCGATCGGCTCACTCATTTCCTGGTCGGACGGCATACCGCGCCCGCCAGAACGGCACAGCAAGAAGTTGGCCGTCTGGAAGACATGCAACAGCTCAGGCCGATTGATCCGGAAAGAGGACGCTCGCACCCTTGGCAGCTATATCGCGCCGGCGTCCTTCACGCTGCACGAAGGCGATATCGGCGGCCGCGGCACGATCGTCGTTGCCATCCTGAGAACATTCAGCATCCATAGCACGTTCGCCTTCACCGTGATCGAGCGCCCGCCGATCGGATCGGTCCGCGTCTTTGATCGACCCGGACCCTCGCATGACCTGATCCATCTCGCTGCGAACCGGGCGGCGGCCGAGGCATGGCTCAAACTCCACCGGCATCCCATGGCCGTCCTCGAAGAGGTGACGGCCGACGAAGTCGCCGCCGATCTCGTCGAGGGGAGGGCAGCATGACGATGCCTCTTCCCCCAGACAATGCCGCTGTCTCTACCCCTGAATATTCAGGGGTAGAATTCGGCGTCAGCGCCGATGGCTTTCCGGTTGCCCGGATCGGCGAAATCACGCTTGCCATGCTGCCCTTGCCGGGGGGCGGCGGGTTTCTGGCGAGCGCGTGGCGTCAGCGTTGTCCGCTTTGCGACCTGACCCGCACTGACTTCTATAGCCACGAGGGCCGGCTTGCCGACGAGGCTGCTTTCCGGGCGCGGGTGCTGGAGACGGCCGAGCACAGGCGCGAGCTGGCTCTGCTCGATCGCGTGCAGACGCGGATATCCTGCACCACGCCATGGGGTGCTTCGCAGATCGCCACGGTCTATGCAGAAGGCATCGTCTTGCATGTCACCGCCGGTCACGGCGGCTTCGAGCTCTCGGCCGAACGAAACAGCAAGGTTCATCCGATGCTGCGGGCGGAGGACGGCTGGTACGAAGAGGATTGCGCCTGGTCGATCGTCACTTTCACCTATCCGCAGCTCTTCACGTCCTATGAGCGGCGGTGCGCCGAAAGGCAACTCAAGGATTGGTGGCCGGAAGCATGGGAAGCAATTTCAGGGCAGGTCCTGGTGCCGGGCGAATCCCACGCGAAAGACCGCAAGGCGTTCGAGCTGGCGCATGCTGACGATTGGGTGGTGATCTCGGCTCTCAGATCCGATCATCATCCCGGCATGACCGAGGTGATTGCCACCCGCGGCGGCAAGCGTGACTATCATGTCGACGAGCGCCGCTTTCTGGTTCCGGCCACCGAGTATGAGGTCGGTCGCTTCGGCTTCGTGATCGATGAAGCGCGCCATTCCGCCTATGACGGCCCTTCCAGCTTTGTCTCGTGGTCGGGGAGGAGCGCGGCATGACGACGGTCAGTCCCGATTTTCTTCTGTTGCGTATGCAAGCATCGCGCCGCGAGACGCGCCACCATCTCGATTTGGTGCTGCGACAGATTGCAGCCCGTGCCGAGCGTGTGACGGTCACGCAGAAGGCGAAGTCCAGCGGCCGTACGCACAAAAGGTCGGGGTCACGCTGGACGCCCTCCGACGAACGGCTGTTCCAGTCTCATCTTCATGCATTGGAATTTCGACGCCGGGGCGAGATCGAAGTGCTGTCGCGCAAGCTCGCCCGGCAGGATGCGGCGATCGCCGTTCTTAAGGCCAGGCTGGAACCGCATGCTGACGTCAACGGAAGCGAACTGCTTCCCTGGTTCATCGGGCAGTCGCCGGACAGTTCGTCATGACGTGGCGACAGGCTCCGGATCGGCGGCGATAAAGACGGCAGCATTGCGGTGGAGCCGGCGCGCATCCTGCATGAAATCCCTCCCGGTGCTGACATCTGGTGTCGGCCCATTGGCCGGCCTGTCCTCCGGTTTTGCTGCGGTCTGAACCAGCGCCCGTTCGGTTCAAGGCCGCGTTCCGCGCCGCGAGGCGGCCGGTCATGCCGCTCTCGACAAAACAGCCATACGGGCATCGCAGGTCTGGAAGACCCGCTTGTCCGCATGACTGCTTCGCTCGGTCTGGCCTGCCCGGACCCTGAACCGCCCGGCTTGCGCCGGTTCCTGTCGACCGCACCGAAGGACAGACCGGCCAAGGGGGCCGGAACCGCTTCGGCGAACCGAAAGGAAACCACCATGGCAAAGACCACGACCTCTTCCCGCCAACACAGCCGCCCCACCGCCCGCGTCGTGCAGCTCCGCAAGGGCGCCACCATCGAAATGGTCCGCCTGACATGCCCCGATGAAGCGCAGGCGTTGCGCATCGCCGAAAGCTTCGGTACCGCCATCCTCGACAGCGACGGCATCCGCGACATGCACGAGCGCCTGATCGTCGAGACCGCGACCGGCCTCTCCGATGGCCTCGGCGAACGGGCGATGCAAATCCATCTCCAGCGGATCGTCGGCGCCTATGTCGGATCGGCCCATGGCGCTGGGCAGTTCTACAGCAAGGCTGTCACTGAAGCACGCGATGCGACCGCCAAGAGTGCATCCGACGCTCGCGACGAGGATCTCGACGGCCCGGTCGGATACGACAGTGCCGCCCAGCGCAAGCGAGAGTTCGCCGCCGACATGGGCATTCAGGCCCACGCGCTGCGCCTGGCCGCCGAAGGCGCCGTCGCGGCTTACGAACATATTGTCGGCGAAGTGTGGAAGCCATTCGATCGCCCGGTCGACAATCCCGGCCAGACACTCGACCGCAAGGCGGCCGAGGCACAGATGGACGCTCTCGGCTGAGACGTCTCCGGCGGAGCACCTGGCTCCGCCTTTTTCGTGACTAGACCGCCTTAACTCCAGGCGGCCATTTTTTGTGTCACCGCGAGCGAAGCTCACGGGGATAGAAAAGGAAAATGAAGAGAGAACGGAGCACGGCATTGCGGCCCCGTCCCGTTCGTCGGACCTGCAGGAGCCGGCCGCAAGCCGCAACGGCTACGCCGTCCTCCACATACGTTGCGGCCGTTCCGGTGCGGTTTCCGCCGATCGCTCCTGCGCTCAGTCCTCCGCGACGGGGCCGCGATGGGCGCGGCCTTCAGACCAAGGAGGTTTGGACATGACAAGGAAATCAGAAAACACGCGCACCGATATGTACGCGCGCATCACGGACAGGATCGTCGCCGACCTGGAAAAGGGCGTACGACCATGGGTGCAGCCGTGGAGTGCGGCCAATCTATCCGGCCGTGTAAGCCGGCCGCTTCGCCACAACGGACAACCCTATACAGGCCTCAATGTTCTCCTTCTCTGGTCGGAGAGCGTCGCCAGCGGTTTCAGGTCGTCGACATGGATGACGCTGCGCCAGGCAAACGAACTTGGCGCTTATGTGCGCAAGGGCGAGGGCGGCGCGACCGTTGTCTATGCAAGCCGCTTCACCAAAACCGAGACAGACGCAGGCGGTGGCGAGGTCGAACGCGATATACCGTTTCTCAAAGCCTACACTGTCTTCAATTGCGATCAGATCGACGGTCTCGCGGATCACTATTATCATTGCCCGGAACCGGTCGCGAAACCACTCGAGCGCATCGAACATGCCGATCGCTTCTTCGACAATACCGGTGCTGTCGTCCGATACGGCGGCGACAAGGCCTATTATTCTCCCTCGACCGACCATATCCAGCTGCCGCGGCCCGAACAGTTTCGCGACATGGCCTCTTTCGTTGCCACGAGAGCGCACGAAACCTTGCATTGGGCAGGCGGTCCCGCGCGGCTGAACAGGGATCTCAGCCGATACCACAAGGACCGCCGCGAAAGAGCATTCGAAGAAATGCTCGTGGAATTGGGCTCAGCGATGCTGTGCGCGGATCTCGGCATCGTGCCGGAGCTGGAGCCGCGCCCGGATCATGCCGCGTACATCCAGAGTTGGGCCGAAATCCTCGGCTCCAACGAGCGCGCGATCTTCAATGCGGCGGCGCATGCGCAGCGCGCAGTCGCCTATCTGCATGACCTTCAGCCGGAAGCGACCGCCGGGCAGGAGGCTGCCTAATGCTTCATGATCTGAGCGTTGCAGGAAAGGGTGTGTGGAGTCTGAAGGTGGCATACAGTGCGGCTTGGCAACGGATACCGGTCACTTTTGGGCGGAAGGCATGGCGCCTTCTGTGGACCTCTGCCGTGAACACGCCGGCCGAGCCGGTCCTCGAAGTCCGAAACTATCTTCCGTGCCGGCCAACCGGTGCGGTGTGGGCGCTGAGGGCTAGGCGGGATCGCATGCAAACCGAAGTCCTTGCCTGCAGAATGAGGCTCCATCCAGTCGACCATGAGCTCGATTGTCGAACGGTCGGTAGTGCAGACCCATCTGTCGGCGAGGGGTTCGGACGGAACGGCAGGACCGCAGCCGTGACGTCGCGTGAGCGTGGTGCCGATAGCGATGGTGCCCGCAGCGCGCTGGAACCACGGATTGGTCTCTCGGCATGTCGTGCGCGATCCGGTTCGGGCTGGCCACACCCACGCAGACCTCGATGGATCTGGTGTGACCGAAGGACGCCTTCGTCTCGACCGCCTTGGCCGCAACGGCCATACGCAACTTTCTTCCCCTGCGAACAGGTTCGCATTCCTCGCGGGCCAAGAAAGCCGCTCCAGGCCATCCTCCACTTCGTTACGGCCCCGCTGGGGTGCGGCGTCGATCGCCCCCGGTCTTAACACCGTCATCGAGGACGCGATGGGCGCGGCCCGAGCAAACCGGAAAGGTTACGACAATGGCAGTCATCGGCGAATTCACCACCAACGGCAACAACTCCATCATCGGCAACGTGCGCACTCTCACAGTCAGCATGAAGGCCCGCCTGAACCCGATCGAACGCGTCTCGCGCGACGCTCCGGATTTCCGCATCACCGCCGGCAATGGCGTCGAGGTCGGCGCCGGCTGGAAGGCGGTCTCCAGCGACGGCGAGGAATACATCTCGGTCAAGCTGGACGACCCGAGCTTCAACGCCCCGATCACCGCAGCTCTTTGGCCGAGCGAGAAGGACGGCGAATACGCCCTCATCTGGAACCGCCCGAAGCGGGAGGCCTGATCACCCCGAAGAGCCTCGCTCGACAAGGCGAGGCTCTTTTTCCGTTCCCATTGACGAAGCCGGGCGCAGGCATCGAGCCTGCTTCCTGCTTTTCCGGTGCCATACGGTAAGGATGTGAGCTGCTCAGTTCGTCCAAGCGTGCCATGGCGAACCGAAGGCGTCCAGCACGAGCGGCGCCTCCAATTTGCTCCTGCCACCTCTGGCGGCTTCCGCAAATCGGTTCCTCCACTCGCCGCCTCTGGCGGTCGCGTCCCGCGCTGCTGGACCCCTCCGTTTCGCCATGACGCGCGTCGTCGTCTTTCGCAAACGTCAAGGAGACGACGATGACGATTTCTCTCGAAATTCAGTGCGAAGAGCTTCGGGCCGAACTCAGGAATGCCTGCGATCCGGCCGAGCGCCGCCAGATTGCGGTGGAGCTCAAGATGGTGCAGGCGGAGCTTGCAACGATCGAGGCCAAGCAGGACGGGCGCATCAGCGCGGAGCCTCCTTTCTAGGAGGCTCTGTTTCTGCGTCCACTGTACGGCTCTCTTGGCTCAGCCGTTCAGTGCGTCCTTGACTGCCTTACCAGGCGTGAACGTCAGCTTTTTCGAAGCGGCGATCCTGATCGTTGCGCCTGTTGCCGGGTTACGGCCTTCACGTTCCGGCGTGTCCTTCAGTTTGAATTTTCCGAACGAGGGGATCGAGGTTTCCGCGCCGGCAAGCGCTGCGTCGGTGATCTGCTTGAAGACGCTCTCGACGATCGTCTTGGCCTGCGCCCTGGTCAGGTTCTGTTCGGCTGCGATCTTGTCGGCGATTTCGTTGGTCGTGGTCATATCGGAAAGGCCTCTTTCGGTTTTCGGTCCTTCAGCTTTGACAATGAAGATGCGGCGAAGAAAGGGGCCGAAAGGCAGGAAGTCCCGCGTTGACGCGAAAACCACAGGAAATTAAGGAGTTCGGCCGATTGAGACAGGCTATTCGCCGCTGCTAGCGTCCCGATAGCCACGTCGTCTCTTCGATCGCTCCAGCCGGAAGAGTGCTGTGTCCGCATCGTCGGCATGATCGAAGGTCTCCATCATCGTCTGGCCGCCCGATCCGATCCGGCCCCAGTTGCGGATGACCGAAGCTCCGCCAAATAGCGTCGGCTGGATCGCGATCCTGTAATAGCGCCGCATGTTCTGCGCCGCATCGACGCGTTGAAGATGAACCTCGCATGTCTCCTTGTTTTCCATGCCTTCATTTTCGCTGTCCCGTTAAGCCGCGTCCAACGAGTTATATGAATCGATCCGGTGTCACCGATTCATCGCCGTGATGGTTTCAGACGGGGACTGGGCGAGGCGGCTTCGCCGCACGGCTCTATGCGCAGGCGCGCACCGAACCCGCAAGCGGTTTCGTCCATCCGGTTGCGATCCTCTCGCGGCGCGGCTGGCAGCCGCCACGAATAAGCCCGTTCGAGCGTAGCTCTCATTTACCTTGCTCTGTGTCGCGATGAAACCAGTTCTCTCCGACACAGGCCTTCATGTCCTCGCGGCGGAACCAGACGGCGCGCCCGCATCGAAGAGGTGCGTTGCCCGAGGTGAAGACGATCTGTTCGTCGGCGCGCATGCGCAGAACCTCATGCGGAAGGATCAACGGCCGGCGGTTAAGCTGCTTTGATCGAGATCGTGACGATCCCTTCATTCCGGACGAGCGATTGGTCTGGTCGACCTCGACCGTGGTGTCGCCGCAGCGCTTCGAGATATAGTCAGCCGTATCGGGATCGTTAATGGCTGCGAACGAAATCCAGGATGCGGATTCGAACCATTTGCTCGTCGCATCACGGCCGCCATAAGCCTCGCGCATCTGGCCGAGCGACTGGAAGATCATCGTCAGCGTGATGCCGTATTTGCGGCCTGCGTCGCGGGCGGTTTCGAGGATGCGCAGATAGCCGAGACGCGCCACCTCGTCGAGCAAGAAAAGGGTTCGATCCTTTACATTGCCGTTGCGGTTATAGATCGCGTTCAGCAGCGAGCCGATGACGACGCGCGCCAGGCCCGGATGCGCTTCCAGCACTTTCAGATCGAGCGCGATGAAGATATCGGTCTCGCCGTTTGCGAGATCGTCGGTGGAGAAACTGTCGCCGGAGACCAGGCCGGCATAGTTCGGGTAGGACAGCCAGTGTGTTTCTTTGACGGCATTGGCATAGACACCGGAAAACGTCTCCGGCGTCATGTTGACGAAGACGGCGACATTCTCCTTCACAAAGTCGGACTCTGACCCTTCGTAGATCTTCGTCAGGCGTGCCCGAAGCTGCGGCTCGGGCTCGGACAGATTGGCCCGCACCCGGCGCAAAGTTTGTTCTTTTTCGTCGGTGTGGCCGGACAGGCAAACGTCGGCGATCAGTGCGGTCAGAAGCTGCATGGCCGAGGCCCTGAAGAAGTCGTCGCGGGCAGATGCCGTGCGCGCATTGTCGGTCATGATCCACGTCGCAACGGCGACGATATCCTCTTCCTTGGTATTGCCATGACGACCGATCCAGTCGAGCGCGTTGAAGCCGACACCAGACGCGGTCGGATCAAGCACGATCACCTTGCGGCCGGCCTGACGCCGGTGCTCGATCACCATCGGCGCGACCTCGCTCGATGGATCCAGCACCACGAGGCCGCCGCCCCATTTGAGCGCGGTCGGTATCGTCACCGAGGTCGTCTTGAAGCCACCGGATCCGGCAAAGACGATGCCATGCGACGATCCGAAGGAACCATCAAAGCAGAGCAGCGGTGACCTGCCGCCGGCACCCCAGCTTTGCGGTTCATCAGCGCGAAACTGCGTGTTGGCAACACTATCGCGTTCGACACGATATCGCTCGCCGATGACGATGCCACCGTGCTCGGGAAACAGCTTTGCAGCCTCCTGCATCTTCATCCAGTCGGCCTCGCCGTGGACCGCACGCCTGCCACCGATGCGCTTTGGTGCCGCCGTTGCGAAGGCGGCATTCCCCCTGATCGCGACCCGCAAGCCGAAGACGCTTCCAATGAAGGCAATGCCGACGCCAATCATCGTTGCCGGATCGGCATAGCCGAGAACCGATTGTCGGGCTGGCACGTTGTGGGCAATACCGGCCAGGCGGATTGCCTCGCGTGCGACGGCGATGCTGATGACCACAGCACTCCCAGCCAGCACGCTCAGACCGGCGGCCTTGATATTTGTTGAGCCGTTGGTGGCGAACAGCGAGACGACGCCGATCGCGGTTGCCGCGACGTAGGGCAGGGCGAGACCAGCCCTTCCCAGCATCAGCTTCGCCGCTGCTGTTGTTCCGAGCGCCGCCATCCGATGTTCCAAGCCTGACGTCAGGATCATCACTGAGACCATGATTGCCGCGGGCAGGATTGTCAGAAGCAGCCTATTCGCCGTCATTGCCGAAGGCCTCCGCACCAATCGCCGCCAGTCGGGCCTTCTCCGTCTCGTCGCCCTTGATCCGCCTGTTGGCGTCGATCAGCAGGCCGAGCAACAGAGCACGTTTTTCGTAGCGCAGCCCGGCCTTGACGATCAGGCCGCCGAGCTCGATTTTTTCCCGCGTGTCCTTCTTGCGCGCATCTGATGTCATTGCTTTAGCCATGCGCTCAAGCCTCACCAGTCCCGCTCGCATCCGCGCCAGGCGACTGCGTCGCGGACGTCCCGCTCGCGGTTCGGCCATCGCCGGGATCTTTCTTTCCGGTCGCATTACCTTTGCCTCCGCGAAACCGTTTGGCGATCTCCTCGAAGGCCGCCTGAAGGTCCGTCTCATCGATCTCGATCTCCCCCAGACCGCCCTTCAGCGCGATGCGACCGATGCGTTCGGCCTCACGGGTCTCAGCCTGCTTCAGCTGGTCCTGCAATCTGGCGATTTCTTCCCTGATCCGCGACGACGGTTTCTTCATTCCGCTTGCTCCTTTGAAGTCTGGGCGTTGCACTGCGACGCCCAGATTCTTCCGGACGCGCTGAAAAAGACATCTGCAGATCTGCAGATCGCCAAGGGCGATGCTTTCGTGAATGATCCCCGCCGTTCCGAAGGAGCGGTTCCAAGGGCGCAATTATACGTCGCGATGCGACGCGTTGCTTTCATGCCCTGGGGGCCGGGCTCTACCGCCACTCCCGACGAACTTGGTTCTAACCGGGGGCGCTCTTCGCCGTGGCCATCGCTCATTTCTCAGCCAGCATCGTCAGCCGCGGCTCGGGCCGCAGCGTGGTGTTGTCTGCGGCCTACCGGCACTGCGCGAAGATGGAATACGAGCGTGAGGCCCGCACCATCGATTACACCCGCAAGCAGGGCTTGCTGCACGAGGAGTTTTTGGCGCCCGCCGACGCCCCGAAATGGGTTCGCTCCCTGACCGCTGATCGTTCTGTCGCCGGAGCGTCCGAAGCCTTCTGGAACAAGGTGGAAGCTTTCGAGAAGCGGGCAGATGCGCAGCTTGCCCGCGACCTGACGATTGCACTCCCGCTGGAACTGTCGGCGGAGCAGAACATCGCCCTGGTCCGGGATTTTGTCGAGAAACACATCCTCGCCAAGGGCATGGTTGCCGACTGGGTTTATCACGACAATCCCGGCAACCCGCATATCCACCTGATGACCGCATTGCGGCCCCTGACCGAGGACGGGTTCGGGTCGAAGAAGGTCGCTGTGACAGGCGACGATGGCCAGCCGGTGCGGACCAAGTCCCGGAAGATCCTCTACGAACTCTGGGCCGGATCGACGGATGATTTCAATGTGCTACGCGACGGCTGGTTCGAACGACAGAACCATCATCTGGCGCTTGGCGGTATCGATCTTCGCATCGACGGGCGTTCCTACGAAAAGCAGGGGATCGACCTCGAGCCCACCATCCATCTCGGCGTCGGGGCCAAGGCGATTGAGCGGAAGGCGGAGCAACAGGGCGTCCGGCCGGAGCTCGAACGGATCGAGCTGAACGAGCAGCGACGCTCGGAAAACGCCCGCCGCATCCTCAAGAATCCCGCCATCGTGCTCGACCTGATCACGCGGGAAAAGAGCGTCTTCGACGAGCGCGACGTGGCCAAGGTCGTGCATCGCTATATCGACGATCCCGCTGTGTTCCAGCAACTGATGATCAGGATCATCCTAAGCCCGGACGTGCTGCGGCTGCAGCGCGACTCCATCGATTTTGCGACGGGCAATAAGCAGCCGGCGCGTTATTCGACGCGAGCGATGATCCGGCTCGAAGCCACCATGGCGCGGCAGGCCATGTGGCTGTCGGCTAAGGAGACGCATGCCGTCTCCGAGGCTGTACTGGGTGCGACGTTCCGGCGGCACGAGCGGCTGTCCGACGAGCAGAAAGCGGCGATCGAGCGCATTGCCGGACCTGCCCGCATCGCTGCCGTCGTCGGCCGCGCGGGTGCGGGCAAGACCACGATGATGAAGGCGGCCCGTGAAGCCTGGCAATCGGCCGGATATCGTGTCGTTGGCGGCGCGCTTGCGGGCAAGGCAGCTGAGGGTCTGGAGAAGGAAGCCGGCATTGCGAGCCGGACGCTTGCGTCCTGGGAGCTGCGCTGGAACCGCGGCCGTGACGTCCTGGACGACAAGACGATCTTCGTCATGGACGAGGCCGGCATGGTGGCCTCGAAACAGATGGCCGGGTTTGTCGATGCCGTGGTGAGAGCAGGCGGGAAGATCGTGCTGGTCGGCGATCCCGAGCAGCTTCAGCCGATCGAGGCGGGCGCTGCCTTCCGCGCCATCGTCGATCGCATTGGCTATGCCGAACTCGAGACCATCTATCGCCAGCGCGAGGACTGGATGTGCAAGGCGTCGCTCGATCTTGCACGCGGAAAGGTCGGACAAGCCCTCGCTGCGTATCAAGGTGAGGGCAGGGTGCTCGGCTCGCGTCTGAAGGCCGAAGCCGTCGAGAGGCTGATCGCTGACTGGAACCAGGATTACGACCAGTCAAAGACGACGCTGATCCTCGCCCATCTGCGCCGCGACGTTCGCGTCCTCAATGTCATGGCTCGCGAGAAACTCGTCGAGCGCGGCGTTGTGGGTGAGGGCAAGATCTTCAAAACGGCCGATGGCGAGCGCCGGTTCGATGCCGGCGACCAGATCGTCTTCCTGAAGAATGAGGGATCGCTGGGCGTCAAGAATGGTATGATCGGCCAGGTCGTTGAGGCTCAACCGGATTGCATCGTGGCCGTGGTCGGCGAGGGGGATCATCGGCGCCAGGTGATCGTCGAGCAGCGGTTCTACAACAATCTCGATCATGGCTATGCAACGACGATCCACAAGTCTCAAGGAGCGACAGTCGACAGGGTCAAGGTGCTCGCGTCCCTGTCTCTGGATCGTCATCTGACCTACGTGGCGATGACCCGTCATCGAGAGGATCTGCAACTCTATTACGGGACGAGGTCCTTCTCCTTCAACGGCGGCCTGGCCAAGGTTCTCTCCCGAAAAAATTCCAAGGAGACAACGCTCGATTACGAGCGTGGCCAGCTCTATCGCGAGGCGCTGCGCTTTGCCGAGAACCGTGGCCTGCACGTCGTCCAGGTTGCTCGCACGCTGGTCCGCGACCGGCTCGACTGGACATTGCGCCAGAAGGCCAACCTGACCGATCTCGGCCGGCGCCTTAGCAGTTTCGCCGCGCGCCTTGGCATCACCCAAACCCCAGAGACCCGAACGATGAAGGAGGCGGCACCCATGGTCGCAGGCATCAAGACATTTTCCGGCTCTGTTGCCGATACGGTCGGTGACAAGCTTGGCGAGGATCCCGGCCTGAAACGGCAATGGGAGGAAGTCTCAGCGCGTTTCCGTTACGTCTTCGCCGATCCTGAAACCGCCTTCCGGGCTATGAATTTCGATGTCGTGATCGCCGACAAACAGACAGCGAAACAAATCCTGCAGAAACTCGACGTGGAGCCGGCGTCAATCGGTCCACTGAAGGGCAAGACCGGTATTCTCGCCACCAAAGTAGAGCGGGAGGCGCGTCGCGTCGCGGAGATCAATGTTCCGGCCTTGAAGCGGGATCTCGAGCAATATTTGCGCATGCGCGAGGCCGCCGCATCGAGGCATCGGGCGGACGAGCAGGCTCTTCGTCAACGGGTCTCGATCGACATCCCGGCGCTGTCGCCGGCGGCGCGCGTGGTGCTGGAGCGAGTACGCGACGCCATCGACCGCAACGATCTCCCCGCGGCGATGGCCTACGCACTCAGCAATCGTGAGACCAAGCTTGAAATCGACGGCTTCAACCGGGCGGTGACCGAGCGGTTCGGGGAACGGACGCTGCTGAGTAACGCGGCGCAAGAGCCTTCGGGAACGCTGTACGAAAAGCTTTCCGAGGGTATGAAGCCGGAGCAGAAGGAACAGCTGAAACAAGCCTGGCCGGTGATGCGGACAGCGCAACAGCTTGGCGTCCACGAGCGCACCGTCCAATCGCTAAAGCTGGCTGAGGAACAGCGTCTTACCCAGCGGCAGACGCCGGTGCTGAAGCAATGAGGCAGAGGCGCCTTCTTCTGTTTCTGACGGGCGCGGCCGTCACCATGTCCGCACTGACGGCGTCCGGGTTCATCGGCGGCTACCGGCTGAACCTGACCCCCAGCGAGCCGCTCGGCCTCTGGCGTATCGAGGAGCTTCAGCGTCCGGTCGCTATCGGCGATCTGGTGTTACTGTGCCCACCGCTGACATCCGTGTTCGCAGACGCACGACGGCGCGGATATCTGCGGCGCGGGCTTTGCGTCGGCGGGTTCGCGCCGCTGATCAAGACTGTCGCAGCACTTCCTGGGCAGCGTGTCGAAATCACCGATCACGTGCTCATCGATGGCCGGCCGGTTCCCGCATCGTCTGTGTGGGGCAGGGATGGCGAGGGCAGGGTGCTCCTGCCTGATTCCGGCGGTGTCGTACCGCCGCATCATCTGTTTCTCCACTCACCCTTTGCGAGCTCCTATGATAGTCGATATTTTGGCCCGGTTCCGGATTCCGGTCTTCTCGGCCTGGCGCGGCCGGTCTTCACCTTCGACCCGTGATCGCGGCGGCTCTCATCTGATTGATCACTGGAAATCCATACTCCTGATCATCGCGTCCATTGCCTGTGGGCGGACCGGCTGGAGCGGCGAGGTGCTTCTTCTCCCGTTCGCCGTGGTCTTTCCCTTGCTCTGGGCGATGGCGCCGTCGCGCACGATCGCGGCACTTGTGGCGGCCGGGTATTCCCTCGCGGCCTCCCGTGGGTTGCCGCAGGGCGTCGCCAACTTCTATAGCGCCGATCTCTGCCCCGGGCTGGTGCTTTGGGGAATAGCTTCCGCATCCTTCGTCATCGTCCATGGAGTCTTCTGGACGAAACCTCGTGGTGGCGACTCTTCCCGGAAGAGAGGGACGGATGCGGCGAGAGCACTACGCTATCTTATGGTCATGGTGCTTATGGCGCTGCCGCCTTTCGGCATCACCGGCTGGGCGCATCCCCTAACAGCTGCCGGCGTCTTGTTTCCCGGCTGGGGATGGTGGGGAGTTGGCGCGACCGCGATCCTGTTGGTCGTCATGACCGGTCGAAGATGGCAAATCGCGGCCGCACTCCTTGGAGGACTTTACGTCTGGTCCGCCACGAACTGGACGCCCCCGAAGCTAACACCCGGATGGATCTCCCTCGATCTGAAACAGGGGGCAAACCTCGGGCGCGATGGCTCGCTTCAGTATCACCGTGACCTGATCGCGAGGGTGCGCAGGGCCGCGGAGGCAGGCAAGGATGTTCGTGTTGTGGTGCTGCCCGAAAGTGCGCTCGGCTTCTGGACGCCGACCGTGGGGCGGGTCTGGCAGGACGGTCTCCGTAGCTCGGGCCTCACCATCGTCGCAGGTGCTGCCGTCATCGATCCCAGGGGCTATGACAACGTGATGGTGGCGACCTCGGCCAATGCGGCAAAGATCCTTTATCGTGAGCGTATGCCGGTCCCGGGTTCGATGTGGCAACCGTGGTTGCAATGGACCGGGCGGGGCGGTGGCGCGCGGGCCGACTTCTTCGGCAATCCGGTGGTCAATGTCGACGGAGTAAGGATCGCGCCGCTGATCTGCTACGAGCAGCTCATTCTCTGGCCGGTCCTGCAATCGATGCTGCACTCGCCCGAGGTGATCGTTGCGGTTGGCAATGGCTGGTGGACCGAAAACACCTCGATCGTCGCCATTCAGAAAGCGAGCGTTGCAGCCTGGGCAAGGCTCTTTGGCTTGCCCGTCGTTATGGCATTCAACACATAAGGAGTACCCGGGATGCTCGATGCCGTCCTTATCTAGCAATGCGCCGATCCTTCCCTGAAGCCTGCGATCGTCGAGCAGTTCATCGCGAAGGCGGGGTCGCAGGACCCTCTCGCCATTACCGTGCGCTCGGGTAATCGGGTGGTGCTGGTGCCGAAGTCGACAACGCCGGAAGAGGCGCTGTCTCTGATCCGAGACAATCTCGGTCGCAACACCGTTCGCGTGGGCATCACCCAATATCCGGCAGGCCTCGGCATCGTCGAGGCCGGTCAGTTGAAGCCGGAGATGGTCGAGCCTTGTGAGAATATCCGCATGGGGACGGCGCTGTTTGCCAAGGTCTTTCGCATCGTTTCGAAATGGTATGGCAATCCCACGGCAAAGGAAGTCCTGCCACAGGTCATGGATGATGCGGTCATCGCCTGGCAAACGGGATATTTCGAAAGGGTGGCGGTGTTTCGAGCGGCGGATCCAGGGCAGGAAAAAATCACTCGCCCCGATAAGGTCGATTCCGGAGAATCTGAAAACGGCGCTGACTTAAATGAAGATAACGCCACGACGGCAACTGCGGCCGACACGGTAGCCTCCGACCCGAATAAGGCGGGCATCAGGATCGATCTCTCGGGGATCGGCTCGAGACCGTGAATCAGTTTTTCTGCAGATCTGCAAAGCGATTGTTTTTCCAATGCCCTAGCGCAAACAGTCTGGTGCTTTTATAAGACGAGGCAGGGCAGTACGCGCTGCCCGGGGTGTGCAAACCCTTCCTAGCGGTTGGTGCCGGCCGAGACGGCACCAGAATCCTCTGACCATTTGGCCGGGGGCCTGTGACGTATGTCCAGGCGCCTCGGTGCTAAAGGTCTCAGGACTGTCTAGGACGGTTTGCAACCCCCGGCTTGGGATCAGAGATTAACGTTTGCGGGGGCGCACCGCAGACAATATCTTGGGATTGGATCACCAATGGATTTGAACGATCAAGCCGTGTCGGACACATGTGAACTGCGCCCGGTGATCGGGCTCACCCGCGGGCTGCCTAGTTCGGATATCGAAACATTGACGGTAAATGCCATTCGGCTACACAGGCAGCTTGTCGAGAAGGCCGATCAACTGTTCCAAGTGTTGCCGGACGACATTAAGAACGGTAAGGCTGCGGGAGGCGAGCAGCATCTTGAATATATAGCAGCGATGATCGAGATGCATGCGCAGATGAGCGCACTGAGCACGCTGGTTATACTTTTGGGTTTCATCCCAAAAGTTTCGGTCGACTAGACTCCCCGGTCAGATTAGCCCGGCACGGATGGCCAGCGCCACCAAATGCGGCATCGTATGGATCTGGAAGCGCTTCCTAGCCTCTTCAAGTTTGCTTTTCACCGAATTGTATTTGACGCCTTCGAGATCGGCAGCTTCTTCCATTGTCTTGCCGACCGAAATCCAGTTGAGGTACGCGGCCTCCTTAGGATCGAGCCACGCCGGGTACTGTGCGCTTGGCGTTAGGGGCAACAGGGTCATACGGGTGTGAAGCTGCCCAACAGCGGCGGCCGCCGCGACAGGATCGATATCGCGATCGAGGTTGATTGAAGGTTTGTCTGAAGCCAGCGTGAAAATTGAAGTCGATCCATTGGCCGCTCGGATGGGGACGGTGACGCCGGAGCGGATCCCGAAATGCGCTGCCTGGTCGAAGAACGCCCGCTCATCCTTCGAAAGGTGCCGGCGCTCATACTCACCGCTCCATGTAAACAGCCGCTTCTGCGACTTCGCGCGGCTTACGATTGGATCGACTGCCTCGAATTTTCGCTTGAAATAGATCGACCGCCATTCGGGAGGGTAATTTGACGAGGCCACGGTATGGCCCGGCCGGATGTATAGATAGGCGTAGCCGGAAAAACCCGCTTGATGGGCGAGGTGGGTGAGAGCATCCTTGAGGACGGCTTCGTCGCCTCGAAGCGCAGCAAGGTCGATTAGCTGATCCAGCCAATGTTGCATGTTTTACTCCTTAGATCGTCGTTTGGGACAGATCGTCCTGCGCTCCCAAAGATGTTTCGTAGAGGCACCACCTGCGTGCTCTCGGTTCGATCTCTCTGTCCATTGTTCGCCAAATCCGACTTGAACTCCCTAGCATCTCCACGCTCTCTTTCAGTGCGCCGCTTTCGCATCTATACTGATCAGATGAAAAGCTCTCAGATATCAGCCTACTCCGCCTCCGATCTGAAACGTGCGCAGTCCTACAAAGCACGCGACTACCCGCAGGATGTCGATCCGAATATTGAGCGGCTCGTGCGCGAAATGATCTCGGGCTTCGCCGACAAGTGGACCGTCGTCATTCTCGACACGCTCTGGGATAAGGGCACGCTGCGCTTCTCGGAGATCGCCCGGCATGTCAGCGGCATTAGCCAGAAAATGCTGACGCAGACGCTGCGACGGATGGAGCGCGACGGACTTGTTGTCCGCAAACTCTATGCCTGCGTGCCGCCGAAGGTCGAATACAGTCTCTCGCCTCTCGGTCTGACACTCAGTGCAGCCTTCTGTAACGTCTGGATCTGGGCGATCGAAAATCATGAAGCGGTTGACGCCGCACGCGCGAACTTCGACGATCAGGAGGGCTGACAGTTCACAGAAGATCGTCCGGCCTACGCAAGGATTTGTGCTTGTCGCCCTCCTTGTGCCGCTTGTACCATGCGTCGAGCTCCGCGTTTAGTTCTGCGAGCGACCGCTCCCGGCCGGTAACACTAATTAAATGATATGCGGCATTGATTGCCAGTGGGCTTTTGATCGGAATGTCCCGCGCCGAGCAGAACGCGTCGATCGCATCGCGCATCGTTCTGATGCCGGTCATCTGCCATATCCTCCGAATTTGAAGTTACCTCGCCTGTCCTGCAAGCAAGCCGCAACATCGGCGAGCACGGAAAGCGCGAGTGCATTGGCATCACGGGCTTTCGGAAACAGCCCGATTGGCGCCTTGATCCGATCGCAATCGGCTCGGCTGAACCCCTGTTTAGTCAGGTAATCAATCCGGCTAGCATGCGTGCGGCTGCTGCCTAGCGCACCCAGATAGAAAGGGCTTGCGGCAAGTGCTGCATCGAGAATGCCGACTTCCGTGTCGAGGTCGTGGCAGAGCAGCGCCACGGCACTATAGGAATCGATATACTCGGCAAATATCCGCGGATCATGAGAAGGATCGATCTCGATGACATCGTAGCCACACACGGCCGCCAGCTTGGCCGTCGTCTTCGCCTCGATCGTGCGCCCGCAGACAATCAACCGTGTCGAGGGCCAGTAGGCGATGACGAAATCTTCGTCATCCCAGCCGGTCTCCGCTACCGTGTCGTCGACTGTAAGCGTCTGGCGCGACGGGGAGTACCTGAGTCCCGTCGCACGTCGCGAAGTGCGCGCAGCCAGAACCGCCGCGATCGGTTCGATATGTCTAACCGGATGAACTGCGATGGTCAGGCCGCCCCCACAGGGCAGAATGATGTCGAACGACTGCGCCCCCTGCCCGAACAGCACGCTCCGGTCGCAATTTTCGTTGATCGCGAGTAGCGCCTCGGCGGCAACCGCCGCCTCGGTACATCCGCCGGAAACGTAGCCGCAATAGCGCCCGTCGCTGCTGATCGCCATTTGTGTGCCGATCGAGCGCGCAGCACCACCCCGGATTTCGACGAGTGTGGCGAGAGCGACAGCCTTCCCGGCCGAAAAGGCCTCGATGAGAAAGCCAAGGATGTCGCCGATATCGTCGGTCGCCAACGCAGCGACCGGCGTCGGAAGGAGCGCTTCGGATTGAAATGGTCTTGGGGTCAGCACGGCGAGCACCTATCGCATACCCGGTGAATGGCTGATCCGCCATTCCACGATCCTGCCGTTCTCAGACAGCCGGAACAGGTAAAAGCGCTTGCTTTGCGGCCGGCCGATCCCATAGGTGGCCTCGACATGGAGTTCCGTCCCGCGTGCCGAAATCTCATCGATGATGAAGACACGGCCGGTTCCCAGAATATCCTGGCGCAGCCACGTCTCGAATTTCTGCCCCGTCATCAGCGTGCCTTCAAAGGAATACGCGTAACCGCCATTAACAAGGTCGAAGAGTTTCAACGCACGCGCCGCATCCCGCGACAACAACGCGGATGACAGATCGCGAATAACATTCTCGGCTGGCCGGGACTCTGCATAGGCTGGGGCAGTAGCCAACAGGCTGCCGGTAAAGGCGAGCAGGGCGCAGCGTGTCATTTTGGATCCCTCCTCAACGTCAGGCGGCGACAACGAAGTCGAAACGACCGACCACATTTTTCCGGTCCAGCGTCATCAAGAGGCGCGGATCGAACAAATGGTCATTTTCGTTGCGCGGGTGATCCGGCAGGTAGAGCTGTGTCGTCAGCAGCGGCCGACCGGGCACCTTTATGCGAAAATGATAATGGGCTGTGCGGAAGGAATAGTGATGCGTCATAATCGTGTCGAAACCCCAACGCCCCTTAGCATCGGTTACCTGGTGGCCACGCCAGCCTAAGCCGTGATTGTCGTAATTGCCCTCGTGATCTGCGTGCCAGATTTCGACGATCGCACCCGGCACCGGATTGCAGCGCGTGTCGATGACGAAGCCGCAAAGGGTAAAGGCGGATTGGCCGGCCGCTGCCGGCCCGAGACTTGAACGCAGAGGGGCATCCGGGCGATAGAAGGGCCCTTGCGTCTGCTCTAGCGTTTCTTCCTCGTCCCCGGCACAGCTTGGTGTCAGCGACAGATCGGCAGCCTGGGCTATCATCCTGTCCGAAAGAAACGCTAGGGATGGCGGGACGGCTAGCAGCGCCTTTAGCACCGTTCGCCGTGTTTTCTGCATCATTTGCCGTCTCCTTTCCTTACACCGCAAAGGCAATCCAGCGCCCGGCAAACAGGGCGGATGCCCAAATAAGCGCTGAAATCGCCGCGCTGATGCGGATTCCGAGCGTTGGTAATGCCGCACGGCTGCGGCGAATGAAGCCGTGGCAGATGACGATGTTAACGAGACCGAGCACGAGGATCGCGATTTTCACCAGAAACACCGGCATCGTCGCATAATGGCTGCCGCGCACTGCAAACAGGATGATGCCAGTGGCGATCGCCAGCCCGAGGCCCGTCGCCGCGACCGGGATCGCCACATCGAGTCCCTCGCGCCAGCGGTCGCGCTTCCAGAGACCTGAGGCGCGCAGATCGAAGGTCAAAACCGCACCGATGAGGGTCGCCAATCCCAGAATGTGTAGAGCGTTCACCGTCGCATAAAGGGGGATTGAGGACCTCACCTGAGCAATAAAGCCAAGGTCCTCGATCATGCGAAACACATTAATCAGCATTGTTCGACCATATAGCTCATCGCCGCTTGGCGGCTTTCGACACTTCCGTTCGCCAGCCGCAGCCACTGCACGTTTAGCTGATACGGCGCCTCGCAGTTGCGGATGGCGACAGCGGCGATCCGGTCGCCAACGGCCACCCGGTTGCCGAGGCTGGAGTATTGCGCAGTCGGCGGCAGTTCCAGTTCGACGCTATTGCCGGGCAAATCCTCCGGCACATGCAGGGCCGCATTGTTCAGGAAAGAAGACGCCGAACCAAGCGTCGGCGCCGGTTGCGGCACCGCCAGATCGGCAGCGATCTTCACGGTGATTTCCGAATGCGGATTGCCGAAGTAGGAGCGCTCGATGGTCCCCTCGATCCAGACTGGCCTGCCCATGTCGTAACGGCTAGTGAAGCCGTGATGCGCAACGGCGACCGATGCGGCTGTAGTGACCGATACGCCTAGGATGGCGCCGACCAGGCGGGTAGTGAAAGAATTCTTTGTCATTCAAAGTGTCTCTTAAATTTGGGCCGACACTCAGCTCGGGTTGATCATCCCGAAAACGGCGTCGAAGTTGCCGGTTTGCTCGGCGGTGCGCTGCGGCATTACACGCTGCACCAGAACTTCTGCTGGTGTCGGATTAGCGCAGAGAAGCGAGACCGCTTCCGTCAGGAAATCGCCAAGCGGCATGGCGCGCGG
Source organism: Hyphomicrobiales bacterium (assembly GCA_900472575.1). Classification (GTDB taxonomy): domain Bacteria; phylum Pseudomonadota; class Alphaproteobacteria; order Rhizobiales; family Rhizobiaceae; genus Neorhizobium; species Neorhizobium cellulosilyticum. Next base: position 139,411 of record UCIV01000027.1, read on the forward strand.
ATTATTGGACTGGCCGGGCGTCAGTTCGGTTGCGACTAGCGGCGGGGCGATCTCGACCACTGCGATGTTTGTCTTACGCAACTCGTGACGCAGGCTCTGGCTCCAGGAATGGATCGCGGCCTTGGTCGCTCCGTAGGTCGGCGTGTCGGCCCGGGGGACGAAGGCGAGCCCCGACGACACCGTGACGATCGCTGCTTCTTGCTTCCCGCTGAAATGCGCCAGCAGGGCGGCCGTCAGCCGGATCGGCCCCAAAAGGTTTGTCGCAATCGTGCGTTCAACGATATCAAGGTCAAGTGCTTCAGGCAGCGCCTTCTCTACTTCCATGATACCCGCATTGTGGATCACTGCGTTGAGGTCGGGATGTTCGGCAGTCACCAGCGATGCGAAACTCGTGATAGATTCTGCATCACTAACGTCAACTTCATAGCCTGCCATGCCTGGATTGGAGTCGAGCGTTGCCTGCAACGATGCGGTGTTGCGTCCCGTTACTATAACTTTCGCGCCTCGGCCAGCGAGCGCCTCCGCCAGGCCCCGGCCAATGCCGGAATTGCCGCCGGTGATGAGAATTGTTGCTTTAGAAAAGTCCATCGTTGTCCTCTTGAGCGTCGTCTAGATACAAGGCTAAGTCCTATACTCTCTTTTGGAAAGTAGGCACCTTTTGGTAAGTGATAATTATCTGCTAAACAGCGATTTCTGGGCCGCAGAAAATCATCAGGCCTGCGGTTTGAGGAGCGCCTCAAGGCGAAGTGGAAGATCGCGAACACGAATGCCCGTTGCGTGGTAGACGGCATTGATGATTGCCGGAGCGACGCCGGCCATTACCACCTCACCCAGCCCCTTCACACCGGATCTGTTAACCTGGAAATCCGGCTCATCGATGAAACCTGGCTCGATCGAGCCGATATCGGCGTTCACCGGGATTAGGTATTCGGCGATATCGCCGTTCATCACACCGCCATAGCGCGCATCCGTCTCAGCGCCTTCCCGGAGCGTTCCGCCAATGCCCCAAACGACGCCGCCAATTGCCTGGCTGCGCGCCGTGCGCGGGCTCAGCACGCGCCCGCAATCAAACATGCTGACGACGCGCGGCACGCGGATGCGTCCAGTGGAGCCTTCCACATGCACTTCGACGAAATGCGCCGCGTAACTAAACGCGACAAAGCCCGGGTATACGGGACCGGCCGGCGCCACGCGACCGGTGTCGGTCCGTCCCAGAACCTGAAGCTCTTGCCCAGGCGCCACGCTTGATGCCTCGACTTGCATTTGACCCGCACCGGTGCGAGCAACCATTTCGCCAAGAGGGAGTGAGGCGGAAATATCCACTCCAGCTTCTGCCAACGCCTTCATTAAAGCGTCGCAAGCAGCTTCAGTCGCTGGCACGGCAGATGCCGAACCCCATGAGCCTGCCGTTAGAGGCTGTGGAACACCGCTCGTCACCCCGACAGTGGCGGTGATGGCGGAAGCTGGGATCCCGAGCCTTTTGCTAACGACATTGGTGATTGCAGTCAAAACTCCCTGGCCCATCTCATGAACGCCAACGTTAAGTGAGACCGCGCCATCTCGGCGGGCGGTGATCCTTGCGCGGGTCGGCCCCCCGGAACCACTATAGAGACCGATAGCAACACCCATCCCGATCAGGTCACCATTGGGCGCAAACATTGAACGCGGCGTTGGATCGCGTCGGCTCCAGCCGAATGTTTCGGCGCCACGTCGCAGGCATTCCGCGACGTGCCGCGACGAGTGGGGGAGCCCGCTAACGACATCGACCGCGGTATCGTTACGCAAGCGCAGTTCGATCGGGTCCATGTCGAGCTTATAAGCGAGCTCATCCATCGCGCTTTCTATAGCGAAGGCCGTGGCATGCTCGAACGGGGCGCGCATGTAGCCGGGTGTCGGAATGTCGGTGCGGATCAGGCGGGTAAAGCTCTTGAAGGCTGGATAACCATAGAAGCGCGCCGCCGTATCGGCATGTTCCGCCGGAAAGAAATCTAGCTTTGAGGTCTGCGCATCAACGTCGTAGAGTGCACCGACTAGGCGTCCATCACGATTAGCAGCAAGCCGCACACGCTGGCGCGTTGCTGGCCGAGATGTCGCATCGTGAAATAGCTGCCGGCGCGGAACGACGATCTTGACCGGACGTCCCAGTTCCCGTGAGGCGAACGCGGCAAGAACCAGTTGGCTCTGCATCGAGTTTTTCTGCCCAAAACCGCCACCAATGAAAGGCGAAATCACGGTGACATTATCCGGATTGATACCGAGCTGATCGGCGACACCGAATTTGCAACCGCCGGCATTCTGCGTTCCTTCATGAATCGTTAGGCGATCACCCTCCCAAGCGGCGACAGTGCCGATCAGCTCCATCGGGTTCTGGAACTGCCGCTCCATCGTGAAGGTGGAATCTACCTTCACGGCGCCACCTTCATAGGCCGCGGGCGCATCGCCGACGGAGATATCCTCCAGCGGATACCGCATAGGCGCTTCCGCCTGGGCGATAGGCTCGGCGAGTGGGTTGTCGATGGTCGCGGCGAAAGGCTGCTCCTCATAACTGACTTGGAGCACGGCTGTCGCATCGATCGCCACTTCCAACGTTTCCGCTAGAACTAGCGCGATCGGCTGGCCACGGTAGGCAACGTGATCGGTCAGAAGCGGAGAATGCGTCTGGAACGCAAAGCCGCCGCCCATCAGGAACTGCGCTGGCTTAAGCGACGTTGTGTTACGATGGGTGATTACCGACACGACACCGGGCAGCGCTTCGGCAGCAGCCGTATCAATCGAGATGACACGCCCCTTGCCGATGGTGGCGACGGCGAAGGCACCATGCACGAGATTGTCCGGGCGGTTGTCAGTGCCAAACTTCGTGGCGCCACGAACCTTATCGAGAGCATCGACCCGGACGAGTTCGGGATAGAAATTGCGGGACATGTTAAGCCCTCCCTGCAGCGATCATAAGGGCGTCGGAAACGACATTGGCGCCGAGCTCGATTTTGAAAGCATTGTGGCTGAGCGGAGTGGCGCCCTCGAAGGCGATGCGCCCCGCTTCAGCGGCAGTCTGCGCATCAATGCGGCGGCCGATCAGCGCCTGTTCGGCACGACTGGCTCGCCATGGAACGGTCGCGACACCGCCGAGTGCAATTCGAGCATCGGCGACAACACCATTTTCGATCCGGACTGCAGCAGCAGACGAAACGACGGCGAATGCGTAGGATTCACGGTCACGGATCTTGTGATAGGTTGATGCCTTGCCGACGGCGTTCGCGGGAATGCGGATCTGTACGATGATCTCTTCGGAAGACAGTGTGGCGTCATGCTGCGGCTGGGTGCCTGGCTGCCGGTGCAGCTCGGCGATTGGGATAGTTCGACGTCCCTGCGGTCCGGCAACATCGATCAGCGCGTCCATGGCGATCAGTGCAACAGCAAAGTCTCCGGGATAGGCCGCAATACAGGCATCGGAGCCGCCGAACAGCGCATGTGAGCGGTTGGCACCACCGATCGCGGCACAGCCGGAGCCCGGATTGCGCTTGTTACAGGCAAACGGTGCGCCGTGACGGAAGTAGGCGCAGCGCGTGCGTTGCAGCAGGTTTCCGCCGAGGCTCGCCATGTTGCGAAGCTGTTGGGAGGCGGCCTTCCAGAGCGCTTCCGAAAGCACCGGAAACTCCGCCTTCAACCGCGCATCCTCGGCGGCATCGGCCATACGCACCAGCGCGCCAAGGCGCAGTTCGTCGCCGCTCGTCTCCATCGTTTTCAGTTCGGAAAGATTGTTGATATCGACGATCCGGCCGGGCATCTCCACGTCGAGCTTCATCAGATCGAACATAGTCGTTCCACCGGCAATCAGGCGCGTGCCTTCGCCACCGGCAGAAAGCGTGGCAACGGCCGATTCGAGATCCATCGGGCGAGCATAATCGAAACGTTTCATGATCAGCCCTCCATCACCCGCGCCGCATCCTCGATTGCCGCAACGATGCCCGGATAAGCTCCACATCGACAGAGGTTGCCGCTCATATATTCGCGGATTTGCTGCGGCGAGCCGGCATGGCCTTCGCGCACGCAGGCGACGCCGGCCATGATCTGGCCCGGCGTGCAGTAGCCACACTGAAGCGCATCGTGATCGATGAAGGCCTGCTGCATCGGATGCAGTACGTCGCCTTCGGCAAGCCCCTCGATCGTGGTGACGTCGAGATCGTCCACCTGTACGGCAAGCGTCATGCAGGCGGCAACGCGGCGGCCATCGACATGCACGGTGCAGGCGCCGCACTGGCCGTGATCGCAGCCCTTCTTTGCTCCGGTAAGACCTAGTTGGTCGCGCAGCACGTCGAGCAGCGAGCTGCGCGGATCAAGCGCAAGCGCGGTCTGCGCCCCATTGATGCGGAACGCAACCTCGACTTCCGTGCGAAACGCCATAGGCAGGGACGGAACGGCGGCCTGCGCCAGCGACTGGGTGCCGAAACCCGCCACAGACAGAACACCGAGCGCCGTACCGCCCTTCAACACGTCGCGTCGGCTCAACCCTCCGGTGTCCGCTATTACTTCCTTCTCGTGATTCATCGTCATTAGGCAACTCCCGTGCAATCTCCGACAGAAAATCGAAAACGATTGCTCAAAACGTGCCTCGGTGGGTTCCTAAAGAAAAGAACGCACCTTTGGGAGAGACAGTCACCAATGAGTTAGCATTCTGAAAAAGCTTGATTATCGGTTGTTCACAAAATCGCTAACTCAGGTTTAGGTGTGGGAAGTCAGCCGGACCAGCGCTTTGACCTACCCGACCTAAACTTTAGCTGAAGTCGAGCGGCGTTTTGCCTGGACACGATGTTTGAGCGGACTGCGAGGCACGCGATCTGGCGTGATTCACCGGTCGTATCGCCGATTTATCCGTCTGAGCTAAAAATGGCCGCCCGATCAATTTCATCCAAGATGGGATACATGGGGCTCCGTATATTTTCTTGACTTGTCGACGTGGTCATCGAGGAGAGTTTCCATGCTGCATAACGACCCAATAACCGTTCTTACGCATGAGGTTGTCGGCTGGCGTCATCATATTCATGCTCATCCCGAGCTGGCCTTCCAAGAAAAGGAGACAGCGCGGTTCGTCGCTGAGATGCTGCGTTCGTTCGGTTTGGATGAAATCCACGAAAATATTGGGGGCACCGGGGTCGTGGGGGTACTTCGAAGCGGCGATGGCGCACGCGCGATAGGCTTTCGTGCGGAGCTCGACGCGCTGCCGGTCCTAGAAAAGGCCGATGTGCCCTATATCTCAAGGAACGAGGGCGTCATGCATGCTTGCGGACACGACGGGCATACTGCGATGCTTCTGGGCGCGGCCAAACTGCTTTCCCATACCCGGTCTTTCAACGGGACAGTCTATTTCGTTTTTCAACCTGCGGAGGAGAACAAAGGCGGAAGCATGCGGATGATCGAAGACGGCCTTTTTGACCGGTTTCCTATGGAGGCAGTCTATGCGGTCCATAATTGGCCAGGTGTAGAATTCGGTACCATCGCCACCCATGTAGGGCCACAGATGGCTGCGGTCGACAATTTTGAGCTAAGCTTTGAAGGCCTCGGCTGCCACGCTGCCATTCCTCAGCTCGGCGACGATCCTATACTAGCTGCCTCTGCTTTCGTTCAGGCGGTACAGCGCGTCGTAAGCCGCTCGGTTGATCCCCAGTCTGCATTGGTCGTAAGTATCACGCAGATCCACGGCGGTAATGTTGGCAACATCGTTCCGAAAACTGTGCGGCTGCAAGGCACGTGCCGCTTCTTTGAGCCCGGTTTTTCCGATCATTGTGAAATGGTTATTGGCCAGATCGCAGAGGGAATCGCAATAGCACATTCGCTGAATGCCAAGCTCGACTACAAAAGGGGTTACCCGCCGCTCGTGAACACTCCTGCAGCAAGTGCGCACGCCATTGATGCCGCGTCAACGGTTCTTGGCCGCGACAATGTCACGACGGACTTTTCCGCCAGCCTTGGCTGCGAGGATTTCGCATTCATGCTTCGCGCTGCTAGCGGATGCTATGCGTGGATCGGCGCCGGTGACGTCGGACCGTCCGAGGGGCTACACGGTGACAGATATGTGTTCAACGATGCAATTGTCCCAATGGTCCTGCGGTACTGGCAAACCCTAGCCGAACAGGTATTGCCGGCCGAAACGCGTGAGGGGGCCGAATGAGTGCACTCTCACAGAGCAACCGGCGGCTTATCAGCCATCGTTACGCTGGGCACGCGGTGATCGACGGTGTCGATATGATCATGCTCGGATCAAATGATTATCTGAATCTTTCCCTCGACAAACGTGTCATCGCTGCAACCCTTGACGCGATGGACGTCTATGGAACGGGCGTTGGCATCTATCCGGTCTTGGCGACGACAGACCTTCACGTTGAACTTTGCAAGTCCATTGCCGTTTTTCTCGGCACGGAAGCGGCAGTTTTATACTCATCAGGCGGTGCCGCCAATTCCGGAGTCCTTACCGCGCTCGTCGAGCCGGGTGACATTATTATTTCCGATCGCCTTAATCATGCAAGCATCATTGATGGCTGCAGGTTAAGCAGGGCGGACGTCATAGCGTACGAAAACCGAAGCGTGGAAAAACTGCGCGAGGCGCTCGAGCAGGCCGGACCCAGGCGCCGGAAGCTCGTCGTCACCGATGGCATCTTTAGCATGGAAGGCGGCGCCGCTCCACTGCTCGAGATCTATAAACTCGCCCGTGAGCACGACGCCCTCCTGGTCGTGGACGAGGCGCATGCGACGGCGGTGATCGGGCCCGGGGGTACCGGCACCGCGCCAATGTGCGGCTTGCCAAACAGCTCGCACGGACTGCTATTAACCGGATCGCTGTCGAAAGCTCTCGGTGGCGCAAGCGGCGGCTTTGTCGCGGGCTCTCAGGATCTTATCGATGAGCTACAGAGCAAAAGTCGCAGCTGGATATTCTCGATGGGGATGACGACGGCAAATGCTGCGACTGCCCTTGCGGCGTTGAATATTGTAACGACTGACAAGGAGCCGCTCCAGCAACTTTGGCTTAACGTCCAGCACTTGCGCGAAAGCTTTAGATTTTATGGCCTGTCATTTTACGAGAGCGACAGCGCCATCACAGGCTTGAGGGTCGGGGATGAAGACCGCGCGCGGAAGCTGGCTTCCGACCTCCGCTCACGTGGCATCTTCGCACCGGCGATTGCGTACCCCATCGTAGCGCGCGGCGAGTCGCGTTTAAGAATTCAAGTCAGTTCCGGTCACAGCGTTGACGACATCGAAAGGGCTGCTGCGACGCTGGGGGAACTCATGAGTTAAACCGTTGGGCGGGCTGCCCGCCTAAACGTGTAGCCATAATCCAGAGCACACCCGATTTGGCGGTTTTAAAGAAGGGATCGCTTCATAGATGAGGCCGAACCCTTTGGCCGTCTGAAATTGGGTACAAACTGGAGCGTCGAGCTTCGCGACAAAACCTCAGCTGATCGCTACTCAATGCGTGTAGCTCCTACGGTCTGATGGCAAGGTTGTGAAACTACTGAAAATCAGCCATTCCGGTCCAAGGCGGCACACCGTCCTGAGGAGTAGCTCTAGCAGGATGTTCAACGGCGGCGGGAGGTCCGGGAAGCGGATTGAAAAGCCCCTGGCGTTATACCATGAATGTTGCGGAATACCCGCGAAAGATGGCTTTGGTCAAAGAAGCCGGCTTCAAGCCCGGCCTCCGCTAACGGATAGCCCTGCTCAATTTTGGCGGCTGCGTAGCGGAGCTTGCGGATACGAACATAGGCCGCCGGCGTCAGTCCCGCGCATTTCTTGAAATCTCGGATCACTTGGAACTTCGTCACGCCTGCGGCTGCGGCGAAAAAATCGAGATCGAATTCGGACCCAATGTTGTCTTCAATGAGCTGCTCGTAGAGCAGGAGCCTGATCCTTGCGCCGGAATAAACCGGCTCCTTGTGTGGTTGGACGTTCGCGCCGTGGCGCAGAATAAGCTCTCGAAGAGCCTCCATCAGACTTGCTTCGGCTCTAATGCCGTCACTGTCACGTGATGTCTCATGTGCTGTCAGGAAGCATCTCGCGAGTTCGGGGTCGTCGATCAGCGGTCGGGAGAACGTCGCAACCCCCGTCTGACCAAGACCCTCGCAGATCGAGGACATCAACTCTACAGTTGGGTATAGTGTGAGGTACGACCATCCTGTTTCGGTGGCTGCTTCCCCATCATGACATTCTTCGGGATTGACGATGGCGATCGTTCCAGGCGTCGCGTTGACAACGACATTACCAATCCGAATCCGTTCGCAGCCATTCGTGATCAGCGCGATGACGTAAGTTGGGTGGGTATGCAGATGATACCTGTGGGCGCGGAACGACGCCTTAAGCATACCAAGATCTACAAACCGGGGGTGCCTCCAAAATTCGGTGAACTCCGACATCTGTTCCATCCAAGTTAATCATTCTTGTTTCATTTGCCGCGCCGGCCTAACCGTTCCCTCACTTATTCAAGCCATCACAAATCAGGTCGCCTCTATTCAAAGCAGTCCCTGCACTAGACCCAACGGACTGCTCAACATATGCCCAAGCCTGACTGCGTATTGTATGAAATTGACCAGACCAGGCCAATGGGCACCGCATATGTACGACAACGTAAGACACTGAGAGGGCAAACCGTATAACAGCCCTTCCTCGCCACTTGCGTGCCTCGCTGTCGTTCACGCCTGTTTAAATGGGTTCATCACTTTCAGCATCGAGTACGCGAAAGCGTTCGATGCCAGAGAAACGACTGGGATTTACAATGTGGACGGATTTATTGGCCGCGTAAGATGTGGTGCTTGCCAACACTCAACTTACGAAAAAATAATCGCCGCGATGCACGTCCCGTCCAAGACACCTCATTCTGCACAGCCATGATGAGATTTTCTTGAAAAAGGGAATTCTACATGAAGAGGTTTCCCCCGAGTGGGATCGCTATCAGAATGGCGGAAATTGTTTTTCCGGCGGACACTAATCATCACGGCACGTTGTTTGGCGGCAAAGGTTTTTCCCTCATGGATCGGGCGGCATTCATCGCGGCTACCCGTCATGGACGCGCGCCCTTTGTGACCGCCTGTTGCGAGCGTGTGGTCTACAGTTCGCCAGCCTTTGTGGGAAATATCGTGGACCTGACAACCGAAATTAAGCAGGTAGGCAGAACGTCGCTATCTGTCGAGGTGACGATGATGGCAGAGGATCTGCTGCGCGGCACACGACGGACCTGTACAAGTGGAACCTTCACCATGGTCGCTCGTCCGGATATGCACGATCCAGAGTGGCGGCTCCCTCCACTTGCTGCGCCTGAAGTCGGCGCCGAAGGCGATTTGCTACTTGCGGATATCGTCTTAGGTGACCACCTTAGTCACCAAGGCAATCTGTTCTGCGGCGACGCTATCGCTCAAATGACTAAAGGCGCATTTATCGTAGCAAGCCGAAAAAGCCGATGCGTCACCGTGCTCGCATCTTCAGATAAGATCGACTTCATGGAGGCCGTCCCCGTCGGGTCGATCATCGAAACGAAGTCAAGGATCTCTTCGATTGGAAGATCTTCAATAACGGTCGAAACCGAGTTATGGTCCGAGCCAGTCGAAAGTAGTGAGAAACGACTGGCCGCATTGGGTAGCTTCGTGATGGTAGCCGTAGACGAAAACAGTAGGCCCGTTGCCATCAGCCGAAACCGATGATTCTAGTCTGTCGCAACCTACAGGAATATTTGATCCCATGAACCATCACAACATGTTCATCGACGAAGTCGTCCTGGATATGAACCGCTATACTGTGTTACGGCGCATGACACGGCACGCAAACGGCGCGCTAAACTGCAGAAGCTGTCGCGCTTCTCGAATGTCAGGCAGTCCGTCATACACCGGATCATGCATGGCTGGTCGCCGCAGCAGAACGCTGGCCGAATGCGGCTAGAGTGACATCCTGTCTTAGTCAGCCACAAACGATCAACAAGTTCGCCCGCCTTTGCCAAAACCGCTGCAGGCGGCAGCACGCGCCCAGGCTAGCGAGCGCTACGACGCTTCGTCGCATTGCTCGGGCGCAGAGTCGCCAGGGGACCGAAGCTCCGACACGAGACTTCGGAGGACATAAACCTTATGCCGGATGGGCAATAGAGTGCCGCGACAGACCGATTAACGACCGGAACCGGTGGTGACGGACCCGCACACCGATCAGCGATAGCCGATACGGGAAATATTCCCCCTGCCGCTATCGAGGACCTTGAGGTGGATTGCTGTTGTCAATGCCGCGTGAATTTTCCCCAGAGGTGCCGAAGTAAAATTCCCCACTTATACCGACGTGGGCGCCAAGGAGAACTGAGGATTTTTCGGCGGTCGTCCTCGTGGCTTTTGCGGCGGGGCGAATGCGGGCGGGGCAATCAAGGCTTTGGAGCGGACATGCTCCGGCATAAGTTCAGCATGCTGCCGCAACCGGTAGCTGGATCCTTCGATCTGTACGACAACGGCGTGGTGAAGCAGTCTGTCGAGCAGCGCCGTTGCGACGACAGGATCGCCAAAGACATCGCCCCATTCTGCAAAGCCGCGATTTGATGTCAGGATCATTGCCCCTCGTTCGTATCGCGCATTGACGAGTTGGAAGAACAGATTGCCACCGCCCGAGATGACCGGCAGATAGCCGATCTCATCGACGATCAGCAGGCTTGGCCTGCAAAAGAAACGAATGCGCTCCTGGAGCCGACCTTCCCGTTCGGAACGGGCGAGCGAACCGATCAGGTCAGCGAGCGTCGTGAAGTACACGCTCTTTCCGGCTTTCACGGCTTCGACGCCCAGCGCCGTGGCAAGATGGCTTTTGCCTGTTCCAGGTGGGCCGAGGAAATGAACTGCTTCGTGACGGTCGACGAACCCGAGCTGCGCCAGGGTAAAGATGCGATCTCGGTCGAGCGAGGGTTGGAACGTAAAGTCGAAGCCGGCTAGCGTTTTGATCGTTGCAAGCCTGCCCATTCGCAGGGCGGTCTTGATGCGGCTGTTCTCGCGCAGCGTCAGTTCCTCGGACAGGAGGATGTCGATGGCCTCAAGTGCTGATAGTTCACCGTGCTCGAGACGGCGCACGACATGGTCGAGAGCTTCCAGCGCCCGTGGCATCTTCAGGCCGACGAGATCATGACGGATGCGATCGATCATGGACGGAATGGCATCGAAGGTCGCGCTCATGGGCGGTTCTCCTGTGCCAGGACTTTGCCGACAGCATCATAGAAGGCGAGAGATCGCTGCAGCACGGTGTCGCCGGCGGGCTTGACGACGTGGGGTTCATCCCGCATCCGGGGCCGGTGTTGCGGCGTCATCGATCGTCGGTGATCGGGATGAACCCGGCGCTGTTTGCGGCCCTCCAGAACGGGATGAGCTGCGATCAGCATGCCGTTCTCGAAGATGCGGACCTCGTCGGCGAGAGAATGGACTTCCACCATTCGGCTTCGTGTAGCATCCGGAACGCTGTAGGTGTTTCCGCCGACGCTGACCATACCTTCCCGCGACACGCGGCGTTCCAGCTTCAGGACGGATTTGAAGGGGGCCAGCGGTAATGGTCGCAGGTGCGGCCGTTCCTCGGCAAAGGCTTCATTGACGACCCGCTGCGTCGTCGCGTGCTTCCTTGGATTGGCAACAGTGTCCAACCAATGCCGCAGCTGGGCGTTCATGTCATCGAGGTTGCGGAACGTGCGGGCCAGGAAGAAGTCTTCGCGGATATAACGGAACGGCCGCTCGACCTTGCCCTTGGTCTTGGCGCGATAAGGCTTGCACGCCTTCGGGTGGAATCCGTAATGGCGCGCCAGGTCTATGAGGGCACGGTTATAGACGATGCCCTCTGTCTGGCCTTCACCGATGACGGCCGTCTTCATCCGGTCGTACAGCACCTCCCGTGGCGCCCCACCAATCGCCTCGAACGCGGCGATGTGGCAACGTAGGACGGTCGGTAGGTTCTGATGCATGACGAAACGCGCCCAGATGAGGCGGCTATGACCCAGCACCATCGAGAACAGCCAGACGATCCGCGGCGTCATCGGTTCGTCGGTGAAAACGACGTGGAACTTAGCGAAGTCGACTTGGGCCTGCTCTCCGGGCGGCGTCTCGAAACGAACTTCGAAGCCCTGACTTGCAGCAGGGCGCACATCACGGAGAAAATCCGTCACAGCCGTGTAGCCGCCGGTATAGCCTCGCTCGCGCAGTTCTCGAAGCAACCGACTGCCGGTCAAACCGGGATAGGATTTGACCCGCTCCCGTAGGTATGAAGCGAACGGGTCGATAACCGTTGCCCGAGGCTTTCTTGGACCATAGGCCGGAGCTTCGAGGCCCCGCTCAATGTATTTACGCACCGTCTTGCGATCGATGCCGGTTTCTCTGGAAATTGCCGACACCGTCAGGCCCTGCTGATGCAGATCCAGGATCATGATCGTCTCCCTCAGCTTGATCACCAAAATCCCCCTTCCGACCATCGGAAGGAGTATCGGCGATGACGCGCCGCCGGTCTTCCGGGGCGCGCCCCGGAA
>UCIV01000080.1 GCA_900472575.1 Hyphomicrobiales bacterium
TATGGGGACGCGGCCTAGGTTTGCCTACCCAGTTTGATATGTTTTCCGACGATCTTCGCGGTGAAACCGAAGCTACACTGCGGCAGCGAGGCAAACTGCCGGCTGGCCGACAGATGACGGAGGCGGACATGGTCGCGCATCTTTCAGCGTCCGGACGCTATCGCATTTTGGAAAAGCTCGTGCCGCGCGTGACGACGGACAATATCCGGCCTGGTTTTCCTCTCAAAGGTATCATTCTCGACACCGAGACAACAGGCCTCAGTTACCGAAGGGAGGAAATCATAGAGATCGGTCTGATCGCCTTTACCTTCGACGAGCGGGGAGGAATAGGTGACGTGACTGGCGTGTATGGCGGCTTGCAGCAACCCGCGAAACCAATCCCTACCGAAATCACTAGGCTGACCGGTATTACGGACGAGATGGTTTCAGGTCAGATGATCGACATGCGGGCTGTGCGCGCGCTGGTCGCGCCGGCCGATCTCATCATCGCTCACAATGCCGGTTTCGACCGGCCGTTCTGTGAGGCTTTTTCGTCGGCATTTTCCTGCAAGGCTTGGGCATGTTCGAACTCGGAGATCGACTGGTCGGCGCGGGGCTTCGAGGGCACCAAGCTTGGTTATCTGATTGGCCAGGCTGGTTATTTCCACGACGGCCACAGGGCAGTCGACGATTGTTTCGCCCTGCTTGAAGTCCTTGATCGGAGGATCGATGGCAATGCTGGCAGTCCATTCGCGGAGCTATATCTTAACAGTCAGAAATCCCGTGTCCGCATCTTTGCCGAAAACAGCCCATTCGATCTCAAGGATCACCTCAAAGCTCGCGGTTATCGGTGGTCGGACGGTAGCGAAGGAAGACCGAAATCCTGGTGGATTGAGGTGGATCACACCGATCTTGACGGCGAGCTCCACTACCTGAGGACCGAAATCTACCGCTATCCGGAAGCGGATCCGCCGATCAGGTTCCTGACAGCCTTTGACCGTTTTCGTGCGTGACGGCTCAAAATTAGGCAGCCGACTTTAGAGATATGCGTTTTTCTCATGGCTGGACTGCGGTAAGGTGACTAACCCGTCGTTTTGGATGCTGTAAAAGTAATCCCAACGAAGCGACGTACCTCCTCCCACAGAGCTTCGTGTTTCAGGTAACCCGCTCCCTTCTTCGAGGTTGCCAGAGTGAACAGTGGCACTCCTCCTCCCAGTCGCTGTTCGATTATTTTCGAAAAGCCTGCCGCTCCTCCTCCCGCGGCGGGCTTTTTCGTATTCGTTTACGTCCTGTCACCTGGATTGTCGCGCCGTTCTTTTTATTGATCCGCCATCCATCCTGACGCGGTGGTATTGCCCGGTGCTTCATCAAACACCCACCCCCTACGAGCTTTTTCAGCGCGATGAGATTGGGGCCTGGATTTGGACCCGGTGCCTGCCTTCTGAAAAGATCGAGCGCCTATCACGCCGGCATTAGGGACAAAGTCGGGGGACTTAGGACGCAATTGCTTTTTCGTCACATCGCTGTTTTGCCAAAATTGGTGACGCCGAGTGGCGTCTACCTTCGTGTGAGAGTGCCAGACACGGTCATCCCAGATGCCGACGCTGCGTAATTGATTGAATTACTGGAGTTTTTGGTTATGATAACCGATGCAGTCTTGCCATCGGCTGGCTGGGCATAATCGAACGTAACGCGATTGCCAGAGGCGCGTCCGTTTCTAATCTGATAGTCCCCTGTTCCATTGTGAGCATGAGAGCCGCCTCTGACCGCACTGCCGTTAACGTTCAATGTCAATGTCATCCCGGCTTTCATGAAGAACATGCCGACTTGCCCTTCCCAAGTGCCGTTGAAGAAGTGCGACCCTGCCTCTTCACTTGAGCTAGTGCCGTCCCCCTCATCGTATGAGGTGCACTTTCTGACTTTTATGTCGCTTTTCTTTATAGGGGATGTGCCCGACAAGCTCTCATTCTCGACGCCGCTGCTGCGGATGATGGAAGTGTAGGGCGTGGAATTGACGTAAAATTCAACTTTCGAGCAGGCGCCGGCTGAACTGGTGACTTTGAGCTCGGCACTATAGCTTGGCTTCGACCCACCTGATTTCAGAATTTCTATTCGGCCGACGCAGCCACCGGTCGGCTTTTCAAACTTGCATTGAGCTTGCGCATTCATGGCCGTCATTAATACGAAAGTGATGCCCAAGCCCGCGGTGATCGTCTTCATCTTCTTCTCTTTCGGTACTGGGAGCCGGCTGTCCGGCTATGTCGAATTAGGGATGCATTCTGATCTCTAGTCATTCATCCCCCATTCGGGTGATGTCGAGGGTCTCGCAGCTGTTCATCCAACGCTAGTTAGGCATTCCTCTACATGCTGAAATCCAGTTCCGGCTGATCCTCACTGTCGCCATCGTCTTGGGCGCCCGTGAGCGATGAAAGGGTCACCCCGAGTAATCGCACCGATCGCCTGAACGGATAGACCGTCTTGAGCAGCTCCGAAGCTGCATCGAGAAGATCTTGGCCGGTTGAAAAGGGCAGGGCACCGGTTCGGCTTCTGGTGGCCTGGTTAAAATCCGAGTATTTTATCTTCACGGTTACCGTTTTGCCGGAGATGCGTTTGGCCTCGCAATAGGTCCAGACTTTGTCTGCAAGCGGCTTCAATTCGCCGGTCGCACGGTCGATATCGTCGATATCTCGACTGAACGTGTCCTCGGCGCCGACCGACTTGCGCATCCGATCCGGCTGTACCCGGCGATCATCGATGCCACGAGCGATGCCATAGAAATAGGGGCCAGACTTGCCAAACTGCTGAGTGAGGAACTGCAACGACTGAGCCTTCAAGTCCGCGCCAGTTTCGATGCCAAGCTTATGCATTTTTTGTGCTGTAGCCGGTCCGACGCCGTGGAATTTCTTGACGGCAAGCCCCTCGACAAAGGCGGGACCATTCTTGGGCGTGATGACAGCCTGGCCGTTTGGCTTGTTGAGGTCAGACGCCATCTTGGCCAGAAACTTGTTGTAGGAAATGCCGGCGGACGCGTTGAGCCCGGTCATTGCTTTGATCTTGGCTCGTATCTCCAGCGCGATCTCGGTTGCAATCGGCATCTGTTTCAGATTTTCGGTCACGTCGAGATAGGCTTCGTCAAGCGACAGCGGCTCGATTAGCGGGGTGTATTCGGTGAAAATTTCCCGGATCTGCTGCGAGACAGCACGATAAACCTCGAAGCGAGGCTTTACGAAAATCAGCTCAGGGCATTTGCGTGCGGCGGTAACCGAGGGCATTGCCGAGTAAACACCGAATTTCCGTGCTTCGTAACTGGCAGCCGCAACGACGCCCCGTGCGGCAGCACCGCCCACCGCCAGCGGCTTACCGCGAAGGTCCGGGTCGTCTCGCTGTTCCACCGACGCATAGAAGGCGTCCATGTCGACGTGGATAATCTTCCGGATGGCGGGGGAGGTCATAGGGTCCACCGATCCCTCAGCAGCTGGTGAGCACTGGCATCACGCTCGACGCTCCTGGTGATCGTCATGCTCGTCTTCTTCGATCGGTCGGCATTCGCCGCCCGGTCCCCAGACGGTGTCCCAGTAATCGGCCTCGGCGTCCGCAAGCTCCTGATCAAACTTCGGATAAGGACGGGTTTCATCGGGCAGTTCCACCCAGGCGGTATCGTAGGCAAGCGATGTCCCGACCTGCAATTGAACTGCTTTAGTTTCCGGCCGGTCACATGTCTCATAAAGGTACTTACCGAATTTCAGGAGCAGATCAGCGGCGCCCGGCGAAAAGTAGTAGACCAGCGGCTCCTCTCGGCTCCGGTAGAATGCGGCGACATCCCAGTCGAAGCTTTCCAGATGCGGCAGAAACAGCTCCAGATAGTGATGCTGGACAGCCAGATGGAAATCACGTTCCGACATCGACGATTTTACAGGGTCGAGTTTGAGCCATCTCATGTCCGTATCCTCCCAATATCGAAGAGAACAAAGG
The DNA here is from genome assembly GCA_900472575.1 of Hyphomicrobiales bacterium. GTDB lineage: Bacteria > Pseudomonadota > Alphaproteobacteria > Rhizobiales > Rhizobiaceae > Neorhizobium > Neorhizobium cellulosilyticum. Next base: position 3,952 of record UCIV01000080.1, read on the forward strand.
AAGAACAATTGCCGAAAGAGTCAAATAATTGGAAGGCCTCCTCAGGACAGTTTCGGTCACTATAGCATTGGTTGCTCGAGGGTCTCGCCGTCTTTGGCAGCGATCGACGAAGCACAGGCTCGCGCGATGGGATGATCTGGGAGTGCGCCCGCAGTCGCGGGGTAAGCGTTTTTGCCTCATCCCAGGGGCTTTTCGTCAAGACCTCGACGTCCTCTTGGGTCAGGAGAAGCATCGGCATGGGTTTCTCGTGGATTGGTTGGCGGGATGAAGCGCTTGCCATTGAACTCAGGCAGCTGAACCGGTCACGGCTTCGGCGATGTTTTACTGATAGAAGGTAACCGCTGTTCTGATCCCACGTTGTCCTCGCCGCCCTGATCTGTGATCGCCTATCCAGGGACGATCAACGGGAGTTTCTCCATTGAGAGTACATGGGTGGTTCTCACGACCAGGAATCCTGGCGTGAGGTTCACCGGCACTGGCCGGACGAGTTAAAGGCGCGGATCGTTTCGGAAGCCTTCGGCCCGGCGCGATGGTTGGCCATTCAGGCCCAGTTGCTTTCGGATCCTCTGATGATGTTGACGAAGCCAGCGTATCCACGCTGCCGAACCGCTCCTTTGCCAGAGCAATGGTTCGCACGGCGGTCTCCTCCATCGAAACATCGCCCTCCAGCGTGGCGATCTCGCTTCCAGCCAGATCATGCACCGAGGGGTTCTTGTCGGTAGCGACGACACTTACGCCGCGCTGCCGCAGTAGCTTTACGGTCTCGCGCCCGATACCACGGGCTGCGCCGGTTACGATGGCGACCTTGCCACAAAGGCTCCAGCTCTGTGGAATTTCGTTTCGTTCGGATGTGTTCGGCATGTCAGGCTCCTTATGGAAGGCAATCGTACCGGACCTCAACAAACTTCAGAATATCATCCAAACTAACAAAACTTGTTAACCCAGCCACATAATGGTAACCAGAGCCATGACCGCTCATCTTGCCAGCCACGAATTGCACCAACTGCGGGCCTTCCTGGTGGTGGCGAAACATTTGAGTTTCAGCAGGGCCGCGGAAGTGCTTGGCATTACGCCATCGTCTCTGAGCCAGACAGTCCGCAATTTCGAGGAAACAGTGGGCTCCCAGTTTTGCACAGGACTACGCGCAGCGTGTCCCTGACCGAAGCGGGCACCATCCTTTTCGAACGCGCCAGTCCTGCCGCGCTCGAACTGAAAGCGGCGGTCGAGCAGGCCCGCAGGGCGAGCCTATCAATCGCAGGCACCGTTCACGTTCACGCAATCCGTTCAGCCTCCCGCAAATACATCGAGCCTATCCTGGCGCGTTCAGCGAGCGTTACCCGGATGTCGTTGTCGATCTGACGGTGGACGACAGGGCGACTGACCTGGTGGCGGGAGGCTACGATGTGGCTTTGCGCGTCGGGGAAGTGATCGAAAGGAACATGATCGCTGTCCGAATCGGGCCCGAGCTAAGGCAGGTGGCCGTAGCTACACCGGAATATATTGAGACCCACGGGCAACCGGAGCATCGCCGCGATCTTCTCCAACACCGATGCATACGCTGGCGCTGGCCAGGTCGTTCAACACCCTATGCCTGGGAGTTCTTCGAAAACGGCACACGGTTCGACGTCGTTGTCGATGGCCCTCTTATCGTAGACAGCAGGGAAGCCGCGCTCGGCGCGGTTTTGAACAGCATCGGTATCGGTTTCGTCATCGAGGACACGGTCACCGAACTGTTTCACCAGAAGCAGCTTGTTAAGCTGCTCGATGAATGGAGTGCGCCTTTTCCTGGACTCTACGTTTGTTATCCCGATCAGCGACATATGCGAGCCGCTCTACGCGCCTTTATCGATACCGTCCGATATGAAGCTTGACGTCGGCACGACGTTTAGGGCCGAATCCTACCTTTCAGTGGTGGTTATTATGCCGAGCTTACCAGGCGGCTTCACCGGAAACCTCGGGCTTGGCATAGTATCCGGCTCGGGATAAGTCAGGGATCTGCATATCGACACTATGAAGGTGAAAAGCCGGAATTTTCAGTGATCCGATTTCACCGGTTCATCGGTACGCGGCTCGTCTCAGTTTCAAGGCCATTGGTAAGCTGGCCGGCTTCCAATTCGACCGAAATGCCTGCCTCTACGGCAGCCTGAACAAATGCTTGTCGCACTATTTCAGTTCCCAATTGACCTTGCAGGCAGTCGAAGCAAGCCTTTACTGCTTCATAAAATCGATCCCCTTCATCGCCTGGCCAATCGGTAAGCAGCTCCTCGGCCGCTTCTTCGACGGAACTGATGATGATGTCATCAATTCCCGTCTTGAGTTTCAACCTGACGGGTGGGAAGTCGTGCGGCATGTTTTGTTTCAAGACGCAATCTTTCTGTTCATCTTGCCTTACGATCAAGGAGCAATAACCATACCAGTCGGGAATGTGGCTCAGAACGCGTCACCCGCATAGAACCGGTCGCTATCATTGTCGGGCCAATTACCGAGAAGTTCATCAGCAGCATCCTCAACGCAGTTGATGACGACATCGTTCGTGCCGGGATCGACGATCAGCCTGATTGGCTGAAAGTAATGCAACTCGTCTTTTTCCAAGACATTCCCTCGATGCAGATAGCGTTAGAAAAACTCCATTTACGAGAGAGTGGCCCTCACCGCTGCGTTCCGATGTCTTCGCCCAATGGACCGGACAGAAGTCCTAAACCAGGCCCCTCAAATCCAAGCGTTTGGTAAATACTCACACACCATGTGGGGCTTGGATCTTGGCAAAGCGGTATGTACCAAGCGTATTACAAACAGGGCAATCTAATGCAGCAACATTGCAATGCCGAGGCTAGACGCCGCATCGAAAACGCCCCAAATATCGGAGGTACCCGGAGGCGATCATCCTCATACTCCCATCGCCCCGAGCCCAAGGGTGAGTTCGACGGGGCTGAAAACCAGTTCAAGTCGTTTGGATCAGGAAGATCCAAAATCCGGCACTCGCGATCATCGTATGCTAAGCACGATTACTACTAGACTGAGCCCATACCTGAATTCGGAGGGATGTCTTTTCACGTGCCGGTGCTGATGCCGTAAACTGCAATCCCGATCCACACGAAAGCTGCAATAGCTGCTAAAATCGCCAGCAGCGTCAAAGCAGAGCGTCCGAAAACCGCTTTCTGCTGCTGCTTTGCTACTGGTTCTGTGTGGTTTTGTAGGCTTGGCTCATCTTGTGGTCGCATAAAGGCCTCCGGAGATAACGGTAACAAGAGGCAAAGCTATTAGTTCCTTGTTCTCGCTTCGCATCGAGATGAGCGGGGAAACATTGTTACTCTCCGGAAGTTAGCTTGCCGTAGGGCGCGATGGCGGAAACAACCAAAATGATGAAAGCTCTCACGGCAGTAGCGCTATCGATTGGCCTTACAACATCGGCCAATGGCGCACAGTTCGAGTGGTGGCAATAATAGCGGTAACGGCGGAAAAAGCAGCGGAACCAGCAGCGACAGCAACTCATCCGGCAGCAACAATTCGGGCGGCAGCAACACCGATGGCAATCGAGGGGCTGATCGGTGTGGCTCGAACACGAACTGCGGTGCTCCGGGCGGCACTCAGGGCGCTGCGCAGTCTGAACAGAACAACAACACAAGTACCAACCCCGGCGCCGGACAGGCGGGCACGCCCTGCCGAGACCGGGCCGGCAACGCTCAATACGTCCAAACGGAGCCTTTGTCGGGTCGTCAATTTCCATAAATTATGAGGAGCGGAGGAGGCGGCAGGTAACTATTGCGCGGCAATCAGG
>UCIV01000013.1 GCA_900472575.1 Hyphomicrobiales bacterium
CCAGGAAAACGTCAACAGGCCATTTTCATTAATCTGCAAAAATCGTGCATGACATTGATTTTAAGAGATTTATTCGATTTCAACGCTGACCAGGGGCAATTTTGCCTCCAGAACCTCAGCTCGTCTGGCAACAGATCGCGGCGAGAACCGTCATTCGGCTTATCTATCCCCATGGCCTAAATCCCTGCGGACTGCCTGAGGTCCCGTTCGGCCCTCTCGATGGCGCTGGCGTTCAAAACCTTGCGTGAAAGAGCGACCGCGACCGCTCTCGTACGCAGATTGAACAAGCCCTCATTTCCCTGCCCCGGCGTCTCATAAACATCGAGCTTTTCGTAAAGCTGCTGCAGGCGGTTCTGTACGCTGCGCAGTGACAGATGTTTTCGCTTGGCGATCGCCTTGTCGGTCAATCCCAGCGCCACATCGACGAGGATTTCGTATTCGGCGTCGGTAAGGCCGGGGGAATTGCCAAAACTCTTCTGCTGGATACCGCGCACTTCCCGGTCGATCACACACTGGGATTCAACGAAAACGCTGCGCAGTGCAAGTTTCAGCCGTTCTTCCGAAGCAGACTTCAGCACATAGCCATAAGTCGCGCCCTCCGGCACGATCCGCGCCACGCCACGCACATAGGCTTCGTCGGAATAGTTCGACCAGAAGAGGATTTTGGTATCCGGACGCTCGCGCCAGATCGTGCGCGCCGCCTCGATCCCGTTGCGCTCGCTCATCTGCAGATCCATGACGACATGCTCGACACGTGCAGTTCGGGCCTGCACTTCGCCTTTCAGGCCGTTTTCCGCCTCGATCACCTGCCCGCATTCAGGCAAAGCAGCACGGACTGCCTCAGCGAGAAACGTTCGGTGAAGAGCATCGTCCTCAACAATCAGCACATTCATCGTCACACCTCGACCAAAACGGGGAAATCCGGTGATAGGGTCAGCCGCATGCACGTTCCGCTCCCCTCGCCTCGGCACGCCGGATTGCGGCCGATCTCGAACCGCGCCGCAATCAGCCGGGCACGGGTCTTCATGTTGTCGATACCGTGTCCGGCCGTTTCCTTGATATCCGCGAGGCCCCGACCATCATCTTCAACCTCTATGCAGAGCGATTGACCGCTCCGGGCGATCCGCACCGTGATATTGTCCGATTGCCCATGGCGAATGGCGTTATTGACTGCCTCCTGGACGATACGGAACAGCGCCACAGAAACTGTCGGATTGAGATCCCGAAGGCTGCCACCGCTCTCGTCGATCATCTTCCATCCGATCGGCTGGCCGCTTTCCCGAACCGACCGTTCCAGATGGTTCTCGATTGCTTCCGCAACGCCGAAAAGCTGCAATACAGTGGGCTTTGCTTCCTCGATGATCTGGCGAAGGTCATGCATACATTGCTGCATCGCCCGACAGAGTGGTTCCAACGCGTCGCCCGAGACTGCAGGCAGATGGGTCAACCGCTCCATGCGGCGCGTCAGCCTTGTCAGGTCAGCAAGCGTTTGGTCATGCAGATCCATGCCGATGCGCTGGCGTTCTGCTTCCAGTGCCTCCGTCAGCTTCAGCGCGCCGAAACGCAGGCCCTCTTCCCGTGCGCGCGCTTCCGTTTCGATGACGGCGGAGCGTTTCGCCTGCTCGGCCGCACGCAAAGCAAAGAAATAGGGCGCCAGAAGATCGGCGACGGCACGGGCGTTTTCGACATCTTCCCGGTTATAACAATCGCTCTGCCGGCTGGAGCAGCTCAGCGCACCGATCACATCGCCCTGCACCTTCAGCGGCACATGCAACCGGCTATGCAACGAAAGCTCGATGATCGGGCTTGAAAACGCGCCTTTGAAATGAAATCGCGGGTCGGTGCACGCATCCCCTGAGAGCAGGAAATCCACCTCGCCCGAAAGCAGTGTGCGAATAGGGCTTCCAGTCAGAAGCGCCGGCGGGTGCTGGCTCCAGGCGGTATCAAGTCCGCTCTCATAGGCAATATGGTATTTTCCATCCAGCATCTTGATGCAGACGTCGAGATGATCATGCGGGATGATATGGCTGATCTCGTCCGCCACCGCCTTGATGATCGCATCGAAATCGAGCTGTCCCGCCAGAAGCCGGGAAATCCCCAGATAGCGGTCGAACAGCGAGTTACGCGCCGTATTGAGCATGGGCGGACCTCCTCCAGTCCTTCAGCCGTCAATTAAGCGTGACTTTTTAAGCTTGTCATGCGGGGACCCGCAGATTTTGCGCGCAAACCCGCAGAAAGCCTGCTTGGATGCGCCTGTACTTTGTCAAGAAACTCCTCCATCCTCGATTTACTGAGCAAAAGGGGCTCAGGGCAATCATTATCTCCGGATTACCGTTGAGGAGCGGCCCGGACGATATGCAGGGAGCTATTTGGGAGGAAATCATGACCATCAGAACGATGCTGGCGGCATCCGTCGCCTTTGCATGCCTGTGCGCACCCGCACTCGCCGATACGTCATCCAAAAAGATCGCGCTGTCGAACAATTATGCCGGCAATTCCTGGCGTCAGGCGATGCTGACAAGCTGGGACAAGATCACCAAGGAGGCCGTCTCCAAGGGGGTGGTCGCGGCAGCCGACCCGTTCACCACCGCTGAGAATCAGGCGACCGAGCAGGCGGCACAAATCCAAAACATGATATTGCAGGGTTATGACGCGATCGTCGTCAACGCCGCCTCGCCGACTGCGCTTAACGGTGCGATCAAGGAAGCCTGCGATGCCGGCATCACCGTCGTTTCCTTCGATGGCATCGTGACGGAACCCTGCGCCTGGCGCATCGCCGTCGATTTCAAGAAGATGGGCGAAAGCCAGATCGACTATCTCGCCAAGAAACTGCCAAAGGGCGGCAATCTTCTCGAAATCCGCGGCCTCGCCGGTGTTTCGGTCGATGACGAGATCCATGCAGGTATCGCAGCCGGCGTCTCCAAGAACTCGCAATTCAAGATCGTCGGTTCGGTGAATGGTGACTGGGCGCAGGACGTTGCCCAGCGTGCTGTCGCCGGCATCCTGCCGAGCCTGCCGGAAGTGGCAGCCGTCGTCACCCAGGGCGGTGACGGATATGGTGCTGCCCAGGCCTTTGCCGCCGCCAAGCGCCCGACGCCGACCATAGTCATGGGCAACCGTGAGGACGAGCTCGTCTGGTGGAAGCAGCAGAAGGACAAGGACGGCTACGAGACCATGTCGGTCTCGATCGCTCCGGGCGTCTCGACGCTGGCATTCTGGGTGGCGCAGCAGATCCTCGACGGCAAGGAGGTCAAGAAGGACCTTGTCGTGCCCTTCCTTCGGATCGATCAGGCCAATCTGGAAGAAAATCTGAAGACGACCCAGAAGGGCGGCGTGGCGAATGTCGAATATTCGCTGGAAGACGCCCAGAAGGTGATCGACGCCAAATAGCGTCGCCTCCCGCGTGCCGGGGCGCGAAGGCGCCCAACCCCTACGCGTCCCGGTATTGTCCGACACATCAAAATCGACAGCGATTGCATGACCAAGACCTTGAAGCGAGAAGAGGTTGTGGCAGCGCGTGGCGTCCGTGTGACGTTCGGCGCCGTCAAGGCGCTCGATGGCGCAGACCTCGTGATCCATGCCGGAGAATGTATCGGGCTGGTCGGCCATAACGGCGCCGGTAAGTCCACCATCGTCAATGTCATCAATGGAGGGCTGACACCGCATGACGGTTCGCTCACCTATAGTGGCCGCGAATTTCACGGCATATCGGCGGCCCGTGCCAACGGCGTGCGTTGCGTCTTCCAGGAATTGTCACTGTGCCCGAATCTGACTGTCGGCGAAAATGCCCGCATCATGCATGCGGAACTCAAGGGATGGGCCTGGCGAAAGCGGGCGCTGGCCTTGGTCGAGAGCCAGTTGCAGGACATATTCCCCGGTCATTCGATCGATTGCGACTCGACGGTCGATGATCTGTCGATTGCCGAGCGACAGATGGTCGAGATCGCCATCAGCTTTGCCGGCATAGATCAGCGACCCAAACTCGTCATTCTCGACGAGCCGACGTCTTCGCTGGACGCCGGGCTTGCGGCGCAACTAATGGCCTATATCCGCAAATTCGTCGGCGAAGGTGGTTCGGTTCTGCTGATTTCGCACATTCTCGGCGAAATTCTCTCCACCTCCGACCGCATCGTGGTGATGAAGGATGGCCGTGTGGTGGCTGACCGAATGGCATCCGAGTTTTCGACCCGCAGCCTTGTCGAGGCGATGGGCAATGTGGTGCGCGAACAGGAATTCTCGCGTTCGGCCACGAGCAGGACCGGGGAGCCGGTTCTTTCCATGCCGCCGCGCCGCGGGCATGGACTTGCGTTCCAGGCATGGCGTGGCGAGATGATCGGCCTTGCCGGCCTCGGTGGCCATGGCCAGACAGAAGCGTTGCTCGACCTCTATCTCGATCGCAACAGCAACTGGTGGCCGAAGAGGCAGCACGAAATCGCCTTTGTCGCCGGAGACCGCAGCCTGAACGGCACATTCCCGCTGTGGAGCATCCTCAAGAACTTGTCGATCGCTTCGCTTGGCCAGCTTTCGACCAACCGCATAGTTGACCGGGCGCGAGAAGAAACACTGGGGGCCTCCTGGAAACAGCGGATAGAAATTCGCACCCCGGATATGGAAAACCGCCTCCTGTCACTCTCGGGCGGCAACCAGCAGAAGGTACTTTTCGCCAGGGCTCTGGCGACCACGGCCAGCACGGTGCTGATGGATGATCCGATGCGCGGCGTCGATATCGGCACAAAGCAGGAGGTCTATGAAATCCTCCGCTCGGAAGCTGCCAACGGACGCACCTTCATCTGGTATTCGACAGAGATGGACGAAATCCGCCTCTGTGACCGGGTTTACGTTTTCCGCGACGGTGCGATCGCGGCAGAACTTGTCGGCGATGAGATCACCGAGAAGAACGTGCTGGCTGCCTCCTTCCACGAGGGAGACGCGGCATGAAATTGTCTTCCGGCACGATCCGCCTGATCATCCCCGCTGCATCTCTGGTGCTGCTGCTCGCCGCCGTCTTCTACATGCAGCCGCGCGCCATGAGCTATACGGGGCTCAATCTTCTGTTCAATCTCGCAGTCCCGATCGCACTCGCGACCATAGCCCAGATGCTGATCATGTCGGTCAACGATCTCGATCTGTCGATGGGCACATTCGTGAGCTTCTGCGCCTGCGTTTCCGCCACGTTCCTGCAATCATCGCCGGCGCTCGGCATCCTGATCTTTCTCGGTGCTATTGCCGCCTATGCGCTGATCGGCGTCGTCATCTATGTGCGCGACCTGCCCTCCATTGTGGTTACGTTAGGGATGAGTTTCGTCTGGGGCGGACTTGCCGTCCTTATCCTCCCCTCGCCGGGCGGCACCGCGCCGACGTGGGCGCGTTGGCTGATGACAGCCAAGCCGCCGCTGGTGCCGATGGCGATCGTCGCCAGCATCCTGATTGCCGCAGTCACCCACTGTATCGTTATGCGCTCGTCCTTCGGCGTGCTGATGCGCGGTGTCGGCGGCAATGATCGCTCGGTGGAACGCGCCGGCTGGTCCGTGCTCGGGCTGCGCGCCGCTACCTATGCTCTGGCAGGCTTTTTCGCCGTGCTTGCCGGCATCGCTCTGGTCGGCCTCACAACCTCCGCCGATGCCAATATCGCGCTTCGCTATACGCTGCTGTCGATCGCCGGTGTCATTTTGGGTGGGGGCCAGTTCGTCGGCGGCAAGGTTTCGCCTATCGGCGCCGTCATCGGGGCGCTGACACTGACGCTCGCCGGTTCTTTCCTGTCCTTCATGCGCATTTCGCCGGACTGGCAGATCGGCGCACAAGGCGCGATCCTGATCGTCGTGCTCGCCCTGCGCCTTGCCCTCAACCGTCTGGAAAAGCGGGAGAAGAGCGAATGACCCTGCATCACCTTCTCATGGCAAAACCGTGGATCTGGTCGTTTGCCGCGACGATCACCGTCTGGATCGTCACGGTGCTCTTCACCGGCGGTGCAAGTTCTTTCGGCCTGTCTCAGGCAGCTCTTACCTTCGCAGCCTTTTCGGTCGTCGTCGGTATCGGCCAGATGTTCGTCATCACGCTCGGGCCGGGCAATATCGATCTTTCTGTCCCCGCCACAATGACGCTCTCCGGCACGCTTGCCCTGAAGCTGATGGACGTGCAGGATGGCATGATCGTCGTCGGATTGCTCGCCTCGATCGGCATCGGCCTGATCATCGGGATCGGCAATTATGTGCTGATCAAGGCGTTGCGCATACCGCCGATCATCGCCACGCTGTCAATGAGCTTCATCGTCCAGTCGGTGGCGATCTGGAGCAATCGCGGCCTGCGCATCAAACCACCTGAAACGCTTGCCGACTTCGCCACCTCCAGCCTGTTCGGCATCCCGAATGTCGCGCTCGTGGCACTAATCCTTTCGATCGCCGCCTGGGTGCTTCTGGAAAAATCCATCTATGGCCGCTGGATTTCGGCGATCGGGCAAAGCACGTTCGCGGCCCGCATGGCCGGTATCCCGGTCGATGGCACGCGGCTTGTCACCTACATGCTCTGCGCCGTGCTCGCCTCCGTCTGCGGTTATCTGCTGGCGAGCTTTTCCGGAGGTGCTGCGCTCAACATGGGCTCGGAATATCTGCTGATGTCGATCGCCGTCGTCGTCATCGGCGGCACTGCTGTGGCGGGCGGGAATTCCAACATCCCGGGCATCTGGGGCGCATCGCTGTTTATGTTCCTCGTCGTATCGATGCTCAACACCTACGGCTTCGGTGCCGGTTTCCGCCTCATCCTCACCGGCCTCATCATCATAGCCGTCATACTGCTTGCCGGCGGCCGGCAATCGCTTCGCTAGTCGATCAATCAAACCGGACACAATGCCATGTCACAGACCTCATCCATCTATGAAATCCACGATGATCGCTTCCGGTTCCTGATCGTTCCGACCTCACCACTGGACGAGCTTTATTCCGAATGCCGCTGGGCGGAAGGACCGGTCTGGTTTGCCGATCAGGGCTCGTTGATCTGGAGCGACAATCCCAATGAACGGATGTTGCGCTGGGTCGAAGGCGGCGATGTTTCCGTCTTTCGCAGCGCATCGAATTTTTCCAATGGCAACACCAGAGACCGCCAGGGCCGACTGGTGACCTGTGAACACGGCACTCGCCGAGTCACCCGTACCGAAATCGACGGCTCGATCACCGTGCTTGCCGACAGCTATCAGGGCAAGCGGCTTAATTCTCCCAACGATGTGGTGGTGCGCTCCGACGGCAGCGTCTGGTTCACCGATCCCACCTACGGCATCATGTCGAATTATGAGGGTTATCGCGCCGATCCGGAACAGGAGACCCGCAACGTCTATCGGCTTGATCCGCAAACCGGCGAGATCGAAGCCGTCGTCACCGATTTCGGCCAGCCGAACGGCCTCGCTTTTTCGCCGGATGAAAACATCCTCTATGTAGCAGACTCCTCATCCAGCCACGACCCCAGCCGACCGCGCCATATCCGCGCCTTCGACGTTGTGGATGGCCGAAAACTCACGAACAGCCGGGAATATTGCACGATCGATGCCGGCCTGCCGGATGGTTTTCGTGTCGATGCCTATGGCAATGTCTGGACCAGCGCCGGAGATGGCGTGCATTGTTTCGGGCCGGATGGAAAGCTGCTCGGCAAGATCCTGATCCCGCAGACGGTGGCGAATGTCACCTTCGGCGGCCCGCGGCGCAATCGCCTTTTCATCACCGCGACCAGATCGCTTTATGCAGTCTATACGGCGACGATCGGCACGTCCCTCGGGTAGTAAACGCTACGCTCCACGCCCGGACGCGCCTATTCTCGAAAGCAGAATGACCGGCAGAACACTGATCGCGACGATGGCAAGCGCCGCGATCGACGCTTCCTCGTAAGTGCCGCGCGCCGCTTCGCCATAGAGGTGGGTGGCGAAGGTTTCGACATTGAGCGGCCGCAGCAGAAGCGTCGCCGGCAGTTCCTTGATGCAGTCGACGAAGACAAGCAGGGCTGCCGCTGAGATCGCGGCCTTCGACAGCGGCAAATGCACATGCCGAAACGTGCCGGCCGTCGATTGCCCGAGCGTGCGCGCTGCATGATCGAAGGATATCGGAATCCGCGACAGGCCGGCCTCGATGCCGCCGGCAGAGATCGCCAGGAACCGCACGGTAAGTGCGTAGACCACCGCCGCGCCCGATCCCATGAACAAAAGCCCGGTCGAGACACCGAACCAGTCAAGCGCGGTGCGATCGATGAACCGGTCGAGGCCGGCCAGCACGATCAGTACCCCGATCGCGACAACGGTACCCGGTGCGGCATAACCGACAGTCGACATGCGAAGCAACGTGGCGGAAGTCTTGCCCGGACGCAGACGGGTCGCATAGGCGACAACAAGCCCGAGAGAAATGGTTGCGACCGTTGCCAATATTGCGATGGTGAGCGTGCTGATCGCCTCGCCGACAAGGCGTGAGGAAAGGCCGGCGAACTGATAACGTTTCCAGGCCTCGTTGGTGAGGTAGAGCGCCGGAGCGGCGAAACCGAGCAAGACCGGCAGAGCCCCCGCGAGAAAGAGCAATATGCCCTTCACGGTAGGCACTTTCTGAGGTGTCAGACCGCGGCTGCGGCGGGCATCCGTCGCGTAACGCTGTTTGCGCCGCGCCCACCGCTCGACAGCCACCAGTGCAACCACGATCAGCAGAAGCGCGAGCGCAATCTGCGAGGCGCCGGGCAGATCGGTGCGAGTAATCCAGGTCGTGTAGATCGACACCGTCATGGTCCGCACACCGAGAAATTCGGCCGCCCCGACATCGTTGAGCGTTTCCATCAGCGCAAGCGCGACCCCGATCGCCACGGCAGGCCGCGCCAGCGGCAGCGCAACGCGCCAGAAGATCGCCCGGCGGGACACACCCAGCGTGCGGGCCGCATCGACGAGATTGCCCGATTGCGTGAGAAACATCGCCCGTGTGGGAATGTAGACGTAAGGGTAGAGTACGAAGCCGAGCAGCAGGATACAGCCCGTCATGGAGCGGATGTCGGGCAAGCGGAATTGCCGTGGCGTCTCATACCCCAGGAACCAACGGATAGCCCCCTGCACCGAACCGATCGGGTGAAGGATATCGAGATAAGCATAGGCGATGATGTAGGTCGGCACCGCAAGCGGCAACAAGAGCGCCCATTCCAGAACACGCCGTCCCGGAAAATCATAGGCGGTTACCAGCCAGGCGGTCGTGGTCCCGAGCAACGCGGTAACTACCCCCACTCCAATAAGCAGGATAATCGTATCGACCAATGCCACCGGCAGAATGCTGGAAAAAAGATGCGCCCAGAGACCCGCCGATCCCTTCAGCGCTTCGAGGGCCAAACCGGCGATCGGCAGGATGACGATCAGCGCGGCGATGGCGGAAACAGCAAGCCAGTTTCTGCCCGAACGGCCAGCATGGCTGACGACCGATGGTTCGGCGACCGGGTTGCTGGCAGGCATAGACATATCCATGAGATAAAAGACGCGAGGCGCTCCAGTACCGAAGCGCCTCGCGCATTCCTTAATTGTCGAAGCTGACCTTGTCGACCAGTTCGCTTGCCTGCTTGCGATGGCTGACGATTTCGGAAAGCGGCTTGTTGTCGATCCTCAACTCGCCGAATGCGGCGATGATCGGATCGGCAGCAACGCCGGTCTTGACCGGATATTCGTAGTTGGCCTCGGCATAGATCTTCTGGGCTTCGTCGGAGACGAGATATTCGAGGAACTTCACGGCCTCTGCCTTGTTTGGCGAATTCTTGGCAACGGCCGCACCGCTGATGTTCACCTGAGTGCCACCATTCTTGAAGGTCGGCAGCACGACCTTGATCGCCTCGGCCCACTTGACCTGTTCCTCGCCGCCCTTGCCGGATTTCATCAGGCCGACATAGTAGGAATTGGCGATGCCGATATCGCAAATGCCACCGAGAATGTCCTTGGCCGCGTCGCGGTCACCACCTGCAGCCTTGCGCGCCAGGTTGGCCTTCACACCGGTCAGCCACTTTTCGGTTTCTTCCGCGCCGTAATGGGCGATGTAATCGGCAAAAAGCGCGGTATTGTAGGGATGCTGGCCAGAGCGGATGCAGACCTTGCCCTTCCACTTCGGATCAGCCAGATCCTCGTAGTTGAAGGAGGCGAGGTCGAGATCCTTGGCGGCGTAAAGCACGCGCGCACGGTAGGAAAGACCGAACCAATGGCCCTTGCCGTCACGCAGTTCTGCCGGAACGGCGCCGCTGAGAACGGAGGATTCGATCGGCTGCGTCACGCCCTTTTCGGCGAGATCGACGAGATTACCGGCATCGACCGCCATCAGGATATCGGCCGGCGAGCTTGCGCCTTCCGATGCGACGCGTTCAGCCAATCCATCCTTCAGGAATACCGTATTGACCTTCGTGCCGGTCGACTTGGTATAGGCTTCCAGAAGCGGGGCGATCAGGGCCGGTTCACGCGTGGTGTAGACGTTGATCTCAGCGGCAGATGCCAGCGACGGAGCCACGAACATCGAAGTGGCCAAAAGCGTGGAGGTGAAGAAAGCGTGCGGGTTCATGATACTCCCCCTTTGGAATGAACACGCAACGCTTGCAGCAGTTCTTGACCTGATTGGTCAAGTTTAAAATTCAACCGAAGATACCCATCACGCAAACTTTATCGCGTCAAAAGGCACCAAAACAACCAGTAAGAGCATCAAAATGCCAGCACGCGCTCAGCAGCAATGGAAATCGTGACCGAATCCGAGCCTTCCGGAAGGCGGTCGAGAGCAATGGCTCTTAACGGTGTCTCCAGTCCCTCGACCGCGAGCAGAATATGTTCGGTTTCTCCATGAAAGACCCGTTGCTTGACGCGTGCGGGAATATCGCCCCGGTCAAGCGAAATGGAAATTGCCTGTGGCCGGATGTGGACGATTGCCTTTCCGTCGTCAGCTGTCCTGTGGTTCAGTTGGAAACTGCCAATCGCAGTCTCGATCCTGCCGCCTTTGCAGATCCCCGGAACCTTGTTCGAAAGGCAGAAAAAGTCGGCCGCATAGGCGCTTGTCGGCCGGTCATAAAGATCATAGCCGGATCCTGCCTGCACGATTTCGCCCGAACGCATCAACACCACACGGTCACCGGTGGAAAGGGCTTCCTGCGGATCATGGGTGACCATGATGACGGTCGTGTCGAGCGATTTCAAAAGCGACAACGTTTCGGCCCGCACCTGTCCACGCAAGCCCTGATCGAGGTTGGAGAAGGGTTCATCCATGAGAACGATGCCGGGCCTCGGCGCCAGCGCCCTTGCAAGCGCCACACGCTGCTGCTCACCACCTGAAAGCGTGTGCGGAAAGCGCTCCATCAGGTGCTCGATCCCGATGCGCCGAATGACATCCTCGGCATTGGCGTTAGCCTGAGCCTGTGAGTGCCGTTTCAGGCCGAAAAGAATGTTATCGCGGACGCTGAGATGCGGGAAAAGTGCGTAATCCTGGAAGACGAAACCAACGCCGCGCGTTTCTGGTTCGACGAAATGCCGGCCGTCAACCTCGCGACCATCGAGAAAGACCTGGCCGGAATCAATGGTTTCAACGCCTGAAATGATGCGCAGCAGGGTGGACTTTCCACAGCCCGAGTGACCGACGAGCGAAACAACCTCCCCTTTTCGAATATCGATCGATACGTCGCGGACGGCTGCTGTCGTTCCGAACGAGCGACTGACATTGTCGAGTTTTACGGCGATATCTTTTTTCATGGCGTTCCTGCCCCCTGTGGCGCGGGAAACTGCCATAGCGATCCGGTAGAGTGAAGACCACCACAATCACGATGAGGCGAAATCGACATCGCCTCATCGTCTCCTGTTAATTCATTATCCCAGGAAACCGCGATGCGACTGGGCATCTGTCGGCCAGTTCTGAAGTGTGTGAATACGCTTCGCCTCATGCATCAGGGGAATTGAGCAAACCACTAGAACGAGCACAGCAACATAGATCATGCCGGGACGGGTTTTAAACGCATTCACGAGACGCCGACTCCTACTCCGATTGCCGCAAGATGCGACGCGAAGCTGACATCTGGCTGAACGCGACGCGCGCAGGAGAAGATTTTCAACATTCAGGTGACAGTCAGGATCGGATGCAATTTCGCCGGCAACAGAAACTGCCGGGAGCCTCCTCCTTGTCCATTTTAAGTATGTCCCGCCCTGCCCCCTGCTTCGTCCGGCCGCAGATCGGCAGCGTCACTCTCGCCGTCTTCGGGGCTCTCTACCTGATTGCCTTTACCAACCGCACGTTCTTCACGCGGGCCTATAGCTATTTCGACAGCCACTTGGCATTTGGAGCATTTGCTCTGGGTTTAACCTGCCTGTTTGCCGCCTTCATGATCGCAGTCTCGGTCAAATATCTTCTGAAACCCGTCCTGATCCTGATGATCGTCAGTGCCGCGTCGGCCTCATGGTTCATGGATCGGTTCGGCACCATCATCGATGTCGACATGATCCGCAACGCGGCGCAGACGACCCCGTCTGAAGCCGGCCACCTGATTACCGCGGCCTATCTGCTGCACATGTCGATTTTCGGTCTGATTCCAGCGCTTCTGGTCTGCTGGGTTAGAATCGAGCACCGCAAATTCTTTTCCAAGGTTGGCTGGAATCTCGCCGCGATTGTGCCGCTTCTCCTCATCGCTCTAGCCTGTGGCGTCAGCAGCGCGCGCAGCATCGCCTCTGTCGCGCGTCTGCACAAAGACATGATCATGACACTCAACCCGTTCCTGCCGATCGGCAGTGCGGTCGCCTTCACATTGGCCAGTGAAGCGGACAAGAACATCGTGGCAAAGCCACTCGGTACCGATGCAAAAGTTGCCTCCTCCCCGACATCGGGCAAGCCACGCGTGCTGGTCATCGTGACCGGAGAAACCGCCCGCGCCGAAAACTTTTCACTTAGTGGTTATAACCGCGAGACCAATCCCGAACTCAAGAAGCGCGACATCACCTACTTCTCGCAAACCTCAAGCTGCGGCACGGCGACTGCGGTCTCGGTGCCCTGCATGTTCTCCAACCTGACACGGCACGGCTATTCCCATCGCGCCGGACTTGCGAACGAAAACCTGCTCGACGTGCTTGGCCATGCCGGCATCAAGACGGAATGGTGGGACGACAATACGGGCAGCAAAGGTGTCGCCGACCGCACCGTTTACCGGTCCTTCTCGGATGCAAACGACCCGCGTTACTGCAAGGATCACGAATGCCTCGATGACGGCATGGTTGCCGAACTCGACGGCTGGCTTGCAAATCTCAAGGGCGACAGCGTCCTGGTTCTGCATCAGCTTGGCAGTCACGGCCCGGCCTATTACCAGAGATACACGCAGGAATTTGCTCGTTTCACGCCGGAATGCCTCACAGCCGAGCTCGGCACCTGTGATCGCCAGGCAGTCGTCAATGCCTACGATAACAGCATTCTTTACACCGACCATATCCTGGCCTCGGTCATCGACATCCTGAAAGCGCGTGAAGACAAGATCGCTCCCACAATGATCTACATGTCCGACCACGGCGAGTCGCTCGGCGAAAACGGGCTGTACCTGCACGGCGCGCCCTACATCATAGCCCCGTCGCAGCAGACCCATGTCCCCTTCGTTCTGTGGCAGGGAACCGAAATGAAAGCTTCGGTCGACGCTTCTTGTGTCTCGAAACGAGCAGGTAACGAAGCCTCGCACGACAATCTCTTCCACACTGCGCTCGGCGTCATGGCGGTCAAGACCTCGGTCTACAATCCCGATCTCGATGTGCTCGGCACGTGCCGCAAGGCGGAAGGAAAACCAAACTCATGACCGTTCCCGATTATGCCCCCATCGGAACGGTCGGAAGGCCGGTCACAAAAAAAGCTGATGAACTGCCGCCTGTCTCCATCAGCCCCTCGTCCCCCATCGAGAAAGTGACCGGCAGCCGGCACCTCAAGGCAGCGTTCGGCTATTCGCTGAATGGTGCCTTGAGGTTGCTGCGCGAAACCGCATTCCGCCACGAAATCATTGCCGGCGTGGCAATATTCGCGGCTTTTGCCGCGGTCGGTGCGCGCTTCTCCGATTACGTGATGATGGCAATCGTCATGCTGGGCCTTTTTGCGGCGGAAGCGCTCAACACGGCCATTGAAGAGATCATCGACCGCATCTCGCCCGAATGGTCCGAAACCGGCCGGCACGCCAAGGATCTCGGCTCTTTTGCCGTATTCTGCCTGCTTGTCGTGAACGGTCTGACCGCCGCTTTCGTCATAATCCCGAAACTCATATTGCTATGATGCCGGAGGCAGCTCCTTCCCCTCTCGAATTTTATCCCCCTCCTCTGCTAAACGGTGGGTATAAGATAATATCGCGATGGGACGGAGCAGGCAGTTTGAGGGTTCTTCTGGTTGAAGATGATGCAACGCTTGGAGAAGCGGTCCGCGATCATGTTGCAAGTGGCGATCATGCCGTCGATTGGATGAAGACGATCGACACGGCGACAAGCGCGCTTGCAACGACGAGCTATGGCTTGATCCTGCTTGACCTTCGCCTGCCCGACGGCAGCGGGATTGCTCTTCTGAAGGAATTCCGCGCCCGAGGCGTTACCACGCCGGTGATCATTCTGACGGCGCATGACCAGATATCTGACCGTATCGAAGGCTTGAATAGCGGCGCAGACGACTATCTGGTGAAGCCGTTCAATCTCGGTGAACTGACGGCGCGGATGCTGGCGGTGAGCCGCCGTTACAGCGG
Source organism: Hyphomicrobiales bacterium (assembly GCA_900472575.1). GTDB lineage: Bacteria > Pseudomonadota > Alphaproteobacteria > Rhizobiales > Rhizobiaceae > Neorhizobium > Neorhizobium cellulosilyticum. Next base: position 14,704 of record UCIV01000013.1, read on the forward strand.
CCGGCCGGTGTCTCTGGTGCGCATCGGAGACATAGAAATAGACGCCGCAACCCGCCGGGTGACAGTTGGAGGCGAGGTCATTGATCTATCCAGCCGCGAATGGGCGGTGCTGGACAGCCTTTCGGCGCGCCCGGGGGCCGTGGTATCGAAGCCTCAGATCGAGGAAGCCCTTTACGCCTTCGGTTCCGAAATCGAAAGCAACACCGTCGAGGTCTATGTCAGCCGGCTGCGCAAAAAGCTCGGTCGGGATCACATCGCCACGCTGCGCGGTATCGGCTACCGGCTGGGACGCGAACAATGAGCCTTTTCAGCCGGGCGACCGGCCCGTCCATGACCCGGCGGCTGATCCTGTCGCTGACATTTGCCATGACCTTCCTCTGGCTGCTGGCGGTCGGACTAGGCCTGGTGGTGATGGAAGAAGAGCTTGCCGAAATTTTTGACGGCACGCTTCAGGATACCGCAGAACGGCTCGTGCCGCTGGTCGTCGACGACCTCGAACATCGCGGTATGGCGGGCGGCCCTTCCGACAGCGCCCAAAGTGCAGCACCACAACAACTGCAGACAGCCAGCTCGAGCGGAGATCATGAATATCTGATCTACCAGGTACGCGATCCTTCCGGCCGTGTGTTGATCCGATCTCATGACGCGCCCGAACGGGCATTCGAAACACCGTTAAAAGCAGGTTTCTGGAAAGACCCAACCTATCAGTTCTACACCGCGACAAGCGAGGATCGTAAAATCTTCGTTCAGGTTGCAGATGCCTTCGAGAACCGCGAAGAGGCCGTTAGAGAGGGTGCAATCGCTCTGTTTCTTCCTCTGATACTGCTGATTCCGGTCAGTGGGATGATGATCTGGCTGGTGGTTCGCCGGGCCGTGAAACCGGTCAGCGAACTGCGCCGCGAAATCGAGACCAAGGATGGCGGCAATATGGAGCCGATCGATGCGTCCATCCTGCCGCGCGAACTGCAGCCGATCGCAGTTTCCGTCAACCTGCTGATGATGCGGCTCAGAACAGCACTCGATGCCGAGCGGGAGTTCACCTCCAACAGCGCGCACGAGTTGCGCACGCCGATCGCCGGCGCTCTGGCGCAAACGCAGATGCTGATCGCCGAATTGACCGACAGTTCCAGCCGTCATCGTGCAAGCCAGATCGAGGCATCGCTGACACGTCTCAGCCACCTTGCCGAAAAGCTGCTTCAGCTGTCGCGTGCCGAGGCGGGTATAGGCATTGCCGACAAACCGGCTGATCTCGGTCGCATATTGGAAATGGTTTTGACCGATTTCTGGCGCGGCATGGCCAACCCTTCGCGCCTGATATTCCATCGCGCACCCGATGCGCAGCTGACAGGTCCGTTCAGCGAAGACGCCTTTGCCATTGTCCTGCGAAACCTGATCGAAAACGCGCTGGTACATGGCAGACCGGAAGAACCGGTCGAAGTGTTTCTCGAAGACGGCGGGCCTGTGCGCATCGTCAATGCTGCACCTGCAATGACGGAAACCGAACTTGCCTCGATCCGCAGGCGCTTCAGCCGCGGCAAGACGGAAGCCGCAGGGTCAGGCCTTGGCCTCTCGATTGTCGAAAGATTGCTCGGGCAGATGAACGGCCATCTCGTGCTGCTATCACCCGCGAGTGGCAGGGATGACGGATTCGAGGCAAGGATCGTTCTGTCGTAAAACGACAAGCGCGACCGGATATTCGGCCGGTCGCGCCATTTTCAGCTCAACATGTGAGGCTGTGATTACTTCTTGATGGCTTCGACGTCGATATCGAGCGCGATTTCCGGACCGATACCGAAATCGGTCATCTTGGTGATACCGAAGTCGACGCCGTTAAACGAACCGGTCGCGGAAAAGCCGGTCTTGATCGTGTTTGCATCCCAAGGCAGCGGGGATTCCCCATTCCAGGTAACGTCGAGAACTACCGACTTGGACGTGCCGAGCAGGGTCAGGTCACCGGTTACCTTTGCGGTCTTGTCGCCGGTCTTTTCAATCGAGGTGCTCTTGAAGGTGACCTGTGGGAATTCTTCGGCGTTGAGGAAGTCCGGGCTCTTCAGGTGCGTGTTACGCTTCTCGTCATTTGTGTCGATGCTTGCAGCTTCGAGAGCGATTTCAACCGTGCTCTTGGTGACATCATCCTTGTCGAAGGAGATGGTGCCGGAAACAGCCTTGAATGCGCCGTGGGCCTTTGCCCAGCCGGCATGGCTCGTCTTGAAGCCGACCCATGCATGCGTCGGATCGACTTCATAGCTGTCAGCTGCGAATACCGCACCGGTCATGAACATGCCGGCAAGGGCAGTGGTGAGAATTAGGCGTTTCATGGTTTCTCCTTACATATGTTGATGGTGTTCGTGATGGGATGGTGTCCGGCAAGCCGGATTGGTGAAACTTTGAGCTCAACCGCCGGCAAGCATGGCGACAAGGATGGCAGCGATTGCAGGAATTGCGGTCAGAGCGCCGATGATCAGCGGCTGTAGGAACCGCGCGCGGTTTACAAAACCAAATTCTCGCCAGTTGAGAACCGCGAAGATGGCGACAGGCAGAACCGAAAGAACAAGCGCAGTCGGCGCAGCGCTCGGCGACAGCAGCACAGTCATCGTAGCGCCCATAGCAGCGGTCCAGATGAAGGAAAGTGCTGCAAATTTCCCAAGAACGAAGGCTGCATCATCGCCTCGGATATAGGAAATGTAGCGAACCAGCAGCCAGCCACCGAACAGGGCGGCCAGCGCGCCGTTCATCTGCGCCATGCCGATATAGCCGCCCATGATCGCGGTGAGCGCCGTTCCGATCGCGGTTGCGAGCAGCGCAGCCGGCAAGGCGGCTGGAGAAGACCGCTTGGCCTGCCGCCCCGACACGGCTGCAATCTCGATCGCGACGATGACGAGCACGATGGCGAGCGTCGCCGCTTTCGTCGCATTGGCCGCGAGAACGTTCTTGCCGAGCCACCATGCCGGAGCTGCAAGCGAGACGACGCCGACCAGCGCCACGATCCATCGGTTCACGAATTGTCGCAACAGAACGCCAAGCACTGCAAAGACAACGCCACCGATAACCAGCAACAAGGGCAGCTTCTGTTTCGCCGCAATCGGCGGGAATGGCGGAAGGCCTTCGATCGAAACGCTCGCGATGGCAGCGGCAACTGGTATCAGCAGTGCCGTCAGCAGAACGGCTCGAGAAGTTGCACCCTTGCCGGCCAGTGCAATCACCGCACCGAGAACAAGCGGCAACAGGACGGAAGTCAGAAGAATTTGGGTCAGCATGCGTATCGATCCCGAATATTTGCCGATTTCAGAGAATGTCTTGAGCGGTTTGCCTAGATCGCAGCTGGTAGCCAAGGCAGCAGATCCGCGAACTCCAGAGCCGGGCCAACGGGTATGATCCCGTTCGGATTAAGGCTTTCGATCGAGTAATAGCCACGTTTGATGTGATCGATGCTGACCGTCTCCGCGATGCCCGGAACGGATAGGATGCGGCGCAGATAGTGGCTGAGGTTAGAATAATCCGAGATACGCCGCAGATTGCATTTGAACTGCCCGTGATAGGCGGCGTCAAAGCGCACGAGCGTAACAAAGAGGCGAATATCGGACTCGGTCAGGCGCTCGCCGACGAGGAAGGTCTTCGCCGACAGCAGCCTCTCCAATTCGTCAAGCATGCCGAATACGTCATGAAAAGCCTCTTCATAGGCTTCCTGCGTGGTGGCGAAGCCCGCGCGATAAACGCCATTGTTGAGGCGCGGATAAATGCGCTCGTTCAGGGCATCTATCTCATGGCGAAGAGCTTCCGGATAAAGATCGACACTCTCGTCGGCCAGAGAGCCGAAACCGCTGTTGAACATCCGCACGATGTCGGCCGATTCATTGTTGACGATCGTGCCTGTCTTCTTGTCCCATAGAACGGGAACCGTCGCGCGGCCGGTAATATGCGGATCCACCCGTGTGTAGAGTTCGTGCATATAACGGGCGCCGTTCACCGTATCCTCGGTAGAGCCGGGATAGGTGCCGAACTGCCAGCCTTCCTTTGTCAGCGCCGGCTTCACTACCGAGACGGAGACGAGGTCATCGAGCTTCTTGAGCTTGCGGGCGATCAACGTTCGCGAAGCCCAGGGGCAGATCAGTGCGACATAGAGATGATAGCGGCCTGCTTCAGCTGTGAATCCGCCCGCTCCGGTCGGCCCGGCCGATCCATCCGGCGTGATCCAGTTCCGGAAGCTGGATGTCTGGCGTACGAATCCGCCTTTCGCATCCTTGGCCTGTACCGGTTGCCAGTCAGCAGTCCATTTGCCATCTACGAGCACGGTCTTTTCCCAACATAGTTACACCGACGGCGCGAAGCCATCACCGGCGACACTATGCATTCGCTCCAGTAACATGATAATAAACTATCCGAGCATTACAGCTCACACCTTGAGAGTGAGATAATCATGCTGGATCGCATCGCCGGAATGGAGGTTTTCGCCAGGATCGCCGCAATCGGCAGCCTGTCCGGAGCCGCAAGAGCGCTCGGCATGTCGCCAACCATGGCCACCAAGCACATGGCAGCGCTCGAAGATCGACTCGGCGTAAAACTTCTGCATCGCACCACCCGCAAGATAACCCTGAACGAAGCCGGTCGGCGCTATCTGGAAAGTGTCGAGCGTATTCTCTCCGAACTTTCGGAAGCCGATGCAACGGCAGCTGCGGAGCGAATGGAAGTCAGCGGAACGCTTCGCGTCAATGTGCCGGTTTCATTCGGCGTTCGGGAAATCGTACCGTTATTGGCGGAGTTCGCCGAACTGCACCCGGCATTGAGTGTCGATCTGGGCCTGAGCGATCGTACCGTCGATCTCGTCGAAGAAGGTTGGGACGTCGCCATCCGTATCGGCAGGATCGAAGACCAGAGCCTGATAGCCCGCAAGATCGCACGCTGTCGCATGCTCGTCGCCGCATCTCCCGCCTATCTTGCGAGGCGATCGATCCCCACATCGGTATCGGAACTGGGATCGCATAACTGCCTCGGTTACACCCTGTCCAGCTCGGTTGGTCCCGATCGTTGGCGATTTGGCCTCGATGGCTCAATCATCGTTCCGGTTACGGGAAACCTCCATGCCAATAACGGTGACGCCCTGGTGGCGGCCGCTTTGGCGGGTCAGGGCATGATCTACCAGCCGACCTTTCTGGTCGGCGACGATATCCGCGCCGGCCGGCTGGTGTCGGTCACGCTCGACGAACCTCTGATGGAATTGCCTGGCGTGTTCGCCATCTATGCAAGCAACCGGCGACCGCCGGCAAAGGTGCGCGCCTTCATCGATTTCCTGGCCGGCAAATTCGCACCTGCACCCCGCTGGGATCGCGATCTTCCAACTGCGGCCGAATAGATTTTAAGCAACCGGTAAAACTCGGCAGTTCGGCAGCGGCCGCCTACCAGGCGTTGATGGCGAATGCGTCAAGCGGGATTTTCAGGTAGCTCGTGCCATTGGCTTCGGGAACCGGCATCCGCCCGGCATTAAGGTTGATCTGCAAGGCATGCAGCATCAGGCGCGGAAATGGCAAGGTCGCATCCCGCCCCTCGCGCAGTCGGATAAATGCCTCCCGCCCTTCACCAACATGCGGGTTTTCCGCCTTCTGCTGGCCAACCGTGCTCTCCCACAGGGCCTCGCGTCCGCCCGGACGGTAGTCGTGCCCGGTGAACAGCCGCGTATCGTCGGGAAGAGCAAGAATCGCGTCGACCGAAGACCAAAGACTTGCGGCACTGCCGCCGGGAAAATCTGCACGGGCACTGCCGCTATCCGGCATGAACAAAGTGTCGTGAATAAAAGCCGCATCGCCGACGACATAGGTCACCGATGCCAGCGTGTGGCCCGGCGAATGGATGACCCTGCAGACCATGTTGCCGATCCGGAAGTTCTCGCCATCGGCGAAAAGCCGATCCCATTGCGATCCATCCGTCTTCATTTCCGGCATGTTGTAGATTTTCTGCCAGAGTTTTTGAATATCGACCACTTTGGCGCCGATCGCGGTCGGGGCGCCCGTCTTTGTCTTCAAATAGGTCGCCGCGGAAAAATGATCCGCATGAGGATGCGTATCCAGTATCCATTGCGCCGTAAGCTGCTCACCTTCGACATAGGCGAGGATCGCATCCGCGCTCGATGTCTTCGTGCTCCCCGATTTCTCATCGTAATCGAGCACCGGGTCGATGATCGCGCAATCTCTCGTTTCCGGATCGCTCACCACATACTGAATGCTGCCGGTGCGCTCGTCGTAGAAACCTTTGACCAGAGGATTGGCGTTCATTACATGAGTTCCGGACGGTTGAAAAAATCAGTTTCGATATGCCCATTTCTTTCGACGACTTTTCCATGCCGAACAAGGCCGGCTTATCTACTCTGCTTCTCGTTTTCACTGTCGTCTGGAAGAGCTGTCAGCGCTTTTATCCCTTCGATGACTGAGCGGAGATAAACGCGTCATACTGCTGAATGAGGGTCTTCATGGCAGCATCGACGAACCCACGATCGATCCCCGCTGCAAACTCGATCCGGCTTTTCTTGCCATCGGTATGTAGCTGCGCGAAAATCTTTCCCTTGTTGTCCTTCAACAGCACAGGCTCTGCAGGCTGGCGTTTTTCGGGCTGGGAGAGATGATTGAAGACGAGCTGGAACCGGTCATCGCTCACGGATGACTGGAAATCGGCACCGGATATCTCGGCCACAGCCGAAGCCTGAGCTGCCTTCGAGGAGAGAAGTTCACCAAGTTTCATCCAGCGATCACGGCCAGCCTTCGGAGCTGCGCCAATCGCCCGAATGAGCGTATCCGGCACAGCCTCGACCACCTGCAGCAGCCGCGACAACTCGCTTTTCTGAACCGACAGTGCTTCACCGATCACCTTCCGGTCAAAACCGCCGGCGAGAAGGTTTTTGGCAAACACAGCGCGCTCGATGAAGGAGAGGTTGCGGCGCTCGGCATTTTCCTTGCCCTGAGCCAAAACCAATTCGTCATCGGACAACGACCGAACGATTGCCTTGACCTCGATCCCGAGGCGCGAAGCAGCGCGAATGCGGCGATGACCATAGGCCGTCTGGTATCGGCCTGGCCTTTCCGGATGATTGCGCAACAGCACAGGCACCTGCTGTCCGCTCTCGCGCATGCTTTCGATAAGGGTCGCGAGGTCCTCGTCGTCCTGATCGTCCAGTCGCAACCGGTCTTCGACGAAGGACGAATCGATCTTCTCAGGATGGATCGAGACGACCCGCTCGCCTTCGCTGAGCGCTTGGCGCAGCAGGCGAGCTTCTTCGGCTTCACGGGTCATGGCATTGAGCGAAAGGCCCATTGCCTTTACCGCGCCGGCGGCGCTACGTCCCGTCGGATTGGCCGCGGGAGCAGGCACTTCAATCGCCGGCTTCGGTGCCGATTGCGCCTCGGGCGCAGGTGCAGCACAGGGCGCAAGCCCGCCTCCGAACAGCGCTCTCAATTCGTTTTTCCGGCTACCTACCATGATCTGAAACCTTTCCTTCTGTCCTAGCGGCCCCAGGCCGCGTGGATCAGAGCCTCCACCTCGCTGTTGACGGCATTCATAGCCTCTACTGCGCGGTCATAGGTTGAACGTGTAAAGTTCTCGCGTCCGACCTCATAAAGGGTCTGCTTGGTCAGACCGGCATCGGAAACCGCGGTGGATTTCAACATCGGCGCGGTCAGAACTCGATCCCCGAAGAGCGAGCGCATGAAACCGACGATCTGCGCCTGAGGCCCGTCATTCGGCTCATAACGGGTCACGAGATACCGCAGGAAATCGAAATTGAGCGTGCCGCCTGCCTCGCGGACAACCGACAGAAGATCAGACGTCATGAAAAGGAATTGATTCATGGACGCGACGTCCAGCATCTGCGGATGCACTGTCACGACAACCGACGTTGATGCACAAAGAGCCGACAAGGTCAGGTAACCGAGTTGCGGCGGGCAATCGATGACAACGACATCGTAATCCTGCTCCATGGTCGTCAGTACGGCCTGAATCCGCGCGAAAAACAGCGGACCGCTATCCTTGCCGCTCTGGCGGTTCGCCAGCGCCTGCGGGGTAACGTGCTCGAATTCCTGCAACTCTATATTCCCGGGAACGAGATCCAGACCCGGAAAATATGTTCCGCGAATGACCTCCGAAAGCGGGCGCTGTTCGTCGTCGTACCGGATGGCGCCATAGAGCGTGTCATTCCCGGTAAGGTCCAGTTCCGGCTGGTAACCGAAAAGCGCCGAAAGCGAAGCCTGCGGGTCGAGATCGATCGCAAGCACCCGATGCCCCGTCAGGGCCAGATACTGGGCGAGATGCGCCGCAGAGGTGGTTTTGCCTGAACCACCCTTAAAATTCGTGACAGAGATGACCTGCAGATGCTCGTTCTGCGCCGCATCCCGGCGCGGCAGGTAGGACTTCGCCTTGGCGACATTGCCCTTGGCTACCGCCTGTTCTGCAAGATGACTGCGCAAGGCATTGATGTCCGAGAGCGAGTAGAATCGGCGTCCGCCCGCACCCGTGTCGGGCTGCGGCCCTTCGCCTGCCAGGGACAGCTGGCGCAGATAACCATCGGACACACCAATGAGCTTGGCGGCCTCGCCGGAAGAGAAGCTACGCAGCGTCTTGCTTGCGAGCGGCGGAAAAAGCCGCTCACGCATCGCCTTGAGCTGCTCGGAAAGCGCGCGCGCATCGTTTGCGATGGCCTCGTCGGCAAGCTCTCGCGTTTCCCGCGCGAGATCGCCTTTCGAGTTCCGAATTTTTTCAGCCGATCCGGCCATCCTCAAACTCTCCCTGATGCTGCCTACGGGAGCGACATTCACGGTTACGGTCAACCGCGAATACAACTCGGCTCGGCAGCTCAATACGCCTTTTCGTCAAATCTACACCAAACACCGACAGTTACGCCGAATATCGGAAAATTCTGAAGGCACCGTTACAAGGTGCTTGCATGAGTGATTCGCGTCAAGGAATTTCTACTAAAGGAACAACCGGCGTCCTTTGCCGAAAGAGTGCGTATAAAATGATCTGATTCGGTCAATCGCGATTGGAGACAAGCAATGAAGCCTATCTGGGCGGTCGGACTGATGACCGGAACGGTACTCGACGGCAATATCGACGTCGCGCTCATCAAGACGGACGGAGAAAGCGTCGAAACCTTCGGCGCCTACACGCTTGCGCCCTATGCGGAAGATACCCGCCTTTTGCTCGAAGAAACATTGCGTCAGGCGCGAGGCTGGAATTTTGAAGGTCCGGAACCTCTGATTTTCAAGGATGCGGAAGCAGCGCTGACGCGCGCCCAGTCTACCGCCGTTCACGAGCTTGTCAAAGGCGCCGGACTGACCATAGAGGAGATCGGTGCCGTCGGTTTCCATGGGCAGACCGTGCTGCATCGCGCTCCGACCAAGGCGCGCCTGGGCGATACCCGACAGCTCGGCGACGGCCAGATGATGGCCGATTTTCTCGGAACAAAAGTCGTTTATGATTTCCGGACAGCCGATGTGCGAGCCGGCGGCCAAGGCGCTCCGCTGGCCGCCATTTATCACACCGCTCTATTGCGTGAGGTCGATCGAAGCGGCGACACCGCCATCCTCAATCTCGGCGGCGTCGGCAATATAACTTGGTGGGATGGCGAGGAACTTGTGGTCGCTTTCGACACCGGGCCGGCCAATGCGCCGCTCAACGATTTCATCAAGGGGCTTAGTCTTGGCGAGATGGATCGCGACGGCGCGCTCGGCGCATCAGGCACGGTGGACGAAGTGCGGCTCGAACGCCTTCTGCAGCATCCATATCTGACCGCAGCCTACCCGAAATCGCTGGACCGGTTCGATTTTACCGCCGCCATGGCAGATGGTCTGAACCCTGCCGATGGCGCGGCCACCCTTTCCGCCTTCACCGCATCCGCCGTCGGCAAGGCGCTCGACCTTCTGCCGCACAGGCCCAAGCGCCTGATCGTCAGCGGCGGCGGGCGGCGCAACCCCACGATCATGTCGATGATCGAAGAGAGGGCAAAGGTTCAGGCTGTTTCAGCCGATGGTTTCGGCTGGCGTGGTGATGCCGTCGAGGCCGAATGTTTTGCATTCCTCGCCGTGCGCGCTTTGCGTGGCCTGCCGATCAGCTTCCCGACAACGACCGGCGTTCCAGAAGCGCAGACCGGCGGCCGGATCGCCAATCCTTGAAGATTCTACACCAGTTTTTCTTATCCTGCCGAAAACGTGACCATAGCCAAAAATAAATCGATTTAAATAGCTTGAGGCCTGCGACACATAGTCCTAGTTATCCTGACGATTCTAAAACTGCATCGAGAGGCTTACACATGCAGATCGGAATGATGGGACTGGGCCGCATGGGCGGCAACATGGCAAGGCGCCTGATGCGTGCGGGCCATGAATGCGTCGCATACGACGTCAACCCGGCGGCAGTCGAGGCGCTTGTCGGCGAGGGCGCCATCGGCATCTCGTCCATCGAACAGTTCCTCGAAAAATTGACGCCCCCGCGTGCCGTATGGATCATGCTTCCGGCAGCGATCACGCCCGGCATCGTCGACAAGCTGGCAGCCTTCATGCAGCCCGGCGACATGATCATCGACGGCGGCAATTCCAACTACCGTGACGCGGTCGATCAGAGCGCCAAGCTTGCCGAGAAGGGTATTTCCTACATCGACGTCGGAACGAGCGGCGGCGTCTGGGGTCTTGAGCGCGGCTTTTGCCTGATGATCGGCGGCCCGGACGAGGCGGTCAAACATCTGGACCCGATCTTCGCGACGCTTGCGCCGGGAGCGGATCTGGATCCGTTGCTTCGTCCTGCGGAGCGCGGTTATCTGCATTGCGGCCCGAGCGGCGCCGGCCATTTCGTCAAAATGGTCCATAACGGCATCGAATACGGAATGATGCAGGCCTATGCCGAAGGCTTCAATGTGCTGAAACAGGCAAATGTCGGCAACGCCCATCGCGAGGCGGATGCGGAAACGACGCCGCTACCGGACAAGCAATATTACCAGTTCGACATGGATATCGAGGCGATCAGCGAAGTCTGGCGCCACGGCAGCGTTATCGGCTCGTGGCTGCTCGACCTCACGGCGGACGCTCTGAAGGTGGACCCGTCGCTCAGCAGCTTCGGTGGACGCGTTTCGGATTCCGGCGAAGGACGCTGGACGATGAAGGCCGCGATCGACATGGGCGTTCCGGTGCCGGTTCTGTCTGCCGCCGTGTTCAGCCGTTTCGACAGCCAGGGTAATGCCGAATACGCCAACAAGATGCTGTCGCTGATGCGCAAGTCCTTTGGCGGCCACGTCGAAAAGCCGCATGGCAAGTAAGACTCCCAATAAACAGACCTAAAACATCTGTTGACACGATAAACAATTGTCTGCATGGGTTTCGCAAGGAGCCCATGCAATGACCCATCCGCTTGCACCACAGGAAAGCGCCGTTCTGGCCTTGATCCGCGAAAATCCTTTCGTCGGACAGCAGGAAATTGCCACCGCTCTGGGGCTGGCCCGCTCGACGGTTGCCGCTCATATCGTTCAATTGATGAACAAGGGATATATCCTTGGACGGGGTTATGTTCTTTCGTCCGAAGTCCGCGCTTTCTGCATCGGCGGCGCCGTGCTGGACCGCAAATATCACGCCCGCACCAAGATCGTTCTGGAAACATCCAATCCCGTCGAAAGTACCCGTAGCCTCGGCGGCGTTGCCCGCAATGTTGCGGAAAATCTTGCCCGGCTCGGTTCCGCGACCGGCTTCATATCGATCGTCGGTGATGATGACGGCGGGCAGGCCCTGCTCAAATATATGCGCGAAATCGGGATCGACGTCAGTCAGGTCGTTACGACCAACGAACGCCCGACGGCCGAATATGCGGCAATTCTTGATGCAGCCGGAGACTTGGTTCTCGGCATAGCCGACATGAACATTTTTGACCTGTTCCAGCCGGATCATATCGAGCGTGCCTGGCCTCATCTCGCAGCCTCGAACTGGGTATTTGCAGACTGCAATCTTCCCGCTGAAGCGCTTTTCGCGCTGATAGACCGTTGCAAAAATGCGTCCTGTCATCTGGCGATCGATGCGGTGTCGACCCACAAGGTCATGCGCCTGCCGAAAGACCTGAACGGGATCGACCTCCTGTTCATGAATATCGACGAGGCGAACGCCATCCTCGGCCAGACGAACCCGCACACCTCCGAAGGCGCGAAACAGTCCGCATTGGCGCTGCAAAAAGCAGGCGCCGGCATGGCCGTGGTCAGCGCCGGGGCTCAGGGCATGGCGGTTGCCGGACGGGAAACCGTGGACTTCGTCAATGCCGTCAGGGCTGCCCCCGTCGACATGACCGGCGCGGGCGATGCGATGATCGCCGCGACACTTCATCGGCTGCTCGAAGGCGACGAGATTTTCGATGCGGCCCGCACCGGGGCGCTTGCCGCCACACTCACCACCGAATGTAATGCCAGCGTGCTCCCCGACCTGTCTGCCGAGCTTATCGAAGCCAATCGGCACAGGCTGACGAACTGAAAGGACAAGACGACATGCAACTGCTGAAGCCTAAGCTCAACAAGGAAGTCGCCGACGCGATTGCGAAGGGTGGACCGGTCGTGGCGCTCGAATCCACCATCATCACCCATGGCATGCCCTACCCGGCCAATCTCGAAACCGCCAAGGCGGTCGAGGATGTCGTGCGTGCCAACGGCGCCGTCCCGGCAACGATCGCCGTCATCGATGGCGAGCTGCGCGCCGGTATCGACGCCGACGAACTCGAAAAACTCGCCCAGGCCAAGGATGTCGTAAAGGCCTCCGGCCGCGACCTTGCCGTCGCCATGGTACGCAAGCAGACGGCCGGCACGACCGTTTCCGCAACGATGCTGCTGGCTGATCTCGCCGGCATCGAGATCTTTGCCACCGGCGGCGTCGGCGGCGTCCACCGCGGTGCCGAGCAGACCTTCGACATCTCTGCCGACCTGACCGAGCTCGGCCGCACGAAAACCGCCGTCGTCTGCGCCGGCGTCAAGTCGATCCTCGATATCGCCAAGACGCTTGAATATCTGGAAACCCAGCGTGTTCCCGTCATTGCCTATGGAACCGACGAATTCCCGGCCTTCTTCACCCGCAAGAGCGGCTACAAGGCCGATCACAAGCTGGACAGCGCCGCCGAGATCGCCAAGGCGATGTGGCTGCATCACCAGCTCGGAACCGGCACCGGTCTTCTGATCGCCAACCCGATCCCGGAAGCGGCGGCTCTCACGCCGAAATTCATCGACGGGACGATTGCCGACGCGGTTCGCGAAGCCGATGAACGCGGTATCGGCCGCAAGGAACTGACACCCTTCCTGCTTGCCCGCATCAACGAACTTTCCAAGGGCGAAAGCCTGAAGGCCAATATCGAGCTGGTGAAAAACAACGCGACGCTCGCAGCCAAGATGGCCGTCGCCTATTCGGCCTTCAAGAAGGGCTGACCGTCCGATGCATACGGCTGGGTCTCAACCCAGCCGTATATGCGCAACCTCGCCCCGCTCGGCTGCCTCGATCGCATCCTCGTAACCTGCGTCGGCATACCGGATGATGCCGAGCGACGTATCGTTGGTAATCGACATGTCGAGCCGCTCTGCCGCAGATTCCGTCCCGTCGGCCACGATCGTCACCCCGGCGCTGGTCATGTAACCGGCATAACCGCCGCCTCCGGAATGGATGACGACGAGATCGGCCATCGACGAGCAGAGCGTCATGGCGTTGATCAGCGGCCAGTCGGCAATCGCATCCGAGCCATCCTTCATGTTCTCGGTCATTATGTTCGGATGCGCCATCGCCCCGGCATCGAGATGGTCCCGCGAGAAGGCAATCGGCCCTTTCAGCTCGCCTTTCCCAACCAGTTCATTGACCGCCAGCGCCAGTTTCGTGCGTTCGCCATGACCAAGCCAGGCAATCCGTGCCGGAAGCCCCTCGAACGGCACATTTTCGCGCGCCAGCCTGATCCAGTTGGTGACGATATGATTGTCCGGGAATAGCTCCAAAACGAGATCGTCGATACGCGCGATATCGCTCTCTTCACCGGATAGCGCCATCCAGCGGAAGGGACCGATTGCGCGGCAGAAAAGCGGCCTCAGATAGGCCTCGGTAAAGATCGGGATATCGAAGGCGTTTTCGACGCCGCCCTCTCTGGCTTGGGTGCGAATGAGGTTACCATTGTCGAAAACCTCCGCCCCTCTTTCCTGCAGGGTCAGCATGGCGCGGACATGATCGGCGATCGAGGCACGGCTCGCCGCCATCAGTTGCCCCTGCCCTTCCTTTCGAAGCCGTCGTACTTCCTCGAGGCTCATGCCTTTCGGAACATAGCCATAGACGAGATCATGTGCGGAAGTCTGGTCGGAGACAACGTCCGGCACGATCCCGCGCTTGACGATCTGCGGATAGATATCAGCCGCATTGCCGACGAGGCCGATCGACACTGCTTGCTTTTCATTCACCGCCGCATCGATCATCGCCAGCGCGGTATCGAGATCGGACGCGACCTCATCGAGAAAACCGATAGCCTTGCGCTTGGCGACACGTTCGGGATCGATATCGACGACCAGGATCGCCGCCCCCGCCATGCGGCCGGCAAGTGGCTGCGCACCGCCCATGCCGCCCAGCCCGGCAGTCAGCACGAACCGCCCTGCAAGCGTACCGCCGAAGCGCTTTTCGGCGATCCGCATGAAGATCTCATAGGTCCCCTGGATCACGCCCTGGCTGCCGATATACTGCCAGGCGCCGGCCGTCAGCCCGCCCCAGCAGATCAGCCCCTTTTTCTCCAGCTGGTAGAAATATTCCGCCTTCGCCCATTGGCCGACGATATTGCAGTTCGCCATGATCACCAGTGGCGCCTTTGCATGTGTCTTCAGCAACCCGACCGGCTTGCCGGACTGGATGATCAGCGTCTGATCCTCGTCCATCTCCTTCAAGGCCCTGACAATCGCATCATGCGCGGCCCAGTTACGCGCAGCCTTCCCGAGCGCCGCATAAACGATGAGATTGTCGGGATCCTCGCCAACCGAGAGAACGTTTTCAAGAAGCCTCAGCAACGCCTCCTGCCGCCAGCCTTTGGCGCGCAGCTTCGGTCCGCCGGGGATCGGAAATTTCGGATGGCGCGGGTTCGGCTTAGACACGGTGTTCTCCTCACCCCAATGCGTAATCGGCGATGCTGATCCGGAGCGCCTTCTCGACGGTCGGGTAGACTGACGGATCCTTGACGCTCGACGAAAGCGGAATGATCGTCTTCGGCACATGCAGCAGAAACACCGGCATTCCGACCTGCAACTGTCCAACGCTCATTGGCTCGCCTTCCAGCGACAAGGTCGAGATGATGTCCGGAAAAGTTGCGAGCCGGTTGCCGCCGGCATCATCCACCGCCATGTATTCGTTCATCACATGCAGCGTCACGGCCTTGTCGCCGCGACCGACCGTGATCGTGCCGACATCGAAAGCCTCGTTCGTATAGACAACCGATTTTGAGCTGACCTCGCCCTCGGCGATGATCGACCCGCCTGTCGTCTTGACGATCGCGTCAATGATCGCATGCCCTCCCCTGGCATCCGCCTCGATGATCGCTTCGCCGAGCTTCAACGCGAGACTGATACCGCCAAGCGCCGCATTGCGGCGAACATAAGAGGCCCGCAGCGGATTGCGGCAGGAGGCGATAAATCCGCCCGACATATCGGATGCCGTGCGAAGCACCGGCGAGACCTTGGCGGTCGCGCCGCGAATAACCAGTTCGATATAGCGGTTCTCGGCACGATTGCCGCCAACTGCTGTCTGGATCATTTGTTCCGGCGAATTGGCCATGCCGATCGACCCCATATCGCCGGTCGGATGGGCACGCACGTCACCGACAGCATCGAGCACCTTGGTGCCAAGAATTGCGGACGGAAGCCAACCGTTCAGCGTCGATGACTTGCCGTTCTGGCCGATCATCAGGGCCGAAATCTTTTCTCCCAACGCATCCTGCAGAAGCTGAACGGCCTTGACGTAATCGACACCCTGCATTTCCCATGCGGTCGTGGAAGCGGGTGCACCGATGGCCGCCGCCGTTGCCACCCAGTCGTCATCATCCAGTTCGTCGATCGTGATCAGTTCCGGCTTGCCGATGCTGACCGCGGCATAGCCCAGCATGCGGCCATGATCGGACCAGCCGCCGCCGCCGGCCGCATAAACGGAACCGCCGCGAACGGCCGCCTCGACATCCTTCTCCGTCAGTATGCGCCCCATGCCGTCTCCCTATCTTTTATCCAGATCCAGAATTGCCTCGTAAAGAACGGCCGCACCGAGAGTGATCGCATCATTTTCCGACCATTCTTCCGAAGCATGGCTGCGCCCGTCCTTGCTGGCGATGAAGATCATCGCAGCAGGCGCCACCTTTGAAAGGAAGGCGGCGTCATGGCCGGCGCCAGACACCATCGGCCGGGTGGTAGCGCCGATCCGCGCAGCGCTCGAGGCCAGAACATCCGTCACCATCCCGGACATAGGTGTCGGGGCCGCATTGGAAACCCTGCGCGGTTCCGCAATCTTCACATTCCGTTTCGCAGCCGTCTGCGCACAAAGCGCAGACAAGGCCGCTACGAATTCGTCCATGAGAGCAGGATCGACGGCCCGGGCATCGATCAGCATCCGAACATGGGATGGAATGACATTCGCGGCATTCGGCTCCATCGAAAACTCACCAACGGTGCCTGCAAAATAACTCGATCCGAGAGCCAACTCGTTGGCGATACGTTCAATGCCGAGCACAAGGTAGGATGCGGCCCCCAAGGCGTCGTAACGCGCATTCATCGGTGTGGTGCCAGCATGGTCGGCACGGCCTTCGACCAGGATCTCGAAGCGGGAAATCCCGGTAATCGCCCCGACGATACCGATATCGATTCCCTCCCGCTCAAGCACTGTACCCTGCTCGATATGCAATTCCAGAAAGGCCCTGATATCATCGCGCCCGCCGATTTGCGCCGGGTCGCCACCGACCTCGCGAATCCCTTCGGCCAGATCTATACGCCTTCCCTCGGCCTCGGCCGCGCGCTCCAGCCACTCGCCAGGACGAACACCGGTCATGCCTCGGCTGCCGATGCAGGAGACGCCGAAAATCGAGACTTCTTCCGCCAGAAAATCGACGATTTCCAGATCGTGTTCCAGTTCGATCCCCGCATCGCTGAGCGCGCGCGCCACTTCGAGCGCCGCAATCACGCCGGCGATCCCGTCGAAACGACCGCCATTTGGCACCGTATCCGTATGCGAGCCCAGCATCAGCGTGCCGCCACCCGTCTTTCCTTTTCGACGACCAATCAGGTTACCGGCAGCATCGATACGCGTCTCAAGACCCGCATCACGAAATGCCTTTTCCACATAGGCGCGTCCCTTGAGGAACATCGGCGTGAATGCGCGACGCGTCCATGGTCTGTCGGGTTCGGTGATATTGGCCAGAGCGTCGATATCTGCCGCGATACGGCCGGCATTGACGACGAGATTGGAAGTCATATGGCATGATCCTAAAATGAAATGCTGGCCGTAGATCGGGCGAAGCATCCGCGCCGACTCGGCACCTGGCTTCGCTCATCTCCTCGATGAGTATCCAGAGAAGATAGGTTTACGAAACCACGCAAGGCAAGCTGATTTGATCGGAAATCGGCCTACCGATTGCGGCGATCATCAGCCCCGACGCGACACGTGGGAAAGCCCGATTGAAGCCGTTGACGGCTCCGAAAACATCGGTCATTTGTATAGGCAATAAAAAGAACAGCGATAAAATTCGCTGTCACACGGTGGGAACAGCCGAACTGCGGTCCTTAAGGTAGAACAACGCGGAGAAATCACCAATGCTCAAAAGACAAATGATGAAGGCTGTCGCCGCTGGCGCCCTTCTGCTTGCCACGTCGTTTTCGGCCTATGCTGATGACGTGCTGGCCAAGGCCAAGGCCGCAGGCGTGTTGAAGGTCGGCACGGAAACAGCATTCGCTCCCTTCGACTTCATCGACGCCGGCGAGCACAAGGGCCTGAACGTCGATTTCTTCGAGGCGCTCGGAAAGGACCTTGGCGTCAAGATCGAATGGGTCGAACTGCCCTGGGATAGCGTTCTGCCAAGCCTTGAAGCCGGCAAGTTCGATGTCGTTGCCGGTCCAGCAACCATCACCAAGGCCCGTATCGCCCGCTACCGCATGAGCGCCCCGGTCGCCGAAGCCTCCGTCGCGATCCTCAAGAAGGCAGGTGACACCTCGATCACCAAGCCGGCCGACATTGCAGGCAAGGCCGTCGGCGTCGGCAAGGCGACCGCACAGCTCGCGCAGTTGCAGGAATATTCCGCAACGCTTCCAGAAAAGGTCAACGTTCGCGAATATGTCTCGTTCAACGACGCTTATGCCGACCTTGCCACCGGCCGTGTCGTTGCTGTCGCGAACTCCCTTCCGAACATCGCCTTCGTTGCCAAGCAGCGCAACGGCGCATTCGAAGTTGTGACCCCGGCTTTCGGCAAGAAGACCTATTTCGGCTTCATCGGCACCAAGGATGACGACCACAAGTCGCTGCTCGATTCCATCGACACCGAAATTCTTGCGATGAAGAAGGACGGCCGCCTGGGCAAGCTGCAGGAAAAGTGGTTCGGCACGACGTTCGATACGCCGGACTCGGTGCCTGAGCCGGCATTCTGATCCTCAGTCGATTACGGGGATGTGCTTAGCGCGTCCCCTGATCCCTCGTTCCTTCCGTTTCGCCCTGCGCACCGCGCCGGCGACCAACGAAGCGTAGCCGATGACGCCAAAACTTTTCACGCTGCTTCTGGAGGCGGCTCTCTCGACCCTTGGCATCAGCCTGGTGTCGATCGCGATCGGGTTCGTGATCGCCATGCTGCTCTCTGCCGCGCTGCTGTCGGGCAAGTCGATCTATATCCTGCCGGCAAGGCTGTTCATCAGCTTTTTCCGCGGCGTGCCGCTGCTGGTCCAGCTTCTGCTCATCTATACGCTGTTGCCGGTGATCGGCATCAATGTTCCCGGAATTGTCGCCGCGATCGTCGGCCTGTCACTCTGCACGGCTGCCTATCAGGCTGAAAACCTGCGTGGCGGATTTGCCAGCGTTCCGCCTGGTCTGATTGAAGCCGCCGATGTCGCAGGCTTTACTGGTGCCCAGACATTCATCCGCATCCGCGCGCCCATCGCTCTTAGGCTAACATTTCCGGCACTGGTGAATGAGGCGATCATGATCCTCAAATCCTCCTCGCTCGTGTCGGTGGTGGGGATTATCGAGATCACCAAGATGGCTCAGGATCTTGCCTCCAGCACCTATCAGCCGATCCCGATCTTTGCTTCCGCGGCCCTCATCTATTTCGTCATCAACTCCGCAATCGCGCTTCTTGGCCGCTATGCCGAACGTTCCCTGAAGGGAGCCTCGGCATGATGTTCGACCCGCAAGTCATCATTGAGAAACTGCCGGAAATCGGCAGCGGGCTGTTCGTCACCCTTTGGCTCTGGATCGCCGGCGTGCTCGGCGGGGTCGTGGCAGGCTTCATCGTCGCTACCGCGCGGCGTTTCGGCGGCAAGATCGTCAACGCGGTGCTCGGCACGATCGTGGAAGTGCTGCGCGGCACCCCGTTCCTGATCCAGATTTTTCTTCTCTATTACGGCGGCCCGTTCGTCGGCCTGATGCTCGATCCCATCCCCTGCGGATTGATCGGGCTTACCGTCTATAGCGCGGCCTATTACAGCGAGGTGTTCCGCGCCGGTTATGCTTCGGTCCCGGTCGGCCATGTCGAAGCCGCAGCCTGCTTGGGCATGACGCGGTTCCAGACGATCAGCCGGATCCAGGTGCCGGAAATGGCGCTGATAGTTCTGCCGCCCGCCATCAACCTCGCGATCATCCTGCTCAAGGAGTCCGCCGTCTTGTCGATCATCACGGTGCCGGAACTGACCGCCACCGTCAGCGCCATCGGCTCGCAGCAATACGCCTTCCTCGAAGCGATCTTCATCCTGGCGATCGTCTACTGGATCATCGTTGAACTCACAGACCGGCTCGGCCGCGTGGCCGAAAATCGTCTCTCCCGACTGAGGTTTTCGAAAGCATGAGTGTACCAGCCATCGCCATCCGCAAACTCGTAAAGCGGTTCGGAGAAACCACCGTGCTGCAGGACATCGATCTGGAAATCCCGGAAGGCAAGGTTTCCTGCCTCATCGGTCCGTCTGGTTCAGGCAAGAGCACATTGCTGCGCTGCCTCGCTTTTCTGGAAGAAGCAACCAGCGGCATGATCACCATCAACGGAGAGGCCCTGGGCTTTTTCGAGGACGCCAATGGCCGCCGCGAGCGCCTGCCCGCCAACCAGATCCGTGCGGTTCGCACGAAGACAGGCATGGTCTTCCAGCAATTCAATCTCTGGCCGCATATGACCGCGCTCGGCAATGTTAGCGAAGCCCTGAAGCTCGTCCGCAAGGTGCCGAAAGCTGAGGCGGAGGAACGCGCCATGGTGCAGTTGCGCAAGGTCGGGCTGGAAAACCGCGCCGGACATTACCCGTCGCAGCTTTCCGGCGGCCAGCAGCAACGCGTGGCGATTGCCCGGGCGCTCGCGCTGGAACCGAAAATCATGCTGTTCGACGAGCCGACCTCCGCGCTCGACCCGGAATTGACCGGTGAAGTGCTCAACGTCATGCGGGACTTGGCGAGCGAGGGCATGACGATGGTGGTCGTCACCCACGAGATCGGCTTTGCCGCCAGCGTCGGCCAGCAGATCAGCTTTCTCGATCACGGAAGGCTGTTGTTCTCAGGACCGCCAGCGGAAATCTTTGCCAAACCGCGCCACCCACGCCTGGAGCAATTTCTCGACACCTATCTCGATCGCGGCGCCAGCATGCTCGCATGATTGACGCGGATATTACTGCCGACACTATTCCCGAGACGCCGCTTTCGCTTCATCAGCGAATACTTCTCGATATCGAGCAGAATATCCTGACTGGCCGCTGGCAACCCGGCTTCAAGATCGCATCGGAACAGCAACTGGCCTTGCAATACGGCTGTTCGCGCATGACCGTGAACAAGGTCGTGACACAGCTGGCACGCGCCGGGCTGATACAGCGGAAGCGCAAGGTCGGCAGTGTCGTTCTCCCCCAGAAGGCGCAAAGCGCAATTCTCGAAATCTACGACATTCGCGAAGAGGTGAAGGCGAAAGGTGAAATCTATAGCCACCGGATTCTGGGCCGCACGGTAAGGCCGGCGAACAGTGAAGAGGCCGAGCGCCTCGACATCCCGCGTAAGAGAGCGATCGCCGATATTACCTGCCTTCACTATGCGGGCGCACATCCCTTCTGCCTCGAGCAGCGTCTGATAAATCTGGAAGTCGTGCCGGATGCCAGAGGAGAAACATTCGAAACCCTGTCTCCCGGCCCCTGGCTACTCGATCATGTGCCATGGAGCGCCGCCGAGCACCGGATTGCGGCCCGCGGCGCCGGCTCCGCGGAAGCTGATTATCTCACCATCCCTATCGGCAGCCCTGTCATGGTTGTCGAGCGTCAGACATGGCGGCTCGATCAGTCGGTGACGTCGGTTCGGCTGACCTATCCCGGCAAAAGCCACACGCTCACCGCCCGCTTCACCCCATCTCAGGCGGGCTGAAACACGAAGACTATCAAGAGGAGTCGAGGAACCATGGCCCGCGAAGACAAGCTGAAACTTGGAACCTTTGTCTATACGTTCGGCTTCAACCCGGCGAGCTGGCTGCATCCTGCAGCCGATGTCAATGGTGCAAACAAAATCGACCACCTGCTTAATGTCGCCCGCATTTCGGAAGAGGCCAAGCTCGACTTCATGTTCGTGGCGGACTCACCGGCCGCCGCGATCGGCGATCCGGAAGCTCTATCCCGCTCGCCGACAAAGATGAACCGGTTCGAACCCCTGACGCTGATCACGGCCCTTGCGGCCATGACGGAGAAGCTCGGATTCGTGGCGACAGCCTCGACCAGCTACTATGAGCCTTACAACATCGCCCGCATATTTTCGTCCATCGATCATTTAAGCGGTGGCCGGGCCTGCTGGAACGTCGTCACCTCCGACCACGACGAAACCGGCTATAATTTCAATCGCGAGGGGCTCGATCCGCATGCGATCCGCTATGAGCGTGGCGAGGAATTCGTCGATGTCGTTTTCGGCCTCTGGGACAGTTTCGAGCCGGACGCCCTGCTGCTCGATCGTCAGGGCGGCGTCTATTACGACAAGGACAAGCTGCACACGCTGAACCACAAGGGCAAGCATTTCCAGGTTCGCGGACCGTTGAATATCGCCTCGACCCCACAAGGGCGACCTGTCATCGCCCAGGCAGGCGGCTCGGAAGCGGGGATGGAGCTTGCTGCCCGAACCTCGGAAATCGTCTTCAGCCTGGCCTCCAGCATCGAGCGCAACGGTTCATTCTATCGCAATGTCAAAAGCCGCATGGCGAAGTATGGCCGCATCGAGGATGACCTGAAGATGATGCCGGGCATTGTCGTCAATGTCGGAGAAACGAAAGCGGAAGCCCAAGCCAAGGTCGATTTCCTGATCAACAACCTTCACCCTGATGTCGGCCGCTGGATGCTGGGCGAATTTCTGGAAACGGATCTTTCCGGCGCAGAACTCGACAAGCCCTTCCCAATGGAACGCCTGCCGCAGCAGCCGAAGGGCTCGAAGGCATTGTTCGAGGAACTGACCGACTTCATCAAACAGGGCCACACGCTGCGCCATCTGATCCACCACTATGCGGAAAAGAGCACCGGCAACGGTATTACCGGCACGCCAAAGGAAATCGCCGATTTCATGGAAGAATGGTTCGAGGCGCGCGCCGCCGACGGCTTCATTCTGATGTTCCCGACATTGCCGGCAAGCCTGACCGACTTTACCAAACTCGTCTTGCCGGAACTTCGCCGCCGCGGGCTTTTCCGTGAAGAGTACGAGGGCTCAACACTTCGCGAAAATCTCGGCCTTTCAATGCCCGCCAATCGCCACGCTGCGGCCCGCCAGAAGGGTTGAGGAAAGACATAAGAAAAGGCGCCCGCGATGTCACGGGCGCCTTCTCGATCTTCGACCTAATATCAGTTGAGAATGCGAACGACCGTGTGCGTCTGCGGATCTACGATAACGCGTTGCTGGTTGACCACCGCATAGGCATAGGTCGGATCTTCCGGCACAGGCGTCAACACCACCTGCTGCGGAATGGGGCGACCGACCACCACCTGTTCCTGGACGACGACCGACTGTGCCGGCATCGGCTGGGTCTCTACGTAACGCACGACGCGTTCCGGCGGCGGGTCGATTGCCGTGCCGGCTGCAGCGCCAACGATGCCGCCAACCGCAGCGCCGACCGGGCCGCCGACGATTGCGCCGGTGACGGCACCACCGACGGCACCGTTTACAGTGCTCTGCTGGGCCAGGGCACCGGTGGCGAAGGCTGCAATGGCAGCGGATACCAGGATCATCTTTTTCATCACAGAACTCCTTGCTTGCGATGGCAGGAAAACGTGAAGAATGCGGAGCCGTTCCCATACGGGACCTTTGCGTTTGAGGATGCGACTTTGGTCCCGCCGGACACATTAGTGGTCATGCGACCCCATTGACGCCGTGAAGCCAAGCCTTAATTATCTTCTTCTGATGCAGCCACCGAGGCTTTCGTGCGCCTACCCAACGTTATTGCTTTTTGGACCGGACAGTCGCTCGCCCGCCAGTTTCTGCTTGCCGGCGGGTTAATCTCGATTATCGCGACATTGATCGTGGGTACTTTCGTTGCCAGCCTCATTGAAGAGGCCGTAACGCGGAACTCCGCCGCATCGACTGCTCTTTACGTCGACAGCATCATCGCTCCGATTTTGCCGGACATGACGACCACGGAAAAGCTCGATGAGTCGATAGAACGCGTGCTCGACGAGACACTGTCACAGGGAGCGCTCGGTCAACGCCTCATTTCCTTCCGCCTATGGCGCAAGGACGGCACGATCCTGTACGCCAATGACAAGACGCTTATGGGGAAGAAACTTGCTCCAAGCGAAGACCTGAAGGCGGCGTTTTCCGGTAAGATGGTGTCAGAATTCAACCAAATCGATCCGGAGGAAGCGGAAGCGCTGGGTAACCAGACGCGACCACTCCTCGAAATCTATAATCCCGTGTTGCAGCCATGGTCAGGCGAAGTCGTGGCGGTATCGGAATTCTATGAAGTGGCAACCGATTTCGAGCGCAGCCTCCAGAGCGCAAGACTACGCACCTGGCTGGCGGTCATTGCGGTGATCGCGGCGATCTTCTCGCTGCTGTCGCTGATCGTCTTTCGCGGCAGCCGGCTCATCGAGCTGCAACGCGGCCTTCTCAATGCCCGGGTCGGTGAGCTTTCGCATCTTCTCAAGCAGAACCGGGAACTGCACTCGCGCGTTCAGAAGGCAAGCCAGCAAACGACCGCCATTAACGAACGTTTTCTAAGGCGGCTGGGAGCCGATCTCCACGACGGGCCGGCGCAGCTTATTGCCTATGCATCCCTTCGGATCGACAGCCCCGCCATTCTCGGCGCCCAGGCACTTCGCGAAACGCGCGAGGCAGAGGTCACCTCGATCAAGAAGAGCCTGCAGGAAGCGATGAGGGAAATCCGCAGCATTTGTCACGATCTCATCCTTCCAGAGATCGAGACCGCGAACTTCCAGGATGTGATCCTGCAGGCAGTTCAGCGCCACCGGGAACGGACCGGCGTTTCGATTGCCCTTACAATGGCCGCAGTCGAGTGGCAGCCAAGCCCTGCGGAAAAAATCTGCGTCTACCGCTTTGTTCAGGAGACGCTTAACAATGGCTGGCGGCATGCGGGAGGATCGGGCCAGAAAGTGCTGCAACGTTTGGAAGAGCATTGCGTTGTGGTGGATGTCATCGACACCGGCCCCGGTTTCGATCCGACACAGATCAAGCCGACGAGCCTTGGCATCGCCGGTCTGAGGGAACGGATCGAGAGCCTCGGAGGGCGGTTCGAGATCGTTTCGAATAGCAGCGGTACGACAGTGACGATGACTTTGAAGATTTGCGAAACGGAGAAAACTTGATGACGGATCTGCGGGTTGCCGTATGCGACGATCACCCTCTTTTCAGGGAAGGCGTTGCGCGCACATTGACCGAACTCGGCTTCGACATCGTGGCTGAGGGGGGAAGCCGCGACGATGCAATCGAAATCGCCCAGCGGCACCAGCCCGACATTCTGCTGATGGATATCTCGATGCCGGGTGGCGGCCTTGGTGCAATCGGCCCCATCCTTGCCGAGCGGCCCGACCAGAACATCGTGATGCTGACGGTATCGGAAACCAGCGATGATATCCGCCAGGCGCTACAGGACGGCGCAAAGGGTTATGTGCTCAAAGGGATCGGATCAGGCTCGCTTGCGGAAATCCTCCGCTCGGTTGCCGCCGGTGAAGGATATGTGGCGCCGGCGCTTTCCGCCAAGCTCCTGGCAGAGCCGCCGGCCTCGGCCAACGAGGACAGCCTCTCCGCTGCCATGCGCGACCTGACGATACGCGAACGCGAGGTCTTGGGTCTCGCGGCCGAAGGCCTGAGCAACAAGGCAATCGCCATCGAGCTCGATCTCCATGAGAAGACGGTCAAGCATCACATGACGCGCATCTTCGCCAAGCTTAACGTGACGAACAGAACCGCCGCGGCAATCGCCTGGAATGAGGCGGCACGAGAAATCTCCGGGCGTACGCTCTCCTCGTAGGCGAAACCAGCAATCCGGCGGGCCGTCCGGAAATGATGGCTCGCAGATCACTCACTTTATCAATGAGCGCAATCTGTCGAGATCGGATTTCGTGGCGGCGCGATTGACGATCGTCCTGCCACTTCGATCGCGCATGACATAACGGCCTCGATCATTCACCTCTTCGGCAATACCGCTGCCGTGCCTCACCCGGATGCCACGATTGTCGACATTGACGGCGTCTTTTTGAGAGCGGCTATCCGTTGTTCTCGCCTCCGCCGCGGTATCGGCGCTGCGATCGCGATTGCCGCGGCCACCATTACCCTCTCGGCTCTCAGCACCACCGCTCCTGCCGGAATTACCGGAACTGCCGCCGCCTTCACGGCCGCCTCCGCCTCCTCCGTTTCCACCACCCTGTCCGCCATTACGTGCCATCGCGGACTTCGCGCCAAACGACACAACACCCGGGAGAAAGGCAAGCATCAGGCCTGAAATAATCTGTCGGCGGGAGCGAATGGCAACCTCCATCGGACAAGCGTCAGTAACTGCACCCTACTAGCATTCAACAGTTGAGCCCAGCCATAGTTCCGCCATGAGACCTTTGCGAATGCCCGAATTGGACCATGGTCCAACCATGTTTACAGATATCGCGTTTCAATCAACTGCATTCCCACCGCCGCCCTGCTCCTTTTCAAAAAGCGACCATGCCGCAATGAAGAGCGCTGCAATCAGGGGGCCGATGACAAAACCGTTGACGCCGAAAAGAGAAATCCCGCCAACGGTCGAGATCAGCACGACATAGTCCGGAAGCTTCGTTTCCTTGCCGACCAGCGGTGGTCGAAGGATATTGTCGATGAGACCGATCACGAACACACCGACTGCAACGATGACAGCAGCCTTCAAAACCTCGCCCGCGACGGCAAGATAGATCGCCGTCGGCACCCAGACGAGGGCAGCGCCAACGGCAGGCACGAGGGACAAGATGACCATCAGGACGCCCCAGAGAAGTGCCGGCTGCACGCCCAGCAACCAAAAGGTAACGCCTCCAATGACGCCTTGAATGATGGCGATGATGATATTACCACGAACCGTCGCCCGCACGACCGAGGCAAATTTTGCCATGAACTGCGTCGTGTGCTCATCGCTTAGAGGCGCCGCGCTTCGGATTGCAGCCGCCAGCGAGCGTCCATCACGAAATAGGAAGAAAAGCAAATAGAGCATCAGACCAAAGGCAATGAAAAACTCTGCAGTGCTCTGGCCAAAATTCAATGCCCGCCCAGCAAAGAAGCTTCCGCCTTGCATGAGCGATGACGAAAAGCGATCGCGGAGGGCGGCGAAGCCTCCACTCTCGATGGTCTGCAGCCAGTCCTGCATGAAGGCGGGAAGAGCCGTCACGACCTCGTTAAGCATCCGGTTGAGATCGATCTGTCCGCTCGAGACCCTCTGATAGAGACCGGTTCCCTCCTGAATGAGCGAAGCCAGGATGGCCAGACCCGGCAGGATCACGAGGCAGAGGCAGATCAGCACGGAGAGAACGGCGGCACTATTACGCCGCCCGCCAAGCGCTTGTTCCAGCTTGGCATAGAGCGGGAAAAAGATGATCGCGAAGATTACCGCCCAGAAAACCGCCGAATAGAACGGGATGAGGATTGCGATGAATGCCAGCGTCACAAAGACAAGCAGAATATAAAAGCTGACACGCTGAACCACAATATCCCATCCTGCATCTGAACGTTTTTCCGCAGACAGAGATAACGCGTAAAACCGATCCGTCTACAGGTCTTACTCTGCAGACGGACCGCTCACAGGTCTTTTACATTTCTACAGCCGCAACATTTGCGGCCATCATCAGGCCTGAGTGTAGGCAGTCTTCACCACGGTAAAGAATTCGGCGGCATATTTGCCCTGCTCGCGCGAACCAAACGACGAAGCCTTGCGTCCGCCGAAGGGCACGTGGAAATCGACACCCGCCGTCGGCAGGTTGACCATCACCATGCCGGCTTCCGAGTTGCGCTTGAAATGCGTCGCGTATTTCAGGCTTGTCGTCGCAATGCCGGCCGAGAGGCCGAAAGGCGTATCATTGGCCATTGCCAGCGCCTCGTCATAATCCTTGACGCGAATGAGGCTGACGACCGGGCCGAAGATTTCCTCACGGCTGATGCGCATCTGGTTGGTCGCTTCGGTAAATAGCGTCGGCTGCAGGAAAAAACCGGGCGTGTCACGCTCCAGACGCTCGCCGCCGAAAGCGAGCTTGGCACCTTCCTTGACGCCGATCTCGATATAGTCAGTGTCCTGCTTCAGCTGACGCACGTCGACAACCGGGCCGATATGGGTTTCGGGCCTCAGCGCATGCCCTACCTGAATGCTCTTCATCCGTTCGGTCAGCGCGTCGACGAACTTGTCATGGATGCCTTCGGTGACGATCAGGCGGGAAGACGCCGTGCAGCGCTGGCCGGTCGAGAAGAAGCCGGAGTTTGCCGCGGCCTCCACGGCGACACCGAGATCCGCGTCGTCGAGAACGATCATGGGGTTCTTGCCGCCCATTTCCAGCTGGAACTTGCGGTTATGCTCGATCGAGGCCGCCGCCACACGTTTGCCCGTGCCTGTAGAGCCGGTGAAAGTGATGCCGGCAATGTCCGGGCTGTCGAGCATCGTCTGGCCGACAACCGAACCCGGTCCCATCACCAGATTGAGCACGCCCTTGGGAAGGCCGGCGCGGTGCAGGATGTCGACGATCGCCCAGGAGCAGCCGGGCACGAGTTCCGCCGGCTTGAATACCACCGTGTTGCCGTAGCAGAGCGCCGGCGCAATCTTCCAGGCCGGAATGGCGATCGGAAAATTCCACGGGGTGATGATGCCGATGACGCCGAGCGGTTCGCGCGTGATCTCGACCCCGATGCCGGGCCTTGCCGATGGCAGGACTTCGCCAGCCAGCCTCAGCGTCTCACCGGCAAAGAAGTCGAAGATCTGAGCGGCACGCGTGACTTCGCCGATCCCCTCTGCCAGCGTCTTGCCTTCCTCGCGGGAGAGAAGCGTGCCGAGTTCCTGCTTGCGCGCCAGGATTTCGTCGGCGGTCTTTTTCAGGATCGCATGACGCTCAAGAATTCCGGATCGGGACCATGCCGGAAAAGCAGCCTTTGCTGCAGCAATCGCTTGGCTGACGTCATCGGCCGTTGCCTGCGCGTAAAGCCCGACAATGTCATTGGTATCGGACGGATTGACGTTTTCCGAGCCCGTGCTGCCGACCCACTCGCCGGCGATGAGATTTTGATGGATGGTCATGCTGTTTCCTTCCCAAGCGGCTTTTCAATCCAGCGGATATGGCCGCAACATATGAATGGAGGGCATCCTTGATGCGATGTTATCAATTGTCGTCGGGATGACCAGCGCCGGCGAATGCCCCGCCCTGGTAGATCACCATAGGGTCGTTCGGATCTTGCTCGCCGGTCGCAGCCTCGACTTCTGCGCGCCACTTTTCCGAACTGTCCTGCGGCTCCCAGCCGAGAAAATCGACGTTGCTATTGTCCCACCACGTCTGCTGGTTCGCGGATGCGCCATAGACGATCGTGTGCGCCAGTTTCGGGGTGAGGAACGCCCTCTCGCACAAGGAAACGAAATCGCGATAACTCAGCCAGCTTGCCATCATGCGCGGATTGAGCGGCCTGTCGAAGCAGGAGCCGATGCGCAATGACAGCGTCTCCTGCCCGAACTTGTCGTAATACATGCTGGCGACAGCCTCGCCGAAAACCTTGGAAACGCCATAGAGTGAATCGGGACGCGGGTAGACCGTGTTGTCGATCTTTTCATCCTGGCGGTAGTAACCGACGACGTGATTGGAACTGGCAAACACGATGCGCGGTTTGCCCTGATGCCTGGCGGCCTCATATAGGTTGTAGAGACCGATAATATTGCCCTGAAGAACAATATCGAAGGACCGCTCGACGGATACTCCGCCAAGATGAATGACGCCGTCCACGCCTTCAAGGAGTCGCAAAACCCCTTGGGCATCAGCTAGATTGCATCTGACGAATGTTTCCTTTGGTCCGAGGTCAAAGACGTCACCAAGGTCTGACAATACGACCTTTTCCGCCAACTGCGACAGCAGCGGGCGGATGTTCTGACCGACTCCACCCGCGGCGCCCGTCAGCAACAATTTCTTCAGCATATATCCTCCCCAGGACAGGCATCACCGACACTTTATCGGCGTTGTCATACATGACAGCCAAATACATACTACAAGTGGGAAGTATGGCGTCAACAAGTTTATCATTGACGCCTTAAATTCATGCGGGCAGTAGGGCTTGCCTCCTACCAGAGATCGGCGTGGCGGTTTACGTCCTTGTAGAGGAGGTAACGGAAACGGCCGGGACCACCGGCGTAACATGCCTGCGGGCAGAAGGATCTCAGCCACATATAGTCCCCGGCCTCGACCTCTACCCAATCCTGGTTGAGGCGATAGACCGCCTTGCCTTCGAGGACATAGAGACCGTGTTCCATGATATGGGTTTCCATGAACGGAATGACGGCGCCAGGCTCGAATGTAACGATGTTCAGGTGCATGTCGTACCGAACATCCGACGGATCGATGAAACGCGTCGTCGCCCAGCGGCCCTCGGTATCCGGCATCGGATCCATGACGCATTCGTCCTCATGCGTGAAGATAGCCGGAGGCGCCTCCAGCCCTTCCACCACCTTGAATGCCTTGCGCACCCAGTGAAAACGGCAGGGCTTGTCGCCTTCACCGTGCAAGGTCCATTTCGAACCGGCAGGAAGATAGGCGAATGATCCCTCGCGCAGACGATGCGAGACGCCCTCGAAGTCGATCGTCAGATCGCCGGTTACCACGAATATAGCTGCGGAGGCCCGGATATCCGGCTCAGGGCGCAGGCTGCCACCACCGGGCAAAACCTCGACGATATATTGCGAGAATGTCTCGGCAAAACCGGACAGCGGACGACTGATGATCCACGCCCGCGTCTTTTCCCAATGCGGCAGAACGCTGGTGACGATGTCGCTCATCACCGTCTTCGGAATGACCGCGTAGGCAGTGGTGAAAACGGCCTTGCTGGAGAGAAGTTGCGTCTGAGGCGGCAGTCCGCCCACCGCACTGAAATACTTGCTGTCAGTCATGTCTGTTTCCTGATTATGCTGACTACGGTTTAAGCGCACCTCCCCGATTCATCAATCGGCAAACCACCTCCCCTTCGCGCTTGCTAAGAGGTTGCCAGGTCCGAAACAGCATCTCAAGCGGGCTGAACAAGATTGGCCATGAGCCGGAACGCGCCCGGAACGAGGCGATCCATCTGGTGATGCAAGGTCAGACTGACATGCGTGTGCCTGCCCTTGCCAATCTCGGCGGAAAGCAGTGCGCCTTTCAGTGGTTGTTCATTGACATCATGCATGGAGAGAAGCGGCTCGTAGCACTCGTCCCAGCTCGACGCAAAATAGAGACCGCGCTCCTTGTTCCATCCCTCCCAATCTTCAGGGTGGATGAGGTTCGGGCCGGAGAGCAGCAAATGGTCAGGCGAAAGCACCGTAACTTCGGCGCGGGGGTCGGTAACCCGCCAACGGACGGAAGGAGATCCGATCTGCAGACGAAGAACCGGTGTCTCATCAGGATGCCAGCCGTCAGAGGGACGATGGTACAGCGTAACCAGGTGCCCACCGTTTTCCACGAACTGATGCAGCCGCTGCGTTATCGCTGCCAGATCCTTGCGAAGGCCGAAGGCGAATATGCCGACGACGATTGTGGTGAATTGCGAAAGATCTCTCGCAAGACCGACGGCATCGAGGTCGACTACATCAAGCCCCATGCGGGCTAGCCAGAGACCAACCTTGTCGGCACCACCACCGACATAGGCAATGCGGGCTCCTTCCGGCAGTTGCAAATCCAGCGCCAGTATATTGAGCGCCGCTGGTCGGCGGAATTCTGCCCGGCTGATATGCGGATAAGACATGGTCTCGACCTCGAATGCCGGATGACCGCCAACGCTAACCCCGACACCGGTAAAGCCAGGTGCAATTCTCTCCGGGGCCGTCAGGGTCCAATCTTCGCCAGAAGCCACCATAGCCCAGCCGGCAGGTGAATCGAACGAAAGCGTTGCCGCTTCCCCTGTCAAATCAGCCTTGACCTGCCATCCCCGGCATCGCGTGTCGAGCGGTACAATCAGGGCATCGGGGCGAAGCTTTATCGCGTGCGCGGCAGAAACGATAAACGGCTCCTCCAGATCAAACACCCCGGTAACGCTACGCCCCTCTATCTCTGCAGAAGCCCGAACAGAAGCATGACCGTTGCCTCCAAGGCATGACCAATCAGGCAGAAATTGATCGGAAAGCCTGGCATTGGCGGATGCGGTCAGTAGAAAAGTTCGCGATGAGCCGTATGATGTGTGTTCCGCGCTCACGCCGGATGGCAGGACAAGCGAGATATCGACATTGTATCTGCGAGCTCCTTCCCCCAGTTCCGCGGTCAGCACCGTGCTTCCACCCGGAGCAATGGAAGGGTGACCGACAGACACAAATTCGAATATGGAGGCCGCCTCCAGGATCGCGGCGTCTATCTCGATGCGTTTGCGTTCGATGCGATGGCCGTGCAATGCCAGAAACTCTTCGGAAGCATTCGCGACGACGTTCTCGAGGTGCCCGGCCGCATGTGTCAACATGGAAACGATGGTTTCACGATGTGGGAAAGCCTCGATGGCTGCGGCTATTGCAGTGTCCGCGGAAATGAGCGCCGCCGCGACCTCGTCCGGCAGGTCAGGAAACGCCGCAAGCTGCTCAAAGGAATTTGGCAGTCCATCGGAAATGAACCGCTCTTCGTTAGCGGCAATCGAAGTCAGCTTGAGGTGTAGTGGCCAGACTGATTTTGCCTGCATCGGCCAATCGCCCATGCCCTGCGACGCGTGAAAATAACGTGACCACTCGCCGATCCGGCCATATTCCGCACCGGTAGCCTTATCGCGACTGCAAGCCTCCACAGTAATGGTCGCATCAGGTGGCGGCAGCACATCGTCATATGTCCCGCCCCCGCCGGACCATGCTGGCAGATAGTATTTGGCGACCCTCCAGGGTTTTAGGCCTTCAGCGAGATGTTCGGGAAACGCGGTCGCATCCGCAGCAAGCACAATGGCGGCCTCGGCTGCGCGGGTCATAGCCCTATGGTGGCCGTGCTGTCCCGGTACGTCGAGAAAGGTCGGGATGACGATATCCGGCCGCTCTTTGCGATAAGCTCGCACCAGGCGCTCGACGATACGCGCCTCACCCCAACGGGCGAAGGTCGCATCCCCGTCCTTGGAAAACCCGAAGTCGTGGATCGTATCGTCCGGACCATGCCCAAGCCAGGCGACATCTGCATCAATGATCCGCGCCGCCTCCTCCATCTCGCGCGAGCGCAGGACGCCGAGAGCACCACGTCGCTCCGATCCGAGTGCATTCTGCCCTCCCTCGCCACGCGTCGAGCAGGCAACGATCACCCGCATGCCGTGTTCGAGTCGCAAAAAGGCGAGCAGGCCGTTCTGCTCGTCGTCAGGATGGGCGCCGGTATTCATCACCGTCACAGTCGATTTCAACCGGGAAAGCTTGCGGTGGAGCCGGACCAGAGCGGGAGCGGCCATCTGTTTTTCGATACGTTCGCGCGCGCTCAGCATTGGGGTATCACCTCATGATACGTTCAGGCTAAAATCGTGTTTCCGGGTGAAATTTCGAGTTTCGGTGTGACGATGTCGAACAGGGGAATGGCTGCGGCGCCGAGGGCCGCTGTCAATTGCCCGGTTTTTCCGCGCATGACGCGCGGCAGTTCGCGCTGCCTGCGGCTGGCTACGGATGTCGGAAGCGACCCCATGCGAACCACGATCTCGTCGATGATCGCATCCGGCAAAGCGCCCCCGAGAATGACGGTCTGCGGGTCGAGAATGTTTTCCAGCATGGCAACCATCGGACCGAAATAGGTGGCTGCGTCCTCTATCCATGCCATGAGGGTCGGATCGCCTTCCGCGTGCAGTCGCTCAAGGTCGGAGAATTCGCTATCGGCGATCCCGACCGCGGCCAGCTGCTGCTTGAGCACATAGACCGAGGCATAGGCTTCAAGACAACCACACTGGCCGCAGGACGGGCACAGCCGCCCTTTCGGCACAACGGTCACGTGACCGATTTCTCCGGCATTGCCAAAGGCGCCGCGATAAGGCGCACCGTCCTGGATGATGCCAAGACCGAGGCCGACACCGAAATAGATCATGCAGAAATTGGAAATCGAGAGACCGGATCCGAACAGCCGTTCGCCGACTGCTGCAGCCGTCGCATCATTCTCCACCACAACGGCATGGCCGCAAGCTTGGCTAAGCGCCTCAGCGGCATCGACACCTGCCCAACCTGAAAGCGTGGTCGGCCCGACGGAAGTCATGCCGTCGATCTCGAAAGGACCAGGCATGACCGCACCGACACCAAGTAATTTGCTACCAAGCGATCCTGCCAACCCAGAGAACTCTCGCGAGAAGGCAGATATGATGGAGCCGGGCGTCGTGTCCTTGAGTGGCGCAATTCGCTGTCCGCGGAGCCGGCCGGCAAAATCGAGTGCGACCGTCACCATATGGTCTGCCGCGATCTCCACACCGATCGTGACACCACCATCCGGATTGACCGCAAACTGGATCGGCGGCTGACCTCGGCCGGAACGCAGCCGGCCGGTCTCCATCAGAAGGCCCTCGCCCATCAGCTCATCGACTATGTTAGCGACAGCCTGCGGCGTCAGTTGCGTAAGTTTGGCGATGTGAGCTCGACCAAGCGAGCCGTGACGACGCACAATATCGAGCACCACCCGGCGATTGTGATCGCGGCTTCGCTCGGGATTTTTCCCGATGGCCACTGGATGAGCGCCGATTGTGTGAATCGTCATTTCTGCAACCTCTTCCGCTTTCAAACCACAGGATCTCCGCCGACGCCACCGCAAATACAATAACTCAAGTAAATTATCTTATTGACAAACCCAGCCGCTCAGGGAAGCTTTACGGCAGCCGGGGCAGTCCCCGCGATACAGGATGACCTGTTGGATCCGTCCGCACAGATGACAACGCATCGGCCGTAACGCGGCCGAATGCAGGGAACAATCAAACCCCGAAAACCGGAAGAACCGGTGGGGTAAATGGAGGCTCACATGCGCAAGTCAGTTCTGCTGGCCGGGCTCGTTGCCGGATTCAGCACTTTCGCGTTCAACGCGGCACAGGCAGTGGAAATCGAGTACTGGCAGTATGTTTTCGAGACGCGCGTAAAGGCGATGGATCAGCTCATAGCCGACTTCCAGACCAAGAACCCTGACATAACGGTCAAGCAGGTTACCTTCCCCTATGCCGACTACCAGACGCGCGTTATTGCCGCCAACATGGCCAGCAATGGCCCGGATGTGATGCAGCTTTTCTATGGCTGGCTCGACAAGTTCGTGGCCGGCGGCATTCTTCAGCCCCTGCCGGCAGATACGTTCCCGCATGACAAGATCGAGAAGGATTTCTTCCCGATCGTCAGCGCGATGAAGCGCGACGACAACTATTACGGCCTGCCGACCGCCGTGCGCTCGCTCGCAGTCTTCTATAACAAGAAGCTGTTTACCGAAGCCGGTCTTGACCCTAACAAGCCGCCGCAGACACTTGATGAATTCGTTGCCGCGGCCGAGAAGATCGCCAAGCACGATGCAACAGGCAATGTCACCGTTGCCGGTTCAACGCTGGACATGACCGGCCAGGATCACCAGTGGTGGCGCGAAGTGCTGGTCCGTCAGTTCGGTGGAGAACCTTATACCGACAACGATACAAAGGTCGCCTACAACAGCGATGCAGGTGTTCAGGCGCTGAAATTCTACACCAGCTTGCAGACGGAAAAGAAGATCGGCGCGGCTGGCTTTATGGACGAGGGGCAGGCCGCGTTCCGAGCCGGCAAGGCCGGTATGACGATCGACGGCACCTTCCGTCTTGGCGCCTTCTCGACGATCAAGGATTTCGAGTGGGGCGTGACCGAACTGCCGGCCAACAAGGACGGTTTGCGTTCCAACTATGCCAGCTATTTCGCCAATGGCATCGGCGCCAAGACGAGCGGGGAAGAGCTGGAAGCCTCGAAGAAATTCCTCACCTATCTCACCTCGCCGGAAGCGATGGCCATCTGGCTAAAGGTTGTCGGCGAACTGCCGGCCCTGCGCTCGGCGGCCTTGACGGACGCCAACCTCAAGGACCCGATCTACGGACCGTTCCTGAAGGGGCTGGATTACGCTCATACGACGATGTTCAAGGATGAGCTAGGCCAACGCCAGAACGCCATCGACATGGTCAACCGCGTTCTCCTCGAAGGGCAATCGCCCGAGGATTCTCTCAAGCAGGCGGCAGAAGCCGAGCAGGAAATGATCGACGCGGCAATGCCATAAGCGCCGATCAGAGAAAGCGGAGTTGATGATGGATACGGACAATCTGCAGGGGGCGGCGAGCGGCCGTCCCGGCGGGACTGCGGCGGCCATGCCGGCAGACCCCCTCTCGATGCGCACTAAAAGGCTGCTCTGGGTATGGGGATTTCTGGCAATCCCTGTCCTGTTTTACGCCGTCATCCGCTTTTATCCGACATTTCAGGCCTTCTACCTGTCGATGACCAATTGGGATCTGGTGCGGCCTGCAAAATTTGTTGGCTTTGCCAATTACGTCAAACTGTTCAAGGATCCGCAATTCTGGAAGGTGTTTCGCAACACCTTCACCTATCTCATCATCGGCACGCCACTCAGCCTGCTGATTGCGTTCACAGTCGCGTTCTTCCTCGACCGGGTGCGGTTCATGCACAATTTCATCCGGGCTCTGTATTTCCTGCCTTACCTGACCACCGCCGCGGCCATGGCCTGGGTATGGCGCTGGTTCTACCAGCCTCCACCGATCGGCGTGATCAACGACCTCTTGGCTCTGATCGGCATTCCGCAACAGCCCTTCATCCGATCGACCGACCAGGCGCTGTTCTCCATCATGGTCACGGCGATCTGGGCCGGGCTCGGTTTCCAAGTCATCATCTTCATGGCCGGACTGCGCGCCATTCCGACAACCTTCTACGAAGCAGCCCGGATCGATGGCCTCGGTGAATGGGCGATCCTGCGTAAGATCACCCTGCCGCTTCTGAAACCCACCACCGTTTTCCTCGTGGTCTTTTCCTCGATCGCGTTCCTGCGGATTTTCGATCAGGTCTACAACATGACCACGAACGATCCCGGCGGTCCGCTCGGCTCGACCAAACCGTTGGTGCTGATGATCTACCAGACTGCCTTCGGTTCCTACGCCATGGGTTATGCGGCTGCACAAACGGTCGTGCTCTTCACCATCCTGCTGATCGTGTCGCTACTGCAGCTCTGGATTCTGCGGGAAAAGAAATGACCGATACGCCAGCACTTTCCCACGCCAATATCCGACCGGGGCGGATCATCACCTGGACGCTGCTCTTCATCGGCGGGCTGATCATGTTCTCGCCATTGCTGTTCATGTTCTCCACCTCGTTGAAGACCGCCGATCAGGTCTATGACCTCCGGCTGATTCCAGCTGCGCCGACGCTTGCGAACTATATTTCGGTGCTGGCCGATGGCCGGTTCATGCGCTGGTTTCTCAATTCCATGTTTGTGGCCGTCACCGTCACCATTTCCAACTGCTTCTTCGACAGTCTTGTCGGCTACACGCTTGCAAAATTCGAGTTTCGTGGCCGTTATTTCGTCTTCATTGCCATTCTCTCGACGTTGATGATCCCGACCGAGATGCTGGTCATTCCGTGGTACCTGATGTCCAGCCAGCTAGGCTGGCTGGACAGCTATTGGGGCATCATGTTTCCCGGCATGATGACCGCGTTCGGCACGTTCCTGATGAAGCAGTTCTTCGAGACCGTTCCCAATGATTTCATCGAGGCTGCGCGCGTCGACGGCCTCAATGAATTCCAGATCTGGTGGAAAGTGGCGATGCCTCTGGTGACGCCGGCACTCTCGGCGCTTGCCATCTTCACCTTCCTCGGCAACTGGACCGCCTTCTTCTGGCCGTTGATCGTCACCACCAGCAAGGAACTCTATACTCTGCCGGTCGGCCTCTCGAGCTTCGCCGTCGAACAGTCAATCCAGTGGGAAATGATCATGACGGGTGCTGCGATCGCCACCCTTCCCACCCTCATCGTCTTCCTCGTCCTGCAGCGCTACATCGTCCGCGGTGTGATGCTCGCCGGCCTGAAAGGATAAAGCCATGGCGGACAAAGACCCGCGCCTTTCCGACACCAGCAAGTTTCCCGATCCGGTCTACAAGGAAACGGTACTGCGCCCCCTCTTCGATGGCGCCAAGAACCATCATGTCGACGGCTTTCGTCGCATCGATCGCGCCCATCTGGTGATGCTTGCCGAAACCGGCATCCTTGATCGGGCAATCACAGCGAAGATCGCTGAAGCCCTTATTGCAATAGACAAAGAGGTCGACCCGGCGAAGCTGGTCTATACCGGCGAAGTCGAAGACTTCTTCTTCCTGATCGAGAAGGAGCTTAAAGCGCGCATCGGCGTCGATATCGCCGGTCGCCTGCATACTGCCCGCTCGCGCAACGATATCGACCACACGCTCTTCAAGATCGGCCTGAAAGAGAAGATCGATGTGCTGATGTCGAAGGCAAGGACACTTCTGGCCGCGATGATCGATGCGGCGGACCGGCAGAAATCGACACTTATTGTTGCCTATACCCACGGTCAGCCGGCGCAGCCGACGACGTTCGGACACTATCTTTCCGCCGCAATCGAGGTGCTGATCCGCGATATCGAGCGATTTGCAGACGCACGTCGCATTGTCGATCTGTCGCCTATGGGTGCTGCAGCAATCACCACCTCGGGCTTTCCGATCGACCGGGCGCGGGTAGCGCAACTGCTCGGCTTTTCCGCACCCTTGCGCAATTCCTATTCCTGCATCGCGGCGGTGGACTACACGACATCGACCTATTCGGCGATCGAGCTGATGTTCCTGCATCTCGGCCGTCTCATTCAGGACTTCCAGTTCTGGACGAGCTTCGAGGTCGGCCAGATCTACGTGCCGAACGCACTGGTGCAGATTTCCTCGATCATGCCGCAAAAGCGCAATCCGGTCCCGATCGAGCATCTGCGGCACCTGGCTAGCCAGACCTTCGGTCGCGCCCGAACCGTGCTCGACGTGATGCATAACACGCCATTCACCGACATGAACGACAGCGAGGGCGAGACCCAGGGCATGGGCTACGAAGCCTTCGCCTCCGCCGCCCGCGTGCTCGACCTTCTAGCCGCACTGATCGCCCAGATCAGCATCGACCCGGAGCGGGTGGACCAGAACATCCGCCGATCCTGTATTACCATCACCGAACTTGCCGACTCTCTGGTTCGCATCGAAGGCCTGTCCTTCCGTGAGGCACATGAAATCGCCGCAGCCACGGCCAAAAGCGTCGTCGCGGCGAAGGGCAGTCTGGTGGAGGATGGCTACGCTCCGTTCACGGCAGCCTTCGAACATTCGACTGGCCGTAAGCCATCCCTCTCCCCCGGTAAATTCGAAGAAATCGTCTCGCCAGAGCATTTCGTCGCCGTTCGCAACCGCTTCGGCGGCCCGGCGCCCGAGCCGATGCAGGCAGCGCTTGCCGCCTATCGCGAGCGCCTGTTGTCCTTCGAGACGGAGGCGAAACAGATCGAGCGTGACGAGGCCGCCGCTGCCGCCGAACTTGAAGAGAAATTCGCCGCTCTGATGGGAGACCGCTGATGTCGACGATTGAACTGACAAATCTGATCAAGCGCTACGGCAAGGTCGAAGCAGTCAAGGGCATAGACCTTGTCATCGCCGATGGCGAATTTGTCGTCTTCGTCGGACCGTCCGGCTGCGGCAAGTCGACGACGCTCAGAATGATTGCCGGGCTTGAGGAAATCTCCCACGGCACGCTGAAGATCGGCGACGAAGTGGTCAACGAGCGCGAGCCGAAGCAGCGCAACATCGCCATGGTCTTCCAGAATTACGCGATCTATCCGCATATGACGGTGCGCCAGAATATCGGCTTCGGCCTTTACACATCCAAGCTCGACAAGGCCGAGAAGAACCGGCGGATCGAGGAGGCTGGGCGCATTCTGGGGCTGGAGGCCCTGCTCGATCGCCGCCCTGCGGCACTCTCAGGCGGCCAGCGACAGCGCGTCGCGATCGGCCGCGCCATGGTGCGCAATCCATCGGCTTTTCTCTTCGATGAGCCGCTTTCCAACCTCGATGCGCAGCTCCGCTCGCAGATGCGCATCGAGATAAAGCGTCTGCATCAGCGGCTGAAAACAACCACTGTCTACGTGACCCACGACCAGGTCGAGGCAATGACAATGGCCGACCGGATCGTGGTGATGAGAGACGGACATATCCTGCAGGTCGGCACGCCCACAGAGCTTTACGAGAGCCCGGTCGACGTGTTTACCGCCCGCTTCATCGGCAGTCCGTCGATGAACCTGCTGCCAAGCAGCAAGGGTTCCGCAATGGCCTCAGCAGCAACGGAACGCGACATCCTTATCGGCGTTCGCCCGCATGACCTTATCGCCCGCGCGACAGCATCGGACGAGAAGACGGACCTTAATTTGACGGGAACGATTACCGCAGTCGAGCCGCTCGGTCCCGAGACGCTGGTTCATCTGGACATCGATGGCACGGCAGTCATCGCAACGGCAAAGGACAAGTTCATGCCGGCGGTGGGCAGCACCCTCACCTGCACGGCCGCACGCGGTAGCCTTTACCTCTTCGACGCCAAGACAGAGAAACTCCTGAGCCGCTCATGATGACCGATACAGACAAGCGGTCCGCGGTGTTGAGCATCGGGCGGATCTATTGCGACCTCATCTTCACCGGTCTCGAGGAGCTTCCAGTGCTCGGGCGCGAGCTCTTTGCCGACGACATGAGGATAGCAGCCGGTGGTGGCGCCTTCATTTCGGCCGCCCATCTCGCTAATGCCGGACGTAAGGCCGCGCTCGTGGCGAGGCTTGGAACCGACGCGCTTTCTTCCGATGCAGGCAGACAAATCCAGGCAAGTGGTGTGGATCTGCGTTTTGTCGAACATTCCGCTGACGCGGGTCCACAGGTGACGGTGGCAGCTGTCATTGACGAGGAACGGGCGTTTCTAACCCGTCGGGCGGGCACAGCCATGCCTTCAACATTGGATGAAGCCCTGAACTGGCCTGAAGCGAAGCACCTGCACATCGCCGAATACGCAACGCTGCATGAAATCCCTGCACTTGTCCGTTTGGCAAAAGACAGAGGCCTCAGCGTCTCGCTCGATCCGAGCTGGGACGCTGCGCTGATCTATGACAAGAGCCTGCTTCAGGCCTGCACCGGTGTCGATCTTTTTCTGCCCAACCTAGAAGAGGCGGAAGCCATCACGGGCTCGGCCTCTCCGGAAAAAGCAATGCTCATGCTCTCCGCCACTTTTCCACACGTCGCCCTGAAGGGTGGCGCGCAAGGGGCATGGAGCATATCGGACGGCGTGATACTTCATGCGGAGGCCGAAGCGGTACCTGTGGTGGACACAACCGGCGCCGGCGATGCATTCAACGCCGGGTTTATTCATGCATGGCTGGACGGCAAACCTCTGCTCTCCTGCCTGACAGCCGGCATCCAATCGGGGAGCCTTGCAGTGCAATCGGCAGGCGGCTTCGACATGTCGCTCGGCGAGCCGTAGCGACGAAGTGCGCATCGTAGCCATCTCAGGCGCATGCTACAAAGTTACTGTTGAAGAGGTACGCTAGAGGAGGAAAAAATGGGTGTTCGAGTCAAGGATATCATGACGCGGAACGTGGTCACGGTCCCGCCGGACGCTACGTTGAAGGAGATCGCGGGGCTTCTCGTGAAGCACTCCGTCAGCTCTGTCCCGGTCTGCGACGAAGCTGGACGGGTTGTCGGCATCATCAGCGAACGTGATCTTCTGCGCCCCTTTGGCAAGACTATCGCCCAGCGCCGGGACTGGTGGATTTCGGCCCTTGCCCAAGGCAATGATCTTGAGCCCCAGTTCGAAACGCTGATCGGTGTCGACCAGCATCGTGCAGCCCTTTTGATGACACACCCGGTGAGGACGACCGAAGAAGAGACCGAACTCAGCGAGCTCGCCGAAATAATGTCGCAGCATGATATCAAACGCCTACCGGTCCTTCGTGACCAACGCCTCGTCGGCATTGTAAGCCGCGCAGACGTGGTCAGAGCGATTGCAGGTCTTGATGCTGTGTAAGCCAGCGATATTCAGCAGTCATTTTGGCGGACGGTCTGCCGAACCGCTCAGCGAAACGCACTCAGCCGCTTGATCTCATCGACCAGACGCTGCGGATGATAAGGTTGATCCAGCGGTCCCTGTTCGCAGAGATCGCCGGCGACCTGCGCAGTTTTAATCAGAGATTGCGTCAGAATGATCTCGATATTTAGGTGTCTTGAACGGATATAGGTAGAAAGATCGAAGCCGGTCCCATCCTGCATCTGGGTATCGGAAACAACGACATCGACCTCGTAATGTCCGATCGCGATTTTCGCATCGTCAAAACCAGTCGCCTCGATGACGCTATAGCCGCATTCACGCAGATATTTCGCGATAATCGAGCGCTGCAGGGCATCGCTGCTCGCAACCAGGATCGTCTCGACTTCGTCAGCCTGCATTTCGGTCTGCCTCCATCAGCTTAATCAGAGTATCACCCACATTCCAAAGTGGCTTTACCACCATGAGTTCAAACAAATGCGGGTCTATCGGCCGATCGCCACGATCTTCCGACATGATCACTATTTTCATTTCAGAGTGTGCTGATCGCACATAACGCGCCAAATCCAGCCCGTCTGCCTGTCCCGGCATATCGATGTCGGTCACAAGAAGATCAAAGGTCACTCTGTAGCGCAGCAGTTCCATAGCCTCGTCAGCGGAAGATACTTCCACGACTTCCCAGCCCAGCCGCCGCATGCTGTCGGCGGCATCAAGGCGAAGGAGAAATTCATCTTCGGCAATGAGAACGCGTGTAACATCTTTCACCGCCCCCACTGGCCCGGAAAAAAAAGCAGGTAACATTCCGCCTAGCCCTCACGTTCAGGTATCAGAATTCCCGAAACCATCTTTGGTTCCTAAACTTCGCGACCGCGACTATCGCGGGAATGACGTTGCCCCTGCAGTGAGCCGGGACGTGGATCAGTAGGGCACGATCATCGGCCGCCCGGTTAACGGATCCGGCATGACCAAAGCTTTCAGCCCGAAAGCAGCTTGCAGATTGTCCGGCGTGATGACAACTTCCGGAGTGCCTTCCGCCACCAATCCATTCCCACCGAAAAGAACAAGATGGTCGGAAAACCGCACGGCCAGATTAAGATCATGGAGAACGGTGATAACGGTCGTTCCATGATCGCGATTACGTTTTTGCAACAGGGAAAGGACTTCCAGCTGATGCGTAAGGTCAAGCCAGGTCGTTGGCTCGTCGAGCAGGAGATAAGGCGTGTTCTGTGCCAGCACGAGCGCGATCCATGCCCGTTGGCGCTGGCCGCCGGACAATTCGTCGATAGGCCGCTCGGCCAGATCGCTCAGCCCGACCTGTTCCAGTGCCTGCGCGCAGATCGCGGCGTCCTCCTCGCTCCATGGCGCAAGCAGCCCGCGCCAGGGTGTGCGGCCGCGTCTGACAAGATCCGAGACGGTAATACCTTCCGGCGCCTTGGGCGATTGCGGCAGGATGGACAGACGGCGCGCCAGTGTACGTGTATCGATCTCGCCGATATCGTGTCCTGAAAGACGCACATGACCGGAAGCCGGAGCAATAAGCCGCGCGAGGGCCTTGAGAAAGGTCGACTTGCCGCAACCGTTGGGTCCGAGGATGGACGTCACCCGCTGATCAGGCACCGCAATCGAAAGCTCACGGATAACCACCCGCTCGCGATAACCAAGGGTGAGGGATGTGGTGGTCAGCCCGTTTCCGGTCATAGTTCTCCTGCCTCCACTTCTTTCCAGAGGAGCCACAGCAGATATGGCGCCCCCATTATTCCGGTCATGACGCCGACGGGCAATTGCAGTCCGGGAATTGCCGAACGTGAGATGACCTCCGCAAGAACTGTGATCGTTGCCCCCGCGATGGCTGCCGCCGTGAGGCGCGAAGCCGGATGTCTGACACCGGCAATCCGCATGCCGAGCGGTCCGGCCATCATCGCGACGAATGGCACAGGCCCCGCAACTGCGACACCA
Organism: Hyphomicrobiales bacterium; assembly: GCA_900472575.1. GTDB lineage: Bacteria > Pseudomonadota > Alphaproteobacteria > Rhizobiales > Rhizobiaceae > Neorhizobium > Neorhizobium cellulosilyticum. The sequence continues at coordinate 58,540 of UCIV01000013.1, forward strand.
ACAGCAGCAAGCAGAACGCCAGTGCAGATGAGCCCGTATCGGGCTCGCTCGACATGCGCACCAAGACCTGCGGCGAGTTCATCGCCAAGCTCAAGAAGCGCCATGGCCCGAACCTGCAATGCGAGCACCACAAAGAGCAGCGCCCCCAGCCCGAATACCTGCAGGACATGACCCCAATTGCGTGCCGTCAGAGAACCGGCGAGCCAGCGCTGCGCATCAGCGGCCTCCTGAGGCGGCATCCGAAGCACCAAGAAACTGCTCACCGCCGACGCGAAGAAACCGATGCCGATACCGACCAGGATCAATGTCAGCGGCGACTGCCTGCCACTTCGGTGAAACGCCAGTCCAGCAACCAGCAGAGCCGCGACAAGCCCTCCCATTGCAGCAAGGATGGGCAAGGGAATGAGCAGTCCGAAGGCAACACCCGCAACCACGGCACAGCCTGCCCCGGACATGAAGCCCATCACATCCGGGGCTGCCAGTGGATTGCGCAGCAGGATCTGGAAAATCGCTCCCGACACGCCCAGCACCGCCCCGGCTCCAACGGCTGTCAAGGTGGAGGGACCGCGCAATACTCTCAGCGTCAGCGAACCCGGTCCGGTTCCGGTCATCAACCCGCGCAGAAGCTCGGCCGGTGTTATCATGATCTGTCCGACCATCAGCGACAGAAGAATGGCAACAGCCAGAAGGCCGCCGAGCAGCAACCATCCTCCCACGACCTTTCTCGCGGAACCTTCGTCACTCATGTCAGTGCTCCGGGTCTAAGGCGGCGTACGACAAAGATGAACACAGGTGCCCCGACGAGTGCGGTCATAATCCCCACGCGAATTTCTGCAGGCGCAACCACGAGCCGACCGGCTGTATCCGCGAGCATCATCATCGATCCTCCAAGAACCGCAGACACGGCAAGCTCGTGACGCAGCACGTGTCGCCCGATACGCCTGGCCAATGGAGGCACGACCAGGCCGACAAAGCCAATTGGCCCGGCCACGGCCACCGCAGCTCCAGTCATCAGCATGATTGCCAAAAGCGCGCAAAGCTGCACGGCGCCCGGCTTGGTTCCAAGACCGCGCGCCAGAGAGGAACCGAGGGCAAGCGCTTCGATGCGTGGTGCGATGATCACGGCTATGGCAGCACCCAGAACAAGCGCGACGAACATCGCTTCGAGCGGACGGGTATTCGCCTGCGCGAGCGAACCGGTAACCCAGAAGCGAAAAATCTCGAGTGTCTCGTTGCGGGAAAGAATGATCGCCGACACGAGAGAAAGCAGCAGCGCGTTGATCGCGACGCCCGCCAGCGTCAAGCGCACGGGACTGCCTGCGCCGCTTCGAGCGCCACCGACAAGGAATACGGCGACAGAGGCAATCGCGGCTCCCGGAAAGGCAAGAGCTGCCATCATGCCGCTGTCGGCATAACCGGTCAGCAGCGCCCCGACAACGACCGCGAATGCGGCACCGGCATTGACACCGAGCAGGCCGGGATCAGCCAGCGGATTGCGTGTTACGGCCTGCATCACCGTGCCCGCCATTCCGAGACCTGCACCGGCGATAAGACCGGCAACAAGGCGAGGCACACGAACGGAGCGGATCACGGCATGCGTGGGATCGTTGGCGTCGAAAGCAAAAAACGCATTCCAGAGATCGGAAATCCCGGCATCACGAACTCCCACGACCAGCGTCAATGCCATCGCAATGAACAACAGGAGCGCAAGCCCGACAACAGCCTTCAAGGCGTCAGCCCCGCCGCAGTACTTGAGGCAACCGGCGTTTTCGCGTCGCCATCGAGCGCCAGAACTATATCATCCTGCAAGCCATTGAGAGCATAGGGCAAAGAGAGGATGCTGCCGAAGCTCAACGCCGCGGCCATCACTTCACCGGCAAAGACCTCGCGCCCCTCAATATGAGCACGAAGGCTCTTGCGCAGCGGCAGTGCTTGAATATCGGGCACCGTGTCCGTGGTAGACACCCAGATCAGCAGGTCCGCATCAAGCGGCGACAAATCCTCAGGCGACAGGCGCGCATAGAAACCCTGCGTTTCGGAAAGCGACTGGATCTTCTGTGTCGGCTTGAAACCGAGCTCGGCCAGGAACGTCGCGCGGGTATCGGAACCGATGAAGGCTCCGGTCTCTCCACCAAAATTATAGGCGCATACCGCGGTCATTCCACTCCATTCAGGATGCGCGGCACGCACCGTCTGAAATTTCGCGTCAACCTCCGCAATGCGTTGTTCGGCAAGGTCCGTTTTACCTACGGCCTTGCCAACCATCCGGGTCAGTTCATCCCAGGTCGTACCATAAGCTGGCCTGCCCTTCGGCTGCATCAGCACGGGCGCGATCTGCGACAGGACATCATATTCGTCCTTAGATATGCCGGCCCCGACAGCAACAATCAGATCGGGCTGCAGGCTAGCCACCACTTCCATCGAGACTTCGCCGGAAATCAGCTGGGGCTTGGCATCACCGAGATGGGATTGCGCCCATGGCCATACACCGTAAGGCTGATTGCCGAACCACTGCCGGATGCCGACAGGCACGACATCAAGCGCCAGAAGCGCATCGTGGACGTTGTATCCCAAGGATACCACCCGTTCCGCCGGCTTCGCCAGAACGGTCTCGCCATAAACATGTTCGAAACGCAGTTCCTCGCCTGCGGCATAGGCCGTACGGGCAGACAGGACGAACGGCGTCACACCGGCGCCCACAGCAACCGCTCCAGATACGCCTGCGGCCATGCGCCTCAAGAATTCACGGCGTTTCATGTCGTTGCCGGCATACCGCTCGGCTTCGCCAGAACCGACCTTTCGCATCGCTCTTCCTATCATCATCTGCCGCGACGTGATCGTTTCCCTTGGCAGCAACACCAAAATCGCATCGCAAAAATAAAGGCATCCCTCGACTGCGCCGAGGAATGCCTGAACTTGAGCGGATTTACCAGGTATATTTCAACGTCGCCAAAACCTTGCGGCGATCGCCATAGAAGGCCGACATGCTGGAAGTGTCTACGTGTGTGACATATTCCTTGTCGAACAGGTTCGTCGCGTTGATCGAAAGCGTCACGTCGTCCTTCACCTTGTAGCGGATGGCAGCATCGAACAGTGTGCGTGATGCCAATGCGATGGTGTTTGCATCGTCGGCGTAAGTCGGGCCGAGGTAACGCATGCCGAGAGCAAGGCTCAAGTCACCGAGAATACCGTTTCCAGGGACCGTATAGTCAGCCCAGAGAGAGACCATGTTCTTTGGAACGCGCGCCGGCCGCTTTCCGACATTCGCAGCAACAAGATCCTCCTCAATTTCTGCATCCCAATAGGAGTAACCAGCCGTCAAGTTTAGAGTATCAGAAAGAGCGACCTTACCCTCTAATTCCAGACCGCGGACGTTTATCTTGCCGATCTGATACTGGAAATAAGTTGGCGCGGAGCCATACTGGAGGACATTCTTTTGAGTCAAATCAAACAGCGCAGCCGTAAAGAGTATGTCGGTGCCCAGCGGCTGGTATTTTGCACCAATCTCGTACTGGGTTCCTTCCTGTGCTTTGGCCTCGCCCACCAGCGTAGAACGGCTCGCGCCGATCGGCTGGAAAGATTCCACGTAGCTACCATAGAACGAGAGCTCATCCGTCGCCTTGAATGTCAGTCCCGCCCGTGGGGTGAAGGCTTCGTCAACAGCACTGTCGCTGCCTGAATCAGTATCGGCATGATCGTAACGCCCACCGAGGGTGAGTATCCAACGCTTGTCGAACGTCAACTCCTCCTGAAGATAGATGCTCTTCGTCGCCTGAGTGCCTTCGGTTATTGACGCAGGATAGAATCCGATACTGCCCGCCCCAGAATAGACCGGATCAAATGGATCGATCGCCGGCAGTACGCCATCAAGACGACGCTCCCGAAGCTTGTGATGCTCATAACTTACACCGAGGAGAGTGCGGCTATCAAAAAGACCGAAGCTCGCGTCATATTGGAGCTGGTTATCTATATCGAAGCGCTTGGCTTCTCCATAAACACCGAGCGCGCCGCGATCTGCCGCAGGATCGGCTGAGGTCGCGTAAACGCCTTCATAAGTCAGATCGAGATTGGTGTAGCGGGCATTCTGCCGGAACTCCAAACCATTTCCGAGATTCTGGCGAAAGTCATAACCGATGTTTCGCTCAATCGTGTCCATATTGTCGAAATCCGGTTCACCCAGATAGGTTTCCGAATCGATTTCGTCTCTCAGGCTATAGGGAATGCTGTGAGATGTGCTGCCATTCCGCTTGTTGTAGCTGGTCAGCAGCGTGAAGTCCGTATCAGCAGAAGGACTGAAGGTCAGCGCCGGGGCAATATAAACTCTGTCATCCTGGCTGTAATCGATACCCTGCTTCGCGTCCTGCCACTTGGCGGTCAGACGATAGGACCAGACTCCATCCGGGTCGATCGGACCACCAAAATCTGTACCCGTTTCGATGTGATCCTCGCCGAAGGTCGTGTAGACCTCACCAAACTTGTAGTCTTGCGGCCGCTTGCTGATGGCGTTGACGATGCCGCCGGGCTGCGAGATGCCAAAGAGCGTCGAGTTTGCGCCCTTCAAAACCTCCATCCGCTGCATCCCATACGGCTCCATGCGACTGCCCGTAAAATTGATACTACGTACCGGCAATCCATCGAGGAATGTGCTCTGCCCAGTCGAATAGAACCCGCGGATCAGATAGTGATCATATCGGTTGTCTGATCCATAGACGTCGGTCAGCACGCCCGGCGTATAGGAAAGCGCTTCATCGAGCGTCTTCACGCCACGCTCCTCAAGTTCCTTCTCAGTGACGACCGAAACGGCTGCCGCTGAATCGAGGATCGGCGTGTCGGTCTTCGAACTCGTGCGCGAGCTTTTTGCAACGATCGTCGAATCGGGCCCGACCGGCGAACCATCGCCCTGCAGGATAATCGGCTTCAACATCGTGCCGGCATCGGTCTCTTCGGCATTCTGAGCAAGAGCTTGCAGCGGCAGAACAATGGCGCAGCTGGACAAAAGCACGAGAAAACGACCGCGATTGCCGGTCTTTTTTGCGAAAGCATTGAAAACGGTAGAGCCAGACATAAAGTGCTCCTTCAGCATACGCGAGCAAAATCAGAGGCTTCGCGGCATCAAACGCAAAGCCAAAAAATATGATTGATAAAATCAGGAATTATCGGTCACCATAAAGTGAGTCAATGCGCGAAGACTTACACCGGCAGCGTATCAACAATATCTGCGGCCGATATGCCACAGGCTGATCGATCAGCCTTCGCCGGAAGACACGTCCGGCGTTTTCAGATAGCTGAGGACCGCATCCGAAATCATCTGCTTGTGGCGCGCCATCAACCCCTCCTCGGAAAGATCGCGCCTGAAAATCGCGCCGAACGTGTAGCGATTGGAGACACGGAAGAAACAGAAGGCGCTGATCAGCATGTGAACATCGATTGCATCCGTGCGGCGCAGGAAAACACCATCTCGCCCGCCCCTGTCGATGATTTTTTCCAACATCTCGATGATTGATATGTTCAGATCGAGAAGCGTTTCCGACCTGCGCATATGAGCGGCGCAATTGATGTTCTCGCTGCTGACGAGGCGGATGAAATCGGGATGCGCTTCGTCATAGTCAAACGTTTCGGAAATGAGCACGCGCAATGCATCTTCGGCTGAAAGATCATCAAGCTGAAGATCCGCCTCCAGCGTTCTGATCTGTCTGTAGGAACGTTCCAACACAGCGAGGTAGAGATCTTCCTTGCCGCCGAAGTAATAATAGATCATCCGCTTGGACGTGCGCGTCCTCTCGGCGATCGCATCGATGCGGCCACCGGCCAAACCATGTGTCGCGAACTCTTCGGTCGCAGCATCGAGAATGTCCGCCTTCGTTCGTTCGGGATCATTTTTTCGGCGCTGTTGCGGTCTGGCAGACATGGAAACGTAACTCCGGAGCTCCACCGGCCGGAGCGAATTCATACCCGTCTCGTACTCCGCTTGAAACGGTCATTCAACACTGCCCTCTTGCAAGTCCTGCATCATCTGATCTATCAGGGGCCGAACAGGGGTGCTCCGTATTGCCGGGGTTGAGATTCGGTCGTCATGACCGTGGACCCTTAAGCTGATCTGGATAATGCCAGCGGAGCGAGGTATAAGATGTTTTCCGGCGCGCAGATTTCCCTTTACCCGATGTCCGACGATTTCGTCGACGTCATCCTCGGTGCCTTGTCCGCGCTTGATCCCTATCGGGATCAGTTGAGGATCGAAACCGACGATATTTCGACGCTTCTTGTCGGTACGCCCGATATTGTCATGGCCGCGATGCGCGATCTCTTCGTTGCCGCCGCGAAATCCGGCAAGCATTGCGTCATGCACGCGACGCTGTCGCGCGGCTGCCCCGGCGAGCCGGACGATCCGATCTGCCATGTTCCCGAGATGACCGGGCCGCTCGCCCCGCTGGATGAGCGCAAGGCGCAGGCATTGACTGCCGTCTCCTCCATCCCGCTTGCCGGACAGCCGACTGCCGCGCAATTTTCTCTCTACACACTCGGCATCGGCCAGCACATGGACGAGATCTATGGCTGCATCGATTTCATCAAGTCGTCAGGCGTGTTCGACAAGTCGAAAAACTTCTGCACGAAACTGCGTGGCGATGCCGCTCCGGTTTTTGCAACCATGGGAGAGGCCTTCGTTCGTTTCGGGCCACCGCAGGGCCATGTGACGATTGATCTGACCGTTTCAGCCAACAGCCCGAGCGCCATCTAACGCCCTTACGGACAAGCCGATGTCGTCGAGCACTTCGCCCATGCGCGGACCTATGCTCCGCACCCATGCCTTCCGGGCCTTGCCGGCTCTCGTTGCCGCGAGCTGTATGCTGTTCGCATGGGAGATCTATTGCCGCTCCTCAGGCATTTCTGAGACGACGCTGCCCGCACCATCCCAGGTGCTTCTTCAGGCATGGCTCAATCGCGACGCCCTGTGGGCCAATACCGTGCCAACGCTGCGTGCCACCCTGCTGGGCTTCTCGCTATCGCTGGTTCTCGCGTTCCTACTATCAATGGCGATCGATTTCTCCACCCTAATGCGGCGGGCGCTTTTTCCGATCTTCATCGCCAGCCAGACTTTGCCGCTGGTGGCAATCGCACCGCTGGTCGTGCTGTGGTTCGGTTTCGGCCTTTTGCCGAAAATCCTGCTCGTGGCGCTCGTCACCTTCTTTCCGATGCTGGTCGCCTTGGCCGAAGGGTATGCCGCCACCGAAAACGAAGTCGAAGACCTGCTTGTCTCGATGGGCGCATCCCGCTGGAAGCGCTTCCTGCTTGCCCGCCTGCCCTCAGCGCTCCCCTATTTCTTCGCCGGATTGCGCATCTCGATTACCTATGCCGTCGTCGCGGCCATCTTCGCTGAATATGCGGGAGCGGCGAAAGGCCTCGGCATCTACATGCTCAATGCGAAGAACAATTTCCGGCCGGACCTCGTGCTCGCCGCCGTGCTGGTCAGTTCGCTGCTGACACTGCTTCTGTTCAGCGCCACCTGGGCCGTGCAGCGGCTGGCCGCACCGTGGATCGACAGTGGAGCGGGGCGACGCCCATGACCGAACCGCTGCTTTGCCTCGACAAGGTTTCGCTGAGCTACGGTGATATCGATGTGCTGCACGATATCTCGCTGGATGTCATGCCCGGCGAATTCGTCTCGATCCTCGGGCCTTCGGGGGCGGGAAAATCGACCATATTCAAGCTTCTCACCGGCGCGGCGAATGCCGACAGCGGCGAGATCCGCTTTGCCGGCAAGCCGCTTCTGCCGACAGATCGACCATTCGCCTTCATGCCACAACGCGATGCACTCATGCCCTGGCGGCGGATCATCGACAACACGATGCTTGGCCTCGAAGTTCAGGGAATGCCGCGAAAAGAGGCGCGAAAGCGTGTCGCGCCATTGTTTGAGGAATTCGGCCTCGGCGGCTTCGAGCAGCATTACCCGCAAGCGCTCTCCGGCGGCATGCGCCAGCGCGCGGCACTGCTGCGCACCGTCGTTCAGGAAAAGCCGGTCCTGCTGCTCGATGAGCCGTTCGGGGCGCTGGATGCGCTCACCCGCAACCAGATGCAGATCTGGCTCGAGGCTATGTGGCTCAGACATCGCTGGACGATCATCCTGATTACCCATGATGTACGGGAGGCCGTGATGCTTTCCGACAGGATCCACCTGCTGTCGCCGCGCCCTGCACGCGTTGAGCAGACGATCGCGGTTCCCCTGCCGCGTGCACGCTTCAGCCACTCCACGGCCCGTGCCGAGGCTGCAACCATCGAAACGTCGATACTCGATTTTCTTCTCTCTCCCCAGATCAATGATCAGGAAGGACACTTGCCATGAGCCAATTACTGCTGAGCCGCCGCGCCACGCTCGCGGCACTCGCCACCCTCGCCCTGCCGGCGCTGCCTGCCCGGTCCCATGCCGCGTCAAAGGTTACGGTCGCCCTCGACTGGACCCCGAACACCAATCACGTCGGCCTTTTCATCGCCCGCGATAAAGGCTTCTACAAGGACGAGGGTATCAACGTCGAAATCCTCCCCTACACGGACAGCTCGGCCGGAACGCTGGTTGCCAATCACGTGGCCGACTTCGGCATTCTCGGCTCGATCGCCCTTCTTACCCAACGCACGGCGGGTGCCGACCTCGTCGGCACCTATGCCATCGTGCAGACCGAAACGGGCCGCCTGGTGCTCAAGGGAGGCCGTTCCGACATCACCCGCCCGAAGGATCTCGATGGCAAGACCTATGGCGGTTTCGGCTCCGCCTGGGAAAATGCGCTGATATCCTCGATCATCCGCCATGACGGCGGCAAGGGGGAATTCGAGACGATCACTCTCGGCACGTCCGCCTATCAAGCCCTAGAAAACGGCGCCGTCGATTTCACGCTGGAAGTCTATACCTGGGAAGGCGTAAAGGCTGAACTCGAAGGCTTGAAGCAGGGCGCGTTCCGTTATGCCGATTATGGCGTGCCGGACGAGCACACGACCCTGATCGGCTCCAGCCGCAAATTCCTGGACGGCAACCCCAAGGAGGCTGCAGCCTTCCTTCAGGCGACCCGCAAGGGCTATCAGTTCGCCATCGAAAATCCGGACGAGGCGACCGACCTGCTGATTTCGGCCAACAAGGATGCATTGACCGATCGCGCCCTGGTCCGCGCGTCGCTCAAGGCGCTGATCGACGGCAAATATCTGCAAAGCGCCGAGGGCGTGATCGGCACGATCGATCCTTCGAAATTCGAAGCGATCGGCGCTTACGCCTATCAGGCCGGCATCCTTAAGGCCGCCGGCGGCAAGCCTCTCGAAGCAAAACCGGATTTTAAGGTCTATTACGCCAACGACTTTCTGAAATGACACCGAAGTGTCGAGGGTGCCGGCTGACCGGCGCCCTTGATCCACGCCCTTGGCCGCCAGCCTTCCGGCAGACAGGATATGGCATCAGATGATGCCCCAGGCACGAAACCGTCCTCGTCCCGTCAGCTCTCTCAGGTGCAATTCCGAAGCGATCTTCAGCGCGCCTTGCGGCGTCACCGAAAGAGACTTTGCGATCATGCCCGAAGACACCATCGGTCGGGATAACACGAGGTCGACAAGTTGCGGCAGTTTCGATGACTGACGTCGTCCGGCGATCCGGTGCTGCATCTGCTGCTGCGCCAGCACAAGGCGGTCATGTTCCTTCAAGCCTGTCAGGCTGGCTTCGGTGATCGCCTCGAGAAAGGCCAGAATACGAACCTCCTGCCTGGGACTTGTCCTCAGTTCTCGCCCGACCTGTTTCAGCCCCAGATTGAAAGCCGCCAGATGCGCCGTTGTGACACCCTCCTTCCTCAGAAGCGATGCGGCCAGCAACCGACCCAGCCATGGAGCGTGCTGCAACACCTGCAACTGGTTCCAGGCATCCAGCAAAAGCACGGCCCTGAGGACCGGCGGCAGGTTCGCACTTCTTTCGACCACATCCTGCCATTCGGCAAGCCGCTCATCCTCGTCCCAATCCGGCTCATAAAGAAGTGCAGCCCGTTCCTTCGGGTAAGTCGGCTCGGATGGCCTCATGACCTGCAACAGTGCGGCCTCGCTTCGAGCGACGACTGCGTCGATCTCCGCCAGATAGTGCGCCAGCGGATCCTCTTCATCCCGCAGCTCGGCGGGTTTGGTTTCGAGCGGGCTCTCGATCGGTATGGCAGGCTGAAGCTCTGCCGCCTTTCCCCGCAATTGGCTGAGCCCTTCCCGGCTCAGAGCCCAACCGGGCTCGTTTTCGATAATGCGCCGTCTGGTGCGCAGGATATCGTACGCAATCGTCAGCTCATGCGTCGGTGCGCGAATGCCCATCGCCGCATCGTGCAACACCAGATCTTCCAGATGTACAAGCTCGCCATCGATCCAGAGCGACGCGACCGAATCGACGAAATGCGAACGTTCGATCCAACCTTGCCCTACCGTCGATCGAAAGACACGTTCATCAAGACGCGTGATCGCGGCAGTCGCCCGGCAGACCGGCTCCATCAGCCGATGCAACGGCAGATCTGCGAAATTGTAGCGCATGCTATTTACCGATCCCAGAATCGTTACGATCATCATAGCGAATGAAGCGTGCTGTAAGAACAATCCTGTCGGGAAACCGGATGCCGGCTGTCTCGCCCCGCCCACACCCGGCCCTCTCACCACTCAGTGATTGAACTATGACATCGGCCTAACGTGATAGACGCGCGGTTATCAAGGCGTTATCACCTCCATAACCCGTGCCACGCGAACCATGATCACGGCACGATCCGAAGGAGGAATACCATGGATATGTCGTCTCCTCGTCTGACCGAGCTTGCCCATGGCGGCGGTTGCGGCTGCAAGCTTGCGCCCGCCGTCCTGCAGAAATTGCTGGCAGGCCAGCCGGCCGCGCAGCCGTTTGCACAACTTCTGGTCGGAAACGAGATGTCAGACGACGCCGCTGTCTGGCAGATCGACGACAATACATGCGTGATCGCCACCACAGACTTCTTCATGCCGATGGTGGACGACCCCTACGATTTTGGCCGCATCGCCGCCACCAACGCCATTTCCGATGTCTATGCCATGGGCGGCAAGCCGATCATGGCGCTTGCGATCCTGGGTATGCCGATCAACAAGCTGGAGCCGGAGAAGATCTCGAAAATCCTCGAAGGTGGCGCATCGATCTGCGCTGAAGCCGGTATCCCGGTTGCGGGCGGTCATTCCATCGACAGCGTCGAGCCGATCTATGGTCTTGCCGTGATCGGCATCTGTAACCCCAGTCAAGTGCGCCGCAATGGCGGAGCAAAGGCCGGCGACAAGCTCATCCTCACCAAGGGCATCGGCATTGGCATCTATTCCTCTGCTATCAAGAAGAATGCTCTGCCGAAAAAGGCGTATGACGAGATGATCGCCTCGACGACACTGCTCAACAAGGTCGGCACAACGCTTGCCGCCGATATTGACGTTCACGCCATCACCGACGTTACCGGCTTTGGCATTCTCGGCCACGGTCTGGAAATGGCGCGTGCCTCCGGGTTGACCTTGCGGCTGAACCTTGCCGACATCCCGTTTCTGGCGAAGGCCGAGGAACTGGCGCAACAGGGCTTCATTACCGGGGCGTCCGTCCGCAACTGGGCGAGCTATGGCGATGCGATTACGCTGCCGGAAAATATGCCCGAATGGCAGAGGATGTTGCTCGCAGATCCGCAAACCTCTGGCGGCCTGCTGGTTGCCGTTGCTGCCGATAAGGCGGATGCGATGGTAAAGCAGGCGCGGGATGCGGGTTATCCACTGGCAACCATTGTCGGCACGGTCGAAGACGGCGCAGCCGGGATCGTCGTCAACGGCTGATCGACTTCGTCTGATCCGGTCATCCAACCGGATTATCCAAGGGAACTCGCCTTTGTGCACATGCGTTGTGGGCGATGGAAGGAGTTCCCATGATGCCCGTCTTTCACGCCAGATTTCTGACCTCTCTTGCCGTCTCTGCCATGATGATGGCAGTTGTTCCGGTGGCAGCCCAAACGCAAAATAGCGGCTCTCCGCCTTCCGCCCAGAGCCTTGAAGGCAAAGGCGACTGCAATTCAGCCAATAAGGCCGAAGCGGCAACCGCGCCGGATCGCCGGAGTGCCGATGGCACCGCGCCCGGAAATATAGGTTCGACCGGCTGGACCGGCGGCACAGGTGGCGCCCATATGGGAACCAATCCCCAAGGCGCGCTGCCCGAATCCAGAACCTGGCAGCCACCAACTGCGCGCGGTCTTGATCTCGCCATGGCAGTACCCAGCGAGCAGCCCGCAGTCGGTGCGGCAGAGGCCAGACAGGGTTGCTGATTTCCGAGGGAACCGCTCAAAAAAGCTTGAAAACTACAATTCCTGTTTCGCCGACTGCTGCAAAGGCGTAAGTCCAAGCGACATTATATCGCAATTTGAGCCGCGCATTGTACGTACTGAAACCGTTATGGGTCAGCGTGATGCGCAGTCGACAGGAGTTGGACCCAGTATGTTGAACCGTCGCCGTTTTCTCAGCCAGGCCGCAACAGCCTCTCTTGCCGCCGCTTTCGTTTCCCGCGGCGCAAACCCGGTTTTCGCTGCCGACAAAGCGGCTGATATCGCCGCATGGCGCACATTCGAGGTAACGACCAAGGTAGACCTCACGGACACGACAGGCCCGGCAAAGCTGTGGCTGCCTGTTGCCCAGTCGGCTGGCGAATACCAGAAGGCATCTGCGCCGCACTGGACGTCCGATTCGAAGCAGATCGCAATCAAGAAGGATGCCATATCAGGCGCTGATATTCTTTCTGTCGAGTGGCAGGCTGACGGAAAACGAAGCATCGAATTCACCCAGATGGTCCAGACACGCAATCGCATCGCCGACGGCGTTGCGGTATCACAGGCCGAACTTGATGCCGCTCTCGTCGCCACGCCGAGCGCGCCGATCGACGGCATCGTCAAGGATACGGCGATGAAGATCATCGGCGCCCGTGAGAAAGACGAGGACAAGGCCCGCGCAATCTATGACTGGGTTGTCGAGAACACCTTCCGCGACGCCAATGTCGCCGGCTGCGGCGTCGGTAATGTGAAGGACATGCTGGAAAGCGGTTATTTCGGCGGTAAGTGCGCCGACATCAACAGCCTGTACACGGCGCTTGCCCGTGCCGCTGGCCTTCCTGCCCGTGACGTCTTTGGTGTTCGCGTGGCGACATCGGAACAATTCAAGGCACTCGGCCGCGCCGGCGACATTACCGGTGCACAGCACTGTCGCGCCGAAGTCTATCTTGAAGGCCAGGGCTGGGTTCCGGTCGACCCGGCAGACGTCCGCAAGGTTGTGCTGGAGGAGAAATTGCCACTCGACAACGATGCCGTCCAGGCTTTCCGCCAGAAGGCTTTCGGCAACTGGGAAATGAACTGGATTGGTTACAACACAGCCCGTGACATCACCCTGCCTGGCAACGAAATCCGCCAGAATTTCTTCATGTATCCCGCAGCCTTCACGTCGCGCGGCGAAGTGGATTGCCTGAGCCCGAAGACATTCGCCTATTCGATTTCCTCCAAGGAAATCACGGGCTGATACTGGTCGTTTGATCCCATAAAAAGCCGCCTTTGCGGGTGGTTTTTTATGGGAGGGGTATGCTGCGATCAGTGCGGTTTGATTTCCTCGATCAATAGCCGAAGCCCATCTTCATTGAAAAACTCGCCATCTCGGATCAACGACCGGTCCTCTTCCAGCTTACGCCCCAGTGAAGCCAGACGCGCCTTGGCCTCCGGATCTTCTACAAGCCCCTCACGACCGGCACGGTAGAACACGGCGCCGGACCAGTTGACACCAGCGCCCCTAAAAAGGTTCGTCATGTCGGGCCAGCGCAACTCGTCGCCCACCACATGCAGATATGCGGAGCGCAGCAGTTCCACCTTGGTTTCCCTGATCGAGACCAGAATGAAGAGCATGGTGAAAGAGCCGGTCTCGGCATAGGTGTCGATCACCCAGTCGTCGAAATCGCTATCGGCGGGAGGACTACTCATGACTTTCTCCTGATGGCGGAAGAGAATGGGAGTCGAACCCACCCAAGACAGCGTCGCTGCCCCACCCGGATTTGAAGTCCGGACGCCCCACCGGGGACGATTCTCTTCCATTTTCGGCATCAGGACCGGACAGGCCGAACAGGTCGAGCCGATGCGGGTTGATACGGCGAAGATCACCGCGCCGCAAGGTTACACCATGGCGATCGAAAAACTCGAGGATTTCGATCGCGACCTTTCTACCGTTGTTGACCCGGTCCCGGAAGGATCCGGCAACGAATTCCCCATGTTCCGCCACGGCCGCCAGCTCGCGCACGATCCGCACCATCTCCGCCGTGGTTTCGCGGGTGAAGAAGTGGTCGTGGCGGATCTGGTCGACACGACCGAGCCGGGCACAAAGTTTCAGCACACGCCGTATCTCGCGCTCTTCGACGCCGATCAGTTCGACAAGATCGCGCACGCGCGGCGGGCGGAAACGGTTTTCACCGGTCAGATACGGCAGAATTTCGGAATAGAGTGCTTCTTCCTCCTCCCCCAACTGCGCCACATGGGTGGGCAAGCGTAGAAACGCGCCCTCAAGCACGATATTGCCGATCGCGGCTTCGGCACGCATGACGGCGAGAAAAGCAGGTGCTGGAAGGCGCGGCGTCATAGCCATGCGCAGCCGCTCGCGGCCTTGGCCCTGCAACTCCGGGTTTTCCGCGTGGAAGGTCGTCAACAGTTCGATCAGTTGCGTGGAAAAGGCCCCGCGATGGGCGGCCGACATGGCGTAACCGACACCTCCAGCTTCGACCAACAGGATACCGGCTGCGTCCGTCACGGTCGTCAATTGCGGTGGTGCCATCGCACGGTCGCGGGCAAATGCGTCGAGATCGACCAGGTAGGGCGCGGTATCCAGCAATGCGGCAAGCTGTTCGGCTGCAGTGGGCCTGCTCGCGGCCGCCAACTGTTCTAGCCGCTCAGGCGTGCGCCGTTTTCTGGCGGGCGGCCTCAGGTCGATGAGAGATCCACCACCTATGGTGCGTTGAGCCGAAACATCGCGCAGGATGAAACGATCTCCAACCGCTGCTGCAATCGCACGATCGAGCACAAGCTGCACGCGAGCGGTCGTGCCCGGCGCCACCGGCCCTTCGAGCGGCACTATGCGCACTCCGGTCTCGACGCTTTCATGATGAAAACGCGCAGAAAACCACTGGCCGATCGCCTTGGGCTCGTTCGCCAGCACCGAGAGCTCGGCATCGATCCGGTCAGTCGGAGCGTGCAGGAGAGGGTCGACCACCATGTCGCCGCGATGGATTGCATCCTTGGCGATCGCCTCACCGGCGAGATTGAGCGCGCAGCGTTGTCCGGCAAACCCGCGCTCGACCTTCTGGTTTTGCGCGTGGATGGAGCGGATACGGGCCGACAGGCCCGAAGGCGAGACGGTAACCGCATCGCCGATCGCAACCGAACCGGAAAGAACCGTGCCAGTGACGACGGTGCCGGCACCCGAAAGCGTGAAAGAACGATCGATGGCAAGACGGAAGCGGCCGTCAATCGCAGTCTCGACAGTTGCCCGCTCGGCCTCGGCAAGGATCGACTTAAGCTTCTCGATACCTTGGCCCGTCAGCGCAGAGACCGGCAGGATATCGATACCGCTCAGGCGCGTGGGGGCAAGCAGGGCCTGGATCTCATTGGAAACCGTGGCGGTCCGCTCTTCATCCGCCAGATCAGCCTTGGTCAGCGCAACGATACCACGGTCGATACCGAGCAGGTCCAGAATGGCGAGATGTTCTCGGGTCTGCGGCATGATCCCGTCATCGGCCGCCACCACCAACAGCGCGTAGTCAATTCCACCTGCACCCGCCAGCATGGTGTGGATGAAACGCTCATGGCCGGGCACGTCGATAAAACCGGTGACGGCATCGCCTGAAAACTTGGCATAGGCAAAACCAAGATCAATGGTGATGCCGCGCGCCTTTTCTTCCTTCAGCCGGTCGGCGTCGGTACCGGTCAGCGCCTTAACAAGCGCCGTTTTGCCGTGATCGATATGGCCTGCGGTTCCGATGATCATAACTTGCCTCGCGCGGCGATAATCTCCGAGAGCGGCAGTTTCGCGCGGCGTTCAGCTTCCGTCGTCTCGGCCAACGTGAGGTTTTCGCGAGCCGCGTTCAGAAACGGCTGGGCAAGAGCGCTGCCGCCATTCAGGGCACGAAGCAGCCATGCGAGTGCATCAACGCGGTCGGCCGGCATTCCTGCACCCATATGGTAGGCAGCTCCCAGCATGGCCTGCGCATCCGCATCATCACCCGCGGCTCCCTTGCGCCACCAGTAGACGGCCTGTGCCGGATCACGGTCGACACCGAGCGCATTGTGGTAGAGCATGCCGAGGCGGGTCATAGAGGCCGCGATGCCGGCTTCGGCTGCCTGTTCGGCCCATGACTTTGCCTCTGCAGGATCGGACGGGATGATCTCGCCTTCGAGCAGAAGCCAGCTCAGCATATCCTGAGCCGGGGCATCTCCCTGTTCCGCGGCAAGGCGATAAAGCTTTGCTGCCCTTGCCGGATCCGCATCAGACCCGATTGCGTCGGAACCCTGCATGTAAAAGGCCGCGCAGTTACGCTGGCCAACAGGATCGCCGGCTTCAGCTGACAATGTCAGCCATTTCAGCGCCAGCGGCCGGTCGGATGCCACACCGAGACCTTCGGCAAAACAGGCCCCGATATTGTTCTGGGCACGGGCATTGCCCGCACGAGCGAGCGGCTCCCAAAGCGCCAACGCCGTTTCGTAATCGCCGGCATTGGCCGCAGCCAGAGCACGCTCCATCTCGACAGAAACCGTATCAGCCGCAGTTTCCGCCGCCTTGCCGCGCAGCCGGTCAAGCCAGCGCATGACCCGTCCCCTCGGAAAGGCTCGCGATGAAGGAATTTTCATCGGTAAGGCAACGCAGATCCAGCACCATGGCGCCATCCTGCAACCGTCCAAGGATCGGCCGCGGCAACGAGCGGAACAGTGATGCCAGTGCTTCCAGCGCACTGCCTGATGCGGCAGTGATCCGCAACCCGGCACTCGGGACAGTATCGACCGGCAGCGCCCCGGAGCCGATCTGGCTCGAGCACGGACAGATCTCGACACCGTAACCTTGTCGCTGCAGCAGCGATGTGACTTGTGGCAACAGACGCTCCGCTTGCGCCCGGATTTCCGGCTGCTTGCGTGAAAGCATGCGCAGCGTCGGCAGGCGTTCGCCCAGTCGATCCGGATCACGATAGAGTTTCAGCGTTGCGGCAAGCGCTGCGATGCGGATCTTGTCGACCCGCAGTGCCCGCTTCAGCGGGTTGCGGTTGATTTCGGCGATCAGGTGCTTGCGGCCGACGATGAAGCCCGCCTGCGGCCCGCCAAGCAGCTTGTCGCCGGAAAACGTCACGAGATCGGCGCCTTCCACTATAGCCTCGCGCACGGTTGGCTCCTTGGCGAGCCCGTAGCGAGAAAGATCGACCAGCGTGCCGGATCCGAGATCGTTCAGCAGCGCAACCCCCAGATCCCTGGCGATCCTCGCAAGCTCGGCACCCTCGACCTCCGCCGTAAACCCTTCGATCCGGTAGTTGGAAGTGTGAACCTTGAGGATCAGCGCAGTCTCAGGCCCGACCGCCTTGATATAGTCGCGCGGATGCGTGCGGTTGGTCGTGCCGACTTCTACTAGCTCAACGCCAGCGCGCTCCATGATGTCGGGCATTCGGAATGCGCCGCCGATCTCGATCAGCTCACCGCGTGAAACGATCGCCTGACGCCCGGCACCGATCGCATTGAGCGAAATCAGCACGGCCGCCGCATTGTTGTTGACGATCGTCGCGTCCTCGGCTCCGGTCAGTTCGCAAAGAAGCTCGCGCAAATGGCTGTCTCGTTCACCGCGCCTGCCGGTATCGAGATCGAATTCGAGCGCTGCCGCATCCCGCATCGCGTCGACTGCCGCGGCGATTGCTTCTTCTGCAAGCAGCGCGCGACCGAGATTGGTATGAAGCACCGTGCCTGTGAGATTGAAGAGAGGCCGCAGATTGGACTTTTCCAGATAACCGAGGCGGCTGATGAGCGAGGCGAGCACACCCGCCTCATCGGGAACCTCGGCGCCGGCCTTCACCGCTTCCCGGATATCGACAAGCACGCCCCTCAACTCGTCGGTCACCACGCCGCGGCCATGGCGCTCGATCAGAGGCGCAATTGAAGGCAGGTTCATCATCCGGTCGACGGATGGCAGATGGCGAAGATCGGCTAATCCCGGCATCGGCTCAGTATCCGATCAGGAAGGGATTGAAGCCCGCACGGCGATAATCGGTTTCCTTCATCAAAATGTCGAGGCCGAGGCTTGAAACATCGTCGGCAATCACTTCCAGCGTCGGGTTCTTGTTCTGATAGAGAATCTTGCTCCAGCTGTTACAGCTATCGCAGGTTTCGGCCTTGATCACGGAGTCCTCGCCACCATCGATTTCAACCGCGCGATAGCCAACACCCTTGGTCGAGCCGCAGGCGAGGCATTTCACCCGAACTTCGTTCCACATCGTCGCGCAGCAGGAGCAGCAGGCGTAACGCGCTCCTTCCGCCCCCTGCACGCCGATCACCATGGATCCGGCCGGTTTGCCGCCACAGGATGGGCAGACACCGACGGATACCGGTACCAGCGCCTTGCCATCAAGCGTGGCGGCAAGGCGTGCCGCATGAACCTGCGTCGCGGCGGCGACATAGAGGTGATGCGCAAGGCTTTCCACCGGCAGGCTGTCAGTGATCACGTTCTCTGCCATCCAGGCAAGCGTATCGTCATCGGCGGAACGAACCGCTTTCAGCGCTTCCGCCGCAGCTGCCGGCATTTCCAGAGCCTGCGCACGATCGAGGAAAAGCCTCACGGTCTTGCGATAATCGTCCGACAGGATCATCGCTGAACGATCGATCGGCGGCATGGCACCTTCGCGAGCACGCGCAGCTTGCCCGGTTTCGATCGGCTCTAAAGGCGCCAGCTCGGAAACGAGATCGGCCTGAATGCGCGCGATACCGGCAAGAAATTTGAGATAAGGAGCGAGATTGCTGGTTTCGGCCAACACCTCGAAGCGTGTAGCCCGTTCCTTGAACAAGCGGGCAGGGTGCGGCATCAGGGCAAAAGGCACCTTGGAAATGCCCCCGATCATAGATGGATCGGGCTGTAGGGATGATACGGACATTCTACCTCGCGGGGCCGACCGGCCACAGCTTCCTGTCGCGCATTGTTTCGAAGGCAGACAGCCTCGAAGAACAGATGCGTCGTTGAAACCTAAGGGGCGTCGCACGCATGGGCGCGCAACGCCCTTCCTTGTTATTCTGCCGGATCGATCCTGCCGCGTCCAGCCATGTCCTTGAACCACTTGCGATGGTGGCGCCAGGCCCAGCCGCCGGTCACGGTTCCGCGCGTCATGGCGCTGATCGTGCCGCGTGTCCAGATAGCCGCATAGACATGCAGGATGAAGACCAGGATAATGGCAACGGCGGCAAGTGAGTGGACCAGAAGTGCCACACGCTGGGTCGGTATGCTGGTCAGCAAACCAAAATACTGTTCCCAGGCCATGATGCCGGTGGCAATCAGCACGATAATGAGCGCCGCCATGCCCCAGAAAATGAACTTCTGGCCGGCATTGTATTTGCCGAGTTCCGGCAATCGCTCCTCATGTCCGCCGAGCACGTCACCGATCTGCGAGGCCCATTTCACGTCATCCCGGTTGGGCAGGTTCAGCTTCCACAACTGCGCGAACAGGATGAAGAAGGAGATGAAAAGCACGATGCCGATCCACGGGTGGATCCAGCGCGTCATCTGCCCCCCGCCGAAGAGGTCGGTCAGGAAAAACAGCGACGGGTGGAACATGGCAAGGCCGGACAACAGCAGCAGGATCAGGCTGATCGCAGTGACCCAGTGATTGATGCGTTTGCCGATGCCGTAGCGAACGACTTCGACCGGCGGGCCACGTCGGATCGTGTCTTCGGCACCCGCCTTGGCAGCTGCGACGTTGGCAGAGGTGTTATCCGCTAGACTGCTCATCAGGCGTCCTCCTCACGCTTGTCGGCGTGATCAACGGCTTCCTGCGCTTCCTGTTCCTCGTGTTTCGACACGCGGTTGGCCTTGGCGAACAGGCCGTGCAGGATCGTGCCTGCCGCAGCAAGCCCCATCACTGCGAGACCGGCATATTTGGTCGCACCCTTCCACGTCTGCACGACGGCGGAAATGGCAGGGTTGTCCGGCAGGTCCGCATAGATATGCGGCTTGTCGTTATGGTGCAGCACATACATGACGTGCGTGCCGCCGACGCCCGGTGGGTCGTATAGACCGGCGTTGGCATAACCGCGCGACTTCAGATCTGCGATCCGGCCTTCCGCATGTTTCTTCATGTCTTCCTTGGTGCCGAAGACGATCGCCTGTGTGGGACAGGCCTTGGCGCAGGCCGGGCCTTGGCCCACGGCAACGCGGTCGGAACAGAGCGTGCATTTGTAAGCCCTGTGATCCGTCTTCGAGATGCGGGGAATGTTGAAGGGACAGCCCTTCACGCAATAACCGCAGCCGATGCAATTCTCATGCACGAAGTCGACGATGCCGTTCGAATACTGCACGATCGCGCCCGGCGACGGGCAGGCCTTCAGACAGCCCGGATCGGCACAATGCATGCAGCCGTCCTTGCGAATCAGCCATTCCAGATTGTCGGTCTCCGGGTTCACCCATTCAGTAAACCGCATGAGCGTGAACATGTCGGCGGAAAGATCGTGCGGGTTCGTATAGACCCCGACGTTTTCGCCGATAGCCGGATTGGTGTCGTTCCACTCAACGCAGGCCGATTGGCAGGCCTTGCAGCCGATGCATTTTGAAACGTCGATGAGCTTTGCGACGGGAGTGAGCTGCCGCTCAGGTTGCGGCAGCTCGGATGTGGCAGAGCGACGGATGAGGTCACGCTGCGTCAGGTTGGTTTCCATCGGCTGCACCGGCGGATTGCTGACGGCGGTGCGCGGGCTGTCCATGGTATTGGCCATCAGACGCTTGCCTCCTTGTCCTTGGGTGCGGTCGAAGGTTCGATATTGACGAGGAACGCCTTCGATTCCGGAGTTTCGATATTGGCGTCACCGACAAATGCCGCGAGCGAATTCGGGCCGAAACCCTTCTTCGCCGAACCGGTAAAGCCCCAGTGCAGCGGAATACCGACGATATGCACCGGCTTTCCGTCGCAGATGAGCGGCCGGATGCGCTTCGTCACCACGGCCTTGGCCTTGATCGAACCACGTTTGGACCATACCCGGACCCAGCCGCCATGCTCGATTTTCTTTTCCGCAGCCAGCTCTTCCGAGATTTCCACGAAGAATTCCGGCTGAAGCGCCGAGTTTACCCGGTTGTGCTTCGTCCAGTAGTGGAAATGTTCGGTCAGACGGTAGGAGGTCGCCGCATAGGGGAACTCCGCCGACGTACCGAGCTGTCCGGCGTCCGACTTGAACACGCGGGCAACCGGGTTGCCGCGCATCTTGCGATTGAAGACGTTTTCGACCGGGCTTTCGAACGGCTCCATGTGTGCCGGGAACGGACCGTCACGCATCATGCCGCGAGCGAACAGACGCGAAACACCTTCCTGGTTCATTATGAACGGGCCGACATCCTGCGGTTTCGCCGTCGGCGAAATGTCGGGAACGTCATAACCCGTCCACTTGGAACCATCCCATTCGAGCAGCTTGCGGGTCGGATCCCAAGGCTTGCCGTTAATATCCGCGGATGCACGGTTGTAGAGCGTGCGGCGGTTCAGCGGCCAGGCGAAAGTCCAGCCCAGATAGGCGCCGGTATCGTCCGGATCGTGGTTGTCACGGCGACCCATATTATTGCCCTGCTCGTTCCAGCAGCCGGAATAGATCCAGCAGCCAGCCATGGTCGAGCCGTCGTCGCGAAGCTGCGAGAAGTTGACCACCTGCTTGCCGGCAGCAACCAGAACCTTGCTCGGATCGGTCGGGTCCATGAGATCGCTCAGCGCGCGGCCGTTGATCTCCTTCGCCAGCTCTTCCGCCGTCGGTTCGTTCTCGTCTTCGTAAGCCCAAGACAGGTTGAGGATCGGATCGGGGAAAGCACCGCCTTCCTTGCGATACAGTTCCCGCATGCGCAGGAAGATCTGGGCTATGATCCAGCTGTCGTGCTTGGCTTCGCCCGGAGGCGAGCTTGCCTGCCAGTGCCACTGCAGCCAGCGGCCCGAATTGGTGAGCGATCCGTCTTCCTCGGCAAAGCAGGTCGAAGGCAGCTGGAACACTTCGGTGTTGATGGATGCGGTGTCCACGTCGTTGAAGTCGCCGTGGTTTTCCCAGAACCGTGAGGTCTCGGTTTCCAGCGGGTCCATGGTGACCATGAACTTCAGCTTCGACAGAGAAGACGTGATCTTGGCCCGGTTGGGGAAGGCGAGGATCGGGTTGAAACCCTGGCAGATATAGCCGTTGACCTTGCCGCTGTTCATCAGTTCGAACATGCGAAGGACATCGTATGCCGGAACGTCGAGTTTCGGTATGTAGTTGAACGCCCAGCCATTTTCGGCCGTCGCAGCGTCGCCCCACATGGCCTTCTGGAACGAGACCATGAACTTCTTGTAGTTCTGCCAGTAGCTGGTCTGCCCCGGACGAAGCGGCTTGAACTGGCGCGTCGACATGTAGGTCTCGAAGTCGGTGTCCTTCTCAGTCGGCATCGTCAGATAACCGGTGAGGAGATGGGACATCAGGCCGAGGTCCGTCAGACCCTGGATATTCGAGTGGCCACGAAGCGCGTTCATGCCGCCACCGCGTACACCGATATTGCCAAGGATCAGCTGCAGCATCGCCATGGCGCGGATGTTCTGCGAACCCTTGGAATGCTGGGTCCAGCCTAGCGCATACATCGACGTCATTGTCTTGGTCGGTTTAGAGCATTCCGAGATCATCTCGGCAACCTTCAGGAATTTCTCCTTCGGCGTGCCGCAGACCTGTTCCACCAGTTCCGGCGTGTAAGGGGCGAGATGCTCCTTCAAGAGGTTCCAGACGCAACGGGGATGCTCAAGCGTCGGGTCGGTCACGGCAAAGCCGTCATCGCCCATGACATAATCCCAGGTGGATTTGTCGTAGTCGCGCTTTTCTTCGTCATAGCCGGTAAACAGGCCATCCTTGTAGCCGAAACCGTCTTTCACGATGAACGAGGCGTTGGTGAACGCCTTCATGTATTCCCACTGCACCTTGCCGTTATCGATGCAATATTTCATCACACCATTGAGGAAGGCGATGTCGGAACCCTGGCGGATCGGCGCATAATAATCCGATACGGAGGCCGTACGGGTATAGCGCGGGTCAACGACGATCAGCTTGGCGCCGCGATGGGCCTTTGCTTCCGTCACCCATTTAAATCCACAGGGATGCGCTTCCGCCGCGTTGCCGCCCATGACGACGACGAGGTCGGTATTCTTGATGTCGGTCCAAGCATTCGTCATTGAACCACGGCCAAAAGTTGGGCCCAAACTGGACACCGTGGGGCCGTGTCAGACGCGTGCCTGATTATCGAAACCGACTATACCTATGGACTTGGCGAACTTGAAAGTTGCCCAAGCCGTTTCGTTGGAGGTGGCCGACGCTGCGAGCATACCCGTCGTCGTCCAGCGATTGACATCCAGTCCCTTCTCGTTCTTGGCGAGAAAGTTGGCGTCGCGGTCGTCCTTCATCAGCCGCGCGATGCGGTCGAGAGCTTCGTCCCAGGACATGCGTTCGAATTTGTCCGAACCGGGCTTGCGATGCATCGGGTAGAGGAGGCGAGTCGGGGACTTTACAAAGTCCTTTAGCGCCGCCCCCTTGGGACAGAGCGTCCCGCGATTGGTGGGGTGGTCGACATCGCCTTCGATGTGCATAACTTCCGCATTGTCACCCTTGCGCACATCACCCTTGGAATAGATGATGATGCCGCAAGCGACGGAACAGTAAGGACAGGTCTGGCGGGTTTCCGTGGTCGTGGCCAGCTTGAATGGCCGCACATGAGCGATTTCAGCAGCTTCAGCTTCGCTAAAACCCAACGCGCCCATGGAAGTCGCCGCAACCCCTGCCCCGGTGAGCTTCAAAAAGCTGCGCCTCGAGAGGTCCATATTCATTGTGAACTTTTCTCCATTCTAATAGAACGAACCAGGTGCGACATTATGCCGGAGCCACCTCATGTCAAGTTGACGGCGACCTGAGTGCCGACATTGTGACGGATTTCGACAAACAACGTTCCAGCGCCCTCCTTTTCGCCTTAACTCGATAAAAAAACGAAGGTTTTTCTACTTCCGGGCATTCGTTAGTGGAATCGTCCTCGACACTTTTGACCGGCGCTCTAGCTTTCCTGCGAACCACTTCATCAAACGCGCCGGCATTGCGGCCGGTTCCAGGAAACCAGGGAAGCTCCGATGTCGCTCACCACTAAGTTTGCGGGCTTTATACTCGCCTTGTCCCTCTCCGCCACGGCGGCATCGGCACAGGTCGTCGTCTCGTCGAAGATCGACACCGAGGGCGGCGTGCTCGGCAACATCATCCTGTCGGTGCTGAAGGCCAACAATATCGAGGCGACCGACCGCATCCAGCTCGGTGCGACGCCGGTTCTGCGCAAGGCGATTACGGCCGGCGAGATCGACATCTATCCGGAATATACCGGCAACGGCGCCTTCTTCTTCGAAAAAGCCGATGATCCGGCATGGAAAGATCCGGTACAAGCCTATGACACGGTGAAGAAGCTCGATCTCGACGCAAACAAGATTGTCTGGCTGACACCCTCACCCGCCAACAATACCTGGGGCATCGCCGTGCGTCAGGATGCTGCGGATGAAAACAAGCTCAAAACGCTCTCGGATTTCGGCAAGTTCATCGCCGGCGGCGGCGATATCGTTCTTGCCGCATCGGCCGAATTCGTAAATTCGGCAGCCGCCCTTCCTGCTTTCCAGACGACCTACGGCTTCAAGCTCAAGCCCGAGCAGCTGATCACGCTTTCGGGTGGCGACACGGCAGCAACGATCGCAGCAGCAGCCAACCAGACGAATGGCGCCAATGCGGCCATGGTCTACGGCACGGATGGCGGCATCGCGCCTTCCGGCCTCGTGGTGCTCGATGACGACAAGAAGGTTCAGCCGGTCTATCAACCGGCCCCGATCATCCGTCAGGCAACGCTCGAAAAGAACCCGAAGATTGCCGAGTTGCTGAAGCCCGTCTTCGAGAAACTGGATCTCGTGACCCTTCAGGATTTGAACGGCCGCGTTCAGGTGGGCGGCGAGCCGGCCAAGACCGTCGCCGAGGACTTTTTGAAGAAAAACGGCTTCCTCAAGTAAGTCCCGCATAGCTTTAACACCGAGAGAAAGGGCAGCGGCTTGCTCAGAGGGCTGGAAAAGACGGGCGTGCTGATGGGCGCCCTCATCCTGGTTGCGACCTTTGCGCTCCCCTTCATCGTGGTCAAGCCGAACCGTATCCTGCAGGGACAGGGACGCTCGCTGATCGAGGGGCTGCCGTCCGTCTCCGGCATCGCGCTGGTCGCAGCCATGGTGATCGTGGCCGTCTGTCTTCTCATTCGCCTGCCGCCTCTCGCGCGGCTGGCAATCGCGACGGCCGGACTGCTTGCCGCCATTCTGGCTCTCGGAGGAGCGGCGCATGCCGGACTTCCACCAGGCAATACCTATGCCCGGGTATCGCCCGGCTCGGGCTTCTGGCTGCTTCTGTTCAGCCTCTCGCTCGCCTTCATCGACGTCGTCGCCAGGCTCAGGCTTTCACCGGCTGCACGACTGCTGCTGCTGGTCATCGCGGCGACTGTGATCGGCGGCATATTCGCATCCGGCATCCTCGCCGATATCTCGGTGATGAAGGAATATGTGAACCGCTCGGATGCATTCTGGGCCGAGATGTCGCGTCATGCGATGCTGGCGCTCGGCTCCATGCTGGTCGCCTTCCTGATCGGTCTGCCGCTCGGCGTCATCTCCCATCGCATATCATGGCTGCGGGCGGCGGCACTCAACACGCTCAATATCCTGCAGACCATCCCCTCGATTGCCCTCTTCGGCCTTTTGATCCTGCCGCTCGGCTGGGTGGCCGCGCACATACCCGGAGCCGCCGCAATCGGCATTTCCGGCATAGGGACAGCACCCGCCTTCGTCGCACTCGTGCTTTATTCGCTCCTGCCGGTCGTCGCCAACACGGTCGCCGGTCTCGAAAACGTGCCGCGCGAGGCCAATGATGCCGCACGCGGCGCCGGCATGACCGACTTTCAGCGGCTCGTCTCGATCGAGTTCCCCTTGACCTTCCCGAGCCTGCTTGCAGCAATCCGCATCGTTCTGATCCAGAATATTGGCATGGCGACGATTGCGGCGCTGATCGGCGGCGGCGGCATGGGGGTCTTCGTCTTCCAGGGGCTAGGTCAGTCGGCGATGGACCTCGTTCTGCTCGGCGCATTGCCGACCGTCGCCATGTCATTCGTCGCCGCCATCGTCCTCGATGCGCTGGTGGATTTCAGCAGAGCACCCGGCAGCGAGGTCCGCGCCACATGATCGATATCCAGTCCGTCACCAAGCGTTATGGCGGCAAGGCCGTGGTCGACAGCGTCTCGTTCGCGATCCCCGAGGGCACGATTGCTGTACTGGTTGGCACATCCGGTTCCGGCAAGACGACACTTCTGCGGATGATCAATCAGCTCGTTTCGCAGGACGAGGGCACGATCCTGATCGGCGGGGAAGACACGCGCAACATTCCCGGCCACGAACTGCGGCGGCGTATCGGTTATGCGATCCAGGGCCATGGCCTGTTTCCCCACCGTACTGTCGCCGAAAACATCGCAACCGTGCCGCGCCTGCTCAAATGGGAGAAATCGCGGATCGACGCGCGGGTTGCCGAACTGCTCGATCTCTTCCAGCTCGATCCCGCAGCTTTTGCAAACCGCTATCCGCACCAGCTTTCCGGTGGCCAGCAGCAACGTGTCGGCGTCGCCCGCGCGCTTGCGGCCGAACCGAAAATCCTGCTGATGGACGAACCCTTTGGCGCGCTGGACCCGGTTCTGCGCAGCAAGGCGCAGGACGAGCTTCTGGCGATCCAGAAGCGGTTCGGCACGACAATCGTCATCGTCACCCACGATATCAACGAGGCTTTCCATCTCGGCGACACGATTGCGGTGATGGACAAGGGCAGGCTCCTGCAATATGGCCGCCCCATCGATCTCCTGAAGGCACCTGCAACATCCTTTGTCGAAGGACTGGTTGGTACATTCGACCGTCCGTTCCGGCTTCTGTCGCTCGACACCTTGGCTGGAATAATCGAACCAGGAGAGGCCGACGGAGAGCCGATCGAGGAGAACCGAACACGACAGGATGCCCTGGCTGCCCTGATGTGGAGCGGCGCGGATACGCTTCCCGTCGTCTCGGATGACGGCAAGCCGCTCGGTCGCGTACGGTTGCAGACACTTTTGCGCCAGGCGGCCAGGCCGCAATGAGCCTTGTTCGCCTTGCACCCCGCATCATTCTTCTCTTCCTACTGGTTGGCTTTCTCGCCTCACCGGAGAGTTTCGACTTCGCCTTCAAGCCCCTGGTTCAGGCCAATGCACCGGCAATCTACAATCAGGGCGATCTTGCCGCTCTGACGCTGCTACATGTGCGCATGGTGTTCTTCGCAACTCTGCTTGCCACGGTGATTGCCGTCGCACTGGCGATCCTCGTCACCCGCCCCTTCGGCGCCGAATTCCTGCCGCTTGCCCGAGCGATAGTGAATATCGGCCAGACCTTTCCTCCGGTCGCCGTGCTGGCACTGGCCGTCCCGGCCATGGGCTTCGGCAATGGACCGACGCTGGTCGCGCTGTTTCTCTACGCGCTTCTGCCGATTTTCGAGAACACGATGACGGCGCTGACGACCGTGCCGCGGAACATCATCGATGCCGCCAAAGGCAATGGAATGACACGCTCTCAGATTTTCCGCCAGATAGAACTGCCGCTCAGCCTGCCGATGATCGTCGGCGGCATCAAGATTTCGACCGTCATCGGTTTCGGCACCGCCACGATTGGCTCCACCGTGGCGGCAAAGACACTCGGTGAAGTCATCATCGCAGGACTGCAGTCGAACAACCTCGCCTTCATCCTGCAGGGCGCGCTTCTCGTCGCCGCCCTTGCAATCCTCGTCTTCGATATTCTGTCGATGCTGGAACGATCGCTGACGAAGTGGAAAGCCGCCTAGACGGCTCTCCGATAGATCTCACTCTTCACTGGTTCGCGGCTGAACCTGCTGCGGCCCGAGGATCTCGCGCTTGCCGACATGGTTCGGGGCACCGACGAGACCTTCCTTTTCCATCCGCTCCACCAGCGATGCGGCACGGTTATAGCCGATCGACAGGCGACGCTGGATGTAGGACGTCGAGCACTTCTTGTCGCGCTGCACGATCTTGACGGCACGCTCATAGAGATCGTCGCCATTGTCTTCCGCGCCCATCGAAGTCTGGTCGAAGACGGCTGCGTCCTCGTCCTGTTCGATGTCGTCTTCTTCCTCGTCCTCGGTCACGCTGCCGAGATAAGAGGGCTGACCTTGCGTCTTCAGATGCGCGACGACCTTCTCGACTTCGTAATCGGAGACGAACGGGCCGTGGACACGGGCAATCCGCCCGCCACCCTTCATGTGCAGCATGTCGCCCTGACCGAGAAGATGTTCGGCACCCTGCTCGCCGAGGATCGTGCGGCTGTCGATCTTCGACGTCACCTGGAAGGAGATACGGGTCGGGAAGTTCGCCTTGATCGTGCCGGTAATGACATCGACGGACGGACGCTGGGTCGCCATGATCAGGTGGATGCCCGCGGCACGTGCCATCTGTGCCAGACGCTGGATAGCGCCTTCGATTTCCTTGCCGGCGACCATCATCAGATCGGCCATCTCGTCGACGATGACCACAATATAAGGCAGCGCCGTCAGGTCGAGAGCCTGTTCCTCGAACACCTGCTCGCCGGTCGAGCGGTCGAAACCGACCGGCACGCTGATCATGATCGTCTCGCCCTTGTTACGGGCTTCGGCGACGCGGGCATTAAAGCCATCGATATTGCGAACGTTGAGGCGCGACATCTTGCGATAACGCTCTTCCATCTCGCGCACGGCCCATTTCAGCGCCAGAACGGCCTTCTTCGGATCGGTAACCACCGGCGTCAGCAGATGCGGAATGCCGTCATAAACGGAGAGTTCCAGCATCTTCGGGTCGACCATGATCAACCGGCATTCTTCGGGGCGAAGATGGTAGAGCAGCGACAGGATCATCGTGTTGATCGCAACCGACTTGCCCGAACCGGTCGTTCCGGCAACCAGAAGATGGGGCATCTTGGCGAGTTCGGCGATAACCGGCTCACCGCCGATCGTCTTGCCGAGGCAAAGCGGCAAGCGGTAATCGGTGCCGATATAGGAATTGCTCTCGACCAGTTCACGCAGATAAACGGTCTCGCGTTCGACATTCGGCAATTCGATGCCGATGACGTTGCGGCCGGGGATTACGGCGACGCGGGCGGACAGAGCGGACATCGAACGGGCGATATCGTCCGACAGGTTCATGACGCGCGAGGATTTTACACCCGGAGCCGGGGCAAATTCGTAAAGCGTAACGACCGGGCCGGGACGAACGTCGATAATCTCGCCCTTGACGCCGAAATCCTCGAGAATGCTTTCCAGCAGTCCGGCGCTCTGTTCCAGCGCCTCCTGGCTCATCGTCTGCTCTTCGCGCGGTTCGGCGACCTGCAGGAGATCGATATCCGGGAAGGTGTAGTCTTCAGTAAATTGCAGCACACGCGGCTTGCGAACGGCAACCGGCGCGGCGGGCTGAATTTCGACCGGTTCCGCCACCAGCACTGGCTGTTCAGCGACCACTTCGATCGGCGTGGCATAAGCGGCGGGCTCTATAAACGGCACAGACTGCGGCTCTGCGGCGAACGGAGAAGGCGCAACCTGTCTGATCGCGATCTGGCGATAAAGATCGATCGCAGACGGCGCTTCGTGAACGACGGGAGCAATGACCGGTGCGGCCTCAACAACGGCCGAAACAGGAATATGCACCGGTGCCGGCGGCACGAAACGGGTAACGGTCGGCTTCAGCGCCGCAGGAACAGGCTTCTGCGCGACCTGAGGCGCAGCCAATTCTCGTGACGGAGCTTTCTGCTCGATATTCTCCGAAGCACCAAGGCTCATCATTTCCCAGATCAAATGATCCGGGATCGACGTTACGCGGCGGGTGGGTGCATTTTGCGCAGGCGTGCTTTCCGGCTGCGCGGGCATAGGAGCAGCCGCGACAGGCTGACGATAGATCGGCTGTTCGACGACCCGCTGCATGGCTGCCTCGATCGGCTGCGAAACGTGAACAGCAGGCGCGGATGGTGCGAATGCCTGGCCGATGCGGCGCTGGAGATTAGTCACTTGGGAACCTGTATTTGCATGATGTGGAGCCGACTGGCCCGCGGGCATGGAGATGGCGATTGGTTGCCGCGCCTGTGCTGGAGCCGCGCTCTCAGTATGACCGGTCTCCTCGACGGTAACGACGTCCTGCTTGGCAGGGCCGCGGCCGGGCGTGCGGGTAAAGCGCACATTGGGCGCCAGTATGAAAGCGCGCTGCCATGTCGGAAGCTTTTCCGGATCCAGCTCGACCGCCGGTATCGGCTCCGGCAACGGCAGAGGCTGCTCCGCGTCATTGGCGGCCACGAACTCTTGTTCGTCACTCCAATTGGCGTCTTCGACTGGGGAAATGTCTTTGCGGGAAGGCGGAAAATGCATGTACGCGAAACCATCAAACAACGTGATCACACCGGTCCCTGTTAATAAAAAGAAAACCTTAACCAGGTGTTTCCGAGACCGGTCTTTTCCGCATCATTTTAGAGCGAACGAAGATTGGACCACACCATCAACCCGCGAGGCGGAGCGGTAGAAACCTCACAAATACAGGGCTTTCAGCGGCGTTCCGCGTAGTCGCTTCGAACGATTCCATGACGTTGAAGCTTGTCATAAAATGTCTTGCGCGGGATGCCGAGCGCTGTGATCGTCTGTTGAACGTCACCGCCGAACTCGGTCAGCGTTTCGCGAATGATATCAGCCTCGAAACGCTCCACCCGCTCTGGCAGGCCCGCACCATCTTCGCCCTTGGCCAGTGGCGCCGACAGCGGTGCAGACGGTTCAAGACCGAGCACGAATCGCTCAGCGTAATGGGAAAGCTCGCGGACATTACCGGGCCACGGATGATCCCGCAGATGCTCGACCACCTGGCGCGGCAGGTCCGAAACCTCGCGACCGAAACGCTGCCCGGCCTTTCTGGTGAAGTAGTTGAACAGGAGCGGAATGTCTTCGCGCCGTTCCCTGAGTGGTGGGATCGTCAACGTCACCACATTCAGCCGGTAATAAAGATCCTCGCGAAAGACCGCCCTTTGGTCAGGGTGACCGAGATCGACCTTCGAGGCTGCCACGACGCGCAAATCCACCGGGCGCACCTCGTTCGTGCCAAGCGGTGTGACCTCGCGCATTTCAAGGACCCGCAACATCTGCACCTGGGCGGAAAGCGGCATGCTCTCGATCTCGTCGAGAAACAGCGTACCGCCGCTCGAATGCTCGATCCGGCCGACCCGCTTCTTCTGTGCCCCGGTAAATGCCCCTGCTTCATGACCGAAAAGCTCACTCTCGATCACCTGTTCGGGAAGAGCACCACAATTCAGCGCAACGAAATTGCCGGTCGATCGCCGGCTCCATGAATGGAGCATGCTCGCGACCACTTCCTTGCCGCTGCCCGTTTCTCCCGTCACCAGCACATCGACATCGGTATCGGCGATCTGGCGAAGCATATGACGCAACCGCTCCATGACAGACGTCTGGCCGATCAGCGGCAAACCGTCGTCAGCTTCGGCACCGGCAGCGCGCAGCCGCCGATTTTCCATCACGAGGCTCCGCTTTTCCGCGGCATGCCGGACACATTGGATCAGCCGCTCGGTCGCAAACGGCTTGGCGATGAAGTCATATACGCCATTTTGGATAGCCTTCACCGCCATTGGTATGTCGCCGTGGCCGGTCATCAGAATGACCGGCAATTCACGATCGAAGCCCGCGATCCGGTCGAAAAGCTGCAATCCGTCCAGCCCCGGCATGCGGATATCCGAGACGACCACGCCGGGAAAGCCGTCGCCGAGTTGCGACAGAGCCTCGATGCCCGTCGAAAACGAGCGGACATCGAAACCGGCAAGGCTCAAAGTCTGGGCGGTCGCCTTCAACAGATCCTTGTCGTCATCGATAAGAAAAACGGGAACGGCTTCGGTCATGTTCAGGCTCTTTTCAGATGAACGGTAAATCGGGTCCCGGTCTCACCCGTCTCTACATCAAGCTGACCGCCGTAGTCCGCCACGATGTCCTTGCAGATGACCAGCCCAAGTCCCAGCCCCTTTTCCTTGGAAGAATTGAACGGCTGGAATAGTTCGGCGAGAATGCCGGAAGCGATTCCCGGACCATTATCCGCCACGCCGACGGATACCTTCTCATCCGTCGCCACCGTCGAAACGGTAACCCGCCCCCTCTCGCGTCCCTCCACCGCTTCAAGCGCGTTCTGCAGAAGATTGATGAAGATCTGCTCCAGCCTCAACCGGCTTCCCATCACTTCCAGATCGGCCGCAATCGGTTCGATAGTCAGCATGTCAAGCGACCCCGTGAACCGGCTCTGCAGCAGCAGCACTGCACCTTCAAGCACCTCTGCCAGCAAAACCGGCTCGGCTGCCGTGCGACCGCGCCGCGCCAGCGCCTTCAGGTCATCGGTAATCGCGCCGATCCGCTCCGTGAGAGAGGCGATAAGATCCAGATTTTCCTTCACCGGCTGTATCTGCTGCCGCTCGAGAAAAATCTTGGAATTATCGGCATAAGCCCGAATGGTGGCCACCGGCTGGTTGATTTCATGCGCGACACCGGCGGCAACCTGCCCAAGGATTGCAAGACGATTAGCCTGCACCAGATCCTGTTGCACCGCCTGTAGCTTTACCTCTGTCGATTTTCGGTTGGAAATTTCCGCCTGCAGATTGTCACGCGTCAGGCTGAGGTCGCGCGTCCGCTCATCGACACGCCGTTCAAGCTCTTCGCGCGCAGCCAATGCACCGATGATCTGCGCCTGCGCCATCTGCCGGCGACGGATCCAGACCGCCGTCACGGCAAGTAAGACCAGGAGCCCCAGCGCAGCAATCAGCCGGAATTCACGCATATCCGCAGCAACGGCTCCGTCGATCGGCAGGAGATATTGGAAATGCCAGCCAGTCGAGGCAACGGGGACAGAGATCTGCAAATAGCGGATCTGCCCGCCTCCCGGCAGAAGAACCCGTATGATGTCCGCATCCGGCGCCAGGGTTTCCAGCCGCGTCATCGGCAGGGGGAGAAGCGGTGCATCCCCGAACTGCAGGCTTTCGCGAATGGACGAGAGGCTCGATTGCGGAAGTGGCTTCGTCGTCATGAAACGCCAGGAGGGTATGGTCGTAATCAGCACGGCATGATTGTTGTCGGTGACGAAAGACGGTCGCTGCGTATCGCCCCAATCGGCCTCCAGCTGATCGAATTCCATCTTGGCGACGACGACGCCCAACGGCTTTTCTGGCGAACCTACCCTGTATGAAATATATAGACCCGGCCGGTTGCTGACGGAACCGAGTGCAAAATGTTCCGCTCCCCCCTCCTGCATGCCGCGGGAGAAATAGCTGCGGAATGTATAGTCGTTGCCGACAAAACTCTTTTCCTCGCGCCAGTTGCTGGCCGAAACCGCGATACCATCCGCTGCGACGACATAGATCACCGCCGCCTTGGTAGGCGCGATCAGCTCTTCAAGCTTGCGGCTGAGGGTAATCCTGGCAGCAGGATCGTTGGAAGATAGCGTGTCGACCACATCGCGGTCCTGCGCCAGGAGCAGGGGCAGTGCGCGCGGCCGCTCGAGTACGGCCTGCAACAGCGCCACTTTCAGACTCGCCTCCGTCCGGCCCTGCAAAGACAGTCCGGCAAGTGCCGTCGCACGTCCATAAACACCCGCAACGTAAAAAACCGCGGCACAGGCGACAAGGGCCACCAGGCAGAAAACAATCCAGGTGCGGCGCGTTGCCGGCAGGCGCTCGGCTATCTGAGGCGTAGACATGGGCGCAATTGAGCATAAATCCGCACACAATACAAATATGACCGTGCGGAAATCCGCTCAAATCTCAACCAACAAATGGCGAAACACAATTTAATTGATTGCAATCAAGACGTTATGCCACAGGCGGCAAACTGGCACACCTCTTGCTGCCTTGCTTCCGACATCAATGCGCCCGGGAAGAGCCAGCTGGTTGGTTGTGGTGCGATGGAGGACAAAATGATTGCAATACCCGATTCCACGCAGCCGCGTGCCCCGCTGCCGCTGTACCGCCAGCTTTATGTTCAGGTACTGACCGCTATCGTCATCGGCATGCTGATCGGCCATTTCTGGCCTGATTTCGGCGCCAGCCTGAAGCCGCTCGGCGACGCGTTCATCAAGCTCGTCAAGATGATCATCGCACCGGTGATCTTCCTGACTGTCGCCACCGGTATTGCCGGCATGTCGGATCTCAAGAAAGTTGGACGCGTTGCCGGCAAGGCGATGCTCTACTTCCTGACCTTCTCGACGCTGGCCCTGATCGTCGGCCTCATTGTCGGCAACCTGCTGCAGCCGGGTGCCGGCATGAACATCGATCCGGCAACGCTCGACGGCAAGGCAGTCGCCGCCTACGCCACCAAGGCGCATGAGACGACGATCACCGGCTTCCTGATGAACATCATCCCGGACACGATCGTCGGCGCCTTCTCGCAGGGTGATATCCTGCAGGTGCTGTTCTTCTCAGTCCTGTTCGGCATCGCGCTCGGCATGGTCGGCGAAAAGGGCAAGCCGGTCTACGACTTCCTGACTGCGCTCACCGCCCCGATGTTCCGCCTCGTCGCAATCCTGATGAAGGCCGCCCCGATCGGCGCTTTCGGCGCCATGGCCTTCACCATCGGTAAATACGGCATCGGTTCGGTTGCCAACCTCGCCTTCCTTATCCTGTCGTTCTACATCACCGCGATCCTGTTCGTCGTCGTGATCCTCGGCGCGGTGGCGAAATATAACGGCTTCTCGATCTTCGCCCTGCTGCGTTACATCAAGGAAGAACTGCTTCTCGTGCTCGGCACCTCCTCCTCGGAAGCTGCCCTGCCGAACCTGATGCAGAAGATGGAACGTGCCGGCTGCAAGCGCTCGGTTGTGGGACTGGTCATCCCGACCGGTTATTCCTTCAACCTCGACGGCACCAACATCTACATGACGATGGCGGCGCTGTTCATTGCCCAGGCTACCGGCATCGACCTTTCGCTCATGGACCAGATCCTGCTTCTGCTCGTGGCAATGCTCTCTTCCAAGGGTGCTGCAGGCATTACCGGCGCAGGCTTTATTACGCTTGCTGCAACGCTCTCGGTCGTTCCGTCCGTTCCGGTCGCAGGCATGGCGCTTATCCTCGGCATCGACCGCTTCATGTCGGAATGCCGCGCGCTGACCAACCTCGTCGGCAATGCGGTTGCCACCATCGTCGTTGCACGCTGGGAAGGCGAACTCGACAAGGAGATGCTGGACGCCGCCCTCGCCAAGGGCTCCAACGTCACCGTGCCGGGCAACCTGCAGCCCGCCGAATAAGCCTCCCAAGGCTTGGATGGGGTGAGATCCCCCACCCCAATCTGCCGCCTCCGGGCGGCAGATCTGTTTTTACCACCGGCTGTCAGCCAAGACTTTTGCCGAACCGCGCAAAACTGTCGGCCAGCACCGTCGTTCCGGCACCCGGCTTTTCAGGCCGTTTGTAGACCCCGCCCACGACATCCGCCGGTTCTTCGAAATGATCCTTGATCCAGGGGATATATTCGAGAATGGTCGATGCCGGATGCCAGTAGCTCAGATGCACATGCACCTGGCTCATCTCACCCGCATGCGGCACGACAGGCAGCCGGTTCGCCAGCGCCAGATCGGCCACCTGGATATATTCGGTAATCCCGCCAAGCCGCGTCACGTCGGGCTGCACATAGGCAACCGCTCCGGCATTGATGAAGCTGCGAAATGCATCGACCGTATAAAGCTGCTCGCCGAGCGCCACCGGAATGGTCGAGGACCGCGTCAGCAGACGATGGCTCTCCACGTCGTCATACCACATCGGCTCTTCGAACCAGTAGATATCGAGATCGCGCGCCCGCTCGCAGAAGCGCAGGCAGGTCGGCAGGTCCCATTTGCCATTGCCGTCGATCGCGATGCGGATATCCGGCCCCAGCCGTTTGCGCACGGCCGCAAGCCTGCGGACATCGACATTCGGATCGTCGTGGCCGACCTTCAGCTTGATCCGGGTAAATCCATCCTCTTCGACCGCACGCGCAGAACCCGACAGAAGATCGTCCAGCGAGAATGACAGCCAGCCGATATCGGTATTATAGGCCTCAAGCGCGTCGGTCCTTGCGCCACCGAGATAAGCCCAGAGCGGCAGTCCCGCCTTCTTCGCCTTCAGGTCCCAGATCGCCACATCGACGGCAGCAAGCGCCAGATGCGTGATCCCCGCCCGGCCGACCCATTGCAGCGACGGATAACGCGCAAGCTTGGTCCAGAGCCGTTGATGATCATTGGCATCCTCACCGATCAGAAGCGGCGCATAGCAGTCGCGAATGCAGGCCGTGATCAGCCGGTCGGATGCCAGATGCGCATGGGTGCCGGTAAAACCGTAGCCGGTCAGCCCATCCGTCGTGGTGATCGCCACCCCGACCACGCCCCAATGGGTGATGCTGTGGGTCGAATCCGAAATCGACGCCGATGTCAGCGGCAGATGAAGGATGAATGGTTCCAGGGACTTGATCTTCAATGTCGGCTCCTCCCGATGATCATGATCACAAACTGAATTCGACGTCTCGCAGGCGCTCCAGATAGGCCACATTCGGCAATGACAGGCCGCGCGCGGCATTGGCAATGCGCAGCATGGCGCGCTCCCGCGAGATTTTCAGATGATTGGCAAGCGCCGCACCGGCATCCGCGACCCGGCCCGCCATCAGCCGCTCGAAAACCTCGACATGTTCCAGCAGGAACGGCTCGTCGGTGATCGGCGGCGTCTTGGGCTGGTAGAGTCTGTGATGCGCGACCAGAACGGCCTGCGGCAGGCTGATTGCCTGCATTAGCGGAGCATTGTCGCAATAGCCGAGCAACTGGCCGTGAAGCTGCAGCTCGACCGCGTCCAGCATCGCGCCATCCGCCGCATCTCCCGCGTTGATCGCGTGCTGCAGATCGATAAACAGGGCCGGCAACACCTCATCCGGCAAATGCGGAAAGGCCTGCTGCAGCGCCAGCGGCTCAAGCGTCCATCGCAATTCGTAGAGCTGGTTCACATGCCTTGCGGTCAGTGCCGGCACATGCCAGCGACCGGCATCATCCTTGCTGACGATGCCGCGCTGCTGCAGTCTCGCCACAACCTCGCGGGCAACCGTACGGCTCACCCCGAAAGCTTTCGCCAGCGCCACCTCGTTGATGCGCCAGCTGGCGATCGATGTTCGGGAGACGATCTCCATCTCCACCTGCCGGTAGATCAGCTCCCAGCTCGCCAGAAAATGAAGCTGCATGTCGTCCGGGCCGGAAGTATCGACCGCGTCGCCAACGTTTTGGCTGGTAGATCCACCCCCTGCAACAACCTGATATCCTCGCCCCTCGGATTTACGGACAAGCCCCAGCGCCTCCAGTTCCGACAGGGCCTGTCGTGCCGGCGCCCGGCTGATGCCGAACCTTTTCGCAATGGCGGTCTCGTTCAGCCTTGCGGCGTCATGCCACCCACCGGAGCGGATTTCCGACGCGACCACCGCAAGAGCTCGCTGGTAGAGTTTGGGCGAACGCCCCGATACGGCATCACTCGGCCCCTCCGTCATTTCACCGTCCCCATGATGCCGTCCTGGCGAAAATCGCAACCGACCGTCTTTCATTCATTTACATTCGCAAGCAAGAATGTCTAGTGTACACAAAAGACAATAATTTCGAGGAAATGCCATGGATGCTGTTCATCAGACAGTCTCGCTTTCGGATCTCGACCGCTTTTGCCGTCAGGTCCTGACCGCTTGCGGTGCCAACGATGCGACGGCTGACGCGACGACGCGCGCCCTCATGCACGCCACGCGCTGCGGCGTGGACAGCCACGGCGTCCGCCTGCTTGCCCACTACATCAAGGCTCTCGAAGGCGGCCGTCTGAACAAGAACCCTGACATCCGCAAAGTCGCTGGTTTCGGCGCGGTGGAAACGCTGGACGGCGACCATGCCCAAGGCGCCGTTCCTGCCTATGCCGCCATGGCGCGGGCAATCGATCTCGCCGGAAAATTCGGCATCGGCGCCGTCGGCGTCCGCAACAATTCGCATTTCGGCGCGGCAGGCGCCTATTCGGTCGAGGCCGCCAGACATGGTATGATCGGCCTGTCTTTCTGCAACTCCGACAGTTTTGTCCGGCTGCACGATGGTGCCTCGCGCTTCCACGGCACCAACCCGATTTCGATGGCTGTCCCGATTGCCGGTGAAGATCCGTGGTTCCTCGACATGGCGACCAGCGCCGTCCCATTCAATCGTGTCCTGCTTTATCGCAGTACCGGGACAAGGCTGCCCGAGGGCGTCGCGTCTGACGAAGCCGGCATCAACACGACGGACCCGCATCTGACCGAAATGCTCGCCCCACTGGGTGACGCCTTCGGTTTCAAGGGTGCCGGCCTTGCCGGTATCGCGGAAATCTTCAGCGCAGTGCTCACCGGCATGCGTCTAAGCTTCGACATCCCCTCGATGATGGGTGAGGATATGGAGACTCCGCGCCTTCTTGGGGCTTTCGTCATGGCCATCCAGCCCGAAGCCTTCGTCGACAGACCAACCTTCGAAGCCGGCATAAAACGCTATGTTGAAACGCTGCGGACATCGCCTGCCCGTGCCGGCGCATCCGTCATGGCGCCTGGCGACCGCGAATGGAAGGTCGCACGCCATCGCGATGCTCATGGCGTCGAGCTCGATCCGGTAACAAGAGCCGCGTTTCTGGAGCTGTCCGGGACCTACAACGTTCCGATGCCGGCCTGAACAAGTTTCTGTGAGGAGCCCACTTGACGAATGATAATTGGTAAGACAATCTGACCACATGACGCGGGAGGAGAGACGCGTCAGGAGGTTTTCATGTTTGTCGCGCTTGAACCACGCCGGCTTTATCGCCAGGCCGCGGAACAGCTTCGTGTACTCATCCAGTCGGGAGAGATCGCCGTCGGGGAGCGACTGCCTGCCGAACGCGAGCTGGCCGAGCGGCTCGGCGTATCACGTCCGACCGTGCGAGAAGCCCTGATCGTTCTCGAAGTCGAGGGTCTGGTGCAGATCCGCATGGGGTCAGGCGTATATGTCAGCCCCAAGGCTGCAGGAGCGCCGAAGGTTCTCGCCGCAGACGACAGCGAAGCCCCGTTCGAAATCCTGCAGGCCCGCTGCATCATAGAAAGCGCTATTGCGGAAGAGGCCGCACGTTGCGTCGACGAGGCAGGCATTCGAAGCCTCGACGTCATTCTGGAAGAGATGGAAGGCGTACTGGAAAACTCCGAGCGGGCGTTGGCGCTGGACCGCGCCTTTCATACGGCAATCGCCGACATCATCGGCAATTCGTCGCTCAATGTCTTTATCGGCCTGATCTACGACAAGCGCGCCTCGCCTTTCTTCGAAAAGCTGGCAAGCTATTTCGAAGGCCCCCACACATGGCGGGCAGCACTGGATGAACACAGGATCATACGCGACGCGCTGGCGGCAGGAGACCCGGCAGCGGCACGCGAAGCGATGCGCATGCATTTGACGCTTTCGCAAAAGAGATTCTCGGAAAGCTTCGGAGAGGAGCCAACGAGAGAGGAGTGACCGAGACCGCGAGGAGGCGGCCGGTTAGGGAGTAATCTGAACGCAATTCGGGAGGACAGAATGAGTTCAAGATTGAAGACGCTGCTCGGTGCAGCGGCAGTCATCGTGGCGTCGGCAATGTCGGCACACGCGGTGGAAACGCTGAAATGGGCGCATGTCTACGAGACATCCGAACCCTTCCACACGGAATCGGTATGGGCCGCCGGAGAAATCGCCAAACGCACAAACGGACGTTACAAGATCGACGTCTATCCGGCTTCACAGCTCGGCAAGGAAGCCGACATCAACCAGGGCCTCAAGCTTGGCACGGTCGACATGATCATCTCGGGTTCGAGCTTCGCCGCCCGCGATTTCAAGCCGATCGGCGTCACCTATTTCCCTTATATCTTCCGCGATCCGAGCCATCTGATCACCTATACGAAGAGCGACGTCTTCAAGCGCCTTGCCAAGGGGTATGAGGACAAGACCGGCAACGTCATCACCGCCGTCAGCTATTACGGCACTCGCCACACGACGTCGAACACAGCAATCACCAAATGCTCCGACCTGAAGGGCGTGAAGATGCGCGTTCCGGACGTGCCGGCCTATCTCGCCATGCCGCGCGCCTGCGGTGCCAACACCACGCCGATCGCATTCGCCGAAGTCTATCTCGCGCTGCAGAACGGCACGGTGGACGCACAGGAAAACCCGCTGACGACGATCGAAGCGAAAAAATTCTTCGAAGTTCAGAAGAACATCGTTCTCTCCGGCCATATCGTCGACCACCTCAACACAGTCATCTCCAAAAGCCGCTGGGCGAGCCTCTCTGACGAAGACAAGCAGATTTTCCGCGACGTCATGCAGGAAGCTGCCGCCAAGACTACGAAGATTATCGAGGAGCGTGAAAAGGCTCTGGTCGACGACTTCAAGAAACGCGGCCTGAACGTCGTCGAGGTCGACAAGGCCGACTTCGAGAAGAACGTGCTCGAAAAGGTCAAGTTCGAGGACTTCGGCTACGAGAAGTCCGATTGGGAAGCGATCCGCGCCATCAAATGATCCCGTTCGGCGCGGTCGAAAGACGACCGCGCCGGCTTCTCTTGAATGGGACAAACTCATGTCGACAGCACAGGAAATTCACACTCAGGTCACTCCTGAGGAGATAGCGCATACCTTTGACGAGGCCCCCGCCGAAGTCGATCTCAAGGTCTACGCCTTCGAAGACTGGATCACGCTCGGCCTATTCTGGCTGATGACGGGCTGCGTCTTCCTGCAATTCTTTACTCGCTACGTCCTGAACGACAGCTATGCCTGGACCGAGGAAATCGCCGTCAACTGCCTGATCGGCGTGGTGTTTCTGGGCTCAGTCATGTGTGTGCGGATGTCGCGCCACA
Source organism: Hyphomicrobiales bacterium (assembly GCA_900472575.1). GTDB lineage: Bacteria > Pseudomonadota > Alphaproteobacteria > Rhizobiales > Rhizobiaceae > Neorhizobium > Neorhizobium cellulosilyticum. The sequence goes on from UCIV01000013.1 coordinate 99,789, forward strand.
TCCAGGTGGACGTGCTCTACCACTATCTGCCCGCCCGTGTGACACGCGTCATGGCGACGATTGTCGACATCATCCGCATCGGCTTCTTCGCCTACGGCTCCTGGCTGATGTGGCGTTACATGGAAGTCGTTGCTGGCGAGGAAATGGTCACCGTCGACCTTCCGCGCGACATCATCTTCTATTCCGTGCTCGCGGCATTCGTTCTGATGCTGTTCCGTTCCATTCAGGTCTTCATCGCCAATATGCGCCGTGGTTATTCGGTGCTCGAGCGACCCGAAGCCTTCCAGAGCGAGGGCTGAGATATGCTGCTTCTCATCGGTTCTTTTCTGGCGCTGATGCTTCTCGGCGTGCCGGTTGCCATCTCGATGGCCGTGTCGTCGGTGTCCTACATCATCTTCTACGACGTCGCGCCGGATATCATCGCCGCCCAGCGCCTTATCGCCGGCGTCGAGAGTTTTCCGCTTCTCGCCGTTCCCTTCTTCATCCTTGCCGGTAACCTGATGAATGTCGCCGGCGTCACCGGCCGCATCTATTCCTTCGCCGTCGCCCTCGTCGGCTGGATGAAGGGCGGTCTGGCGCAGGTCAACATCATCGGCTCGGTGGTGTTCTCCGGCATGTCCGGCACGGCGCTTGCCGATGCTGCCGGTATCGGCACAATCGAAATCAAGGCGATGAAGGATCACGGTTATCCGGTCGAAGCCGCGGTCGGCGTCACCGCCGCGTCGGCAACGCTTGGACCCATCTTCCCGCCGTCGCTCCCCTTCGTCATTTACGGCATGATGGCAAACGTTTCGATCGGCGCGCTGTTCATGGCCGGCATCGTGCCCGGCGTCGTCATGACGGTGCTGATGATGGTCACAGTCGCCGTCTTCGCCTTCATCAAACGCTGGGGTTCGGATACGCCGTTTAACATCCGCAACCTGTTCGGCGCCTCGCTGGAAGTCGTTGTCGTCATGATGGTGCCGCTCGGCATCTATCTCCTGACGCTGATGGGCCTCTCGTTGAACTTTGCGGTCGGCATCGCCCTCATCGTCCTCATCGCCGCCGACTGGTATTTCGACTTCTCGGCCGTCATGGCGCTGATGACCCCGGTCATCCTGATCGGCGGCATGACGATGGGCTGGTTCACGCCAACGGAAGCGGCGGTTGCGGCCGTCCTCTGGTCGCTGTTCCTCGGCCTCGTGCGCTATCGCACAATGACCTTCAAGAGCCTCGCCAAGGCAACCATGGACACGGTCGAAACCACGGCCTCGGTTCTGTTCATCGTTGCTGCAGCCTCGGTCTTTGCCTGGTTGCTCACCGTCAGCCAGACCGCCCAGCTGCTCTCGACGGCCATCACCGGCCTTACCGACAGCAAGTGGGTGTTCCTCATCCTGGTCAACCTCCTGATGCTGTTCGTCGGCTGCTTCCTTGATACGATCGCGGCCATCACGATCCTCGTGCCGATCCTGCTGCCGCTGGTTCTGCAGTTCGACATCGACCCGGTGCATTTCGGCCTGATCATGACGCTGAACCTGATGATCGGTCTCCTGCATCCGCCGCTCGGCATGGTGCTCTTCGTACTCTCGCGTGTGGCCAAACTTTCGGTCGAACGCACGACGATGGCGATCCTGCCCTGGCTGGTGCCGCTGTTCGTGGCGCTGATCATCATCACCTTCGTCCCGGCCGTCACGCTGTGGCTGCCGACCGAGATGGGCCTGATCCGTTGATGATAACCCGCCTGCGCCGCTAGGCGGCGCAGGCACTCCATTCCAATCTGAAGGCATGAGACATGTTGACGAAGATCGTTCGTCTTTACGGCAAGCAGGACTTGCACGTCGAAACGCAGGAATGCCCCGAGCCTGGCCCCGGTGAAGTTCGGCTGAAAATGGCCCGGGGCGGCATCTGCGGGTCCGATCTCCATTATTTCCAGGACGGCGGCTTCGGCCCGGTGCGTGTACGCGAACCGATCATCAGCGGCCACGAGGCCTCCGGTTATATCGAGGCGGTTGGCCCCGGCGTCACCGGCCTCGCCCCCGGCACGCTCGTCGCCGTCAACCCGTCGCAACCCTGCGGCCACTGCCATTATTGCGGCATCGGCCAGCCGATCCATTGCCTCGAAATGAAGTTCATGGGCTCGGCCATGCGTCTTCCCCATGAGCAGGGCATGTTCCGCGAACAGTTTATCGTCCCGGCAATCCAGTGTTTTCCGGTGGAAGGCGAAGCCTCAGCCGCCGAGGCAGCCTGCGCCGAACCACTGGCTGTCTGCCTCCATGCGGTGGCCCAGGCCGGTGATCTTGCGGGCAAAAACGTGCTCGTCACCGGCGCCGGCCCTATCGGCTTGCTGGTTGTCGCCGCAGCCCGCCATGCAGGTGCCGAAAGGATCACGGTTACCGATCTTGCCGACGCTGCCCTGTCGCGCGGCCCGGCCATGGGCGCAAATAAGACGATCAACGTTTCCAAGCCCGATGCACTTACCCCCTATCAAATAGACAAGGGCACGTTCGACACCGTGTTCGAATGCTCGGCCGCCGGCCCTGCCCTCGTCTCGGCATTCCAGTGCGTCAAACCACGCGGCACGATCGTGCAGGTCGGCGTGACCGGTGAATTGTCGGTTCCGGTCAACATGCTGGTCGGCAAGGAAATCGTCTGGCGCGGCTCGCAACGTTTCCACGAGGAATTCGCCCGCGCCGTCCAACTGATCGGCGCCAGGGATATCAATGTCCGTCCGATCCTTTCCCACACATTCCCGATCGACGAGGCGCTTCAAGCCTTCCTGCAGGCCGGTGATCGCACCGCCGCCTGCAAGGTCCAGATCGCGCTCAGCTAAAAAGGAAAGACAGATGCGACACACATGGCGATGGTTCGGACCGGTCGACAAGGTCACGGTGAGAGACGCCGCCCAGGCAGGGGCCGAGGGCATTGTCAGCGCCCTTCATCACATACCGACCGGCGCCGTCTGGCCCGCCGAAGAGATCGAAAAACGCCATCAGGCGATCCGCGAAGGCGGCCTTTTCTGGGACGTGGTGGAGAGCGTGCCGGTCTCGGAAGAGATAAAAACCCAGACCGGCGACTGGCGCGAGCATGTGAAGAACTGGCAGGAGACACTACGCCGCCTCTCGGCCTCCGGAATCAAGACGGTCTGCTACAATTTCATGCCGGTGCTCGACTGGACCCGCACCGACCTGCGCTGGGAAACCAGACATGGCGCAAAGGCGATGCGCTTCGATCTCACCGATTTTATCGCCTTCGACATCCACATCCTGAAACGCCCCGGTGCAGCACAGGACTATCCTGAACGGCTGCAGGAAGAAGCGGCCAGACGCTTCGCCTCACTCGATGACGCACGCATCACCGCGCTCGGCAAGAATATCGGCGCCGGCCTGCCCGGTTCGGCCGATGGCTACACGCTCGACCAGCTGCTCGAAAAACTGCGTACCTATCAAGGCATCGACGCGAAAAAACTGCAGTTGAATCTCATCGACTTCCTCTCGGAAGTCACCCCGGTGGCCGAACGGGTAGGCATCAACATCTGCGCCCATCCGGATGATCCGCCATGGCCGCTGCTCGGCCTGCCGCGTATTCTTTCAACCGGCGACGACTACGCTCACATGCTCCGTCAGGTGGACAGCCGCGCCAATGGCGTAACGCTCTGCTCCGGTTCGCTCGGCGCACGGGCGGATAACGATCTGGCACAAATTGCCACCCGCTTTGCCGACCGCATCCACTTCGTCCACCTGCGCAACGTCACCCGCGACGAGGACACCCTGCCCTGCTCCTTCTTCGAAGACGAGCATCTGGAAGGTGGCACCGACATGGTTGCCGTCATCGCCGCACTTCTGACCGAAGAGAAACGCCGCAAGGCGGAGGGCCGTGAAGACCATCAGATCCCGATGCGTCCCGACCACGGCCAGGAAATTCTCGACGATCTGTCCCGCGGCGCTCAACCCGGTTATCCGGCCATCGGCCGCCTGAAAGGGCTGGCGGAACTGCGCGGCATCGAGCGCGCCTTGAGCCACAGCCAGTTCGGACTTGGCCGATGACAAGAACACTTTCCGCGGAAACGCAGCTCCCCTCAAACGTCGCCCAGCCCGGATACGACCGTTCCGAGCTGCGCCCCGGCATCCTGCATTTCGGCCTCGGCGCTTTCCACCGCGCCCATCAGGGCGTCTATACACAGCGCGCATTGCAGAGCGAGTTCGGCCCGTGGGGCATCGTCGCGGTCAACCTGCGCTCGCCCGAGCCGGTCGAAGCATTGGCTGCGCAGGACGGCCTCTATTCGATCACCGTGCGCGATAGCGAAGGTGACACGAGCGAGGTCGTCGGCGCAACCGTCGACTGGCTCTGCGCTGCAACCGACCGGGAGCGTGTGCTCACCTATCTGGCCAGCCCGTTCATCCATGTCGTCACACTGACCGTCTCGGAAAAGGCCTATGGTCTGCATCCATCGACCGGCGGCCTCGACAAGGCTCATCCCGCGGTCGCCAACGATCTCGCCAATCCCGACGCCCCGGTCGGTGCAATCGGCTATCTCGTCGCCGGTCTCGCTTCCCGCCGCGAAAAGGCCATGCGTCCCTTCACCATTCTCTGCTGCGATAACCTCCCGTCCAACGGCAAGGTTGTCCGTCGTTTGGTTCTGGACATGGCCACACGCCGCGACCCGGAACTGGCAAAATGGATCGAGCAGGAGGTCACTTTCCCTTCTTCCATGGTCGACCGCATCGTGCCCGCCGCGACCGAGGATACCCGCACCCGTGCCAAAAGCCTGCTCGGCGTGGAGGATGCGCTTGCCCTCGATACCGAGCCCTTCATGCAATGGGTGATCGAGGACGAATTCGTCTCGGGCCGCCCCGCCTGGGAAGCCGGCGGCGCATTGTTCGTCGAAAATGTCGAGCCATACGAGAAGATGAAGCTCCGACTGCTCAACGGCTCGCACACGATGATCGCCCATCTCGGTCTTTTGAAAGGGCTGGAATGCGTGCGCGACGTCATGGCCGTGCCGGAATTCGTGGCGACGACGCGAGACCATATGCGCGCCGCAGCGGCCACGCTCGACCCGGTCCCCGGCATCGATCTCGACCATTACATGGACCAGCTGATCGACCGTTTCAGCAATCGCGCCATCGCCCATCGCAACATCCAGATCGCCATGGATTCCAGCCAGAAACTGCCGCAGCGCATCTTTTCGCCGGCGGTGGATGCATTGGCTTCAGGCTCGGACGGCGCAAGCTTTGCCCGCGTCGTCGGCCTCTGGATCGCCGCGCTGATCCGCTTCAGGGATTGCAACGATCCGCGCCGCGACGAGCTTTTGGCAGCAGCCCAGGCGGCCGATCCTCAGGATTACACGGCAAGCTTTGTCGGCATCGAAGGCCTCATTCCGCTTTCGCTCGCCCAGTCGCGCGCCTGGCGCGATCTCGTCAACGCAGAGGTCGCGAAATGGCGCTGACCAAGAATTTCAAGACACCCCAAAACCACCCCAGGAGTTTATCATGAAGGCGCTCGTCTGTATCGAGCCCGGCCAACTTGCGCTGGAGGACCGTCCCGAACCGGCACGCGGCGAAGGCGAGGTCAAAGTCCGCATCCGCCATATCGGCATATGCGGCACAGATTTTCACATCTTTGCCGGAAAACATCCGTTTCTCCAATATCCACGCGTCATGGGCCATGAGTTGTCCGGCACCGTCGCGGAGGCTCCGGCCGGCAGCAGGCTTAAACCCGGCGAACCCGTCTATATCGTTCCCTATCTCTCCTGCGGGACCTGCCAGGCCTGCCGCCGCGGCATCAGCAATGCCTGTCGCAACATTTCGGTGCTGGGCGTCCACAGCGATGGCGGCATGGCCGAATATCTCTGCGTGCCGGAAGAAAACGTCATCCCGACCGGCAATATCCCGCTCGAAGACGCGGCAATGATCGAATTTCTCGCCATCGGCGCCCATGGCGTCAAGCGCGGCGCGATCACGTCCGAGGATCGCGTGCTCGTCACCGGCTCAGGCCCGATCGGCATGTCGGCGATCATCTTTGCCAAGGCCCGCGGCGCCCATGTCACCGTCATGGATACGCGCGACGACCGGCTCACTTTTGCCGTCGAAAAACTCGGCGCAGACGCGACGATCTTTGCCGATGCAGACGCGGAACAGGTCGCCGAGCGGCAGACCGGCGGCGAATGGTACGATGTCGTCATCGACGCCACCGGCAACGCCATCCCCATGCAGCGCGGCTTCCATTTCCTCGCCCATGGCGCACGTTACGTGCTGCTCTCCGTCGTCCGCCAGGACATCACCTTCTCCGACCCGGAATTCCACAAGCGCGAGGCAACGCTGATCGCCAGCCGCAACGCCCAGCCGGATGATTTTGCCGAAGTCGTGCGCCAGATCGAGGCCGGTAAGGTTCCGACCCGCGCGCTTAACACCCATCGTGCACCGCTGTCCGACGCAGTCGCGCTGTTTTCCGAATGGTCGAAACCGGAAGCCGGCGTGATCAAGGCCATTCTGGAGGTTTGAAGCCTCACCACCCAATAGAAAAAGGCGCCGGAAGGCGCCTTTTTCATATCCAGTGTCGATGCACGTTCACGCCGCTTTGGGTCTACCGAACTGATAAGCTTCGATCGACTGCGGCTTCATCTCGATCGAAAAGCCCGGCCGCGACGGCGGCATATAGGCGGCGTCCTTGATCACGCAGGGATCAACGAAATGTTCGTGCAGATGATCGACATATTCGATCACGCGTCCCTCCTTGGTACCGGAGACGGCGATGTAGTCGATCATCGACAGATGCTGCACATATTCGCATAAGCCCACACCCCCGGCATGCGGCCATACCGCCTTGCCGAATTTCGCGGCGATCAAGAGCACCGCCAGCACCTCGTTCAGCCCGCCCATGCGGCAGGCATCGATCTGCACTATATCGATCGCGCCCTCGGCGATGAACTGCTTGAACATGATGCGGTTCTGGCACATTTCGCCGGTCGCCACCTTCACCGGCGCGATCGCCTCGCGGATCTTCTTATGCCCCGCCACATCGTCCGGGCTGGTCGGCTCCTCGATGAAGAACGGCTTGGCAAAGGCCAGCGCCTTCACCCAGTCGATCGCCTGGTCGACATCCCAGACCTGGTTGGCATCGATCATCATATAGCGATCCGGCCCGATCACTTCACGGCAAATGGTAAGCCTGCGGATATCGTCTTCCAGATCGCGCCCGACCTTCATCTTCACATGGCTGAACCCGGCATCGACTGCCTCCTGCGCCAGCCGGCGTAGCTTGTCGTCGGGATAACCGAGCCAGCCCGCCGAAGTCGTGTAGCAGGCATAACCTTCACGCTCGAGAATGGCGATCCGCTCCGCTTTGCCCTTCTCCGCCTTGCGCAGGATGTCGATCGCCTCGTCGCGGGTCAGCGCATCGGTGAGATACCGATAATCGACGATATCGGCGATCTCTTCCGGCGACATTGTCGCTACAAATTTCCACACCGGCATGCCCGCCTCCTTGGCGAGCGCATCCCAGAGCGCGTTGACCACGGCACCGGTCGCCAGATGCATCGCCCCCTTATCCGGCCCGATCCAGCGCAACTGGCTGTCGCCCGTCAGGTGCCGCCAGAATTTGCCGGGGCTAGCGCGCATTTCGGCTAAGTCCTTGCCGATCACCAGATGGCGCATAGCCTCGATCGCCATGCAGACGATGTTGTTGCCGCGGCCGATGGTAAAGGTCAGGCCATGGCCCTCGATCCCGTCGCGATCGGTTTCGAGGATGACATAGGCCGCCGAATAATCCGGATCGGGGTTCATCGCATCCGACCCGTCAAGGCTTGCCGAAGTCGGGAAGCGCAGATCGAAAACACGAAGATTGGTGATGCGGGTCATTGCGGCCTCCTCTGCCGGCTTATTTGGTCTAAAAATCGGCGCGCCAGCCTCCAAACCGGCGCGCCGATCGGTCGTCTTAGATATCGGCGACGAAGGTCTGCTTCTGGCTGCCGAGGCCTTCGATGCCGAGTTCGACGACATCACCGGCCTTGAGGAAGCGCGGCGGCTTCATGCCAAGGCCGACGCCCGGAGGCGTGCCGGTGGAGATGACATCGCCCGGATGCAGCGACATGAACTGGCTGAGATACGAGACAAGGAACTTGACGCCGTAGACCATGGTCTTCGACGAGCCATCCTGCATCTTCTCGCCGTTCACCGTCAGCCACATGCCGAGGTTCTGCGGATCAGGAATCTCGTCCTTGGTCACCAGCCAGGGGCCGAGCGGTCCGAACGTGTCGCAGGATTTGCCCTTGGTCCACTGGCCGGAACGCTCGGCCTGGAAGGCACGTTCGGAAACGTCATTGGTCAGGCAATAGCCGGCGACGTAATCCAGCGCATCGTCCTCCGAAACGTATTTCGCCGTCTTGCCGATGACGACGCCGAGCTCGACTTCCCAGTCGGTCTTTTCGGAACCGCGCGGAATGACGACGTCATCGTTCGGGCCGACGATGGCCGAAGACGCCTTCATGAAGATGATCGGCTCCGGCGGCACGGTCGCGCCTGTCTCGGCGGCGTGGTCGGAATAGTTGAGGCCGATGCAGATGAACTTGCCGGTACCGGCCACGCAGGGGCCAAGACGCGGCGAACCTTCGACTAGCGGCAGGCTCTTTGCATCGACAGCGCCGAGTTTCGCCAGCGCATCCGGGGAGAGCGCTGCACCAGAAAGATCGGAGACATGTGCGGAAAGATCACGGATCTTGCCGTCGGCATCGACGATCGCAGGCTTTTCAGCGCCGGGCGCGCCATAACGCAGGAATTTCATCGGAATAGTCCTTTCAATTCAAACTTCGCTTTTCAAAAATGGCTCAGATCGACCAGCCGCCGTCGATGCCGACGGCCTGCCCGGTCGTGTAGGTAGCGCCGGCGAGATAGACCGCCAGTTCCGCAATTTCTTCAGGGCTGCCGAGGCGCCCCATCGGCTGGCGGGCGATAAATGCCGCACGCGCCTCCTCGTAATTGCCCTGGGCACGCATGCGCTGTTCCAAGGACGGGCTTTCCACCGTACCGGGGCAGATAGCGTTGCAGCGAATGCCGCGTGTCACGTAGTCAGCTGCAATCGCCTTGGTCAGCCCGATCACGGCAGCCTTGGTCGTGCCATAGGCGCAGCGGTTCGGTACGCCCTTGGAGCTGGAAGCGATCGAGGCCATGTTGATGATCGTGCCGTCGCCGCGCTCCAGCATGCCCGGCAGCACAGCCTTGATCGTGCGCACCATGGCGCGGACATTGAGATCGAAGGCGAAATCGAGATCCTTGTCCGTCATCTCCAGCACCGAGCCGCCATGCACTACACCGGCGCAGTTGAACAGTACATCGATCGCGCCGACACGCTCGAAGAATGCCGTTACCGATGCGCTGTCGAGCACATCGAGCTTTGCCGTTTCGATATTGGTGCTGCCCGTCAGCGTCGAAAGCGCTTCCTCATTGATATCGGTCGCCCAGACTTGTGCGCCCGCTTCGGCATAGGCCAATGCGCTGGCCCGTCCTATCCCCTGACCGGCGGCGGTCACCACGACCACCTTGCCTCCTAGCTTACCTGTCATGTCTTCTCCCTTTCAGTCCAGATGGAACACCTCATCCATCGATGCCCACCATTCCCCATCCTTTCGCGTTGCGAAAGGTCTTTGGCAGGGAATACAGTACGACCACCATTCCTGGTTCTTCTCGCTCGCTGCCATTTTCGCCATATCTGCAGCGAAATCAGTACCATGATATTCCCAGTAACCGAACAGCAGGTTCTCCGGTTCGCGCAGGAATATCGAGTAGTTGGAGATATTGCAGCGCGATATGAGATCAAGGATCTCGGGCCACACGGCAGCATGCAGCGCCTTATATTCCTCGACCTTTTCCGGCGCGAGACCAATCACCATCCCCATTCTCTGCATCTCATTTCCTCACAATCGATAGAAGCGCCGAGCATTGCTGCCGAACACCGCATCGTGATCGGCTTGGGGAACGATCGCGCGGCATTGAGCGATCCATCCGGCATAGTTTCCAGCCAGATTGACGACCGGCCAGTCGCTACCCCAGATCACCCGGTCAACTCCGAACAATTCAAGAATGGTCTCGATATAGGGCCGCAGCGCCTCTGGCTTCTGCCCACCCGCTTCGGTCAACAGGCCGGAAAGCTTGCAGCAAACATTGTCGAGTTCGCAGAGCCGCAACATCGCATGCCGCCAGTCGCGATAATGTCCCGTGGCAATCCGCGGCTTCGCCCCATGATCGATGACGACAGGCAGCCCGGGATGACGGCGGGCGAAGGCATGCAGGGCCGAAAGATGCGGCTCCAGCACCAGCGCATCGAACACCAGATAATGCGCCATCATCGCCTCGACAGCCGGCTCTAGCGCCGGATCGTCGATCCAGTCGGGATCGGCGATATTCTGCAGCATCGGCCGCAGTCCCTTCAACTTCGGCGCTTTTGCAAGATCGGCGATCACCTCCGGCGCATCCGGGGCCTTCATCTCCACCCAGCCGACGACACCGAGAATGGTATCGCTCTTCTCGGCGAGGCCCAGCATGAACCGCGTATCCTCGACACTCGGCATCGATTGCACGAGGATCGTGCCGCCGACGCCGGCACCGTCGATCTCCGATGTCAGATCTGCGGGCAAGAAATCGCGGTGAATGGCGGCAAGCTCGGGTGGCGGCCAGCCGCCTTTGCGATCCTTCAGCAGCCAGAAATGCTGGTGGGCATCGATGATCATCGTCTCAGCCACCCGAAACCGATGCATCGGCAGCGATCACACCCTTGTCCTGCAATCGGGTCCAGAACGAAGCTGGAATTTCCTGCTCGAACCAGTCGACATTGGCCTTCATCTGCTCGGCGTTGCGTGCGCCCGAAACGACACTGACGACGGCCGGATGTAGCGCCGGAAAGGCGAGGGCCGCCGCCTGCATGGCAACGCCTTCAGCCTCGCAGGCAGCCTCGATCTCGCCGACACGGGCGAGAATATCGGCCGGAGCCTCGGCATAATTGAACTTTCGGTTTCCGGCGAGAAGCCCGGAATTGAACGCGCCCGCAACAACGATCCCGACACCTTCGCGGTGGCAGCGGTCGAGCAGGGCCAAGCTCTCCTGTTCCAAGAGCGTATAGCGCCCAGCCAGCATCGACACGTCGATATCGCATTCGTCCATCGCATCGGCGATCGCCTGCCATTCGTTGACGCCGAGCCCGATCGCCTTGATCAGACCTGCCTCACGCAATTCGCCAAGCGCCCGGAACCCGCCGCCCTTGGTCAACTGGTCCCAGTAATGCTGGTGACGATCCCCATGGGTGGCGCGGCCGATATCGTGGACAAAAAGCACGTCGGGCGCAAACATGCCGAGCCGCTGGCGGCTGTCCTCGAAAGAGCGCAGGATCGCGTCATAACCGTAATCATAGGTCGGCCGAAACGGCAGCGGCGCGACGAAGGCATCCTCTTCCGGCCCGACACTGTTATCCGGCAACATCAGCCGCCCGACCTTGGTGCTCAGCACATAATCGTCCCGCGCCCGATCCGTCACCATCGTCCCGAGCCGGCGTTCCGAGCGGGTATAGCCATAAAAGGGCGCCGTATCGAAATAGCGGATGCCGGCATCCCACGCAGCCTCGAAGGCACTGAGCGATTCCTGATAGGGGGTCAGCCGGTAGAGATTGCCCATCTGGGCACAGCCCAGCCCCATAAGCGTGAACGAGACGTTGCGATTGCGCAGCCTGCGCCTGTCCGAAACCTTCATGATGTCCTGAAATCCAGATCGTGATAGAAGGGAGCGCGCGGGCATTGAGGCGCCCGCGCGCCGGTCTGTTTAGTAGAGAACGTTCTTGGCTTCCGGCTTGTCGATATTGTCCTTCGTCACCACGACGACGCCGGTATCGACGGTCTTCTCGACCTTCTGCTTGCCAAGGATCGAAAGCAGCGTCTGGATGCCCTTTTCGCCCATCTGGTAGGATCCCTGAACGACGGTGGCGGTCAGCGTTCCGTCCTTGACGAATTCCTGCAGGTCCTGGTTTCCGTCAAAGCCGATGGCAACCACCTTGCCCGCCTTGCCCGCCTGCTTGATCGCCCGGCCCATGCCGATTGCCGTCGGTTCGTTGGCGCCGAAAATACCCTTCAGGTCGCTGTTGGCGGCCAGAACGTCGGTGGTCTGGTTCAGCGCGGTCGCCATCTGCGACTGCGAATAATAAGGCCCGACGATTTCCAGCTTGGAATTGGCCTTGATATAGTCGGTAAACCCGCCGACGCGGCCGATTTCCGAGCCGGCACCGGCAACATAGGACATGACGGCGATCTTGCCGGTCGTGCCGACCTTTTCAATCAGCGCCTTGGCGGCAAGCTCGCCGGCCTTGCTGTTATCGGTGGCAAGGAAGGACTGGTAATATTTGTCCGACCCCGCGGAAAGCTGGCTGTCGATGATGACGACCGGGATACGCGCTTCCCAGGCCTTCTTCACCGCCGGCACAAGCGCATCCGGATCCGACGGCGCAAGCAGGATCGCCGCCACCTTACGGTTGACGGCATTCTCGACCATGTTGACCTCGTCGGCAATGGCGGATTCTGCCGCCGGGCCCTGGAAGGTCATCGTGTGTTCGCCCTTGGCTGAGCCGATTGCGGCTTCCGCACCCTTCTGCACATTCTGCCAGAAAGTCGAGTTGACCGTCTTGACGATGACGGCGATTTCGCCGGCCGACGCGGCTGTCGTCCCGGCAAAGGCAAGTGCTGACGCCATCAGGACCGTTGCAAGTCTACGCATGTCTTTCCTCCTCGAATGACCCCGGGATATCCCTCAAAGGTCCGTTTAAAGGGAAGGCTCCTCCCCTCCCCGTGGCTTCCATAGTCAGGCCCGGCCCCCGGCCGTTCCCTTATCTTCAGCGGCGATTGCGCAGCTGATCGATCCAGACGGTGACCAGAATGACGAGGCCGATGATGATCTGCTGGGTGAAGGCCGAGACGCCGTTCATGTTCAATCCGTTGCGCAATATGCCGATGACGAAGGCACCGATCATCGTGCCGGAAATCGTCCCGACACCGCCGATCAGCGACGTGCCGCCGATCACGGCGCTGGCAATCGCGTCGAGCTCATAAGCCACGCCCTCATTGGGCTGCGCGGTGACGAGGCGGGACATCAGCACGCAGCCGGTTAGGCCGGCGAGCGTGCCTGACACGACATAGGTAAAGGCGGTCACGCGAGAAACGTTTACGCCAGAAAGTCTCGCCGCGTCGGCATTGGAACCGATCGCATAGATATAACGGCCGAGCACCGTGCGGTTCAGCACGAAGGCGGCAATGAAAGCGATGACGATCATCAGCACGACCGGATAGGGAATGCCGGGAAATGTCACGGCCGGAAATCCCTGGTCGTCGATGGATTCGATCCGGAACAGAGAACCGTTACCCAGCTCGCCAAAAGCCTCACCAAGGCCGGACACAGCACGAGCGCCGGTGATCTGCAGTGCCACACCACGCGCAATCAGCATCATGCCGAGCGTCGCAATGAAGGGCGGCAGCTTCAACTGGGTGATGACGAAACCGTTGATCAGTCCACAGAGCGAGCCGGTCAGGATACCGAGCAGCATGCCGATCCAGATCGGCAGTTGCAGTTCCTTCACCGCAAGTGCCGCCACCACGCCGGCCAGCGCCAGAACCGAGCCGACCGACAGATCGATCCCGCCGGTGATGATGACATAGGTCGCACCGATGCCCAGCAGCGCAATGGAGGTCACCTGAAGCGCAATCGTCATGCCGTTGCCGACGGTGAAGAAAGCGCTGCTTGTGGCGGAAAACACTGCCGCCAGCGCGAGCAGGCTGCCGAGTGCTGCAAATTTCTGGATGATATCCTTCTGCCGCTCGCTCAGGCGACGCCCTTGACCGGCGGCCTTCGGGGCCGGCTGCTGCGCCGGTTTTTCGCTGGTCATATCGGCCATGCTTTCACAATCCCTGTTCGCCGCGCCGGCCGCTGCCGGACGCGTAATGCATGATTTCTTCCTGGGAGGTCGTCCGCGTTTCAAGCGTCGCTGTGATCCGCCCACCATGGAAGACGGCGATGCGGTCGGACATGCCGAGCACTTCCGGCAGTTCGGAACTGATCAGCACAACGCCGATGCCACGTGCCGCAAGCTCGTCCATGATCTGGTAAATGGCGAATTTCGCCCCGACATCGATACCGCGCGTCGGTTCGTCGAAAAACATGATGCGCGGCTCGCGAAACAGCCATTTGCCGATGATGATCTTCTGCTGGTTGCCGCCGGAAAGCAGGCGAACCGGCTGGCTGAGGCTCGGCGTGCGGATGTTCAAAAGATCGACATAGCGCTGGCCCGCCTCGCGATGCCGCTTGCGGTCGATCACGCCGAAACGGCTCGCGACCGCGCCCATCCGCGCCATGACCAGATTGGCATCGACCGGCATTTTTACCGCCAACCCCTGCGCCTTGCGGTCTTCGGAAAGATAGGCAATGCCCGCGTCGATCGCGCTGCGCGGATCGGAAATCTTCAATTCGCTTCCGTCGAGCATGATCGTCCCGGCATCGCGCGGATCGGCGCCGAAAATGGCACGTGCCACCTCCGTGCGCCCCGCCCCCATCAGCCCGGCAAAACCGAGGATCTCGCCACGGCGGATCTCGAAATTGATGTCGGAAAACACGCCGCGACTGGTCAGGCCGGTTGCGGAAAAGATCACCTTGTCGCCCGGCACCCGCGTCGGCTCGGGAAACTTGTCCTCCAGCGACCGCCCCACCATCCGCGCCACGATGTCGTCGACAGTCAGCGAAGAAAAATCATCGGTCGAGATATAGCGCCCGTCACGCAGCACAGTGACGCGATCGACGATCTCCGCCATCTCGTCCAACCGGTGCGAGATATAGATGATGCCGGTGCCCTGGGCTTTCAGGTCGCGGATCACCTTGAACAGAAGCTGTGCCTCCTGCTCGGTCAGCGACGAGGTCGGCTCGTCCATGATCAGCACGGTCGCATCGAGCGACAGCGCCTTGGCGATTTCCACCATCTGACACTGTGCGACCGACAACGTGCGCACCTGAACATTCGGATCGATATCGACGCCAAGCCGGTCGAGACAGCGTTTTGCGTCGGCGATCAGTCGTCTCCGGTCGACGAGAAAACCGCGCCGCGGCTCGCGGGCGAGATAGATGTTTTCCGCCACTGTCAGATGCGGAACGAGATTGAGTTCCTGGTGGATGATGGCAATGCCGGCCGCTTCCGATTGAAGCGTCGAGGCAAACTGCACCGGCTCACCCTTGAAGGTGATCGAACCGGAATTCGGCTGGTAGACGCCGCTGATGATCCTCATCAGCGTCGATTTTCCCGCCCCGTTCTCTCCACAGACGGCATGCACCTCGCCGGCGCGCAGATCGAAACTGACGCCCGACAGGGCCTTTACGCCCGGAAATTCCTTGGACACACCCTCAAGCTTCAACAGCACGGCGTGCCCAACGGCATGACCAGCCATGCCTGCAGGTTGCGGCACTCCTCCCATCGCGATCTCCTCTTCGCGCAAGAGCTTCCCAGGGCTCTTGCGGATTATCAAATCGCGGCCGCGTCATTTGGTCAAGCCAATTTGCAGATTTTTCTTGCATCATGCCAATTATTGACGCCAATTGACGGACAACTGCTTGTTAAATACGCAATTGGCCAGACCTCAATGACGGATACACGACGCCTCTACCAGCAGACTGCAGACCGCGTCCGGCAGCTTATCGCCAGGGGAGATTATCAGGCCGGCGCACGCCTGCCCGCAGAGCGCGAACTCGCCCAGCAACTCGGCGTCTCACGCCCTTCGCTTCGGGAGGCGCTGATCGCGCTCGAAATCGACGGTACGATCGAGATCCGCATGGGGTCGGGCATCTACGTGCTCAACACAACAAAACCGGCCGGCAACGGCCGATCCCTGGGTGAAAGCCCGTCGGAACTGATGCAGGCGCGCGCCGTCATTGAAAGCGCCATCATTGTCCAGGCGGCAGCAACGATGTCGGAAAAGACGCTGGTCATGCTGCGCGCGACACTCAATGCCATGGCGGACGATATCGCCAACACGCGAAAACCGATCGAACAGGACCGGGCCTTCCACCTGATCATCGCGGAAAGCACCGGCAACACGCTGTTTGCGGAGATCGTCGAAAACCTGTTCGACGAACGCCACAGCCCGCTATCTGCCGGCATCCGCGGCCATTTCGAGACGGCCGATAGCTGGACGGCAGCACTTACCGAACACCACGCCATATTGGCGGCGCTGGAAGCCCGCGATCCACTGGCAGCACAGGCGGCGATGCATTCGCACCTCACTGCGTCAGGCCGCCGCTGGCTTGAAAACTGAGAGCTTTAAAGCGCGCGGATATAGCCGCTCAACCGCTCGGCAGCGTCATCGATCTGCTTGGGATCACGCAGATAACAGGCGCGCAGGAAGGTTTCGCCACCTAGGCCGAAGGCCGTACCCGGTGCAAGACCCACACCCGTCGCATCAACGATTTTGAAGGCTTCCGCACGCGCATCCGTCACGCCGTCGATTTTCAGGAAGGCGTAGAGCGCGCCCGGCGGACGACCGGTCTCGACCCGGTTCGTCGCCACCAGCGCATCGCAGAGGATGTCGCGCGAGGTCCGCGCCCGCTCGATATTGGTGCGGACGAAATCGTCGCCCTGATCCAGCGCCACGATCGCCCCCTTCTGCATGAACTGCGCCACGCCGGAGGTTGAATACTGGATGAGATTTGTCAGCGTCTGGCCGATTTCCGCCGGCGCCACCATCCAGCCGACGCGCCAGCCGGTCATGCACCAGTTCTTTGAAAACGACTGGGCAAAGATGATCCGATCATCCTTATCCATAACATCCATGAAGGACGGCGCGCGGGCGCCATCGAAATAATAAAGACCATAGATCTCGTCGGCGATGATCCAGAGACCATGCTTGCGCGCCAGATCGAGCACGGCGGCCAGATCTTCCTTCGTTGCTGTCCAGCCGGTCGGGTTAGACGGCGAGTTGATGAACAACGCCTTGGTCTTCGGCGTGATCGCAGAAGCGAGGCGATCGATATCGATTTTCCATTGCCCGTCGACGAAATCCAGCGCAACGGCTTTCGGCTTCACCTCAGCCACCAAAGCGGCATGCATCGCATTCGGCCATGACGGCGAAAAATAGATGATCTCGTCACCGGCCGAGACCGTCGCCTGGATCGCCAGCACGATCGACTGCATGCCCGACCCGGTCACATAGATATTGTCGACCGAAAGCTCGTTTGCGTAATGGCGCTGGTAATAACGCACGATTGCCTGGCGAAGCTCGGGAATGCCCTGCGTCCACGTATAGAAGGTCTCACCCGCGACAAGCGCATCCGCCGCCGTCTTGGTGATGAAATCCGGCGTCGGCAGGTCACCCTCGCCGATCCAGAGCGGCATCAGGTTCGCGCGCCCTCTGGCATAGGTGACAATCTCGCCAATACCGCTGCGCGGTGCTGACGCGGCGCGGGCGCTGATATCCGGTCTGATAAAATTCATGGAGGGTGTCTCGACTTGAAGAAAATCAAATTGCAGGGCGCAAGGACTAAGCGCGTCGATTGTGGCCGTCAACGGGCAGAACCGGCGCGGCACGCGAAAATGCTCAGAGCCGCGCTCGTGTGCTACGCGGCGTCGCCAGAAGCAGGTTCGTTTCGCTGGCCGTGATGCCCTGAACAAGCCTTATGCGACGAAGCACATTGTCGAAATCAGCCAGCGTCGCAGTCCCCAGTTCGACGATCAGATCCCAACGTCCATTGGTGGTGTGTATCTCGGAAACCTCGGGAAAACCGCCCAGCGTCTGGATCACCCGGTCGGCAACACGCCCCTCGATCTCCACCATCATGATGCCGCGCACCGGCAGCTCCACCGCATCGGCCCTGAGGATCACCGTATAACCGAGAACGTCGCGGTTTCGCTCCAGCTTTTCCATGCGTGCCCGCACCGTCGCCCTTGACGTACCGAGGTCGGCCGCCAGATCCGAAATGCTGCGGCGGGCATCGTGACGCAAAAGCGTCACCAGCTTGTGGTCGAATTCATCCATGAACAGATTGATAGATCATGCTGCCGAAATGGAAAGCCATTTTATCGATTTTGGCAAATCGATCTATTCAATCCGCCAGATAACCATGATCATTTTCAGGAAACGGAGTGACACAATGCATTGCAGACTGATAGGTATTCCTCTTCAGGACGGCGCGTCCCAACTTGGCTGCGAAATGGGACCGAGCGCGCTGCGCGTCGCAGATCTTGCGGGCGCGCTCAAAGGTCTCGGCCACGAGGTCACCGATATCGGCAATGTCGTCATTGATGAGCTTCCCGACATCCGCCACCCCAACCCGGCTGTGCGCAACCTGCCGCAGATCGCCGCCTGGACGAAACTCCTGACCGATGTCGCCTATCGTGAAGCGGGCAAAGGCATGCCGATCTTCATGGGCGGCGATCATGCGCTCTCCGCCGGCACTATCGCCGGTGTCGCCCGCCATGCGGCCGATGAGGGCCGCCCGCTCTTCGTCCTCTGGCTCGACGCGCACACGGATTTCCACACGTTGGAATCCACCACCAGCGGCAACCTTCACGGCCTCCCCGCCGCCTATTACACCGGCCAGCCCGGCTTTGAAGGCTACCTGCCACCGCTTTCCCATGCCGTCGACCCGGCCAATCTCTGCATGATCGGCATCCGCAGCGTCGATCCCGCCGAACGTGAAACGATCAAACGCAATGCCGTCACCGTGCACGACATGCGCAGCATCGACGAACACGGCGTCGCCGTTCTCGTCCGGCGCTTCATCGAACAGGTGGAAGCGGCAAACGGCATGCTGCATGTCAGCCTCGACGTCGATTTTCTCGACCCCTCGATTGCGCCCGCTGTCGGCACCACCGTTCCGGGCGGCGCCACTTTTCGCGAGGCGCATCTGGTGATGGAAATGCTGCATGACAGCGGCCTCGTCACCAGCCTCGATCTGGTCGAACTCAACCCCTTCCTCGACGATCGCGGCCGCACCGCCACGCTTCTCGTCGATCTCACCGCCAGCCTGATGGGACGCACCGTCCTCGACCGACCGACAAGGAGTAACTGATGCCGGCCGAACAGAATCTCAACATCGTCCCCTTCATCAGCGTCGAGAACATGATGGATCTCGTGCTGTCCACCGGCACCGAGACGTTCCTGAAGGAGCTCGCCGCCTATGTGGAGGAGGATTTTCGGCGTTGGGAGCTGTTCGACAAGGTCGCCCGCATCGCCTCGCATTCGCGTGACGGCGTGATCGAACTGATGCCGGCAAGTGACGGCACGCTCTACGCCTTCAAATATGTCAACGGCCATCCGAAGAACACGAAAAGCGGCCGCCAGACGGTGACCGCCTTTGGCGTGCTGTCCGATGTCGAGAGCGGTTATCCGCTGCTTCTGTCGGAGATGACGATCCTGACTGCGCTGCGCACCGCCGCCACATCGGCGGTCGCCGCAAAGCACCTCGCGCCCAAGGGCGCAAAAACCATGGCGCTGATCGGCAACGGCGCCCAAAGCGAGTTCCAGGCGCTCGCCTTCCGCTCACTTCTCGGCATCGAAAACCTGCGCCTCTACGATATCGACCCGGCCGCCGCGGAGCGCTGCCGCCGCAACCTTTCGCATCTTGGTCTGAACATCACCGCCTGCCGCTCAGCGGAAGAAGCGGTTGAAGGGGCGCAGATCATCACCACAGCCACCGCCGACAAACAGAATGCAACGATCCTTTCCGACAACATGATCGGCCCCGGCGTGCATATCAACGCCGTCGGCGGCGATTGCCCCGGCAAGACCGAGCTGCACCGGGACATCCTGTTGCGCTCGTCGATCTTCGTCGAATACCCGCCGCAAACCCGCATCGAAGGCGAAATCCAGCAGCTTGCCCCCGATCATCCGGTCACCGAACTCTGGAAGGTCATTACCGGCCAGACGACCGGCCGCGAGAGCGACACGCAGATCACACTCTTCGACAGCGTCGGCTTCGCAACGGAAGACTTTTCCGCCCTCCGTTACGTCTATGACAAGCTGAAGGGCAGCACGCGCTTCGAAAAGCTCGACCTTGTGGCCGACCCGGACGAGCCGCGCGACCTTTTCGGCATGTTGCTGCGCCGGCAGGCGGCTGCGCAGACTTCACCGGAAGCGGCTATCGCCTAACCCCGGCTAGTCGGATTACGGCCCATATCGATCTCCCCCGGACGTCCATCGAGCTGAAGATGCGAAATCTTCGGCTCGGTGTGGGCGATCACCTTGCCGCGACGGATCACGGCAAGCCGCGTCGGCTTCAGCCTCAGCCCTTCCAGCACGTCCTCCGCCTGCAGTATGACGAGGTCGGCATTGCAGCCGATCGACAGGCCGTAGTTCTCCAGCCCCAACGTCTTGGCCGAATTGACGGTCAGCGCGTCAAAAATCTTCTTCTTGTCCTCGACGCCCGACATCTGCGCCACATGGATCGCCATATGTCCGACTTCCAGCATGTCGCCGGAGCCCATCGAGTACCAGGGGTCCATCACGCAGTCATGGCCGAAGGAGACGTTGAGGCCCGCCGCCATCAGCTCGCGCACCCGCGTCATGCCGCGACGCTTCGGATAGGTGTCGTGGCGACCCTGCAGCATGATGTTGATCAGCGGGTTTGGAATGACGTTGATTTCGGCTTCCGCCATCAGTGGAATCAGTTTCGAGACGTAATAATTGTCCATCGAATGCATCGAGGTCAGGTGCGAACCGGCAACCCGGCCCTGCAGGCCGAAACGCACGGTCTCAGCCGAGAGCGTCTCGATATGGCGAGACATGGGATCATCCGTCTCGTCGCAATGCATGTCGACCGGCAGGCCGCGATCGGCGGCGATGCGGCAAAGCGCTTCAACGGAAGCCGCGCCATCCTGCATGGTGCGCTCGAAATGCGGAATGCCGCCGACGATATCGACGCCCATGTCGAGCGCACGTTCCAGCGACTTCACGCCATCGGCAGCACGATAATAACCGTCCTGCGGGAAGGCGACGAGCTGCAGGTCGATATAGGGGGCAACACGCTCCTTCACTTCCAGCATGGCTTCCGCCGTCACCAGCCTCGGATCGGAGGTGTCGACATGGGTGCGGATATGCAGAAGGCCCTGGGAGACTGCGAGATCGCAATAGGCAAGCGCCCGCTCGACCAGCGCTTCCTTCTTCAACAGCGGCCGAAGCTCGCCCCAGAGCGCGATCCCTTCCAGCAGCGTGCCCGATGTGTTCATCCGCGGCAGACCGAGCGACAGCGTGGCGTCCATATGGAAATGCGGATCGACGAAGGAAGTGCTGACAAGCCGGTTCGTCGCATCGATCGTTTCCCGCGCTTCACCTGCAATATTCGCCTCTATCGCAGTAATTTTGCCACCCGAAACGGCGATATCGACGCCCTTTCGGCCATCCGGTAGGTTGGCGTTCTTGATGATGAGATCGAACATGAAAGGCTCCTCGCAATTGAAAACTCAGCGCTCACCGCGGCGATAGGGCTGCATCAGCGCCTGTGGCACACGGGCGCGCCGCGCCATGACGGCAAGCGCTGCAATCGACAGCAGATAGGGGATCATCAGGAAGATCTGGTAGGGCACGACGCCGCTCAGCACCGTCTGCAGCCGAAGTTGGAAGGCATCGAACAGCGCAAACAGGATTGCGCCAAGCAGCGCCCGCTCCGGCTTCCACGAGGCGAAGACGACAAGCGCGATGCAGATCCAGCCGCGCCCCTGCACCATGGTCGGGAAGAAGCTGTTGAAGGCGGAAAGCGTCAGGAACGCACCGCCGACGCCCATCATCGCGCTGCCGAAAATCACCGCCCCATAACGGATCGCCATCGGGTTCAGCCCCTGCGCTTCCGCCGCATGCGGGTTTTCACCCGTCATGCGGATCGTAAGCCCGATAGGCGTGCGGGCAATCAGATAGGCGAGCGCGATCGCAAGCCCAATCGCCAGATAGGTCGGCGCCGTCTGGGTGAAGAATGCCGGACCGAAGAAGGACAGATCGGAAAGAACCGGAATGTCGAGCGGCTGGAACGGCTCGATCGTCGGCGGCGTTCCAGCCACCGGCACCATCAGCCGGAAGACGTAATAGGCAAAGCTCGAGGCAAACAGCGTCACGCCGAGACCAGAGACATGCTGCGACAGGCCGAGCGTCACCGTCAGCACCGAATGCAAAAGCCCGAACATCGCCCCGCCCAGTGCGGCAACCAGCAACCCAACCCACAGATCCGCGCCATTATAGACGGCCAGCCAGCCGAGCATCGCGCCAAACGTCATGATCCCCTCGATGCCGAGGTTCAGCACGCCGGCGCGTTCGGAAATCAGCGCGCCGAGCGTGGCAAGGATCAGCGGCGTGGCGATACGCAGCACGGCGGCCCAGAGGCCGGCAGAGGCGAGGATGTCGAAAAGCGCGCTCATCGGCGTATCCTGTATTGCGTGAAGAACACCGCGACCAGCATGGACAGCAGCGACAGCGACACCGTCACATCGGCAATATAGGTCGGAATGCCCATGCTGCGGCTCATCCCGTCTGCGCCGACGAACATCGTGGCGGTAAACAGCGCCGCCAGCACGACCCCGAGCGGGTTGAGGTTGGCGAGCATGGCAACGACGATGCCGGAATACCCATAACCGGGCGAAAGATCGGTCGTCACATAACCCTTGACGCCGAGAACCTCGATCGTGCCGGCAAGACCCGCCAGACCACCGGAAATCATCGCGACGATCACCAGCGTCCGCCCCAGCGGCACACCGGCGAAAACGGCGCCGGAGGGGTTGAGGCCCGCAGCGCGCGACTGCACGCCGAACACCGTGCGCGTCTGGACGAAATAGATCAGGAAGGCGATCACCACCGCAATGCCGAGGCCGATATGCAGCCGCGAGCGGGCCAGCAGTTTAGGCAGGCGGGCGGCGGCATCCACCGCTTCCGACTGCGGCCAGCCGAATGCCGCCGGGTCTTTCAGCACGCCATCGATCAGCATCGAGACGAACAGAAGTGCGACGAAATTCAAAAGCAGCGTCGTCACCACTTCATCGACGGAAAAGCGCAACCGCAGCCACAACGGCACAAGCAGCAGAACCATGCCGGCAAACGCGCCGACGATGAAAAGCAACGGGATCTGCAGCAGTGACGGCAAGCCGGCAAACAGATGCGCGCTGGCCGCAGCGGCGGCAATCGCTCCGAGATAGAACTGCCCCTCCCCGCCGATATTCCAGAGCCGCGCACGGAAGGCGACGGCAGCGGCAAGTCCGGTCAGGATCAGCGGCGAAGCGCGTGTCAAAGTCTCGGTCGCGGAAAGCCGCGAGCCGAAGGCGCTGGTCAGGATCTTCCAATAGGCCTCGAAAACCGGCGCACCGGCAGCGGCGATCAGCACGCCTGCTATGGCAAGCGCTGCAATCACGGCGAGGATCGGCGTTGATATGACCAGCAGCGTCGAGCGATGTTCGCGCCTCTCAAACCGCATCGGACGCACCTCCCCATTCCCCGGCCATCATCAGCCCGAGCCTTTGTGCATCGACATCCTCGGCATTCACGGAGGGTGACAGCCGCCCGCCGACAATCGCCTGGATCCGGTCGGCCAGCGCCATCACCTCGTCGAGATCCTCGGAAATCAGAAGCACGGCGGTACCTGCCTTGCGCGCCTCAAGAATACGTTCATGCACGGCCGCCACGGCCCCTTCGTCCAGTCCACGCGCCGGCTGCGCCGCAAGCAGGATTTTCGGGTGCTCGATCAGGTTGCGGCCAAGGATCAGCTTCTGCATGTTGCCGCCGGATAAGAGCCGGATACGGCTGGTCGGCGTTCCACCACGCACATCAAAGCCCTCGATGATCCTTGTCGCAAAGGCGATCCCCGCCTTGCGATCGACCAGTCCGGCCTTGGAAAATTCCGGTAGCCTTTCCAGCACCGCATTTTCCCAGATCGCCATCTCGCCGATCGCGCCGTCGCGATTGCGATCCTCTGGAATGCGCCCGATACCGGAGGACACGGCATCCGCCACCGTCAGGTCGCCGACACCCTTGCCGAACAGGACCAGATCGCCGGCGCTGCGGCCGATCGTACCGCTCAAGAGCTGCGCCAGCACCGCCTGCCCGTTACCGGACACACCGATAATGCCGAGCACTTCACCAGCTCTCAGCCGGAAATCGACGGATTTCAGCCGATCCACGCCGCCGGAGCGCACGGTAATACCCGCCGCTTCCAGCACGATCTCGCCCGGCGTCGAAGCCTCGCGCACCGGGCGCGTCACCTTGCGGCCAACCATCAGTTCGGCAAGTTCGGCCTTGCTGGTATCGCCCACCTTGCGCTCGGCGACTTGTCTGCCGCCGCGCAGCACGACGATGCGGTCGGCCGTCGCCATCACCTCGTCCAGCTTGTGGGAAATGAAGATCAGCGACAGCCCCTGCCGCGCCATATCCTTCAAGGTCGAAAACAGCGTCTCGGCTTCGAGCTTGGTCAGAACCGCCGTCGGCTCGTCGAGCACAAGAATGCGCGCATCGTTATAAAGCGCCTTCAAAATTTCGACGCGCTGCTGCTCGCCGACCGAAAGATCGCCGAGCCGCGCATCCGGATCGACCTTCAGCCCGAAACGCTGCGAAATATCGAGAAGCTTTTTACGCCCGGCAGAGACATTGGAACCGAGAGACCAGAGGCTTTCCGTCCCGGTCATGACGTTTTCGAGCACGGTCAGGTTCGGCGCCAGCGAAAAATGCTGGTGCACCATGCCGACACCGGCGCGGATCGCGGCGCGCGGCTTTCCCGGCGGCAGCATCTGCCCCATCACCGAAACGGAACCCGTGTCCGGCACATAATGGCCGAAAAGAATGCTCATCAGCGTCGTCTTGCCGGCGCCGTTTTCGCCGAGCAGCGCAACGATCTCGCCCTTTGCGAGCGACAGCGAAATATCGTCATTGGCAAGATTATCGCCAAAACGCTTGCTGACATTTCTGATGTCGAGAACGGTATCCGTCATCGGTCGAGGCCTGTGATTGGGAAAGGGTGCGACCAGCGTTGTTCGCCCTCAAGCCTTGCGGCAAGGGCCAGAAGCAGCGCCTCCTGCCCCATAGGAGCTATCATCTGCACCGGCAAGGGCAGACCGGCCTTATCCACGCCGAAAGGCAGGGTAATTGCCGGGAAACCGGAGATATTGGCAATCGCCGCAAGCGGGGCGAAAGAACTCATGCGGGCAAAATGCAAGTCGGTATCGCGGTGATCGCTCGGAAAAGACCCGATCGGCCTTGGCGCAGACGCCAGCATCGGCGTCAGCAGCACGTCAAAACGGTCGAACAGCGCATGCAGATCGCGGCTGACATAAACCATCGCCTGCACCAGATCCCAGACCGCAACGCCGCTCATCCGGCCGCCCTCTTCGGCAACCGCCTGCGTCATCGGTTCCCACAGAGCAGCATCGATACCGGGCAGCTTCGCAAGGCTTGCGAGATTGATGGCAATCACATCGCGAAATGCCCTGCCCGATGCTTCAATGACCGCGCGAATATCGCTCCATGCCAGTGAAACGATCTCGTGCCCCTCCGCCTCCGAGACACGGGCAGCATCCGCAACGGCCTCAGCACGAACCGGATCGATCGCAAAATCCGATCCAAGCTCCGTCAGCAGCCCGATTTTAAGCTTCCCGGCCTTGGCCACGGCCTGCTCGACCGGCGGATAAGGCCCGCGCGCAGAGCCTGCGAGCACCGAAAATGCCCGCTCCACATCGCGAACCGAGCGGCAGACGGCAAGTTCGCTGGCAATGCCGCCGAGATGGTTGGTAAACAGCGGCCCCGCCGCCATCGCCCCGCGCCCGGGCTTCAACCCCACCAGACCACAACAGGCGGCCGGAACGCGGATCGACCCACCGGCATCGGTCGCATGCGCAATCGAAACGATGCCGGCCGCGACAGCAGCAGCGGCTCCACCGGAGGACCCGCCGGATGTCAGCGATGGATCAAGCGGATTTTTCGATATCGGGCCGATCAGCGGCTCGCTTGCTAAGGACAGGCCGAATTCCGGGGTCGTTGTAATCCCGAACAGACAGAAACCAGCATCACGATAACGGGCCGCGAGATCGGAATCCGCCTCGCCGCCTTGCCTCGGCAGGGACTTCGATCCAGCGCTGACCGGAAATCCCTTGAACGGCCCGCCAAGATCCTTGGCAAGCGTCGGCACACCGCCGAACGGCCTGAATTTGCGTTGCTCGACAGGCAGCGCATCGAAGGCATCGGCCGAGGCCAGTCCCTGTTCGGTATCGAGATAACATATGGCGCCGAGCGCCTCGTGTTTTTCGGCTGCGGCAAGCGATCTTTCCATCGCCTGCCGCGCCGTCAGTTGTCCGCAGCCGATCGCTTCGGCAAGTGCTGTCGCGTCGGCATGCATCGGTCCGGCTTACTTCGGCTCGTTCATGTTGCGCGGCACTTCGAACGTACCGGCCTTGATCTCGGCGCGCTTGGCTTCCATCGCAGCCTCGGCATCTGCAGGCGCTACGCCCTTGACGAAGGCGATGTCGCTGCCGCCCTCTTTCAGAAGACCGAAGGGGGTGTAGTCCTTGCCGACCGGCTTGCCGGCCGCAACATCGGCGATGGCCGCATTGAGGATCGGGCGGAAGCCCCAGAGCGCGTTGGCGAATACGGTTTCCGGATAACGCGGCGTGTAGTCGATCAGCGAGCCGACGGCCTTGATGCCGCGTTCCTTCGCGGCATCCGCCGTGCCGATACGTTCGCCGAACAGGATGTCCGCGCCGGCATCGATCTGGGCAAGACCTGCCTCGCGTGCCTTCGGCGGATCGAAGAACGTGCCGATGAACGAGACAAGTACCTTGGCGTTCGGGTTGACGGCCTTTACACCTTCGCCAAAAGCGTTGATCAGCATGTTAACTTCCGGGATCGGCATGGCGCCGACGGCGCCGACCGTGTTGCTCTTGGTCATCTTGCCGGCCAGCATGCCGGCGAGATAGGCGCCGTCATGGTTCCAGGTACCGAAGACGCCAAAGTTATCGCCGGCCTGCTTACCGCTGGAGCCGAGAACGAAGGCGGTTTCCGGATATTCGCCAGCCACTTCACGGGCTTCGCTTTCGACAGCATAGGCTTCACCGATGATCAGCTTGTTGCCCTGTTCGGCATATTCGCGCATCGCGCGGCCATAATCGGTGCCCGAAACGCCTTCCGAGAAGACATATTCGATCACGCCTTCCTTGGCGGCTTCCTGCAGGGCTGCATGCAGAACCGAGTTCCAGGCGTTTTCCACCGGCGATCCGTGAATGCCGGCCACTTTCAGCGGAGCAGCACGCGCGATGGAAGGAAGAAAAGCGCTTGCGCCGACGGCGGTAGCCGACGCGATCAGTGCACGGCGGGACAGTTTGAATTCATGCGTCATGGACGGAAATCCCCTCTTTTTGTATGGTCAATTCTGTAGGCAGCGCACAAAACAGTGTCAAGCAAACTGACTGCTCATCAAATGAGCATCCATGACAATCTTCATCGTCGCGCCGAAGGGACGCTTAGTCTCAGCCGGGCATGATTTCCATGCGACCAAGAGGGTTCGATCGACCATATCACGGCTTCGTGATCGATATTTTGCGCCCATGGCCGAACAGCCGCAAGCCCCTGTCATTTAAGGTCATCGTCACACATTCAGGCAGCAACGCAAAGGCTTCAACTTAATAGAATTGTGTTTTTTTATGGACATTTACCCCCCTCCTCCCTACCTTTCGAAACGTAGCTGGCCGATCGAAGGTATTGCCGAGAGTAAAACCAGATCGATCCGCCAAACATGTTTTTCGCAGCCTTCTTGATGCGTTTCGTCGCATCGGCTGCAGCTCATATCCGCGGCGGCGATATTGTTTCGCCGCTTTTTGTTGTCTTGATATCCTTAGCGCCGATCAAGCGGGCGCTGCATTCGGGAAATCACAAAAGGAGAATGCCCGCGCTATCGAGCCCGGGCCCAGTATTGAATGGCTTTTGCAACTGAAAATGACGCGTCGGCTGAGCCGGCTTCGACCAAGATCAGTCTCAACAATGTCTACAAGGTTTTCGGCGAGCGGCCTGAAAAGGCCATGGAGATGGTCCGCGCCGGCAAGACAAAATCGGAAATCCACGCCCAGACCGGCTGTTCGGTCGGCGTCAACAATGCCAGACATCAAGGCCGGCGAAATCTTCGTCATCATGGGCCTGTCGGGTTCCGGCAAATCCACCCTTCTTCGCCTTCTCAACCGTCTGATAGAACCGACCGCCGGCTCGATCGAGATCGATGGCCGCGACATCACCAAGATGTCCCGCCGCGAGCTGATCGAGGTCCGTCGTCGCGATATCAGCATGGTGTTCCAGTCCTTCGCACTGTTGCCCAATCGCACGGTTCTCAACAACGCCGCCTTCGGGCTGGAAGTTGCTGGCGTCGGTGAAGCCGAGCGCAAGGAGAAGGCGCTCGCAGCCCTCAAGGCCGTCGGTCTCGATGGTTACGCCGACAGCATGCCCGACCAGCTTTCCGGCGGCATGAAGCAGCGTGTCGGCCTTGCCCGCGCGCTTGCCAGCGAGCCGACCATCCTTCTGATGGACGAGGCGTTTTCCGCACTCGACCCGCTGATCCGCACGGAGATGCAGGACGAACTCGTTCGCCTCCAGGCCGAGCAGAGCCGCACCATCGTCTTTGTCAGCCACGATCTCGACGAAGCCATGCGCATCGGCGATCGGATCTGCATCATGCAGAACGGCAATGTCATCCAGGTCGGTACGCCGGACGAGATCGTCATGAGCCCGGCTAACGATTATGTCCGATCCTTCTTCCGCAATGTCGATGTAAGCCAGGTCTTCAAGGCCGGCGATGTCGCGCGCAAGACGCAGATCACCATCATCGATCGCCAAGGCACCACGGCTGCTGCGGCGCTGGAGCGGATGAAGCATTATGACCGCGAATATGCGATCATTCTCGGTCGCGACAAGACCTATCACGGTGTCGTCAGCCAGACCTCGCTGATCGAAAAGATGCGGGCCAAGGCGGCCGATCCCTATCGCGGCGCATTCCTGTCCGAGATCGAGCCTATCCCGGCCGACGAGCCCCTGTCGAATGTCCTCGGCAAGGTCGCCGCAAGTCCGTGGCCGGTTCCAGTGGTCGACGAGACCAAGCGCTATCTCGGCTCCATCAGCAAGTCGACGCTGCTCGAAACGCTTGACCGCGCCAGTTGATCGCCAAGCAGGATCCTGAGCCTTTCCCAATAACCGGCCAACCACCGGAGACAGACTTATGAATTTCGATATCGGAGACGGCATCGACGCCGCCGTCAATTACGTTCTGGACAACTTTTCGCCCGTCCTCGACTTCATCGCCAGCCTGATCGGTTTCGTGACCGGCAATATTCAAAACGCTCTCGTCGGCATCCCCTTGCCGATTGGCATAGCTATCTTCGTCCTTCTGTCCCTCTGGAGAGTGGGTCTCGGCTTCGGCATTCTGACGGGCGTTGCCCTTTGGCTCGTCAATCACATGGGCCTGTGGAGCGCGATGATGGAAACCCTGTCGCTGGTCATCGCGTCTACGCTGATGGCGATGCTGATCGGCCTCCCGCTCGGCATCGCCATGGCGCGCAGGGATACGGTCGCAACCATCGTTCGCCCGATCCTTGACCTGATGCAAACCATGCCGGCCTTCGTCTATCTGATCCCGGCTGCGATGTTCTTCGGCCTCGGCGCCGTACCGGGCGCGATCGCCACCGTGATCTTCGCCATGCCGCCCGTCGTGCGCCTCACCAATCTCGGCATCCGCCAGGTGCATGCCGAATTCATCGAGGCCGGCAATGCCTTTGGCTGCACCTCGACACAGCTTCTGTTCAAGGTACAGCTGCCCAACGCCATGCCGTCGATCATGGCCGGCATCAACCAGACGATCATGCTGTCGCTGTCGATGGTCGTGATCGCCTCGATGATCGGTGCCGGCGGCATCGGCAACACGGTCTTGACCGGCATCCAGCGTCTCGACGTCGGCACCGGTTTTGAAGGCGGCCTTGCCGTCGTCATCCTGGCCGTCATCCTCGACCGGCTTACCCAATCCCTCGGAAAGCCCCGCGCCGCCTTCTGGAGCGTGCTTTTCAAAAAGACCGAGCGCGAGCAACTGGCAACGGCGACCGCCTGAGCCGATCCCGCGCCGAACCATGCGGGTGCCGAACCCGCGAATTCAAACTCCCAAGAAGGAGCATGCATGTTCAAGTCATTTTCCAAAACCCGCAGGGCGACACTTACGGCAACGCTCGGACTTGCCGCGGCACTCGTCGGCGGTTCTGTCATGCCGACCATGGCGCAGGACGCCAAGACGGTTAAGCTCGGTTTCGCGCCGTGGTCCGACGCCGAATTCGTCACCAAGCTTGCAGCCAAGCTGATGACCGACAAGCTTGGCCAGAAGGTCGAACTGGTCCAGACCGACGTGGCGCCTCTCTACCAAGGCGTCAGCCGTGGCGATATCGACGCGATGATGATGGCATGGCTGCCGGCAACCCATGCCGACTATTACGACAAGGTGAAGAACCGTGTCGAAACGCTCGGCACAGTGTATGACGGCGCCAAGCTGGGCTGGGTCGTCCCGACCTATATTCCGGAAAGCGAGATCGCCTCGATCGAGGATTTGAAGAAGCCGGACGTGCAGAAAAAGCTCTCCGGTACGATCCAGGGCATCGATCCCGGTGCCGGCCTGACACGCCTTTCGCAGCAGGCCGTGAAGGATTACGCGCTCGACGACTACAAGCTGCAGATTTCCAGTGAAGCCGGAATGCTGACGACGGTCGACCGCGCAATGCGTGGCGAAAAGTGGTTCGTCGCCACGTCCTGGAGCCCCCACTGGATGTTCGGCAAATATAAGCTGCGCTACATCGACGACCCGAAGAAGTCGCTCGGTGAAGCCGAACATGTCGACATTCTCGCCTCGAAGGATTTCAAGACCGAAAACCCGAAGGCCGCAGAATTCCTGTCGCGCATGAAGGTGCCGCTCGATGACCTCGAGGCCGCCATGTTCAACGCCCAGGAAACCTCTTACGACGAGGCTGTGGCGAAGTATATCGAGGACCATCCGGACCAGATCAAGGCCTGGGTCGGCGACGAAGGCTGAATAGCGGCGGCCGCTCGCCGGACGAGCGGCCGCACTTCACCTGTGGGGACACCTGATGAGCAATCGCAAATTCCAGCCCGCCTACGGCATTGACGACACACTGGGGGGCCGTATCTCCCTGGCGCGCGATGCGCGGGATATCTCGGTAGAGGAGGCGGCGCAGACCCTCGGGATTGAACCCGTAACGTGGTCAGATTGGGAAAACGACCGTTCAGAACCGCTCTTCGACCGCCTCGAGATGATGGCGAGCGTTTTGCAGGTGAGCGTCGCTTGGTTGGCGGATGGCCGGGGAACAGGACCGCGCTGGAGTTGATACCCGCGCATCACAGCAAATGCCGGCAGCTTTCCGATTCTACAGCCCCTAGACCGTGTTGCTGCGAAAGCTGGCCAGCAATCTCCTGACCTTGTCACTGCCGTCCTTGCTGAGATCGAACTTCTGGCCGTAAAGCAGCCAGTCCCAGCAAATACCCTTCATCAGCCATTTGAACGTCTTGCTGGCCGAATGCGGCGTCCACGCGGCGGCGAGCCGGTTGTCGTTCGCGGCTCGCTCCAGAATGCTCTCCAGATAGCCCGTATGTTCACGATCGAGCTTGTCCAGCTCGTCCATCACCGGCTGGAATTCTTCCGTGAAATTGGTCCGCAGCAGTATAGAAAGCAGCCGTTGGCGATGCCTGTCCTCGGCCAGCACCTGCAGCCAGTCACATGCCATCTTTTCCACGAGAGACAACGGATCGCGGCCGTCATCGCATGGCGCATCGACATCCGCCATGTTGACACGCGGAAGATCGGCCGCGTTGTAAAGCTCGAGAAACAGATCGCTCTTGCTGTTGAAATGCCAATAGATAGCGCCGCGGGTCACGCCGGCTGCCGTCGCGATTTCATCAAGCGTGCTGGTAGCGACGCCCTTCTCGAAGAAGAGTTTTTCAGCCGCCGCAAGGATCGAGCAGCGCGTCTCGGCGGCCTCTGCCTTGGTTCGTCTCATCCCTCCTCCTTTCCATCATGCCCGAATACTCCACGCTATCGGGCCAAGGTGGTGGTTACCCCCGGAAAGCTGAGCTTCCGGGGGTAACAATCTTAATGTGTCGACGTGCCGTTCTTGGCTTCGTACTTGCCGCCCATCGGTTCTGCGCGGGCGCTCTTGCTGAACAGCCTCATGACAAACATGAAGAAGGCCGGCACGAAGAAGATCGCGAGAACGGTGGCGGAGATCATGCCGCCGAGAACGCCGGTACCGATGGCGTTCTGGCTGGCAGCACTTGCGCCGGTGGCAATCGCCATCGGCACGACGCCGAGGGTAAACGCCATCGACGTCATCAGGATCGGGCGGAAGCGAAGATGCGCCGCTTCCACAGTCGCCTCGTAAGTCGTCTTGCCTTCGGCGCGCAGGTCCTTGGCGAACTCAATGATTAGGATCGCGTTCTTGGCAGACAGACCGACGATCGCGATCAGCCCGACGAGGAAGTAGACGTCGTTGGGCATGTTGCGGATCATCACCGCAGCCACGCAACCGATGACACCAAGCGGAACCACCAGCATGACCGCAATCGGGATCGACCAGCTTTCGTAGAGTGCCGCCAGAAGCAGGAAGACGAACAAGATCGAGAGCCCGATCAGCGCGGGAGCCTGCGAACCCGACTGGATTTCCTGCAGTGACTGGCCGGTCCATTCGTAACCAAAGCCGCTCGGCAACTGCCCGGCGAGGCGCTGCATTTCCGCAATCGCATCACCTGACGAATAACCTGGACCGGCCTGGCCGGCGATACGAACCGACGGATAGCCGTTGTAACCGACGACCTGGGACGGGCCGCGCATCCACTCGACCGTTGCGAAGGATGACATCGGCACCATGCCGCCGCTGGCATTACGGACGTTCAGCTTTAGAAGATCCGCCGTCTGCATGCGCTGATTGCCGTCCGCCTGCACCGTCACACGCTGCATGCGGCCCGCGTTCGGGAAGTCGTTGACATAGGACGAGCCGAGATTTGCGGTGATCGTGGAGTTGATGTCTCCGAAGGTCACACCAAACGTGTTGGCCTTTTCGCGATCGATCAGCAGGTTCACCTGAGCCGCATCCGGCATGCCTTCGATACGAAGGCCGGCAAGGATAGGGCTCTTGCGAGCTTCCGCCATCAACTGGTCACGCGCGGCAGCAAGAGCGGCCTGCCCAACGCCCGCACGGTCCTGAAGGCGGAAGGTGAAGCCGGACGAGTTACCAAGACCCTGGATCGGCGGCGGCGACAGCGAAAACGCGATTGCATCGCGAATGCCGAAGATCTTGCCGTTGATCCGCTGGGCCAGCGCATTGGCGCTGTCTTCCGGTCCGCGCTCGCTCCAGTCCTTCAGCGTGATGAAGGCGAGACCGGCGTTCTGACCGGAACCCGAGAACGAAAAGCCGTTGATGGCGATGATTCGATCGACAGCCTTTTCCGCCATTGCGATCTTCTCGATCTGCGAAATGACGTCGATCGTACGGTCGGTGCTGGCCTCCGCCGGCGCCTGCACGTCGACGATCAGAAAGCCCTGGTCTTCGTTCGGCAGGAACGATGTCGGCAGCTGGATATAGGCCCAGCCGAGACCCGCGACCAGCGCAAGATAAATGATCATGAAGCGGCCTGAGCGCTTGATGATGCCGCCGACAGTGCTCGAATAACCGTGAGACGCCTTGTTGAAGCCGCGATTGAAGAGGCCGAAGAAGCCCTTCTTCTCGTGGTGACCTTCCTTGATCGGCTTGAGGAACGAGCCGCACAGTGCGGGCGTCAGCGAAAGCGCGAGGAAGCCGGAGAACAGGATCGACACGACCATGGTCAGCGAGAACTGCTGGTAGATGATGCCGACGGCGCCCGGAAAGAAGGCCATCGGCACGAACACCGCCGTCAACACCAGCGTGATGCCGATGATGGCGCCGGAAATCTGCCCCATCGCCTTGCGTGTCGCTTCCTTCGGCGACAGCTTTTCCTCGGCCATGATGCGTTCGACGTTTTCGACGACGACGATCGCGTCATCGACGAGAATGCCGATCGCCAGAACCATCGCGAACATCGTCAACACGTTGATCGAGAATCCGGACGCATACATGACGGCACAGGTGCCGAGCAGCGCAACAGGCACGACCAAGGCCGGAATGACGGTGTAACGGATGTTCTGCAGGAAGATGAACATGACGACGAAGACGAGAATCATCGCCTCGATCAGCGTATGGATAACCTTCTCGATAGACACCGCCACGAACGGGCTGGTGTCGTAAGGGATCTCATACTGTACGCCGGCGGGGAAATACCCTGACAGTTCCTCCATGACCGCCTTGACGCCTTCCGAGGTCGCAAGCGCGTTGCCGGTCGGCGACAGCTGGATGCCGATGGCGGCACTCGGCTGACCGTTCAGGCGGCTGGAGAAGTTGTAGCTTTCACCACCAACTTCGACACGGGCAACATCGCGAAGACGAACCGACGAACCGTCGGGATTGGCACGCAGCACGATCGCGCCGAACTGTTCGGGCGATGTCAGCTGGCCCTGGACATTGACCGTTGCAGAGATTTGCTGGCCGATCGGGTTCGGCGTGGCGCCGATGCGTCCGCCTGCAACCTGGGCATTCTGTGCGTCGATCGCACTGATGATATCGGTGGAGGTCAGGCTCAGGCCGACCATCTTGTCGGGATCCATCCAGATACGCATGGAGCGCTGAGTGGCAAACAGCTGGGCGCTGCCGACGCCGTCGACACGACGGATTTCGCCGATAACGTTACGCTGCAGATAGTCACCAAGACCGATTGCGTCGGTATTGCCGTCAGTCGAGGTCAGAGAGACGACCATCAGGAACGACGTGCCGGCGCGCTCGACGCGAATACCCTGCGAGGTAACGGCCTGCGGCAGACGCGGCTCGGCGCGTGCGATGCGGTTCTGAACTTCGACCTGCGCTTCGCCGATATTTGTACCGGGGGCAAAGGTGACATTGATCGAGATACGGCCGGAGGATTCGGACGTGGATTCGAAATAGATCAGCCCCGGAACACCGTTCAGCTCGTCTTCGATCGGACGCGTGACGCTCTGGTAGATGTTTTCAGGAGACGCACCAGGATAGCTGGTGGAGATGGAGATCTGCGGCGGTGCGACATTCGGATACTGCGCGATCGGCAGCATCGGGATAGCGAGCACGCCCGCCAGCATGATAAAGATAGCGACGACCCACGCAAAGATCGGCCGATCGATGAAGAAACTTGCCATACGATCGGGTCCTTACTTCTGTGCTGCCGGCGCTGCACCTGCGGCTTCTGCCGCAGGCTTTTCCGGGTTCCAAGGCTGCGGATTGACGGTTGCGCCGGGTGCAGTCTTCTGGAAGCCATCCGCGATGACCTGGTCGCCGGCCTTCAGTCCCTGCGAGATGACCCAGCGATCGCCGAGCGCACGACCGACATTGACGCGGCGCTGTTCGACCTTGTTGCCTTCACCGACGACAAGCACGCTTGCCTGACCACCCGGATCACGCTGAACCGCCTGCTGCGGAACCGCAAAGGCTTCCCTCTCGACACCCTGCTGGATCTGGACGCGCACATACATGCCCGGCAGAAGGTCGCCGTCCGGATTGGGGAATTCGCCACGCAGTGTCACTTGGCCGGTCGTCTCATCGACGGCGGCTTCGGAGAACAGCAGGCGTCCCGTCTGGGCGTAGGGCGTGCCGTCATCGAGAAGCAGCTTTACTTCCGCCTCATTGTCGCCGGTCATCAACTTGCCGTCTTCGAGCGCCTTGCGCAGGCGGATCAGGTCGGCAGCCGGCTGGGTGAAGTCGGCATAGATCGGATCGAGCTGCTGGATGGTCGCAAGATTTTCGGTGCTGTTGGCGCTGACAAGCGCACCTTCGGTGATCAATGCACGGCCGATGCGGCCGCTGATCGGTGCGGTAACCTGCGAATATTGCAGGTTGAGATTTGCTTGCGCCAGACCCGCTTCGGCCACAGCAACCTCGGCATCGGCCTGCGCCAGCAGGGAGATCGCGTTGTCGAATTCCTGCTGGGAGGCGACATTGGAGCGACGCAGCTGCTGCTGACGATCGGAGGTCTGGCGCGCCTGCAGCTGGGCTGCCTTGGCACGTGCTACGGTAGCCTTGGCGCTATCGACCTGAACCTGAAAAGTGGCCGGATCGATCCGGTAAAGAACATCACCGCGATTGACATGCGAGCCCTGCTCGAAGACCTGCTCGACAACGATGCCGGAGACACGCGGGCGAACTTCGGCAAGCCTTGTCGGAGAGATGCGGCCGGGCAATTCGTTGATGATCGGCAGGGATTCAGCGGCAATCGTCATCACGCCGACCGGGCTGGGCGGCGGCGCCTGCTGGGCCTGCCCCTGCTGCTCCTGCTGGCACCCTGCCAGAAATGCGAGACCAGACAAAAGTGCGAGAGCGCGCAGCGGCGTCTTTTGCATCGGAAAGCTCCAACTGAAGGGGGAGAAAATTTACATACAAACTAATACGTATATAAATTATCGCAAGTTGATTTTGAATATCACAGTGGTTGAGCAAGGGCATATCACTGCATGCCAGAATTGCTCAACCAAGAAGCGTTGCGACAACCCGCAGAAACATGCGTCATTACCGCCCAAGCGATCCGCAAAACTAAAAATCGACAAATAAAATAATGAAATCAGTATCTTGATCAGTATTATCGAGCGAATACAATCGCCTCGATAGCATTGGACATGGCCATGCCGCCCGATGCAACAGCCTGCC
The DNA here is from genome assembly GCA_900472575.1 of Hyphomicrobiales bacterium. GTDB lineage: Bacteria > Pseudomonadota > Alphaproteobacteria > Rhizobiales > Rhizobiaceae > Neorhizobium > Neorhizobium cellulosilyticum. The sequence goes on from UCIV01000013.1 coordinate 136,554, forward strand.
ACCAATCTAACCTAGTTTTGATGAGAAGCAGCCACAAATTTGAAAACGGGCAGGGAGATTACTGCGGGTGAATGCCGTACCGCGCCAGCATGAACATCATTTAATCTTTGCTGCGTTGACAGGCCGGCGGCGAAAAACAATATCGGTACTCATCGGTTTTACAAAGGTTGAGTATCTCGAATGCGTCTCAAGACGGCCCTGCCACTCCTGCTTATCGCGCTTGTCATCATAGGTGTCGGCACCGCCTTTACACTGTCGTCATCGGCCTCCACCCCGGCAGTGCTGACTACGCCCGTGGCGCGCGGCAATGTGGAATCGACGGTTCTCGCAACGGGCACGCTCAAGCCATCACGGCTTGTCGCCGTCGGTTCGCAGGCATCTGGTCGCATTACCTCGCTGAAGGTTGCCGTCGGCGACACGGTGAAGGCGGGCGATCTCATCGCGCTCATTGATTCCACTACGCAGGACAACGCGCTGAAAACCGCCAATGCGGCACTTGCCAATGTTCAGGCGCAGCGCAACGAGCGCGTCGCAGAGCTGGAAAACGCCAACCTCACCCTCGCTCGCCAGCAGGCGATCTACGAGAAACAGGCAGGCTCCCGCGCCGATCTGCAGACCGCAGAAGCCGAAGTGAAGGTCGTCACGGCACAGATAGAGGCGCTCGATGCGCAGATCACAGAGGCCGAGGTTGCCGTCGAGACGGCGCAGGCGGATGTCGGTTATACGCGGATCAGCGCCCCGATGGACGGCACGGTTCTCGCGATCGTCAACCAGGAAGGCCGCACCGTCAACGCCACGCAATCAGCCCCCACCATCGTTGCGCTTGGCGACCTGACCCGCATGACCGTCCGTGCCGAGATTTCGGAAGCCGATATCACCCGCGTCGAAGCCGGGCAGAAGGTGCGCTTCAACGTCATCGGTGACCGGGCGAGATCCTATGACGCAACGCTTGCGGCAATCGAGCCTGCCCCGGAATCGATCGTCGATGACAGCAGCGTCGCCACGTCCAGCACCAGCTCGTCATCTTCGTCGTCCTCATCCTCTTCGGCGATCTATTATATCGGCGTCTTCGACATCCCAAACGAAGACGGCCGTTTCCGCACCTACATGTCTGCGGAGGTCAATATCATCCTCGGTTCGGCAGCAGATGTGCTCACCATCCCATCCTCCGCCCTGCCGGAAACCGCCGCGACGGGCAGCGCTCACGTCCGCGTCGAGAAGGACGGCAAAATAGAGGCCCGCAAGGTCGAGATCGGCCTCAACAACAAGATCACCGCCGAAGTGAAGTCCGGCCTCTCCGAAGGCGAGCGGGTTGTGATCAGCGAAGGCTCCGCCACGCCGTCGGCATCCAGCCGCCGAGGCGGCCCGCCGCCGATGTTCTGATTGGGAGGCAAGCGATGACCGAACCCCTGATTTCGCTTTCCGGCCTGCGCCGCGACTATGCTTCCGGCGATGGCACGATCACCGTCCTGAAAGACGTCGACCTGACCATCAAAAAAGGCGAGATGGTCGCGATCATCGGCGCCTCCGGCTCCGGCAAGTCGACCCTGATGAACATTCTCGGACTGCTCGACCGGCCGACCGAAGGCACCTACAAGATTTCCGGCCGCGAAACCTCGGCCCTCGACGACGACGACCGCTCGGCGCTGCGGCGCGAGCATTTCGGTTTCATCTTCCAGCGCTATCATCTGCTGGACGAGATTTCGGCGCTCTCCAATGTCGAGATCCCGGCGGTCTATGCCGGCCGCGACCGCAGCCAGCGGCGTGAACGGGCAGCCGCCCTGCTCGGACGCCTCGGCATGGCGGATCGCACCGAACATCGGCCGGGCCATCTCTCCGGCGGCCAGCAGCAGCGCGTGTCGATTGCCCGCGCGCTGATGAACGATGCCGACGTGATCCTGGCGGACGAGCCAACCGGCGCGCTCGACAAGGCAAGCGGCGAGGAAGTCCTGCGCATCCTTGACGAGTTGCATGCCGAAGGCCGCACCATCATCATCGTCACCCATGATGTGACGGTTGCTGCCCGCACTGAACGTATCATCGAAATATCCGACGGCCGGATCATTTCCGATACTCGCTCCAGGGAGCTTCCCGCTCCGTTAAAGGAAACAGCGCCGCGAACCGCCGCCCCTTCCCACCGCGTCGGCGCAGGCCTCGACCGTTTTCGCGAAGCCTTCCTGATGGCCTGCAAGGCGCTGAAAGCGCATCGCATGCGCTCCTTCCTGACCATGCTCGGCATCATCATCGGCATTGCCTCGGTCATCTCGGTCGTCGCGCTCGGCACCGGCAGCCAGCAAAAAGTGCTTGCCAATATCAGCAGCCTCGGCACCAACACGCTGGAAGTCTTTCCCGGCACCGGTTTCGGAGACATGCGCTCCGGCCGGGTGAAAACCCTTGTCGTCTCCGACGCCAATGCACTGGCGAAACTGCCCTATATCGCCGCCGCGACGCCGACGGTCTCCACCAGCACCACAGCACGCTTCGGCGCAACCGAAGCCAACGCCCTGATCAACGGCGTCGGCAGCAGATATTTCGAGGTCAAGGGGTCGAAACTCGTCGCCGGCCGTTTCTTCGACGATGCCGGCGTGCAGGCCATGGAACAGGATGCGGTCATCGATGAAAACACGGCAAAGACCCTGTTCGGCAGCGATACAGCCAAGGCAATCGGCCAGGTGTTTCTGGCCGGAAGCGTGCCGTCGCGGGTGATCGGCGTGATCTCGTCGCAGCAGGGCGGTTTCGGCTCCAGCGACAATCTCTCGATCTACCTGCCCTATACCAGCGTTCAGACCCGTTTCACCGGCGACCAGTCGCTGCGCAGCATCACGCTCAGGATCAGCGACGATGCCGACACGAGCGTTGCCGAACAGGCGGTCACCACCTTCCTTACCGGCCGCCACGGCACGAAGGACTTTTTCGTCTTAAATACCGACGACATCCGCCAGACCATCACCAGCACGACACAAACGATGACGCTGCTGATCGGCGCGATCGCGGTCATCTCACTGATCGTCGGCGGCATCGGTGTGATGAATATCATGCTGGTCTCGGTGTCGGAACGGGTCAGCGAAATCGGCGTGCGCATGGCGGTCGGAGCCAGACGACAGGATATCCTGCAGCAGTTCCTGATTGAGGCCGTGCTCGTCTGCCTGATCGGCGGCGTGCTCGGCGTGGCGCTCGCGCTTCTGTTCGGCGCGACATTCAGCCTGTTCGGTTCGAGCTTCAGCCTTGTGTTCACGACTGCACCCATCGTTCTTGCAGTGGTCTCGTCCTGCCTCATCGGCATCGCCTTCGGCTATCTTCCGGCACGCAACGCGTCGCGGCTTGATCCGGTGGCGGCTCTTGCGTGATGCCGGCGAACAGCCGACACTGCGGTTGATGGATAACAACGACACGATGCCCGAAATCAAACGTTCAAGGGGACGCCCGAAAACGCAGAGCGACGACGAGCGCCGCCAGGCGATCGTCGAGGAGGCCCAGCGCACCTTCGTCGAACTCGGCTATCGCGGCACCACGACCGATATCGTGGCGGCGCGATGTCATATCTCCAAGCAAACCCTCTATCGGGTATTCAAAAGCAAGGCGGATCTATTCCTCGCGGTCGTCGGCTCGCATCGCCGGATGATGCTCGCTCTGCCGCGCCCCGAAGATGAAGACAGGCCCGTCGATGAAGTTTTAGCAGATATCTTCATGATCGACATCGATGAGGCAGCGGAACGGGAACGCGAAGCCTTCATCTCCTTCGTCATACGGGAATCGCAGCAGGTTCCCGAACTGGTCGATATTTTGCACCGGGAGGGTGTCGACCGATCACGAAAGCTTCTCGCGGAATGGCTCGATCTTCAGGTGGCCCGCAAGACGATTGCGATCGACAACACATTGAGCGGCGCGCGAATGCTGATGGATCTCCTGTTCGGCGGCATGGCCGGGCCGGGTAGCCGCGACTGGAAAGACCGGGCGGATCGGAACCGCCATCTGCGGCGCTGCATCGGCGTCTTTGTCCGGGGAAACCAGCCTCACTGAAGGTGCGCGCCGACATTCAGCAAAAAGTTGCATTGACCGTGGTCAATTCGCCATGGCGCGATAAGTCTATCGTCACGGGAACATTTGCAATTGCCTGGGGGCAGTGATGACGAAATCCGCAAGGGGATGGGTCTGGGGCGTAATCGCCGTCGTGTTGGTTGCTATCGGCTATTACGCTTGGACGGTTTTCCGCGGCGACAGTCTTCCCGCAGGCTTTACCTCCAGCAACGGCCGCATCGAAGCGGTGGAAATCGACATCTCCACCAAGACCGCCGGCCGGCTGAAGGAGTTGATGGTTCGCGAAGGTGATTTCGTCAAGGCGGGTCAGGTTCTGGCCAAGATGGATACCGCCCAGCTGGAAGCCAGCAAGCGTCAGGCGCAAGCGCAGCTTCGCCGCGCAGAAATTTCCGTCGATACCGCCCACAGCCTCGTCGCTCAGCGCGAGGCCGAACGCAAATCGGCCCTCGCAGTGATAGAGCAACGCAAGGCACAGCTCGACTCGGCGCAAAAGACCAACGCCCGCTCGCGGCAACTGCTCGCCAACAATACCGTTTCGCAGCAGGTGGTCGATGACAGCGAGGCGGCCGAACAGGCGGCACGCGCCACGCTCGCCTCGGCGGAAGCCTCGCTTGCGGCCTCCGATGCGGCAATCAACGCCGCCAAGGCGCAGGTGGTGGATGCAGAGGCTTCGGTAGATGCAGCCAAGGCCCAGATCGACAGCGTCGATACCGATATCGCTGATAGCACGCTGACATCGCCGCGCGACGGCCGGGTCCAGTACCGCGTCGCCCAACCGGGAGAGGTTTTGTCCGCCGGCGGCCGCGTTCTCAATCTCGTGGATCTCGGCGATGTCTACATGACCTTCTTCCTGCCCACCGCGCAGGCCGGCCAGACTCCGATCGGCTCCGACGTCCGCCTCGTCCTCGACGCGGCGCCCCAATACACGATCCCGGCAAAAGTCTCTTTCGTTGCCGATGTCGCGCAGTTCACGCCGAAAACGGTTGAAACTGAAGAAGAGCGCCAGAAACTGACCTTCCGGGTCCGCGCCCAGATCCCGCAGGAACTGCTCCAGAAATACATCCAGTACGTCAAGACCGGCCTGCCGGGCATGGCCTATGTCCGGCTCGATCCGCAGGCCGCATGGCCGGAAAATCTCGAACGCAACCTCGTGAAGTGACGGCGCCGATATGGACGCCGTCGACAAACACGCCCCAAGCGACAGCAAGCCGGTGGTCCGGCTGCAGCAGGTATCGCTTGCCTACAAGAAGACGGTCGCGCTCGATGACGTGTCGATCGATATACCCTCCGGCTGCATGGTCGGGATGATCGGGCCGGATGGCGTCGGCAAGTCGAGCCTTCTGTCGCTCGTCTCCGGCGCCCGCGCGATCCAGAAGGGCAAGGTCGAGGTGCTTGGCGGCGACATGTCCGACGCTCGCCACCGCGACACGACCTGCCCGAAGATCGCCTATATGCCGCAAGGGCTGGGCAAGAACCTTTACCCGACCCTGTCGGTCTTCGAGAATGTCGACTTTTTCGCCCGCCTGTTCGGCCAGGACAGGGCCGAGCGCGAGGCGCGCATCAGGGAACTGCTGGAAAGCACCGGCCTCGGCCCCTTCGCCGATCGGCCTGCCGCAAAACTTTCGGGCGGCATGAAGCAGAAACTCGGCCTCTGCTGCGCCCTGATCCACGACCCTGACCTTCTGATCCTCGATGAGCCGACGACCGGCGTCGATCCGCTGTCCCGCCGGCAGTTCTGGGAACTGATCGATACGATCCGCGCCGGCCGGCCCGGCATGAGCGTCATCGTTGCCACCGCCTATATGGAAGAGGCTGCCGGCTTCGACTGGCTTGTCGCCATGAATGCCGGCAAGGTTCTCGATACCGGCACGCCGGCCGAACTGCTGTCGCGCACCGGCACCGACAATCTCGACGCCGCCTTCATCGCGCTTCTTCCCGAAGCCGAGCGCCGCGGCCATGTCGATGTCGTCATCCCGCCGCGCCAGCATGACGGAGCGGAAGACTACGCCATCGAGGCGAGCCATCTCAGCATGCGCTTCGGCAGTTTTACCGCAGTCGACAATGTCAGCTTCCAGATCCCGCGCGGTGAAATCTTCGGCTTTCTCGGCTCCAATGGCTGCGGCAAGTCGACGACGATGAAAATGCTAACCGGGCTTCTCGCCGCCAGCGAAGGCGAGGCAAAGCTCTTCGGCCGCACGGTCGATGCCAGCGACATGGCCGTGCGCCGCCGTGTCGGCTACATGAGCCAGGCCTTTTCGCTCTATAGCGAACTCACCGTGCGCCAGAATTTCGATCTGCACGCCCGCCTGTTCAAGCTGCCGGAAGACAAGATCCCCGCCCGGATCGACGAAATGGCCAGCCGCTTCGGCCTCGCAGATGTGATGGAAACCCTGCCCGACGGCCTGCCGCTCGGCATCCGCCAGCGCCTGTCGCTTGCAGTTGCGATGATCCACGCGCCGGATGTGCTGATCCTCGACGAACCGACCTCCGGCGTCGATCCCATCGCCCGCGACGCCTTCTGGCAGATCCTTGCCGATCTCTCCCGCAAGGATAACGTCACCATCTTCATCTCCACCCATTTCATGAACGAGGCGGAACGCTGCGACCGCATCTCGCTCATGCATGCCGGCAAGGTGCTGATCAGCGACACGCCGGACGGGATCGCCAGAAGCCGCAATGCCGCAACACTCGAAGAAGCCTTCATCGCCTATCTGGAAGAAGCGTCCGGCATCACGCCATCCGAAAAGACCGAAAAGAAAGCTGATCCGGCGCCAGCAAAGCTGGTCCTCTCCCACGACACCCATGCGCCGAAAAAGCGCCGCCTCTTCGATTTCCGCCGCATGTTCAGTTATACGCGGCGCGAAACGCTGGAGCTGCAGCGCGACCCGATCCGCGCCACGCTCGCCGTGCTCGGCAGCGTCATCCTGATGTTCGTCATCGGCTACGGCATCAACATGGATGTCGAGGACCTGACATTTGCCGTGCTCGACCGCGACGACTCGACGATCAGCCGCGACTATGTGCTGGATATCGCGGGCTCGCGTTATTTCATCGAAAAAGAGCCGATCCGCGATTATGCCGATATGGACAAGCGGATGCGGGAGGGCGAGATCAGTCTGGCGATCGAGATCCCGCCCGGCTTCGGCCGCAACGTGCTGCGCGGCGATACGGTCGAGATCGGCGCCTGGATCGACGGCGCCATGCCGCAGCGGGCCGAAACCGTCAGCGGTTACGTCCAGGGCATGCATGCCAACTGGCTGAACCGCAAGGCGAAGGAGATCAACGGGGCCGCGGCCACGCAAGGGGCCTTCTCCATCGAAACCCGCTTCCGCTACAATCCGGACGTCAAGAGCCTCGTCGCGATGGTACCGGCGGTCATCCCGCTCCTTCTGATCCTCATTCCCGCCATGCTTTCGGCCCTCAGCGTCGTGCGCGAAAAGGAACTGGGCTCGATCATCAATCTCTACGTCACGCCGGTAACCCGGCTGGAATTCCTGTTCGGCAAGCAGCTGCCCTATATCGTGCTCGGCATGCTGAATTTCGTGCTGCTGGTCGCCTTCGCCACGCTGATTTTTCGCGTGCCCTTCACCGGCAGTTTCATCACCTATGCGACGGCTGCCCTCCTCTACGTCATCATCGCCACCTCTATCGGCATATTGATGTCCACCTTCATGTCGAGCCAGATCGCCGCCATCTTCGGCACCGCGCTTCTGACGCTGATCCCCGCCACGCAATATTCCGGCATGACCGACCCGGTCTCCTCGCTTCAGGGTGCGGGTGCCCTGATCGGCCAGATCTATCCGACCAGCTATTTCATGACGATCTCGCGCGGCACCTTCTCCAAGGCGCTGGATTTTGCCGGGCTGGCTGGTTCCTTCGTGCCGCTTCTGATCGCCATCCCCATTCTGGCCGCACTCGGCGCGGTGCTTCTCAAGAAGCAGGAGAGCTGACCCATGTTCTCGTCCAACATCTTTCAGCTCGGCCTCAAGGAGTTGCGCGGCCTCGCCCGTGATCCGATGCTGCTTCTGCTGATCGTCTACGCCTTCAGTCTGCAGATCTATACCGGCTCCAGCGCCATGCCCGAGACGCTCAACAATGCCGCCGTCGCCATTGTCGACGAGGACCAGTCGCCGCTATCGGGCCGCATCAGCACCGCCTTCATGCCTCCCTATTTCGTGCCGCCGAAACAGATCTCGATCGCCGAGATGGACAGTCGCATGGATGCCGGCCTAGATACATTCGCGCTCAACATCCCACCGGATTTCCAGCGCGATGTCTTGGCCAATCAGCAGCCTGCGATCCAGCTCAATGTCGATGCGACACGCATGAGCCAGGCCTTCAGCGGCAGCGGCTATATCCAGACGATCGTTTCAAACGAGGTCAGCGAATTCCTCAACCGCTACCGCGGCGCAAGCAGCGTCCCGGTGGATCTCACGCTCAGGGCACGCTTCAATCCCTCGCTCGACAAATCCTGGTTCGGCTCGATCACCAACATCATCACATCGATCACCATGCTGTCGATCGTGCTCACCGGTGCCGCCCTCATCCGCGAACGCGAACACGGCACGATCGAGCATCTGCTCGTCATGCCGGTCACGCCGACGGAAATCATGATCAGCAAGATCTGGTCGATGGGCCTCGTCGTGCTTCTGGCCTCCAGCTTCGCCCTGTTCGTCATCGTCAAAGGGCTACTGGCAATCCCGATCGAAGGCTCGCCCGCCGTCTTCCTTCTCGGCACGGCGCTGTTCCTGTTCGCCACCACCTCAATGGGCATATTTTTAGCGACCGTCGCCGGCTCCATGCCGCAATTCGGCCTGTTGCTGATCCTCGTGCTATTGCCGCTTCAGGTTCTCTCAGGCGCGATGACACCGCGCGAGAGCATGCCGGATATCATCCAGTACATCATGCTTCTCGCCCCCAACACGCATTTCGTCATCCTCGCCCAGGCCGTTCTGTTCCGCGGCGCGCAGCTCGACGTCGTCTGGCCGCAGCTTCTGGCGCTGCTGGTCATCGGCTCCGTGCTGTTCTGGCTGGCGCTACGCCGTTTCAGACGCTTCCTCAGATAGGCACCGCTTTCATTCTGCGGCGATTGCCGGGCGATGATCGTCGTTCGTCTCTGGCCGCTCCTCGTCCTTCCGCCGGCCAAGACGGCTGAGGAAACGGCCGAAACGATCCATCTCGACAAAGATCACCGGCGTGATGAACAGCGTCAACGCCTGGCTGACGATCAGGCCACCGACCACCGCGACGCCGAGCGGCTGGCGAAGCTCCGAGGACGCGCCGCCGCCGATCGCGATCGGCAGAGCACCGAGCAGCGCGCAGAAGGTCGTCATCATGATTGGCCGGAAACGGCGCACACTTGCCTCATGGATCGCGGCCCCAGCACTCTCCCCCTTCTCCCGCATCGTCTCCACCGCCACGTCGATCATCATGATGGCGTTCTTCTTGACGATGCCGATCAGCATTAGAAGCCCGATCAACGCGATGATCGAAAGGTCGAAGCCGAACAGTTTCAACGCCAGAAGTGCGCCGAATGCCGCAGCCGGCAGGCCGGAAAGGATCGTCAGCGGGTGGATGAAGCTTTCATAAAGCACCCCGAGCACGACATAGATGGTCAGCACCGCAGCCAAGATCAGCAGCGGTGTATTGCCTTGGCTCTGCTGGAAAATCTGCGCCGTGCCGCCGTATGAAGTGAACACGTCGGCCGGCATATCCATCGATGCCTTGATCTGGTCGATCGCCGCCGTCGCATCGCTGAGCGAGACATTCTCCGGCAGGTTGAACGAAATCGTCGTCGAAACGAGCTGGCCTGTCTGGCTGATCGTCACCGGCGCGGTTTTCCGCTCCACATGGGCAAAGTTCGACAATGGCACCAGCGTGCCGTTGGACGACATGACCCGCACCTGCTGCAGCAACTGGTCGTTCCACTCCCGGCTGGTGTCGAACTCGACGATCACCTCGTAACTGTCACCCGTCGACTGGATTTCGGCAGCGTTATATCCGCCGAACGCCATCTGCAGCGATTTGCGCAGCGTATCGTCGGTAATGCCGAAACGGGCGGCCTTTTCCGTATCGACCTTGATATCGGCCTCGATCGCGTTGTTCTGCGCATCCGACGTCACGTCGGTAAAATGCTGCCGGTCCTTGCGCATTGCATCCTGCAGCTTGCCGGACCATTCATTCGTATCGTCCACATCTACGGCCTGGACGACGAGCTGATATTGGCTGGCCGTGCTGCGCCCGCCGAAACGCAGGCTCTGCTGCGGCGTGATGAAAGCTCTTATACCGGCGATCCTGCCCGTCACCTGCCGCAGTTCCTGCAGCGTCTGCTGCAATGGCGGCCTTGCGTCACGGTCTTTCAGCTCGACAAAGATCGTGCCGTTATTGAGCGGGCTTCGGCTGTTGCCGCCGACCGTGGAGGTCACATGGTTGACCGCCGGGTTGGCGCGGATCGCAGCCACGACCTGAGCCTGCAGATCACGCATCGCCGTATAGGAAATGTCTTCGCGCGCACGCGTCGAAACCGAAAGCCTGCCGATATCCTCGGTCGGGAAGAAACTGCTCGGCAGCGTCTTGAACAGATAGATCGAGCCACCGACCGAAGCCAGGAAGACCAGCATGATCACCGTCCGGTTCCTGAGACACCAGCCGACCGAGCGATCATAACCGCGCAACGTCTTCTCAAAACCGCGATCGAATATCCTGACGATCAGGCTTGGGCGGTGATGCCGGTCCGACATCCGCGATCCGAGCATCGGCGTCACCGTCAGCGACACAACGGCCGAAGCGACGATCGCAAGGGCAACCACCATGCCGAATTCGTTGAACAGCCGGCCGACCACCCCGCCCATCAGCAGGATCGGGATGAACACGGCAATCAGCGAGATAGACATCGAGACGATCGTGTAACTGACCTCCGCGGCCCCCTGCAGCGCCGCCTGCCGCACCGGCATGCCGTCCTCGATATGCCGCATGATGTTTTCGAGCATCACGATCGCGTCGTCGACCACGAGGCCTACGGAAAGCGTCAGCCCCAGAAGCGAGATATTGTCGATACTGTAGCCGAACAGGTACATGGCCCCGAACGTCGTGACCAGCGACAGCGGCACCGCAAGCGCCGGCACGATCGTCGCCGAAACACGCCCGAGAAAGAGATAGATCACCAGCACGACCAGCGCGATCGTCAGCCCGAGCGTGAACTGCACATCGGAGATCGATTCACGGATCGAAACGGACGAGTCGTTCATCACATTGAGCTGCACCGATGCCGGAAGCTCTGCCGTCAGCGCCGGCAGCTTGGCTTTCACCGCATCGACGACGGCAACCGTATTCGCATCCGGCTGGCGCTGCACGGCAAGCACGATGGCCGACTGGCCGTCATACCAGCTGCCCGCATCGAGGTTTTCGACACTGTCCTCCACCCGCGCGATGTCCCCGAGATGGATCGGCGCACCGTTGGGCGAGGCGATCACCAGCGAACGGAATTCTTGCGCGTTGGTGCGCTGGGTGTCGGCATTGATCGTCAGCTTCTGGCTGCCATTCTGCAGCGAGCCGACCGGCGCCTGGCTGTTGGCGGCCTCGATCGCGTTTGTCACGCTTTGCACACCGAGCCCGCGCGCCTGCAGCTTGTCCGGGTCAACCTCGACGCGAACGGCATAGGTCTTCGCCCCGAAGATCGACACTTCGGCAACGCCGGGCAGTGTCGAAAGCGTCGGCGAGATGACGTTCTCGGCAATCTCGTCCACCTTGCTCGGCGGCAGGCTGTCGCTTTTGACGGTCAGAAGCAGCACCGGCGCATCCGCCGGGTTGGTCTTGCGATAGCTCGGCGCCGTCGTCATGTTGTCCGGCAATTGCCGGCTTGCCTGCGAGATCGCCGCCTGCACGTCGGCGGCGGCGGCATCGATATTGCGGCTCAGATCGAATTGCAGCACGATAGAGGAACTGCCGAGCGAGTTGGTCGCGCTGATTTCGCTGATGCCCGGAATGGTCTCGAATTTCTTGATCAGCGGCGTGGAAACCGCCGTCGCCATCGTCTGGGGCGAAGCGCCGCTCAACGACGAGGACACATTGATCGTCGGAAAATCCACCTGCGGCAACGCCGCGACCGGCAACATCCGGTATCCGGCAAGACCGGCCAATATCGCGCCGATGGCAAGAAGCGTGGTGGCGACGGGACGCCTGATGCAGAATTCGGAGATCAATTGCTTGCCCCCGGTTCAATCACGCTATTGACCAAGGCTGTTTCCCGGCCGGCGTTCGAAAATTCCTCATGAACCGTCGCCCCATCGGCAAGCTGCGACTGCCCTTCCACGACAACGTGAGCACCGTCCTCTATCCCCTTGGTGATTGCCGTATCGCTTCCGTTGGAGCGGGAAACCGTCACCAGCGTCTTGTGGGCCTTCCTGTCATCCCCGATCGTGTAGATGAAGGGAGTATCGGCACCCGGATTGACCGCAACTGTCGGCACCACGATATTCTCTTCACCGCCGTTGAAATGTACCGTCACGTTGACAGACTGGCCAGGCCATAGCTCTCCACCCGGATTATCGAACTGCGCCTTTGCCAGAATGGTACCCGAGGCTGTGTCCACCGTGTTGTCGAAAAAGCTGAGCTTGCCGGAAACGACCTCATCCGACGAAGACTGAGGCAGCGCATCGACGGTAATTTCACTACCCGAAAATCCCCGGCGCAATTCACCGAGATACCCTTCCGGCAGATGAAAGCTGACATAGATCGGGTCATATTTCTCGATCGTCACCACGGTGGATCCGACCCCGAGATAGGCACCGACACTGACCGCGATATCGCCGAGACGCCCTTCGAAAGGCGCGCGGATTTCGGTGTGCTCTAAATTGACCTGATCGGCTGCGATCGTTGCCTTGTCGCTTTGGACCGTTGCGGCGCTGGTATCGCGCGTGGCCTGCGCCTCGTCGACCGATTGCTGCGTGCCGGCACTGCGATCGACGAGCGTTTTCGCCCGGGCAAGCGCGGTCTCGGCCCCCCTCAGCGTTGCCTGATCCCGCGCCAGCAGTGCCTTGTCCTTGTCGAGTACCGCCACAAGGCTGCGATCATCCAGCTTGGCGATCAGGTCGCCGGCCTTGACGACATCGCCGTCATGCGCGGTGATCGACAGCACCGATCCGGCTTCCTGGGCGGCGATCGTGGTGTTTTCATCGGCAACAGCTGCCCCCGTGGCAGTGACATCGAGCGGCAAAGCCATCTTCACGGCAGCAACGGTCTTGACTGCCGGGGGCTGGCCATTGCCTCGCCCACGCTGCCCGTTCCGGCCACCATCCTGCGATTGCTCGTTTGCTGCCGTCTTACCCGCCGAAGCTTGCGGATTGAGCTGATCGAGAAAGGGAAGCTGCGCTCGAAAATGCCATCCGGCAGCTGCCACTACGGCAAAACAAGCCACGATCCAGATCTTCTTCATGCCGGTAGTTCTCCATCAGGGCCTTGCCTCTGTGGAGGAGGATATTGCGCTCAAAACGGCGAAAAGCCAGCGAACACAGCGGCCTGCGGATTAAATCTTGGTAAGGATGCGCGGGATCTCATGAAGCAAAAACGTAACATTCGATCAGTAAAGATCGCCAAGCTCTTCATGGATTGCCGAGATAATCTCGGCGCGTTGCTGGGCCGAACGCCCGGCATGCGCCGCATAGGTCAGCGCCAGCAGCCTCACTGTGCTCAGAATAGTCGTATGCGAGGGGCCGAGCGCGAAGCTCGCCACATGGCAGGGTAATACGACATTCGAATATCGCTGCGCTTCCAGCATCGAATTTCGGTCGGTAATGGTGATGATATTGAGACGGCTCGTCGCAGCATGGCTGAGGATCGGTTTCAGGATCGGCTGGTGCGGTGGCAAGGTCACCAGAAGCAGTACGTCCTTCGGCCCGGTCATTGCAAGATCTTCCGCCCAGGAGCCCTGGTTGATGCCGAGGATCATGACGCTGTGCCTGAGACGCGAAAAGACCAGCCTCGCATAGCGCGCCACACCCTCTTCCACACCAAGCCCGAGAACCCAAACTTTTGGCGCAGCACCGATCAGTTCGGCGGCCTGCCGCACCTTGTCGGAGCGCATTTCCTCAAATGTCTTGGTGAGGTTTTTCAGTTCCAGTTCCAGATGCGCACCGATCGTACGCCCCAGCGCCACCTGTTCCGACTGCGTCACGGAATAGCCGTAAGGCTCCGTGCGGTTGCGCTCTTCACGCGCTTGAAGCTTTACCTCGTTAAAATCCGCATAGCCGAGATGCTGGAAGAAACGCGCGGCGGTTGCCTTCGATACTCCGGCCATCTCTGCGATCTCGGTTGCCGAATGTGTCAGGATATCGTCCTGCCGGTCGAGGATCAGCTGGGCAAGCTTTTGCTCACCGGCCGTCAGCCGCTGGTAGCGTTCCTGAATGCGCAAGACGAGACGCGAGGCCATGATTTCTCCGGTTTGCCGCTCTGCATAAAAAGATTAGCACCCCTCTTGCAACAATGAAACTATTGTTTCACAATTATGAAACATTGAAACAGAGGCCATGATGGCACAACCACGCGTCATCCGTCAGAGAATATGGGACAACCTTAAGGCTGTCGCACGCCCTGACACGCGCTTCCATCTAAGCTTCAGCGAGTTCATTCCCGATTTCGAAGGCGTCGAGCAGGCGACCGATCGGCTGACGGCCCTGCCGGCCTTCGCCCACTCCAAACTCGCCTTCGTCACACCCGACAATTCCATGACCGAGTTGCGCCGCCGGCTGATCGTCGAGGGCAAAGCCTTCGTCATGTCGACCTACAACATGCAGCGCGGTTTTCTCTACATGGCCCGCGGCATTGTTCCGCCGGAAGCCGCCCCATTTGCGGCATGGCTGGATGGAATGGAGTATTTTGCCCGCCCCATCAGCCTTGAGGAACTGACCGGGATCGGCCGGTTCGACCTGCTTGCCACCGGCGCATCGGCTGTGACCAAGGACGGCATTCGTTTCGGCAAGGGCCACACCTATTTCGATCTCGAATGGGGCATGTTCACCGATCTGGGCCTCGTAGACGAAAAGACGCCGGTCGCGGCAATCGTCCATGACGTGCAGGTGGTCGATGAACAGCTGAGCCCCAGCGAAACCGACATCCAGGTGGATTTCATCGCCACCCCGAGCCGCCTTGCAACGGTCGAGCGCCACAACCGGCGCCCCCGCGGCATCAAATGGGAGCAGCTGACGCGCGACGAGATCGCCGATACGCCGCCGCTGAAAGAGCTTGCCCGCATGCGCGGCATCGCCTGACCCAGAGTTTCAAGACTTCACCCCGACAATAAGGAACAGCCCGATGCATCTTTCCCTCAACCGTCGCCATTTCATGGGCCTGATGGGCGCCGCCGCGACCATGCCGATGATGGGCCGCATGGCTTCCGCCGCCACCCCGTTCAACTTCCAGGCCTCGTGGATCAACGATGCCGAATTCGCTGGTTATTTCCTCGCCGCCGACAAGGGCTATTACAAGGAAGCAGGCCTTGAGCTGGAATATCTCTCCGGCGGCCCGGACGTCATCCCGGAAAGCTCGATCATCGCCGGCAAGGCCGACCTGACGCTCACCACCCCCGACACCACGATCAAGGCGATCGTCGAACAGGGCGCACCGTTCAGGATCATCGGTGCCCAGTACCAGAAGAACCCGATCGGCATCGTGTCTCTCGCCAAGAACCCGATCAAGGAGCCAAAGGACCTGATCGGCAAGACGCTCGCCGTTCCGCCGGTCAACGTCATCTCTGTCGAAGCCATGCTGAAAATTTCGGGCATCGACCGCGCACAGGTCAACATCGTGCCTTACGCCTACGACCCGACCCCGCTGATCAAGGGCGAGATCGACGCTTCCGTCGACTTCACCACCAACGTTCCCTTCACCATCAAGCAGGCCGGCGAAGAAGCAACCTCCTTCCTGCTCTATGATTTCGGCTTCACCATCTTCAACGACACCGTCGTCGTCACCGAAGAAACCTTGAAGGCCAAGCGCAAGGAAATCGTCGCCTTCCTCAAGGCCAGCCGCAAGGGTTGGGAAGAAAACCTCAAGGATCCGGCAGCCTTCCCGAAGACCTTTGCCGATACCTGGTTCAAGGGCACCGGCCGTTCGATCGAGAACGAGGTCTATTTCAACACTGCGCAGAAGCCGCTGATCGAAAATGCCAAGGGCATCTTCTCGATGAGCGAGGAGGCGATCGCCGCCAATATCGAGGCACTTGCCGCCGTCGGCATCACCGCCAAGCGCGAACACTTCGACACCACCGTTCTCGAAGAAGTTTGATGACCTCTCAAACCGGCATTGCGCTTGAAACCGTCTCGCGCTCCTTTCAGGGGCGCGGGACTGTCGTTCAGGCGCTCGACAATGTTTCTCTCGATTGCCCCGCAGGCTCGTTCACGGCGCTGATCGGCCCGTCCGGCTGCGGCAAGTCCACCATGCTGCGCCTGGCACTCGGCCTCGATGACGCGACATCGGGCGAGATCGGCATTGCCGGCATGAAACCGCAGCAGGCGGCAAAAGCCGGCTTGACGGGCGTCGCCTTTCAGGATGCCGCGCTGATGCCCTGGCGCAGTGTCGAGGACAATATCGCCCTGCCGCTCGACGTGCTCGGCCGCAAACGCGCCGATTTTACCGCCAAGATCGCCGAACTGATCGCACTCGTCGGCCTCAAGGGTTTCGAAAAGGCGCTTCCCGGCGAACTTTCAGGCGGCATGCGCCAGCGCGTCGCCATCGCCCGTGCCCTCGTCACCGATCCCAAGGTTCTTTTCCTCGACGAACCGTTCGGCGCGCTCGATCAAATTCTTCGTCGCCAGATGAATATCGAGTTGCAGCGCATCTGGATGGAAAACCGCGCGACGACCCTGCTCGTCACCCACGGCATAGACGAGGCCGTTTTCCTCGCCGACCGTGTCGTCGTCATGCAAAGCCGACCGGGCCGCATCGGCAAGATCGTCGACATCCCGCTCGCGCGCCCTCGCCTGCCGGAAGTGTTTACCACACCGGAATTCCACGCCCTCGAAGATCAGGTCGCGGAGGCGCTGGATGGCCACTGAGACGGCGCTGAAGGCTTCTTCGGGTATGACCAGGGGAACCAGCGGTTTCCGCCACTGGTCCGCGCTCAGAAACGCAGCAATCCTGCTTGTCCTCTGGGAAGTGCTCGGCCGTTTCAAGCTCGTCGCCGGCGGCGCACTGCCTGCTCCGTCCGAAGTCCTTATCCGCTTCTGGTCGGATCGCGGTGATTATCCCGCCCATATCCTCGCCACGTTTCAAGGCGCGTCACTCGGCTTCTTGATCGGCAATGGCCTTGCCATCCTCGCCGGCATCCTCTTCGCCGTTTCGCCGGTTGCGGCACGCCTCGGTCGCGGCCTCAATGTCGCGATCTTCGCGCTGCCGCCGATCGCCATCTCCCCGATCCTCGTGCTGACCTTTTCCGGCATGACCCCGCGCGTCGTGCTGGCTGCGCTCGGCTGCTATTTCGTCACCATGAGCGCCACCGTCACCGGCATCAGCCAGACGGATAGGCGCATGCTCGACGTCGTTCGCGCCTATGGCGGCGACCGTCTTGCCCTCCTGCGCCTTGTCGAAATCCGCGCCGCCCTGCCCGCCATCCTCGCCGGCCTGCGTATTGCGGCACCCGCTGCCGTGCTTGGCTCGATCCTGGCGGAATTCGGCGGCGGCGGCCGTTTCGGCCTCGGTGCCTATCTGATCGGCTCGCTCGGCCGTGCCGATCCCGCCCGTCTTTGGGGCATCGGTCTTGCTGCCACCGCCATGGCGCTGATCGCCTACGGCATTTTCGCCCTCATAGAAGCCCGCCTCACCCGTTCCACCCGCGCCGTCACCGTCGCGGCAACGCCGCCCGGCATCCGTTCCGAAGGCAACTGGCTTTCCACAATCGCCATCACACTCGCCTCGATCGCACTTCCCTTCATCGTCTGGTGGCTGCTGCTCAAAATCCTTGGCACACCGGCCATGATCGCCAAAACTCCGGCTGGCGTCTTCGACTATCTCTTCCTCGCCCCATCGGCGACCTCGGCGCAGACCCGCCTTCTCGCAGCACTCGGCCAGACGCTGCCGATGACGCTGATCGGCATGGCCGCCGGCCTCGCCTTCGCCTTCGGGCTTGCCCTCGCCTCGGTCGTGCGCCCCGGCATCGTCCGTTCGTTCATGCCGGTGGCACTGGTGACGCAGACCATGCCGCTCGTGGCGCTGACGCCGCTGCTCGTGCTGCTTCTCGGCCGCGGTCCTTCGGTCATCCTGTGGATCACCATCTCGGTCACCTTCTTCCCGGCCTTCGTTACGCTGGCGCAAGGCCTCGGCATGGTGTCGCGCGGCGCGCTCGATGTGGTGCGCGCCTATGGCGCAAGCCCCTTCACCCAGCTCAGGCTCGTCTCGATCCCGGCATCCCTGCCCTATCTCTTCGCCGCCATGCGGCTTGCCGTTCCACGCGCGCTTTTGGGCGTGATGATCGCCGAGTGGCTCGCCACCGGCACCGGGCTCGGCAATCTTCTGAACCAGTCGCGAGGTTATCTCGATTACGGCATGATCTGGACGGTCGCCGTGGTCTCGGTCCTCATCTCGGTTCTCTTCTACCAAATCGTCATCGTCATCGAACGGCAGGTGCTGCGCAAACGCGGCATGCAGCCGGCCGCCTAAAGTTTTAAAGGAGCACCCCCATGTCCCCTCAGACGTCCAATTACGCTGAAATCGCCGATCACAAGTCTTCCGTGCGCGAACGCGTCTGGACCGAATTGCGAAAGGTCGCCGTCGCTGACAGCCGTTTTCATTTCGATTTCGGCGAATTCATCGCCGATTTCGAAGGCGGTGAGGCGGCCGTCGAGCGCTTACTCGACAACCCCTATTACCGTGACGCGCGCCTGATCTTCATCACGCCCGACAACTGCCTCGACCGGCTGCGCCTTCAGGCGCTGAAGGATGGCAAGCTGGTGCTGATGACCACCTATTCGATCAAGCGCGGCTTCTGGCTGCTCGACCCGAAGAAGATCGCGCCGGAAATCTATCTCTATGCCTCGACCCTCGATGGCATGGAACGCGTCGGCGAGCACATGACCCTTGCTGATATCCAGACCAAGCTCCCGAATGTCGACTACATGGTCACCGGCACCGGCGCGATCAATCTGGAAGGCGTGCGCTTCGGCAAGGGTCACGGTTTCTTCGATGCCGAATGGGGCATGCTCTACCAGCTCGGCAAGATTTCCGTCGAAACCCCCTGCGCCGCCGTCGTCCACGACTGCCAGGTCCTGTCGGAAAAGCTCAACCCCGATGTCTACGACACCGTCGTCGACGTAATCTTCACGCCCACCCGCTCGATCAACGTCTCGGGCCCGCACAAGCCGACCTGCGGCATCATCTGGGATCGCCTCGACCAGCACATGTTCGACACCATCCCGCCGCTGCAGGAACTGAAAGCCATGGGCCTATAATTTTTCGTCTACCGACTACCGACTACCGACGGCAATGTCGGTAGTCCAGATCACTGGCAAGGCTTACGGTTCAGTGTCGCCGAGATTTGCTTGGACCATGAGCGGCAACCCAACTTCCCCGAAAGCAGCTTTGTCAGTAGTCCTCGGCTACCGGAAAAAGCGTCGGCAACTTCGCTCCCATCGAAAAACTTGACTCAACGAGTATAATTTTTCATTTCCCCCATGGATTGCATCGCCAAACAGGGGTAAAGCACCGCAAAACTGCGGTGCAGTGACAGTGCCGCCGCGCCTACCCCATTTGCGAGCACACCCATGGTCTCTCTCCGGCATATTCTTTCGGCAGCAATCCTCATCGCATCCTCCCTCACCGCCTCTGCCAGCATGGCGCAGGACGACAAGCCGCTGCGCATCGCGCTTGCCACCAGCATTTCCAATCAGGCGGCAGAAGTCGCCGTCGAGGAGGCGAAGGCCCAAGGCCTCAAGGTCGAACTGACCGAGTTCAACGACTGGAACACGCCGAACATGGCCGTCGCTGATCGCGAGATGGATGCTAACCTCTTCCAGCACATCCCCTATCTGGAATTCACCAATCAGGCCGGCGGCCGCGATCTTGTCGCTGTCGCCCCGGCATATGCCACGCCCTTCGGCCTCTATTCGAAGAAATACAAGTCGCTGCAAGACCTACCCGACAACGCCCAGATCGCCTTCTCCGGCGATGCGGTCAACACCGGTCGTTCGCTCCTCCTCCTCCAGCAGGCCAAGCTGGTTGAACTGAAGCCCGGTACCGGCCATCGCGCCACGCTCGAAGACGTCGTCAAGTGGGTGAAGCCGCTGCAGATCACCCAGCTCGACGGCCCGCAGATCGCCCGCGCGCTGGATGATGTGGATGCCGCCGCGACCTATCCGACCTTCGCAAAACTCGCAGGCCTCGATCCGGCCTCCGGCCTGATCTTCGAAAACGACCCAATCTACGCCTTCCAGTTCGTCACCCGGCCCGACATGCGCGACGATCCGCGCCTGCGCAAATTCATTGACATCTACCGCGGTTCTGACGCTGTAAAGGCAAAGCTTCGCTCGCTTTACGGAGACCTCGTTTCATTTCCGTAAGTGGGCGACGAAAAGCAGACAGTTTCAGATTGGGAAGCCAGAAGATGCACGGTGAATACAAGGTTCAGGGCGGAAAGCTCGTTGTCGTCGATCTCGAAATTGCCGATGGACGCCTCTCGAAGGTCCAGGTCTCGGGCGATTTCTTCCTCGAACCGGCAGAAGCGCTGGAAGACATCCGCGCCTCCCTCGAAGGCCTCTCGGCATCGGCCACGGTGGAGGACATTATCGCCGCTGTCCGCACCGGTCTTCGTACCGGCGCCGAAATGATCGGTTTCAGCCCAGAAGCCGTCGCGATCGCCATCCGCCGCGCGCTCGGCGTCACCGGCACATGGCGCGATTACGAATGGCAGATCATCGAGACGCCCGCGCTCACCCCCACCATGCATCTCGCGATGGACGAGGTTCTGGCCAAGGAAGTCGCTTCCGGCCGCCGCGGCCCGTGCCTGCGTTTCTGGGAATGGGAACGCCCCGCCATCATTCTCGGCGGTTTCCAGTCTCTGAGAAACGAGGTGGATATGGAAGCCACGGCGGAACTCGGCATCGAAACCGTCCGCCGGGTCACCGGCGGCGGCGCGATGCTGGTCGAGCCGGGCAACAGCGTCACCTATTCGCTCTACGCACCGGCCGAACTGGTGCGCGACATGAGCTTTGCCGATTCCTACGCCTTCCTCGATGACTGGGCGCTGAAAGCGCTGCAGTCGCTCGGCATCGACGCCTTCTACAAGCCGCTCAATGACATCTCCAGCTCCAAGGGCAAGATCGGCGGCGCGGCGCAGAAGCGCTTTTCCTCCGGCGCCGTCCTCCACCACGTCACCATGGCCTATGACATGGATGCGGAAAAAATGGTCAAGGTCCTGCGCATCGGCCGCGAAAAGCTCAGCGACAAGGGCACGACCAGCGCCGTCAAGCGCGTAGATCCGCTGCGCAGCCAGACCGGCCTGCCGCGCGAGGAAATCATCCGCCGGATGAAGGAGACCTTCGTTTCGCTGAACGGCGGCACGCCGGGCACGATTTCGGATGAGGAATATGCGGCAGCTGAAAAGCTCGCGGCCGAAAAATTTAGCCGCGAGGAGTGGCTGCGCCACATCCCGTGACTGCTATCCCGGCGCCGAGGCGCCGGGCGTTCTCACCGCGTCACGGTAAAAACCGCAAGGTTTTCCGGCATCTCGACGCCCGTCATGATGGCATCGAGATGGGTGTGGATAGCCTCGGCCGCACGGTCGGGGTCATGGTCCCGTATGGCATTAAAGATGGCCGTATGTTCCTTGATCAGCCGCGCGATGCGGCCCGGCTTCGGCAGGCTGAGGTGGCAATAACGGTCCACCTTGATCTTCACCGACTTGATGATCTCCCATATACCGGGATATCCGGCCGCCTCGGCAATCAGCGTATGAAACAGGTCGTCGGTCCTGCGGAACCCTTCGTAATCAGCTTCCGCCGCCTGCACCTTCTGCAATTCGAGATTAGCGCGCAGCGTAGCGATCTGCGTCCTGTTGGCTTTCACAGCAGCCGCCCGCACCGTCACGTCCTCCAGCGCCTTTCTGACAACGATCGCCTCCGGCAGCGTATCGAGCGCGATACGCGCAACGAACGTTCCCGATTGCGGCAGGATCTCGATCAGCTTTTCGTTCGACAGCCGCAGGATCGCCTCGCGCACGGGCGTGCGGCTGACACCGAACTGCGCGGCGATCTCCTTCTCCAGGATGGGGTCGCCCGGATAACGGCGCAGTGAGACGATGTCGTTCCACAGGACCTGATAGATCAGCGCCGAGGTGCTGGCACTGCGCAGGTCCAGTTCGTCGCGGATGCTCGCCAGGTTTTTTCGCTGCTCCTGCGGGGGATTGGTATCCTCCATATAGACCTTCTCACCACTTGTTCTTGGTATTGCGGGCCGCACTTGCGAATCCGCCCCTCTTTGCTGCCGAGCATGGCCCGGCAGCGATCGGCTTGTCAAAGGTGCGGTGCGCTCAGATCACAGCATGGTTTCGAGGATTTCCACCATGGTTTCCGAAGTCAGCTTGCGCGGATTGAAATCCGTCGACCGGCCTACGCCGTTCGTGACGATATCGGGGATAGCTTCCCGTGTGACGCCAAGCGCCGAGAGACGTGTCGGCGCGCCGAGCTTCTCCATCCTCGCTTCGAAAGCGTCCGCGAATTCCTCGACCGTCCCGAAACCGAGAACCGTCAGAAGATCGCCGAACCAGGGCCCAAGCTCGGGTTCGTTGAAACGCAGGAAGGCCGGAACATAGATCGCGCAGGCCAGCCCGTGCCGAAGATCGTAATCCAGCGTCAGCGGATAGGAGAGCGGATGCAGCGCCGTATTGCCGATCATCGCCATCTGCGTTCCGCCGATCACGCTTCCGAGCGTCACCTGCTCGATAGCATCACGGTCCTTGTCGAGGCAGGCCGCCTCGATATTGCGGAAGATCAGCACGATCGCGCGAAACGCCATCGCCCGCGTCATGTCGTTGGCGCGGGTCGACCAGAACCCTTCGAGCGCCTGCGTCATCGCATCGAGCGAGGTGGACACCGCCACAGCCGTCGGCATGCTGAGCGTCAGCGCGGGATCGACGATCGCGTGATCCGGAAAGCACTCCGGATAGGCAATCGCCGGTTTGGCATTCTTTTCCTTGTCGGTAACGACGGCAAACGGCGTCACCTCGCTGCCGGTCCCGGCAGTCGTCGGCACGGCAATCAGCGGCAGGCCACGGCCTGCCGGCTTCTTCACCCGGTAAAGATAATCGCGGATGGAGCCTTCATTCTTCTGCAGCAGCGCCACGCATTTGGCCGCATCCAGCACACTGCCGCCACCGATCGCAACGACCACATCCGCCCCGCTTTCGCGGCAGCGGGCGGCGGCGGTATCGACCGTCAGGATCGACGGGTTTTCCTCGATATCGGTAAAAATCGTCAGTTCGGCAGAGCCGACCAGCTCCTTCAATCCGGCTTCGCCGACGCGGTTGAGGAAACTGCGTCCAATCATCGCAAACACATGACGGCCGCCCAAATTCGAAATCATATCGGGTAGGGTCGACAGGCAATCCCAACCGAAATGAACCGCGGTCGGCAAGCTGAAATTCCAATTCGAACCCGTCATCTTTGTCACTCCAATATCTTTTACGTTCTTCAAAAACCAATAGGCCGCCGGCAATTCCGCGTCTTGGACAAGACAAAGGAGCGGAGTTGGAGAGGTGATCAGCCCCGCCCTTATCCGCTCCTCCGATCAAGCCATCAAAGCGCTTAGGGGTCGCCAAAGACAGCCTATTGAATTTTAATATATCACTTAGGACCCTCGATTGGAAGGCCATGCTTGGCCATCAGCTGCAGGTAGTCTTCCCGCGGCGGAACGAAGATGTCGATGCCGCGGAAACCGGTCGTCGTGCGGCCGCCATGCGGCACATTCGACGGATGGACGCAGACATCGCCGGCTTCCATCAGGAAGGTTTCATCGCCGCAGGTATGCTCTTCCGTACCTTCAAGAATGACCAGGATCTGCACGGCTTCATGGCTGTGCATCGGAAATACGCATCCGGGAGGGTTGGTGATGAAGCTGAGCAGGGCGGGGCCTGCAGCGACGAAGCGCGTGCTGGACTGTTCTGTCAGCGGCACCAGCGGAATATCCTCGATCGTGTAGCAGTATTTCGATTTGTTGGTTGCTTTGTAAACCATCGTTATTTCTCCTATTTATCCATCAATTCCAAAGCTTTATGGAAGCATCCACGAAAGCACAGGTGTCGTTTGGAGGTAGACGATCGCGCAAAGGACGAGCGTCAGTGCAATGCTCCAGGGAAGTGTCTTGCGGAAAATATCCCCTTCGCGTCCGATGATGCCGACCGCAGCGGCGCCGATTGTCAGGCTTTGCGGTGAAATCATCTTGCCGAGCACGCCACCGGAGCTGTTGGCCGCAGCCAGAAGCGAGGGTGACAGGCCGGTTTCATGAGCCGCCGCGACCTGCAGAGCACCGAAGAGCGCGTTGGCGGAATTGTCGGATCCGGTAATCGCCACGCCGATCCAGCCGATGGCCGGCGACAGGAATGCGAACGCATGTCCGGTCGTGGCGAGCCAGCGCCCGAGCGTGATGGTCTGTCCGGAAAAGTTCATGACGAATGCGACGGCGAGCACGCAGAGAACCGTCGGAATGGCCCATTTGAGCTGCTTGAGCGTTGCGCCGTAAGTCTGCACCGCCTCACCGCCCGAAACCTTCAGGAAAGGCATCGAGAACAGGCCGGCGACACCGAGAAGCGTGGCGGTACCCGGCAGCCATGGCAGTGACAGCGACGTGCCGATAGCCCCGCCGGTCGGATTGACAATGGCAAGCCCCGGCCATGCAAACTTGCTGACTCCGGCAGACAGAGCCTGGGCGATCGGCCCGAGCTGCGACAGCGTGAAGATCACGATGATCGCGACATAGGGCAGGAAGGCGATCGAAACACTGCGGCTGTTGAACGGGATTTTCGAGTTTTCGCCTTCATTGACGATGGCGCATTCGACAGTTTCCTTCGGCTTCCACACCTGCAGGAAGGCGACCAGTGCCGCAGCACCGGCAAGCGCGCCGAGAACGTCGGTCAAGGGCACCGAGATCCAGGACGAGCTGACGAACTGTGTCACGGCATAGGCAAAGCCGGCGACCAGCGCGGGCAGCCATGTCTGGCGAAGACCTCTGCCGCCGTCGACGATCCAGACGAGGATCAGCGGAATGAACATTGCAAGGATCGGCGTCTGGCGACCGATGATCGCACCCAGCTCGTCATAAGGCAGGCTGGAAACGGCGGCCAATGTGGTGATCGGAACGCCGAGCGCGCCGAAGGCGACCGGCGCGGTATCGGCCACAAGCGCGCAGAGTGCGGCTTTCAGCGGATCCGCCGATTGCCACCATCATCACGCCGGCAATCGCAATCGGCGTACCGGCACCGGCAAGCGCCTCAAGCAGGCCGCCGAAGCAGAATGCGATGATGATCGACTGTACACGCAGGTCGGTGCTGATCACCCCGAAACTGCGCCGCAGGATGTCGAAATATCCCGACTTCACCATCATGTTGTGGATCCAGATGGCGTTGATGATGATCAGGATGATCGGAAGAATACTGAATGCCGCACCATAAAGCGCGGAATTGGCGGCCACCGAAACCGGCATGCCGTAGATGATGATGGCAACACCCATCGCGACGATAAGTGAGCATAGACCGGAAAGCTGCGGCGAAAGCCTGAACCCTCCGAGCATCATGAACATCGTCAGAAGCGGCAAAGCCGCAAAGAACGAACTCAGCCCGAGCGACTGAGCGACCGGATCATAAACCTGTTGAAACATTTTCGGCGCGTCTCCCCACGCTGCCCGCAAGCGCGGGCACAAACCCAAAGCCTTGCACCCGCCAAAAACGCCTCCCCTAAAAGCGGTCCAGGTCGATGAGAGAACTCATCTCATGCAAGATGTGTATACTTATATATCAGTTGGATTTGATCGAAAGTGCGCAAGCCGCCGCAGCAGTGAGGCAAGTTGACGCTGGGAGATGATTTGAGATCAGCACAGTCGATATCATTCAGACAGCACGGTAACCGCCTGGAATGTTCCCATATCGCGGGACTAGCGAAGGAATGAATGGCGTGAGACGCGGTTACTGGCTCAGATCGATTCTGCTGGTCACGACCGACTTGCCACTTGCCGGGTCGTTATCGATGGTCTGCAACCGCAGCCGGTTTTCGCCAAGTTTGGCGATTGTCATCATCGCCTTACGGTCGCCGTTGATATTCCTCGCCCAGCGCACGGCCAGATTTATGGAATCTCCTTGCCGGGTTCCCGAAAGCGAAGAGGGCTGGCCCGAAGGCCCTGTGTAGGTTCCGCTATAACGCGTACCGGAGGCCTTCAGCGCTGCGGAGATGGATCGGCTGACGACAGCAAGCGCGCGACAGGAACCCTGCATCGCAAGATCGTCAGCGCCTGCAGAAAAATCTACATTACAGCTCACATTAACAGATTTTCCGCCGATCCGGGTCAGAATCGTTCCCTTGCCTGACCATTTTCCATCGATGGATTTCAAAAACTCTCCTTCGGCGGCCGTTGCCGAACCGGCCATTCCCATTGGAAGGACCAATGCTGCTGCCAGAATTGCGAGGAACTGCGCATGCATGACAACCTCCATCAAAAGATGCAGGCCTAACGCTCACTTTCAGTACAAGTTCCCGGTAGCCAGAATCCGCCAGAGCGTCAGCAGAATATCCACTGCGCAATTCTTTGCCTGGCAGCAGTCCGACTTCGACCCGGCCATGCTTTAGAGGCTACGGGAAATCACAGCATTTATTATCAGCAAATAAGCTGAGCATTAACCAAGCAAAAACCATGGCGTGCAAAATATAGACACATTGTCACATCTCCACTTTTCAGTTCAGGATCTGCAAGATGATACCGGCACAGGCAGAAAAGCAGCAGCATGCAGCAACGCCCCGTTCAATGCAGGTCATAACCGACGGCATCGGCAACGATCTCGAGCGTTTCAGCGCCGACAACACCCATGTCGTCAAGCAGATCAAGCTTCTCGCGATCAATGCGCTGATCGAAGCAGCGCGCGCCGGCGAGATGGGCAAGGGATTTGCCGTTGTCGCCAACGAGGTGCAGCGACTGGCGCAGATCGCCTCCGACATTGCCTCCAAATTCGAAAGCAATGTGCTCGGCCGCATTGGACTGACGCGCAGCATGGCCGATTCTCTGGTTCACGAGATGGAGGGCATAAGGCTCACGGATCTTGCGCAGACGCTCGTACAACTGATCGTCCGCAACCTCTTTGAACGCACTGCCGATGTCCGCTGGTGGGCGACTGATACGGCGCTCTGGCAGGCCCTCAATGATCCGTCCGCCGAGCGCCGCGCATTCGCAGCGGAACGCCTGGGTGTCATCAACCGCTTTTACACCGTCTATCTCGATCTCGTCATGACCGACCTTTCCGGCAAGGTGATCGCCTCGGCCAACCCGAAATTCCAGCGAAAGCTGATTGGTACATCGCTGTCTGATGAACCGTGGTTCGCTGCCGCCCGCCGTTGTGCCTCGGGGGACGATTATGTCGTCGATGAGGTAAACCGCTCCGGTCCGCATGACAACCGCACGGCCCTTGTCTATGCAACAGGCATCCGTGACGGGGGCAAAGTCGACGGTGAGCTTTTGGGTACACTCGGCGTCTATTTCGACTGGGAAAACCAGGGCCAGTCGATTGTCGAGAAGGAAGCAAACCTTCCGCCGCATGTGGCGAACAAGACCACCGTCCTTCTGCTGGACGGAAACAGCCGCGTCATCGCAACGACAAACCCCGCCCTGCTGTTCACGCATTTCGCACTCGTCAATCCGGGGGGCCAGGCATCCGGCAGCTACTACGACAATAACGGCTCGATCGTCGCCTATGCTCGAACTCTCGGTTACGAAGATTACGACGGTCTCGGCTGGTATGGAGTGGTCATTCAGCGGCTGGAAAACGAGGATGACATACGCATGGCGCTGAATATCCGGTAACCTTGGGCTTCCCGTTAAAAGTCCCAGGGCGAGATAAGGTCGAGCCCGCAGGTCTGGAAATCCCCTCTGGCCGTTGCGCGCATAGACGCTATCTCAAGCCTGTGAGGATTGAGGAGGCATCATGATCATCCGCTCCGGAAGCTGCCTGTGCGGAAAGGTCCGCTACAAAGTTAAATCGGACCCCATTCGCATCGGGCTTTGCCATTGCATGGACTGCCGCAAGGAAAGCGGTTCGGTCTTTGCCACATTCGGTATCTGGCCCGCACATGCCTTCGAGGCATCGGGAGAGGTTCGATATTATGAAGGCCGTGGCTTCTGCGTGAACTGCGGCGCCCGCATCTTTTCCGAGCCAGCCGAGGATGAGGTCGAGATCCGGGTCGGCACGCTGGACATGGCTCCGACCGATATCCAGCCAACCTATGAATTATGGGTCAAGCGCCGCGAAGACTGGCTGGCACCGCTGGATGGCGCCGAGCAGTTCGAGGAAGACCGTCTCTGATCCGTATCGCTATTTGTACGTTGCTTTGATATGCCTGCTCACCAGCACAAAACATGGCACGGTGAGATCCCGATGACCTATGAAGCACAACTGAAAAAAGCGATCGACATCGCCACAAAGGCGCATGAAGGACAGTCCAGCAAAACGGGCGGCCCGTTCATCGATCATGTGCGGCGTGTGGCCGAGCATGTAACGGGAGAGGATGAAACGCTGGTCGCATGGCTTCACGACGTCGTCGAAAAAGGCCCCGGCTGGACTTTCGAGCGGCTGCGCGAAGAAGGTTTTTCACAAAGGGTCATCGATGCTGTCGACGCGATGAGCAAGCGTGACGGAGAGGATTATTTCGACTTCGTCCGCCGTTCGATCGAAAGCCCTTTGGCCCGCCCGGTCAAACGGGCCGACCTCACCGACAATCTCGCTCAGATGCGCCAGATGGGCGGCGATGGCGGAAAATTTGCCGAAGGCCTTCGCATTCTCGGTGAAACCTATCCGGCTTGACCGGAACTTTGGCCTGTCTCTTTCGTTGCGGCGGTTGGACCACTGCCCGAAACGGAAGGATCGCCGATGGAATTTCAGTCGAAAGTCGCTCTGGTCACCGGCGCAGGCTCGGGCATCGGCCGCGCTTCTGCAATCAAGCTGGCAGAAGCCGGAGCTGTCGTGGGAATTCTGGGCCACACGCCCGGCGAACTTAACGAAACAGCGGAATTGATCGAGGTCACCGGCGGCAGAGCCATTTCTTTGAACGCCGACGTCGCGGATGAAATAGCCATGCACCACGCCGTGGAAACGCTGGTCGCGGAGACCGGCAGGCTGGATGTGGTGGTGGCGAATGCAGGCATAAACGGCGTCTGGGCGCCGATTGATGATCTCAAGCCGGATGAGTGGGACCAGACGATCCGCGTCAACCTGCGCGGCACCTATCTGACGCTCAATGCCAGCATCCCGCATCTGAAAAGGCAGGGCGGCTCTGTGATCGTCGTATCGTCCATCAATGGCAATCGCACCTTCAATACGCCGGGTGCAACGGCCTATGTCGCGACAAAAGCGGCTCAAGTGGCCATCGTCCAGCAACTGGCGCTTGAACTGGGTCGCCACCGGGTTCGCGTTAACGCGGTCTGCCCGGGCGCTATCGAGACCAGCATTGATAACAACACAAAAGTGCGTGGCGAAGACGAGACTGCCGTTCCGGTGGAGTTCCCCACCGGCGATATTCCCATCACCGGCGGCAAGGCGGGTCGAAGCGAGGACGTCGCTTCGGTCATCCTGTTTCTTGCCTCCGACCAGTCGCGGCATGTCACAGGAACTCCGGTCTATGTCGATGGCGGTCAGGGACTTTTGCGCTGACCCTATAAGCTCGCCGACGCGCGATCGGGCAGAAATTCTTGCGACCTATGCAAATTCTGGAGGCCTGATTTGCGCATGGTCAAGGATTGAAATTGAATACTTTGGGTGCTAACTAATGCCATAGATAATCTTAGTGTGCTAACTATAATGCCCTATATCGATCAAACAGCCTCGGAATTCCTTGAGGAGCTGACCAAGGTCAGCCGCAAGATTCGCACGACTTTCAACAAGAAGGTGACCGCCCACGGACTCACCTATCCCCGTGCGCGTGCGCTTTTCCGTCTGGCGAAAAAGCAGAACATGACTCAGACGGAGCTCGCCTGCGATCTGGAGCTGGAACAGGCAACGCTTGTGCGCCTGCTTGACCGTATGGAGGAAAATGGGCTGATCGAACGCCGCCCCGATGCAAACGACCGGCGCGTCAAACTCATCGCCCTGACCGAACACGGAGAAGAACAGGCTGCCTTCGTGCGTGCCTTGGCAGACCAGATCCGTCACCAGTTCTTTGAAGGCATTGACGAGGCCGAGTTGAAGCAAGCCATCGCACTGATGGAGACGATCTCCGAAAACGTCTCGAATGTGGAGATCGACGATGTCCACGCGTGAGGCAGCGGCCAGAAGCGAAGATCTACAGACAGAACGGCTGGAAACTGCGGCAACCGACGTGCAGGCGCCTGCGCCGGCCCCCGCTCCTGCAAGCCCACCGCCTTTCGTGCCGAAACCGTTACCGATCGCACTTCTTTATGCAATTACGTCGCTCACGGCCGCCGTCATGCAGGGGCTTGGCACGGCGATGATCTCGACCAACCTGCAGCAGATCGCCGGACCGCTTGAAGCGACCCAGAACGAAGCCGCATGGCTGATGGCAGCTTATCTCTTCCCGAACGCCAGCCTCGGCCTGTTCCTGTTCAAGGTCCGCACCCAATACGGCATCCGCCAGTTCTGCGAGCTGGCGATCATCCCTTACGTGATCATCAGCCTTGCGCATCTGTGGGTCAATGATCTCGGCTTGAGCATCGCACTTCGTTTCTTCGCCGGTGCGGCGGCAGCGCCGATCTCGTCGATGGCCTTCCTCTATATGCTGGAAATCTTTCCACCGGAGAAGAAGCTCAATATCGGTCTTTGCCTCGCCCTGATCGGCCTGTCGCTGTCGACGCCGATCGCCGGCCTCATTTCGCCGTCGCTTCTCGATATTCACGACCTGCGCGGCCTCTACCTCGTCGAGCTCGCCCTGGCGCTGATCGTCTTTGGCCTCATCTACATTCTGCCGCTGACATCCCCGCCCCGCGCCAAGGTCATCTCATCGATGGACTATGTGAGCTACGGCCTGCTCGCCACGTCGATGGGCTGTCTTGCGGTCTTCTTCACCATGGGCCGCCTCTACTGGTGGCTGGAAGCCAACTGGCTCGCCTGGGTGCTGATCACCGGCATCGTCAGCGGCACGCTCTGCATCATGCTGGAGCTCAATCGCAAGAACAACCTGATCGACGTGCGCTGGATAGGCTCCTGGGAGATCGTCCACTTCGCCGGCGTGTTGCTTGTCTTCCGCATGCTGCTCACCGAACAGTCGACGGGCGCGATCAATTTCTTCCGCCAGCTCGGCCTATTCAACGAGCAGATGGCTCACCTCTATTGGGCGGTGCTGATTGCGAGCGTTGCCTCGGGCCTGCTCTGCGCGGTCTTCATGAAGCCCGGTCGTGAGGCCGCCATCCATCTGCTCGCATTGATCCTGATTGCCGCCGGTACCTTCATGGACAGCCAGTCAACGGTTCTGACGCGTCCGGACCAGATGCTGCTCAGCCAGTCGCTGATCGCATTCGGCTCGGGCCTCTTCCTTCCTCCGGCCATGGCCGTCGGCTTTGCCGCCGCGCTGAAGAAGGGCCTGACCTACATCATCAGCTTCATCGCTGTGTTTCTCTTTACCCAGAAAGTCGGTGCCTTCATCGGCAGCGCCCTGTTCGGCAGCTTCGTCACCTGGCGGGAGCAATATCACTCCGCCATCCTGACCTCGCGCCTCCTGCCCACCGATCCGCTCGTCGTGCAGCGCATCAACCAGTACGTCTCCGCCTATAGCCGCACCGGCTCGGATGCCACGCAGCACACGATCCAGGGCACCAGCACCTTCGCCAAGCAGGTCCAGCAGCAAGCCTATGTGCTTGCCTATAACGACGCCTTCTTCGCGACATTCGTTCTCGCGGCAGTGGCCATCGGCCTTTTGCTGCTCCACATCCTCTGGAATAACCGCCACCGGTTCCTGCACAGCACAGACGCCCCGCAAACTGCCTGACGCTCGCAACTTGGCCCAAAACATAAGTCAAAGACCATGAAATCCGTATTTCGCTCTCTCGCCACCTATCTCGCGGCTGCCGTCGGCATCGCCGGTGTCCTCATCGTGCTCTATGTCTGGAACCTGCCGCCGTTCAAGGGCTCTATCGAGACCACCAACGATGCCTATGTGCGTGGCCAGGTTACCCTGCTCAGCCCGCAGCTCGCCGGCTATATTGTAGAAGTGCCTGTTCAGGACTATCAGAGGGTCAAAAAAGGCGACCTGATTGCCAGGATAGACGACCGCATCTACACGCAGAAGCTGGAACAGGCGAAGGCCACCCTGGCATCGGCCGAGGCTTCGCTTGCCAATTCCGAGCAGAGCCGCAAGTCGGCTGACGCCAAGATCGTTTCGGCCAAGGCAGCTGTCGAAAGCGCCAACGCCGCCTTCGATGCGGCCAAGACCGCCTATAACCGCACCCAGTCGCTCCTAAAGAGCAATGTCTCGACCCAGAGCGATTTCGAAAAAGCCCAGGCGACCTATGATCAGGCCCAGGCATCGGTTCACCAGGCAGACGCGGCAGTTCTCGTCGCCGAGCAGGACCTCAACACGATCGTCGTCAACCGCCGGACGCTGGAAGCGACCGTCGAGGGCGCCAGGGCTTCCGTCGCGCTTGCCGATATAGACCTGCAGAACACCCGCATCACCGCCCCGCAGGACGGCGAGCTCGGTGAAGTGACAGGCCGCCTCGGCCAGTACGTCTCGATCGGCACACAGATCGCATCGCTCGTGCCCAATCATGTCTGGGTCGTCGCCAATTACAAGGAAAACCAGCTCGAAGGAATGAAGCCCGGCCAGCTGGTCACCTTCACGGTTGATGCTCTCGGGCACCAGAGTCTCAAGGGCCGTATCGAGCGTTTCGCGCCGGCGACCGGCTCCGAATTCTCCGTCATCAAATCCG
The DNA here is from genome assembly GCA_900472575.1 of Hyphomicrobiales bacterium. Taxonomy (GTDB): domain Bacteria; phylum Pseudomonadota; class Alphaproteobacteria; order Rhizobiales; family Rhizobiaceae; genus Neorhizobium; species Neorhizobium cellulosilyticum. The sequence continues at coordinate 169,701 of UCIV01000013.1, forward strand.
ATAACGCGACCGGCAATTTCACCAAGGTCGCCCAGCGTATTCCCGTCCGGATCGCAATAGAGCCGAACCAACCACTTACCGATAGCCTCGTCCCCGGCATGTCGGTCGTTGCCAGCGTTGACCTCGCGCAGCAAAGTGGACCAGCTCTGGCACAGGGCAACTGACCTTTTCGTCAGTCCGCCCCGCCCTTTCCGGACAAAAAGAAGCCCCGCGCCCTGTTCAGCATCCCGGCGCGGGGCTTTCTCCATCTTATCTGTCTATTTTTTTAGCGCTGCGCGACGGCGCTCCCGGCACCGGTGGATCGCTCCACCCAGTCATGCCAGCCTTCAACGCCGCCATTGAAGACATTGAGGTCGATCTTGCCCTCAACACCTTGCGACAGGCCCGATCCCGAATACTGCCAGAACAGCCACTTGCGATCCGGGTAGATCTTTGACGGGTGAGCGGCCACCGACCTCAGCCAGAAAGGATAGTCACGGAACTGGCCGCGCAGGTGATCCTTGTAGAAATCCGGTGCGGTATAAATGACCGGGCGCTGGCCGTAATGCCGTTCCAGCTTGTCCATGAAGACCTGCATCTTCTCGAGCACGCGCTCGGTCGAAAGCCGCATCTTGCAGTCGGACTGGTGATTGTATTCCACGTCGATCACAGGCGGCAGCGCATCGGGATCGCGCGGGACGTTGCGGATGAACCAGTCGGCCTGCTCGCCCGCGGTGCGGCACCAGTAGAAGAAATGATAGGCGCCACGGCGGATACCCGCCTGCTGCGCCCTGTTCCAGTTGGTCTTGAACATCGGATCGATGTGGTCACCGCCATCGGTCGCCTTGATATAGGCGAAGTTGGCGCCCTGGGTGCGCAGTCTCGCCCAATCGATATTGGCCTGCCAACGCGATACGTCGACGCCATGTACGGCAAAGTGTCGGGGCGCGACCCGGCCGAAATTCATCGGCTTGGCATCGCTGAAGCGGTGGCCGTAAACCTTCAGACGCTGGAAACCTGCAGAAGGCGGCATTGGCTGGCTATATGGTGGCTGGCTGCGTGAAGAATTGAGTGCCGGCCTGAGCGAGGCGACAGGGCGCTCGGCAGGCACCGGCATGCCGACAGTGGTCGCCAAGCCGTCGAATGCCTGTGTTTCGTGTGCACCGCCATTCCAAGCCAGCTCATGCGGATCTCTCAAGCCGGCCGGCGGCGTGATCGCCGCAACCGGTGTCGGATCGATTGAAGGAACAGACGCTGCCGGCATTGACGGCGGAACGATTGCCTGTGACGGCGCGACCCGCGCGGTCTTGACTGACGCGGGCGGTACGGTCAGCGCTGTCTCTGTGCTGGACGAGGTACAGCTGGACAAGCCGATACAGGTGGCGATGATGGCCGAAGTGGCAGCAGAAAAACGCATGATGACCCGTACGCAAAACACCGATCCCGCCCTGACTGCCTGTTTTCAGGCGCAACACAGGATTTGACTAACGGGACGTTACCGAAAAAACCTAAATGCAATCTTTACGAGTCGTTCACTTCGCCGGCATTCGCCAGCGGAAGCTAATAAAATAATCGATGATTATCGCGTGGGCAGGCCCGATAGTAACACCATTGTTAAGAACTTGCGTCCGATACTCGCCTTATTGACATAAGCCAATTCCCAACGGCGTTTCCGCTCTCATGCGCTTCATTCACTTCAGGCTGGTTGGCCCGGCCATCATTGCGGTGGCGGTGCTCATCACTGGCATGGCGACAATCCCTTATGTGGGCATTGCCCAGATCGACGCGGATCTTCGCCAGCGACAGGAGACGCTGGTCAAGCACAATATCGACCTGTGGATCAGCGACATCGAGTTCTCGCTGACCGCATGGACCATATGGGATGAATCCATCTCCAAGATCGATAACAGCTTCGATCTCGAATGGACCGACCGCAATATCGGCGCCTCTCTCATCGGAACATCCCGTACCCGCTTTGTCGCAGTACTCGACCACGACGATCAGCTGATCTATTCCCGTGCGGATGACAGTGTGAAGGATCGCGGCTTTTTCACCCGCGGCATTCCTGCCGTCGTCAAGGATGCGGCTGCCTTGGTTGCAAATGTCCGATCCAGAGAAATTGGACGCGTCATCGAAGGCATCCCGAAACCGGTCAGCATCAGCCGGATCGAAGTTCTGGGAGACGATGCGGTGCTGATGACGGCTGCGCTGTTTCAGTCGGATTTCGGAACCGCCAGGCCGAAGGGCGAACGCGCGCCGATCCTGATCACCGCCATGCCAATCACCGGCACCATTCAGGAATTCTTCGGCACCCGCTTCCTGCTCGACGATTCACGGATGGGGACGCTTGCGCGTGTCGCGCCGGATCGCGCTCATGTCGAGATCGCGGTCGGCCCGGGTGGCGAACCGCAGGTCCTGTCCTGGCGCCCGCCAAGTCCGGCCGCCGACCTCATGTACCGCTCGCTTCCGTTGCTCATCACCGTCGGCATACTTTTGCTGGCAACGGGCATATTCGCGGTCCGTATATCCAGAAACGCCGCCCGCACGCTGCTGTTGCGCGAAAGACGCATGCGCCACGCCGCGACACACGACTTCCTGACAGGCCTCGCCAATCGGGCACTGTTGCAGCCGGAATTCAGGTCGCTGAGCGAACAGGGACGCCTCGCCGTTATTTGCCTCGACCTCGATGGCTTCAAATCGGTCAACGACACTTACGGACACGCGGCGGGCGACGACTTGTTGAAGATAGTCGCATCTCGGCTACGCGCCGGCATCCGCCAGGCCGACAGGCTCTTCCGCCTGGGGGGTGACGAATTTGCGATCCTCATGCCGGAGGTTTCTGCGAGTGAGGCCGAGAACATCTGCCGGGATCTTTCGCACTCGCTGGCGCAACCGATCGGACTATCTAAGGGCGATGTGTCGATAGGGGCTTCATTCGGCATCAAACTGGTCGAAAAGGGTGAGACATCCTGCGATACGGCGCTAGGTGCAGCCGACGCCGCACTTTATTATGCCAAGGCGTCCCATCGCGGCAGCGCGATCCTTTCGAGCGATATCCAGCTTGCCCGGCCAGAAGCCGAGCCCATAGCCCCCGTCGTGATCCGTCGTAGCGCGTAAATACCAGCTATCGCCGCAGCAACCTCAGCGCATTGATCGTCACCAGCACAGTCGCCCCCGTATCGGCTAGGATGGCCGGCCACAATCCGGTGACGCCGATAATGGTGGTCACCAGAAACACGGCCTTCAACCCGAGCGCGATGGTGATGTTCTGCCAGATATTGCGCATCGTGCGCTTCGATAGCTCGATCATGGCTGCAATGTCCGAAACTCGGCCATGCAGCACGGCCGCATCGGCGGTTTCCAGCGCCACATCGGTGCCACCGCCCATCGCGATGCCGATATCGGCCGCTGCCAGCGCCGGCGCGTCATTGATCCCGTCGCCGACCTTGCCGACAACGAATCCCTCGCGCTGCAGTTCGTCGACGATGCGGCTTTTGTCTTCCGGCATCAGTTCGGCGCGCACTTCGATTCCGAGATCCTTGCCGATCGCTCCTGCCGTGCGGGCATTGTCGCCGGTCAGCATCACCGTCTTGACACCTGCATCGGCGAGCAGCTTCAACCCGTCCTTGGCATCGGCACGCGGTTCATCGCGCATGGCGATCGCGCCCGCCAGAACACCACCGACGATCAGCACGGAAACCGTCTTGCCCTCATCATTGAGAGCGGTAATTCGGCGTGAATGCGCCATCGGCAGCGACACGCGCTCCACCGCCGCCTTCGGCGACCCGAGAAACACCTCTTCGCCCTCGACGATTGCCGTCACGCCCTTGCCGCCCAGTGCCTTCGCCTCGCTGGCCGCGGGAACGTCCAGTTCGTATTCTGCAGCCCTTGCCAGGATCGCCATTGCCAGCGGATGGCTGGAACCTGTTTCCAGCGCCGCCGAGATCCGCAACACGTCGTCGGCATTACGACCGAAGGCGATCACGTCGGTCACCTGCGGTTTGCCCGATGTCAGCGTCCCGGTCTTGTCGAAGGCGACGGCCGTCAGCTTGCCGAGCGTTTCCAGAACCGCACCGCCCTTCAGCAGCAGGCCCCGGCGCGCACCGGATGAAAGCGAGGCGGCGATTGCGGCAGGCGTCGATATGACCAGAGCGCAAGGGCAACCGATCAGAAGAATGGCCAGGCCCTTATAAACCCACTCACTCCAGTCTGCGCCGACAACGAGCGGCGGCAGAATGGCAACGAGTGCGGCCACGACCACGACGCCCGGCGTGTAATAACGCGAAAAACGATCGATGAAGCGTTCGGTCGGGGCCTTCTTTTCCTGCGCTTCTTCCACCAGCCGCACGACGCGGGCAATCGTATTGTCCTCGGCTGCAGCCGTCACGCGGATGCGCAAAGCCGCATCGCCATTGATCGTCCCGGCAAACACCTGCTCGCCTTCACTCTTGGAAACCGGCGTGCTTTCGCCCGTCACCGGTGCTTCGTCGATCGCACTTGTCCCGGCAATGATGATGCCGTCGGCGGAAATCCGGTCGCCCGGCCGCACCAGAATGACCGAGCCGACAGCAAGGGTTTCCGCCGGCACCTCGCGTGTCTTGCCGCCCTCCTCCAGCAAAGCTGTCTTCGGCACCAATGCCGTCAGGCTCTGGATGCTGGAACGTGCCTTGCCGGCGGCAACGCCTTCCAGGAGTTCTCCGACCAGAAACAGGAAGACAACGGCGGCCGCTTCTTCCGACGCATCGATGATAACGGCACCGACAGCGGCAATCGTCATCAGCATCTCGATCGAGAACGGCGTGCCGGCAAAAGCCGCCATGATCGCCCGTCGCGCGATCGGCACCAGACCGAACAGCATCGCTGCAGTGAAAATATAGCTGTCATAAGCCGGGATGAGATGTCCAACGCCGTAAGCGATGACAAGCGCCAGCCCGACGACGATCGTCAGCCGCCCCTTCTTCGATTTCCACCACGGCCCATCCATCGGCGCGTGATCGTGACCATGCAGGCCTTCGATTTCGGCGTGATCATGGTCGTGATCCTCGTGATCGTGTCCACCGCCATGATGCCCCCCGTGATCATGGCTGCAACCGGGACCATGCTCGTGGTGATCGTGCGACGGGGCATCTTCTCGCCCTGAGGGGGAGATGTCCGGCAGTACAGAGGAGGGTACGCCACCCTCTGCCCTGCCCTTCTTCCCCAAAGCCCTGAGCGAATAGCCAAGCCCGGAAACCTTCTTCTCCATGGCGGCAAGATCGGCACTGCCATCGTGGCTCACCGTCATCGTGCCGGCAGCGACTGAGACGGAAACATCCTCGACGCCCGCAATGCGCCGCGCCGCGGTGTCGATCTTCGCCGCGCAGCTGGCGCAATCCATGCCGCCAACCTTGTAGCGCGCCTGATGCGAGGTTCCATCTTTCGTCCGGCTATCCGACATGTCACTCTCCGCCATAACTTCGAGTAGTTCTTCTAGGACCTCTAGTGACTAGAGCTGCAAGGGGCTTTTTTCGAAAAACTTTCTCCTGTCGGCAAAAACCACAGTAAATGCGCCTTGAAAAAAGTGGACTGCCCGCCAAACAGGCTTGCGAGCCGATCGCTCAAAAAATAGAATTGCCCCCAAAGTCCGGGGGTATTCCCGGTAAACCGGTTTTCCGAAAGGTCTTCGTCCCGTGAACGTCTCCCGTCTTCTTCGCGCGTCGGCTATCGCCGTCATCGCCTCCTTCGCCGGCGCGTCCGCCGCCAGCGCCCAGTCGAAGACCCTCACCATTTCCTGGTGGGGCTATAACGGCGAGAAGATGAACGCCAACATCATTGAGCCTTTCAAGAAGATCTGTGGTTGCGACATCGTCTTCGAGACCGGCAACAATGCCGACCGCCTGAACAAGCTGCGCCTGCGCGACGGCAAGGGTGTCGACGTCATCTACCTCTCCGACAGTTTCTCGCAGCTCGGCATCGAACAGGGTCAGTTCCTCGAAATCGACCCGGCCAAGATCCCGAACCTTGCGGATATCTACGAACTCGGCCGCCAGCCGCAGGGCAAGTACGGCCCGGCCTACACGATCGGCCGCGTCGGCATCGTTTACGACAGTGCCAAGGTCAATCCGCCGATCACCTCGTGGAACGATCTGTGGCGCGCCGATCTGGAAAAGTCGATCTCGCTGCCGGGCATCACCACCACGGCCGGCCCGATGGTCGTGCTGCAGGCTGGCAAGCATGGCGGCACGGATGCGTTCGAGGATAGCGAAGCTGCATTCTCGGCGATCGAGGAACTGAAGCCGAACGTCGTGAAGAACTACAATACCGGTTCCGAACTGGTGAACCTCATCTCCACCGGCGAAGTGCGCGTCGCAATCGCCCAGGATTTCACGCTCGCCTCCATGCAGGCAGCGGTCCCGGCCATGACCTGGGCAAAGCTTACCGATGGTGACATCGCCACCGTCAACACGGTCAATATCCCGAAGGGTTCGGAAAACGTCGAGCTTGCCTACCAGTTCATCAACTTCGTGCTGTCGAAGGAAGTGCAGCAGAAGGAAGCCGAACAGGGCGTCGATGCGCCGATCAACACCAAGGTCGAGCTGACGCCGGAACAGGCAAAAATGTGGACCTACGGCGCCGAACAGGTCAACAGCCTGTCGCGCATCGACTATGCCAAGATGAACGAAGCCAAGACCGACTGGATCGACCAGTGGAACGAGCTGTTCGCGCAGTAAGCTCGGCGTAAAATTGCCCCTCACCCTAACCCTNNGGCAGGCGGATGAGGGGCCGAGCGAAATCGAGACGAAACTTATGAACAAGTTCGCCAAATGGGGACTGACACTGCCGGCGACGATTGCGGTCGTGCTGCTGCTCGTCATCCCCGTGCTCCTCACCATCGCCACCACATTCGGCGAGCCGAAGGGTGTATTTTCCACCTATACCGCCTTTTTCAACAGTGGCTTCCGCACCAACATCCTTTACCGGACGCTCAGGATCGCGCTGATCACCACGGCGATATCGCTCGTCATCGGCTTCCTGACGGCTTACGTCATCGCCCAGATGCCCGGCCGACTGAAATCGATCGCCATCATCGCCGCGGTCTTCCCGCTGCTGACCGGCGTCGTGGTACGCTCATTTGCCTGGTTGATCATTCTCGGCAAGAACGGCATCCTCAACAGCTCGCTTCTGTCGCTCGGCATCATCTCCGAACCGCTGTCGATGCTCTATACCGAAGGTTCGGTCATCGTCGCGATGGTCTATCTCTTCGTGCCACTGATGATCCTGACGCTGACCGGCGTACTCGAGGGCATCCCGCGCGATGTGGTGGAAGCCTCCGCCTCGCTCGGCGCAAAGCCGATCGCCACCTTCTTCCAGGTCATCCTGCCGCTCGCGGTCCCCGGCCTCATCGTCGGCGCGGTCCTCGTTTTTACCGGCAGCTTCACCTCCTACGCCACTCCGCAGCTTCTGGGCGGCGAGCAGATGATGATGATGGGAACGCTTCTCTACCAGCGCGCCATGGTCACCTTCGACTGGGTCGGCGCGTCCACGATCGCGGCAATCATGGTGGTCATCACCATTGCCATCGTTTCGATCATGAGCCGCATCGCGCGGCGTCTCAACCCGATGGCGGTGTAACGACCATGACAGCCCGTATCCACCCGCTGCTTGGCGCCTTCGCCATCCTGGTCTTCCTGTTCCTGCTGGCGCCGCTGGTCATCATTATCGGCGCTTCGCTCAGCGACACGACCTACCTCNNCCTTCCCGCCGCAGGGCCTGACGCTCCGCTGGTTCTGGAACATCTTTGAAATCTCCGCCTTCCGAAACACGGCAATCACCAGCTTCCAGGTCGCCATCCTCGGCACCGGCCTATCTCTCCTGATCGGCATTCCGGCAGCCTATGCGCTGAACCGCTACCGTATCGGCCTGCCGAAATGGCTAGGCACCCTGTTCGTTTTGCCGATCCTGGTGCCGGAAATCGTCTTCGGTTTCTCGCTCCTAAAATCGGTCACGATCGGCATGGGCCTGCCCGTCTATCCGAGCCTGATCATCGGCCATGCGCTGCTCGTGCTGCCCTATTCGGTGCGCGTCGTCGGCGCCTCGCTCGCCTCCTTCGACTTTTCGGTCGAAGAGGCGGCCATCAGCCTCGGCTGCCCGCCGCTCAAAACCTTCTTCACCGTCGTATTGCCGAATATCCGCGCCGGCGTTATTGCCGCCTTCATTCTCGCCTTCATCACCTCGATCAACGACGTGTCGATCTCGGTGTTTCTGACCGGTCCCGGTATTTCCACCCTGCCGATCCAGATTCTCGCCCATATGGAACAGTTCTTCGATCCGACCATCGCCTCGGTTTCAGTGCTCCTGATGCTCGTCACCGTCGGCGTCATGGCCATCGTCGAGATGACCCTCGGCCTCACCTTCCTGACAAAATAGACAAGAACGCCCCGATCCCATGACCGTATCGCTGACCATCGAAAACCTCTCCGCCCATTACGGCCAGACCCAGGTCCTGAAAGACCTGTCGATCTCGGTCGCGGCCGGCGAACTCGTCTCGCTTCTCGGCTCGTCCGGCTGCGGCAAGACCACGACGCTGCGCATCGTCGCCGGTTTCCTGCAGCCGACCTCCGGCCATGTGAAGCTCGGCAATCGTGACCTCACAACGCTTCCCGCGCATGCCCGCGATATCGGCCTCGTATTCCAGAACTACGCGCT
>UCIV01000062.1 GCA_900472575.1 Hyphomicrobiales bacterium
GTGCATCTGAAAGACATGCCTCGGCTTCTGGAAAAGCTGATGGCTTTCGATGCGGTGGCCAAGGCTGCCTGAACTCTCGATGAACCATAGACGTGAAGCTCTAAAGGAACTACGGCTTTCCCAATGATCAATCGCGCATTACAACTCGTCGAGCACGATGTCGTCGATTCCGCCTTGCGAACGATTTCTTTTGGGCAACAAGGGCTTAACGCTCTTGAAGAGGCGCTGAAGGACGGTCTCGGGCTGGCTTTCCGGCAGGCCGTGGAGACGATTGGCAAAATCGATGGTCGAGTCGTGATCACCGGCGTCGGCAAGAGCGGGCATATCGGCCGCAAGATTTCGGCCAGCCTCGCCTCGACCGGCACGCCCTCTTTCGTCGTTCATCCCGTCGAAGCAAATCATGGCGATCTCGGCATGATTGCGCCGGGCGATGTGGTGCTGGCACTGTCCTGGAGCGGTGAGACCGCCGAGCTGCAGGGCATCGTTTCCTTTACCCGCCGTTTTTCCATCCCGCTGATCGCATTGACCTCGGGCGAGACATCGATGCTTGCGCGTGAAGCCGACATCGTTCTTCTGCTGCCGAAGGCGCAGGAAGCCTGCCCTCATGGGCTGGCGCCGACGACATCGACCTTGCTGCAGCTTGCGCTCGGTGATGCGCTCGCCGTTGCCCTGCTCGAAGCACGCGGTTTTTCGGCCGCGGATTTCCGTGTCTATCATCCGGGCGGCAAGCTCGGTGCGATGCTTTCCCATGTCAGCGACCTGATGCATACGGGTGACCGTCTGCCGCTGGTGAAAAAGGGTGCCTCGATGCCGCTCGCCCTTCACGAGCTTTCGGCCAAGCGGTTCGGTTGTGTCGGCGTGATCGATGACGAGGGACGTATCTGCGGCGTGCTGACCGATGGCGACATCGCCCGTCATCTCGACGGAAATCTCAGCATAATGACCGTGGATGAGGTGATGACCGCAAACCCGAAAACGGTCAGCAGGGCGACGCTGGCGACGGCTGCGATGGCGCTCCTCAACAAGCACAGCATCGGCGCGCTTCTGGTGGTCGATGAGGAAAAGCGACCCGTCGGTATCGTGCATTTCCACGATCTGTTGCGGGTCGGAGTGGCGTGATCTGTAACTCTTAAGCAATCAAAGGTCGCTAGCTGCGACCCAATATGGCGCGGGCTTTTTCGAGATCGGCGGGTGTATCGACACCGAGCGGGATCGAATGAACGATCTCGGCATCTATGCGCATTCCAGCTTCAAGCGCCCGGAGTTGCTCCAGCCGCTCGCGAAGCTCCAGCGGCGACGGGCCGAGCGACACGAACTTTTCTAGCGCGGCACGTCGGTAGGTATAGAGGCCGATGTGATGATAGAGCGGACCGTCACCATAAGGGGCGGTCGCGCGGGTAAAATAAAGCGCCTTAAGCCGCGTATTGGAGATCGGCGAGCCGACGATCTTCACGACGTTTGGATTGGTCTTTTCATGTTCGTCGGTGATTTTGACTGTCAGCGTCGCGATATCGGTCGAGGCATTGTCGAGCAGCGGGCGCAGCGATGCGCGAACCACGTCCGCCTCGATCGTCGGCAGGTCGCCCTGAACATTGATGATGAACTCTGCCTTGCCGTCGGAGTCGGCCTTCTGCAGCGCCTCGTAAATGCGGTCGGAACCGGACTGGTGATCCTGACGCGTCATGACGACATCGAAGCCGGCGGCCTTGACCACATCGAAAACGCTCTGATCATCGACGGCGACGACAATGCGTCCGGCCTTCGCCTCTTGCGCGCGCTTTGCCACCTGAATGATCATCGGCACGCCGGCGATGTCCGCAAGCGGCTTGTTCGGCAAGCGCGTTGAGGCCATGCGCGCCGGGATCAGGACAAGTGTTTTTTCTTCTACGGACATTGATATCAATTCCCACAAATTTACAGGCGGTGTTCAGATACCGGCAGTCGCGCTAAACTCAAAGGGCGGGTTGCCGTAATTAAGCTATTACTGTGCGTTGCGCCACATATGTTGGTTGAGACCCCTACTACATTAGCGTCTTTCGCTTAACACGCTAGATAGACGAAATCGTACCACGTACCTACCCTACTGACATTTTGAGGTAAATCCTCACCGCGTATGCTTGTCGCCTTCAAGCTTCCCGCCGAAATTGGAATCTTTGAAAGCTCTGCTTCTGAGCTTGTTGATCGGCCAAGTAGTCCCGACGGTGTTTGAAAAATGAGAGCCATTCCAACGCTATCGAGCATGTCTCATCCGGCGCCCAGTATCCCGGCAAGACATAACCTGTGTTTTGGGCTATCGTCGTCAGAACACCCATAGCTTCGAGTGAAGGTAAGCCGTGACGACTGAACCAGTTGCGCTATGGCTCGATCTGCTTGGCTTTGGTCTCAGCGACGGAAACGAGCGGGAGAGCTGGCCGCGTCGGGACGCGCGGCGGGTCGCCCTCGCGCGGGTTAGGCTTATTGTTTTTTCTTGCTCTAGGTTTGGTGGACATGTCTGCCCTCCTTCGGCAGTCACATCTGAACGCCTTCACGGAAGAATGTGTCCGCCTTTGCTGGCTTAAAGGGTGACAACTCTATCCGTCTTTTCGCGAGCATCCGATGCGCGTTAAATTGATGCCGCTGAGGGACGATACTCCGTGTTGTGCCCAATGACATTTCCGGGCCGGATCTCGAACCAACCTAGGGTCACGAGCTCATCGACGGCACGCTGAATCGTCTTGACACTTTTACCGGTCGGGTCGGCAATCGCTTTACAAGACGGCCACGCCTTTTCGGTGTGGCCGTTCAAATGCTTTGTGGCCTCCACTCACTTTGACTGTGACGGTCTACGCAAGTCCTTCGTGACCGCGTGCGCATCTCTTCCAAGACCTGCGGCGCGGGCGATTTCTTCGATACTCGTGCGAAACGCATCAGCGATCTTGCGCAGTGCGAACAATCCGTCGTCTGCATATCGTGCGAGACCCATGGTGCACCTTAATCCCACAGAGCCGCTGATGTGGGGGCAATGTATAGTCAGAAATGGCGTTCTTCAATGTCCATCGGTGGAAGACCATGAGGGAGGGAAGCCGCTCGCTCAGTGGCTCTGCAGACTGCCTGAGATTATTGACGTCGGAGTGAGCAACGGTGACGGACGGTTACAATTGACGCACTCAACGTTCTTATCCTGATTCAGCGGACCTTAAGGATTTCTAAATCGAACCCCAACCCCGCCGCCGTTCGTCGGAATGAATTCTATACCGGCATGCTCGAGCGCCTGCTGGATCGCTTTCAAATTGGCGGTGGTGATAGAAGGACGTCCATCTTGCACTTCTGCTCGACTTACGGTCGCAACACCCACGGCAGCCGCATTCGCTAGCTCTCGCGCGCTCCAGCGGACGAGACCCCGCGCGGCCCGAATCTGCGCACCAGTGATTTCGTAATTATCATCTGATTTCAAATTGATCATTCGTGCGTGTTCTGCTATCTCTTGGCTGCCCTATATTTTTGCGGTGACTGCACCCCATGTTGGAGCATCGGGCGCAGTCTAACCAAACCCTAGCTGTCTGGAGCTCGGATCATGGCTGATTCTGAGAATAGCAGAACTTTGCCTGCAATCACGTGCAGAAACCCTTTACAAACAACAGAGTGGTTTCTGGCCAGGAATATCGCGGATCAGGAACGCCGGGTTCCCGGCATCCGCGACGTTGTTTTGATAAGGTGGAAAGCCTGGATGCTTGCTTTCCGGGAGCTCGGCCATCGAAGTTGCGAGCAGCAGGAACTCGAGAGCACGGTGTTGGCCATGGTTCCCGCTGCAAGAGTGGAGATCCAACTTGCCGATCACGGCGGGGTGGCTGTTGTGTCCACCATCAAAGAAATTCAGGACAAGCTTCGAGGCGTAAATTTCGCTGATGCGCGTGCAAATGCGGCAGCCGAATTGCTTGCCAAGCGACGGCGGTGGGATGCCGCAGACCTATCGGTCGGTTACAGCCGAGCCAAGCGAGCGGAAAGCAAAGCGTCGATCGTTGAGGAGCAATTGGCGGCGGAGCTGTCGGAAGCGCCGGCAATGTCGACTGTCGCTGCCGCTGCAAAGCTGCATTGTATCTTGAAACGTGGGGCACCGCGGTCTGATAGCGAGGAATTTCCCTGGCCGCAGCTCAGTGCGATGCTAGTCGATCTCCTTGCGATGAACGGTGTATTCTCCCTCCCCGGTCGTGATCACTGATCCAGGTCGCCCGTTACAAGTCCGAAGTTCGATTTCGTCGGCAGTCGCGTCGTTCACATTCGCTTCTCTAAACCGAGGCTGGTCGAACGCTCGTGAAAATTAAGCAAAATTTCCGCTTTTCATGCTCATCGCGTTATGCAATGTAGAGTATACCACTACAGAGTATGCAATTCATAATTAGGAATTCCTAACCAGCGGCGCCATTGGAGCGTGTCGCGGAAAGGATGGTGTGTGCGTCGAGACAACTCCTCGTCGCATTGAAGGAATGCTGAATAAACCAAAAAAGAAGGGAACGACGTAATGCAATTCATCCGTAAATTCCGGTCGCCTTTGCTGGCGTTAGCAATCGCGACCGTATTCTCCCCCGGTCTTGCGGCAACGACGGCGATGGCGGAGGAGTTGCGCATCGGGACGCAGCTGAAGCTGATGACGCTCGATCCGCATTATGCCGATCTCAACGAAAACAACGCGCTTCTCGCCCATATATATGAGCGCCTGGTCAGGCAGGACGAGCATCTCTCTCCCCAGCCTGCTCTCGCCGTTTCCTGGAAGCGGCGGGCCCCAACGAAATGGGAATTCAAGCTGCGCGAAGGCGTGAGGTTTCATGATGGCTCTGCCTTCACAGCCCAGGACGTCATTTACTCGATCGAGAGAGTCCGCGACTTTTTGAAGCCCCCGAGCGGCGGCTTCCAGTCATACACCAAGCCGATCAAGTCTGTGATCGCTCCCGATCCGATGACCGTCGTCATCGAAACCGATGGGGAAGCCCCTACCCTCCCTCTTCAGATGACGACCCTGTTCATCCTGCCGCACAAGACAAATGGTTTCGCGACGACCGAAGAACTGAATTCTGGCGCGAAGCCGAACGGCACCGGTCCCTACAAATTTGCGGGCTGGCAGTCCGGCGAGCGGCTGACACTTGCCAGCAACCCCGACTATTGGGGCGAGCCGCCAGCATGGTCCGATGTCACGTTCCGCGTGATTGAAAACCCGGCTGCCCGCGTAGCGGCGCTCACAACGGGTGACGTCGATCTGGCCGACTACATCCCTGCCCGCGATGTCGAAAATCTCAAGCAACGCAACATCAAGATCGAGAGCACCAGCGCATCGCGGTCGAACTTCCTGCAATTCGATATCGCGAGCGAAACGCATCCGGGTATTACCGACAAGTCCGGCAAAACAATTGCCAATCCCTTCCGTGACAGCCGCGTCCGTCAGGCTTTGACGATGGCAACCGATCGTCCGTTCATAACCGAAAAAATCCTGTCTGGTTACGGCACGGCTGCTTCCCAGATTTTCCCACCGGGTCTTTCAGGAACGTCGGACAAGCTCAAGGTCACGCCGCCGGACTATGATGGCGCAAGAGCGCTGCTTATAGAGGCTGGCTACCCGAATGGGTTCAGTGTGGTGCTCGCCGGGCCGGGCGGTCGTTATCCGGGCGACGCCGAATCGCTTCAGTCCGTTGCCCAAAACTGGGCTCGTATCGGCGTCACGGTACAGCCTGTCGTTTCGCCGTTCTCCGTTTTCATGACCACGCGCTCAAGTGGCGAGTATCCTCTCTGGTATGGCGGCTGCTCTGGAGAAGCTGTCACACTTTGCCTCGATGGCGTCCTCGCATCCCAAAACGAAGCGCTGGGCACCGGGTCGCTGAACTACGGTAGTTATGAAAACAAGACCTTCGACCAGATGCTGACCAAAGCCAAGGCGATGGAGGAAGGACCTGGCCGCAGCGAGGCACTCGCCAGCGCGACGGAATTCGTCATGGCCGACTATCCCACTATTCCGCTCTATCACTTCCATCTGATCGTCGGGCATAGCCAGAAGGTTGGTTCCTACACCGTCCACCCGCGTGGTTGGACAATGGCCATGCAGGCCGCCCCGCCGACCGAGTGAGGGCGACAACATGGTATCAGCGATCATTGGAAGGCTTTCACAAGCCTTCCTACTCCTCCTCGTCATGTCCGTAATCGGCTTCATCGGCATTCACAGCGTCGGCAACCCGGTATTCAATCTTGTCAACGCCGAGACCGCTACTCCTGAGGATATCAGGAGAGCGACCGTGGCTCTCGGTTTGGATCAACCGGTCTGGCATCAGTATTTCCGGTTCATCGGCAATGTCTTCACAGGTAATTTTGGGACCTCCTACATCTATCACCTGCCGGCATTCCAGCTGGTGATGGGCAAGCTCCCCGCAACCCTCGAGCTCGCAATCGTTGCGATGATGATCGCTGCTCCGGCGGGGGTGCTGTTAGGCCTGCTTGCAGGCCGCCGCAAGGACAAGCCCGTCGATCGGACGATCCTTCGGTTGAGCGTTATTGCACTGAGCATACCGTCCTTCTGGCTGAGCATGATGCTCATCCTGATCGGGGCCATCCTGACGGGCTGGTTCCCGTCAGGCGGACGAGGCCCCACCGGGGTGTTCCTCGGAACCGAGTGGAGCTTCCTGACGCTTGATGGGCTCAGACAACTGACGCTTCCGGCGTTGGCACTTGCTCTTCCCAACGTTGCGCTCATCGCACGGCTGACGCGGTCCGGAACGATCGAGGTGGAAACCCAGGACTTCACACGGTTTTGCCAGGCGAAGGGTCTCTCGCCCCGCCGCATCCTGTTCAGGCATACACTGCCAAACATCAGCGTTCCGATTGTCACGATCATCGGCATGCAGTTCGGTGGAATGCTGGCCTTTGCCGTGGTGGTGGAGTCGATCTTCAACTGGCCAGGCGTCGGAAAACTGCTGATCGACTCGATTCAGCTTCTCGACCGCCCGGTCGTCATGGCGACCCTCACCTTCATCTCCATCGCCTTTGTCGCCCTCAACGCACTCGTGGACCTGTTTTATGTCGTTCTCGATCCGAGAACGCGCCGCAGTGCCTGAAAGGTATCCCTATGAAAACCGATACAATGCGGATATTCTGGAAACGCTCCGGCCGATCCGGCGTCAGCCTGCCGCTGCTGATATTGATGGCCTATGTCCTGCTGGCAGTCGCGGCATCTCTTATCGCTCCTCAAAATCCCTATGACCCGTTGCAGATATACGCCTGGGAGGCCTCGTCTTCTCCGGGAACCGCCGGCAGCGGTGGTTACACGTACCTGCTCGGAACCGACGGACTGGGACGCGACATATTCAGCACCGTCCTTTACGGATTACGGATAAGCCTCTTCGTTGCCTTCACCAGTACGGCACTCGCAGCTCTTATCGGAGTGACTGCCGGAGTAACAGCAGCCTATACAGGCAAGTGGGGCGACGCCTTGATCATGCGGATCGTCGATCTGCAGCTCAGCCTGCCGACCATCCTTGTTGCCCTCATCGCCATCGTTACGCTCGGGCCGGGTATCGACCGCATCATCTTGGCGCTCGTGATCGTACAATGGGCTACCTACGCTCGCGTGACACGCGGCGTCGCGATGAGCGAGGCAGCCAAGTCATACCTGGATGCAGCGCGCCTCCTGCGTCTGCCAACCCGACGTATCATCTTTCGCCATCTTCTTCCGAACAGCATTGCTCCCGCAATCACCCTCGTCCCGATCGAACTCGGTCATGCCGTAGCGCTGGAAGCAACGCTTTCGTTTCTCGGCCTCGGTGTGCCGATCGACAAGCCGTCCCTCGGCTCCGCCGTCGCTAACGGGTTTCAGTATCTGCTTACAGGACAATACTGGATCAGCCTCTTTCCCGGTCTGGCTCTGTTCGGCCTCATCGCAAGCATCAATTTCGTCGGCGAGAATGTGCGCCGGCGGCTCGATCCAAGGAGCCGTTGATATGGAACAGCAACACCACCACGAACCCCTCCTCGTTGTAAACAACCTCACCCTCAAACATCAGGGCGCCGCGGCGACCACGACCATCCTACGCGATGTCAGTCTCGAGTTGCGACGAGGTGAGATACTCGGACTAATTGGCGAGTCCGGTGCTGGAAAATCGACGCTCGGCAATGCGGTCCTCGGTCTGCTCGCACCCGGATTTAGCCAGACCGGCGGACGCATTCTGTTTGAAGGACTTGCGCTCAATGAATTGAGCGACAAGCAGCGGATGGAGTTGAGGGGGCGCCGGATCTCGGCGATTTTCCAGGATCACACAGCCTCCCTCGACCCGCTGATGAGTGTCGGATCTCAAATCGTCGAAACGATACGGGCACTGGACGATGGCCTGACATCGCGGCAGGCGAAGAGTCGTGCGCTCGAACTCATGCAGCGCGTGGGGATCCCCGATCCCGCCTTACGGTTCCGTCACTACCCCCACCAGTTTTCCGGTGGACAGCGGCAGCGTATCGTCATCGCCATCGCATTGGCCGGCAGGCCGGATATCATCGTTGCGGATGAACCAACCTCTGCTCTCGACGCGACCATCCAGAAGCAGATCCTTGCCCTATTGCGAAACCTCACTGACGAAACAGGGGTCTCGGTTATGCTCGTTACGCACGATATGGGCGTGATCTCGGAGATCGCCGACAGGGTCATTGTAATGCGTCACGGCAAGGTCGTCGAACAGGGTGCAACATCCTCCATTCTCGACATGCCCGCCGAGGTGTATACGAAGGATCTTCTCGCTGCGGTTCCGCGTCTGCGTCTCCCTCCAGCCAGCTCCCCAACCAACGACGTGCCTCGTTCGGCCGATCCTCAAGCCAACATCGTGCCACAGACTAAGCTTGATCAGAACCCGATATTGCGCGTGAAGGACGTAACCAAGACTTATGCCGGTCGCAGTTTCCCCTGGCTTCGGCGTGGCCCACAATCTCCTGCCCTTCGGGATGTCTCCATCGAACTTGTGCGCGGCTCCATAACGGGCATCGTGGGGGAGAGCGGCAGCGGCAAGAGCACGATAGGACGCATTGTTGCCGGGTTGGAAACAGCAGGCCGAGGATCACTCGACCTTAATGGCAGGCAGTTCGATATCTCTCTCGCCGGAAAGAAAAATGGGCTGCTCGGTCAGATTCAGATGATCTTTCAAGACCCGGCGATGTCTCTCAATCCGCGCATGTCGATTGGTGCCGCCCTGGAGGAAAGCGTCTGGTTCGGGAGCCGGGGATCACCATCGGATCGACAGGATGTCGGAGAGATGATGGATTGCCTAGGGCTTCCAAGATCGCTGCTGCTGAGTTTTCCGCATCAGCTTTCGGGAGGCCAGAAACAGAGGGTGTGCATTGCCCGAGCACTTCTGGCCAATCCCAGCATCATCGTTGCTGATGAGCCGACCTCGGCGCTCGACGTTTCGGTCCAGGCGGACATCGTGAGGCTGCTGAAGGAAACGGTCAGCGAGCGAGGTGTCTCGATGCTGTTCATCTCACATGACCTCGCACTCGTGCAGGACCTTTGCAGCGAAATCTACATTTTCAGGGACGGTGTCGTCGAGGATGCCGGCAGTGCCGACTTCATCTTTTCCAAATCTCAAAATCCATACACGCGACGTCTCATCGACGCACGACCCGGCCGGTTCACGCACTGACGGAAGGTCGTTCGCCGATCCGATGCCATGAATATTCAATGATCATTTCAGCAGGTTTCACGCCTGATTGCCACGCAGGAAAAGCCCAATCATGTCCAATATCTTCACGGTGGCCGTAACCGGCCAATCCCTCATCAAGCACGACATTCGCACTGTTCAGACGCCGGGGTTCAACGGCGTACGCGAGGCGCTCGGGAAATCCGACTTCGCGTTCACCAATTTTGAAAGCACCATATTCGGCAGCCACGGCGGATGGCCGCTTAAGGGCTCGTTTTTCGGCGCCAGCCAACCCGTCGTACTCGATACCCTTCAATCGCTTGGCATCCACGGTCTTTCCCTCTCGAACAATCACGCCTTCGACCTTGGCTCGCCCGGGATCCTGTCAACGCTTGAAGAAGTCGAACGTCGCGGCTTTCTGCATGCCGGCATCGGCCGGAACCAGACGGCTGCAGCTCGCTCCGGCAAGGGCTCGTTCAGCGGTCGCAAAGTTGCTCTCGTCGCCATGGATGGTGGCCCTGGCCCAGACTTCATGTATGCCTCGGACGCATCCGCAGGCCGGCCTGAACGGCCGGGTGTCAATCGCCTGAAACTAACCCAGATCATCGATGTGGATGATGAGGCGTTCCAACAGATTGCTGCCATCCGGGACAAAGTCGGCTATACGACGATGGACCTCGGCAATGACAGCCAGCCTGACGACAAACCGATTGTCGATGAACTGACAGAGATCGCGCTTGCTCGGGGCCTTTACAGACGCTCGGAGGGATTCGCCCGAAACGTCAAGATTGATAAGGAGGATCTTGCACGGAACCTTGCCGCGATCACCGCTGCGGCAGAAGACGGATGCCACGTCATCGCCTATCTCCATCATCACCATTGGGCCTCGGACTGGTACCAGGTACCGGGCTGGGTCGGATCGGTCGCGAAGCGTTGCATTGACGCCGGCGCCACCATGTTTGTCAGCCATGGTGCTCCGGTTCTTCAGCCGGTCGAGATATACAAGGGCAAGCCGATTTTCTACAGCCTTGGCAACTTCATCTTCCACCTTCGGCCCGGAAAGTCCAAATGGACCGCTCGCGAAATCTGGGAGAGCGTGATCGGGCTCTGCTTTTTCGACGAGAACGGATCCCTGACCGGAATGGAGTTTCATCCGGTCGTCATCGGTGGCAGCGAAGGACTGAAGCAGGAAGCGCTCGATCAACGCATTGCCCCCGAAATCGCCATCGGCGAAGACGCCCAGAGGATCCTGCGACGGTTTCAGAGCCAGTGCGCATTGCTCGGCACGCAGATCAGGATCTCGGATGATGCAGCGTTCTACGATGTTGCGCGATAAAGTGTATCGGCGGGTCGGGTGGACCGCTTCCCACGCCGGACTGTCGGTACGTGTCCGCCAGATCGGTTACCGTGCTTTCAACAGGTCGGCGGCTTCGACATTGAGGATCCGTGCCAGGCTGTCAACCATGTCGATCGTTGCCGAGTACTGGCACCGTTCCAGCGAACTCACATAGGTTCGATGGATGTCGGCCCGGTGTGCGAGCTCTTCCTGTGAAAGGCCTTGCTTCAGCCGAGTGTCACGCAAATTCGCAGCGAATATTTCTCTGATGTCCATGGCCGGATTCATGCGCTGCGACGCGCATTCATCTACAGAGTATACTCTGCATTTCTGGGCAGTTCGTGCGGGGCTCAGGTCTGCAGACTCGCTGGTTGCCCATTCAGGAGGCGTGATACATCGTGCCATCGATCACATTGCCGAGTGCACGATCCATAGATCAATTCTGTCCATGTCCGATCAGTCTTCGAACCGACGTAGCATTGCAATCAATTCGTCATTCTCGCGGCGCAGTTTATCGACCAGGAGCCCTTTCAGGCGGCGGTTCTCCAGCTCAAGCGCCGACAAAACATCGCGCTCCTCGAATGAGATGGCGGCTGCCCTCATCGCAGCCGACGCTCTTGGGGCGCGCTGTGCCCGCTTCTTTGCGGTTCTTGCCAGGCGCTGCTTCCGAACTTTCTCCGGCTTTTTCGAAGCCGGGACACTCTCCGCTGCCTCGATCACCGGCGCAATCGGCTCCACCACGGGACAGGCTTCCCGCAAGGCTGCAACCGGGGGCACTTCCGTCAGCACAGGCTCCGGCTGGGGCGTGATCGCGGACTCCACTGCGAGTGGGGTTTCGGACGGCTGGCGCGCTGCAATTGTTGCCGGCATGTCGTCGGCGACGGCTTCGGACAGCGCACGTAAATCCGTATTGCCCCAAATCGACTTCGCGGTTTCTCGTGGCTGCCTGCGATTTGATTTGTATTCGACGACAAAATTGCGTTGAGGGCGATTGGTTGGGTTTTTCAAGAGGCTTTCCCGCGTGCCATGTCCAGGCAATGCTTCTAAATTCGTATTATATGGTGACGCTCAATAACACAAAGCGCCTGTCATGCCTGTCCCGTTTCAGATTCTATTTACAGGGACACGCTGCTTCATGCAAACCTTCGAGAAATAGTCTCTTCGATCACTCCAGCGCGCTCCCCAGCACGGGCATCCTACGTAAAATCCGCCCGATGAGCTCACCCGATCTCCGCTCGGAGACAGCTTGAGTGCAGGTTCAGTCTTCTACCTTGCCGCATGCGGACGGATATTCCTGCAGCCCATGCCAGCCTCTACGACATGCGCGGCACGATAAATGCTGAATTCATCAAAATTGCGTCCGACGATCTGAACGGAGAGCGGAAAACCATCGGCATTCAGGCCGGCTGAAACGCTCATCGCCGGCGAGCCAGTGAGGTTGAAGGGCGCATTGGCAGATGGCGTTCCGTTTACCAGCGAGTTTCTGGCGACATCCTTCATTCGTGGTGCAACGCTGAGGGCACCGACTACAAGCAGGAGATCAACGAAGCGGAAGACTTCCGCCAGCTCGTGGACAAGCTCTCCCCTGCGCCGGCAAGCCTGAACGTAATCGACCGCAGTGAGCAGATAGCCGGGGAGAAAGCGCTCCACCGAAAACGGCCCATACTGCTCGATGTTGTGCCTCAAATCGTATTCATGAATGGCGGCGGCTTCGCCATACATGATGATCCGTTGCGCTGCGAAATAGTGACGTAGCGGTGACAACCTAACCTCAACGGTTTCGGCGCCCGCGTCCTTCATCAGAAGAGCTGCTGTCTCGAAGGCCGAGATACACTCGTTCGAGAAGCGGTCCCGTTCCTCTTCGTGAAAGCGTCGCACGAGACCTATTTTCATGCCTTGAAGGCCAAGTGCTGGGGCTTGCGACCATGGCTGTGGGGCAATCTCGACTGACGACGGATCCTCGGGATCGAAACCTGCAAGCGCCTCGAGCGCGATCGCATTGTCCTCGACCGTCCACGTCATCGGCCCGACCGTGTCCAGCGAAAAGGCCTGCGGTGTAATGCCGCGACGGCTTAACCGACCATAGGTCGGCTTCATTCCGGCAATCCCGCAATAGGCAGACGGTGTTCGAATCGATCCGCCAGTATCGGTTCCGATAGCCAGTGGCACAGCTCCCGCCGATACGGCAGACGCAGACCCACTGGATGAACCTCCTGTAAATCGTTCGATATCCCAGGGGTTGCGTGCAGGTCCAAAGGGTAGGCTGAAATCCGGGCCACCCATCGCAAATTCCTGCGTCTCATTCTTGCCCATGTAGATGCCCCCTGCGGCGCGCAATCGCTGAACAACCGCAGAGTCCGTTTTGGCAACCTCATTGATCGTCAGCCGCGAGCCGTTGGTGGTCGCCACCCCTTCAACATCGATAATGTCTTTTACCGCGAATGGGATTCCGTGCATGCGCCCTTTGTAGAGGCCCCGCGACATCTCGGCCTCGGAGGATCGAGCCTCGATCCGGGCACGTTCAGCATCAATAGTGTTGAAGCAGTGGAGCGTCGGATTGAGCCTGCAGGCACGGTCCAGATAATGGTCGAGAACATCGACCGGCGATAATTTGCGTTGACCGATGAGCCGGGATATCGCTGACAGGCCAAGCTCCCAAATTTCGGGCATCATTCGTCCCCCGTTTCGCGGCGAGTTTCGGTTTTGGCGAAAGCGGAGGCGCCGGCATGAGGTGATGCTGGAACATGGAACAGGTGTGCCGGCTCGGCCGCTCGGTTTCGGGGAATCCGCAACGACTCCGCCAGTTCGCGCAGGCGTCCGTACGATCGGAGTGCGGCTTCAAACTGCGCCTGGTTCAGCGACAATCCGGCGCGTTCAATGAGTGCTGCGCAGTCCTCACTCGTGATCCTGTCAATTTGCATTGATTCTGCCTTTCGCGGTGCGCACGGATGTGTCCGATCCAAGCGGCCCAATGTGAGCTTGCTGTACGGTTCGGTTGCCTGCGGATTAAAGTCGTAGTTCGCGCCATAGACACGAGGTCTGATCCGATCGCGAGGAAGAGGATACTCTGTGGAATGCAGTACGTGTCACCCATATGCTCTACCTATGGTCGAGGTAATTTCTCCGACCTCAAATTCACATCCCGCTCAATAAATCGCACGGCATCGCCGATCACTTGCCTGGCCGCGCGGCGTAGGGAGGATAGCCATGGATCAAAGCCTTCTTTCCTGGTCTCTTGGGAGGCTGGAGGATGTCGATCGCATAGAGGAGATGACACCGGTCCTTGGTGAACTTGCCAGCGTCTATGAATTCAACCACATGACGTTCGTGATTGCCCGTCTCCGAGGAACCTCGGACAACTATCCTTTCTATTGCACGACCTATCCTTCTGAATGGACCTCTTCGTATTCAGCCCATAACTTCGTCTCGATCGATCCGGTGATGCGTGCTTTTCCCTCGGCATTGTTGCCGATCGATTGGGCTACTTTGGACTGGCGTTCGGCAGAAGCGGAGCGGTTTCGCCTTGAGGCTTTATCTTACGACATCGGCCCAAACGGCCTCTCGGTCCCTGTTCGAGGACCGAGAGGTGCTCAAAGCCTGCTTTCCGCTTCATCTGCGGTCGATGGTACGGAGTGGTTTAAGTTCCGCGATCACCGTACTAACGACATGCTGGTCTTGTCCCATTATCTCTACGAGAAAATCCTGCGCATCAGCGGATTTATCCAACACGACCGCCCTCATCATTTGTCAAAGCGCGAGCGCGAATGCCTCTGCTATCTGGCGAACGGTTCCATCGCAAAGCAAACAGCAATGTATCTGCAAATTTCAGAGAGCGCCGTGAGGCTATATCTCCAATCTGCCAGAAGAAAACTCGGGGTTCGTACGAGCCACCACGCGGTCGCGAAAGCCATCATCCTTGAGATCATCTCCGCAGACAGCGAGCGCTGATAAAATCCGTGCCTCACTCGAAATCGTCAATCTGTTGATTTCGATAGGTTGTCGAAAGCAGCGTCTCAGGCACGATGCGCCACGGCCATGGTCACGACGACCTCCAGTTATGCCTATGAAGCCGGTCTTTTGAAAATTCGTTAAGCCAAACTTCATTATTGTGACAGTTTATCATATTTTATACAGGCGGTTTCATAGCGGCCATTCTCCCAATCGAAACTATTCAATCAAGGAACAATGACTACCGAATTTCACTCGAAAACACTTCTAGCAGCGTCAGTGCGAATATCCGAAGCTACTGAATTAACTGACGCTTTGATTGCTTTACAAAAAATCTACGACATTGATTTTACGACCTATCATCTCGCACACACGATTTCCGACATTGTCGATACGCCTTTCGTCCGTACGACCTATCAGGACGCCTGGGTCGCTCGCTACCTCCTACGCGGCTATGTCCGGGTCGATCCGGTCATTCAGGAGGGGCTTGTCCGGCAGCTACCGTTCGACTGGCGTGAGATTGCGGTCAAAGACAGCGCTGTTCGAGCGTTTATGCTCGATGCTCGAAAACACGGCGTTGCGCAGAATGGTTTTTCCATTCCAATCATCGACAAGTCACGGCGCGCGCTGTTGACCCTCAATTCAGGCGTTGACGGCCCAGCTTGGACTAGAAGGATAACACGATATCGAAGTGAATGGATTGAAGTCGCGCAGCTAATTCACCGCAAAGCCGTTCTACAATTATACGGCACTCGCGATCCTATACTTCTCCTTAGCCAGCGCGAGCTCGAGTGCCTCCATTGGGCCGCTCTCGGAAACGATGCCACGGGTATTTCAACAATCCTCAACCTGTCGCAGCATACCGTCAAAACTTACCTGAAATCCGCTCGTTATAAGCTCGGCTGCATCACCTTGGCCGCAGCGACCACCAAAGCCAGACATCTTCGTCTCATCCATCCGTATGGCAATACCCCCATATGAGGGAACGCATAGAAGGATATTTTTCGTCTCCGGGAGCAGCTCCATGCTGCAGTGCACCAAGCACTGGAGATGAACATGTACCTCCTCATTCAAGCACATCAATATGACAGGTATCCGGATCTGCTCGACCAATCCTTCCGGCTGAGAAAGCGAATTTTCGCTGACCAATTGGGATGGTCGGTCTCCGTCGTCGGCGACTATGAAAGAGATATCTATGATGATCTCAACCCGGCCTATTTCATGTGGTGCGATGACGACGCGCTCACGCTGTACGGCTGCGTGCGGCTGATGCCGACCACTGGACCGACGCTCCTTTACGACGTGTTCAGAAGTACCTTCCCAAATGCTTGTGATCTTGTGGCGCCATCAATCTGGGAAGGGACGCGAATGTGCATTGATGACGTGGCGATTTCCCACGATATGCCTGATCTGAAACCCGAGAGGGCCTTCTGTTTGCTGCTCGTCGCGCTTTGCGAAGTCGCGATGACAAACGGCATCGATACCCTCGTGTCGAATTACGAACCTCACATGCGACGTCTTTACAGGCGGGCGGGCGCAGAGCTCGAGGAGCTCGGACGCGCAGATGGGTACGGCCGACTTCCCGTCTGCTGCGGGGCCTTCGAGGTTTCGGCCAGGATCCTGTCGAAGATGAGAGCGGCTTTACACGTGACACAGCCGCTAAGCGGTTATCGACAGTCCATTCCGGAACCAAGTACACCAACTCGCGTGGCACGTTTGCCGTTTGTCGACCATCGGCATCAGCTCTATCTCGAAAGCGTGAAAGTGGTGGGCACGGCTAAAGGAGACAAACCACTTTCTCAATGGAAGCAAGGCTGATGCCTCCAGTGATTAGTGTCGCACCCTCGCCCATTGAACGCCGCGAATTTGAATGCCGGGGATGACCGATGGGCAGACCCTACAGTGCGGTCTTGGCGAGGCGGCAGTCATGTCATTCGGCGAGCTATCATGGAGGCGAACCAAACCCGCTCTCATGTGATGGCGTTCTAGGCTCAGGGCCGGATCTTCCACGTTCAACCCGCAAGGGGTCGGCAGCCATGCTGCGGCCGCTTGGCTTCGCCAGCGCGGTGATCGCCCCCGTCCACAGCCTCTTGAAAAGCCATCGAGCGGGAATTTGCCCGCTTGCAATCGGAGCCTCTCAGATGTCATACGATCTTGTCTTGCACAATCCCAAGCTTTCCAGCTTTCCCGCGACCTGAGGGTCCCGGTTACCGTCTTTGAAGTTGACGGTGAATATAGCGTGCTGCCCTCCGACGAAATCGACGCAAGCGACGACCTCGACATCGTGCATGAATTTTTCCCTTCGCCAGCTCATTGAGCCGGCCGTGGCCGTTAAGGCCAGTGTGGTACCGCTTGCGAGCAGGCGCCCGCAAGGGAGGCTTCCCCTCGGTTGGAGTGTGAAGAACCCCATTTTGGGGAACAGCCTGCTGCGCCCTTGCAGGCTTTCCTTTTCGCGGTGGACCAGAAGTGCCCCGCATATTGCGGATAAATTGAGGTGAGAGGACCGATCTTAGTGTGATCGGATAAGGAATGGACAGACAAGAGATAGAAGAATTGCGGGAGCGTGTTTCATGCGTCGCTGTGCTTGAGACGGCGGGATTTGCGATCGACGCCAAGGAAAGCACAAGGCGCGCGGTCAAATACCGACGGGCATCGGAAATCGTCATCTTGACCCATGAGGGGCAAGGATGGTTCGATCCGCTTGGCGATGCGAAGGGCGATGTGTTTGCACTCGTCTCTCATCTCGAGAGCGTCGGGTTTCCGCAAGCGTTGGAGCATGTGGCCAGCCTCAGCGGATTTCGATCCGCTTCGCCCGTATGGCAGACTGGACCTAAAAAAGTGGCGATAGTGCCAGTGTTCCAACGATGGCTAGCACGGAGCAGTCCTGCACCGGCGTCCGGCGTTTGGCGCTATCTAAACAGGGATCGTTGTCTGCCAGATGATATTCTTCGACAAGCCATCCGACAGAATCTTCTTCGCGAAGGACCGTCCGACAGCATGTGGGCCGCTCACACCGACGACACGGGCACGGTCACCGGCTGGGAGGAGCGTGGGCCCGACTGGCGCGGTTTTTCGAGCGGCGGCACCAAGGTGCTGTTCCGATTTGGCGCTGCTGCCGGGTTGCGGATCTGCGTGACAGAGGCCGCAATCGATGCGCTGAGCCTCGCGGCAATCGAGGGTCTTCGGGACGGTACGATCTATCTCAGCACCGGTGGCGGCTGGTCGCCAAATACCGAAACTTCGCTTCGACATCTGTTGCGTCAGCCCTCTGCGCAACTCATCGCGGCGACAGATGCCAACTCGCAGGGTGAGACTTTTGCGGATCGCTTGCGCGCCCTCACTGACGAACTGGATCGAGACTGGCTGCGCCTGCGTCCAACTGCAGACGACTGGAATGAGGTTCTGAAGCAAAGAGGTGGGTGAAAACAGGAGGTGGAAGGACCCTGCCGCATGCGCGCCGGCCGCATCAAGGGAGGCTTCTCCCGGCTAGTGCCGGCGCTTGACCCGCCCGGACACGAGAGCGGCCGAGCGGGACGGGTGATGAAGGACTGAAGAGACGGGTACGTCGACAGGACACCACCCGCTTCGGTGCCTGAACCCTGGAAATCGACGAGTTCTGCTACACCTACCTGCTCGATATCCTGCCGCCGCTGTGGATGCGTGGGCCGATCTTTGCCATGCGTGAGTTCATGACCGGGTCGATGACCTCGATCTTTTACGCTATCCATATAGACGGCGCTCTCCGTCACTTCCATGCCTATTGCGACCTTTCCGATGCCACTTCCGTGCAGATAATACGTGCGGCGATTATCGCACGCGAAAGTCCGGCGGTCAGGTAATGCGCCGCGAGGAGTGCCTCGAGCATATCTGGAGCACGACCGCTGGCCGAGGCCGATGCAGGGCCATCGCACAGTGATGCTCTATCGCGGCAAGGAAGGCAGCTTCCTCAAGCTTCTCAACGCGCTGACCGACGAATAGAGCGCCGCCAAGCTGCAGGTGCATCTGCGCCGCCTGCCCTCAGACCTGGCCACCTGAGCCAAATCTGATCCTCAACAAATCTGCGCCGCGGCTGGCGAAGCACAGCGTCGATTGGTGTCTAATCAAACGCGCACCGGTGGCCTCTTGCAGTTCGCCGCCGAACTGGATGCCAAACTCAATCAGCGTCGGGACGACGAAGATAAACTGGCTGCGGAGGTATTCACCGAGGCTAATGCAGCCAGGGCCGCACCGGCTGCATAGCTGCGCTGCACAATAAATGGATGCGGCGCGATCAAAAAAGGATCATAACGCCCGGAGCTGATGCACATTGCGACCTCCCAGTCGCGCAGCAGCTGTTCCCCTCTGGAGGTTCAAGATCTCCACACTTCATGGGCCGCGTTCTCCGCAGGCCCATTTTTTTATGCCTCGGTCGGCTCGTTCGGCATTGCCAGGCGCGTTCTGCCAACACGGCTCCTCCAACTGCCGCGCCGCTCGGCGGCCTGGAGCGCCAGTAGGTCCAGATATCGCTCGCGCATTTCCTTGAACTCGATATCCCCTCGGATCCAGTCACTCAGCAAGGCGATGAAGGCTGGATCCTGATCGATCGGAGCGCCTCGGGCTGCTGCGCGGTCGATGGCGCGTTGCGCGATTGCTTTGCGGGTCTCGGGATCAGCGACCATATGGACCTCAGCTTCTGTTTGGCATGGGCCGCGACCTCTAGCAGGCACTTCCGCATGACGCGACTTGAAATCCTCCTTCGTCAACAATATCTGACGATCACTTCCCGATGAAACGACGTCCTGCTCGCGGCAATCGCCGCGGCGTTCGACATTGTGCCGGGACACAGAGAAAGGCGCTTCCCTGATGGGTCGAGCGCCTTTTTCCTATTTGTGACGGCGGCAACTGATCTGTTGCATCTTGACCGGGATCGCATCGAAGATGAGATTTGCGCATAAAAAATCATGGGAACACATGCCATTCTATCTTGTAACGCAGACATTGCTGGTCGAAGCCGCCGCTGAGACGGAAGCTGCCCAGCTCCGCTCCGGCGCGAAAATCACCGTCTCCGTGACGTCCGATGAAACCACGATAACGCATATCACTGTCGCTGCGACAGGCGACGGGCAGCCGCCTGTCTTGCACCCGATTGTGGAAGCCGCTGAGCAACCACACGTCGCTCAATCGGAAGCCGTCCTAGTCACGCCAACTGATAGGAAACTCATATTGAGGCGCATGATGGCGGATGCGGTTGCGCTTTTGAGACCGCGAACTTAGGACGCGGACTCATTAG
>UCIV01000002.1 GCA_900472575.1 Hyphomicrobiales bacterium
GCTAATGAGTCCGCGTCCTAGATCAGAGGCTGACGCAAAGGAGCAAACATGACGAAGAAAGCACTGATCGTTGGCGCGAGCGGTATTATCGGCAGCGCAACGGCGGATGTCCTGCACAATGACGGCTGGAAGGTTTGGGGTCTGGCTCGCAAGCCATCGCAGCAAGGGAATGCAGTTCCTGTCCCAGCAGATCTTCTGGATTCCGCTGGCTTGGTAAATGCGCTCGCTGGCCTCGATCCGACACACGTTTTTATCTCAAGCTGGCTGCGGCAGCCAACTGAGGCGGAAAACATCCGCGTCAATTCGGCGATGGTGCGAAACCTCCTCGATGCCCTGCGCCCCGTAGGATCAGTCCGCCACGTCGCGCTCGTCACCGGTCTGAAGCACTATCTCGGCCCATTCGAAGCTTACGGAAAAGGCGCGCTGCCGCAAACGCCATTTCGGGAAGAGCAGGGCAGGCTCGAGGTCGACAATTTTTACTACGCCCAGGAAGACGAGGTTTTTGCTGCGGCCGAGAAGGATGGTTTCAACTGGAGTATCCATCGCCCCCATACGGTCGTTGGCAAAGCGGTTGGCAATGCCATGAACATGGGCACCACGTTGGCCGTCTACGCAACGATCTGCAAAGAGACAGGCCGGCCGTTCCGTTTCCCGGGAGTGGCAGCCCAATGGGACAGTCTTACCGACATGACAGACGCACGTCTGCTGGGTCGACATATGCTCTGGGCATCAACGACGTCGGATGCGACCAACAAGGACTTCAATGTCGTAAACGGCGATGTTTTTCGGTGGAGCTGGATGTGGACGCGGATCGCGAAGTGGTTCGGAATCGAGCCTATAGCATTCGATGGACAGATAAGACCATTGCAGGAGCAAATGGCCAATGACTCCGAAATCTGGCGCGATATCGCCGGCCGGTATGAGCTGGTGGAAAGCGATCTGTCCCGCCTAACCTCTCCCTGGCATACAGATGCGGACCTCGGGCGACCGATCGAGGTGTTGACGGATATGTCGAGGAGCCGGAAACTAGGCTTTCTCGATTACCAGGCAACAGACGACGCGTTTTTTGATCTGTTCGAGCGGCTGCGTTTTGATCGCATTATTCCGTAACGCAGGCGTAACGGGATAGGACACCCACTTGTCAGGCGAGGGCGTCCTATCCTCGTCGTGTTGGATTGGCAGTAGGCCTACCTGGTCGCAGGCGGACGCTGGAGGTTCAACATTGGTTTTCTCGTGGGGTCGTCAAGGCGCCAGACATTCGTCGCAAATGCCGCAGCCATCTTCGTCCATCATCGAGCGTAGGCGCTGGCGACAACAACAAGCGCAGATGGACGTTTCGCCTTCAGTGGTTTGCTCCGGCGCTAGGATTTCCAAGTCTGCGTCTGAATACGTGTGAATTGCTGAGCCGTCCATCTCGATGCTCCCAAGTCGAGGATTGAGCATCGAAATAGGATGAGATTTGCGACGAACAAGAGCCGTCAAATTCACTGGAAAAATTTTCCGATGAGGTCTTGAACGGAGAAATCCGAGAAACCAAATCGTTCGGCACCGACGGCCCAATGAGGGAGTCGGTTGACCAAGGAAGCGGACACATCGCCTCCTTCCATGTTGCTTTGCGGAGGATATGGTTATGAGAACTGAGCTTGATTTTGCACCGCTGTACCGCTCGAGCATTGGCTTCGACCGTGTGTTCAACCTGCTGAGCAATAGGCAGCGCCTCAATGCTATCGATACCTGGCCTGCCTACGACATCGTCAAGACCGGAGAAGACGACTATCGCATCACAATGGCCGTGGCCGGCTTTGGCGAGGGCGATCTGGATATCACCCAGGAGCGCAACGTCATGGTGATCAAAGGCGGCAAAGCTGAAGAGCTCCAGGGCGAATATCTCCACCGCGGCATTGCCGGTCGCTCGTTCGAGCGTAAGTTTGAGCTTGCGGATCACGTAAGGGTAGACGGTGCTGATCTCAGGCACGGCCTGCTGACGATTACTTTGAAGCGCGAGGTGCCGGAAGCTATGAAGCCCCGTAAGATCGAGATCGGTGTTGCACCGTCTAACGAACCGCTTCGCTTGGAAACTGACCGTCAAGTTGCCTGAACGAGAAGGCGGCAGCCCGCGGGGGCATTCGGTTGATAGGCCTCTGATCGTGATCGGGTCACATCTGACCGAAGGTCTCGTATAACCTACAGCTCGGCCGGCCTCATCGGGGCCGGCTTCCCCTTTCATGCAGAGCAAAGAAGGAGGTTCCGATGTTACTCGCTCTGTTCGATAAACCGCTCTATGCGCAGCGTCGGTATTTCGTGCAAGAAATCACCGGGCTGGATGATGTGTTCGATTTCCTCGACGAGTGGCCACACGAGAAGCGCAACCTCGCTTATGACACGCTTGTCCGTTATTGCCGCGAGGCGGCAAACGGTCGCTGGCCAATCGACGCGGTTCGCGAGAACTTTCGAGTGTTTCTTAAGCAGAATGGCAAACTTGCCGAACTCGAGGACGTCCCACCGCACCTCCGGCGCGACACCGGCGCCAAGATCGGCGGAATGTAAGTGCCGGCCTAGCTCCTTGGTGCCGGAATCAAACCGGCACCCTGATTATCATCTCCTAAAACGGACCTATCGCGGTGAAGCTCTTGTCTTTGGAGGAAAACGGTAGCGGAACCCTGTACGGCCGACGATCCCGAAACTCGTCTGGCGCTCTTCGACTTTGCCTTCGAGAACGCGCCGATCGCACTCGTTGATCTTGAGGGCTGCATTATCCGCGGCAACGCTGCTTTCGCCAAGCGTCTTTCGCTTCCTATAAGGTTCTTGGAACACATTTTAGAGACTTCATTTATCCAGAGGATTTTGAAGCGGATCTGATCCACGGCGCCGCGATGCGCGATGCCGAGGGTATCGCAGGTGACCGATCCGCAGGTGAGGCGGCTGCAAGCATTATTCTCGAGCGGGTCCGGGAGCCGATTGCAATTGCTGGTCGAGTCGCTGACGTCCGTGCGAGCATTGGCGGAACCTGGACGAACGCAAAGCGCGATGTGACACAGCTCCTCGAGGAGGCCGCCGCGCTTCTTTATAATGCGAGGGCGGCCGGAAGAGACGCCGTCAGGTTTCAGTAGGCATTCCTGACGATGGGTTGATAGAACCACCATCGGCGTCAGGGATGTCGGTTGGTTTTGCATCGGGTACGTTCGGGTCCACTGCGCCAGCGACAGACCGCAGTCGTTGCGCCCGGCGGGCAGTTAGGTCGTTGTATCGAGAGCTTAAATCAGAAATGTCGTACTCGCCGCTGATCCATAGCACGACCCATCCCAGGAACTCGGGGGGCGTCGTCAATGGCCGTTCCCCGCAACGCCGCTTTGGTGCGAACCTGTTCGAAAATCATTCACCGTCTGTCGCTGTCGATCACCAGACCGTATCTCCCGTCATGAAGGCGTCTAAAGAAAGACCGCGAGACGTTCCGTATTGACGACGTATATGAATTCTTCCCATGCTTCGCGCGCAGACGAGAAAGGATCCATTTCATTCGGTGACCTGGGCTTCTAGGCTTTTAACCTCCATCGCCAATCATCACCAACTGAGGGGCGGAAGATTTCCACAATGACGTTGATGGCGCCTTAGAGAAACAAGCGTAGCGAAGTTGCTTCGGCAAAGCTCAGTCTTTGAGTTAGTTGCTTCATGATTTCGAGCTCAACGGGTCGTGCATCAAAAATCTTGTTCTGGCAACCTAGTCGTCCTTGGCCTAAGGAAAGACCTATGCCAGAACAGGACGACCATATCCACCCAGACGCAACCGTCGCTCCCGGCTATCTTGCTAACCACGCTGCCCGGGTGTTCAACCGTTTGATAGATACTGCCCTTCGGCCGTACGGGCTGTCACTTTCTCTGATTGCTCCGATCATGCTCCTGTCGTGGAAAGGGCCGATGCTCCAGCGCGACCTCGTGCGTTCCTCTGCCGTCAAACAACCGGCGATGGTCGCGCTTCTGGACAAGCTGGAAGCAATGGCCCTGATCCGCAGATCACCTTCGTTTACCGATCGCAGGGCGGCAATGGTGGAGTTGACGAGCAAGGGGCAGGAGGCGGCCTTGCGCGGACGCGACGCGCTCTTGGCTGCGAATGCCAAAGGGCTTGAAGGCTTTTCGTCGAAAGATGCGGCGACGTTGATACAGCTCTTACAACGGCTGATCGACAATTTCGAAAGCTAACGACGGAACAAATGTATCATCAGTGATGTTCTTTGCGAAAAGGAGATCGTTGTATGTCCCGTCGCATCCTCATCACCGGTGCAAGCGTCGCCGGCAACACCTCTGCCTGGTGGCTCGGCCGCTATGGCTTCGATGTGACCGTCGTCGAACGCAGCCCCGAATTTCGAGATGGCGGTCAGAACATTGACATTCGAGGTGTCGGCCGTGAAGTGCTTCACCGGATGGGACTTGAACAGATGGCGATCGATCATGGGACAGGGGAAGAGGGAACCGTCTGGATCGATGAGCAGGGCGGAGAGGTTGCCAAATTTGTTACCTCCGAGCTCGGTAGTGACGGCCCAACAGCGGAGATGGAAATCCTGCGTGGAGATCTCGCTCGCCTACTCTATGAGCCAGCCCGTGAACGCGCGACGTTTCGCTTCGGCGATTCCATAGATCGGATTGAAGATGGTGCAGATGCTGTCTCTGTCACCTTCACCAGTGGGGAGACTGAACATTATGATGCGGTCGTCATAGCGGAGGGCGTAGGCTCATCGACACGCGAGCTCGTTTTCCCTCAAGAAAACGTGCCGCGATGGATGGACCTCACGACTGCATATTTCACCATACCGCGGCAGGCCGACGACGATCGGATGTGGCGCTGGTACCACGCGACAGATGGCCGGAGCATATCGCTGCGACCTGACACGCATGGAACGACGCGGGCCATGCTGACGCTGCAACAGCCACCAAATGGCGAGCAGGAATGGAGCGTCGAACGGCAGAAAGCCTATTTGCATGAACGCTTTTTGGACGCTGGCTGGGAGGCGCATAGGGTGTTGGCTGCCATGGAGGAAACCAAAGACTTCTACTTCGACGTGCTACGCCAGGTGCGAATGAAGCGATGGTCGAAGGGGCGCGTCGTTCTGACAGGCGACGCCGCCTGGTGCGCGACACCGCTTGCAGGCATAGGCGCTACGCTCGCGGTGACCGGCGGCTACGTGCTCGCCAGCGAATTGATGTGCAGCAGCGATATTGGGCAGTCTTTCTCGGCTTACGAGGAAGCCATGCGGCCAATGATCGAAAAGGGACAGGGCGTACCAAAGATTGCTCCTCGCCTGATGAACCCCCATACCAGACTTGGCATCAACCTCCTGCACAGCGTCCTCGACATCGCGAGCATGCCAGCTATCCGCGGCCTTGCTACTAAACTGTTTGCAAACGAACCGAAGACACCCGACCTTTCGCGTTATGATGAGCTAATGGTGCGCAACCAACAAATGGACTCAAACAATCAAGGCGTCGAAATTCTGTAGATTTCAAATGCGCTGATCGTTGGGCAAAGCGCCTGATAACTCTCCATCATCTATCGCGATCGAGTCAGGCGGCCTCCTCCTCGATCGCAAGTTCTCTCAGCAGGGCATGAATCTCGTCGCCACTCAGGCGAGAAGGGTCAAAACCACTGGAGGCGCCAATGCCGGCAAAGCGCTTGGCGAGGATGTCCGATGTGCCGATGAAGCCCATTACCCAATTCGGAAAAGACCGGGATCGATTGAATCCAAGGCAAGCAGCGACACATCTTTCGTTCGTCTTGCTGGATGCGCTCGAAGGCTGCCTCGACGGTTCTGTTGCGAATATTCCGGATGGCTGAGAAGGGGTTTTCGTACGCTTGAGTCACGCGGATTTGATGTCGCGATTCTGCTGGAGCATTGCCACCATTCCGGTAAGCGCGCTCGGCCCAATACCGATAGCGCGTTCAACGATGCGGGCCTCTTCGCGAATAGCCTTTCGATCACTGCTGCTTGGATCGAGGGATACAGATGCGGTGCTGAGCGATAGGTGGACTTGCAATAACTCATTTATGGCAATAACCATGAGCTATAGAAAGGCTGCCTATAGCTCATGAAATGGAACTGGCAGAATGCCAAATGGCCAAATTTCAGGTATGACGCAGCAAGCGTGATACCGTTGGAACAGAAATTCCTGCAGTCTGCCGGCGAGGTCATTGGTGCCGTCCGGCATTTCAATGAGGATGACAGCAATCAACTTCGCACGGATTTCCGCATTGTCTTCACAATGACAGCGGAATTCCGCATGATCTCTACTGTTTTTCAGTCATTGGGTGCACAACTCCTCGCCGTTCGGAAAAAGCGTAACTTGAGCCAACCGGCACTGGCTGAGCGACTTGGCCGAAATCGTGCCCGCATATCCGAACTGGAACGTAATCTTGCCAATAATCGTTTGGGCAGGGACCGTCTGAGCCTGTTTGCCGAACTCTTCGATACGCTCAACGTACGGAATTCCGTTCTGCCAAGCTGCAGGTCACTGGTATCTCAATGGCGCAATCTCTAGCCACCCGAAGCTATCCGACAATAGTTTATCAGAACCCGCCGATCGTCACCCGCTGATGGGGCAGCTCGCTATAAGTTGAGGCGTCAAGCGACAGCGGAACATCGCCGGATGTCTATATCCGCTGTCTGGCCAATCTGCACAAGATGTTACAAAGTTTCAGATGTTTGGCCAAAGCGCTTGTGTGGGATTTAGGTTCAAATCCGTCCGCACAGCCTGAAAATAATGTGCGCGGTGCAGAAACTTTATCATTCGACGAACCGTCCTTGCTTCTATGTTGGAAACTTGAGCTCCACGTCAGCCGGAGGAAATATGGTATATCGCGACAAAGACATTAATGTCGTTCTTGCGGATTTCCTTTGGGCAACAGTTCTTTTCGGAGGAAGTTGTCTCGATAGTTTGCTTAATCGCAATGTGCGCATTTTGGGGCAGTGGCCCGGTGTCAGGACTATCCTGATAATCGACGATCGCCCGCTTAGGACCATCTCGTTTCGTCTTGATCGGTCGCTGCCAAGATTTATTGACCGAGCCTCCTTGTCTTTCCAACTCCATGATCTCTATAAAAGGTCGGCGACAAGGTTTTACCGGATGCAAACCAGTGACATCGCAGATTTGATCAATAGGGTCGCCATCGGAGATCGATCCGCATTTGCGTCTCTCTACCAGGCCACCAATCCGAGATTGTTCGCGATCTGCCTTCGGATCCTGAAGCACAGACCAGACGCGGAAGAAGCGCTACAGGAAGTCTATATCAAGGTCTGGCAACGAAGCAAAACCTTTGCCACCGGTTCGGGTTCGCCACTAACCTGGCTTTCCGCGATTGCCCGAAACCACGCGATCGACGTCATCCGTGCCCGTAAACCGGTAACCGATGATATCGATGAGGCATACGATCTCGCAGACGAGACTATCGCGACACCAGAGCAGCACATTCTGATTGCCGACGAGGGACGCCGCATCGACATCTGCATGCGCGAACTGGACGAAACCCATGCCAAAGCCGTCAGGCGTGCTTACGTGGAAGGGTTTAGCTATCTCGAATTGGCCGATCACCTGGATGTTCCCTTGAACACCGTTAGAACTTGGCTGCGCCGAAGCCTGTTGAAGCTCAGGGAGTGCATGCAGCGATGACACCAGGCGATCACATTCAAGACGGCGGCCGGGCGCAGGACGAAATCATTGCGGGCGAATATGTCTTGGGTGTGCTGTCCGAAGAAGCCCGCAGGCGCGTCGAGCAACGGATTTCGAGGGACTGGTCTTTCGCGCTGCTGGTCGAACGTTGGCAGTCGGACCTCTCCTCTTTCAACGAGGATTATCGGGAGGCAACGCCAGGAGCGGCAGTTTTTGCGCAGATCGAAGGACGACTGTTTGGTGCGCAATCGTCGCCTATTTCGGCCAGGCTTTGGAACGCCGCAAGCTTCTGGCGCTGGATGTCTCTCGGAACGTCAGCCATAGCTGTTGCAGCACTTGTCTACGCATCCGGCGTATTCCAGCCATCCTCGTCGCGCGCACTGGTGGTGGCGCAGCTTTCAGCCCCCGACAATCCCGTCAGTCTGCTGACTTCATTCGATGCGACCAGCGGTCGCTTGAGGATCGTCCCCGTCGCGGCCGGCGGAGCCCGAGAGAAATCCCTGCAGCTTTGGCTGGTGCCGGGAAGTGGCAATCCACAGTCGCTCGGCGTCGTTCAGCCGAATACAGAGGGTGAATTGCTGATCCCGGCGGATTTGCGCCAGACCCTCGGCGCCGGTTCCACGCTTGCCGTCAGCGTGGAGCCATTCGGCGGTTCGCCGACCGGGCTGCCGACCGGTCCAATCGTTGCCAGCGGCATAGCGCGGCAACTTTAACCCATGCCGGTCCGATTTTTTTGTCTGATCGCCGCATTCCTGACCATAGGTTCCGTCGCTTTCGTGACGTCGCGCGCAGTTGCTGCGCCAAGCCATGACGACCGACCGGTCCGTATCGATGTCGGCGGCTTCAAGCTCAATAGCGTCTTGGTTGAGCCGAGCAGGAGGGCAGACCTTCCACCGATTATCTTCATCCATGGCGCCAGCG
Source organism: Hyphomicrobiales bacterium (assembly GCA_900472575.1). Taxonomy (GTDB): domain Bacteria; phylum Pseudomonadota; class Alphaproteobacteria; order Rhizobiales; family Rhizobiaceae; genus Neorhizobium; species Neorhizobium cellulosilyticum. Next base: position 8,578 of record UCIV01000002.1, read on the forward strand.
CCAGCCTCTACGACCCAATGTTTTCGTTTCGCGCGAAGCTGCAGGGTCGGGCAGAGCTGCTCTTCGTCGATCGTCCGGGCCATGGCAAATCCGACATCGGCGGCGACCAGAACATTTTGCCCGATGGTCAAGCAGACGCCATCGCCGTCCTGATGAAGAAGCGGGGTATCGCAAAAGCGATCTTCGTCGGCCATTCCTTTGGAGGGGCCATCGCTGCGTCCTTCGCGGTTCGCCATCCGGAAATGGTCTCTGGCCTCGTTTTCCTGTCTCCGGCCGTCTATCCATGGAACGGCGGGATCGCCTGGTACTACGAGGCTGCAAGTGCCCCGGTGACAGGGGCTTTATTTAGTACCCTGATCGTGCCACCCATCGGCATTGTAGCGATCGCTCGCGCGACGAAAGGTGTCTTTGCGCCGAACCGGATTCCGCCCGGCTATGTCGAAAAGACCAAAGCAAGGCAGGCGCTACGACCAGTCGCGTTCCGGCACAATGCGAAAGAAGTAGCCGCCTTGAGCGATTGGGCCAGAGCCGCTTCCGTAGATTACCGCAAGATCACAGCGCCGACAGTTATCATCACTGGGGATACGGACGGGGTTGTCTCACCAGAGGTTCATTCCAGGCACCTTGCTCGCGATATACCCGGTGCACGTCTCATCGTCGTACACAATCTCGGGCACAAATCCGATTTCGTCGCCAGCGATCTGGCAATTGCGGCGATCGAGACAGTCGCTGGCCGCAAGGTGAATCTGGCTGGCGCAAGGCGGGATGTCGAAGGGCGGATCGCGCGTGATGGAAAGAACTGATGTCTGGCAACGACGTCGCCGTTGGGGATTATACGCTTTTTACGGTCTCGCGGGCATTCTGCATATCGCCCTGCCCAAACCATTTGTTGGCATTACCGGTGCCTGGGTTCCCGATCCAGAAACCGTCATTTTCCTGACTGGGCTGCACTAGATCGCCGGTGCGGTTGCGCTTTTTGTACCACGGCTGCGGAAAGCTGCCTGCATTGGCCTTGGCGCTCTACGCCGTCTGCGTATTTCCGGCCGATACCGAGCAAGCTATCAACCGTCTTGGGGCCGAGAACGTTTTACTGTCGCAGTGGCTCTACCACCTCATCCGATTGCCCTTACCGCCTCTTTTGGTCTGGATGGCGCTCTTCGTAGCCAAAGTCCTCAACTGGCTATTCAGGCGAGCCAAGACATAGCTCTGCGATCGTTTGAGGAAAATTCGAAAAAACCGCATTTTGGCTGAAACTCTTTTCGTCATGCGCTCGTCTCTTGATGCGTCACCCATCAGGGGACGGCCTTGGAAGGCGCGCATTCGCGCCGGGGCGTTTAGAGGAAGAGGAAACCATCATGGTGAAGTTCGCACTTCGCGCGATTGCAGTCGCGACCATCGTATCCGCAACGGCCATCAGCGCCTATGCCGCCAATCCGAAAGTCGGCGGCGCGGCTATGTACGAAAACAAGAACGTCGTCGAAAACGCGATGAATTCCAAGGATCATACAACGCTCGTCGCCGCAGTGAAGGCCGCCGGCCTTGTCGAAACCCTTCAAGGTAAGGGTCCGTTCACGGTATTCGCGCCGACCAACGAAGCTTTCGCAGCCCTCCCAAAGGGCACTGTAGACACGCTTCTGAAGCCGGAAAACAAGGCCCAGCTCACCAAGGTTCTCACCTGCCACGTCGTTGCCGCAGACGCCATGTCCAAGACCATCGCGAAGATGATCAAGGACGACAAGGGTACCCATGACGTCAAGACGGTCGGCGGATGCATCCTGAAAGCCAAGGAAAGCATGGGCAAGATTACGCTTACGGACGAAATGGGCGGCGTGGCCCATGTGACGATCGCTGACGTCAAACAGTCCAACGGCGTCATTCATGTCATTGACAAGGTTCTTTTGCCCAAGATGTGAGCTGGCTCGATTGCGTCATGAGAAAGGCCGGCCCTTCAATGGACGCCGGCCTTTTCACTGTTCACAGGTGGTGGCCTGCTTAGCACTCTCCGGATTTACATTGCCGGCAGGATGGCGATATCGCGGACCTCGTTGTCGAGCCCGGTGACCGGGCCTATTTCGGTGGCCGCGCCGGTCTCGATGTTGACGGTGTAGAGCGTCTTGTTTGCAGCATGGTAAGCCCGTGTTCTTACCGCCTTCCTCGCCGTGGATGTCAAAGGCCTAGGTGGCCGGCATTTCATTGGTGCCGAGCTTGCCGATCGCCTTCAGTGCACCGTCATTTGCTTTGGTCTGCTGGATTAGAGCGATGGTGGCGTCGATGTTTCCCGTCCAGGTACAGGTTTCAAAGGAGACAGTCTCCGCTATCGGTATTGGGAGAAGGTATTGACGCTGATGGGCTCTGGGCCAGACGATCTCGATACGGCACTTGCCGCCTGCGCCAAGGGTGATCGCAATGCGCTATGCTTGGTCTTCGATCGTAAGCCGGGGCGTCTGATTGCGGTCGCCGAGCGCATCGTCAAGCGCCGCGAGCTTGCCGAAGAGGTCCGACATTACCAACTCCAAGAAACGATCAGCTCCACGTGATCACGCTGGAACAGGCCGGCGGAAAGCCGACCGAGCGTCCGACCGGGCCGATCCTCGCCAAGGGCCTAGCGAAGTTGCCGCGTTAAGCGAGGAGCTGGCCACTATTTCTGCGGCAATCTGAAACTGAAAGTTTGCGTCCTCCGTACATCTAGTATGAGCCGCCAGTTCCGACTTAGGTCGGCTTGATCGGCCACAGGAAATCAACCCTGTAAAGCGGGAGGACGTTATCATGCTCGGCTTGTTGACATTAGACGAATTGATGGCTCAGGTCATCTCCATGGCAAGGGATTATACACCGAGAAACTCAATCGAGCTCGGTGTGATCCAAGGGTTCTGTGTGGATGTTGCAGGAGACCTATCGCCCGATCTCGTGCCTTTGCTGTCGAGCGTCAATGGTCTCGAACAACTCGTTTCCAGCCTGGAATCGATGCCGGACCTGATCAGACCGGCTGCTCCTGACAGAGCGTTGTGGAATTTCGTGCGGGGGGAAGCGTGAACCGCTTCGCGCTATTTAGATTATGCTATATATCGATAACCATCATTTAATTCGACGCTCACCGACGCAATCCTTCCGCAACGCCGCAAGCGTGCCGCGGGGCTGATTTCATGACGGGTATCGCATCCGCCTGGCGCAAATCATAGAAGCATGAAGTTAGGCCCGAGGGGTGCAGGTTCCTGAAACGCGCGGCCCTGCCGCATGATATCGGAAAGCTCGGTGTCGGTAACAGCGTACTCGACAAGCCCGGCAAGCTGGACGATCTGGAACCGATGCAGATGAAGTGCCATTCCGAATTCTTCCAGCATATCCTTTCGAAGATCCGTGCCTTTTCGAGCGCCGCTGTCATCGGTGGAGCACATCACGAGCGACTGGATGGAAAGGGCTATCCTCGCGGGCTGCTGGCCGAAGAGATATCCATAGAGGTGAGGATCGTTTCAACGGCAGACGTATTCAACGCTCTGACAGCCGACCGGCCTTATCGGTCAGCCTTGCCGATCGAAAAGGTAATCGCCATCCTATGGGAAGGCCAAGGCCAGTCACACGATCCGATCTGTATCGAGGCTCTCAAACGGGCCTTTGCCAAAACGGCTCTCAAACAGGCGGCATGATAAGCCGCTGTCCGCCTTCACAACCCGTCATTGACGGCATCGGCCGATAAGGTTGGTCGGAGCCGATCGGCGAGGCGCAGGCGAAGTCCTGGAGGCGGAGGTGCACGATCATGAGAACTTCGAGCGTCCGGCCATCATCATTCCTCCCGAGCAAATGCATCGGCTGGTTGACCGCGAAATAAGGAAACTCGTCCAGAGGCGGATGCCGTTTCGCGAGCATATCAGCTACAACGAGAACATCACGCCGTTCCTCGACGCATTGGAAGCCCTCAACCGGGAGATCCCTTTCAATGGACTGCGGTGGAGCCTCGAGCATGCCGAGACCATTACCCCGGAAAACATCGAACGGGTAAAGAAGCTGGGCGGAGGCATCGCGCTGGACCACAAAATGGCACTTCACGGCGACGTTTTTATAAAGAGCCGTGGACTGGATCAGGCCTTGCGGACGACGCGTCTACTCCAGCTTGTCGATAGCGTTATTCCGCTTGCAATGAGCACCGATGCATTTCGTGCCGCCACGTTCAATCCTTGGGTCGGTCTGAGCTGGATGGTCACCGGCAGGTCTGTGTCGGGATCCGAGGTGCTTGCTCCGGAAAACAGGCTCACCAGCGACGAAGCCCTGAAACTCTTCACCAAGGGGGGCGCCTGGTTCATGAACACGGAATCGGAGATGGGCTTAATTGCTCCTGGCAACCTTGCAGATTTCGCCATCCTGGACCGGGACGACTTCTCGGTCCCCGACGATCAGATCAAGTCAGTGTCGTCCGTGCTCACCGTCATGGACGGCAGGGTGGTCTTCGGTGCAAAGGACTAAGCCGCCCTTTCGCCGATTTTGCCTGCGTGGTCGCCCGTCAAGTATTTCGGAACGTACTACGGAGAGAAATGAGCTCGCAGCTTCCTTTGAATTGCTGACATGGCGGCGCGACGGTTGGAGGGCATTCCCGCAAGGGCTGCACTCACATGACGGACGATGGCAACTTCGCCAGTTCCGGAAAGAAGCGATGATCGGGCGGAAATGCGTGCAGCTCCCAGAAAAGCGTTCGTCCCGGCACGAAACCACACATCATCAACTCACGGAGATCGATTATATGAAACCCTCTATCAAGCCTTCAGGTGAAGACGCAGCCGCCACCTCGGTCCGACTGGAAATCGGAAAGGCGCTCGCGCAATATGAGGCCGCCTTGAATGCTTCGGACACCACCGCCGTCGCTGAAATGTTCGTGGCCGACGCCGCGTTTATGGCGCCGAACAATCCTTCCGCTATCGGCCTAGATGCGATCCAGAGGGCCTATGACGGCATATTTCAGACGATCACCTTCGACATGGAACTGACTGTGGCGGAAGTTATGCAGACCGCTCCAGAGTGGGCCTTCGTACGGACGAATTCGAAAGGGTTCGTCACCGTCAAGGCCATCGAACAACGCGTTCCAGACGCCAACCACGAGCTGTTCATTTTCCAAAAGGACGTTGGTAATCAGTGGAGAATAGCCCGCTATTCCTTTGCGACAACCAATCCGCTGCCGCATTGAATTCAAGCTGCGCTATCGACCTCTGGAGTCGCGGCAAGAATGCCACCTTGAACATGAGAGAGCGGCATCAAATTGCGCCGCTCTCGCCCGAAGGCTGCCTGTCCAGGTGTGGACGATCGAAACATTCAATAAGCATCTCCGTGAGCGTCTTCACTTTCTCCGACGGATAGGGACTGGGGCGCCCGCACGACGAATATTCCCGCCGGGGGCACAGGATATCGGTTCATGACGGCGACCAGCGCTCCTGAAGCGATGTGATCCGCGACGAGTGGTTCCGGGAGATAAGCGAGACCCACCCCAACGTTGAGCGGCTCGCGACGCTCATTGCGGCGGACGATTTGCCTGAGTTGGTACGGACCATGGGACGCCTTTATCCCAGCCAGATCACTCAGTTGCACGAAGAGATTGATCACATCGATCGTCGTATCGCAGCGGAAGCAAAACAAAGCGATATCGTGCGACGGCTCCAGAAAGTGCCAGGGATCGGACCGATTTGCGCGATGGCAATCACTGCCTTCGCGCCGCCTATGGAGGCATTCCGAAGTGGTCGCGATTTTGCAGCCTGGCTTGGCCTTGTCCCGCGACAGCACTCGAGCGGAGGCAAGCAAAAGCTTGGCCGCACCTCGAAGATGGGCCAACGAGATATCAGAAGGCTTTTGATTATAGGCGCGATGTCTGTTGTGCATTGGAAGGGCCGAGGCGGTGGAAGACCGGGTTCTTGGCTCTCGAATATGCTGGGCCGAAAGCCACACATGCTGGTGGCGATTGCGATGGCAAACAAGCTGTCGCGGATCGTCTGGGCAATGCTCTCGCGCAATCAAGAATACCGAGATCCAAGCGGAGCGGTCTGCTGAAGGTAGACGTTCTAATTGGAGTGCCCGCGATGTGAGGAGGACATGATCCGCATGGGCAAATGATCGAACAGATCGGGATTGGGCAAACCAGTAGTTCTCAGGGAGCTTTTAGCTCGTTCCACTGATTTGGAGTCCAGTCCGCGTATCACCATACCGGCCCGCGGCATGTCATGGCCGCAACATGAGGTCTGAAACATGTACGCACCCGATCACTCGCTCTAGCGGTCAAAAAAGTCCTTGCATCGAACGGGGCATCCAAACATGAGAACTGCCCGGCGCGGCCTGATATTTCCATTGAGAATTGGCTCTGACTCATATTTTCTGCTGTTGAGGGCGACGCTCTGCTGGGCCACCGGATGATCAGCAATGCAACTTCGGTTTCAGCGCGCTAGCCTTGCGCCATCTGGCTTTGCAGTCGATGAAGTGAGGTTTAACATACTCAGCTTGAGTAAGAAATTCACATGCCACGGCGGGTGAGGTCATCACCCGCCTAGTCATCTCAATATAAATTACTCGTCGTCGTCCCATGATAGGTGTTCAGGTCCGGTTCCCCTGGGTCGAGCATCCCATTCGGCACTAGCCTGGGACCAATGCTCACACTCTTGGCCGTCAGGCTGACCAGCTTGCTCCCATAAATCGTAGGCGCGACGGGCAATCCATTCGTCACGATTTTCGTCCATCTCAACCTCCCTGCAGGAAAAACGAGGTCACCCTCGCCAACCAAATTGTTGTCATCCTCAATCTGCTGATCCGATCAGAACCGCGAAGGCTATTATACCCCGGCGCGACACCTCCCAAAGGAACAGCGGGCGTAGAACGTTGGCGTCTTTGGGTGGGTTCCTGACGATAGAGAAAATCAGGTCGAGGGTACGATGCCGTACCGACGCGGCCACAGATTTTTCTCCGCGGCACGTGGCTCGCGTATGGGCCGATCGCTAGAGAAGTGCGACGCCGGGAGTCTTACGGCGAATCTGGCGGCCATCCCGGTAGCGATGTCGACGTCAAAGATATCGGCGCGAGCCTATGACCCGCGCCGAATGATTGTGTTTAAGCTGCAGTTGCCGATGCCGAGCCGAGCTTTACTGACGGCTCACGTCCCCAGACGCGAAGCTTGCCAAGCTCTTCGACAAAACTTGCCACAGTCGTGCCGCCGGAGAGCTCCAGAACACCCTCGTCAACGTCCTCCGCGATCCCGGCCTTTTCGAGCAATGGCAGGGCAACGTCGCTGTAGCCGATGAACTTGCAATGTTGGAACGCGTCTGCCACGAAATCCCGTGCTGTCGCCTCCTTCAGCAAATCTTCCAAACCTGGATCGGATGGAAGGAGTGCGACAGCATCAAAGAGCACCGAGGGGCCACCGTCGATCATATGGTGCGCCTCGATGAAGCTGCCGTCGGAAGCTGTCACGCCGCCGACCTTTGGTGCGATGAGCTCGACCAAGCCCTTTTCTTTCAAGACAGCGCTCGTCAGAGCCGTCAACAGTTTTGCATCGACACCGTCTGTAACGAGAATGCCCAGCTTGCGTCCTTCGAAACGCTTCGGCCCACGATCGACGATACTGAGCGCCGGAGACGGCTCAAGATCTTGTCGTGTTGCCACGGCCGCCGGTGCTGCCTTTGGCATGGCGGCCATTCCCAACCGATGAGCGACCTCGGAAGCGAGCGTCTCATCGATGTTGATCAGATGGGACACCATGCGCTCGCGGATCGCAACTGTCTCGACTTTGCTGAGTTCGAAGGTGAGCGCCATGATGATATGACGCTGTTCCGGCGGTGTTTGGCTGATGAAGAACTGTCGCGCCTGGCTGTAGTGATCCGCGAAACTTTCGGGACGGAGTTGCACCTTCGCGCCTGACTCCTCCGCTGGGAAGTGGCGATAGCCGCGCGATTTGCTTTCCCGCGGACCTTCTCCGAACGAGTTCGGTTCGTAATTCACCCGCCCGACTGGATTGCGCATTGCCATGTGACCGTCCTGCTGGAAATGCGCAAAGGGGCACTTGGGGGCGTTGATCGGCAGATGGGTGAAGTTTGGGCCGCCAAGTCGCTTCAGTTGCGTATCGAGATAGGAGAAGTTACGGCCCTGCAAGAGCGGGTCATTGCTGAAACCGATGCCCGGGGGAACGTTCTGCGTCATGAACGCGACCTGTTCTGTCTCGGCGAAGAAGTTGTCCGGCATGCGGTCCAACACCATTCGCCCGATCGGCTGTACAGGCAAGACCTCTTCCGGGATGATCTTGGTCGGGTCGAGGATGTCGAAATCGAAACTGTCGGCGAAGTCCTGATCGAAGAGCTGGACCCCGAGCTCCCATTCCGGAAAATTGCCTGATTGGACTGACTGCCAGAGATCGCGACGGTGGAAGTCAGGATCCGCGCCATTGATCTTAACCGCCTCGTTCCAGGCGACCGACTGAAGGCCGAGCTTCGGCTTCCAGTGAAACTTTACAAAGGTGGACTGGTCCTTGCCGTTGATGAAGCGGAACGTATGAACCCCAAATCCTTCCATGAAGCGCAGCGATCTTGGTATGGTCCGGTCGGACATGATCCACATGACCATGTTCATGCTTTCAGGTGTCAGACTGATGAAGTCCCAAAAATTGTCGTGCGCCGTTTGAGCCTGCGGGAAGGCGCGATCCGGCTCCTGCTTGGCCGCGTGGATGAGATCAGGAAACTTGATGGCGTCCTGGATGAAGAAGACCGGGATATTGTTGCCGACCAGATCCCAGTTGCCTTCTTTGGTGTACATCTTGACGGCAAAACCGCGGACGTCGCGCACGAGATCGGCCGACCCTTTGTTGCCGGCGACCGTGGAAAAGCGGACGAAAACTGGTGTCGTCTCACCAGCCCGCTGGAACACGTCTGCCCGGGTGTACTTAGCAAGAGACTGATACGTCTCGAAATAGCCGTGCGCACCATACCCGCGCGCATGCACGACGCGCTCTGGAATTCGCTCGTGATCGAAATGGAAGATTTTTTCTCTGAAATGGAAGTCCTCCATCAAAGCGGGTCCGCGAGGACCTACACGCAATGTGTTCTGATCGTCGGCGACCGGAGCGCCTTGCGATGTCGTTAGCACTTCGAAGCCATCTTCGGCCGTCTGATGAAGCTCGCCACCTTGGCCACGCGTGAGAGTTTGATCGTGGTTGGTGACTCGATCCGTTGATAATTGTGTCTTCTTGGCCATTTGCCCGTCCTCATGTTAAAGAAACAGAAAAAGGCCGCCTTGCGGGCGGCCTCTCGTCATTCCGGTCAATCAGGCAGCTTTCTTGCCCTTGTCGTTGGCGGAAGCTTTTGCCAGTGCCGTCAACTTCTTGTCGGTCGCCACTTCTTCCGACAAATTCTGTTCGAGTAGCGGCACTGCATCCTTCAGGCCGAGCTGTTCGGCCCATTCGATAAGGGTGCCGTAGCGCGCGATCTCATAATGTTCGACGGCCTGAGCAGACGAGATGAGACCGGCATCGAGCGCTGGCGATCCCTTGAACTCCTCGATGATCTCTTCGCCTTCGGCGATGATGCCCTGGATGGCTTCGCAGGTCTTGCCGCGTGCCGACTTGCCGAGAAGCTCGAACACCTGCTCAAGGCGCTCGATCTGTCCCTGAGTTTCTTCGCGATGCTGCAGGAAGCCTTCTTTCCCCTCCTCAGACTGCGAAGCACGCGCCATTTTCGGCAGCGCCTTCAGGATCTGCTTTTCTGCAAAGTAAATGTCTTTCAGCGTGTCCAGAAACAAGTCGTCGAGTGTCTTGGCGTTTGCCATGTTTTACTCCATCGATTTTGAAATGACGCGTGTGGCGCCGACTGCGGCGCGGCCGCTGACGGCGTGGAATGTCTCATACGAATGAACGGTTCCCGTACGCCACCGTACCATGAACGCCGACCTGCGGCGTCTCGCCAGCTACCTCCCAACGGCGCGAGCGCCGGAGGCGCAAGATCATCGTGTGATCCCGATCAGAAAGCCGACGAAGACCCCGATCCCGACTGCCTTCCAGGGATTCCTGCGGATTTGAAAGCGAACTTCGTCTGCCGCCCGGTACCGAAGAGTATCGACCTCTTCTCTCAGTGCCGACAGTGTCTCCTTCGGCTCAACATAAGGGTCGTTACGATGTTCAAGAACGGAATTCAGCGCCTGATCGACTCGTGGCGCATCCGAAGTGTGGAGCGGACCGGGAACTGGCGTAGAGGGACTACCAGCCGATACTGGAATGGCCGGCTCCTTCGTTTCTAGATCCTCAACTCGTACGGGTGAGCTGAGATTAGGGTCGTGTGTCATAGCGCTCTTCTCCTCCTCGCGACGCCGCGGCGTTAATCCACTGCCTTGGACTGAAGAGGCTAAGCACTGATGCTGACAATTGTTCCACATGCTGACGCGGCATTCTGCGGACGTACGGTATGGGCGCGTTTAGTGGTAAGGGGTCGACCAGTGCGGGACTGGACCAGCTTCTCGAGCGGATGGAGTGTGCTGAGTTTGACCTCATAGCTGTTGGTCGAGCGCTCATTGCTGATCCTGCCTGGGTCAAGAAGGTAAGATCGGGTGATTGGGCAGAGATTAAGGGCTTCGACGCTGCCACACTTGCTGAACTGGTGTGAGCTGTAGTTGTATTTCTGCAGTGGCGGACTGACCAGATTTGGTCCACGTAAACGTGCCTAACGCCGCTGCGAAGGATAGCAGCTCCGCTAAGTGCGGCCAGCCACTTTGGACTGGCCGCACTTAGCTCGCGGTATGCATCACTGATACCTGACGGCGTTTTACACAGCTGGTTTGAGTGGCAACGTCGCGCGAATCCCTGCTATGACTTGGTCGACGACCCGCTCTAATTCGTCACGCGTCGCACCGTCTCTAGCCTGCACGGAAAGCCCCTGCAGCACGGTCACGAGATAGCGGGCGAGGGTCTCAGCGCGAGCCGGATCCATCCAGCGAAGCAGGGCTTGGGAGATTTCGTGCCGCATATCGTCTCGCCGCGCGGTCAATTCTCCAACTAGCTCGGAATGTTCTGGCGCACTCTGCAGCATTCCACTCGACACCATACAACCTCGTTCCCTCTCAGTTGATGTCACCGCGGCCACTGCGTTGCGCAGCATGCTCTCGACAGCTTGTGGCACATCTGTCGCGACGCCGAGATCGGTCAGTGCACCCTGTATCCCAAAATAGTGGTCCAGCGCCTCACGGTACAGTCCTGCTTTGCTGCAGAACGCGGCGTAGAGACTCGGCGGAGCAATGCCAAGACAACGTGTGTTGAAAAAAAGCCCGTACATGATTCGTTAGTTGCCGCGGCGTGCAAAAACTGGGAGATCAACAAGGCGCATACCAACGAGGATGTCGGGATCATAGAGGCAATCGTGAGGGACGGGATGAAATCCGGCGAATTCCGAGCCGCGGATCCAAGGCGTGAAGCTAGAAACGTAATGACTGCGTTCACGCCATTCTATCACCCTGTGCTCGTTGAACAGTCGGTCCGCGATGGCAACGATACCGGAGCACGTCTTCACGACCAGATCACGTTCTTATTAGGGCGCTGGCCGGTTCCATAACTGGTGGGCATCATCAGTTGTAAACGAATGCTGGCTACCCGTGGAATGCCCTTAGCAACCGTATGCGCTGGTGCCCAATTCCTATCCCCCTCGGCGAAGGCTTCGGGTCGATGGTTGAGACTGGGAGGGTTGGTTGATGCGGGATAAACTATGGACCCACCTAACTTTTTGTTTTTGCGATTCCGGGAACTCAGAGCTGAGAAAGTCAGCTTCTTTTCTACTCAACCAATTTTCTTGCGGCTCGCGCTAACGAACTTGCAGCCTCCGATAGGACTTCAGGCGCAAAACCAGAGAAGCCGAGAACGAATGCTTCGATGCCGGTCGTCACGGTTTGCGTCTCAGACAATAACAACGCCTCGACCCCAGCCTCGGCGCGGATCTTGCGGCCAACGTCACTCGCAAGGTTTGAAGCTAAGCGGACAATCATATGCAAGCCCTGCTCAGGCACAATGGGTGTGAGCACACCGGCAGCTTCCTCGATAAGGATCCTTGCAATCCGGTCGCGCGAGTGGCGGTATTGCTTTCGCATTCGGCGCAGATGGGCCGAGACGGTGCCATTGGACATTAGATCCGCGAGGGCGTCCTGCATAAACGCGGGCGGAAACCGGTCTATGGCGGCGCGGGCAGCCAGGACTCGGCCGAGAACGTCCGGCGGCACCACGACGTAGCCAATCCGTAATGCAGGAAACAAGGTTTTTGCAAAGGTTCCGAGATAGATTACCCTCGTGGATGAAAGGCCGGCAAGCGCCGTAAGCGGTCTCCCGGTATACCGGAATTCGCTATCGTAGTCGTCTTCCAACACCCACGCGCTTGCATTTTCGGCCCAGTCGAGAAGTTCTACGCGACGGCTCATAGACATCCTGACCCCCGACGGGAACTGATGCGAAGGCGTAACATACGCTGCCTTCGCATCAGGTGCGCGTTGGCGGCCAGCACGAATATCTAGCCCTTCTTCATCTACATTAATGGGAACGGGAACGGCACCAGAAGCCAAGAGTGTGGTACGAGCAGCCGCATACCCGGGTTCTTCCATCCAGACACGGTCTCCGGGCTCAACCAGTGCATCCATGCATAGACGTAAACCGTGCTGAGTGCCGCTGACTATAACAATGCAATCAGGATCGCAGCGCAAGCCTCGGTCGATCGCGAGGGCGGCGGCAATCTGTCGGCGTAAATGCAGGCTGCCACGCGGATCCCCATAGCCGAGATCGAAGGGATCAGCGTCAGAAATACGCCGACGACTTGCTGCGGCCAGACGGTTAAGGAGCGCCGGTTCCACACGTGGCTGACCAAGCGCAAACGGTTTCTTAGGACCGGCAGGGGAGCGGGGCTCAATCACGGGCGTTACGTTAATGTTTGCCTGCAGAGGCGGGACGGGGGCGACAAAGGTGCCGGAACCGTGGCGGGCTTCGGCAAGTCCGTCGCTCACCAATAGCTCATATGCAGCTACGATGGTATTGCGGCCGATACCGATCTGACGCGACAGAGCCCGGCTGGACGGCAGAGCCGTACCGGAGGGTAGGAGGCCGTCGAGTATTGCTATGCGTAGCGCGCTATGCACCCGCTGCGCTTGATTACGGATTAACGGATCGAGACGAAGCTGTTCCATCGGGCCGGTCGCAATGACCGGTCCGAAAGTTTCGAGCTTTGAGGTGGTTGGCATGTTTTGTCTCAAACTGGACCTAGATGAAACCACTCTACCTGTGTGAGGTGGTCACAACAATCATTGTGAGGAACCGGTTCATGCCCCAGCAGCCTTCAGTAAACTACCTCGTTGATCCCATAAACAAGGTCAAACGTCGCCATGATCGCGGCTTTTACGATCAAGCCACGGTGCATCAACTGCTGGATTCCGCTGCGCTTGCTCATGTCTCCTACGTGATCGATGGGCAGCCCTTCTGCACTCCAACTCTCTTCTGGCGCGAGGAAACGCGTCTCTATTGGCATGGCAGCAGTGCGAGCAGGATGTTACGCAATCTTTCAAAAGGGGAGCCTGCATGCCTTACCGTCACACATTTCGACAGTATCGTCTTGGCGCGCTCGGGCTTCAACCATTCCGCCGATTACCGCGCGGTGATGGCTTTCGGAAAGGCTCGCCTGGTGACAGATGCGCTCGAAAAGGATCGCGCACTGACGATGATGGTGGACCGGTTCTTCCCAGAGAGGACTGCTGGCCTCCGAGCGACGACTAGACAAGAGACGAAGGCGACGGCGGTGATCGTAATGGAAATCGAAAAGGCTTCAGCCAAGATCCGTGCGAAAGGCGTTATTGATGACGAGGAGGATTATGCCCTGCCTGTCTATGCCGAACGCCTGCCAATCCGCACGGTGATTGGTGGCCCCGAGCCTTGTCCCCGCATTAGGCCTGGTGTTGAGCGCCCGACGACGCTTGGGTCATATCGTGAGGGGCGGCTTCTTGAAGAGGCTTTGCTAGAAGCCCACGGGCTCACCTACGGCTAAAGCCCCGCAAGGCCCCATCAGCTTGAGATGGACGTCGGTGACGTGGCACGCTCACTTGCAATGATGACGCCAGCGCAGGCGCAGGGACCGATCCTAAGCGTAGGAAGGGCGGCAAGACTTGTTGCTCGATGTTCGGCCGAGGCTCATCGGAACGAGGACATGGGTTACCGCAACATTGCGCAGCGTCTCATCGATGCGCAATAATTTGATCCTGATCGACTAAATCAAAGAAAACTTGTTGCCCGTCGCCATGATTTTCATGTGGTTATCAATAACTTGGAGTATGCTGAAACGTCAAGTTGGCCGGATTGGTTTATGGCAAAATGCAGCTTTGTATTCCTCGTGCCGATTACTATGCACCACCGTGATGATCTGATGGAAGCTGAGGGAACGTGACGCTACAGGAAGCGAGCCCCATCCTGCGGTGCCTGACGTAGATCACGAAGAATAGCATGCACCCGGCGCGATACTCCAGATAGATATAATAGCGATGCGCCAGCTGCGATCAGACAGTACTTCTTATGGTGTTGAACACCGGGGCAAGCAGATGGGAGCTGCTCGACCCATCGCTGTTGCCGTCGACCGAAATCAGCAAATGGATGAGCCCCGATCTTCCCTACATAAAAAGCAGGCCAACGATATCGGCCTGCCTTGGGATTCACTGCCACCTGATTCGTCACGCGTTCAGATAACGTTCCGCCAGCCTTGCCCACATGGCCGCGCCGATCGTTAGGTTTTCATCGTTGAAATCGTATTTCGACGAATGCAGGATCGGCGAGCCTTTGCCGTTGCCCAGACGCAGGAAACTGCCGGGGCGGTGGTGGAGGAAATAGGCAAAATCTTCGCTGCCTGGAAGCGGCGGGCAGATGGACACGTTGTCGCTGCCGACCAGTTCCTGCGCTACTTCATTGGCAAAGGCGGTTTCCGCTTCGGAGTTGATGACGACCGGATAACCGTATTCATATTCGATGTCTGCCGTCGCGCCATGGCCTTCGGCCACGCTTGCAGTCAGCTTGCGAATGCGCTCCTCAATAAGCTCCGCCACGGCTGGGTCGAAATAGCGGACGCTCATCGAGATCTTTGCAGTGTTCGGGATGACGTTGGACGCTTCGCCCGCATGAATGGTGCTGACGGTCAGAACGGCTGTCTCGGTCGGATCGACATTGCGTGATACGACTGACTGCAGCGTCATGACGAGATTGCATGCGATCAGAACCGGGTCTATCGTCAGATGCGGACGCGATGCATGGCCACCCTTGCCGTTTATGGTGATCCTGACCGTGTTGCCGCCCGCCATGATCGCACCGGGCCGTGTCAACAGCGCCCCCGCCGGCATGCCCGGATGGTTGTGCAGGCCGAAGATGGCATCGATCGGAAAGCGCGCAAACAGCCCGTCGGCGATCATTTTCTGCGCACCGCTTTCCTTGCCTGCCTCTTCTGCCGGCTGGAAGATGAGTGTGACCGTGCCGTTGAAACGCCTGGTGCGGGCCAAATATTCGGCAGCACCCAGAAGCATGGTCGTGTGGCCGTCATGGCCGCAGGCATGCATTTTGCCGGAAATCGTGCTTGCATATGAAGCGCCGGTTTCTTCCAGAATAGGAAGCGCATCCATGTCGGCGCGGATGCCGATGCTTTTCGTGCCGGTGCCGTTTTTCAGGGTGGCGACAACACCGTGGCCACCGACGTTACGACTCACTTCGTAACCCCAGCCTTCCAACTTGTCGGCCACGTAGCGTGCCGTCTGTGCCTCCTCGAAGGAGAGTTCAGGGTGAGCGTGCAGATGATGGCGGGTTGCCTTCAGTTCGGCTTCCATCGCGTCGAAATCGGCAACGCGGGCATATAGATTGTCTTTGGGCAGATTGTCTTGGGTGGGCATCGCTTATCCAGACTTTTCGAAATCAAACAAAAGACCCCGGCGTTTCGGCCGGGGCTAGGCGGGGAGGAGCTTCTAAAGGAAACGCGACAGGAAGGCCTGCGTGCGTGGATGCTGCGGGTTGCCGATCACCTCTTCCGGCTTGCCCTGCTCGACGATGACGCCACCATCCATGAAGACCACGCGGTCGGCAGCCTCCCTGGCAAAGCCGATCTCGTGGGTAACGACGATCATGGTCAGGCCCTGTTTCGCCAAGTCCTTCATCGTCGCCAGCACTTCGCCGACGAGTTCCGGATCGAGTGCGGAGGTCGGCTCGTCGAACAGCATCAGTTTCGGCTTGATCGCCAAGGCACGGGCAATCGCCACACGCTGCTGCTGGCCACCGGAAAGCTGGCGCGGATAGTTATCCGCCTTTTCCAACAGGCCAACGCGCTGCAGCAGGCCTTTCGCCGTCTCGATGGCTTCCTTGCGGTTATGGCCATGAACGCCGACCGGAGCCTCGATGATGTTCTGCAGCACCGTCATGTGCGGGTAGAGGTTGAACTGCTGGAACACCATGCCGATCTTGCGGCGCTGCTTGGCGATACCATTGGCGGAAAGCTTTTCCAGTCGGTCATTCTTGACCCGGTAGCCGATCTGGTCGCCATCCACCTCGATAAAGCCCTTCTGGATGGCTTCGAGGTGGTTGATGCAGCGCAGAAAAGTCGACTTGCCCGAGCCGGACGGCCCAAGGATCACCACGACTTCTCCTGACATGACATCGAGATCGATCCCTTTCAGGACTTCCAGATGCTCGTAGGCCTTGTGAACGTTGCGGGCCTGAACGAGAGGCTTTGTATTAATGCCATCTGGTTGAACAAATGCGGTCAATGGCTTGCCTCCTCGGTAACTGCGACCGGTTTTGGGGCGCCGGCATTACGACGGTCGCTACGGCCGTAGTAAGCTTCGATATAGTTCTGACCGATATTGAGGATCGAGGTGATCAGCAGGTACCAGAGAACAGCCACCAGCAGCATCGGGATGATCTCGAAGGTGCGGTTGTAAATCGACTGTACGGAGTAGAGCAGGTCGGCCATAGCGATAACGCTGACGAGCGAGGTCGCCTTGATCATGCTGATCAGCTGGTTGCCGGTCGGCGGTACGATGGAGCGCATCGCCTGCGGAATAATGATCCGCCACAGGGCACGCGCCTTTGTCATGCCGAAGGCTTCCGCGGTTTCAGCTTGTCCACGATCGACCGAGATGAGGCCGCCACGGATGATTTCCGCCATATAGGCCGCTTCGTTGAGAGCAAGGCCGACAATCGCCGCCGTCATCGGGGTGATCACCGAATTGGTGTCCCAGCTGGCAAGCGTCGGACCGAAGGGAATGGCAATCGACAGGTTCGGAAACAGCGTCGACATGTTGTACCAGAAGATTAGCTGGACCAGCAGCGGCGTGCCGCGAAAGAACCAGATGAACAGAGAGGCAAAACCGCTCGCCAGCCGGTCGCTCGACATGCGCATGATGGCTATGACGAGACCGACGATAACGCCGAGTATCATGCCGACGACAGTCAAGCCGAGGCTGACATAAAGCCCCTGGATGACAGTCGGGTCGAAGAAATACTGGGCGACGACCGGCCAGCCGAAATTCTCGTTATTGGCGACAATCCAGCCGAAGTCGACGACGACGATGGCGATCACGAGCCAGAGAAGCAGGCGCCAGGTGCGGAACGGCGTGTGGGCGGTTGCCACATCGCGAAAGTCAGCAGCGCCCGAAGGCGCTGCATTGGTTGTGATATTGTTGCTCATTTCGGAAGCTGTCCGCCGAGGTTGATGCCGGGTTCCTTGATCATGTTGTTCTCAAGGCCCCACTTCTTCATAATCTTGGCATAGGTGCCGTCCGCCATCATCACCTTGAAGGCGTCGACGAAGATCGGGCCGAGCGGCGAACCCTTCGGCACGACGGCGCCCTGGAAGATATCGCTGAAGCCGTTGCTCTGGCCGACGCCGGTCAGTTCCAGCTGGCCGCTGGCCTGGGAGACGAAATAGGTGAGCGGTGCCTGAGACGAGAAGAACGCATCGGCACGCTTCGAGCGGACCGCGAGGATCGAGGCGGGCTGGTCGGTATAGGACTGCACTTCGACGGCGGCCTTGCCGTCGGCCACGCATTTGTCGGACTGGACCTTGATCACGCGTTCGGCCGAACCGCCGGCCATGACGGAGACGCGCTGGCCGCAGGAGGTATCGAGCGATGTGATGCCCTTCGGGTTTCCCTTCAGCGTGGCGAAGACGACGAATTCCTGAACCCAGTCGACGAAATCGTTGGCGGCTTCGCGATCCTTGTAGTCACCGACCGGGCCGAAGGCGAACTGGTAACGGCCCGAATTGACGCCGGCAAGCAGAGCCGGCAGACCACCGACGGTTGCGTGTTCGATCTTGACCCCGAGAAGCTGGCTGAGCGCGTCGGTCAGGTCGGCGCTGGCGCCCGTCATGACCGTGCCGGTGACGATTTCATAGGGAGGGAACGAACCGTTGTTGACGGAAATCATCTTGCCGGCGGACTTGATATCTTCCGGCAGGCGATCATGCAGTTCCTTGTTCACTTCCAGCTTGATGGAAGCATCCTGCGCCTTCGCAACGCCGGCAAAGGCAATGCCGGCGAGCGCCAGAGCGATGAGTTTCTTATGCGACATGTTCATTCCCCTTTTTAGGTGACGTTTTTATCTGATGAAGTGACGTCTGTTGCAGTGTTACGGTTTCAGGTTATCGATAAACCGATACGGCTTCCGTCGGTGTCGTATGCAAAAAGCTCTTCAGGCGTCATGTGGCGTTTCATGATGCCCTGGGCATGCAGTTCGCCGGCGAAGTCATCAATCATCTTACGGTTGACGGCAAAGCCACTGGCGTCCCAGCCCTTTGGCAGATCGCGCGAGGTTTTCAGCACCTCGTCGAACATCCAAGGTGTGGTCTCGGCATATTTGCGGCGCTTCTCGGTCCACATTTTCTGCGACTCGTCGATCAGGCGACTGACTTCGGCGATCGCCCACGGGTTCTCGGCAACGATCCCGGCCTTGATGCCGATCAGGTGCATGCCCGGGACGTAACCGACATCATCGAAATAGCGCTGTTCCTCGTCGCGGAAATCCGACAGGACCTGGCGGAAGGGCGAGCCCGGCTCGAAATAGCCGTTCGGCATGAACGGGGTGAAGATCGCATCGAGACCACCGTCACGCAGAAGGTCCACCATCGGCTTCTCTCCGGGACATGCTTCGATAAGGCCAGGCTGGCCAAAGCCATCGAGGCGGTCGGTGATCGGATGCGCCTCGGTCAGGCGGCCAGCATACCACATGGCGTCCGTGACCTCGACACCTTCACGGCGAATGGCGGCGCGTGTCCAGGTATTGCCGCTGTCGCGCCAGCCGGTCACGCCGATGCGCTTGCCCTTGAGCTGGCCTAGTGTTGTGATATCGCTATCGGCCATGGTCATGATGCAGCGATGGCGGAAACCGCGCATGATGAAATTGGGTATGCCGACGACACTGTCATCGCCGTCATGGCGCAGCTGCGAGTAGCGGCTGAACGACATTTCGGCCGCATCGTGGTCGGGATCCTTGCCCACATGCGAGACCAGCGTACCGATGCGGTCGACCTCAAGGTCGAGCTTATCGGAGGAGACGTCACCGAGAACCAGCGGCGTCATGTAGTCCCAGTCACGCAGTGCAATTCTAAGGCGCAGTGTCATTCGAGCTACTCATGTCAGAAAATGCTGATGTACTGAGATTAAAATGTTCATTTTGAAATGATCAAATGTTATTACGTTATTGAACATTAAATCTGGTGATAAAATGAGCGACGCCTATAATTCGACTTGGTTTGCCGAAAAATTAAGCGACCGCACAATTCGCGGAATTGCCTTGGAAACCAGTGCGTTGATCCGTGCCGGCGCTCTGCCGGTTGGCGCGAAATTGCCTCCAATCCGTGACCTGGCATTTTCGCTCGGTGTCAGCCCGGCAACCATTTCCGAGGCCTGGAGCGACCTTCGCAGGCAAAAGATCATCACTGGCAGGGGGCGGAACGGTACTTGGGTGAGCGGCGATCGCTTCATCGCCAAGCCTGAACGGCTGGCGAGTTCGGGACATTACGGCGCCGGCGCTCTAGATCTCACCATGGCCGTGCCGGACCCCGCCTTGCTGCCGCCGCTCGAAAGGGCGCTTGCCTACGGTGCTTTAGCGCAAAACCTCAACAGCTATGAACGCAGCCGAATTCTGCCGGAACTGGAGGCCGAGGTCCGCAAGACCTGGCCGTATGAGGCGGAGGCATTTCTGGCGATGAATGGCGGCTATAACGCGGTCTACACTGCGATCCACGCATTGGTGACGCCCGGCGCGCCGGTGGCGATCGAGGAGCCGACCGCCATGCGTCTGCTCGATATTCTCGAACATCAGGGCGCCCGCATCATTCCGGTGAAATGCGACGAGCAAGGGCCGCTGCCATCATCATTGAACGAAGCTATGCTCTATAAGCCCGTCGTCTTCCTGTTCCAACCCAGATTGCATTCGGTTACCGGCAGGACGGTAACTCCGAAGCGGCTTGGCGAGCTTGCCGACGTCTTGCGCTACAGCGACGCGGTGATCATCGAGGATGATGGTATGGGAGACATCTCGTCCGCGGAACGTCATTCGCTTGGCCGGGAGTTTCCCGACAGGGTTATCCATGTCCTATCGCTGTCCAAAACGCTTGGGCCGGACCTGCGCCTGGCTGTGTTGTCGAGTACCAAGGCAATCGTCGAACAGGTGCAGTCCTATCGCAGTTTCAGTGCTGCCTGGACCAGTCGGGTTCTACAAGCCGCCGGCACATGGCTTTTGCGTCAGCCTGAAACCGCACACTGCATCGCCGCGGCCAGGATCACCTATGACGAACGGCGAAACAGGCTTGCAGACGCTCTTCGTGAGCGTGGTCTGACGGTCCAAGTGGGGCACGGTCTGGCTCTATGGGTGCCCGTGGAATCGGAACCTTTCGCGATGGTGACGCTTGCTGCTCATAATATCGCGGTTAATTCGGGCAGCAAGTTTTGCGTGGGCAGTAGCGCGAACATTCGGGTGGCAACCTCGATGCTAAAAGAAGGGTTTGATGAGGTCGCCCATGCAATTGCTTTGGCGCGTAGTCCATAAGCGCGCGCACGGCGCCTCAACAAAGGGGGGTTAGGCCGACGTTGCCGAGGCCTATAGAGTTAGCGCCAGCTGTGGGACGTTCCCTCTTGCCAAAAAAAGGGTTGGGCCATCTATGGATTGAATAGCCAGTCTAACCCTTCGACTAGCGTCGTACTACCATATCAAACAGGGGACCCCGATTATATCAGGTCCGCCGAAAATATCAATGAAGATATTCAAATAAAGAGTTGTTTTTAAACGAAACTCTGAAATTAGTGCCTACCGCATCAACAAGAGCCTTAGCCTTCATAAAGAAGGCTAACAGCGAAGAACTGACCGCCTACTACTGCCCCGCTGGTGTCCCGACGATTGGGTTTAGAAACACAGAGACCGCCCCTAAAGTCGATGGTCAGCGAAAGCAGACCATCACCAAAGCCGAAGCTGAACGCCTATTGCGCGACGATCTAGCTGGCTTCGGACGGGATGTTGCCACGCTCGTCAAAGTCCCGCTCACCGATGATTAAATCGGGGCTCTCGTATCCTTCGCTACAATCTAGGACGGGAGCGTTGGCATCGTCTACGTTGCTACAGCGGATCAATATGAGGGCGCCTCTGAAAGACATTGGAGCCTGTTGGCTTCAATGGAACAAAGCCCGTGTTAATGGCGCCGTGACCCCGCCACGAGGGCTGACAATCCGCCGTCAGGCGGAATATGATCTGTTCAAGTCGGCGGTTCAGTGATCGGGGCTTTTCCGTCCACATAGCCGAAGCGGCCAGTCATCCAAGTCTGGACGACGTAAACCGACGCAAAGATCGCGATTGAGAATAAGGAATGTTGCTACGAGTGGGCGGCCTTCTAAAAACTTCATGAAGATCGAACGTTGTCATTCTGGATCGGTTCCCCGTCCGCTTGGGGCGCATAGCCCAGCAGCCATATTTCCATTCGCTCCGGGTTCTGGTCGTGAACGAACGGACACCGTGTTGCCGTTTCCCCGCGTTCGCCAGCTTCTCTTCCAAGATGAAAGAGATGGATGCGTTCGATAGCGATTAGATCGTCAAAATCGACTGCAGCATAACCGTCATGCCATGCGCTGCGCTCAGTTCCGGCGTCACGATAAGGATTTGTCGCTTGCGGCATGCCGATTCGTCCGGCTCTGCGCCCTTCATCAAAGCACTTCGTGTAAATCACATCATCTTGCGACATTTGAGCGATCCGCGTTGAGGATGCAGCCTAACCGAATAAAGTGACTTTCGTTCCAGCCGATCGCATCGATTGTGCGGCTTAAATAGCTCAAACACTAGCTATTGAGGCCCGATTTATGGCTGTTGCCCAACTCGTTTTATCTATCATCAAATTCGAGGCCGCAGTCATGTCCTGCGACTTTCAAAGCCAGGAATTGGACGCAGGGCAGGGCTATACCTTCGCCTCTACATCTAAGAAGTATCTGATCATCACCGCATTGGTTGACATCTACGTCGCATTTTCGAGCGGTGCAGCCGCCCCGAATGCCGCCGTTACTCCGCGCATCTAGATCGCTGCCGGTCAGTCGTTCCCGTTCTCCATTCGCTCAGCCGTGAAAGAAACGATCGTATCAGCCTAATGGGTGGACTTCGGTCTAGGTTTCGGCTTCTCGAACGTCGGTTTCTGAAGCCCGCTGGCGCTGCGTTAGAGCGACTTCGCCCGCTGTCTTACATCAAGGCACTCGGCAATGAATACAGTGGTGGTCAGGGTCTCGGTGCAGCTTCACCGGCTGTCGGCGGCACGGTCCACGGCGTGGCATATGAAGACATCACGGATGGCAGCTTCCAACTGTGGTTTCCGCACTATGGAGCATCGGCTGTTTACGGCGAATGCTCTACCGGCGGAACCGCCTTGATCGATGCGTCGATCAAGTGGATCGATGCGACCGGTGTTCAGAGAATCACAGTTCTTCAAACCAAAGCCGGTGCAAACGTCGCTTCAGCTAGCGCTTTCCCGAATGCGACCAGTGACAAGAAGGCGCGAACGGTGCAAACTTCAACGTCGCGTCCAAGATCACTGGTGCGACGGCGGTCAATGCTGGTGCGATGCTTGCGACTGGTGCTATCTATCTGAACAAAAGCCTGACCGGTTGGAGCTGGGTGCTGGCACCGCACGTACAGCGCAAGGCGTTTATTCTCCGGAACATAAGCTAAAAGCGGCGGAAATCCGTGAGCTGTCCACTGATCCAAGCCATCAAATACTGATTACTTCATCGATCTCCCTTGCGAGCATGGCAAAAGAATACTCGGTCAGCATCGTATGCGGAACAGAGACAAGGAATGCGTCGTTGAGATTAGCAAGAATGGCGGCAACTATGCTTCCATGAAATACAGCATCAACCTTGCGACAGGCGTTGTGCCCGCACAACCTGCGATGATGGCACTGCACAGGTTCATCAAAGCATGACGGTGACACAAGATGCTGGTGGATTTTGGCGCATGGTGGTCCGGATCGCTTATGACGCGACGATGCCAGCTGATCCGTTCCTGTTCGTTAGAATGTCTAACGATACAGCCGGAACAACCACCTACACCGGTGACAACACTTCCACCCTGAAGATTTGGGGCTACGACGTCCACTAAAACGCGATTCCGAAGACGTAGACGTATGCCTCCGCGAGCACCAAATAAGCATACATTACAAAGTTGTAGATCGTCAGGCGCATCGTATGGCTCCGTTAAGCTGACCTAGCCTAGAGCCTCCGGTGACGGGCGATATATGATCTTCGGATCGTGGGTGAGCAGCAACCAATTCTCAGAATGCTTTACGACTTCGGGTTAACCACCTCTGAAGCGGGCGCATCGTTGATCTCACCGGGCGTCTGGAAAAATGTGTAATAGCCCGCAAGCATAAGGCCCAACACAAAGATTGCAGCGACGAAAATGTACATGCGCGAACGTGCTTGGCTTCCAGTGCTCATCGTTGATCCTTGCTGTTTTTGACGACGGAAAAACGGACGACGCCCATATTAGTTGCCTAGCTTAGCCCGCAGATTTCATAAATACCAACACGGCACAGAGACAGGCGAGATTAGCCGCCTGTCAGCCAACCATTTCCCTACAAAATCATATTTTCAGAAGATTTTTTCAAAGGCCCAAAATCCTTTCGCTCCACCCATCTGATCTGAAACCCCGCCAGCCGAGGGCAAGCTAGTTCGCGATGCAAACGCCCTCGAATGGCTGAACAAAGGTGAATTCCTAGCTGACGAATCCAAACGCTCATTCGAGCGGAACAAGACTATCGCGTGCCGGGACGCATTCTGGCTGCACTTACGGCATTGGAGAGGGGTATAGCTGCGACGAACGCTGATGCCACCGAACTGAAGCGGACCACAGCTAACACCGCCGCGATTTCCACCGTCTTCACGGACGCTGTTAAGGCTGAAGAAGCTGAACAGATCGATGATGCCGAAGTCCGCACCGAATCTCTGAAGACGCTGCACGGCTTAATGACAGATGAGTATGTGCCTCACGCCATTCTCGCCGATATCGCGAAATACATCATCGAGAGCCGTATCGGCTAATCATCGAGCCACAGCCTGAAACGAGAAAGCCCGCGCGCGTTATGGCGGGCTTCCGTTTATTCGAATACAGCGCCGATTAGGCGGCAGCTTCGCCGACGATGATGATGCGGGACAGAACGCGGTCATAGCCGACGATTTCACGGGCGACGCGGAGGGCGCGGGCCTGATCGCTGGATGAGTGAACAACGCCTTCGAGCACGATGTAATCGCCTGTCACATCGACCGATAAATCTCTGCCGTCAAAATTGGCGAGATAGCTGAGTTCGGTTTCGATCGCCGTCTTCTCCATGGAGATGCCGTGATCGCGGGCGAATTCGAAAGTGGCGGAAGGCTGAAGGGTCGAAAGAAACATTTTGCTGTCCTCGAACATGAATGCACGATGAACAAACCGTTGTGCGACGTTTATGTTCCGGTCGCGGTGAGACTATTTTCTTGTCGCATCCTGAGTGCATCGATCGATGCGGCGAAAGTGTCGTTGGCACGCGCCTCTAGCACAGCCGCATCGCCGGTATCGAACTCCAGGTCCAGCGCATCGATCGTGTGCCACGCTTCGACATGCTCCATTCTGGCGGCACCAATCCGGCTGATGAGCTTTTGATTTGACGCAGCAAGAACCTTTGCATCGGCAATCAAGGTGGCGATCGTGCGCCGTTCTGTTCGACAGCGCTGGTCAGAACGACATTGCGTTGACTGAGGTTGTTGATCTCAGCCGATGAGACGCGGTGAGAGACGTACCAGCCGCCACCAATTGACGACGACAGCGATGATAAGGGCTATGATTGCGTACAGGTGGAATTGGGCGAACATGCCTATGTGGCGGCAATGTCATTCATCGCTCACGCGCATTGAGTCCCACATGACCTCCTCCAAGGGCGTTTCACTGATAGAAGCGACGAGACCGGATTTTTGTGACATTGCGTGATTGCGAACCGCTAAGCAATGCTCTTCCATCGGCGGTCCACCGCCCTTGACAGGATCGACGTGCAGACTGGACTTTTTCACATCGAGATAAAAGAAGAGGCGGATTAGGGCGAGGGGTGAGAATACGCCCGCAATGAAGTCGCCCACTTCGGTCAGATCGCCTGTTGTGAGGAACGACCATTTCTTCCGCTTCCGCGTGTGACCCGTCAAAGGCGGCAGGATCTTCGTGAACCAGAGAACGTCTTTTTGCCAATGTAGGCCCGGTTGGTGTGCCGGTCTCGGATTATGTAAACGAACCCGACGTAATCGCCGATATCGGCGCTGGAGAACGGCTCACCTTGGTAGGTCCACAATATGCGTCTTCTCCAAACGCATATTTTATCCCGCCCCATTATTCACGTTGATAAGTAGGCCTTAATATATGCTCTTCGAATATTCGCGGTAAGCGCCGCCAATCTCCACTCCGATACAAGCCTTTGGTACGATATCGTACCGCAACGCCGGGGGCGTCCGCGCGTTATCGACGCGAACGCGGGAGTGGTAAGTTGTCAAAGCATATTGATAAAGCTGATTTGAAAATAGAAGGCGCTCAAGAGGTGATGACGATCACTGATTTTGCGCTAAAATATAAACTGACGAGCGATGAGCAATTGCGTCTGACCAAGCTATTCGGGATGTTCG
The DNA here is from genome assembly GCA_900472575.1 of Hyphomicrobiales bacterium. Taxonomy (GTDB): domain Bacteria; phylum Pseudomonadota; class Alphaproteobacteria; order Rhizobiales; family Rhizobiaceae; genus Neorhizobium; species Neorhizobium cellulosilyticum. The sequence goes on from UCIV01000002.1 coordinate 34,741, forward strand.
CTACAAAGCAAGAGCTTCTGATGAACGCCCGCATCAAGTCCCGAATTCGTCACTGACAGAGATGGAGGTCGATTGGCTTCAGCATGGCTTTGAGTTCTTCAGAGCCGCGAAAACCGGCGAGCCAAAGATTCACCAGATCGCACGCCAAGTCGTCCAAGCTCCCATCAGGAGCCACGATGCCGCGATCCAAGCGCACATCTTCGAGTACCGTCCTGAGCAGATCAAGATCGGCTGTTTCTAGCGCTTCAAAAGCCGTGGAGTACATGCAATTGCCCCGTTTTCCATAAGTTACCTGAGACGAACCGTAAGCGGAAAGATGCGAGAAGTTGCAATAGCTTACAAGTGATTGTCCTCATCGATGTTGACTCCATCGCATAATGAGAACATAACAGGAACATAATCCTATTTGGAGGCTGTTATGTCCGCTGTTCACCGCGTCGAAGAAGTTGAGATCGATCAGGCTCAGGCAGTTTTGGATGCCTTCGGTGGCAATGCGCTGGCGGCTCTGCGATCGGTCATCGCCGATGCTGAATTCCTGTGCGAGCAGCTTGAAACGGCAAGCCTGTATCTCAGCCATGGTGCTGCTCGTGGCTGGACGCCATCGTTTCAACGAGAAGGATAATGGAAAAGATCGAATCTGTCCTCGAACAGTTGCGGGTGCTCGATGCGAACAGAGTGACGCTTGTCAGGCCGTTGTGACGGACAGGACGCAAACGCTCAGCACACCAACAACAACGAACACAACTGACATGACTGCCAAGATCAAACTGCGATATCTCGTAACAGGCTTTTGCGGTTGTTGGGCTTTGGTCGGCTGGCCGCCAGCGAGATAGGCATGAGGTGTCCTTGGTATTGGGAAACCGAGCGGAACTCAGCTTTGTACCGGATACGTGGATCTTTGCTTTGTAGGTCCGCCATATAGGGTCTTTTTAGCGATGCCAGCTGCCGTCAGTCGATATTTCGAGGTGGAAGAGAATTCGCCATCAGCTTCGACCAGACCTTCGTTCGCAGCTTGGATCGCTGTCTTTAACCCGACACCATCGGGCAAGCTTTTGAATGCGCGTGGACCAAGAGCCATGATTAGAGTGCGTAGTCTGCTGTATGCCATGCGGGTTCGCTGTTTTCTTGTATTCTGGTTGCCGCAACCCGACCGGACTATGCCGGTGAGGGGAGCAGTACACGGACAGCCGACGTCCATGCGAAGGCATCGGCTGTCCGCGAAACCACGACTTTTTGCGATTTGTTCCGAGCAAATTTTGATAAATGAAAACCCCGCCGCGATGTCGGGGAGGAAGGGTGCAGCGGGGTCTAGTTTGAGCCGCTGGGCGAAGGGGGAAGCCAGAGCGTGCAGCAACAGCGGGGATTGCGTCGATTGGTTCCCTCAACGCAAAAAGGTCCGTAAGCTAAGGCCGCCGAACACTATGTATGCAGGAGACGCATACGTGAATAGCCCCGAGTTTCGTAGATACCCTCGGGTTAGATTTACTGCCACTCCCCGAACTCGACGGGCGAGGCATTCCGTTTCTGACGTGCTGGCGTTTCGGGTTGTAGAACATTTCGAGGCTAGGGGCTATTCAGTTCGTGCATCTCGGGATTGAGCAAAAAAGCGAGTATCACGCGCTCTCGCGGATCATCAATCTGCCTTGAAATAGCTTGTCGAAATCGCGGTTTTCCTCACTGCCGAGAACTTTTACGAGATATTCGGCCATATCGGTCAACGGTTGGCGGTATGTCGTGAGGCGATAATTGGCGCCCTCCGCCTGCGGCACGTCGTCGAACCCGGTAATTGCTATGTCCTGAGGAATACGCAAGCCTAGCCTATGGCGGATTACATCTGTGGCGCCGATAGCGAGTGCATCGTTCTCGCAAACGAGGATATCCGGCAGCGTCGCCTTGTTGCGACCGGCCAGCGCATTTTCGACTATGCCTCCCGCAAGCGCTGGATCGTAGGCCGTCACGGAAATGGTTTCCGGTTCGTTGCCAAAATGCAGGCGCCAGTAGTCGACAAAAGTCTCCTTGCGCAGCAGATGCGCGGAAGATGTTCGCGGGCCCGCGAGAAAAAGCGGGCTGCGGAAACCACGCGCATGCACATAGTTGGCGATTTCCTTCATGGCATGAACATCATCGACCGCAATCGAGATCGTATTTGGATTGCGCGACGTGCGAGCAAAAATTATCAGCTTGCGAAAACGCCGCGCATGCAGCGCCGTATCCAGAACCTCGTCGTCGAACTGGATACCGATCAGGATCACGGCATCGACCCTTCGCTGGCTTGCGTTGAGAAGGGCATGGCCTGCATCTGCGCGATCCAGCGTGTTGACAAGAAGTATGTCCCAGCCTTCGCGCCGCAGGATGCGCGTCAGTCGTTCCATCATCACGAGTTTATGCGGATTGGCGAAATCATCGATCAGCAGTGCCACCAGATTGGAACGATCTGAAGCCAAGCTGGAGGCTCGCAGATCCGGAACATAGCCGAGCCTTTCAGCAGCGATCCGCACCTTCTCGAGGCTCTTGGGCGAGATCGACGCGTCCTTGCGAAAGGCGCGGTTGACCGTCCAGCGAGAAACGCCGGCTTCGGCCGCCACATCGTCGGCAGTGATGTTTCCCGCAAATGCAGGGTTCTTTCCGTCGGCCATAGCTCTCTCCCGAATCCACTGTGGGTCGGTTCATCCCATACATAGCGTTTTTATTGAGCCCTCGGGAAATAAATTTGCCCCCGCGTGCAAATTGCTATTGCTCGCGCGAGCAAAAATTGCAATGGTCAAATCAAGGCAGTCGAGAGACGCCTTTCGGGAGGATGAGAGTGCTGAAAATCGGATTGCTCGGCGCGGGCCGCATCGGTCGCGTGCATGCCATAAACATTGTCGGTAACGGCCGAAGCCAGCTAGCTGCCGTGTCGGATGTAAACGAGGTCGCAGCGCGTTCGCTGGCGGATGCCTATGGCGCAAAGGCCACCAGTTCTGAGGCGATCCTGTCGGATGCCTCGATCGATGCGGTGCTGATCGCCACCTCGACGGATACCCATTCGGACATGATCGAAAAGGCGACCGCCGCCGGCAAGGCCGTGCTGTGCGAAAAGCCTGTCGACCTTTCGCTGGAACGGGCGCAGCGTTGCCTCGATGCGGTGATCAAGACCAATGTTCCTGTCATGATAGGCTTCAATCGTCGTTTCGATCCGAATTTTTCCGCGATCAAGGCGTCCATTGCATCAGGCGAGATCGGCAAGCCTGAACTACTGTCAATCACGTCCTTCGATCCAGCCCCGCCGCCAGTGGCCTATGTCAAAGTGTCGGGGGGTCTGTTCCGCGACATGATGATCCATGATTTCGACATGGCGAATTTCTTGATGGGCGATCTGCCGAAGACGGTGCACGCCGCCGGCACCTCGATCGTCGATCCCGAGATCGGCAAGGCTGGTGATGTAGATACTGCCGTGGTGACGCTCACCTATGCCGATGGCCGCATTGCCGTAATCAAGAACAGCCGACGTGCAGTTTACGGATATGATCAGCGGGTAGAGGTCCTCGGCTCCGAAGGGCTGCTCTCTGCCGGGAACGTGCTTGAAAATACGGTCTCGAAGGCAACGAAGCAGGGCGTGATCAGCGCCAAACCGGAATTCTTTTTCCTTGAACGGTATATGCGCGCCTATGCGGCAGAATGGGATGCGTTTGTCGCTGCCATTCTCGATGGGGCTGCCATTCCCGTGTCGCTCAAGGATGGTGTTGCCGCGCTGGCGCTGGCCGAGGCCGCGACCGCATCGGCAAAATCCGGCCAGACGGTTTCGCTGGCCTGATTGGTCACATACGCCGGTCTATGCCGGCGCGAAAAAGGATTGCTGCGGAGCAGGGGAGTGTGCCGCGGACTTTCGGTGCCGGTCCCGCATGACCGGATGACGGACGCCTGGGAGTGGCGTTCCGGTATTCAACTGGGAGGAAGTCATGAAGAAATTGCTTGCAGCCGCAGCGACGATTGCGCTCGTTGCCGCCGCCACCCCGGTGCTCGCCACCGATATCATCGTCGTCGCGCACGGCCAGGCCAACGACCCGTTCTGGTCGGTGGTCAAGAACGGCGCCGAAAAGGCCGCCAAGGATACCGGCGTCAATGTCGAGTTCCGCTCGCCGGAAACTTTTGACATGGTGGCCATGGGCCAACTGATCGACGCCGCCGTCAATCAGGATCCCGATGGCCTGGTGGTTTCGATACCGGATGGCGACGCGCTTGGTCCGGCGATCAAGCGCGCCGTCGATGCCGGCATTCCGGTCATCTCGATGAATTCCGGCTCCGATGTTGCCCACAAGCTGGGCGCCAAACTGCACGTCGGCCAGTCGGAATTCGATGCCGGCAAGGTTGCCGGAGGCAGGCTCGCGGAGATGGGCGGCAAGAAAGCTATCTGCGTCAACCAGGAGGTCGGCAACGTCTCACTCGACCAGCGTTGCGCCGGTTTCGCCGAAGGTTTCGGCAAGGAAGTAAAGGTACTGCCGACCACCAATGACCCGACCGAGGTCGAATCCAAGGTGCGCGCGGCGCTGGAATCCGACAAGGATCTCGATGTCATTCTGTCGCTCAATGCCTCTCTGGTGGGTGAACCTGCCGTCAAGGCGGCCCAGGCACTCGGTCGCGACAAGGTGTTAATCTCTACCTTCGATATGTCTGCCGGTTTCCTCAAGGATATCGCGGACGGCAAGGCGGCATTTTCGATCGACCAGCAGCAGTATCTGCAGGGCTACCTGCCAGTCTCCTTCCTGGCGCTGCATGCGCAATACGGGCTGATGCCCGGTGGTGACGTCGCTTCCGGTCCGAACCTCGTGACCAAGGAAACCGCAGCGCAGGTCATCGACCTGTCCTCCAAAGGCATCCGCTAAGCACATCCTCCTCCGGGCCGCCGCAGCTTTCGCCGCGGCCCGGCCATCGCCTCCAGGAGACAGACCCATGTCGACAGACACGCTGGCGCATAGTGACGAGCGCATCAAATCCGAGCCTCTTCTCGCCAAACTCATGAAACGGCCGGAACTTGGCGCAATCGGGGGCGTGGTCCTCGTGACAATCTTCTTCATGATCACTGCCGACAGGACGATGTTTACCCTGTCGGGCGTGATGAATTTCATGACGCCTGCCGCCCAGCTCGGCATTCTCGGCATCGCGGCGGCGCTGCTCATGATCGGTGGTGAATTCGACCTGTCGATCGGCTCCATGGTAGCATTTGCCGGTATGGTCTTTGGCGTTTTCACCGTCAATGTCGGCATGCCGCTTATCATTGCCATCCCGCTGACGCTCGCTCTGGCCGCCGCACTCGGGGCCACCAACGGCATGATCGTGCTGCGCACCGGCCTGCCGTCCTTCATCGTCACTTTGGCCGGCCTTTTCGTGCTACGTGGGGCAGCGCTCGTTGGCCTCAAACTTTTCACAGGCGGTTCGACCCAGCTGCGCGGCATTCGCGAAGCCGTGGAAGGCGATTTTTTGGCGCCGATTTTCTCCGGTGATGCCTTTGGTTTCATTATGCGCTGGCTGGTGGAAGCGGGCATCGTCGACAGCTTCAAGTCGGGCGTGCCGAAAGTGCCGGGCATTCCGGTCGAGATCATCTGGTTCGTCGCCTTTTCCGCGATCGCAACCTACATCCTCCTGCGCACGCCCATCGGCAATTGGATCTTTGCAACCGGTGGCGATGCGCTCGCGGCTAAAAATTCCGGCGTGCCTGTCCGTCGTGTGAAGATCTCGCTGTTCATGCTGACCGCCATGGCCGCCGCACTCGTCGCCATCATCACCGTCATAGATGCCGGTTCCACCGATGCTCGCCGCGGCTTCATGAAGGAGTTCGAGGCGATTATAGCGGCCGTTATCGGCGGCTGCCTGCTGACCGGCGGGTACGGCTCAGCCATCGGTGCATTCTTCGGCGCCATTATTTTTGGCATGGTCACGATCGGCCTGACCTACACCAAGTTCGACCAGGACTGGTTCCAGGTTTTCCTCGGCGCGATGCTTTTGCTCGCCGTCATCTTCAACAACGTCATCCGTCGACGTGTGACCGGGGAGCGTTAAAAATGTCCGCACCGATCATCCATATGGAAAACATCAAGAAGCACTATGGCAATGTCATTGCACTCAACGGTGTCACCTTTGACGTGCGTGCCGGCGAGTGCCACTGTCTTCTGGGCGATAACGGCGCCGGCAAATCCACCTTCATCAAGACCATGTCGGGCGTGCACAAGCCGACGGAGGGAACCATCACCTTCGAAGGAAAACCGCTTTCCTTCGGCAGCCCGCGCGATGCAATGGAAGCAGGTATCGCCACTGTGTTTCAGGATCTCGCCATGATCCCGCTGATGTCGGTGACGCGCAATTTCTTCATGGGGCGCGAACCGACCAAGGGCAGGGGCATCTTCAAGCGGTTCGATATCGATACCGCCAACGAGATCACCATGGCGGAGATGCGCAAGATGGGCATCAACCTGCGTGGTCCAGACCAGGCTGTCGGCACGCTTTCGGGCGGCGAACGGCAGACTGTTGCAATTGCCCGCGCTGTCTATTTCGGGGCAAAAGTGCTCATCCTCGACGAGCCGACCTCGGCGCTCGGCGTGCGCCAGACTGCCAACGTTCTTGCCACGATCAACCGCGTGCGTGAGCAGGGTATCGGCGTCGTCTTCATCTCCCACAATGTCCGTCACGCGATGGCGGTCGGTGACCGGTTTACGGTTCTGAACCGTGGCCAGACACTCGGCACCGCCACGCGGGGCGAGATCAACCCCGCCCAGCTTCAGGACATGATGGCAGGCGGACAGGAAATGGCCGAGCTGGAAGGCTCGCTCGGCGGTACGATCTGAGGCGTTTTTAATGGTACAGACTGCAACTCTGCCGGATCGTCCGCTTGGCATCGCCTTGATCGGCACCGGCTTCATGGGCAAATGCCACGCAATGGCCTGGCGCAATGTCGCCGCCGTTTTCGGCGGTGCGCATCACCGGCTCGAAATCCTCTCCGACGCCACAACGGAAAGCGCCCAAAAGTTCGCGGACCAGTTCGGTTTTGCCCGCGCCACCGCTCATTGGGAGGAAGCTGTCACCGATCCGAAGGTGGACGTGGTGTCGATCACCGCCCCCAACGGCATGCACCGCCCGATGGCCGAGGCAGCATTGAAAGCCGGAAAACATGTCTGGCTGGAAAAGCCGATGGCACTGACGCTTGCCGATGCGCAAGCGATGGCGGCGACCGCCGCAGCCTATCCGGGCCAGGCCACCATGCTCGGCTACAACTATCTGAGAAGTCCCGCATTCCAGGCGGCGTGCAGGTGGATCGCCGATGGTGCGATCGGCAGCCCGCTTGCCTTCCGCGGGGTCTATGACGAGGATTATTCCGCCGACCCGCACCTCCCGTGGTCGTGGCGGATGACTCACGAAGGCGGTGGTCTTGGCGCGCTCGGCGACCTCGGATGCCACCTCGTGAGCCATATGCTGGCGCTGATGGGCCCGGTGACCGAACTGGTCGCCCAGACCCAGGTTGCCGTTCCCACGCGTCCGTCGCCGGACGGGCCGAAGCCGGTCGAAAACGAGGACAGCGCGCTCGCGATGCTGCGCTTCGCCTCCGGCGCGCATGGCTCGTTCGCTACCTCGCGCGTCGCTCGCGGCCGCAAATGCCGGCTGCAATGGGAAGTGCACGGCGGCGAAGGCACACTCGTGTTCGATCAGGAGAACATGAACGAGCTCTGGGTGCACAAGGCAGGCGAAGCAGGTTTCGTGCGCCACCTGACCGGACCTGACCAGCCGGACTTTGCCGCCTTCTGCCCGGCGCCGGGCCACAACTTCGGCTTCAACGAACAGAAGGTCATCGAGGCGCGCGACCTGCTCGGCGCCATCGCCGGCGGGGCGAATGCCGGACCTGATTTCGCCCACGGCCTGGAGATCGAACGGATCATCCACGCCATGGCGGCCTCCAACGGTAGCGTTGTCCGTATCGAAAGGTAAAAGCCGTGACGAAGAAATTCGATGTTATCACGATCGGCCGCGCCGGCGTCGATCTTTATGGCGCGCAGATCGGCGGGCGGTTGGAGGATATGGGCTCGTTCGAGAAATATATCGGCGGCTCACCCACCAACATCGCCTGTGGGAGCGCTCGGCTCGGATTGAAGACGGCCTTGATCAGCCGGGTCGGAAACGAGCACATGGGGCGTTTCATTCTCGAACAGCTGAAGCGCGAGGGGGTCTCGACCGAAGGCGTGAAGACCGATCCCGACCGGCTGACGGCGCTTGTCATCCTCGGCATTCGCGACGACACGCAGTTTCCGCTAATCTTCTACCGGGAAAACTGCGCCGACATGGCGCTTTGCGACGACGATATCGACGAGGATTTCATTGCCTCAGCGCGTGCCGTCGTCGTCACCGGCACGCATCTGAGCAACAGCCGTACGGAAGCCGCCGTGATCAAGGCGCTCACGCTGGCGCGCAAGCACGGATTGCGCACCGCGCTCGACATCGATTACCGCCCCAATCTGTGGGGTGTTGCGGGTCACGGCGATGGGGAAAGCCGGTTCGTCGAAAGCGCCAAGGTGACGGCCAAGCTGCAGACGACGCTCAATCTGTTCGACCTGATCGTGGGCACGGAAGAGGAATTCCATATTGCCGGCGGTTCGACCGATACGGTCAAAGCGCTTCGGGCGGTGCGGGCCGTCAGCGCTGCGACCCTGGTCTGCAAGCGCGGCCCGCTCGGGGCGGTCTCCTTCGAACACGCCGTTCCCGCAAGTCTCGACGAAGGGCAGAGCGGGCAGGGGTTCCCGATCGAGGTCTTCAATGTTCTGGGCGCCGGTGACGGCTTCTTCTCGGGGCTATTGCGCGGTTGGATGACGGGTGAGGACTGGCCGACATCGCTCAAATTCGCTAATGCCTGCGGTGCGTTTGCGGTTAGCCGCCATGGCTGCACGCCCGCCTATCCTAGCCTCGAGGAACTGCATTTCTTTCTCAAGCGCGGTGTCCTGCGACCTGATCTGCGCAATGATCCCGAGCTCGAACAGCTGCACTGGTCGACCACGCGGCAGAGGCGCGTCGATGGCGACTGGTCGACCATGCGGGTATTCGCCTTCGACCACCGCGTGCAGTTGGAGCAGATGCCCGGTTATACGCTGCAGAAGGGAGCGGCATTCAAGGAATTGTGCTTGCAGGCCGCGCTTCGCGTGCAGGCGGGCAAACCCGGTTACGGCATTCTCTGCGACAGCCGTATCGGCCGTTCGGCGCTGCATCGCGCTTCAGGGTCGGGCCTGTGGATCGGACGTCCCGCTGAGTGGCCGGGTTCGCGGCCACTGACGCTGGAGCCCGAGCTTGGCACGGATTGCGGCACGCTATCGGAATGGGCGCGTGAGGATGTAGTCAAGGTTCTGTGCTTCTGCCATCCGGATGACGATGCAGAAACACGCGCGGCACAGGAACAGACGGTCAAGCGGCTGTTCGAGGCGGCGCGGCGCAACCGGCTGGAGTTCCTGCTGGAAATCATTCCCTCAAAGGTGGGGGCGACCGACGATCATACGGTCGCAACGCTGATCCGTCAGTTCTATGCAGCCGGCATCTATCCCGACTGGTGGAAACTGGAGCCGATGAAGACTGCGGCCGGCTGGAAAAATGCGATTGCCGCCATCGAGGCGCATGACCGGTTCACGCGCGGCATCGTCGTGCTGGGGCTTGATGCGCCGGAAGCCGAACTTTCAGCGAGTTTCGAGGTCGCGGCAAGGTTCGATCTGGTCAAGGGATTTGCCGTCGGCCGCACGATTTTTGGCGATGCCGCACGGCGTTGGCTGGCGGATGAGATCAGGGATGCGCAAGCGGTGGAGGACATGGCCGGACGTTACGAGCGTCTCTGCCAGATCTGGGACGCGGCGCGGCAAAAGGCAGGGGAGAAGGCGGCATGAGCACGCTCAGACTGACGGCGGCGCAGGCCATGGTGAAATGGCTGGCCGCACAGATGACCGAAGAGGGAGAACGTTTCGTCGACGGGATCTGGGCGATCTTCGGCCATGGCAATGTCGCCGGGCTCGGCGAAGCGCTGCAGAAGGCCGGTAACGGGTTGCCGACATGGCGCGGCCAGAACGAACAGACGATGGCGCATGCCGCGATCGCCTATGCAAAGGCGAAGAAACGCCAGCGCGTCCAGGCCGTCACCTCGTCGATCGGTCCGGGCGCCACCAACATGGTGACCGCGGCAGCGCTGGCGCATGTCAACCGGTTGCCGGTGTTGCTGATCCCGGGTGACGTTTTCGCCAATCGCCGACCTGATCCGGTTTTGCAGCAGGTCGAGGATTTCGACGACGGTACGGTATCGGCCAATGACTGCTTCCGCCCGGTCAGCCGCTATTTCGATCGCATAACCCGGCCGGAACAGCTACTGACCGCTCTGCCGCGGGCGCTGCGGGTGATGACCGATCCGGCCAATTGCGGGCCGGTGACGCTCTCCTTCTGCCAGGATGTGCAGGCGGAAGCTTATGACTGGCCAGAAGCCTTTTTCGAGCCGAAGGTCTGGCGGATCCGCCGGCCGGAAGCCGACGCCCATGACCTCGAAGCCGTAGCTGAGCTTATTCGCGCGGCAAAAAATCCGGTGATTGTCGCCGGAGGCGGGGTGATCTATAGCGGTGCGGAAGAGGATCTCGCCGACTTTGCCACGCGCCATGCCATTCCGGTGATCGAGACCCAGGCCGGCAAGTCGGCGCTTTCCCAAAACCATCCGATGAACTTTGGCGCAGCCGGTGTCGATGGTTCGGCTGCCGCCAACGCGCTTGCCCGCAAGGCGGATCTGGTCATCGGTGTCGGTACGCGCTTCCAGGACTTTACCACCGGCTCCTGGTCGCTGTTCGAAGCGGACGGCCGCAAGCTCGTCTCCATCAACGTGCAGGCCTATGATGCCGACAAGCACGGCGCGATCGGCCTTGTTGCCGACGCGAAAGTGGCGCTGGCGGCGCTTTCCGGAAAACTCGGCACCCACCGTGCGCCCGAACCGGATGCCGCCTTGCGGAGTGCCTGGCTTGCCGCCGTCGACGGTCATTGCGCAGTGCTCGCCGGGGCCGGTTTGCCCAACGATGCGCAGGTCATCGGTGCGGTACAACGGGCAACGGATGAGAGGGCGATTGCCATGTGTGCAGCCGGCACCATGCCGGGGGCGCTGAAGCTTCTGTGGCAGCCGAGCCAGGGTGGCTATCACATGGAATATGGCTATTCCTGCATGGGCTACGAGATTGCCGGCGCCATAGGGCTGAAGCTGGCGCGGCCGGAGCGCGAGGTGATCTGCTTCGTCGGCGACGGATCCTATATGATGGCCAATTCGGAACTGGCGACTGCCGTCATGCGCAAGGTGCCGTTCACCATCGTTTTGACCGATAACCGCGGATATGGCTGCATCAACCGGCTGCAGCGCGGCACTGGCGGCGAGGCTTTCAACAATCTCTACAAGGACTGCAATATAGAGCAGCAGCCCGAGATCGATTTTGTCGCCCATGCGGGTTCCATGGGGGCCTTTGCCGTGAAGGCAAAGGATATTGCCGATCTGGAGGTCCAGATCGCCGCGGCCCGGGATCGCGACATTCCGACCGTCATCGTCATCGACACCGATCCGACCGACGGTCCGGGCTTCGGTGATGCCGGCCACTGGTGGGATGTCGCCGTGCCGGAAGTTGGAACCACCGAAAAACTCAAACAGGCCTATGCGCGCTATCTGACAAGCGCCGCCAAGCAGAACACCGTGAATTGAGGGAAGAGAAATGATCCGCTTCGGCACCAATCCCATCGCCTGGGCAAACGACGACGACCAGAGCCTCGGCGCCAACATTCCGACTGAACAGATCCTTCGCGAGGCGAGCCAGATCGGCTTCGACGGTATCGAGAACGGCCATCGCTGGCCGGACGATCCGCAGGCGCTCAAGGAGCTGCTCGGTTCTTACGGCCTCGCCTTCGTTTCGGGCTGGTACTCGCTGAACCTTCTTGTGCAATCCGTCGAGGAAGAGAAGAAGGCGATTCAGCCGCATCTCGACAAGCTCAAGCACAATGGCTGCAGGGTCTGCATCGTCTGCGAGACCTCCAACAGTGTGCAGGGCCTGCAGGCGCCGCTGTCGCAGAGCCCGGTGCTCTCGGATCAGGAGATGAAGGCCTTCGGCGGCAAGGTCGAGGAGATTGCTGCGTTCACGGCAAGCCAGGGCATCAAGCTCGTCTATCACCACCATATGGGAACCGTGGTCGAGACACCGGAAGAGATCGACGCCTTCATGGCGGTGACAGGTCCCGAAACACGGCTGCTCTTCGATGCCGGTCATTGCTATTTTGGCGGTAACGGCCGCAATCCGTCGCCGGTCCTGTCTCGTTACGTCGACCGGGTCAGTCATTTCCATGCCAAGAACGTGCGGCCGACAGTGATGCGGCAGGTGCGCGAGGAGGGGTTGTCCTTCATGGATGGCGTTCGGGCCGGCGTGTTTACCGTGCCGGGAGACGAGGAAGGCGGGGTCGAGTTCGAGCCTCTGCTGCAGATCCTGAAAGATGCCGGCTACAATGGCTGGATCGTCATCGAGGCCGAGCAGGATCCCGATATACGCAACCCCTTCGAGTATCAGTCGCTCGGCCTGAAGACGCTGAAGGCTGCTGCTGCCGGAACCGGCCTCGTCTGACCTTATAAATCCAGGAGTTTCCGATGCCTCATCTTCTCCATCGCCCCTTCGGCCGTCATGGCAAGGTTCACGAGATTACGCCGGCGAGTGCCGGCTGGCGTTATGTCGGCTTCTCGCTCTACCACCTGAGAGCAGGGGAGACGGCGGCGGAGGCGACCGGTGACAGGGAAGTCATTCTGGTCATGGTAGAAGGCAAGGCGACATTCGAGGGAGCGGGCCGTGATTGGGGTGTGCTCGGCGAACGCATGAACGTATTCGAGAAGACGCCGCCGCATTGCCTCTATCTGCCCGATGGCAGCGACTGGAAGGCGTCGGCCAAGACCGATTGCATCATTGCGGTGTGTACGGCGCCGGGCAGGCAAGGTCACCAGGCGCGGCGCATCGGGCCTGACGGCATCACGCTTACCCAGCGCGGCGAGGGCACCAACACCCGCTACGTCAACAATATCGCCATGGAAAACGAGGACTATTGCGACAGCTTGCTTGTGACGGAGGTGTTCACTCCGGCCGGCCACTGGTCGAGTTACCCGAGTCATCGGCATGACGAGGACGACTTTCCCCGCATCACCTATCTGGAAGAGACCTACTACCATCGCCTCAACCCGGCCGACGGGTTCGGCATCCAGCGGGTCTATACCGACGACCTGCAACTGAACGAGACGATGGCGGTGCATGACGGCGACGTGGTCTGCGTACCCCGCGGACACCACCCTTGCGGCGCGGTGCACGGGTTCGAGATGTACTACCTCAACGTCATGGCCGGCCCCTTGCGCAAATGGCGGTTCGTGGCGGCTCAGCCCGTCGAACACCTGATGCGCTGACCTCTCAAAACACGGACATTCACAATGGATCAACCGTTTACACTGGCCGCCTGCGCGGAGATGCTGTGGCGCGACCGGCCGATCGAATGGCGCTGCGCGCGGCTCAAGGAGATGGGCTTCGAAGTGGGCTTGTGGAACTGGCCGGAGCACGATCTGATCGCGCTCGAACGCTCGGGCGCCACCTTCTCGATCATGAACGGCTATCTGACCGGACGGCTAGCCGACGACGAGGGCGCCGACGAGCTGCTGCGCTCGGCGCGCGCGACGGCTGAGGTGGGCAAACGGCTTGGAGTCGCCCGTCTCAACCTGCACGGCACGGGGCTCGGCGAAGGCGGGCTTCCGGTGTGGCCCAGCGAGGTGGTGACGGGGCGGATGTGGCTGAAGGCGCGCGATACGCTGGCGCGCATTGCCGACATGGCCGAGGAAGAAGGCGTGGTGTTCACGCTCGAAAACCTCAATCTACCCGTCGATCACCCCGGCACGCCCTTCGGCCGGGCCGAGGAGACGCTGGCGCTGGTATCTAGCGTCAATCACCCTCGCCTCAGGCTCAATCTCGACCTCTACCATGTGCAGATCGGCGAGGGAAACCTGATCGAGACTTGCCGCAAGTGCCTGCCATGGATCGGCGAGGTGCAGGTGGCGGACGTGCCGGGGCGTTGCGAGCCGGGAACCGGAGAAATCAATTATTCCATGATCGCGCAGAAACTTTACGACATGGGATATCGCGGGCCCGTCGGTCTGGAAGCCTATGCCAAAGGCGCTGCCGAAAAAGCGCTTGGGGCATTTCGGACAGCTTTCACTTTGAACACAGCATGAATGCTGCCTGATACGGATGTCGTTGCTAAATCCGCTTGCCCTGCTGGTCGAACAAGTGAAACCGCTCGCGGTCGGCGATCAGATCTAGCGTTTCTCCGATTGCGATTATCGACCTGCCTGACACGCGAAAGACGATCGCGCTGCCGTCGTCAGCCACGCCATGGACGTAGCTTTCTGCTCCGACGAGTTCTACTGCGACGACCTCCACCCTGGTGCTGAATCCGGTCGGCGAGGATCCTTTAGCGATAACGAGGTCCTCGGGCCGTATCCCGATAGTGGCAGCGTTATTAGGCAACCCGGATCGATCTCCTCCTGTCCACGCTGAGCCATCGCCAAGCTTCATCAGGTTCATCGATGGAGAACCTATGAAGGTCGCGACAAAAGTCGTCGCCGGTTTTTCGTAGAGCTCGATTGGCGTTCCGACCTGTTCGATCTGTCCTGCATTCAGCACCACCAGCCGGTCGGCCAGCGTCATCGCCTCCATCTGGTCATGGGTCACATAGATCGAGGTCGTGGCGAGCGAGCGCTGCAGCCTCCGGATCTCAACCCGCATTTGCACGCGCAGTTTCGCATCGAGATTGGAGAGCGGTTCGTCAAAAAGGAAGGCCGCCGGTTTGCGCACGATGGCACGCCCCATGGCAACGCGCTGGCGCTGGCCGCCAGAGAGCTGGCGGGGTTTGCGTTCGAGGAACGGTTCGATTTCCAGGGCGCGGGCGGCTTCCGTGATACGCCGGTCGATCTCGTCCTTCGGCGTGTTGCGGTTCTTCAGTCCATAGGCGAGATTCTGGCGAACGGTCATATGCGGGTAAAGCGCATAGTTCTGGAACACCATGGCGATATCGCGTTCCGATGGTTCCAGATTGTTGACGCGCCGTCCGGCAATCGTCACGTCACCGCCGGTAATGCTTTCGAGCCCGGCCACCATACGCAGAAGCGTGGATTTTCCGCAGCCCGATGGGCCGACCAGCACGATCATCTCGCCATCCTTGATATCGAGCGATACGCCCTTGATCGCCTCGATATTGATGCCATAGGTCTTGCGGACGTCGTTCAGTTCAATCGTTGCCATTACTTTTCGGTCTCCACCAACCCTTTGACGAACCATCGCTGCATCAGCACAACGACGATGACGGGAGGAATGATTGCCAGGATCGCCGTCACCATCACGTAGTTCCACGGTGTCGAAGCATCTGCGAAATCCACCATGCGGCGCAGGCCGATGATGATCGTGTTCATGTCTGCCCTGTCGGTAACAAGCAGCGGCCAGAGATATTGCGTCCATCCGTAGATGAACAGGATTACGAACAGCGCCGCGATATTGGTCATCGACAGCGGCAGCAGGATATCCTTCATGAAGCGGAATGGTCCGGCATTGTCGATGCGCGCGGCCTCCACCATCTCGCCGGGAATGGTGAGGAAAAATTGCCGGAACAGGAAGGTGGCCGTCGCCGATGCCATCAGCGGCAAGGTGAGGCCCGCGTAGGTGTTTAACAGGCCGAGATCGACGATCACCTTGTAGGTCGGCAGGATGCGCACTTCTACCGGCAACATGAGGGTGATGAAGATCATCCAGAAAAAGCCCATGCGGAAGGGAAAGCGGAAAAACACGATCGCGAAAGCCGACAGGAAAGAGATAACGATCTTGCCAATGGCAATGGCGACCGCGACAACAAAACTGTTGAACAGCAGTCGTTCGAGACTGACGCCGACGACACGCTCGACGCCGCCGGAAATGGACTCTGAATAATTCTCTACCATGTGGCCGCCCGGCAGAAGCGACAGCGGCGGCCTGATGATGGCGCCTGATGGCGCCGTCGAGGCGATGAAGGTGTAATAGATCGGGAAGGCGACGATGATGATGCCAAGGATCAGCATCAGATGCGCCATCAGGCTCGCAATCGGTCTGTTTTCGATCATCTTTTCACCTCACGCATAATGCACGCGCCGCTCGACGAAGCGGAACTGGAAGGCGGTCAGCGCAATGACGATGACCATCAGGATGACAGACTGGGCGGCCGACGAGCCGAGATTGAGGTTCACGAAACCGTCGTTATAGACCTTGTAGACCAGCGTTTCCGTAGCTCTGGCCGGACCTCCGCCGGTGACAGAATGAATGATACCAAAGGTGTCGAAAAAGGCGTAGACGGTGTTGACCACCAGCAGGAAGAAGGTGGTGGGCGCCAGAAGCGGAAAGACGATGGTCCAGAACCGACGAGATCCGCGCGCTCCGTCTATGGACGCCGCTTCCAGCAGCGATTTCGGGATCGCCTGCAGGCCGGCGACGAAGAACAGAAAATTGTAGCTGATCTGTTTCCACGCAGCGGCCACCACGACCAGCGCCATGGCCTGATCGCCATTCAGGAGCGGATCCCAGGCAATGCCGTTGCGGCGCAGGATATAGGCGAATGTGCCCATGGCCGGGTTGAACATGAACAGCCACAACATGCCGGCGACCGCGGGCGCCACCGCATAGGGGATGATCATCATCGTGCGGTAAAAGCCTTTGCCGCGCACGACGAGATCTGCGGCGGTCGCGAGCAGCAGCGCGATGCCCATGGAAAGCACGGCCGTGGCGATACTGAAGACGACGGTGACGCGCAGCGCATGGAGATAATTGGCGTCCGACAGGATCGTCGTGAAATTGGCAAGGCCTACAAACGTGCTTTGCAGCCCAAACGGGTCTTCCCGCATAGCCGACTGGTAAAGCGCCTGGCTGGCCGGCCAGAAAAAGAAGACGATGGTCAGCACGATCTGCGGGGCGACCAGAAAATAGGGAAGGATCTTGTTCGGAAAGACGGTGCTTTGCACGGGCAGGCTCCTTGAGGATCAGGAAAGCCGCCCGCATGTTTGTCTCATGCGGACGGCAAAGACCGATGTCAGTTCCCAAGCGCCTGCTGGATCGCCGCATTACCGCGTTCGACGGACTTGTCGAGAGCGGCCTTGGCGTCCTGCTTGCCAGCGAGCATCGCCTCAAACTCCTCGTTCATGATGTCGCGCACCTGCGGCAGGTTGACGAGGCGAACGCCCTTGGAGTTTTCGGTCGGCGCCTTGCCCATCATCTGCAGAAGCGGGGTCTCGCGGCCCGGATTCTTGTCGTAGAAACCGGATTTCTTGGTCTCTTCATAAGCCGCCATCGTGACCGGCATATAGCCGGAGACCTGATGCAGACGGGCCTGTATCTTTGTCTGCGACAGGAAATTGAAGAAGGTGGCGACACCCTTGTATTCCGCATCGCTCTTGCCACCGAATACCCACAGGCTTGCGCCGCCCGGAATGGTGTTCTGCGGCCGTCCTTCGCCCTCGTAATAGGGCAGCTGGCCGATACCGTATTTCATACTGGACTTGATGATGTCGCCAAGACCACCGGAGGATTCCGTCAGGATGCCGCATTCACCGGAAGTGAACAGCTGCTTGGCTTCCGACGTGCGACCGCCATAGCGGAAGGTGCCGTCCTTAGCGAGATCTGCGATTGACTGGAAATGCTTAACGAAGGGCTCGGAGTTGAAGGCGAGTTTCACGTTGGTGCCACCGAGACCGTTCTCGTCACTCGCATAGGAGAGATTGTTCCATGCAGCAAAGTTCTCGGTCTGGATCCAGGTCAGCCATGTCGAGGTGAAGCCGCAATTGGCGGCGCCACTCGACTTGATCTTCTTTGCCGCCTCAAAGACTTCCGGCCATGTCTTTGGTGGCGTATCGGCATTCAGCCCTGCCTTCTCGAACACATCCTTGTTGTAATAGAGGATCGGCGAGGATGAGTTGTATGGGAAGGACAGCATCGTGCCGTCCGGTTTCGAATAATAGGAGACGATGCCGGGCAGGTATTGGGCCTTGTCGAACTTGAAGCCGCCCTTTTCCAGCACTTCCGCCACCGGGACTACGGCGCCCTGCGCGCCCATCATCACGCCGGTTCCCACATCGAAGACCTGGATAATGGCCGGTGGCTGTTTGGCACGGAAGGCGGCGATGCCGGCATTCAGCGTTTCCGGATAGGTGCCCTTGAAGACCGGCAAGATCTTGTAGTCGGACTGGCTTTCATTGAACTCCTTGGCCAATTTGTCGACGACTTCGTTATTGGCGCCGGTCATGGCGTGCCACCACGAGATCTCGGTGGCGGCGAGCGCACTCGATGCCATCAGAGCCAAGGCTGCGGTTGAAAGAACTGATACGAAAGCGGTTTTCATGGTCGATTTCCTCCCTTTCCATGAATTGGCCTGCCGACGTCCGGCGGTATTTCCGGAACCCTCCCCGGTCCCGTCATTTGCAGCGTATATTCACATGGTGCGCGATCAGGCGGCGGCAACGCCATCCGAGCCGATGCCGGCGATCCGACATAGGTCCTCAATCGCGCCTGGACCGGCTGCCAGAACCGGCGCGCCTTTCGTCAGCCTTTCGCCTTCGCTTGGAAATGGCAGGAACCAGCCGCCGGCTTCGCGCACGAGGCAGTAGCCGCCGAGACAATCCCAAGCATGCATATAGGGCTCGTAGTAGCCCACGAGACGACCGGCCGCGACATACGCAATCATTAACGCGCCCGAGCCGAGCCGCACGAAATTGCCGCCGCCTGCCAGCAGATCCTCGACGATCTTCCCGACCGATGCCGGCGTCACATGATGGTTGGCGCCGATGCCGGTCACGGCGTTACGGATCGTTTTGGTGCTCTCGAGCTCCAGCTGCCTACCGTTCAACGTCGCGCCCATGCCGGAAGCGCCCGAATAAAGCTCGTCATGGCAGGGGACATGGATGACGCCGATCACGGGCTCGCCCTTATAGAGAACGGCGATCGAGACGCACCAGTTGGGCATCCCGTGTACGAAAGGACTGGTGCCGTCGATTGGATCGACCACCCAGGTATAACCGCTATCGCCAACGGTCAGCCCGTATTCCTCGCCGAGAAAACCATCGGCGGGAAAGGCCTCCCCCGTTCTTTCCCGGATCAGGTTCTCGACGTTGCGATCAGCGATCGACACCACATCCTGCGGGTCGCCCTTGATCTCTATGACCAGCGTATCGCGCCGCTGATAATAACCGAGCGCCAGCTTGCCGGCTTCGACGGCGATGGTTTCCGCCAGCTTGTGGCGTTTGACGATCTCGTCCTGTTCCGATGTCATGGGGCGTTCCTCACTGCGCGATAATGGCGATGCCACGGTTTTTCAAGCCGATGGCGACGCGCGTTCCAGGGGCAAGCGGGCGGTCGACCGACGGGTCCACGATAAACAGGGTCCCGCCGCTCGTTTCCGCCTCGTATTCGATATGATCGCCGAGATAGGCCGCATGGCTGATCCGCCCCGGAAAGGCAGCCGTTTCCGCCGGTTCCAGCGTGATGGCACTGGGGCGCACGGCAAGCTGGCTCTTGCCGGTTCTTGCTCCGCGCGCCGGCACGACATGTTGGAGGCCTCCAATGCTGATCGTTGCCTCGTTGCCGCTGATATCGATGATCTCGCAGGGTACAACGTTCGCTTCGCCAATAAAATCGGCAATGAAAGGCGAGGCCGGGGCTTCATAAAGCTCGCGGGGTGATCCCTGCTGGGCGATCTCGCCGTCCTTCATGACGATGATCTGGTCCGATACGGCCAATGCCTCGTCCTGGTCGTGGGTGACGTAGACGGCTGTGAATTGCAGGCGTTGTTGAAGCTCGCGGATTTCCGTGCGTACCCGGCGGCGAAGGCGGGCGTCGAGATTGGAAAGCGGCTCGTCGAGAAGCAGGACCTGCGGTTCGAGAACCAGCGCGCGGGCAACCGCCACGCGTTGCTGCTGGCCCCCGGACAATTCTGCCGGAAGCCGGCCGCCCATGCCGGCAAGGCCGACGAGTTCGAGCCCGTGTTCCGCCTTCTGTCGCGCATCCTTTTTCGAAAGACCGGTGGATTCCAGGCCATACGCGACATTGTCTAGCGAGTTCATATGCGGAAACAGTGCATATGACTGGAACACCATCGAGACGTCGCGCTCGTTGGCAGGCAGCATGGTCACATCCTTGCCGCCGATCAGGATGCGGCCCGAGGTCGGGTGTTCCAGACCTGCGAGCATGCGCAGCGTCGTCGTCTTGCCGCAGCCGGAAGGGCCGAGCAGCGTCACCAGCGTACCGGGCTGAACCGTCAGCGACAGGTCATGGATGGCCGTGAAGGAACCGAAGGATTTGCGAACATTCTGGAACGTGACCGAACCGGCATTTTTGCTCATGCGGTTTTCTCCTTGGCCTGAGCAGTCGGAAGGCGGACGCGGGACGCCGAAATGCGGTTCTCGCGTCGCAATCGCCGCTCGCCGACCAGAAGCTGGAACCCTGTGATGACGGTGATCATCACCACGATCAGCATGGAGGAATAGGCGATGGCGACGCCGTATTCGCCGTTTTCCACCAGCCCGACGATATAGGATGTCGCCATGTTGTACTGGGCGCTGACGAGGAACACGACGGCGCTGATCGAGGTGATGGCGCGCACGAAGGAATAGACCAGTGCGGCCGTGATGGCGGGACGCAAAAGCGGCAGGATGACCTTGCGGGCGGTGCGGAAACTGGTGGCGCGCAGGGTCATCGAGGCTTCGTCGAGGCTCTTGTCGAGTTGGCTCATCGCTGCGATGCCGCCGCGCACGCCGACCGGCATGTTACGGAACACGAAGCAGGCGATTAGGATCACTGCCGTCCCGGTCATTTCCAGCGGCGGGAGGTTGAAGGCCATGATGTAGCTGATGCCGATGACCGTGCCGGGAATGGCAAAACTCATCATTAGCGCAAATTCGAACAGTTCGCGCCCGGCGAATTTCTGCCGTATGATCACGTAAGCCGTGGCAAGGCCGACGATCGCTGTCAGCGGGGCGGCGATCAACGCTATTTCCATCGTCGTCCAGAACGAGTTCCAGGCGACGCCGGTCCAGACCAGCGAGCGATCGCGAAAGGTGATGGAAAAGGCCTTGGCGTAATGCGCGAGCGTCAGGCTGTTGTCGAGACCCCAGGTTTTGACGAAACCGCCGAACAGGATCATGCCGTAAACGACGAGCGTGAAGATCATCCACGGAATAACCACGGCATGTACGCCGATCGACAGGGGCCGGGGCAGGGCGATATGGGCGCCGCTATCGCCCTTGCCGGTTACGGTGGCAAAATTCTTGCCCGACAGCCAGATGCGTTGGGAGAGGAAGGCCGACAGCGTGAAACCGAGCAGGATCATGGCGAGCACGGCCGCACGGGCCGGATCGTTCTGCGATCCGACGACGGCAAAGAAGATTTCAGTCGACAACACGCCGTGGCTGCCGCCAAGCACGAGCGGATTGCCGAAATCAGCCATGCTTTCGATGAAGCCAATCAGGAATGCGTTGGCGAGACCGGGTTTCATCAGCGGCAAGGACACTCGCCAGAAGGTGCGCCAGCGATCGGCCCGCAATGTTTGCGAAGCCTCCTCCATCGACGGGCTGACGCCCTCGACAACGCCGATCAGCACCAGAAACGAAATCGGCGTGAATGACAGAACCTGTGCGATCCAGATGCCGGTCAGGCCATAAAGCCAGCGGCTCGGTTCGATGCCGAACGTCGTGGAGAGGCCTTGCGTGACGATGCCGGCACGGCCGAAGAGGAGGGTGAGGGCAAGGCCGATGACGAAGGGCGGCGTGATGATCGGCAGAATGGTCAGAAGCCGCAGGCCCTTCTTGAAGGGAAAGCGCGTGCGGGTGGCGACAAGCGCGAAGGCAAGGCCAAGTGCTGTCGAACCCGCCGCCGTCATGATGGCCAGAAACAGCGTGCGCCATGCCACGCCGCAACGCGCGCCGCCAAGGACGCAATCGAGGCTCCAGATCGATGGATCGACAATGTTGCGGGAAAAACCGTCGAAACTCACCGAGCCATCGAAATCCTGAAAGGCACCGATGAACATCGAACCGATCGGATAAAACACGAAGACGGCGACGAGAAAGACCAGCATGGAAATGGTGGCGACCACGAAGGCATCACCGCGCATGACGCCCTGTTCGGCAAGGCCGAAGGCAAACATCAGCACGAAGCAGATGGCGGTAAGAACCGCACCCGCTCCCATAGATGGCTGGCCGTCGGCAAGCGGACCAAAGACCGTTTCGCTGATTGTCCAGGTAAAACCGGTGGCCCCGATCGCCAGACCCTGCAGGGCAAGCAAGGCGACGCCGAAACCACCGGCAAGGGCAAGCATTTTGCCACGTCGCATTGGATCGACAATGAACCGCGCGGCAAGCGCCAATCCGTAAGCGAGAAGGACCGCGATCAGCCAGACACGGCCATTCAGAAAAATCTGCAGAAAACCGGGTGCTGCCGCAGGCTTTCCGGGGAAATCGGAAAGCCAGGTAAATGAATAAAACCCCTGTTCGATGCGATACCAGGGAAGGAGCAGCATCGCGGCAGCGCCGAGCGCCAGCACAACATCCAGTCTGCGATTGCGATTGTTCATGGTTCGATGCGACCTCATCAAAGGACAAGTCGATCATGCCGCGCCCCTTTCAGCCGAAGCGCGGCAGAGACGGATGGGATCAGTTGGCGTTGGCGCCGATTTCCTTGTCCCAGCGTTCGAGCAGCTTTTTGCGCTCGGTCGGGTCGCCATAGGTCTTGAAGTCGTAATCGATCAGCTTGATGTCTTCGAAGCGCGGCGATTCCTTCGGGACCTCGGCCGTCTTGTTGGACGGAAGCTGGAAGGATTTTGCGTCCTTCATGTGAGATTGCACCTGCGCCGTCAGCGCCCAGTCATACCACTTTTTGGCATTGTCCAGATTGCGTGCACCCTTGATGATCGACATGGAACCGATCTCGTAGCCGGTGCCCTCGCAGGGCGCGATCGACTTGACCGGAAATCCCTCGACCGTCTGGGCCACTGCATCATGCATGAATACGATGCCGAGACCGGTTTCTCCGCGGGCTGCGGCCTTCACCGGTGCAGAGCCGGATTTCGTGTATTGCGAGACATTGGCATTGAGCTGTTTCAGGTAATCGAACGCCTTGTCCTCGCCCATGATCTGCACGAGCGATGCGAGCGCCGTGTAGGCCGTGCCGGAGGAATTCGGGTTGGCCATCTGGATCTCGCCCTTAAGCGAAGGGTCGAGAAGGTCGGCCCAGCATTTCGGCTCCTTGTAGTTCTTCTGCTTGAAGAGATCAGTGTTGTAACCCCAGCCGAGCGCACCGGCATAAACGCCGACGGTCTTGTAGCCGGAGCTTTCCGCCTGCTTCTTTGCCCAGTCCTGCAATTCGTCGAGATGCGGCGACTTGTACTCCTGCGTCAGTCCTTCCGACGCGGCCTGAAGATGCGGGTCGCCGGTGCCTGCCCACCAGATATCTGTTTTCGGGTTGCGGGCCTCGGCGCGGACCTTCGCATAGGTTTCGCCAGACGACAGGCGCACCATGTTGACCTTGGTGCCGGTGTCCTTTTCGAACATCTGCTGCATCATTTCGCAGATCACCACATCGGCGGAACATATGAGATTGAGGTCTCCGGCAGCCTTCGATGCCGGTGCATTCATCAAAAGGCCGGCAGCCGCGACCGATGCCATCAAAGCAAGACGCATAATAATCCTCCCAGATTTCTGGATGACGCCTCCACATCATCCCGCTCTTGCAAGCGTGTGCAATGGTTCCACGCATATCTGTGGATTGTCAATAAGAAATACTGCATAAAATGCGCTTTAATACGCGCCATGCGTCACGAAATTGTTGCACGCGATTGCAAAAAGAGGCAGAAAAATTTGCGGGAGAAAGCAGACGTGAACCAGAAGATCTTCGTGAGCGCCAAGGAAGTGGCGGATCGTGCCGGCGTGTCGCGTTCGGCCGTCTCGCGCACGTTCACGCCTGGAGCGAGTGTTTCGGAGGAAACGCGGCGACGTGTGATGGAGGCTGCGGAGGCCTTGGGCTATCACGTCAATCACCTCGCTCGAGGGCTGATGCGCAACGAAAGTGGCCTTGTCTGTCTCATCGTCTCTGAGATGGACACGCCTTATCGATCAAGCCTCATTCGGGCGATTTCCCATCAATTGCAAGCCGTCTCCAAGATCGCCATGCTGATCAACACGGATCGTTCCGATAAAAGCGTCGATGATGCGCTCAGGCTGGCGATCAGCTATCGCGCCGATGCGTCCATCATTCTCTCCGGAATGCCGGACAAATCGATCACCGACCTTTGTGTGAAAAGCGGTCAGCGGCTTGTGCTTATCAATCGCGACGAGGAGCGCGAAGGGGCGCTGATGATCAATCTAAATGACCGGGAGGCCGCACACCGCGCATTTATCGCGTTTCAGCGCGCCGGGTGTCGCCGTGTTGCCTTCGCGAATTCTGATGTCGGAACACCAAGTCTAATGGCTCGTGAGGAAGGGTTTGTTGCTGCCGCGATCGAAGCCGGCGTTGAGGTCATCGTAGAGCGTTTCGGTCCGACCCGTTATCAGAGCGGCGTTATTCTGGCGCAACGCCTTCTCACGCGAGAAGCGCGCCCGGATGCGATCTTCTGCGCCAACGATCTTCTTGCCTGCGGTGTTATGGATACCGCCCGTCACCAGTTTAAACTCACTGTGCCTGACGACATTTGTGTAATTGGTTTCGATTACATCGAGCAGTGCTCATGGTCGTCTTATGATCTGACGACATTCGCACAACCCGTCGACCAAATAGCGAAGGAGGCGGTATCGTGGCTTACGCATCCAGCCAAAACGGATAGCATTGCTTCCCAGATTTCCCCGGAACTGGTCTGGCGCGGGTCTGTGCGCGGTGGTTAGAGAATTGTCCTTCAACCGCACAGCTAAATTATCCGCATACCTAAAAACCAAAATCAAGGAAACTGCGTGAAGATCAACGATATTAGTTCGTCTCGAACGCGTTATCCTTTCCGAATAGCTTCCCTTTGTGTCGACATGCCCATTGCTGTCCTTCAATCCTCCGGCCCAAACTTCTCGATAGCCATGCGGGGGCTCCTCACTATAGTCGAGCCACTTTTATGAACATTTCTGATTGATCGTACGCTTACAACATCTGCGACCCGCGGAGTCGGTCGCTTTGTTACAGAGATGGATTGCAATGATCGTTTCGGTTCAGGGCCACAGGCTAGAACTCGATTCTATGCCTCATCTGCGGCACTGGTTTTTGCTCATCCGCTCGCTCTGCCTATCGGTTGGGATCGAACGCGTGAGGAACGAAGTGCAGGTTTGTGAACATTCCACTGGTGGCGATCGCGGCCTGTGGCTTCATTCAAGTGGCTGAGACGGTGACGGCCGGTAACGCTGAGGCAACTGCGCATAGTCAAGGGACTTGTCAAAGGTGTCGGGTTTATCGCCGGTGGCGCGATCCTGGTCGGAAAAGCGAACCCGAGGGACAGCGGCTGTTGCGAGATTACGGGCTACCGGCGCAATTGGCGGCCCTGTGGGGCTCGGTGCCTTCGATACTGCTATTGTTCTATCGGTCACGACATTTGCCACTTTGATAATTAGGGCTAATTTCAAGTCTTTCGAAAGCGAAGGCGGCAGGACCGACCGAGCGAAATATTGCACTTGGGAAAGAATGTAGAAAAAGCCCGGCTTTGGAGCCGGGCCTGCATGTGGATGTCAGTCAGTGATGATGCTCAGGCATTTCTTTGAGCTGATCCTTCGTCCATGCAGTCACGGCATGGACGTCGCCATCCTGATCGCGCATGAACTGAAGATCCGTCAGCGGAACAGCGACAGGTTTTGCGCCGATCCCAAGGAAACCGCCGACATCAATGACTGCAGAACTGCCGGGACCTGTCCCATGGATATGGTCGACCTTTCCGACCTTATGGTCGTCCGCGCCATATATGGTTGCACCTTCGAGAACAGCTGATGTCAGTTCCGCTGGGTTCAGGCGAACGTGATTGGTGTGGTCCATGTCGTTTCCTCCGTGCGTTTTGTTTGCGGGGAAAGAACCACGAATTCGCTGGTTTGTTCCTGGGCTATTTGCGATGGTCATTACAAAAAAATCCTTTTGAATCAAATCGGGTCATGCCGCAATTCGTCTAGTCCACGTTGCCTGGACGCGGCTTCACGCAAAGCGGGCATGATGTCGCGCTGGCGTGCTGCCAATGCTTTTTGTCCTGTCCGTCCGGACGACCAGCTTGCTCCCAAATCTCATATGCCCGTCTGGCGATCCACCCTGTCTTTCCGCCATAGATATCCGCTAGGATGCGGACTCATTAGCTGATGCGATCCATATCCTTGTCGCTGCAAGTTTGAGGGCGGCGAGATAGTTGTCGGCAC
>UCIV01000001.1 GCA_900472575.1 Hyphomicrobiales bacterium
GAGCGCGCAGGCTCCGGCACCCGCCCCCACCCCTGGCCCTTCCGGACAGCAGCCCGGCAATGTGAAGGAAAGCCATGGCGCGTGGTCGGTGATCTGTGACAGGCCGGCAGGCGCTTCCGCCGAGCAATGCGCGCTGATGCAGAACGTCATTGCCGAGGACCGGCCGGAAGTCGGGCTTTCGGTCGTCGTGCTCAAGACGGCCGACCGCAAGGCGCGTATCCTGCGCATTCTCGCACCGCTTGGCGTTCTCCTGAAGGACGGCATGGAGCTTTACGTCGATAACAACAATATCGGCCGCGCCTATTTCACCCGCTGCTTCTCTGAAGGCTGCTATGTCGAAGTGGAAATCGACGAGGAACTGATGCGTATCCTGCGCGCCGGCAAGAACGCCGTGTTCGCACTGCGCGAATCCTCCGATCAGGACCGTGTCGGCATTCCCGTCGAACTCAACGGTTTTGGCCCCGGTTACGACGCACTTCCCTGATCATCGGATAGCTGCGTCGAAGGACAGGAAGACCATGGGCCTTGCAGGCAGCCACCGTTTCACCGTTCGATATGATGACGATATCGTGCGCGATGCGATCCGCGCCTTCGTCTGGCGCCGTGCCGTGGTCGAACAGAAGATGATGTGGGTCATCTCGGTTCTGATGCTGAGCTTTTCCATCTATTTCATCATCTCGGGCGACAACAATATTTTCGCCGGCGTCATGCTTGTCCTCGCCTTGGCGCCGGTCATCTTCGTCGCCGTGATCTGGCGCGCCCACAAGGTCAACACCTTCGGTCGCTACAAGCGCATGGGCGATCCGAAGGCCGAGATTACCGTCGATGCCGATGGAATCGACATCGTGTCCGATCTCGGCAGCGGCAAGTTGACGTGGCGAAGCATTACGGAAGTCTGGGAGCGTCCGCGGGCCTTCATGGTCTTCAGCGGTGACGGCCAGTTCAACACGCTGCCTCGCGAAACCATGCCTGATGCGGTTCAAGCCTATCTGCGAACGAGGCCGACCCAAGGATAGGCTTGCTTCGGCTCCGTGCCGGACCTACATCGGATGAAAAGGCGGTTTGCCGCCACAGCCTGCCGCGCCGAGGCGGGTCCTGCCCAAGGAGTATTTCCATGAACACCGATCTCTTGAGCCTGTTCGACACGGACGAAGCGAAGCTGCGGGCGATTGTCGCAAAAGCGCTTTCCGGCGCGGATGACGGCGAGCTTTTCGTCGAACACGCCCAGGCGGAATCGCTGACCTTCGACAACGGACGGCTGAAGGGTGGCTCATTCAATAC
This sequence comes from Hyphomicrobiales bacterium, assembly GCA_900472575.1. GTDB lineage: Bacteria > Pseudomonadota > Alphaproteobacteria > Rhizobiales > Rhizobiaceae > Neorhizobium > Neorhizobium cellulosilyticum. The sequence continues at coordinate 1,282 of UCIV01000001.1, forward strand.
CGACCAGGGTTTTGGCCTGCGTTCGGTTGCGGGTGAGGCGGTCGGTTACGCCCATGCGGGCGACCTGAGCGCCGCAGCGCTGGAACGCGCCTCGGATGCCGTTCGCGCGGTAACCGCCGGTTATTCCGGTTCCTATGCGAGCGCCCCGCAGCGGACCAACAAGAAATATTACGGCGACGAGAACCCGATCGGCTCCCCGAGCTTCGAGGCGAAGGCCAAGCTTTTGACCGATATCGACGCCTATCTGCGCAACAAGGACGACAAGGTTCGTCAGGTCACCGCAACGATTTCCGCCAGCTGGCAGGTGGTCGACATCCTGCGTGCCGACGGGCACCGGGTGCAGGACATCCGCCCGATGACCCGCATCAATATTTCCGTCGTCGTGGGTAATGGCGACCGGCAGGAGAGCGGTTCGTTTGGCACCGGTGGCCGCATCGGCTTCGGCGATTTCGTCGCCGAAGGCAACTGGCAGGTTGGCGCTGATGAGGCGCTGCGCCAGGCGCTGGTCAATCTCGAGGCGATCGAGGCGCCGGCCGGGACGATGGATGTGGTGCTTTCCTCCGGCTGGCCGGGCGTGATGCTGCACGAGGCGGTCGGTCACGGGCTGGAAGGCGATTTCAACCGCAAGAAAACCTCTGCCTTTGCCGGGCTTCTGGGCGAGATGGTTGCAGCTCCGGGCGTCACCGTCGTCGACGACGGCACGATCGACAATCGCCGCGGCTCGATCACCATCGACGACGAAGGCACGCCATCGGCCTATAACGTGCTGATCGAGAACGGCAAGCTCGTCGGTTATATGCAGGACCGGCAGAATGCCCGGCTGATGGGCATGAAGCCAACCGGCAACGGCCGCCGACAGGGCTATTCTTCAGTACCGATGCCGCGGATGACCAACACCTACATGCTTGGCGGCGACAAGACGCCGGAAGAAATCATCGCTTCCGTCAAGAAGGGCGTCTATGCCGTTTCCTTTGGCGGTGGTCAGGTGGATATCACCTCGGGCAAATTCGTGTTCGGCTGCACCGAGGCCTATCTCATTGAAAACGGCAAGGTCGGCCCGGCGATCAAGGGCGCGATGCTGATCGGCAACGGCCCGGATGCGATGAAGCGCGTGTCGATGGTCGGTAACGACATGAAGCTCGATACCGGCATCGGCAATTGCGGAAAGGCCGGCCAATGGGTTCCGGTCGGCGTCGGCCAGCCGCATCTGCGCATGGATCAGGTCACCGTCGGCGGCACGAAGGCGTAAAAAAGATGAGCGACATCGTGATCCGCGCCTTCCGGGCAGGCGACGAACAGGGCGTGATCGGTGTCATCCTGCCGATCCAGCGCAAGGAGTTCGGTGTCGCGATCACCGCGGCGGATCAGCCGGATCTCGCCGCCATTGCGGATTTCTATCAGACGGCCAAGGGCGGGTTCTGGGTCGCCGAAAAGGACGGAAAGATCGTCGGCACGATTTCCCTGAAGGATATCGGCAATGACGAGGCCGCGTTGCGCAAGATGTTCGTCGCCGCCGAAGTTCGCGGCAAGGAATTCGGCGTGGCTGCGAGATTGCTCGACGCGCTTATGGCGCATGCAGCGGCTGTCGGGCTGAAGACGATCCTGCTCGGCACCACCGACAAGTTTCTCGCTGCCCACCGTTTCTACGAGAAGAACGGCTTCTCCGAGATCGTCGCCGACGAGCTGCCGGCAAGCTTTCCGCGGATGGCGGTGGATACGAAGTTCTATCGACGGACGGTTTGACGGCGTCAAACTTCCGAGTTGCTGAAGTAGACCTGTGCAGTATGGTCGCGACATGACTACACAACCTTGTCCAGTCTATCTTTTCAGAAGCCAAGGGTTCGCACCCGCCGGGGATACCGTAGTGTGTGTCGCGCCCGCTGAATGCGTCATCGCTGTTTATGGTGGTGAAGGACCATTCGGCACGGAGGGTCTTTCCTCGGCCTTCGGTGGAGCCGTCGTCTTCCGAAATGACGAAACGGGGTGCCATTTCCTAGGCGTTTGGGGGAGGCGCTATGCATCGCGCTTTCGCAGCGACCTGCGCCGCAACATGCCGATTTCAATCTGCCAAGAAGCGCCCGATGCGCGACAGATCATGTGGCACGCAGCAGACAGACGACCCAGCAAAATCAGGCACACATCCCCAGATCAGAAAGTGATGCGTGCTGAGACATTCGTGTTAAAATTCCTGTCGCCGCAAACGGGATGCTCGATCCACGAAATGCGCTTTGAAGCCAACCCGGCGATCGTTGCATCCATTCTGGTTACGGAATTCGCAGATCTGGCAACACACTCCTTCTATCCCGACAAGGAGGAATTGTTCGCGCTTGCCTCGGCAGCCGATCTCCTGCTGCCCGAATGGGACGGCGAGATCATGCTGACACGGCCGCATCGGATCGACGAGGCTAGCTATCTGGTCCATACGAATTTCGAACTGCCGCTGATGCTGGAGGGACGTAAGCCGTTTGCCATTCTTGATGGCGAAGAAGGGGTTGAATGGTTCGAAAACGTTCGCAACCTTTTTCGGCCGCATGTCGAAAGCGGCGCGTTCGTCGAGAGCGTCAAGGCTGTGCGGGGTGGCGGCCAAACATTTCTGACCGTCTATTACGCCCTGCCCGGTGAAGAATGGCGCTTCAAGGCCTATGACGACCTGATGAACGGCCCGAGGCCGTGGACGGAAGAGATGGAACGGCGACAGGGGTATCTGCTCGGCTATACACAAGAGGAATGCGACTGGTGGATCGCAAACGATTTTCGTCACCCCTCCCCGACTACCCCTTATTGACAGATCGTACGAAACCGCAGCAGGTGATCGGCTTTCTTCACCTCACAAACACCGCATGTCATGACTTCCCTCAATCCTATCTCCGCTTTTCTCGCGACATGGCTTCCGGGCCACTCGATCGGCGAACTTGCCTTCGTGCTCCTTGCCGCCGTTATTGCAGGCCTTGCGCGCGGCTTTTCCGGCTTTGGCGGGGCGCTGATATTCATACCGCTCGCCGGTGCGGCGACGAGCCCGCAGATCGCGTCGGGACTGCTCCTTGTCATCGATTGGGTAATGACGCTCGGCATGCTGCCGGAAGGATGGCGCAGGGCGAACCGCCGCGATGTCTTCACCATGCTGGCCGGCGCCATCATCGGCGTTCCGGCTGGCGCGGCAATGCTTTCGCTCATGCCGTCGGTGACACTGCGCTGGATCATTTCCGCTGTCGTCGTCTGTCTGCTGGTTTTCCTGATCTCGGGCTGGCGCTATCATGGCCGGCCGAAAACCTGGCTGACGGTCGGCGTCGGCGCGATTGCCGGCCTTTTCGGCGGCGCGGCCCAGATGTCCGGCCCCCCGATCGTCGCCTATTGGCTCGGCGGAGCGATCGAACGCAATGTGGTGCGCGCCAACCTCATTCTCTACTTCGCGCTGGCGAGCGTGCTTTCGGCCACATCCTATATCATCGGTGGCATCCTGACGCTGCAAGTCCTGCTGATCGCGCTTGCTGCAGGGCCGGCTTACGGCATCGGGCTTTTTTTCGGTTCACGGATGTTTGGTATCGCCAGTGAGACCACGTTCCGGCGGATCTGCTTCACACTTATCGGAGCCGCCGCCGTCATCGGGCTTCCGCTTCTCGACGGATTACGGCCGTAAGCGTGCTATCGTTCAGCAAGGCTTAATGGGTCGGCACTAGCCTGTCCCGTATCGGGCATGGCTGCCCCGGGGGCTAATTGCGGACACGATGAAGGACAAGGCAAAAGCGATCTGGCGTCGCAACGTCAAGCGCTGGCTGATCGGTGCCGGGCTGGAAGCTTCGGCGCTGATGGCAGGGGCCGGCCTGTTGACGTCGGCTCGCGGCTCGGGCGTCATCTTCACGCTTCATCATGTAAGGCCGGAATCCGCATCGGTCATCGGGCCTAACCGGCATCTGGAAATCACGCCGGAATTCCTCGATGCCGCGATCGTTCGGCTGAAATCACTCGGCTACGATTTCATAGCACTTTCGGATTTACCGGAACGGCTGGCTGCCCCTTCAACCAAGCCGTTTGCGGCCTTCACGCTTGATGACGGGTACCGCAATAATGCGGAACACGCGCTGCCCGTTTTCGCCCGGCATGGCGTGCCCTTCACCGTCTTCATCGCACAAGGGCTTGCCGAACACAGGCAACCGCTCTGGTGGGAGATCATGGGCCGCCTTCTGCGTGAACAGGATCGCATCAGCTTCGATTTCGGGCGTGGCGTTGAAACGGTGGACTTGAAGACGCCGGTGCAGCAACTCGACACGTCTTTCCGCTTTGCCAGCTATGTGTGGGCTCGCAAAGAGGCAGAAGCCGTCGCAGACCTCTGTCTCCTGGCGGAACGATACGGCATCGATCCCCTTGCCACTACCCGCGAACTCATCATGGGACCACAGGAACTGCGAGACTTCGCGGCGCATCCGCTCGTTTCGCTGGGCGCTCACACCGTGACGCATCGCAAACTCAGCCGACTTGGCGCGGAAGAAGCCCTGAGAGAGATGCGCAAATCGGCAGAATGGCTGACGGAACTCACAGGCGAGCGACCAACAGCAATTGCATATCCCTATGGAAGCCAGGACGCGATCGGACCGAGGGAATTCCAATCCGCCCGCGATCTCGGTTTTGTGATCGGCCTTACCACACAACCTGGAATGCTCACCGCCGCCGACCTGGCCCGGCCGACCGCCCTGCCGCGCGTCTCACTGAATGGCTATTATCAGAAGGCGCGTTACGTTTCCGCACTCGCCTCCGGCATTCCCTTCGCGCTGAAGCGCTAGAGGTTTTGTTCTTCGCAATTCCGGACGCAAAACCGGTTCGCGCTTTTGCTGGAATTGCTCACGGGTACATCCGCACCTTGTTCCAGTTGCCGGACGGATCGTCGCGACGGAACTCGACACGGTCATGCAGGCGGAACTGGCGGTCGTGCCAGAATTCGATCGATGTCGGCCGGATACGGAAGCCGGACCAGTAGGACGGCCGCGGGATTTCACCGATTGCGTAACGCGCCGCATATTCCGCGACTGACTTCTCCAGGGCAAAACGTCCTTCGAGCGGACGCGACTGTTTCGATGCCCAGGCGCCGATGCGGCTGCCGCGCGGGCGGGATGCATAATAGGCGTCGGCCTCAGCATCGGTCACGACTTCTACCGGGCCACGGATGCGCACCTGCCGGCGCAGCGATTTCCAGTGGAAACACATGGCCGCCTTCTTCTGACCGAGGATTTCCTGGCCCTTCTGGCTCTCGAAATTGGTATAGAAAACGAACCCGTGCTCGTCGAAACCTTTGAGCAGCACCATGCGCACATTCGGAAGGCCATGTTCATCTACTGTTGCAACCGCAACGGCGTTTGGATCGTTAGGCTCAGAAGCTTCCGCATCTTTCAACCAGCGGGCAAAAAGGGTAAATGGTTCAGATTCTTCGGTGAAGTCACCGGTTGTTAACTCACTTCCAGACATATTGACTTAAATACTCCCAATCTGCTCGAACATGCCCGAGACGAAGCGCCGGACAGGATATTAGGTGTCAGTGATAGCAAAGTGGATCGAAATGACAAAGTGCCTGGGCCGCAAGAGCGGCGCTGCAATTTGCCTCGCCACGCTGACACTGTCGCTTGCGGGATGTACGAGTAGTCTGGATCTGTTTGGCGGATCGAGCAAGGTCGATCGGTCGCTTGCGACGGGAACCGTTGCCGGCAAGCCCCAATCCGAGACAAGCCTTTCCGACGAAGCGACCGTGCGCAATGCCGTCACTTCGGCCGATCTCGTGAAAATGGGCAACACTCCCCTTCCCTGGGCCAATGCCGCGACCGGCAGTGCCGGCGTGGTTTCCGTCATTCAGGAAGACAACGCCCAGGGTCGCGTCTGCCGCGCCTTCAAGACAACGCGTCATTCCTATGAAGGCATCGCCGTTTTTGCTGGCCAGACATGCATGACCGGAAGCGGCGACTGGATGCTGACGGCCTTCGACAGGCAAGGCTGAGCCAAATTGCCACCCTTGGCCTAATTGTTTCCAAACCACACACTGCGTTAACTGATCCTTCACCATGCCTCAGCTGTGAAGCCGCGCTGTAACCACTGATTCAGGACTGCGCCTCTACTCTCTCAATCCGAGAAAATCGGAGCAGCGAGCAGTGCATGATGGCCCTGTGTTGCCCGTGTTTAAGTTTATTATCGGCAGGTTCGCGATTATGCCGGATCTGCCGCCAAAAGCGTAACCGGTGGTCTCACGATGCGTGATCCCTATTCCATCCTCGGCGTCAGACGGAACGCCGATGCAGACGAAATCAAGGCGGCCTGGCGGACGAAGGCCAAGACGATTCATCCCGACCACAATCGCGACGATCCGAGTGCAACGGACCGGTTCGCGGAGATCGGGCAGGCCTATGAATTACTCAAGGATCCGGAGCGGCGCCGGCGTTATGATCGTGCAGCCGACATGCACCAGACGATCATGCAGCAGCGCGATGCGGCAGAGCGCGCCAAGGCTGCGCGCGCCAATGCGGAAAAGGTGATGGAGGAGCTGGCAAAGGCCCAGGCTGCCCGCGCCCAGTCCGATGCTACCAAGGCCGAACCGAAGGCCGATGCGGCAAAGGCGAAAGCCCAGGGTTCTGCAAGCGGACAAGCCAAGCAGCAGGCGGGCAAGAAGCCGAGCGAAAGCCCGGAAGAAACCATCGAACGCATTTTCGGCGGCAGCCCCGAGGCACGCGAGCGCGCCAAGGAACATGCCGACACGTCGGAGACCAAGGTCGAAGAAACGAGCCCGAAGGATGCGCCGGGGCCGGAAGTCCGCTCCCCGCTGCCGATGATGGCCGTCGACCTCATCGCCAATCTGGTCAAACGTATCCGCGGCACAGCGCCAACACCGGAAAAGGCGCCGGATCTGCTGGTCGAGGCAAAGGTGACGGTGGCCGAACTGCTGGCGCTGAAACCGGTTACGATCAAGCTCTCGGACGACCGGGAAGTTCGCGTTCCGATCGAGCGGGGCACCACCGACGGACATCAGGTAAGGCTTACGGGCCAGGGCCTGAAACTGCCCAACATGAAACAGGGCGATCTTGTCGTGACGCTGAATGCGGCCCGCGACGACATCTATATCGTCAGGGATTTCAACCTTCATATCGTGCTGCCCATCTCGCTGCAGGATGCCGTCCTTGGCGGCGAGGCGCAGGTGGAGACACCGGCGGGCCGGCGGACGGTGGAAATTCCCAGCTGGTCCGGATCCGACCGCACGATCACGATCGAAGGGCTCGGCCTTCATGACGCTGCCGGACGCGGCGATCTGGTGGTCGAACTGAGGATCGTGCTTCTGGAAACGCCGGATGCCAAGGTCACCGACCTCATGCGACTGATGCGCGATGGGCTGTATCTGTGAGACGGAAAGCGTGACAAAGGGATGACATCATCCCCAGGCACGCATCTATTTCAGGCCATCTTTACGGTTGATGATTTGACGCATGCTTGAACCCTGATGCGGCCTATGCCATAGGCAACATTCATTTTTTCGTGTCAGGGATTACACAATGGTTCAGGCATCCGGCCTTATGGCAGGCAAGCGCGGGCTCATCATGGGCGTTGCGAACAATCGCTCGATTGCATGGGGCATTGCCAAGGCCGTCGTCGACAATGGCGGCGAAGTGGCCTTCACCTATCAGGGCGATGCGCTGAAGAAGCGGGTCGAACCGCTGGCGGCCGAACTCGGCGCCTTCATGGCCGGCCACTGTGATGTCAGTGACGAAGCGACGATCGACGAGGTCTTCGCCAATCTCGAAAATCACTGGGGCAAGATCGACTTCATCGTGCACGCCATCGGCTTTTCCGACAAGGACGAGCTGACCGGCCGTTATGTCGACACCTCTGCCGACAATTTTGCCAAGACGATGCAGATCTCGGTCTATTCTTTCACGTCCGTCGCACGCCGGGCCGAAAAGCTGATGACCGATGGCGGCTCGATGCTGACGCTGACCTATTACGGGGCGGAAAAGGTCATGCCGAACTACAACGTCATGGGCGTTGCAAAGGCGGCTCTCGAGGCCAGCGTCAAATATCTGGCGGTCGACCTAGGCCCGAAGAACATCCGCGTCAACGCGATCTCGGCCGGTCCGATCAAGACACTTGCCGCATCCGGCATCGGTGACTTCCGCTACATCTTGAAATGGAACGAGTACAATGCGCCGCTGCGCCGTACCGTCACCATCGAAGATGTCGGCGATGTCGGCCTTTACATGCTTTCCGACCTCTCCCGTTCGGTGACCGGCGAGGTGCATCACGCCGACAGCGGTTATCACGCTATCGGCATGAAGGCGGTCGACGCTCCGGACATTTCGGTCATCAAGGACTAACGAGGAACGATCCCGTGCTTGTCTATGTGATCCGCCACGGCCAGACGGACTGGAATGCCGAAGGTCGTCTTCAGGGACAAAAGGATATCCCGATCAATGCGATCGGGCGTGGACAGGCTACCCGTAACGGTGAAACGCTGCGCGAACTCGTCGGCTCAGCCGACGGGTTCGATTTCGTTGCAAGCCCCCTTTGGCGTACAAGGGAGACAATGGAGCGCATACGGACAGCCATGGGATTGGACCCGGCGGGCTACCGTACAGATGAACTCCTTAAAGAGCTTTCGTTCGGTGACTGGGAAGGGTTTACCACCGCCGAGATAAAGAAGACTGCTCCGGAGCGACTGCGGGAACGTTCAAAAAACAAGTGGAGCTTCATTCCACCGGGCGAAGATGCCGAGAGCTATGAAATCCTTTCCTGGCGTATAGGCGCATGGCTCGCGTCGCTGAAGGGACCGACGATTTCCGTCAGCCACGGCGGAGTGCTTCGCTCGCTTTTCCGCATTATCGGCAATGTCGATGAAGATGAAGCCGCCAACATGCCGATCCATCAGGACCGTATCGTCAGGATCGAGTTGAGTGAGGGCGACGCGGGTGACGGAACGGTTGCCAAAGGTTCGATCGCCTGGATTTAAGCTGAACGGGCGTCAAACACGTCGAAAGCACCCGCATTCTCTCACTCTGATATCAAACGATTTCCAGATCGTCGACGATACGGCTGCCGTCTACCATGGTATAGAAGACCAGAACCTTGACGCCTGCCTTCAATCCTTCGAAGTTGAACTCTTCCGGAACCTTGTAGGTCTTGCCGTCGTCAAGCGTCAGGCTCAGCGCATTGACGTCCACCTTCCTGATTGTCGCCTCGATATCCGCGCTCTGAGCAAAGCTGTTGAGCGGCGAGAAGATACTTGCGGTGGCGAGCAGGGTGGCGATGAGCATGCGCATCTTGGAGGCCTTTGATGAGGTCCGTGTGTTTCGTTTCGAAGCAAAGATAGCCCTCAGAATGTGGCAAAAGTTGCTCTTGATCATGACATTTCGCGCGTGAAACGAGGCATTATTATTAACAAAAATATAACAAATACCTTTTTTCGACTTTCCCCAGGAACTTCAAAACATCAAAATCAAGTATTAATTAAACATAATTCCTCGTTCACAGCACCCTGTATCGCGAAATGATAAATTAACACCCCGCCAATACACTATTTCTCGGTCATCCCGGGTTAGAGAAGGGCATTCAGCAGGTGAAATTCAGGCCGCCACACTATTTAAACTGGCACAATATCATTGCCTCGAATCCAATTTCCCTGCTTGCGGCACTAACAATTTCGCTTTGCATATTTGCGATTGCACTAGGTCTTGATCGGCGCAATACCGAATTCGGGCGTGCCGCCTTGCGTGCCGATGTGGAAAACACAGCCTCTGCTGTGTCACGTAACCTGACTGGGCGCATCGAGACAGATATCAAGGATGCGCAGGCGCTTGCACAGCGTCTTCTGCGCGAACAGAATGCAACCTCAGACCACCTGCGACATCTCGTCGAGGCAACATTCGACAATCATCGGCATTTTGCCGCGGTAGCCTTGGCGCCAGATCTTTCCATATCGCAGATCCACACACCCGAGGGTATTTCGAGCGCGGACGCTTCGCTGCCATTCGACGTCAAAAGGTTAGACGCGGATCTGATGAATACCAGGGACAAGATGTCGCCGAGTATCGTCACAGGTTCGCAGGAGAACCACCTGACGCTGGTCGTACCGATTGTGCTGGACGATAAGACGCTTCGCCAGCCCTGGGGCGCGCTTGCCATCGTCATCGACAAAGCGGAGCTTCTGAAGGAAGCGGGAATGATCGTCGACGATGACGCGGGCCGGCCCAGCCCGGTCGATCTTACGAACTTAAACTTCTCGCTGCGAGACAGGGCGAAACCTGACTATCTGGCGTTTTTTGGCGATGACGCGGTCGACGACCAATCGCCGCTGACCAAGACGCTGGAGATTGCCGGCTCGCGCTGGGATCTTTCACTTGCCCCGAAGAACGGCTGGGCTACCCCCCCGGAAAACCAGTACCACTTCCGGCTATTTCTCGCATTCGGTGCGGTTGCGCTCATCGTACCAATCGTGGTGGCGACCGGGCTGCTTTCCGAGCGCAACCGGAATATTGCCGAACTGAAAACGCGTGAATCCAGCCTTCTTGATCTTTCACAGCGCTTCAATCTCGCGATGGAGGCTTCCAACATCGGCATATGGGAGGTCAGCGGCGACGGGTTGCAGCTCTTCCTGGATCGGCGCGCCAGACTGCTTCACGGCGTAAACTCGCCACAGGATGTGCAGCGGCTGAAGGGATTGCTGCAGCACGTGGCCACTGAAGATAGAGCGAAAGCGGAAGCTCATTTCCTTAAATGGGCGCGGCTCTACGAATCCTGCACCGAAACCTATCGCATAACCTCGGCTGACGGCGAGGTCCGGCACTTGAGATCAGCCGGCGCACGTTACGAAAACATCGACGGCAGCCACCGCATGACCGGTATCGTGTGGGATGTGAGCGCCGACATGCTGATGGCGCAGACGCTGCGCGACGCCAAGGCCAATACCGAGGTCAAGAATGCCGAGCTGGAGCTTGCGCTGGACGAATTGTCGAGCCGCGAGCGGGAGCTTGAGGAACTATCCGGCAAGCTCGACCTCGCACTTGCCTCCTACGGCTGCGGCATATGGGAATATACGCCCGGGCAGGGCACCGAAACGTGGGATGCGCGCATGTGCCAGCTGTATGGCATCCCTTTCACCAACGGCATCATAACCCAGGAACGCTGGCTCAATCTGCTCTTGCCCGAAGACCGACCGATCGCGATCAACGCATCGAGAGCGTATCTCAGCGGCCAAACGAAGGAGGCATTGGTGGTTCGCGTAGCGCAGGCGGACGGTACGATCCGCTACGTGCGCTCCGTCGGCCAGCTGCATCAGGGTAAGGACGGCTCGAAGAAACTCATCGGGCTGGCCTTTGATGTGACGAAGGATACGGCACTCACGGTGGAACTGCAGAAGGCCAAGACAGAAGCGGACGCCAAGAACAGCGAACTCGAAATTGCCAAGAGCAGGATCGAACACAATGCGCTGCATGACCCGCTGACGCTGCTGGCTAATCGGCGCAAGCTCGACATGGAGCTCGACGCCCTGTCTCGCGCTTCGGGCAGGCGAAAATTCGCCCTGCTTCACCTCGATCTCGACCGTTTCAAGCAGATCAACGATACGCTGGGACATGCCGCAGGCGACGCGATGCTCGTGCACGCCTCCAAAATCCTGACCCGCAATATCAACGAAAAAGATACGGTCGCTCGCATCGGCGGCGACGAATTCGTCATTCTGGTGCACGATCAGGCAAGCTCGAAGGAGCTTGCGCAGCTTGCGGCCCGGATCATTTCCGAGTTTCGCCAGCCGCTCGATTTCGACGGGTTTTCCTGCCGCTGCGGTGTGTCGATCGGGATTGCCGAAGCCAATGGCACGCATGTCGATGCGCGGCGCATTCTCGTCAATGCCGATCTGGCGCTTTACCGGGCCAAGGGCATGGGGCGCAACCGGTTCGAATTCTTTACACAGAACCTGCATGCGGAGATTATCGATCATAAGCGGACGGCGGACGAGCTGCTGGCGGCAATCGAGAACCATGAGTTTTCCGCCTGGTACCAGCCACAGATCAGCGCGGGCACACATAAGCTGACGGGCGTCGAGGCGCTTATCCGCTGGCGGCATCCCCGCCGGGGCCTGCTTGCTCCCGACCAGTTCCTGAAGATCGCAGACGACCTTAACGTGACGGCGACGCTCGATCAGCTGATGCTGGAAACGGTGCTGAAAGACAAGATGCGCTGGGCAGCCATGGGAGTCGCCGTGCCCAGGGTTTCTGTCAACGTGTCGTCGCGACGGCTGCATGACGAACACCTGATCGACATGCTGCGTGGCCTGCAGATCGCACCCGGCGAGATCGCCTTCGAACTGGTGGAATCGATCTTCCTCGATGACAGCGACAGCGCCGTCGTCGCCAATCTGGACCGGATCAAGGAACTCGGCATCGATGTGGAGATCGATGATTTCGGCACCGGGCACACCTCGATCGTCAGCCTTTTGCGGCTGAAACCGAAGCGACTGAAGATAGACAAGCAACTGGTTCTGCCAATCCTTCATTCGCCGCAAGAGCGCGCGCTGGTTCGATCGATCATCGATATAGCCCGTTCACTCGGCGTCGAAACGGTTGCGGAAGGTGTCGAGACCTTCGAACACGCAAGTCTGCTCGAGGACCTCGGCTGCGATCTTCTGCAGGGTTATGCCTTCGCGCGCGCCCTGCCCTTCGACGATTTCACGTTAAGAGCACAGGAAGGCTGGCAAAGATCGGTAGCATGAGCCGCCGAACCTTGCGCCTGTCGACCGGACTGTTCACCCGGCGGGTACCGGCAGCAAGCAAGAAAGGCTTGTCCGCGCCCATGCTTTTGCCTAATAAAGCCTCGATAAAACCGGCGGTTCAAGCGCCCTTGCAGCCAGGCAGTCTTCATGTCCCACAATTCGTTCGGCCATCTTTTCCGCGTTACGACCTGGGGCGAAAGCCATGGTCCCGCACTCGGTTGCGTGGTCGATGGCTGCCCTCCCGGACTGCGCTTCACCCATGCCGACATTCAGGCCTGGATGGACAAGCGCAAGCCCGGCCAGTCGCGTTTCGTCACCCAGCGGCGCGAAGATGACGTCGTCAAGGTTCTCTCGGGCGTGATGTTCGACGAGGACGGCGAGACGATGATCTCGACCGGCACGCCGATCTCGATGCTTATCGAGAATACCGATCAGCGTTCCAAGGATTATGGCGAGATCGCCCGCCGCTATCGTCCCGGCCATGCCGACTATACCTATGACGTCAAATACGGCATTCGCGATTATCGCGGCGGCGGACGCTCGTCTGCCCGCGAAACCGCGGCCCGTGTCGCCGCCGGCGGCATTGCACGGCTTGTTGTGCCGAGTGTGACCGTGCGCGGTGCGCTCGTCCAGATCGGCAAGCACAAGATCAACCGGAATAACTGGGACTGGCGCCAAGTCGACCAGAACCCGTTCTTCTGCCCCGACCCGGAGATGGTTCCGGTTTGGGAAGAGTATCTCGACGGCATCCGCAAATCCGGTTCCTCGATCGGCGCGGTTGTCGAAGTTATCGCCGAAGGTGTTCCGGCAGGTCTCGGCGCGCCGATCTACGGCAAGCTCGATCAGGACATCGCCTCGCTGCTGATGTCGATCAACGCTGTGAAGGGCGTCGAGATCGGCGAAGGCTTTGCCTCGGCGGAACTGACCGGCGAGGAAAATGCCGACGAGATGCGGATGGGCAATGACGGCAAGCCGATCTTCCTGTCCAACCATGCCGGCGGCATTCTCGGTGGTATTTCTACCGGAGAAGCCATCGTCGCCCGCTTTGCGATCAAGCCGACCTCGTCGATCCTCACCGAGCGCCAGTCGATCGATGCCGATGGCCATAATGTCGATGTGCGCACCAAGGGCCGCCACGACCCCTGTGTCGGGATCCGCGCCGTGCCGATCGGCGAAGCCATGGTCGCCTGCGCGATTGCAGATCATTATCTTAGGGATCGCGGCCAGACCGGCCGCCTGAAATAGGAATTTTCCAATGGTTTACGATCAGAAGTCCGTCGTTGAAGCCATCCGCGCCTTCGAGGCCGGAGAGATCGTCGTTGTTACCGATGACGACGACCGCGAGAACGAGGGCGATCTGATCGTCGCCGCCGTGCATTGCACGCCCGAAAAGATGGCTTTCATCGTGCGCCACACATCCGGCATCGTCTGCGCGCCGATGCCGCGCGAGGAAGCCAAGCGGCTGAACCTCAACGCCATGGTAGCCGAAAACGACAGCGCGCACACGACGGCCTTTACAGTCAGCGTCGATTTCAAGCATGGCACGACGACCGGCATTTCCGCCGACGACCGGACGCTGACCGTGCGCAACCTTGCAAACCCGAATGTCGGGGCTGCCGATTTCGTCCGTCCCGGCCATATCTTTCCGCTGATTTCGCGCGAAGGCGGCGTTCTGATGCGCTCCGGCCATACGGAAGCGGCGACCGACCTCTGCAAGCTCGCCAACCTGCCGCCGATTGGCGTGATTTCCGAACTCGTCAACGACAACGGCACCGTGATGCGCGGCCAGCAGGTGGCGGCATTCGCCGTCGAACACGGGCTGAAGCAGATTTCCGTTGCCGACCTGATCGCCTATCGGCAGCGCAAGGAAACCCTGATCCAATTGATCTCGTCCTTCGACGTGACAACCCCGGTCGGCCGCGCCAAGGCGCATGCCTATTCGCTGCCCTGGGACCCGATGCAGCATGTCGCCGTGATCTTCGGCGACATCCGTGACGGCGTCGACATTCCAGTTCGCCTTCACCTCGAAAACGTGGCGCAGGACGTCTTCGGCGTCGAGCGGTCGGTCGAGCGCTACATGAAGATGATCGAGAACGAAGGCCGCGGCGTGATCATCTACCTGCGCGAAGGTTCCGTCGGCGTCGGCCAGACAGAACATGGACGCAAGATGCGCCAGGATCAGGAAGCCCATGCCGAGGCCCAGGCGCGCGAAAGCGAATGGCTGGAGATCGGGCTTGGCGCGCAGATCCTGAAAGATCTCGGCGTCACCTCGATCAAGCTCCTCACCCGAAGCGAACGCCACTATGTGGGGCTGGAAGGGTTCGGCATCCGGATCGCCGAGACGGTGATCTGCTGACCCCTACAATTCCGGGATTGTAACGTCTTTCGTTTCGTCGGATCGTCGCTCATTGTCGGGCGGCGATTTTTCGTGTACGAATAATGCGGATCATCTGGGACGAGCGGAAGCGACGGGTCAATCTGGATAAGCACGGCTTCGATTTTGCCGAGCTTTCAGTTGAGTTCTTTCTGGCTGCGGTGACCTTGCCTGCCAGAGGCAGGAGGTCGAAGGCTGTCGGTCGGTTAAACGACGGTACCATCGTTGTGATATATCTAACCCTCGGCTCGGAAGCGATTTCGGTAATCTCCATGCGCACCGCCCGCCATGACGAACGGAGGATGCTAGAATGAAAATAAAGCCAGAGTTGCAGACAGAATTCCGGCCCGGACGCGGGTATACAAAGGAAGACTGGGACGCCGTGGATAGCCCTCCTCTCACCAAGAAAGAACTAGCCAGCATGCGTCCCTTCCGCGAAGTCTTTCCGGAGATTGCCGAGAAGATGGAAAAGGCAATTGCTGCCCGCGGCCGCCCCAAGGTCGAGGCGCCGAAGGTTGCCGTGACGTTGCGGCTCGATCCCGACGTGCTCAACAGGTTCAAGGCATCCGGCAAGGACTGGCGCAGCCGTATGGCGGAAGAGTTGCGCAAGGCCGCCGGATTTTAAACCTTCAGCGGCTGGCCGCCAGTATCTTCTCGATAAAACGGTGCGCCTGCAGCGCATCGTGACCGGAGACGCGCAATGTCTCTTCACCGGTGATCGAACCGATAAAATTGCCGATCAGGGCGCGGTGCATCTCATGCCCGAAGGCCATCGGATCGACGCCCGTGCCGATCGACTGCTCGCCCCCCACCTTTGCCACCGTGCCGTCCATGAACGCTGCTTCCAGCGTGTCGCCGGAAAGGGTGGCCGTGCCGTGCGTGCCGATCAGTTCGATCCGGTCTGGCAGGCCGGGATAGGCCGAGGTCGTGGCGTTCAGCGTGCCGATCGCGCCGCTTTCGAAGGAGAGGCAGGCCGCGACCAGATCCTCTGTCTCCATCTGGTGGATGGGCGTGGTGCGAACGAAGGAGGAAACATCCTTGGGCGCGCCGGCATAACTCAGGAGAAGGTCGATCGTGTGGATCGCCTGGGTGAGCAGGACGCCGCCGCCGTCACGCGCCCTCGTTCCCCTGCCCTCGACATCGTAATAGCTTTGCGGCCGCCAGTTGCGAATGGCAGCGGATGCGCCGACCAGCGAACCGAGGCGGCCGGTGACGACCAGAAGATCGAGCGCGAGTGCGGCCGGGCGAAACCGGTTCTGCAGCACGACGCCCAATTTCACATTCGCCTTCTCAGCCGCAGCCACAATAGCCTCGGCCCGTTGAAGGCTGATATCCAATGGCTTTTCCAGGAGAATGTGTTTTCCTGCCGCTGCGGCACGCTCGACAAGCTCCAAATGGCTGCTTGGAGGTGTGAGGATCAGCACGGCATCGATATCCGGATCGTCGAAAATAGCGTCGAGACTGTCGATAACCGGGATCGGGTATTGTGCGGCGAAAGCCTCGCGACGTGCCGCTGTCGGGCTGTAGGCTGCAACGCATTCGACCTGATCGGCGAGATCGATCAAGGCTCGGGCGTGGTGGCCTGCCGCCATGCCAAGACCAATCATCGCCACCTGTAGTTTTGCCATGTCGTATTCCTCCCGATATGCAGCGTCCAAGACTTAACCGGATCGTCGCTGCTTTGCGATGCCGGAAGATCCGTCAGTGACATCGTCCTGGCGTGACGAATGGACGCCTTTCATAAACTGCTGCGAAACCGAGCAGGAAAGCGCTCTCGGATCAATCCCTGATTGCTGTTTATCTTCAACATCTTCGGCACCGAAGGAAATGGCAAGGCCGCGCGGGCGGAGATGATTGCTGCAATTTTATCGGAACCAGCCATGCGGGCTTGCAGTTAGTCGAGGACTTCGTGGATCCGATCACGTGCCCCCAACCATCAAATGCAAGGCAGGACCGATGAACACGCGCCCTCAATTTGCATCCCGTATTCCGCTGACCGCTCTGCCACCACAAATCTATTATGTGCATCCGCTTGCGCTCAATGGGATGGATGCGTGGGAAGAGGTTTTTGCTCATGCCCGCGCCCTGGGCTTCGACACGATCCTGTCAGGCCCACTGTTTCATAGCGCAAGTGGTGCAAGCATCTTTACGACATCTGACTTCGATCGTCTGGCCCCCTCTCTCGGGCTTGGCTCGAATTCGTTGGAGGCGATTACCGCACTTACGCATTCCGCGCACGAATGCGAGCTGAAATTCATGCTCGATCTGGTTATCGATCAGGTCGCGGCAGACCGCTACGCCTCTCCATCGGCTGCCTCCGATCCACGCCTGAAGCCGCATCAGATGGGCGCGCATAGGATCGATTTTACCGCGCAGCCCCGACATGTCGAAGAATGGAAGGAACGGCTGGTGTCTCTGACCGAGGCCGGTGTCGCGGGTTTCCGCTGTATCGGCGTCGGTAGCGTTGCCCCGAAAGTATGGCATGATCTGGTCGCTCATACTCGCCGGTCCAGGCCCGAGACGATCTTCATTGCCTGGACGCCGGGAAGCTCGTTTGCCGACCGCAAGGCACTGAAGGGCAGCGGATTCGACGGCAGCTTTTCATCGCTCGCATGGTGGGACATGGAAGAGCGATGGATCATGGACGAATACCAGATCCAGCGTGATCTCGGTTACCAGATCGCTTTTCCCGAAGCGCCTTTCGGAAGACGCATCGCCCATGGCACGGATGGTTGCGAGGTACTGAAGCGCAAGGCCGTGCGGGCGCTGAAGCTCGCTTCGACCTTCACCAGCGGGCTGATGATCCCGATGGGGTTCGAATATGGCGTTTCCCTGCCGCTTGATCCGCTCCATGGCGACGGATCAGGGCTGCGGGGTTTGAAAGACCAGGGTTCCTACGATCTTTCCGCCGAGATCCGCGACATCAACGGTGCGACCAACAAAACGACCGCCGGTTTTGCCCGGCGCCCGCTGACGCTCGTTTCCGCTAGCCAGGGTCCCGTTGTCGGACTGTTCCAGACGGATGAAGAGGACAGCCGCGCGTCAGAAAAGATGCGCGTGGTGCTTCTGAATCGCGACCTGCGCAAAACTGCTCCCGCACCGTTCAACGTGTTGCGCGAGGCCGCCTCACCCTTCCTGCCCCTGGTAGCACCGGAGGACGGGACAGAGGTTTTTGATGCGAAACTGAAGCTCAGGCCCGGAGAAATCCGCATCTTCGAGGGTTATGTTTCCGAACCGATCGTCGATGCCGTACCGGTTCCCAGAGCCGAAGCGGCTGCAGCCTCCCCACGGCTGGCGATCGAGAAGATCACACCTGCGGTCGATGAGGGCCGCTTTGTCGTCAAGCGCGTGGTGGGCGAGGTCCTGAAGGTCGAGGCCGACATTTTTGGCGATGGGCATGATCCGCTGTCGGCCGCCCTGCTTTATCGCTGCGCCGATGACGAGGATTGGCAGGAAGTGCCTATGCAGCTCGTTCTCAACGACCGCTGGCAGGCGGAATTTCCGCTGAAACGCATGGGGCGGCACGAGTTTGCCGTGGAAGGCTGGAAGAACCCGTTCCAGATCTTTCGCTACGAGTTCACCAAGAAACATGAGGCCGGCCTGGATCTGCGGCTAGAAATTCAGGAGGGTATCAATCTGGTACTCGATGCGCTGGATCATGCCGCCGGCAATTTGAAACCCCAACTGCAAAAGCTGTTCGACCGGCTGACGGCAGAACAGGACAAGCAGCGAACGCAGACCCTGCTTCTGCCGGAAACCGCCGAGCTGATGGCAAAAGCCGACCGTCGACCACACCGGGTTCGCTCGCAAGCGATACCCGTCGATGCGGAACGGACCGCGGCAAGCTTTGCCAGCTGGTACCAGATCTTTCCGCGCTCGCAGAGCGGCGATCCGGGCCGCCATGGCACATTCGATGACGTGATCGCCCGGCTGCCCGCCATTCGCGAGATGGGCTTCGACGTGCTCTATTTTCCACCTATCCACCCGATCGGCAAAACCAACCGCAAGGGCAAGAACAATACGCTCACGCCCGCACCGGACGATCCGGGAAGTCCTTACGCAATCGGCTCGCCGGATGGCGGGCATGACGAGATCCATCCCGAACTCGGCACGTTCGACGACTTCCGTCGACTGGTGGATGCAGCCGCCGATCATGGGCTTGAGATTGCCCTCGACCTCGCCATCCAGGCCTCGCCGGATCACCCGTGGCTGAAATCACATCCGGGCTGGTTCGACTGGCGGCCGGACGGGACGATCCGCTATGCGGAAAATCCGCCGAAGCGATACGAAGACATCGTCAATGTCGATTTCTACGCGAAAGAGGCAGTTCCCTCGCTCTGGATCGAACTGCGCGACGTGGTGCAGAAATGGGTCGACAACGGCGTCAAGCTGTTCCGCGTCGACAACCCGCACACCAAACCGTTTCCCTTCTGGGAATGGATGATCGCCGATATCCGCTCGCGGCATCCGGAAGTCGTGTTCCTGTCGGAAGCGTTTACCAAGCCGAAGGTGATGTACCGGCTCGCCAAGGTCGGGTTCTCGCAGTCCTATACCTATTTCACCTGGCGTAACGCCAAGTGGGAACTTGAAGAATACATGCGCGAGATCACCACTCAAGAGCCGAAAGAGTTCTTCCGGCCGCATTTCTTCGTCAACACCCACGACATCAATCCGGATTTCCTGCAGAACGCGCCGCGCCCTGCCTATCTGATCCGGGCTGCCCTTGCCGCCACGCTGTCCGGTCTGTGGGGCGTCTATAACGGCTTCGAGCTTTGCGAAGGCCGGCCGGATGCCAAACGCAAGGAATATGCGGATTCGGAAAAATACGAAATCCGCGCCTGGGATTACGACAGGCCCGGCAATATCAAGGGCGAGATCGCGCTCCTGAACCGCATCCGCCGCGAAAACCCGGCGCTGCATTCGCATCTCGGCCTGCAGCTTCTGACCGCGTGGAACGACCATATCATGTTCTTCGAAAAGGCCAGTGCAGGACGCGAGAACGTGCTGCTCATCGCCGTCAATCTCGACCCCTACAATGCGCATGAGGCGGATGTCGAAATTCCGCTCTGGTCGTGGAACAAGCCCGACCACGCTTCGCTTCAACTGGAAGACCTGATCGCCGGCAACCGGTTCACCTGGACTGGAAAGATCCAGCGCCTGCGGCTCGACCCGCAGGCAGGACTGCCGTTCGCCATCTGGCGTGTCAGATAAGGGAGGAATGCGCCGTGGATTTCATGACCAACAGCCTTTCAGAGGCGACCAGCCAGAACCAGCAGCAGAATGACGATCCGCTATGGTACAAGGACGCGATCATCTACCAGCTGCATGTGAAGTCGTTTCACGACACGAACGGCGACGGAATAGGCGACTTCAAGGGGCTGACCGAAAAGCTCGATCACATCGCCTCGCTCGGCGCAAATGCGATCTGGCTCCTGCCCTTCTTTCCCTCGCCGCGCCGCGACGATGGTTATGACATCGCAGACTACGGCAATGTCAGCCCCGACTATGGCACGATGGAGGATTTTCGTGCGTTTGTCGAAGCCGCACACGAGCGTGGAATCCGGGTCATCATCGAGCTCGTCATCAACCACACGTCGGATCAGCATCCCTGGTTCCAGCGGGCGCGACATTCGCCGGCGGGTTCGCCGGAACGGGATTTCTATGTCTGGTCCGATACTGACCAGAAATTCCCCGAAACCCGGATCATCTTTCTCGATACGGAAAAGTCGAACTGGACCTGGGATCCGGTAGCCGGCGCGTATTACTGGCATCGGTTTTATTCGCATCAGCCGGATCTCAACTTCGACAATCCGGCCGTGCTGGAAGAGCTTCTGCAGGTGATGCGTTATTGGGCCGATACCGGGATCGACGGATTTCGGCTGGACGCGATCCCCTATCTGATCGAGCGCGAGGGCACGAATAACGAGAACCTGCCCGAAACGCATGACATCCTGAAGCGCATTCGTGCGGCACTCGATGAGAGCCATCCCGGGAAAATGCTGCTCGCCGAAGCCAACCAGTGGCCAGAGGATACGCGCGAATATTTCGGTGACGGCGACGAATGCAACATGGCGTTTCATTTTCCGCTGATGCCGCGCATGTACATGGCCATTGCCAAGGAAGATCGGTTCCCGATTACCGACATCATGCGCCAGACGCCGGAAATTCCGGAAAACTGCCAATGGGCGATTTTCCTCAGGAACCATGATGAATTGACGCTGGAAATGGTGACCGACGAGGAGCGCGATTACCTCTGGAACACCTATGCCGCAGACCGTCGCGCCCGCATCAATCTCGGTATCCGCCGGCGCCTCGCACCGCTGATGGAACGTGACCGGCGGCGGATCGAACTGATGAATGCGCTGCTCCTGTCCATGCCCGGTACGCCGGTCATCTATTATGGTGACGAAATCGGCATGGGCGACAATATTTATCTCGGCGATCGCGACGGCGTGCGCACCCCGATGCAATGGTCGCCGGACCGCAATGGCGGGTTTTCCAAGGGCGATCCTGCCCGTCTCGTGCTGCCACCGGTCATGGACCCGCTCTACGGCTATGAGGCGGTGAATGTCGAGGCGCAAGGGGCTGACGCCCATTCGCTGCTCAACTGGACCCGGCGCATGCTGGCGCTGCGCAACCGGCACCCGGCTTTCGGCCGTGGTTCGCTTCGGTTCCTGACGCCGGGCAACCGCAAGATCATGGCCTATCTGCGTGAGCATGCCGGCGAGACGATCCTCTGCGTCGCCAATCTTTCGCGACTGCCCCAGGCCGTGGAGCTGGATCTAGCGCAGTTCGAGGGCTCGGTGCCGATCGAGCTCACCGGCATGTCACCCTTCCCGCCGATCGGGCAATTGACCTATCTGCTGACGCTTCCGCCCTATGGTTTTTTCTGGTTCCAGCTGTCGCCCGAATCCGATGGGCCGAGCTGGCGCAAGGCGCCGCCGGAACAGGTGCAGGATATGGTGACCATGGTGGTGCGCCGCGACCTGCAGGAACTGGTCGACCAGCCAAAGCTGGTAGACACGATGTCAAACGAGGTGCTGCCGGGTTATCTCACCATGCGGCGCTGGTTCGGCGCGAAGGGCGAGATCCTGAACCACGCGGCGCTCATCTCGGCAACGCCCCTGCCCTTTGCCAACAACATCCTTCTCGGCGAACTGGAAGCCGATATCGCCGGCCGCATGGACAGCTATCTCCTGCCGCTGGCAGTATCCTGGGACGACAGTTTTCCGACCGCGCTTGCCCAGCAGCTTGCCATGGCGCGGTTGAGACAAGGGCGTCGCGTCGGCTTCCTGACCGATGGCTTTGCAAATGAAAGTTTTGCACGCGCCATCCTGCGCGGCCTGTCGGAGCGCGCCGTGATTACCGGTCGCACCGGGGCGCTCGAATTCATCGGCACCGATCATCTTGATAAACTGGAGATCAGCGACGAACTGCCGGTGCATTGGCTTTCCGCCGAACAGTCCAATAGTTCACTGATCGTCGGCGATCTGGCGATGGTCAAGCTGATCCGCCATATCTTTCCGGGGATCCATCCGGAGGTGGAGATGACGCGGCACCTCACCAAGGTGGGGTACCGGAACACGGCACAGCTTCTCGGCGAAGTCGCCCGCACCGGGCCGGACGGCACGCGCCACACGCTGATCATTGTACAGAAGGCAATCCGCAACCAGGGTGATGCGTGGAACTGGATGCTCGGAAATCTGCGCCGCTCGATCGACGAGATCGTCGTCACCGGACTGGAGAACGAAACCGCCGACGAGCATTTCAAACCGCTGGTGGATTTCGCCGCCACAATAGGAACACGGCTTGGCGAGCTGCATGTGGCGCTGGCGGAAAATACCGATGACGAAGCCTTCAAGCCGGAATGGGGCACGAAGGACGACGTCGCCGCAGCCCGCCGTGCAGTGGCCGAACAGATCGGCCAGAGCCTTGCCATTCTGGAGGGCACCCTGCCGGGATTGGAGGGCGAGATGGCCGAGATCGCGCGGTCGCTGATCGCGCGGCGCGACGAACTGACTGCACTGGCCGGCCGCCTGACGGAAGCGACCGGCGGCACCTTGAAGACCCGCCACCACGGCGATTTCCATCTCGGCCAGATCCTGGTTGCCGAAAGCGATGCCTATATCATCGACTTCGAGGGCGAGCCGACCAAGACGCTTGGCGAACGCAGGGCAAAGACCAATCCGCTGCGCGACGTGGCAGGCCTTTTGCGTTCACTCAGCTATCTCGCCGCTGCGGCCGACATGGATCGCGAAGTGGTGAGCGAGGTCGACGATATCCGCCACCGCCAGCTGATCACCCGCTTCATCGAACTGGCCGAACCGGCATTCCTGAGCGCCTATTTCACCGCAGTCGAGAAATCCGATGCGCTTGTTCAATCCAACGAAAATCGAGACCGGGTGCTCGACCTCTTCCTTTTGGAAAAGGCCGCTTACGAAGTCGCCTATGAGGTTCGCAGCCGACCGCACTGGCTGCCCCTTCCGCTTGCCGGTTTTTCGGCGATCGCCTCACGACTACTGGAGACTGACCGATGAGATATGAACGCGCAGAGCTGATGACCGGCATGGTGCAGGAAGGCCTACAGGCACTTGCCGAAGGGCGTCACGGAGATCCGTTCTCCATGCTCGGGCAGCATCAATATGGTGACCTCACCGTCGTCAGGACACTCTTGCCCGGCGCTCTGTCTGTGTCGGTGATCGAAAGCGATACCGGACGGGTGATGGCAGAGCTCGAACCGATCCATGACGTCGGCATTTTCGCCGGTCTTGTCGGCGGCCCGGCACCTTACCGTCTGCGGATTGAATGGCCGGACGCGGTTCAGGAGACCGAAGACCCTTATTCATTTTCACCGCTGCTCGGCGAACTGGATCTGCATCTGATCAGCCAGGGCACCCATTACGAACTCGGCCGCACGCTCGGGGCCATCCCGATGGAGATCGACGGCGTTTCAGGCGTGCGCTTTTCCGTCTGGGCGCCGAATGCGCAGCGGGTTTCCGTGGTCGGTGATTTCAACGCCTGGGACGGGCGGCGCAACCCGATGCGGCTTCGCCCACAGGCGGGGATATGGGAACTGTTCATTCCGCGGCTGACGCATGGCGAGCGCTACAAGTTCGAGCTGCTCGACAGCCACGGCCACCTCTCGCCGCAACGCGCCGACCCGGTGGCGCGGTCAGCGGAAGCGGCCCCATCAACCGCATCTATCGTCGCCTCGTCGCGACCGTTTCGCTGGCATGATGCGGACTGGATGGAACGGCAGGCACAGGATCGCAGCCGCGATGGCGCGATGTCAGTCTATGAAGTGCATCTCGGTTCCTGGGTGCGGATTTCCGAAGAGGGCAACCGCTCGCTGGACTGGGTAGAGCTCAGCCAGCGACTTATCCCCTATGCGCAATCGCTTGGGTTCACCCATATCGAGATGCTGCCGATCATGGAGCATCCGTTCGGCGGTTCATGGGGTTACCAGCCGCTTGGCCTGTTCGCACCGACCGGGCGTCATGGCACGCCCGAGGACTTCGCCTATTTCGTCGACCGCTGCCATCAGTCAGGCATCGGCGTCATTCTCGACTGGGTGCCGGCGCATTTCCCGACCGATGTCTGGGGTCTTGCCCGTTTCGACGGGACCGCACTTTATGAACATTCCGATCCTCGCGAGGGCTTTCACAAAGACTGGAACACGCTGATCTACAATCTTGGCCGCAACGAAGTGAAAGGGTTCCTGATCGCCTCGGCGCTCGAATGGCTTGAGCACTTCCATGTCGATGCATTGCGCGTCGATGCAGTCGCCTCGATGCTTTACCGCGACTATAGCCGCAACGAGGGTGAATGGATCCCGAACCAGTATGGCGGGCGAGAGAACCTTGAATCCGTCGAGTTCTTCAAACATCTGAACAGCATCATCCACGAGCGCTGCCCACACGCCTTTACCGTTGCGGAAGAATCCACCGCATGGCCTGGCGTGACCAAGAAACCGGAAGACGGCGGGCTGGGCTTCGATTTCAAGTGGAATATGGGGTGGATGCACGACACTCTGCATTATGTCTCGGACGACCCGGTCTATCGCAAGTATGAACATGGCGGCATGACCTTCGGGATGATCTATGCCTATTCCGAGCGTTTCATGCTGCCGATTTCCCATGACGAAGTGGTACATGGCAAAGGCTCGATGCTTGGCAAGATGCCGGGCGACCGGTGGCAGAAGATTGCCAACCTGCGCGCCTATTACGGCTTCATGTGGGGACATCCGGGCAAGAAGCTGCTTTTCATGGGCAGCGAGATAGGTCAGGAAAGCGAATGGGACCATGACGCTTCGGTCGTCTGGGATCTCCTCGACCGGCCGGAGCATGCCGGTATCCAGTTCCTCATTCGCGACCTCAACCGGCTTTATGCGACCGAGACGGCGCTGCAGTTCAGCGACCTGCATCCAGAGGGATTTGAATGGGCCGTGGCGGATGACGCGGAAAACTCCGTCTATGGCATGCTTCGCTCATCACAGGACCGTTCATCACATATGCTGGTCATGTCGAACATGACGCCAGTGCCGCGCTACGGCTACCGTGTGGGGGTGCCGGAAGACGGCCGCTGGGAGGTGGTCCTCAACACCGATGCAGCAATCTATGGCGGCTCGAATTTCGGCCAGATGGATGCCTGGGGACAACGCTCCCCGCAGCACGACAAGCCATACTCGATCGCGCTTGACCTCCCGCCACTTTCGACGGTGTTTCTGAGGTGGCGGAGGTAATCACTATTCTCGCCAAACGGGCTGATAAATAACCTTTTCGACACCGGCAAACCTGCCCACCCGCTGCAGCTCCGCATCAAGCTTTTCCAGTCGTCCGGCCGATGCCCGCACGCCCTTTTCGAGCCAAAGGCGCTTGACGTCGAGCACGCCCGCCTTGCGGTCGGCCTTCATATCGATGCGGCCGATCATCCGGTCGCCTTCCAGAAGCGGGAAAACATAATAACCGTATTGCCGTTTCGGCTCGGGCACGAAAACCTCGATACGGTAGAAGAAATTGAACAGGCGCTCGGCGCGGTCACGGTTGCGCAGCAGCGGATCGAACGGGCTCAGCACCCGGATGCGAGCCGGTGGATCGGGAATGTCGCCGAGGTGATCGGGAAACCCGAGAAGTGCGTAGGAAGCGCGCGGACGGCTGCCGTCAGCGGCTTCGATCACCACTTCGGTCAGTTCGTCGCGGTGGCTTGCCACCCAGGCCTTCGCCTCCTCCGGCGTGACGATATCCCAGAAGGCGGCGAGTTCACCGGATGTGGCAAAACCGAGCTTTTTCATCGCGCTGCGGCAGGCCCAGTCGACGAATTCATCATGATCGACTTCAGGTTCGTGATGATGGGTGGCAATGACGCGTTCGGTGAGATCATAGACCTTTTGAAAGTTGACCCGCCCTGCGATCGCCAGCTTGCCGGTGTGCCAGTAATATTCGAGCGCCGTCTTGTTCGGATGCCAATTCCACCAGCCGCCGGACTTGTGGTCCTCCACCTTCATATCGCGGGACATGATGGCCCCGTTTTCGGCGATATGCCGGAATGTGTCGTCGAAAGCGGAATCGAAGCCCTCGCCATGCCATTTGCGCCAGCGCTCCGCGAGGATAGGTTCACGGCGACGAAAGCGGTGTTTCCAATAGCGGAAAAGCCTCGACGGGATGATCGAGGCGTCGTGGGTCCAGTGCTCGAAAAGCTCGCCATCCTTTTCGAGAAGCGCGGTCAGATGCTCCCGTCGATAGGTCTGGTTACGGGAAAACAGGATCATGTGATGCGCGCGTTCGACGGTGGCGATACTATCCACCTGGACGAAGCCGAGATCGTCGATCAGTTGCAAGAGCCCGGCCTTGGCCAGCGCGCGACCGGGCGGAGCGCAAAGCTGCTGCCGTTCCAGGAAGATCCGTCGTGCCTGCTCGTTGTCGATCAAAATAGCCATGGCGGGAGACTATGGGCTTCATGCAACCTTTGCAATGTTCTTTTTTTGTTCCGAATTCCTTTGTTGCCGATGGCGGTTTATAGACGCGAGAGGATTTTGAGGATCAGGTTTGGATATCCACTTTGAAAAGGTCGAGGTTCGCTTCGACGGCCGCACCGTCATCCATCCGCTCGACCTGACGATAAGCGGGCGGCGGGTCGGCATTATCGGGCTGAACGGCTCCGGCAAGACCACGCTTGCGCGAATGATCAACGGGCTGGTCAAGCCATCGTCCGGCCAGGTCACGGTCAACGGTTTCGATACGGTGACAAACGAAGACGAAGCGCGCGGACAAAGCGGATTCATTTTCCAGAACCCGCAGAACCAGATCATCCTGCCGCTGCTCCGCGAAGATATCGCGCTCGGCCTCAAGTCACGCAAACTGCCGAAGCCGGAGGTGACGGCGGCGGTCGATGCCATACTCGACCGTTTCGGTATAAGACATCTCGGAGACCGGCGCGCGCACGAGCTTTCCGGCGGAGAGTTGCAGCTTGCAGCGCTGGCCTCGGTGCTGGTTACCGAGCCAAAAATTCTGGTGATGGACGAGCCCACCAACCAGCTCGACCTGAAGAACCGCAATCTGGTGGAAAAGACGATCCACACACTGCCGGAAGACGTGATCGTCATCAGCCATGATCTCGATCTGGTGGCCGGTCTGGACCGCGTGCTGCTGGTTCATGAAGGACGCATCGCTACCGATGGCAAGCCGGGCGAGGTCATCGGCCAGTACAGGGCGATGCACGGAGCGACAGCCTGATGCGCTCGCTGCATATCAATGGCGACAGCGTTCTGCACCGGCTTCCGGCGGCTGTGAAGCTGGCGGCGCTGGCCGTCATCAGCCTCGTTCTCTTCATGATCGACAATGCAGGATTTCTTGCCAGTGCAGCGCTTGCAGGCCTTGCCGGCCACGCGCTGCTGCGGATCAGCGCTGCGGAAATCTGGCGCCGGATGCGCCCGTTTGCACTGATCGTTGTCGCCGTTGCGCTGTTTACGGTGACTTTCAATGGCACGGCCGAAGGACTGACCGCGTTTTTCCGGCTGGCGGCGCTGGCGCTTTTCGCCAGCCTTGTCACCGCAACGACGACGACCGGCGATTTCATCGACGTGATTACCAGGGCTGCGATGCCGCTGGAGCGGCTGGGCATTCTGAAAGCGCGGGATGTCGGGCTTTCGATCGGGCTAGTCATCCGTTTCGTGCCGGAAATCCTCAGCCGCTACGAGGTCATCCGGGACGCACATTACGCCCGTGGATTGAAGCCGCGCCCGGTGTCGCTCATCGTTCCGCTGATCATTACAACGCTCCAAAGCGCGGACGAGATTGCAGCCGCCATTGACGCCCGCGGCATCCGCAGTCAGAAGTGACGGATTGTCAGTCTCAAGGAACCCCAAACCATGGCAACCCGCGACCTCGTTCTTTCAGCGCTCTTTGCCGCCATCATCGTGGCTCTCGGCCTCGTTCCGCCGATCATGCTCGGCTTCATTCCGGTTCCGATCACCGCCCAGTCGCTCGGCGTGATGCTGGCAGGCGTCGTGCTCGGCGCCAAGCGCGGCACGATTTCGGTGCTGCTTGTGCTGGTGCTTGCAGCGATCGGGCTTCCGGTTCTCTCCGGCGGCCGTGGCGGCCTTGCCGTATTCATGGCGCCGACCACCGGTTATCTGATTGGCTGGGTGTTCGCCGCCCTCACCACCGGCTACCTGTCGCAGCTTCTCGTCAGCCACAGCCAGGCCGGCTTCGTGCAAACGGTCAATTTCTTCGTCGCGGCGCTGTTCGGCGGTGTGATCGTTCTTTATATCTGCGGCATCAGCTATCTGGCTTTGGTCACCGGCCTCGGCTTCTCCAAGGCATTCATGGGTTCGCTCGCCTTCATTCCGGGCGACGTGCTGAAAGCCGTGATCGCAGCCCTTGCCGGCCGCGCCGTCATGGTTGGCTACCCGCTCCTGCCCCAGAGGGCCTGAGCCTGAGCATAAGGCTCAATCGAGAAACGAATAAAGCCAGTCGCGCAGGTCTTCCGGAAGCGCGACCGGGCTGCCGCCCTTCCCGTCTGTTGCGACCCAGACAATCTCGACTTCGGCGACGGCCTCTTCGCCACGGGTCATGCGCACAAGGAAACCGGCCGATTTTCCGCCGATCTTGCTGACACCGACATGGGTGTGGACGATATCTCCGACGGCAAGCGGCACATGGAATGTCCCGGCAACCTTGCCGGTGATGAAGAACGGGTCATCGTCCTTAGCCTTGCGGCGACGCCAGAAGGCGGCAACCGCTTCCTCGGCGCGGTCGATATAGACCGAACGGAACATCTGGCCATTCATGTCGACGTCGCGGAAGGCAACGCGAAAATCCGACGCCTTGATCGTATCCTTGGCCACGCACACCTCTGAACAGCCATTTCCCCAACACTATTCTTTCCGGCCAAACCGGCCCGAGGGCAAGGGCTGCTGCTTGAAAAAATGCGGCGAATGCGCCATGTCGTGGGCAACAGACCGTCGGGGACACGTTTCATGACCACCCGCCTTTACGAACACCAGATCTTTCTCGAACATCCTGCACCCGAAGGCCACCCGGAGCGACCCGACCGGCTGCGTTCGCTGGCGATTGCGCTCCAGCATCCGAATTTTTCCGATCTGGCACGCAAGGAAGCCCCCCAGGCCAACGAGGATGCGGTCCTGCTTGCGCATCCGGAAGAGCATCTTCGCGCCGTGATGCGCGAAATCCCGGAAGAGGACACGATCCGTCAGATCGAGGCGGATACCTATGTCGGGCCGAAAAGCCTGCAGGCGGCGCTGACCGGTATCGGCGGCGCGATGGCGGCTGTCGACGATGTGATGACGGGCAAGGTCGACAATGCCTTTGTCGCGGCCCGGCCTCCCGGCCACCATGCCGAAAAAACGAAGGCCATGGGCTTCTGTCTGTTCAACAACGCAGCAATTGCAGCGCGCCATGCCCAGCAGACCTATGGCGTCGAGCGCGTAGCGATCATCGACTGGGACGTGCATCACGGCAACGGCACGCAGGACATATTCTGGGATGACCCGTCGGTCCTGTTCTGCTCCACCCACCAGATGCCGCTCTACCCCGGCACAGGCGCCAAGAACGAGACGGGCGCGAAGAACACGGTCGTCAACGCGCCGCTTTCGCCCAATGACGGCAGCGATCATTTTCGCGATGCGTTCAAGGACCGCGTGCTTCCGCGGCTCGATGATTTTCGTCCCGATTTCATCATCATCTCGGCCGGTTTCGACGCGCATCACCGCGATCCGCTGGCGCAGATCAACCTTGTTGGCGACGATTTCGACTGGGCGACCGGACGGCTAATGGAAATTGCTGGGAAATACGCCAACAACCGGGTCGTCAGCCTGCTTGAGGGTGGTTATGATCTGGAAGGGCTGGCAGAATCCGCCGGCATGCATATCGTAAGACTGATGAGAGGATGAAGGACATGACCGAAACCACCGATACGATCGATGTAAGCGGCTATTCCTTCGAAAAGGCTGTTGCCGAACTCGAAAGCATCGTTGCGCGGCTGGAACGCGGCGACGTGGCGCTGGACGAGTCCATCGCCATTTATGAGCGCGGCGAAGCGCTGAAGAAACATTGCGAGAAGCTGCTCAACGCGGCCGAAAACCGGATCGAGAAGATCCGCCTCGACCGCGCCGGAAAGGTGCAGGGCGTCGAGCCGCTCGACGGGGAATAAGGCTCCGCGCTCAGGCGGGTACGTCGGGAGACGCTCCGCCGTATGACTGCATGCGTGCCTCCGATAGTAGATGCCGCAATACAGGATGCCATGAGCAAGAAACCAAAAATCCGGGCCAAACCGCCTTACCTGCGCAGCATTTCCATAAAAGGCACTTGGACGGACTTCGAAGCCTATCCCTATTCCCTGCCGCTTTTGCAGGGCGGGGATTTCTCCCTTCGGTTCGACCACCCGATTACGATCATCGTGGGCGAAAACGGCATCGGCAAATCCACCCTTCTGGAGGGCATTGCCGTGCTGGCAGGTTTCGATGACGCGGGCGGCGGAAGCGGTTATCGTCCCGTCGACCACTCGATGGCGATGGAAACACCCGGCGGCATCCTATCCAAATGCCTTGTCGGCGGGTGGTTGCCGAAAGTTTCTGCAGGGTGGTTCTTCAAGGCAGAGACGTTCTTCTCCGTCGCCCGTTATCTCGATCAGGCCGCCAGGGAAAGCAATGAGATGGGGCCGGATTTTCTATCCTATTCCCACGGCGAGGGGTTTCTGCGTTTCTTCCATGAACGCTGCCGGCGACGCGGCATCTTCATCCTCGACGAACCGGAATCGGCACTTTCTCCCAGACGTCAGATCGAGCTGATGAGAATATTGCGCGAAGCGGAACATGCCGGTGAAGCGCAGTTCATCATCGCCACCCATTCGCCACTGATCATGGCCTATCCCGGCGCGCGGCTTTTGCGCATGACGAAGGACGGGCTGTCGGAAACCGATTTCCGCGAAACCGACCATTTTGCGCTGATGAAGGAGTTCACCTCCGATCCGGAAACTTTCGTCGCCGAAATATTTCCGCCATCCGAAAGCGATGAGCAGATGGACCTTTATTCGCAAGACCCACCCCCATATTGAGTTTGGCGGAACAGCTGCCCGCCCCTGTTGCCTCTTGGTTGTCCACCCGGGGGCGAACGCGCTAGGATGAACCGAAAGACGGAGATTGCTGGATGTCCTTTTTCCCCGGAACAGACCCCGCCCCCGGCGATGCCTTTGCCTGTGATGCGATAGAGAACCTGATCATCCCGCGGTCTTCCGATATCGGCGGATTTTCGGTGAGGCGCGCATTGCCGAGCCGGCAGCGGCGGCTGGTCGGGCCGTTCATCTTCTTCGACCGCATGGGACCGGCCATCCTCAAGCCCGACGAAGCGCTGGATGTGAAGCCGCATCCGCATATCGGGCTGTCGACCGTGACTTATCTGTTCGACGGCGAGATCAAGCATCGCGACAGTCTGGGCACCGAACTCGTCATCAAGCCGGGCGACATCAACCTGATGACGGCGGGGCGCGGCATTACGCATTCGGAGCGGACGCCGGAGAACCTGCGCGGACACCCGCTGTCGATGTCCGGGCTGCAGACATGGCTCGCTTTGCCGGACAACAAGGAAGAGATCGACCCCGCCTTTGCCCATACCGGCCGGGAGGTGATGCCCGAAATCGAATGGGACGGCGCGCATGGGCGCGTGGTGATCGGTGCATTCGAGGGACTTTCCTCGCCGGTTTCGACCTTTACCGACACGCTTTATGTCGACCTACGGCTCGAGACTGGCAAGAGCTTTCCTTTCGGCGCGGGCCATGAGGAGCGCGCGCTTTACATCCTTGCAGGCGAGCTGGAGATCGCCGGTGACCGGTTCGCAGCCGATCAGCTGCTGGTGTTTCGTGCCGGTGACGAGATCACGCTTCGGGCCGGGCCGCTCGGCTGTCATGTCATGCTGTTCGGAGGTGCGGCACTCAATTCGAAACGTTATATCTGGTGGAACTTCGTGTCGTCCTCGAAGGAACGGATCGAAAAAGCCAAGGAAGAGTGGCGAACGGGCCGTTTCGACATCGTTCCGGGCGACGAGGAAGAGTTCGTTCCTTTGCCCTCGCCATAGGCTTTCCGCTTGCCCGGCAGCTAAAATCGATTAGAACCGGATGTTCGTAAAACTTGAAAAATGCCGTTTTCTGCTCATCTTCTGAGACGAAACGCCTTCCAAGAAAACAAGAAGAGAAAGCCAGCTTCCGTGACTTCCCTGCCCGCGACGCCGCTGCTCGACACCGTCAAGCTCCCCGCAGATCTGAAGAAAGTCGATGACCGCGACCTGCCAAAGCTTGCCCGTGAAGTGCGCGACGAAATGATCGATGCGGTCTCGAAAACGGGTGGTCACCTGGGTGCCGGACTTGGTGTCGTCGAACTGACGATCGCCATCCACAAGGTTTTCAACACGCCCGACGACCGGCTGATCTTCGATGTCGGCCACCAGTGCTATCCGCACAAGATCCTGACCGGCCGCCGCGACCGGATCCGCACGCTGCGCCAGGAAGACGGTCTTTCCGGCTTCACCCGCCGGGCGGAAAGCGAATACGATCCCTTTGGCGCCGCGCATTCCTCCACCTCGATTTCGGCCGGTCTCGGCATGGCGGTCGGCTCAGAGCTTGCGGGCAAGAAGCGCAACGTCATCTCGATCATCGGCGACGGTTCCATGTCTGCCGGCATGGCGTTTGAAGCGCTCAACAATGCCGGCGCGCTGGACGCAAGGCTGATCGTCATTCTCAACGACAACGACATGTCGATTGCCCCGCCGACCGGCGCGATGAGCGCCTATCTGGCGCGCCTTGCCTCCGGCCGCGCCTATATGGGCGTGCGCGAAATGGGCAAGAAGCTGACCGGCTATCTCGGCCGTTCCGTCGACCGCGCGATCACCCGTGCCGTCGAACATGCACGCGGTTACGTGACCGGCGGCACGATGTTCGAGGAACTCGGCTTCTACCATATCGGCCCGATCGACGGTCATTCCTTCGACCATCTCCTGCCGGTCCTGCGCAATGTGCGCGACAATGCGCATGGCCCGGTGCTGATCCATGTCGTCACCCAGAAGGGCAAGGGTTATCCGCCGGCGGAAGCTGCGGCCGACAAATATCACGGCGTCAACAAGTTCGACGTCATCACCGGTGCGCAGGCGAAAGCCAAGCCGAATGCCCCCTCCTATACGAGCGTCTTCGGTGACGCTCTGGTACAGGAGGCAGGCTTCGACGACAAGATCGTTGGTATTACCGCGGCGATGCCGGACGGTACGGGTCTCAGCAAGCTGCAACAGGCCTATCCGTCGCGCACCTTCGATGTCGGTATTGCCGAGCAGCATGCGGTGACCTTTGCCGCCGGTCTGGCGACCGAGGGCTTCAAGCCGTTCTGCGCCATCTATTCCACCTTCCTGCAGCGTGGTTACGATCAGGTCGTGCATGACGTGGCGATCCAGGGGCTGCCGGTGCGCTTTCCGATCGACCGCGCCGGTTTCGTCGGGGCCGACGGGCCGACCCATGCCGGTTCCTTCGACACGACATTCCTCGCCACGCTGCCGAACATGGTCGTCATGGCCGCCGCCGACGAGGCGGAACTGAAACACATGGTGCGCACCGCCGTCGCCTATGACGATGGCCCGATCTCGTTCCGTTATCCGCGCGGCGAAGGCGTCGGCGTCGAACTGCCGGAGCGCGGTGAGATCCTTGAGATCGGCAAGGGCCGCATCGTCAAGGAAGGCTCCAAGGTTGCGCTTTTATCCTTCGGCACGCGGTTGAAGGACTGTCTGCTTGCTGCCGAAGATCTTGAGGCCGCCGGACTTTCGACGACGGTTGCGGATGCGCGTTTCGCCAAGCCGCTCGACCATGAGCTGATCCGCCAGCTTGCCCGCCACCACGAGGTGCTGATCACCATCGAGGAAGGCGCCGTCGGCGGTTTCGGCAGCCATGTGCTGCAGTTCATGAGCTCCGAGGGGCTGCTCGATCATGGCCTGAAGGTCCGCTCGATGGTTCTGCCGGATATCTGGATGGAACAGGCGAGCCCGGATGTGATGTATGCCAAGGCCGGTCTCGACCGCGCTGGCATCGTCAGGACCGTGTTCGGCGCGCTCGGCAAGACCGTGGTCGGCGTGGGCGCTGCAGGATAAGCCACGCCTCAGTTTCGCTGACCTTCTACCAGCATGTCGAATTCCACCACGTTGGAATAGATCGGTGTGCCGACATCCATGGCGTAATGCGACCGCAGTATCCGGCCGCTGACGGTAAATCCGATCATGCGGCCGTTCCAGGACGTCAACCTGACATCGAAACTTTCCGCTGCACTATGCCCTTTAGCAGTCAGCGTGCCGGTGATGTGGGCGCTATCCGGACCGGTTTGCTCGACACGATTGGAACTAAAGGTAATCCTGTCGTAATTGTCGGTATCGAACACGGCACTCGAACGTAGGAAGGTATCGACCCTTGCCTGGCCGGTGCTGACACTTTGCGGCTCCAGTTCGAAACTCACCACCGCCTGGCCCAAATCGCCTGCCTTCAGATTGAAATTGCCGGAGAACCTGCGAAAGCTTCCCTTGATACCGCCACCGCCGACCTGATCGACCTGAAAGCGGATATCGGATGAGCCGGTGATGGTGTAACGCCCCGCCGCTTCGGTGAGATTTGGGACGCCTGGCGCCGCGGGGGCAAGTTGCGCCGATGACGAATAGAGAACTATTGCGGTTAGAATTGATGTCCCTCGGATCATGACACGTCACCTCCCTGACGAATCCTTGCCTTATCGATGGCTGCGAAGGCCGAGCATGCGGATCAGAACGGCATCGCGCCTTATATAGTGGTGGTAAAGTGCAGCGCCGGCATGCAGCGCCACCAGCGCGAGGACGAGATAAGCGAGCACGGCGTGCGCCGTCGTCCACCAGGCTTCCGCAGCATCGGACTTTGCCACCGGCAGATGCGGGATGACGACGAGATCAAAAGCAAATGTCGGTATCTCCAGCGTAGACACAGAGGCTATCATCCAGCCTGCGAGCGGCACAGCAAGCGCCAGCAAAAGCAGCAGATGATGCATTCCGCGCGCGGCCCCATGTTCGAGAGCGCTCATCTCGGCGACCGGCTTCGGTCGGGGGCCAAACAATGAGTAGGCAAGCCGCACCAGAGACACAAGCAGAGCCAGCATGCCGAGAGACTTGTGCCACTGAAACAATGAGAATTGCAGAGCCGGATCGACGGAACGACGCGTCATCGCGAAACCAAGCGCGATCAACCCGAAGATCAGCAGGGCGACCAGCCAATGGAGCGTGATCGTCACAAAGTTATATCGATCAAGGCCCTTGGCATGACGGCGCATGGCTGGCTTTCCCGATGCCTGAACAAACAGCTTTGCGCCTGGCCGGTGGTTGCTTCAACTCACAATCACTTGCATCGCCTCAAATCATGCCGAGCAGATAACGATAAATCGGCCGGTATTCCGGTCAAGCCGGATTAGCTCCGCCAAGCTGCAGGCGGTCGGAAGAAGCGCGCAGCCTTTTCCTTTCGAGAAACCAGCCAAGCGCCAGATGTGCGGCGCAGCCCGCAACAAGGATAATCATCTGGGCGCCAAGCGACGCCTGCGGGTGCAGGTCCATATAGACGCTTGCCGAGGTAGAAAGAACGATACCCATCGAAAAGATCGGCAGGCTGTGGCGACCGATCATCGAAACGTGCCGCAGCCATACCCATCCTGTTGCCTTTTTCACAAAATCCATGTTCCAGGCGAGATAGAGGATGGCCAGCGCGTCGGCGATGCGCAACGGCCCACTGTTGGTTTTCGAAATCAGTTCCTTGTAGAAACCGGGATAAGGCGGCTGAAACCATGCCAGGAAATAGGCAAGGTTTACCGGGATGGCGATGATGGCGAAGCCTGCCGCAAGGAAGAACGCCTTGCGGTCATAGGGCAAGGGATCACGACCGGTCTTGATGCGGATACCGAGCACGACGCCGATTGTGAAGATCAGCTGCCAGGAAAGCGGATCGAAGTACCAATGCCCGCTTTCCAGCGCCGGGTTCGCAAAGTTGACGTGCCCACGACCCGCGACGATCCAAATGAGCGTCGAAAGGCCTATCAGCAGTGTCGGGGAACGATCGTGAAGCAAGAAGACGACCGGAACCCATAGCATGAGCACGATATACATCGGCAAAATGTCCAGATCTCCGGGCATGTACGCCAGTAGCGCGGCCTGTACCCCACGCCGGACCGGCTCGTTGAGAAAGCCGGCCATATCACTGACCGCGCTGGTATGGGCATATTCGATCGCCAGCAGCGACGCGAATGCCGCCATGATCAGGAAAAGCAGCAGGTATGCGAGATAGATGCGCCATGCACGGCGCCAGGGGCGCGACAGAGAGAGACCGGCATTCGGGCGATAATAGGCAAGCGCCGAAGACATGCCGGCGAGCAGCACGAATAGCTCCGACGCATCGGCAAAGCCGCGCGAATGCTGGAACGTGGCGGAAAAGGTGAATTCGGCGTGGCCAATAAAAATCAGCAGCAGCGTTATGCCGCGTAACAGATCGATCCTGACTTCGCGTTGAATTCCCATGGGTGTCTCCGCGACACAATCATCACCAATGCCGCTGGCTCGTTCCTAGCGAAAAATCACTACCGGCCGCTTGAAGAACTCATACTCATTTTACAGATCTCCGACTTATGGCCGATTTCGGGATTCTCTGCCTATTGCTGGGGCACGGCGCCATCGCCTGTCTGTTTCGCTTTTGCTCCAATCCGGAGGCGGAACTGATACCTGCTTTTGCTGGAATTGCTTGCCTTGCGACACGGAAACCGCCAAGAGAGCCGCATGAACCAACACTCCTCATCCGTCCGTCTCGACCAGTTGCTGGTCTCGCTCAACCTTTTCGACAGCCGCTCGCGGGCGCGCGACGCGATTGCGCGCGGCACCGTGAAGGTCGATGGCAAGGTCGTGACCAAGCCCGCGCAGTCCGTCTCGTCGGAGGCCGAGATCGTCGTCGATGATCCGGCCAGCACCTATGTCTCGCGCGCGGCGCTGAAACTGATTGCGGCGCTCGACCATTTCGGCCTCGATCCGGAAGGCCTGACCTGCCTCGATGTCGGCGCGTCGACGGGTGGATTTACCCAGGTTCTGCTGGAGCGCGGTGCCGCCCACGTCATCGCCGTGGATGTCGGCCATGACCAGATGCATGAGCGGCTGCTCAGCGATGAGCGCGTCACCAATATCGAGGGCCTGAATGCCCGCGAGATGACGGCGGACGACATCGATGACGAGCCGGTCGATTTCATCGTTTCCGACGTCTCGTTCATCTCGCTGAAGCTTGCCCTGCCGCCGACGCTCGAACTGGCGGAACCGGGCAGCCATTGCGTGCTTCTGGTCAAGCCGCAGTTCGAAGCGGGCCGCGAAAATGTCGGCAAGGGCGGCATGCTGAAACAGCCGGAGACTGCGCCGGATGTTGCGGCGGAACTGGAGCGCTGGCTCGTCGAAGAGATGGAGTGGGAAAGTCTCGGGATGATCCCCTCGCCGATCGCTGGCGGCGACGGCAATGTCGAATTCCTGCTCGGCGGAAGGAAGCCATCATGAGCACGGTTACCGTCACGATCGAGCGGCTGGGCGCTCAGGGCCATGGCGTTGCCGAAAGCGAATACGGGCCGGTCTATGTGCCTTACGCGCTGCCCGGCGAAACGTTGGCAATCGCGCGCAATGGCGATTACGGCACCGTCATGTCGACCTCCAATCCGTCCCCGGACCGGATCGAGCCGATCTGTCGGCATTTCAATCCCGACCGGGACAATTGCGGCGGCTGTTCGCTGCAGCATCTGGCGGCACCGGCCTATAACGCTTTCAAGCGTGAATTGGTCATTGATGCGCTGAAGGCGCGCGGGCTGACACCGGAAGTCGGGGAGACCATTGCGTGCCATCCCGGCGAGCGACGCCGCGCCGTATTTTCCGTGCGCCGCACAGAGAAGGAGCTGCTTCTCGGCTTCAATCGCGCCGAGACCAACCACATCGTATCAATCGAAGAATGTCCCATCACCTCGCCCGGTATCGTGGCGAGGCTTCCCGCGATCCGCACAGTGGCAGCAGCGCTTGCTCAAGGGTCCGAGAGCTTCCACCTGACGGTGCTCGAGACGCTATCCGGGCTTGATCTGGCGGCTGATGGACTGAAAAAGCTCGACGACAAACAGCGTCGTGCCGTGACCGAAGCCGTGCTTTCGCTGAAAGGCATTGCGCGGGTTTCGGTGAATGGCGAGATCATTCTCGAACCGACGAAGCCGATCATCGATTTCGGCGGTGTCAACGTGTCGCCGCCGCCCGGAGCCTTCACCCAGGCGACCAAGCCCGCGGAAGAGGCGATGGCGGAACTGGTGATGAACCATCTCGGCAAGGCCAAGCGGGTGATCGACCTGTTTGCCGGCTCGGGTACGTTTTCGCTCAGGATAGCCCGCAAGGCGAAAGTGCATGCGGTCGAGGGCGAGGACAAGTCGATCAAGGCGCTCGATCTTGCGGCGCGCAACACGCAGGGGCTGAAACCGGTCACGGTGGAAAAGCGCGACCTCTTCCGTCGTCCGATGATGGCGCAGGAACTGAAGGTCTATGATGCGGCCGTCTTCGACCCACCGCGCGCCGGCGCCGAAGTTCAGGTGAAGGAGCTTGTCCGCTCCGGGATCAAGACGGTCGTGGCCGTTTCCTGCAACCCTGCAACACTTGCGCGAGACCTCAAAATTCTCGTCGATGCGGGCTATCGCATCAAGTCGGTGACGCCGATCGACCAGTTCCTCTGGTCGACGCATGTGGAAGCCGTGGCGCTGCTTTCGCGTTAATCTGACGCAAACCTCGCCCCAGTTCGGGGCAGGCTCATTCTGAAGTGCCGCGAAGATACACCTTCCGGTATTGCTTTCGGCACTTTTGAATTCCCTCCAATTTACCGAACATTAGGACGAGAGCATATTTCGCCGCCTCGCAGCCTGTGGAAGCAAATGACTTGCTTTGCTGCGACGGGAGGGGAAATCATGACAGACGTAGCGATGCATGGGCATGGCGTGCGCGGGATGAAACCGGAGACGCTGCATTCCTTCGACGGCATAGGCGATCCCGGCAAATTCGGGGTGATGTTTCCAAATCTTCTGCCGCTTTCGGCCAGCGATGATGCGCTTGCGGAACTGGCGGCAGCGATGCTGGACAGGCTCGATGCGGCGGGCAATCCCGATCCCGCGGGCGACAACATGAACATCCCGGCGGGCTATACCTATCTCGGCCAATTCATCGACCACGACATCACGCTGGACACGACGCCGCTCGACCAGCAGAAGGCCGATCCGCTGGCGACGGTGAATTTCCGCACACCGGCGCTCGACCTCGATTCGCTTTATGGCGACGGGCCGGGCATCCATCCCTATCTCTACCAGCGCGATCCCGCCAAGCCGAAGATCATCGGCAAGATGCTGATCGGACATGCGGCGCAATCGCCGGACCAGAACGGCCGTACGATCCCCACCTTGCCCAATGATCTGCCGCGCAATCAGGTCGGCCATGCGCTGATCTTCGACGAGCGCAATGACGAGAACCTTTTGGTGGCGCAGATGCATCTTCTCATGCTGAAATTCCACAACAAGGTGTTCGATAAGGTGGTGGCGGCCAATCCCGGTCTCAGCGACGGTGCTTTGTTCAAGGAAACAAGGCGGATCGTCACCTGGCACTACCAGTGGATCGCGCTGTTCGATTTCGTCGAACGGCTGACCGAGCCGGGCCTCATCCAGAAGATCAAGCATCAGGGCCGGCGTTTCTACCGGTTCAAGCAGCGGCCCTACATGCCAGCAGAATTTGCCGCTGCCTGTTACCGGCTCGGGCATTCGATGGTGCGGCAGACCTACAGCCATAACCAGGTATTCAACCCGACGGCGGATTCGGTCGCCAATGGCACGCTGGGGCTTCTGTTCTTCTTCACCGGCAAGTCAGGATCGATCACCGGCGAACTCGCGCCTGTGCCGCCTGCTCCGCCTCCTGCGGCGCAGAACACGCTGCCCTCCAACTGGGTGATCGACTGGCGGCGTTATTTCGATCTCGGCACGCCCGCCGGCGGCAATTTCGCGCTCAACCACAGCCGTCGCCTCGATCCGCTGCTGACACCGGCGCTGCATACGCTGCCGGGGCTGATACCCGAGGCACCGCCGCAGCTGGTGCGGGAATTCAACCTCGCCTTCCGTAACCTGCGCCGCGGAGTGCAGATCGGGCTTCCATCCGGCCAGGCGGTCTGTCGGGCGATGGGCCTTACACCGCTCAAACCGGCGCAGATCGCGACCGGACCTGACGGTAAGGCGGCCAAGAAACACAGGCTGCATGAGGAAACGCCGCTCTGGTATTATGCGCTGAAAGAGGCGGAGCATTACCACAAGGGCGAACGCCTCGGCCCGATGGCATCGACCATCGTCGCCGAAACCTTTCTCGGCATGGTGCATGGCGATCATGACTCCTTCCTCTGGCAGCAATCCGACTGGAAGCCGGAACTGCCGAGCGCCAAGGCCGGGCATTTCACCATGGCAGACCTGATCCGCTTCGTCGGCGATATCAACCCGGTCGGCACCGCCCTGGAACAGGCATTGGAACCGCAGCCCTAAACAACAGAGACTGCCCTCCCGCCCGCAGGCAAGGCCTGCCGGTGCCGACGTCATAGTCGCATCGGCAGGCTGCCCCCTATTCTAACGACGAAGGAAGGCTTCGAAGGCGGCCCGCGCCTCGGCGCTTTTCAGCCGGGCGGAAAAATGGACGAGTTCGTCATCGATCCGCGCCAACACCTCATCGCGCGGGCCGCGAACGAGATCGCGGGCGATCTGCAGCGCCTGGGGCGGTTTCTTGGCAAGTTCGGAACCGATGGCGAGCGCCTCCATTTCCACCGCGTTCGGAGCGACGACCTTCCAGATCATGCCGGCTTCCAGTGCTGCCTCGGCGGAAAAGCCTTCGCCGGCCACCAGAAGCGCAAACGCCCGTTGATGGCCGATGATCCTCGGTGCAAGCAGGCTCGATGCAGCTTCCGGGACAAGCGCCAAATCGACGAAGGGCGTCCTGAACAAACTGCGGCCGGAGGCGACAGTCAGGTCGCAATGAAGATTGAGCGTCGTGCCGATGCCGATTGCCAGACCATCAACACCGGAGACGAGCGGCTTTTCGGCCAGCGCCAGCGCCTTGATGAACAGGGCGCCGGCCGGCGGCTCCGTGGTGCCCGACATCGCGTAACCGACGAAATCGCCCATGTCGTTGCCGGCGGAAAAACAGCCTTCGGTGCCGAGAAACACGACGGCCTTCACCTCGTCATCAGTATTGGCCTCTTCGAGCGCCGCCGTCATGCGCTGATACATGGCGGCGGTAATGGCGTTCTTCTTTTCCGGCCGGTTGAAGCGGATGATTAGAACGCCGGGATAGGCGTCGGTACGCTCGACGATGATATGTTCGGTCACGTTAACTCCTCTATCCGTGACGATCCCCCTCTGGCCTGCCGGCCATCTCCCCCACAAGGGGGGAGAAAATTTGCGGCACCCACCCGCCTCAATCGAGCGATGACGGACCGGCCGGGTTAAGCCCTCCCCCTTGTGGGGAGGGTTGGGAGGGGTTTTCTTTTGTATAGTTCGCAACGTTGTTGAGCGGGCATTTTTAATCCAGCAGGCTGCGGGCGGCGGAAAGGCTGGCGGAGCCGGCGATGACGCGATCCTTGAGCGCCGAGGTTTCTGCAAGCAGGTTTTCCGCCATGAAGCGGCAGAGGCTGACGCGGCCGCTCCCCTCGCCGTTATCGGCTGCGACCAGCCCGCCCCTGGCGAGATAGACGCCGGTCAGGACGAGGCCGAAGAGGCGCTGATAGGGCGTCGCTCCTGCCAGAGCATCGGCCGTGCGGCCATCCGCCTGCGCCAACAGCAACCACGCGGTTGCTGCCTCGAGAGCAGCAATCGCAGCGCGCAGCCGGTCACCGGTTTCGCCGAAGTCGGGATCGTTGCGAGAGGCGACCTCATCCGCCACCTGCTTCAACTCGGCGAGCACCCCCTTCACCTGATCGCCGCCGGAAAGCGGCAGCTTGCGGGTGACAAGATCGATAGCCTGAATGCCGTTTGTGCCTTCATAGATCGGGGCGATACGGGCATCACGCAGGTATCGGGCGGCACCGGTTT
Source organism: Hyphomicrobiales bacterium (assembly GCA_900472575.1). GTDB lineage: Bacteria > Pseudomonadota > Alphaproteobacteria > Rhizobiales > Rhizobiaceae > Neorhizobium > Neorhizobium cellulosilyticum. The sequence continues at coordinate 44,032 of UCIV01000001.1, forward strand.
CCTCGATGAAGCCCATGCCGCCATGGACCTGGATGCCGAGCGAGGCGACATCGACGCCGATATCGGTGGAGAAGGATTTGGCGATCGGGGTCAGCAGGGCCGCACGCTCTGCCCAATGTTTGGCCTCTTCACCCTCATGATGATGGGACATGTCGGTGGCATGGGCGCAGGCATAACAAATCGCCCGCGCACCTTGTGTCAGCGCCTTCATGGTCAAAAGCATCTGGGCGACATCCGGATGCTCGATGATCGGGCTCATTCCCCCGTTCTGGCCCCCGTTCTGGCCCCCGTTCTGGACGCCGCTTTTATCGTTTCCCGACCAGTTGGGCGCCTTGCCCTGCGTGCGTTCCTTGGCGAAGGCGATGGCCTTCTGGGTCGCGGCTTCGGCAATCGCGACACCCTGGATGCCGACGGCGAGGCGTGCGTTGTTCATCATCGTGAACATGCAGGCGAGCCCCTTGTTTTCCTCGCCGACGAGATAACCGACAGCACCCCATTCCTCGCCGAACCGGCCATCGCCGAAAATCATCGTGCAGGTGGGGGAGCCGTGAATACCGAGCTTGTGCTCGATCGAGTGGCAGAGAACGTCGTTGCGCTCGCCGAGCGATCCATCCTCGTTGACCAGGAATTTCGGCACCAGAAACAGGGAAATGCCGCGCGTTCCGGCCGGTGCGTCCGCCAAACGGGCGAGGACCAGATGGATGATGTTGTCGGCGGCGTCATGTTCGCCCCAGGTGATGAAAATCTTCTGGCCGAAGACGCGATAGGTGCCGTCGTCGCGCGGCTCCGCGCGGGTCTTCAGCACGCCGAGATCGGAGCCGGCATGCGGTTCCGTCAGGTTCATCGTGCCGGTCCATTCGCCGGACACCATCTTTTCCAGAAAGACCTGCTTCAGCTCATCCGAACCGTGCGCAGCAAGCGCCTCGATCGCGCCCATCGTCAGTGTCGGGGCCAGCGCGAAGGCCATTGAGGCTGAGTTCCACATTTCTAGCGCTGCGACATTGAGCATATGCGGCAGGTTCTGGCCGCCAAAGGCTTCCGGCGCGGTCAGGCCATTCCAGCCGCCATCGCGCCAGCGACGATAAAGGTCAGGCCAGCCCTTCGGCGTCGTCACCTCGCCGTCTTCCAGTTTCGCGCCTTCGCGGTCGCCCCTCTCGCCGAGCGGAGCGATCTCGCTAGAGGCGAAGCGTCCGGCTTCCTCAAGGATTGCCGCCACCAGATCGCCGCTGAGGTCGCCGAAGCGACCCTCCTCCAGGGCCGCGGAAAGACCGGCAACATGGTTCAACGTGAAGGCAATTTCCTCCACCGGGGCGCTGTACATATGATCCTCCTCATCAGCCGTGCAGCCTTGCCTCTCCGGACAAGTATTTCCTTTTACGTAAACGTAAAGGAGATTGTCAATCGGCAGGTTGTTTCATCATGAAGCAGTCGCGCATGAGGGGAAAGAGAAATGATAAAATGCAGGATGCCGCGGCGATAAAGATTCTTTCGCGAGTTTGTCGTAGACAGTCTTCAGGATACCGGAGTTCTGCCGATGGACACGCCACCGCTGATGACGCCTGCCATTCCCGGCCTCGTCTGGGCCTACCGTTTCGATGCGCCGACGCGGTCCTGCGCACGGCTGCCGCTTGAGACGACGGCAAAAGAGCTGGATAGCGGGGACGGGTTTCTGTGGCTGCATCTGAACCTTGCCGACAGCCGGGTGCCGGCCTTTCTGGAAAGCCTGCCGGGTGTGACGCCGCCGGTGCTTGCGGCTCTCACCACGCGTGATACCCATGCGGCGATCATTCTCGACGAGCAGCTGATCTACGGCACGCTGATCGACTTCCAGAAGGAGTTTGACAGCGAAACGCGCGATATCGGCTGGCTGCATTTTTTCGTCTCCGACCGCATCATCATCACCACGCGCCTGCAACCGCTGCGCTCCATCGACCGGCTCAAGGCGCAGATGGAAAAGAATGCGGCACGCTTCAAACGGCCGATCGATGTGTTCGAGACTCTGGTTGCCGAATTCCAGCGGACGCTGATCTCACTTGTCATGGAACTGACGGAAGAGCTGAACCTGATCGAGGATTTCGTCTACGACAACGCACCGCGTGACGAACGCCGCAAGCTCGCGCCGGTGCGCCGCACCGTCGTGCGGCTTCACCGGCATTTAAGAACGGTGCTGACCCTGATGCGACGGGCCGCGGCTTCCGACGAGGACGAGATGCCGGATGGTTTCGATGATGCGGCATCACGACTGATCAGCCGTCTGGAAGCGGTCGATCATGATGTCTATGCGCTGCAGGAACGGGCACGGCTGCTGCATGAGGAAATCGATTCCAAGCTTTCGTCGGAAACCAACCGCCACCTTTACATCCTGTCGCTGATGACCGCCTTCCTGTTGCCACCGTCGCTGGTCACCGGCTTTTTCGGGATGAATACGGAAGGCCTGCCATTTGCGCATCTGGAGCATGGCACGCTGTTCGCCTTCGGCGCGATCGGGCTTTCGGTTGCCGCCGCGTGGTGGCTACTAAGGCGGGTCGGCATTCTGTAATGCGCAAATGAAAAACCCGCGCCGAAGCGCGGGCTGATTTATCGTGCCATTTCCCACCCCACTCAGTAGTAGGGCGAATAACAGGTCTGGCGTGGGCCGTTATACGGCTGGAACGAGTTCGAATAGCTATCATAGGACCGGTAGCGGCCCGCACACCATTCATAGTGGCGCGGGTTCAAGCCGCCTCCGCCGCTATAGGCAGGCCGGGGTGCGGGCTCGACATAACGCGGCTGCGAGGCGATCGCTCCACCGATGATCGCGCCGGCGCCGAAGGCTGCAAGCGGATACCAGTAGCCATCATTGTGACGACGATATCCGTCACGGTGATAGCGGTAACCGCGATGACCTCCGTACCAGCCGCGGCGCGGGCCATCGCCACGCCAGCCGCGGTCGCGATAATATTGCACGTTGCTTACGTCGGATACGACCGGCGCATTCGGTGCGGCTGGCAGCGGCAGCGCCTGCGCGGTTCCGAGTGAGCCAGCAAGAACGACGGCTGAAACAGCTGCAACGGCAAATTTCTTGAACAGAGTCATTTCGTACTCTCCATTCCCTTAGTTGAAGAGGTGACGCCTCCCGCGCCACCAACTCACACGATAGCCAACAAACATTCCAACGCTAGGATTTTTATCCTGAATGCATGCTATGCGCGGAAATGTGAAAGCCCGGCCGCGTGAGCGTCCGGGCTTGTTCGTCATGATATCCGCTTACCTGTAAGGCGAAACGCAAGAGCGGCGGACGCCGGCGCTGGCGACATAGGTATTATCCGAAGCGCGATAGGTCCGGTAGCGATTGGCGCACCACTGATAATGGCTGCCCCCCGAAGCACGCGGCTGGTTGGCGATGGCGCCGCCGATAATCGCAGCGGCACCGAATGCTGCTAGCGGGAACCAGTAACCGTTGTGATACCGATAGCCTTGGCGGCGCTCGCGATATCCGCGATGGCCGTTGTAATATCCTTCCCGATAGGCGCGTCGATCATGGCGGTAGTGGCGGCGATCGCGATCATGGCGATAATAGCGGCGATCACGATCGTCGCGACGGTATTGGACCTCGGTCGCCTGGCTGGCGGAGGCCTGCACCGCCATCGGTGCCACCGGCATCACAGGTGCGGCCGAAACCGGAACAAAACTCGTAGCAAGAACGGCCGCCGCCGTTAAGGCGGTGGCAATGCGCATGCGGAATGCGTTCATGGGAATGTTTCCTCGACATATAATCAGCGATTTAGAACGCGAGACATGCCCATTTGTTCCACGCCATATTCCCTGGCAGAGGAATGCCAGATGCCCTATTCGCCGGCTTCGTCGTAAACGCGCCGGTTTTCCTCGATGCGAGAGAAGTTGTCCCTGATCCAGAAATTCAGGGCCTGAAGAGACGCCAGTATGCCGGCCCCCAATTCGGTCAGCTCGTATTCGACGCGCGGCGGCACCTCGGGAAAATAGTGTCGCATGACGAAACCGTCGCGTTCCAGGCCGCGTAGCGTCAGTGTCAGCATGCGCTGCGTGATGCCGTCGATTTCCCTTTTCAGATGCGAAAAACGGAGCCTTCGACCCTCTGCAAGCGAGAGGCGCCAGATGACCTGAACCGTCCACTTGTCACCCAGACGCCCGCATACTCCGTTTGCAGGTTGCGGCAGGAAAGCCTGATCGCGCGTCACCTGCCTTTCGGTTTTGCTCTGACCTGAATTGTCCAAGAGTATCACCCGTGTGCCCGAGGCTGAAAATAGTGCCGTCTTCCGGCTGTGTTTCAACAGTATATATGGAGACCCCGTGTTCACCACGAGGGTTCTGAGATGAAAGAAGACAAACGTCCAATCCTGGTATTCGGCGCCACCGGCCGGCAGGGCGGAGCGGTCGCCGAAGCGCTTTTGAAGGCAAGATGGCCCGTTCGCGCGATTGTGCGAGACATTGCGGCCCCCAAATCCGTCGCCCTTCGTCAGGCGGGTGCCGAACTGGTTGAAGGATCATTTGCCGATCTCGATACATTTCGCGCCGGGATGGACAGTGCCCATGGCGTGTTCAGCGTATTGCCGGCCAACCTGTCAGAGACCGAAGAGGTACGGATAGGGTGCGGGATCGCCGATCTTGCGGCCGAAAGCGGCGTCGCGCATCTCGTCTATTCCTCGGGCGCCAGTTCCGGCGACACACCTACCGGGATCGCCCGTTTCGACGCCAAGCCGCGGATCGAGGCGCATATCCGCCGGCTGCCGGTCACCGCAACCATAATCAGACCGATGATATTCATGGATATGCTGATCAACCCGGCATTCGGCCTTTCAGAAGGCCGGTATACATTCTTCCTCAGGCCGGACCAGTCGATGCAACTGATTGCCGTGGAAGACATCGGGAAATTCGTCGCCGCGATCTTTGCCGATGGCATACGGTTCAGCGGACGGACGATTAAGATCGCGAGCGATACGGTTACAGGGCGCCAGCTGGGGGAAATCTTCAGCGAGGCCGCCGGTCGTCCGGTCATCTATTCCCGCTTTGCCGCTGAAGTCCTGGCCGCCGATAGCGATCTTGGTCAGCTTGCGGCGATCCTGGATAACGGCCCGCTGGCGGATCACGTGGACCTTGCTGCGATGCGCGAGATCAACCCCGAGATCATTTCCTTTCGGGCCTGGCTTGCGACCCAAGGACACCAAGCCTTCGACGCCTTAATCGGGAGTGATCGTACGTCCCACTCAGCGTAAAAACAGGCTCCTCCGCAAACTGACGGCACATTGCGGAGGAGCGCTCAGTATCACGCCACCGCGTAAAGCGTGCTGTCCTTGCCCTGCAGGCGATCGATCATGAAGTTCGAATACCACTCAACGAACTGCATCACACCGCCTTCATGCGCCTCGGAATAAGGGCCGGGTTCATAGGCGGGAGAGCGGATGCCGAAGGCGTTTTCCTCGACGATCTGCCTGTCCTGGTGGTTGGTCATGTTCCATACATGGGTCAGCTGCTCGACATCGTAATCGACGCCTTCCACCGCATCCTTGTGGACCAGCCATGTGGTGGTGACCGCCGTCTCTTCCGGCCCGACGGGGATGACTCGGAAAGAGATCGCGTGGTCGACCAGCATATGGTTCCAGGTGGTGGGATAATGGAACAGAAGCATCGTGCCGATATGGGAAATCGTCACGTCGTCGGAGAGCGACCGTTGAACTGCGGGCCGGCCGTTCATCGTGTAGCTTTCGGCATCCTCGATCAGCGGCATGCGCGCCACGCGGAACTGGCCGTCCGGCGACATGTTGAACGTGCTCGGCAGGCCGGCCGCTTCACAGCGGCTCCAGTGTTCGGAAATGAACGGATCGTCGCCGGCGCCCTGCACACCGGTCGCAGTCGGCGCTTCCGGGTAGGTGCGGCAGAGTTCCGGATGGTTACCGGCGCAGTGATAACACTCGCGATTGTTTTCCCAGACGAGCTTCCAGTTGCCCTTTTCGATGATCGTGTTCTGGGCGGCAACCTTCGTTTCGGGCAGGCGATGCGGCGCCATGTAAGGCTCGACCGTTGCGCGAACCGGAGCAAAATCCGGGGCTTCCTTTGCGAGGCAGATAAAGATGTAGCCGGCAACCACCTGGCAGTGGACGGGTTTCAATCCAAACTGCTTCTTGTCGAAATTATCGCCCATATGACGGGCCGACATCAGCGAGCCGTCATGCTGGTAGGTCCACTGGTGATAGGGACAGACGAGGCGGGTCGCAGAACCCGTTTCCTTGGTGCAGACGCGGTGGCCACGATGGCGGCAGGTATTGTGATAGGCGCGGATATCACCCTCGCGCGTGCGGATGACGAGAACCGGATAGTCGCCAACCTGCAGGGTAAAATACATGCCCGCCTTGTTGATCTGGCAATCGTGGCCGGCAAACAACCAGTCGCGATACCAGATCATCTCAAGATCGAGCTTGTAATAATCGGGATCGATATAAAAGGGCTGTTCCAGGCTGAAACCTTCGCGGCGGTTCTTCAGCTGCCGCAGAACCTGATTGTGAATGTCCATATGCTTCCTCGCAATACAAGCAAGCTTCAGGGCATGGACAAGCCGGCAACAATCAATGCAGCCAATTCCCGTCCCGTGCGCCCTCCGCGACCGGTGTCATCAAGCTCAGGCTGGTTTCCGGGCTGAGGAGTTGTCCCAAAAGGACTGCATGGCACCTTCCCGGTCGGCCGTTCGGCTCTGTCCCAGTGGCCGGGGTCGCCCCCTACCATGCCTTAAACTCCACCACCGTTGCGGGGGCAGCGCCGGATAGATCTCGTCGACCCGCCGGCTTCCCAATTTTCCGCCTCCCCTAGCGAGGCGGCACCTTGAGCTTTGTCATATTTAAGCGGGACGCCGGCCTGTCGCATAGACGACATTGCGACATCGGCCACTGCATTGGCGACGATCGCGCAATAGCATCCGATTGCGGGAGAAACCGACTGTTAAGGTCTTGCTAATAGTGTTCTTGAAAATTCATTGGGAAGAGCCGCCACCATGCCAGGACAGCTCCGTTATTACGAAGTCAACAGGCCCAGGCCCTTGATGATGCCGCCAAGCAGCGGCAATGCCCATACGGAATTCCTGCGAACCGGCAGAATTCCACGCTCCCGCCCTGTCTGGGTTCCCGACGAACGTCGCTATCTCACCCATGACGAAGTGGCTGAAAAGACAGGCAAGAAGCTCGAAACGGCCGGCGAAACCACGCATAAGCGGCTGAACAGCTTTCACCGGTCTATCCACCTGCCGAAGATCATCTTTCACCGCACGTTGGAGGGTAGCCCGCATCTGGGCTATTGCCATGTGACCGCAGCACGTACCTTCTTTTCGCAGGATGCGATGGTCAGCTGGTCATTCTACATCGCCAACTTCTCTTCCGAGATCGGCGGCGACGAGGTGTTTTTCGCCCGAATCAATCCACGGAATTCCCGCATGTATTTCGCCGTCGCGGTGGAAGGCGAAGCAGGCGAACAGGCGCGGATCGACCGGACATGGCGCAAGAACGGGCTTCTGTTCCAGACCAACAGCCCGCGCGAGGCGATGCGCAACGTTCTGATGCTCGGCGCGCCCAGTGCCGCAGTGCGCGAAATCATCAAAAGGCTTTAAAGCACGGGCACTCCGCTGTATTGACAGCGGCATGACAGCCGAAATCATAAACATCACCCATGAGCCCCAGCGCGCCATCAGCGAGGCAAGCCGCGTGCTCAATGACGGTTTTCCCGTCGCCATTCCGACCGAAACGGTCTACGGCCTTGCCGCGGATGCGACGCGCGCCGATGCGATCTCGCACATCTACGAGACCAAGGGGCGTCCGCAGTTCAATCCGCTCATCTGCCATGTCTGCGATATCGAGATGGCCGAGCGGTACGCGGTGTTCGATCCGGCGTCGAGAAAGTTGGCCGAAACCTTCTGGCCCGGTCCGCTGACCATTGTCCTGCCGCTCAGGAAAGACAGCACCATCCATCCGCTGGCAACCGCGGGGCTGGAAACGGTCGGGCTTCGCTGCCCGGAAGGTTTTGCCAACGACCTGATCCGCGATTTCGGCCGGCCGCTTGCGGCACCAAGCGCCAACACGTCCGGCAAGATCAGCCCGACCTCGGCACGCCATGTGATGGACGACCTCGGCGACAAGCTTCAACTGATCATCGACGGCGGCTCTTCGCCAGTCGGCGTCGAGTCGACGATCATCCGCGTCGATCCCGAAACCGGCGCGATCCTGCTTCTGAGGCCCGGTGGTCTTGCGGCCATGCATATCGCCGATGTTGCCGGGCGTGACCTTGAGCGTCGCTCAGGCCCTGCCGCGATCATCGAGGCGCCGGGCATGCTCGCCTCGCATTATGCGCCGGGCGCTACCGTGCGTCTCGACGCGACGGCAATCGAACCGGGCGAAGCGCTGATCCGTTTCGGTGGCCAGCCGGTTGCTGGTGCGGAAAAGGCTGCGATCGATCTCGACCTCAGCCCATCGGCCGACCTTGCGCAGGCGGCGGCCAACCTGTTCGAATACCTGAAGCGCGCGGATGCCAGCGGTGCCTCAAGCATCGCGGTTGCGCCGATCCCGAACGAGGGACTGGGCGAAGCGATCAATGACAGGCTTGGACGGGCAGCCGCACCACGCGACGGAGAGGAATGAAAATGGACAATGCAGCAGGCGAGAGCGCAAAGGCCGGTTCAGAGATGGCTTCGGGACTGATCGACCGTTTTGCCGCGATTGTCGGAGATGCCAATGTGATCCGCGATGCGGCAGGCCTTGCCCCGCATCTGGTGGAGGATCGTGGTCTCTACAAGGGTTCCTCGCCGCTGCTTCTGAAGCCTGCCTCGACGCAAGAGGTCTCGGCGATCCTGAAACTCGCCAGCGAAACCGGCACCGCCATCGTGCCGCAGACCGGCAATACCGGTCTTGTCGGCGGACAGACACCACGCGCCGGCGGCAATGACGTCATCATATCGCTTGCCCGGATGAACCGCATCCGCGACGTCGATCCGGTGGCCAATGTGCTGGTTGCCGATGGCGGCGCGATCCTTGCCGATGTGCAGAAGGCGGCGGAAGAGGTGAACCGGCTGTTTCCGCTTTCGCTCGGGTCGGAAGGCTCCTGCCGCATCGGCGGCAATCTTTCCACCAATGCAGGGGGGACGGCTGTGCTTGCCTATGGCAACATGCGCCAGCTCTGCCTCGGGCTGGAAGTCGTGCTTCCGACCGGCGAGATCTGGGATGGCTTGCGTCGTCTGAAGAAGGACAATACCGGCTACGACCTGCGCGATCTCTTCATCGGCGCGGAAGGCACGCTCGGCATCATTACCGGCGCGGTGCTGAAACTCTTTCCCCGCCCGGTCGGCCATCAGGTGGCGCTTGCCGGTGTCGCCTCGACCGAAGACGCGCTCGCGCTGTTCGACAAGGCCTCGACGCTGTGCGGCATGGCGCTCACCGGTTTCGAGCTGATGCCGCGGATCGGCATCGAGTTCACCTCGCGCCATATCGAGGGCGTGCGCGATCCGCTGTCGGAACCGCATCCGTGGTATGTGCTGATCGACATCTCGACCTCGGATTCAGCCGAAACTGCCGAAGTCATGGTCCATTCGCTGCTGGAGCAGGGTTTCGAGGCCGGCCTGGTGCGCGATGCGGTGATCGCAAGCTCGGTTGCGCAGCAGAAGGCACTGTGGACGATGCGCGAAAGCATGTCGGGCGCTCAGAAGCCGGAAGGCGGATCGATCAAGCACGACGTGTCGGTGCCGGTGTCGAAGATCCCGCAGTTCATGGCCGAGGCCGAAAAGGCGGTTCTGGCGGCCATGCCTGGCGCCCGCGTCTGCGCCTTCGGCCATATGGGCGACGGCAATATCCACTACAACATCTCCCAGCCCGTTGGCGCCGACAAGCAGGCGTTTCTCGACCGCTGGCGCGAGATCAACGAGATCGTCCATACGATCGTGCTCCAAGCGGGAGGATCGATTTCCGCCGAGCATGGCATCGGCCAGTTGAAGCGTGACGAGCTTGCGCATATCCGCTCGCCGATCGAGATGGAACTGATGGCCCGGATCAAGAACTCCTTCGATCCGGTCGGCATCATGAACCCGGGCAAGGTGATCATCGCCCCATGAGCCATATCCGGAAAACCACGATCCGCATCGATTTCGATATCGGCGTCAGGCTCGGGCCGGGAAAGGCACAACTGCTAGAACTGATCGAGGAACACGGTTCCATCCGCGCCGCCGGAGCTTCGATCGGCATGTCCTACCGGCGCGCATGGCTGCTTTCGGACGAGATTAACCGGATGTTCCGCGAACCTTCGATCTTTACCCGCCATGGTGGAAAAAGCGGCGGTGGGGCCGGCCTTACCGAGTTCGGCCGGGAGCTTCTTTCACGCTATCGACGGATGGAAGCCGCCATGCTCAAAGCCGCCGACGAGGATCTGGCGTGGCTGTCGTCCAATATCGACGCGGCCTTCACACCCTTCTCCAAAAAAGACGACAGCTGATTTTTGTCCCAGGCTTTCGGCCTGCATAATCGGCGATCCGGACGGTTTTCCACAGACCCGAAAACGCGATCGCAAGGGCGTGTCTCACGGCGATACGCCTTCAATCCAAGCTGACGCGTTCACCCTTCAGAAACCGCGATAATTGCGGCATTCGGTAACCATCCACCAAGGCAAACTTTCCTTAACCGCGATTTTTAAGGGGTTTTCGCAACCCCGCCGCCTAATGTGAGCCCATCAGAGGACAAAAGTCCCGCAGAGAAACGAATACGGGAAACCGGAAGCGGCTCTCAGGTAAAACAAGGGTAGCATAAAGCGATGAGCAAAACCGTTCTGAAGCCCGATTGGGCAGGGTCGACATTGAGGCTCGATCCGTCTCGTTTTCCGCAGCAGATTACCTATTCGCTGCGCGAGACCTCAGGAGATGTCACGATCACCATCGACGAGCGCGGCGCCGTGCTGCGCAAGATCCTTCCGGGTAGCGGTCTGCCGCTGTCCTTCGCCCTGCCGGCGCGCGCGTTCAAGGGTGTCGCCGCCCGTGCGATCGACCATGGCGACGGTGAAGTCACCGTCACGCTCGAACTCCATCACGACGATCCTGATCTCTGCATCCCGCTTCTCGTCGCGCATGATCTCTGCGATATCGCAGCCGACTGGCGCTCGTGGTCTGAAGCCTTTCATATTCCGATGCTGATGGTTGAAGCCGATGGCGTTGCCCGTCCGCTCGAAAACCATATCGGCGACGTGCGCAACCATGGCACCAAGCAGCGCCGCCGTCACTCCTATTTCGCCGCAAGGCGTCCCCGCTTCCTCGTTCGCCGCACGACCGGCAGCCTCGGCGTCGCGCTGAGGATCGAAGGCCGGGAAATCATCGCGCGCCGGTAGGACCGTCCCCTGAACCTGCAAGGCGCAGCGCAAAGCCCGGCTTCAACAAGCCGGGCTTTCTCAGTTCAGCATCATCGCTGTCTCAGAAAATGAGCGAGAGAAGCAGGCCAGCAAAGAGGATTGCGCCGACACGATTGTTGGAGAGGAACAGGTCCCGGCACTGGGCGGTATTGCGGATATCCAGAATGAGAATCTGCCAGCCGAGCATAATGACCATAGCAATCAGCCCGACATAGGCGAAGAAACCGGCACCGGCTGCGATAAAGGACAAGAAAAGAAACAGGACGGTGACGCCGTAGAGCCCGACAAGGCAGGGTTTTGCCTTGTCACCGAACAGCCGTGCAGTAGAGCGAACACCGATCAGTTCATCATCCTCGATATCCTGATAGGCATAGATCGTGTCGTAACCGATCGTCCAGGCAACGGCACCGATATAGAGAAACACCGGCGCCCAGGAGAGCGATCCGAAGATTGCCGCCCAGCCCATCAGCGCGCCCCAGGAGAATGCGAGCCCAAGGAAGAACTGCGGCCAATCGGTAAAACGTTTGGCAAAGGGATAGATGGCGACGACAGCGAGCGAGGCTATGCCGAGCACGATCGAGAAGGTGTTGAACTGAATGAGGACAAGCAGTCCGACCAGCGCCTGCAGAACGATGAACACCTTGGCACCGAAACGGGACACACGACCAGATGGCAGCGGGCGCGAGCGGGTGCGCGCCACTTCCATGTCGATATCGTGGTCGACGAGATCGTTATAGGCACAGCCCGCGCCACGCATGGCGACCGAGCCGATGAACATCAGGAAAAGATAGAATATGATCGTGCCTGCCGATGGCTCCAGACCATCGGGTGCCGCGTCCGCCGCAAGAGCGATGGACCAGAAGCACGGCCACATCAGAAGCTGCCAGCCGATCGGGCGGTCCCAGCGGGCAAGCTGGGAATATCCCCATAGCGATCGCGGCAGCACGCGATAGACAAAATTATCGGAAGGGGCATCGGCCACGCGAGCGGCATCATTTGGGGCGTTTGTCATCATGCCGAGGTTCTAGCGCCGGGGATTTGGGGTGGTCAAGGAGATGGAAGAATCATCACCTTCAAGTCCCCTCTGGCCTGCCGGCCATCTCCCCCACAAGGGGGAGAAGACCCGTGGCGGCCTCTTGCCAATTTCTCACCGGAAGGATCGGCCGGGTTAAGCCCTCCCCCTTGTGGGGAGGGTTGGCAGGGGTCTTCTGCCCCCAGCTGGGCCACCATCACACCGCAATCTTGTCCAGCGGCAACCGGCTCTGTTCAAACGCCCGCAACTCGGCTTCCCGCTCATAGATGTAGTCGCGCGTATCAGGCACGGCCTGGCGCTTCTTGACGATCTGGATCTGGAAGATGTGGAAGGCTTCGTGGGTGAAGGCCATTTCGGACGCTGCGAGATAGAATTCCCACATCCTGACGAAACGGTCGTCATAAAGCGCTGCGGCCTTTTCCCTGTTGGCCATGAAGCGCTCGCGCCAGTGGCGCAGCGTATAGGCGTAATGCATTGGCAGGATTTCAACGTCGGAGACCAGCAGTCCCGCCTTTTCGATCGCCGGAAGCACTTCCGCCAGAGACGGGATATAACCGCCCGGGAAGATGTACTTTTCGATCCACGGATTGTTGTAGATCGCCGGATAGGGCTGGCCGATCGAATGCAACACCATCACGCCGTCATCGGCGAGCACATCGTTCACCTTGTTGAAGAACTTTTTGTAGTTCAGGCGGCCGACATGTTCGAACATTCCGACGGAGACGATGCGATCGTAGCTCTTGGTCGGCGGCAGGTAATAATAGTCCTGCAACTCGAAACGGACGCTGTTGGCGAGACCCCGCCTGGCGGCTCGTTCGCGGGAAATCTTCAGTTGCTCGGTCGACAGCGTGATGCCGGTCACGTCGATGCCGGAGCTTTCCGACAGATACATCGCCATGCCGCCCCAGCCGGAGCCGATTTCCAGCGCCTTCTGGCCGGGCTCTGCCAGAAGCTTTGCCACGATATGGCGTTTCTTGGCGATCTGCGCCTCGTCCAGTGAAATGCCGGGCGGGTTGAAGTAGGCGCAGGAATATTGCCAGTCCTCGTCGAGAAACAGCGAGAACAGCTTTTCGTCGAGATCGTAGTGATGCGAGACGTTCTTGCGATTGTGGTTGATCGGAACGCGATTACGGAACTGCGCCTCGATCATGCGGCCGATGCCGCGGACGATCATGCCGAATGTCAGGCCTTCGGACAGGGTGTTGTCCTTGATCAGGGCCAGGAACTCATAGATGTCGCCTTCTTCCACAAGGAGACGGCCATCCATGTAGAGCTGGCCGAGTTGCAACTGCGGATCACGCAGAAGCGCCAATTCCGATGCCTCGTCGGTGAAGCGGATGGCCACCGACCGACCTCCCCCTCCTCCATATCGCTGTTCGCCTCCCGTCCCACGGACGGTGAGAGTGCCTATCTTGATGATTTTGCTAAGAAGATCGTGAAGGGACGAGTTCACGGACCCACCTCCTGAATACTAAGGGAACCTTACTATTTTTCGAAATCTAGCGTCTATTCCTCGGACTGCAAGCACATTCCGGTCATGAAAATGACACGAAACAGCACGCCGTCAAACGGGTTGTTTGACGGCGCACACCTAATGGTAGCAATGACATCGAAGCTTGTAAAATTCAGCGCTTTTTTAAAGCTTCTGCGAGCGCTGCGCCGAAAGCGCCTTGTGAAGAAGGCTTTTCGGTCTTCATGAATTTTTGATTGGCGGGGCGTTCATTTTTGCCCGGACCACGCGGCGGCGGGGCGCTTTCGCCTCCATCCTTGCGCATTGTCAAGCCGATTCGCTTGCGCTTGACGTCCACCTCGACCACCTTGACCTTCACCACATCACCCGCCTTGACGACTTCATGCGGGTCCTTGACGAACTTGTCGGCCAGTTGCGAGACGTGTACGAGACCGTCCTGATGCACGCCGATATCGACGAAAGCGCCGAAGGCCGCAACGTTCGTCACGGTACCTTCCAGCAGCATGCCGGGCTTGAGATCGGTGATCTCGTCGATACCGTCTGCAAAGGTGGCGGTCTTGAAGCTCGGGCGCGGGTCACGCCCGGGCTTTTCCAGTTCGGCGATGATGTCCTTCACGGTCGGCAGACCGAACTGCTCGTCGATGAACTGGCGCGGATCGACAGCCTTCAGCGCCGCACTGTCGCCCATCAGCGCACGCAGGTCGCGACCGCAGGCGGCAACGATCTTCTTCGCCACGCCATAGGCTTCCGGGTGGACGGAAGAGGCATCGAGCGGTTCCTTGCCATTCGGAATACGCAGGAAGCCTGCCGCCTGTTCGAAGGTACGGTTACCCAGGCGTGCAACCTTCAGAAGATCCTTGCGGCTTTCGAAAGCGCCGTTCAAATCGCGATGGGCAACAATCGCTTCAGCAATGGATTTACTCAAGCCCGAAACGCGGGCAAGCAGCGGCGCAGACGCCATGTTGAGATCGACGCCAACGGCATTCACCGCATCTTCGACGACGGCATCGAGCGAGCGGGCGAGTTTGCCCTGATCGACGTCGTGCTGGTACTGGCCGACGCCGATCGCCTTGGGTTCGATCTTGACGAGTTCGGCCAGCGGGTCCTGCAGGCGGCGGGCGATGGAGACCGCGCCGCGCAGCGACACGTCGAGCCCCGGGAATTCGGCGGCTGCCGTTTCCGAGGCGGAATAGACCGAGGCGCCGGCTTCCGACACGATAACCTTGGTCGGCCTGGCCCCCGGAAGGGATGACAGCATATCGGCCACCAGCTTTTCCGTCTCGCGGCTGCCGGTACCGTTGCCGATGGCGATCAGTTCGACATCATGCTTGCGGATCAGCGAGGCAAGTTCAGCCTGGGTACCGCGCAGGTCGTTCTTCGGCGGGAAAGGATAGACGGTCGAGGTGTCGATCAGCTTGCCGGTGGCATCGACGATCGCGACCTTGACGCCAGTGCGGATGCCCGGATCGAGGCCCATGGTCGAGCGGGAACCGGCAGGAGCGGCCAGAAGCAGGTCCTTGAGATTACGCGCGAAGACGTGAATTGCATCCTCTTCGGAGCGCTCGCGCATTTCCCGCATCAGATCGAGCGACAGGGAGACAGAGAGCTTGACGCGCCAGGTCCAGCCGGCAGCCTCCATCAGCCACAGGTCGCCCTTGCCAGAGCCGCGGATTTCAAACGCAGCGGCAATGATGCGCTGTGCCGGCTTGACCGGGGATGTGTCGTCGGCATCGACATCTATCGTCAGCGTTAGCATTTCCTCATTCCAGCCGCGCAGCATGGCGAGTGCACGGTGGCCGGGAACGGTTGCCCAGCGCTCCGTGTGATCGAAATAGTCGGCGAACTTTGCGCCCGCCTCCTGCTTGCCATCGACCACCTTGGCGCGGAGAACGGCGCCATCGCGCATATGCTGGCGCAGGCGGCCGAGAAGATCGGCATTTTCGGAGATGGTTTCGGCAACGATATCGCGCGCGCCATCGAGCGCCGTCTTCAGGTCGGCGACTTCACCCTGAACATAGTCTTGCGCAAGCTTTGCCGGGTCGGCGTTGCGATCGGCCCAGATGGCTTCGGCGAGCGGGCCAAGGCCACGTTCGCGGGCGATCTCGGCGCGGGTGCGGCGCTTCGGCTTGTAGGGAAGATAAAGGTCTTCGAGTTCGGCCTTGGTGACGGCACCGGCCAGCTTGGCCGCCAGTTCGTCGGTCATCTTGCCCTGGGTATTGATGCTGTCGACGATCGAGACGCGGCGCGCTTCCAGTTCGCGTAGATAGACGAGGCGCTCGGCAAGATTGCGAAGCTGCGTATCGTCGAGGCCACCGGTCACTTCCTTACGATAGCGCGCGATGAAGGGAACCGTCGCGCCTTCATCCAGCAAACCGATCGCCGCCTTGGCCTGATCCGGGCGCGCGTTGATTTCTGCGGCAATCGCAAGGCTGAGTTTCTGGATGTCGGCGGCCATGGAAGTCCTCGTCTAGATCGGGAGGCGCGACCATAGTCAAACTTTGCGGCAAGACAACACCGCCTTTCCCTGCGCTCACAGGATGATGAAGCAGCCTGTGCCAAAACGGACCGGCATTCACAAATCGATAACCGTCACCCGGTGGATAAAGACGTGACATCTTCTCGCATTCGTCGCGCCACCTATAGTTAGCGACGCCGCATGATGCGGTACGCATGGAGGTATGAATGCCCAGAAGAATCGCCACCCAACTCGCCCGTGATGAGGCGGTGGGCTCCGAAGAGCTTGAGGCCGCCATCATCTACCTGAGCGAAAAGATAAAAGATGCGGCCAAAAGAGACGAACCGGTTCCCTTCCTCGCCTATAGAAACCGACTGATTTTCGAAACGACACTGGCGTTGCGCCGGTAGGAGCATGCACGCTCTAGAAACATATCATCAAGGCGGTGCCGACCCTGTTATCCCTGTGGGGCCGGCCGCCAACCGGGTGCATATCGGCCGCAGACCCTTGACCTTTGCGGCAACGGGCCTTAACCGCCCCAGTGAAACAACCATGAGGGCGGTTTATGAAGGTTCTGCTGATCGGCTCAGGCGGCCGCGAACATGCACTGGCGTGGAAGCTTGCACAGTCTCCCAAACTGACTGCCCTTTATGCCGCTCCGGGCAATCCCGGTATCGCGGAACATGCCCAGATTGCTTCCCTTGACGTCGATGATCACGGCGCAGTTGCCGAATTCTGCCTGACCAACGGTATCGACTTCGTCGTGGTCGGTCCGGAAGGCCCGCTGGTGGCCGGTATCGCCGACGTCTTGCGTTCCAAGAACATCGTCGTATTTGGACCATCGGCCGCGGCAGCCCAGCTCGAAGGCTCCAAGGGTTTCACCAAGGATATCTGCGCCCGCTACAATATCCCGACCGGCGCCTACCGCCGCTTCACCAATGGTGAGGAAGCCAAGGCTTATGTGACCGAGCAAGGCGCGCCGATCGTCGTCAAGGCGGACGGGCTTGCCGCCGGCAAGGGTGTCACCGTTGCGATGACGGTCGAAGAAGCACTTGCCGCAATCGACGACTGCTTCGACGGCGCCTTCGGGGCAGCCGGTGCGGAAGTCGTGGTCGAGGCCTATCTCGATGGCGAGGAGGCGAGCTTCTTCTGCCTTTCCGACGGCAAGACCGCGCTGGCGCTGGCAACCGCGCAGGACCACAAGCGCGTCGGCGACGGCGATACCGGGCCGAATACAGGCGGCATGGGCGCTTACTCCCCTGCCCCGGTGATGACGCCCGAAATGGTCGAGCGGACGATGAAGGAAATTATCGAGCCGACCATCCGCGGCATGGCGGAAAGCGGCCATCCGTTTACCGGCGTGTTCTTTGCCGGCCTGATGATCACCCAGAAGGGTCCGGAACTGATCGAATACAATGTCCGCTTCGGCGACCCGGAATGCCAGGTGCTGATGATGCGGCTGAAGAGCGATCTTCTCGAACTGCTCTATGCCGCCGCAACCGGCACTCTCAATCAAGTCGAGGCGCTGTGGAGCGACGATGTGGCGCTGAGCGTCGTCATGGCATCCAAGGGTTATCCCGCTGCCTATGACAAGAACACGCCGATCGCCAAATTGCCGGCAACAGCAAGGGGCGAGAAGATCTTCCATGCCGGCACGGCGATCAAGGACGGACAGCTGGTAGCGACCGGCGGCCGGGTGCTCAACGTTACGGCGATCGGCCATAATGTCCGCGAGGCACAGGCCGGGGCCTATTCGCTCGTAGAAGGCATCACCTGGGAAAACGGTTTCTGCCGCCGCGATATCGGCTGGCGTGCGGCCGCGCGCGAGAATTCCTGACAGCTTGGCCGCATGCCTTCTGGTGATGCGGCCGATCGTTACAGTTTAAGCCGTTATTTACCGGTTCTCCTGACGGGATCGAAACCACTGATGGACTAAGCATGATGCAAAGAGAGGATTTGCATAATGCGCCATCTGGCCCTCACAGCCTTCGTGCTTTTCGCCGGTACTGCCCAGGCGCAGTCTGTCATGCCATTTCCGGGCAATACGCAGGGAACGACCCCAAGCATGCTGAGCTTGACTTGCGAAACCTGCCCTCCTCTCAAGAAGGCCGAAGACAGTAACTACAAGGTTCCCGAGCTGAAAGGCAGCATCCAATCGGTCTCGCTTATGGAGATCGACGGCCAGAAGAAGATCGTACGTACCGATGCTTGGATGGGCGGCTCGCCGGTCGTCCATATCAGCAAGGTACCGGACTGGATGAACATCGATCAGATGCAGGCTGTGATTGCGACCACGAGCGGCAGATATGTCCAGACAGAGGTCCAGACCGCGAGCCATCAAGCTGACCCGATCGACCTTGAGTCAAAGACAGGCGCCGTGGAGAAAAGCACCTTCAGCGAGCAGAAGATAAAAGACACTCCACTTAGGTTGAGTGAATAACGAGAGCTGCTTATTTCGCCATCCGCAAGATACATTATTCCTAATACTTCTACCCTGACTTGTTAAATTCCCTATCGGGCTGAAAATTCGCGATAACGTTCGATAATATATCCGTTATCATCGGCCATCCGCCAAAAACTTAAATTTTTATTCAAAGATACAGGGCATTTTTAGCCTTGTGCGATGCAGCACGAATTTTGCGCAGGATGCGCTCCTTCCCAACACTTGAAGTTTATTCGGCTGCCGGACAACGGCGGTCGGTATGGTCGCGAGGATTCCATGAAGAACCTGAAGATCTCCCATCAGCTCGTCCTGCTCGTGCTGACATTAATGGTCGCCTTCGCGGTCGGTACCTATTTCGAACTACGCGCATCCACCAGCGCGATCTATGCAGAGCGTTACGGAATGCTGCGCAGCCAAGTGGAATCCGGCATCGGCATTCTGAAGAAATTCCAGGAGCGTGAAGCGGCCGGCGAGCTGACGCGCGAGGACGCCCAGAAACAGGCCTTCGCAGCTGTCTCCGCCATGACCTTCAAGCCGGACGGTTATCTCTATGCCTATGACTATGACGTGACGATGCGCCTGCATCCGGACCCCAAGCGTCTCGGCCAGAATTTCAAGGGCAAGCCCGACAGCCAGGGCTTCATGTATCGCGACGAGTTGGTCAAGCTCGCCCGTGCCGGGGGCGGCACTGCAGACTTCCTTGGGCCCAAGCCCGGCGAACAGGGCGAGGATTTCCGCAAGAGCTCCTATGCGCTCGCTTTCGAACCCTGGCAGTTGGTTCTCGTTACCGGCGTCTATGTCGATGACCTCGAAGCACAGGTCCGCTCGGACATCATGAAGGCCGTCGGCATCGGAGCCGGCATCCTTGTGCTTGCCGCCATCCTTGCACTGATTGTCATCCGCAACATTTCCGGACCGCTCAGCGATATCCGCAACGCGCTGAACGCCGTTGCCGACGAGGATGTCAATCTCAAGATCCCGCACACGGGCATGACGAACGAAGTGGGCCTGATGGCCCGCGCCACCGAAGCCCTGCAGCAGAAGGTGCGCGAGCGCCATGCGATGGAAGAACGCCAGCAGCGCCAACAGGAGGAACTCGACGGCGAGCGCCAGCAGAACCTCGACATGCAGCGCGACGAGGCCAAATTGCAGGCCCGCGTCGTCTCCACGATCGGCTCCGCTCTCGAAAACCTCGCCAAGGGCGACCTCACGGTTCGCTGCGGCGATCTCGGCAGTCGCTATGCCGGCCTGCGCGACAACTTCAACGAGGCGCTCGGCCATCTCGAAGCGGCCATGTCCAAGGTCAATGCCAAGGGCATCGATATCGGCGGCTCGAAGGAGGAAATCCGTCGCGCTTCCAACGAGCTGTCGCAGCGCACCGAGCGCCAGGCGGCAAGTCTGGAAGAAACTTCGGCGGCTCTCGACGAACTGACGGTTGCCGTCAAGCAGACCGCTGACGGCGCTCGCGAGGCGGCCCAGCGGGTCGTCACGGTCAGCGGCGAAGCGAACCGCAGCGATGCCGTGGTCGCCGAAGCGATCGAGGCGATGAGCGGTATCGAGCAATCCTCCGGCGAGATTTCCAAGATCATCGGCGTCATCGACGAGATCGCCTTCCAGACCAACCTGCTCGCGCTCAATGCCGGCGTCGAGGCTGCGCGTGCCGGCGAAAGCGGCAAAGGCTTTGCCGTTGTCGCCCAGGAAGTGCGTGAACTCGCCCAGCGTTCGGCAGCCGCCGCCAAGGAGATCAAGGACCAGATCTCGCATTCCTCGCATCAGGTGGAAAATGGCGTTCGCCTGGTGGGCGAGGCCGGCGAAGCGCTCAAGCGAATTTCGAGCCAGGTAAAGGCGGCAAGCGACATCGTCAGCAAGATCGCCGATTCCGCCGCAGAGCAGGATTCGACACTGCGTTCGATCTCCTCGTCGCTCAACCATCTCGACCAGGCAACCCAGCAGAACGCCGCCATGGCGGAAGAGACCACGGCCTCTGCGGAAGCGCTCGCAGTCGATACCGAGGACCTCCTGAACCTGATCCGAGGCTTCCGCGTCAGCGGTTCGAAGCACGCCGACAGCCTGCGCGACATGGCCGGCCAGATGCGCATGGCAAGCTAATTTACACTATCGAGGTTCCGCCCTAGTCGGGCGGAGTCCTCACCAAGTTACGCGGGGGACGCGGGGATGAAAGCCGTCAGGACAATATGGTCCGGCGGCTTTCTCTTTTTCAGGACCTTTTCGGGGTCAGTGCGATAGCTGCGAATGGGCGAGATCAGGCTTTTGCCAGCAGCTCGACCAGTTCCTCCACCTGACGATCGGAACGCACGATAATACCCGCCTGCTCCAGAAGCGCCGCCGTCACGCCGTTGCCTGCGTGCCTCTGCCCGCCGAACGATCCGTCATAGATAAAGCCCGAGCCGCAGGATGGACTGCCGTCGATCAGAAGCGCGTGGGTGCAGCCATGCGCCTGAGCAAATGCCAGCGCGTGATGGGCCCCCGCGACAAAGGCCTCGGTCACATCGCCTCCGGTGATTTCCATGACCCGCGCCCGCCCCTCAAGCACATCGGCCCCGGTCATGCCCTTCTCGATCTCGGCAGGCGGCCGCGGCACGCTCATGCCGCCGGCAAGCTCCGGGCAGATCGTCACCAGCCTCCCGTCCTCCCGCCAGCGATCGATCGCCGGATGGAAGAGCGGCTTTCCCTTGCCATCATAACGGACGGCATGGCCGAGAAGGCAGGCGCTGATGAGGATTTTGGAGACTGTCATTGCTGTTCGTCGAGATGGCGGCGGATATCGACCTTTTCGTGGAGGATACGGGCGATTTCGACCTGCCCGTCATCAGCGCATACATAAAAAATGAGATGGTGGTCGCATAGAAAGCGGCGATAGCCGGGCATGATCGTATCTACCTGTTGCCCGAGACCTTGATTGGTCCCAAGCAAAACGAACATATCGAACAAGCGGGAGACATAGGTCTCAGCCTGCTCAGTGGACAAGGTATTGGCAGTATATAACCAGATATCGTCAAGATCTGCCTCGGCAGTCGGGCGTAGACGATAGACTTTCATTGCCCATGCTTTTCACGCATCCGGGACAGGAACTCATCCCGATCGACGTAATGCGCAGGGCGGCTATTCTCGCTCTCGATCAGCAGCTCGCGCAGCCTTTCGATCTTCATCTGCTCTTCCTCGAGCATGCGAAGCCCCGCCTCGATAACCTCGTCAACGGTATCGAAGCGTCCGCTTTCCAACTCGCGCGAGACGAAGCTTGCGGCCTGATCGCTGACGGTCACTTGCACGGGCTTGTTCATCGAAGGCTCCTGGAGAAATCCACACTCAGTTTAACACGGAGCGCAGCGCAGAAAAAAGCCCCGGATTAGCGGGGCTTTTGAAAGTTCGGATCGATCGCCTCTGCTTCCGCAGAGCCGCGCCTTACCCGCTGATCTTGGAGAAATCCGCAACCGTGCCGGTCGCCTCGCGGATGGCCTTCAGAAGAGCAAGGCGGTTGGCGCGGATGGCGGTGTCCTCGTCGTTGACCAGAACATCCTCGAAGAATTTGTCGACCGGTGCGCGCAGCTGCGACAGGGCTTCCATGGCGGAGCGGTATTCTTTCTTCGATACCGCTTCGGAGGCTTCCTTCGAGGCCACCTGGACCGCAGCCCAAAGCGCCTTTTCGGCATCGAGCTTCAGGAGTTCGTCGGAAACGCCCTCGGCAATAACGGTGCCCTTCTTCTCTTCGGCGGCAAGCAGCTGCGTGGCGCGCTTGGTGCCAGCCAGCAGGTTCTGGCCGTCTTCGGAGGAGATGAAGGAGGTCAGCGCTTCGGCCCGACGGGCTGCGAGCAGGAGATCATCGGTCTCAGGCGTCAGCACGGAATCGATGATGTCGTGACGGGCGCCCATATCGCGCAGATAGACTTTCAAGCGGTCGTGGAAGAAGGACAGAAGGTCGGCATCCTTCGTGGTCGCCAGCAGCGGCAGCTCGACACTCCGCTCCAAGAGAATGCGCACAACACCCAGAGCCGCACGGCGCAGCGCATACGGGTCCTTCGAGCCGGTCGGCTTTTCGTCGATGGCCCAGAAGCCGGTAAGCGTATCGAGCTTGTCGGCGAGCGCCACAGTGATCGCAACCTTGTCCTTAGGCACGCGGTCGGACGGGCCTTGCGGCTTGTAGTGATCCTCGATGGCAATCGCGACGGATTCGTTTTCGCCCTGCAGACCGGCATAACGGCGGCCCATCAGGCCCTGCAGTTCGGGGAATTCGCCGACGGCCTCTGTGCGAAGGTCAGCCTTGGCGAGCACAGCTGCACGATCGACGAGGATCGGGTCGGCGCCGACGATAGGGGCCAATTCCTTGGCAAGCGCGCGGATGCGGGCAACGCGTTCACCCTGCGTGCCGAGCTTGGCATGGAACGTCACGTTCAGCGCATCGAGCTTGGCCATGCGCTGGTCGAGAGGCTTCTTCAGGTCGAGATCGAATTTCTTCGCAGACTCCACCAGTGTGCCTAGATCGGGAATGTCGCTCTGGTCGCGGGTCCAGAAATGCTTGGCGTCGGAGAGACGTGCGCGCACGACCTTGCCGTTGCCGTGAATGATTTCCTTGCCGCCGTCCTTGGCATCAATATTCGAGATCAGGATGAAATGGTTCGAAAGACCCTCTTCCGCGCCCTGCGGCCGGGTGACGAAGCATTTCTGGTTGGTCTTGATCGTCAGGCGAATGATTTCCGCCGGGATTTCGAGGTAGTCCTTCTCGAACGTGCCCATCAGCACATGCGGCCATTCGACCAGACCGGAAACCTCTTCAAGCAGGCCTTCGTCCTCGACCAGATCCAGACCGCTTGCGAAAGCCAGATCACGCGCATCGTGCAGGATCATGTCCTTGCGGCGGTCGGCATCGAGCATGACCTTCGCCTTTTCCAGACTTGCGACATAATCATCGAAGCGGCGAACGGTAATCGCTTCCGGCGCGTGGAAACGGTGGCCATAGGTCACATTGCCGGCCACGATACCGTCGATCTCGAACGGGATGATTTTCGTCTCGTCATGCTCGGAGCCGAATGTGCAGATGATCGACTGCAGCGGACGCACCCAGCGCAGACTTTCCGAACCCTTGCCCTCGACGCCGCCATAGCTCGAACCCTTTGGCATGGAGGCGAAACCGGAGCGCATCGATTTCGGCCAGGGGAAGGAACGGATGATGCCGGGCATCACGTCTGCAATGATCTCTTCCGCCGCTCGGCCGGCCTTGGAGACGATGGCGACATAGAAATCGCCTTTCTTCGGATCGGTCGCGACCTGGGCTTCAGAGATATCGGAAAGACCGGCCTTGCGCAGGAACCCGGCGATCGCCTGTTCCGGCGCCTTGGTGGACGGCCCCTTGATCTCCTCGCGCAGATCGGCGGAGCGTGCGGTCAGGCCGCGAATATCGAGCGTCAGGCGACGCGGCGTCCAGTATTCGCGCGCACCCTCATAGGTCAGGCCTGCATCCACCAGCGCGTCGGTCACGAGCTTTTTCAGGTCACCCGCCGCCTTGCGCTGCATGCGGGCGGGAATTTCCTCGGAGCGAAGTTCTAGAAGCAGGTCGGGCATGGGGCTCAAGTCTTTGCGCTTAAAAATAATGACGTGGCGGGCTTAGCAAGCCCATCCGCAAAAGTCATCAGGTCTGATTGGGAAAGTGGCGGCTAGGCCGCCGGTAAAGCTCAGACCAGGCCGAGAAACACCGCAAGCGATCTGGTGACGGCAAGCAGCGTTTCGTCTTCGAGGCGGCCGATAACGAGGCCGAGCTTGTCACGCTTTACCGACATGGCCTTGTCGATCATGATCTGGGAGGTCTTCTGCAGGCCGTTTAAAGAAGAAGGCTCAACCCTCACCCGTATCAACGGCGCCTCGACAAGAGCGGAAGAAATAAGCAGCACTGTCACCGTGGCGGTGTCGTCAAATAGGTCCGATTGGATAACTAACGCCGGGCGTGGTTTACCGAAATCACCAGAGACCGCAACGGTAACGAGATCGCCACGCCGCATTGTCAGCCTTCGTCATCAAGGTCGGCAAGCGTCGCATCCAGAATTGCATCGAGATCACGATCGGCGGCATCCGCGGCGGCGGCAATTTTGGCCTGACGGCGGCATTCCGCCGCAAACCCCGGCTGACGCGTATCGGGTACCCAAATCTGCACCGGACGCAGACCGGATGCTCTCAGGGCATCCCGATGCTTCTGTACTCTTCTGCCAACGGAAGCGGGCATTTTCACCTCCAAGGGTCACGTTACATGTAACGTAGTCGATCAGCTTGCAAAATTCAAGCAGCAGCTACCATCCTCCACCGCCTCCACCGCCGCCCCCGCCGCCGGAAAAACCGCCACCTGTCGAGAAGCCGGAGGAAGACGACGAGGATTTCGGGGTCGGGATGGTGGACTGGATGGTCTGCGACATGGATGACGAGAAGCCGCCGATGCGATCGCCAAAACTGCCGAAACCGTCACCGTGATACCAGGTCGAGCTATAGGCTGCGGCACCGGCGGCAACCGCCGTTGCCAGCCATGCCTCGAATGCCTCGCTCCACGGCTTCTCCACACCGAGCGCAACAGCATAGGGCAACAGCTTTTCGAAATGCTGCGGTGACATGGAAGGGGCGCCGGCCATGTTCATCCGGTCCTTTTCGGCAACCGTCAGATAGGTTCGCAGGCCTTCGATCTCATCCATCAGCTTGCGGCCGAGCGGGGTCGGCGCGCCCATCAGGAAGAAGAACAGCACATTGACAAGAACAAGGCCGCCGATGCCGGCGAAGACCGGCCACTGGCCATCCCCGATGCTGTCGATCATGCCGACGATGAAAGTCCCGCCGATGGAAAAGGCGACAAGGCCGAACATGGCAAGCGAGATGATCGCGACGATACGGGCGGCAATGGTTTTCTTCCGCAGTAGCGACTTGCCGGCAGTGACCGCAAAGAAGGACCAGAAGCCTCCAAAGAGGACGGCGGGAAGCAGCAGGCCGAGATCATCCGGATCGATATCGCCAAAGATCAGCAGCGCGGCGGCGGCCATCAGGCTCAGGAGCACGCCAAGCACGATATAGGCGGTGTTATGCCGGTAATACTTGCCTCGATGCTCCTTTTCGATCGCCTGGCGAAAGGCTTTGCCGATCTCCTGCACCCGCTCACCATTCGACTTCTCGATCGCGAACGTATCGCCGGCCGCCCCCATTTGGAACAGCATGCTCTTTTGTCCGGAGGGAAGATCCTTCAGCGGCTTTCTGTCGCTGATCCTGACGACAACCCGCGATTTGAGGTCTTCGAGCGTCAGATAGCCTTTGACCGCGAGATCGAGCAGGCTGGCTGAAAATGCCGTCCAGCCGCCGCCGGAAAATCCCTTGTTGTCGATATAGTTGACCAGCGCCGGCGAGATGCCGGCCGGTGTATCCCAGCGCGGCACGATGACGCCGCCTTGCGGGTCACGGCCAACTCTCCGCCAAACCATGAAGTAATAAAACGCAACGACGGCGAGGCCACCGAGGGCAAGGAACAGGTTAAGGTTGTCACGCCACCACCACGCACTCTCCTGATCCGCGGAAGGTGCTGTAACGATGCCCTTGGGGAAGCCGACGACAATCGTGAGGCCTTCCTCACTGCCCAGCGGGCGGGTCGTGGTGAATGTCGCCTGGCTGCCAGAAGTGCTTGCGCGGACGTCGCGGGCGGTGGAACCGTAGGCACCGGTAAAGGCAGTGGTATCCGTGACCCTGCCACCCGGCAGCGTCACCCGCGCCGAAGCCTGTGCGATGCGGAACTGCCAGCCATTGCCGGTCGCGTTCCAGTACAGCTCGTCATGATTGTCGAAATAACGGATCTGCCGGTTGGTTCTGTAGGTGATGGCATAGGTGTGCACGCCGGGAGACAGAAAGGTGTTTTCGCCACCGGTATAGATGCGGATGCCACGGGAGATGGTTTCCGTGTGAAAGGCTTCCGGGCGGCCATCGCGGGTGACGGAGACGGGCTCGAAACCGACTCTGATCGTGCGGCCTTTCGCATCCTCCATGGTCATCGGGAAATCGCGAAATATGCCGCGGCGGATGCGGTTTCCCTCGGCGTTGACGGTGATCGTCTCGGTCACAGTCAATTCGCCATCGGCAGCGATCCGGATATCCGAATTGTAGCTGCGGATATATTCCTCCGCAGCAGCCGGAAGGTAACCTGCCAGAGCCAAGGCAAGGGCGAGAACAAGGCGCCGAAACATCAGCGACCTCCGCTTTAGAATTTCACGCTGGGAACGGCGCGATCGGCCTCGTTTTCGATCTCGAAATACTCGCGCTTAGAAAAGCCGAAGGGGCCGGCGACAAGATTGGCGGGAAAGCTCTCGACCTTGATGTTCAGGTCACGCGCCGAGCCGTTGTAATAACGTCGCGCCATCTGGATCTCGCTTTCGATCGTCTCCAGCGAAGTCTGCAGCTCGGCGAAATTCTGGTTGGCCTTGAGGTCCGGATAGGCTTCTGCGAGCGCGAACAATTTGCCGAGCGCCTGGGAAAGCAGGCCTTCCGCCTGCGCACGACCGACGACATCGCCGGTGGGCACCGCCTGAGCCTGATTGCGCAGCTTCACCACCTCTTCAAGCGTGCCCTTCTCGTGAGCCGCATAACCCTTCACCGTCTCGATCAGGTTGGGGATGAGATCGGCGCGACGCTTAAGCTGTACGTCGATGCCGGACCAGGCCTCTTCCGCCATCTGCCGCGCGCGGACGAGGCCGTTATAAATGACGATGATGTAGAGAGCGACGAGCGCGATAAGGCCTAGCGCGATGTACATAAAAAAATCCCCCGAGGTACCTAAACCGCGGGGGAGACTATGTCGCTAAAGCCGGGTTGTCACCGGAAATTGATGATCGGCAGGATCAGGCGGCCTTTTCGCCGAAATTCGCACCACCGGCATCCGTCAGCAGGAAAGCCTCGCCGCAGGCCTTTGCCAGCGTGCGGACGCGCAGGATGTAGCTCTGGCGCTCGGTGACCGAGATGACGCCGCGGGCATCAAGCAGGTTGAAGACGTGGGATGCCTTGATGCATTGGTCGTAAGCCGGGAAGACGCATTTGTGCAGCATCTGGTTGGCATTGTCGCCCGGTGCACCGGCAGCGAGAAGCGCCTGGCATTCCTTTTCCGCGTCGATGAAGTGGCGATGCAGCATTTCGGTATTGGCGTATTCGAAGTTATGGCGGGAATATTCCTGCTCTGCCTGCAGGAAGACGTCGCCATAGGAAATCTTCTCTTCGCCTTCGCGGCCGTTGAAATTCAGGTCATAGACGTTGTCGACGCCTTGGACATACATGGCGAGGCGTTCAAGACCATAGGTCAACTCGCCGGCAACCGGCGAGCATTCGATGCCGCAGACCTGCTGGAAGTAAGTGAACTGCGAGACTTCCATGCCGTCGCACCAGCATTCCCAGCCGAGACCCCAGGCGCCGAGCGTCGGGCTTTCCCAGTCATCCTCGACGAAACGCACGTCATGCAGAAGCGGATCGAGGCCGATCGCCTTCAGCGAGCCGAGATAAAGCTCCTGCAGGTTGGAAGGGTTCGGCTTCAGGATGACCTGATACTGGTAATAATGCTGCAGGCGGTTCGGATTTTCGCCGTAACGACCGTCGGACGGGCGGCGCGACGGCTGAACGTAAGCTGCCTTCCACGGCTTGGGACCAAGCGCACGCAAAGTGGTCGCGGGATGGAAGGTACCGGCACCGACCTCCATGTCGTAAGGCTGCAGAACGGCGCAGCCCTTGTCCGCCCAATAATTATGGAGCGTCAGGATAAGCGCCTGGAAGGAGCGCTTGGGGTCCATATGTTCTGGCAGATCGGTCATGGGCATATCGGCATCGTTTGATTGAGGATGCGGACGAGTGCCACGCGAGGGAGAACGGGTCAAGGATTTATAGCCGAAGCCGCTCAGCGGAATGGATTTATGACCGTCAGCTGGCCATCGATGATGAGGCCATGGTGCAGGTCTTCCGAATAGTAAGCGCTGCAACCTGCGCTCCGCGCGGCCGCGACCATCAGCGCATCATAGAAGGCCAGCTTGTAACGCGGAGCCAACCGCAAAGCAGCTCTGGTGAATTCCGGCTCGACGGGCAAAATCAAACGCGCCGCAATCACGATATCTTCCACATGGCCGGACACCCGCTCCCACGACAAGTCCAGCTTACGGCGGCCAACATTTGCGAATTCGTTCAAGGCCTGCACGCTTAAAACAAACGGCCTCTTCATCAAACCCTGTGCTACGGACGACTTCTCGTCGTCAGCCAGAGCATAGACGAGAATATTCGTGTCCAGGAAATTGGCGATCGCCGGCATCAACGTTCATTGGCCTCATCGCGATCAAATTTCCAGTTCGGCGGCAGCTTGAATTTTGAGGCCTTGATGCGTTCCAGCGCCTGCAGACGCTCTTCGTCGCGTCCGATTTCCAAGACAGGCCCCTCGGCGACACGGACTGTTATCTCATCGCCCTCCTTGAGGCCGAGCGATTTTGCCACGTCGTCGGGTATCTGCACTGCCAGAGCGTCATTCCACTTTGTCACGCGCATGGTCATCTCCAGTCGGGATCTGCGCACCATAACAGAAAACCGCAGGCTTTTCAGCTATTCCTCTTCCTTCTTCACCCGATACTCGCCCGTCACCGGATCCTTCTCCAGCGTGCCGACGGCGCCGGTCTGGCGTTCCTTTTCCTGCTGCTTGCGGCGTGCCGTCAGTTTCTCCGCGTCCTTGATGAAGCGCTTGTAAAGCATCCATCCGCCGCAGATCAGCACGGCCATGAATATGAGCTGGGCCATTTCCCCTCGAAGTCCTTATGCAAATGCGCCCCGCTCTCAAACGAGACGTGTCGGGCGTCAGAGCCCGTATCGGCTCCACAATGCCCTTTCTTCGATACTGGCGGCAAGTCCCGCCCCCGCCTGCGCGGCGATTTCACCAAAGGCGGGTGTGGTCATTTCCACGCCGGGCAGACGCTTGCCGAACAGGGTGCGGGCGCTGCCGATCAGTTCGAGGCGGACATCCTTGCCGAAGCGGCGTTTCAAGACTTCGCGCATGTCGCCCAGCCCGTCAATCAGGCCGAGTTCCAGACTTTTCGAGCCCGTCCAGAACAGGCCGGAGAATATTTCCCCGTCATCGGACAGACGCTCCCCGCGGCGCATCTTGACCATGTCGATGAAGACCTTGTGGATCTCGACCTGCAGCGTCTTCAGATATTCGATATCGCTATCCTTTTCCGGCTGAAACGGATCGAGGATGACCTTGTTTTCACCGGCGGTATAGACGCGGCGCTCGATGCCGATCTTCTTCAGCATTTCAGGAAAACCGAAGCCGCCGGAGACGACACCGATCGAACCGACGATCGAGGTCGGGTCGGCAAAGATCTCGTCGCCCGCAAGCGCGATCATATAGCCCCCGGAGGCCGCAACATCCTCGACGAAGATCAGCACCTTCTTCTGCTTTTCCTCGGCAAGCGCCCGGATGCGCTGGAAGATCAGCCGCGACTGCACGGGCGAGCCGCCCGGGGAATTCACCGAGATGGCAACAACCGGAGCCTCCTTGTTGGCGAAGGCCTTTTCCAGCATCGGGGCTGCCGTCGCCAGGCTCAATGTCGGCTTGAACTGGTTTCCGCCCGTCATGATCGCGCCATGCAGGCGAACGACGGGTATCGCCAATCCCTTCTTGCGAAAACGCTTCGGGAGCAGACGATTGAACAAGCCAGCCATTTAAGATCCTTCCAGAATATCGGTTCAGCAATGCATGTAGGCATTGGAACGGCAAGTGCAATCGCTGTGTTCCAACGAAGGTTTACGGCTTATTGCGAATGACTTGCAATTTCATTCCAAACAAGCAAGATGCCGTTATTGCCCATCCGAGGATTACATGGATTTCTCCCGCATAAAGACCGAGAGTGGCTGGCGGCAAGATGCCCGCGAGGCGTCGCTGTCGGATGTCTATCAATCGGTCAATGTCACCCGCCACGGCTCGAAACTGAGACGTGTCCTTGCCTTCGCGGGTCCGGGTTATCTGGTCGCAGTCGGTTACATGGATCCCGGCAACTGGGCCACCTCGCTCGCCGGCGGGTCGAAATTCGGTTACGCGCTGCTTTCTGTCGCGCTGCTTTCCAACCTGATGGCGATCGTGCTGCAATCGCTCTGCGCCCGACTGGCGATCGCCTCGGGCCGCGATTTGGCGCAAGCTTGCCGTGATGCCTTTCCGCGGTCGGTCTCGGTCGTTCTCTGGGCTTTGGCGGAGATCGCCATCATCGCCACGGACATTGCCGAGGTGATAGGCACCGCGATCGGGCTCAACCTGATTTTTGGCATCTCGCTGGAAGTCGGCGTTCTCGTCACCTCGCTCGACGTGTTTCTCATCCTCTATCTGCAGAGGCTCGGTTTTCGCTGGGTCGAGGCCTTCATCATTACCCTGCTCGGGGTCATCGCCGTCTGTTTCGGCGTGCAGATCTTCTTTGCAGATCCGGTTTGGTCTGAGGTCGCGTTCGGCTTCGTGCCGACGACGGAGATCGTCAAAAACCCCGAAATGCTCTATCTGGCGCTCGGCATTTTAGGCGCGACCGTCATGCCGCATAATCTCTACCTGCATTCCGGCATCGTGCAGACGCGTGATTTCGGCAAGACGGTGCCGGAAAAGCGCGAGGCGCTCAAATTCGCGACGATCGATTCCACGGTTGCGCTCACCTTCGCGCTGATGATCAATGCCGCCATTCTCATCCTTGCGGCAGCAGCCTTCAATGCCAACGGGCACACCAATGTGGTTGAACTCGGCCAGGCAAATGCGCTCCTGGCGCCCATCCTTGGCCTCGCTCTGGCGCCGGTCTTCTTCGGCATCGCCCTGCTCTGCTGCGGCCTCAACTCGACGGTGACGGCAACGCTTGCCGGGCAGATCGTCATGGAAGGTTTTCTGCATATCAAGCTGAAGCCGTGGGTCCGGCGCGTGGTGACGCGGGCAATTGCGATCGTGCCGGCCGGTATCGTCACCATCTGGTATGGCGATGCTGGAACGTCCGAACTTCTGATCCTCACCCAGGTCGTGCTCAGCCTGCAGCTTTCCTTCGCCGTCTTTCCGCTGGTGATGTTCACCACCAGCAAGGCGAAGATGGGTGCGCTGGTCGCGCCACGCTGGCTGGCGGCACTTGCCTACCTGATCGCCCTCGCCATTGCCGCGCTCAATGTCAAACTGCTGATCGACGTGGTGAGCGGCTGACAGTGCGACGCAGATAGGCCGAACGGCCATTGTTCAGGTCGTCGACATCGGCGCTGAACGAATGGCCGTCTGGACCATGCACGACAAGCGGTGCGCGGAATATCAGCCTTGCCTTCGATCCCTTGATCGCCGTCACGAGAATGCGGGTCGCATCCTCGCCGGGGCGCGGATGGACGGGGGTGATTTCGACGCCGCCAAAACGCTTTCCGCAAGCTGCCAGAATATCGGCAATGGATTCAGGCCGTGCGATCAGCGACAGCTGCCCGCCGGATTTCATGATAGCGCCCGCAGTCTTCAGCCAGGCCTCGAACAGGCCATCCGTCATCGCATGCGCCTCTGCCTTCAGGTTGTCGGGGGTCCTGCGATCCCCGGCATGATTGAAGGGCGGGTTCATGATGACGTGATCGTGAACCTCGTCTTCAAGACCTGCTGCGACCCGGGCCTTGCCGGTCAGGCTCACGTCCGCCTCGAGCACATCCACGCGGTCCGCCAGGAAGGCGTTTTCGGGCAGAGCGATGCTTCGTCTGGCATAATCCGCCATGACCGGAAATTTTTCGACCAGGAGGACGTGTGCCCCACCAAGCCGCGAGGCGACCGCGAGACCCGCCGCTCCTGCCCCGGAGCCTAGATCGGCAACGCTTGCTGGCCCGTCGCCCGATACCAGCGAGGCAAGCAGCATGGCGTCCACACCAGAGCGATGCCCTTCATTTTTCGGCTGTACAACGTGGAAGCGGCCACGATGGAAGGCATCGATGGTGAAGTCTACCTGCGGCTTGGACTTGATCAGATCGGATGTGCTCATGACCGCAGTTCGGTCTCCAGGCCGGCATCAGTAAGGATTGTGCGGGCCTCTTGCGAACGCGACTCTTCCACCAGAAGACGGCGCTGCAGGAGGCCAAGCGAACCTTCCAGCACGCTCATCGACTGATCGGCGACGAGGCAATGTATGCCGGCATCTTTCATCAGGCTTTCCGCAAGTGACAGCGTGACGACATCATTGGTGCGGATAAGCTCGATCATCAGGCACCCTTTCGTGAAAAGCCCTTTATGTTTTTGCCCTACCGCCCTATGACGACGTTACTAGTCTCGTCTCATACATTTCCAGGGAGGCCTGAACTTGGGCGTCGTCATACCGCTTGAAGAAGGCAAAAACAAATCTGCATCCGTAAAGCCGCTGGTGGATCTCACCAAGGCGGACATGGATCGCGTCAACCAGCTGATCCTGTCTAAGGCCGGCTCGGATGTACAGATGATCCCGGAAGTGGCCAACCACCTGATCTCTTCCGGCGGCAAGCGGCTGCGCCCGATGCTGACGCTCGCATCGGCCTCGATGTTCGGTTACCAGGGCGAAGGCCATGTGAGGCTCGCGACCTCGGTCGAGTTCATGCATACGGCGACGCTTCTGCATGACGACGTGGTCGACGAAAGCGATCTGCGCCGCGGCAAGTCCACAGCACGGATGATCTGGGGCAATCAGGCAAGCGTTCTCGTCGGCGATTTTCTGCTCGGCCAGGCGTTCAAGATGATGGTCGATGTCGGTTCGCTCGAAGCGCTCGACGTGCTTGCGACAGCAGCCGCCGTGATCGCCGAAGGTGAAGTTCTGCAGCTTTCCGTCGCCAAGAATCTCGAAACGACCGAAGACGATTATCTCTCCGTCATCCGCGCCAAGACAGCGGCACTGTTTGCCGCGGCTGCCGAAGTCGGCCCGATCATCGCCAATGCAGACAAGGCAAGCCGTTCGGCCCTGCGCTCCTACGGCATGAACCTCGGTTATGCCTTCCAGATGGTCGACGATGCGCTGGATTATGGCGGCAATGCTGCTGATCTCGGCAAGAATGTCGGCGACGATTTCCGCGAGGGCAAGATCACACTTCCCGTCATCCTCGCCTTCCGTCGCGGCACGCAGGAAGAACAAGCCTTCTGGCGCAGCGCCATCGAAAAGGGTGAAAGCAGCGACCAGAACCTCGAAAAGGCGCTAGGTCTGATTACCAGGCACGACGCGCTGAAGGATACGATCGCGCGCGCCCTGCATTACGGCAAGATCGCCCGCGATGCGCTGGCTCCGCTTCCGGCCGGTCCGCTGAAGGATGCGATGATGGAAGTCATCGACTTCACCATCCAGCGGGTGAACTGATCAATCTGCCGTGACAACCCTTCTGGGGATAGCTGAGCTCACGGCAGATTTCCTTGCGGACCTGCTTCAAAAAAGCCATTCTGTTATGAATCATTCGGCGCATTCCTGCGGCGACGCGTCGCCGACACGCCAGCTTTCATGAAAGGCCCGTTTATGCGGCAGACAAACCGTCATCTCCTGCTTTCCAGCGTCGCGCTCGCGGCATGCCTGGTGTTCGGTTCTGTGGCGGGCGCCGCCACACCGGACGCCAAGCCGGCCGAAGAGAAGGCGGCGACGTTCGGGGCGCGTGACGTGAAGTCGTTTGCCGGCGCGTTTCTCGCTGCCCGCACGGCCGATGTCGATCACGACTACCCGACCGCAATCGCGCTTTATCGCAAGGCACTCGATTTCGAGCCGGCCAATCTCGAAATCCGCGAACGGCTTATGATCTCGCTTCTTCTCAACGGCGATTTTGCCGACGGGTTGAAGGAAGCCGAAGCGCTGAAGAGCGACACCGCCGTCGAGCGTGTGACGAAGATCGTGCGCGGGCTGGATGCGCTGCGCAGCGGTAAATACGACAGCGCCAGGAAGATCCTTGCCTATGAGGGACCGAACGATCTCGACCGCCTGACGCATCTTCTTCTGTCCGGCTGGGCCGATGTCGGCGCCGGCAAGGGTAAAAAGGCGATCGCGACGATCAACGGACTGAAAGGTCCGGCCTGGTTCAAGGTCTTTACCGATTACCATCTCGGTGCAATGGCGATCGTCGCCGGCGACACCTCGACCGCCCGCCAATATCTCAACCGGGCCGTGACCAATAATGACGCGGTCGCTACCGCCCCGGATACGTTCATGCGCGCTGTCATGGCGCTGGCGCGATTGGAAGCCTCGGCGGGCAACAAGCAGAAGGCGCTCGATGCGATCTCTGTCGGCGACGGCATGATCTCCAATTACGCTCCGCTCAAGGCGCTGCGCCAGAGCATCGAAAAGGGTGAAAAGCCGGCCCAGCAGGTCACGACCGCTGCCGAAGGTGCAGCCGGCGTGCTCTTCTCCATAGGCGGGGCGCTGAACCGTCAGGGTGCGGAAGACATGGTGGCGCTCTACCTGCAGATCTCGCATGCGCTCGACGAGAAGAGTGCCGATACGCTGATCATGCTCGGCGGCATTGCCGAAAAGCTGGAACAGCCGCAGCGCGCCATCGCATTCTACCAGCAGGTTCCCGAGGATTCGCCGATGCGGCGGATTTCCGAACTGCAGCTCGGCATCACGCTTTCCGATACCGGCAAGATCGATGAGGCCAAGAGCCACCTGAAGGAACTGATCCAGTCCGACCCGGCCGATATCCGCAGTTACATTGCCTATGGTAGCGTTCTTTCCGAGGCCAAGGACTACAAGGAGATGGCCGCGAATTACGACAAGGCCGTCGAAGTCATCGGCTCGGTGCCGCGGCAGAGCGACTGGTCGGTGTTCTTCCAGCGCGGCATTGCCTATGAGCGCCTGAAGGAATGGCCGAAAGCCGAACCCAATTTCCGCAAGGCACTGGAACTGAACCCTGAACAGGCACAGGTTCTGAACTATCTCGGCTATTCGCTGGTCGACATGAACCTCAATCTGGACGAAGGCCTGAAGATGATCCAGGCGGCTGTCGATGCGCGCCCCGATGACGGCTATATCGTCGATTCGCTCGGCTGGGCTTACTATCGCCTCGGCCGGTTCGACGATGCGGTGACGGAGCTTGAGAAAGCGATCCAGCTGCGCGCCGGCGATGCCACGATCAACGACCATCTGGGTGACGCCTATTGGCGGGTCGGGCGCAAGCTCGAAGCCGTCTACCAGTGGAACCGCACGCTTATTTCCGAAGGCGAAGACGTCAACCGCGAGCATGTAAAGCAGAAGATCGAAAACGGTCTGCCGGCGCTCGATCCGAATGCCACCAATACGGTGCGCAACCAGACGGAAACCCCGGCTCAGGCCGCTCCGGCACCTGCCACGCCCGATAAGAAGTCCTGATGCACGATATGTCTCTGGGCATCACATCGTCAGATATCAAAAGGCCCGCCACAGACGCGGGCCTTTTCGACTTAGCATTCACAAACTTCGCAGTGACCGAATTCGCACCGGCGAAAATCAATCTGGCGCTGCATGCGGTCGGCCAGCGCGCCGACGGGTATCACCTGCTCGACAGTATCGTGAGCTTTACCGCTGATGCAGACGATGCGACGGCAGGTGCGCCCGCCGGAGACAGGCTGGGTTTTACGCTTTCCAAAAAGGATGCATTTTCGATTTCCGGCCGGTTCGGCGAAGGGCTTTCGCCTGATCCGGATGCGGCCCAGCAGAACCTCGTGCTCAAGGCTCGCGATATCCTGCGCATTGCGCTTGACGCAAAAGGCATTGCCGCGCCGCCGGTTGCCATCCATCTGCAAAAGAACCTGCCGATCGCCTCTGGCATCGGCGGCGGATCGGCCGATGCGGCAGCAACCCTACGCGGTCTTTTACGCCTGTGGGATGCACAGATCAGCGAGCCGGAACTTTCGGCGCTTGCGCTTTCACTCGGCGCCGATGTGCCCATGTGCCTGAAAAGCCGGCCGCTTGCCGCAAGAGGCATAGGTGAGGACATCACCATGCTCGATACCATGCCGTCTTTCGCCATCGTGCTTGGCAACCCGCTTCGCGGCGTCTCGACACCCGATATCTTTCGGCGGCTGACGGAGAAGAACAATCCCGCCATTCCAGCCCTTACCGGAGACTGGCAAGCCGATCTCAGCGCCCTGCGCAACGATCTGGAGCCGCCGGCCCGCTCGCTTGTCAGCGAGATCGGCGAGCTTTCCGAACTGATTGCGGCGGAAGGCGCGTGGCTTGCCCGCATGTCCGGTTCCGGTGCGACATATTTCGGACTGTTTGAAACATCAGCCAAAGCGGTAAACGCTGCGAACAGTCTTCAGAGCAAGCGGCCAGACTGGTATTTCACAGCCGCACGGACCATCGGAGCGAAATAATGATCGGGATAGACGAAATGCGCAGCTTCATTCCGCTCGGCATCGCGGTTCTGACCGTCTCCGATACGCGCACACTCGAAGACGACAAGTCGGGCCAGACGCTTGTCGACCGCATCGAGGCGGCGGGGCATCCGCTGAAAGCCCGCGCCATCGTGACCGACGACTGCGAAAAGATCGCCGGACAGGTGACGGCCTGGACGCTCGACCCCGAGATCGATGTCGTCATCACCACCGGAGGCACCGGCTTTACCGGCCGCGACGTGACGCCGGAAGCGCTGGAACCGCTGTTCGAAAAGCGGATGGACGGATTTTCGGCGCTTTTTCACCGGATTTCCTATGACAAGATCGGCACATCGACGATCCAGTCGCGCGCCACGGGCGGCGTGCTCAATGCCACCTATATCTTCGTCATTCCCGGCTCGCCCGGCGCCTGCAAGGATGCCTGGGACGGGATATTGAAGGCGCAGCTCGACTATCGCCACATGCCCTGCAATTTCGTCGAAATCCTGCCGCGGCTGGATGAACATCTGAAGCGCACGAAAGGATGAAATTATCGGCTGCGGACAACCCAGGCCGGAATGAGCTGACTCATCAGCTTCGTCGCCTTGTGGCCCTTTGCCAGCGCTTCCAGGCTCATGCCCGATTTGGCGATCGCAATCGCGCTCTTCTTCGGCAGGATCAGCCCGTATTCCAGCGGAGGGACCGAACGCCCGATACGCTGGAAGAATGGCCGGCGGTAGTTGCGCGACGGCGAAAAGCGCGCCGGCTGCTTGTGGATCGCCAGATGCTCGATAACTTCCTCGATCCAGCCGCTTTGCGGACGCGCGCCTGCCTCTATGAAAAGCAGCCATTCGCCACGCGCGCTGCGCAAGACATCCTTGATGTCCCAGTGACTGTGAAACCGGCAGCCGGCAGCATCCGCCACACGGGACGAACCATCATGCGACGCGTGATCGAGCACGATCACGTCACTTACAAGTCCTTCCACAGCGGCAGTAACGAGGATCGAAAGCGTCTGAGCAAGCTCGGCTTCCTGGTCCCTGCATTCCATCAAAACAGTCAGCATTTCTGACCCTTAACCCATAGCTTGGGCAAAAGCCAGCAACGAACAAAGTTTGTTCTTGCAATGTTCTCATTTTGGCGATAGGAATTTAGTCATCGAGAACGGGAAGTGATCCCGTCAGGAGCCTTCAATGACCGAGCTGTCCCAACTGCGGCAGGGTGCGTTTGCGCCCGCCCATACGGCTGACATTGCCGATGCACTGGTCCAATCATCCGGGCTCAGGATCGAGATCGATCGGCGGCGCGGCAGAGGCGCCGGCCTGAACCCGAGCGGACGCTTCGAGGATGAACGCCGCGAGGCGTTCGACGATGGCTGGCAGACACTCGAGGAGCTCGAGCCGTTCCGCACGGAAGTGCAGATCGAGAAGCCGAAAACGGCGATTACCCGCAACGACAGCCCCGATATCGGTTTCGACCGGTCGATCAATCCCTATCGCGGCTGCGAGCATGGTTGCATCTATTGTTTTGCGAGGCCGAGCCACAGTTTCATGGGCCTTTCACCGGGGCTCGATTTCGAGGCTAAACTATTTGCCAAGCCGGACGTGCCGCGGCTTCTGGAACGGGAGCTGAGCAGGCCGGATTACAAGGTGCGGGCAATTGCGATCGGCACCAATACCGATCCCTATCAGCCGATTGAGCGGGAATGGCGGATCATGCGCCAGATCCTCGAAGTGCTGCAGAAGGCCAATCATCCGGTGGTGATCGTGACGAAGTCGGCGCTGGTCATGCGCGATATCGACATCCTTTCCGACATGGCCTCGAAAGGCCTCGCCAAAGTCGGGATTTCGGTGACGACACTGGATCGCAAGCTCGCCCGAACGATGGAACCCCGTGCCTCGACACCGGCCAAGCGGCTGGAAGCGATCAAGGCGCTGTCGGATGCCGGCATACCGACTGCGATCATGGCTTCGCCGATCATTCCGGCGCTGAACGACCATGAGATAGAACGAATTCTGGATGCCGGCCATGCGGCGGGTGCGACGGAAGCAAGCTACGTCCTGCTTCGCCTGCCGCTGGAAGTAAGCCCACTGTTTCGCGACTGGTTGCTGCGCAATTATCCGGATCGCTACCGGCATGTGATGTCGCTGATCCGCTCGATGCGGGGCGGCAAGGATTACGATGCCGAGTTCGGCAAGCGGATGAAGGGTGCCGGTCCCTATGCCTGGCAGATCGGCCGCCGTTTCGAAATGGCGACCAAGCGGCTTGGGCTCGGCCGGCGCGGCATGCATCTGCGCGACGACCTGTTCATCCGCCCCAACAGCGGCGGCATCCAGCTCTCGCTTCTTTAGAGGAAAGATCGCCGGCATGAGGACACGCAAGAAGGGAATCATCCACGAATGCCTGCACATTCTAAGCCAGATTTTCTTCAGTCCTCCGCATGTCGAGTTTCGTATCATTCATGCGCCTCCCGTGAGGCACGACATATTCAACTTCGTTCTCGGTAAGGTTTCCGCCCCCTTGCCCCGCCGAGAACATTGCCCCGAGCCCACCGCCATGAGCGCGGTGGAAAGCGAAGCCGCACTCGCTTTCGGGGCTTGCAGGAGATCGGGACGGCGTGCGAGCCTGCCGCCATGTTGGTTCACACGCCGCCCGATTCTCCGATGCTTTTCGATACTCCCCTCACCTGTGATTTCAGCCTAGAGCTTGCCGCCCGCGATGCCGGACACTGGCCGGTTGCAGGAACCGACGAGGCAGGCCGCGGGCCGCTCGCAGGTCCTGTGGTCGCCGCAGCGGTGATCCTCGACCCCGGTAATATCCCGGCCGGCCTCAACGATTCCAAGAAGTTGAGCCTGAAGCAGCGCGAAGCCCTGTTCGAAGCGATCATGGCGACCGCCCATGTGTCGATCGCCTCCTCCGGGCCGAAGCTGATCGACGAGATCAACATCTTGCGCGCCAGTCTCGACGCCATGCGCCGTGCCGTCGCCTTCCTTTCGGTCGTGCCCGCCCATGTGCTGGTCGATGGCCGCGATGTGCCCAAGGGGCTTTCCTGCTCGGGCACGGCCGTCATCAAGGGCGACAGTCGCTCCGTCTCCATCGCCGCCGCCTCGATCGTCGCCAAGGTGACGCGCGACCGGATGATGAACCGCGCCGGTTTGGTCTACCCGGCCTATGGCTTTGCCAAGCACGCCGGATACGGCACCAAGCAGCACCGCGACGCG
The DNA here is from genome assembly GCA_900472575.1 of Hyphomicrobiales bacterium. Lineage (GTDB taxonomy): Bacteria > Pseudomonadota > Alphaproteobacteria > Rhizobiales > Rhizobiaceae > Neorhizobium > Neorhizobium cellulosilyticum. The sequence goes on from UCIV01000001.1 coordinate 84,350, forward strand.
ATCATCGCCGACGGCCCCTGCCCGCTGCACAGGATGAGTTTTCGGCCGTTGAAGAAGGACGACTTTTTAGAATAGAGCGAACAGAACGCCGGGCGGTCTCGACGCATTGCCTGTTTGCCCTCATTGGCCGATGCTGCGCTTCTCCGGGCAACAGCAATCGTCCAAGGGTCAAGCAAGTAGGATGACTAGGAAACTCGTAAAGCGAATTATGCGCGCCGATCAGCTAAAGCGCATAAGTATATATAGGCGCACCGATGGACTGTTTTTCTATGTTGAGGAACAGGTATCGATGTGGGACGACTGCCCGCCGGCCTGGGTCGAAGAGCTAGTCTCCGGAATTTTTTATAGCACCGCCGAAGCAGTCATCGAAGCCCGGCAAGCTGTAGGCTGGCTCAGGCTTTCTGAAGAACGAGGTCAGGATCCGTCCAAAGAGCGCATCGTTGACAATTGGAGACCCATCGGAACAGTGGAGCACAATCTGCTGATGCATCTCCTTCGTGGCGACTTCCCCGGACGGCGTCAAATTCTCGATCAGATGCAGTCTGTAGAAGTCATGCGCATTGATCCGGAAGGAAGCTTGAAATTGCGCAGCAACGGCCCCTGGGCGGATGTTCGCGACAATGACTATCCATCGGATAGGGTTAGTGGGCGCATTCCGGTTGAAGGCTTCTATATGGATGACGTCGATGAAAGCGGCGCATTGGTCCACTTGCTGCTTCATGTCATCGACGGGAAAATAGATGAGCTTGAAATCTATAAAGAGGACGGCAGCCCGATCCTTATAGATCCTTATGAGATCGAACTCGATAGAATCTATTTCTACTAGGAGCCGGGAAGCTCTATCTTGAATTAGAGACTTGCCTACAGGCCATAATCAACGTCCGACATCTCGAAACAAAAAAGCCGGGCGTTTTCACCCGGCTTTTCAAATTCGAATTCTGAGCGAAGTCAGTTGAGGCGCGACTGGACCTTAGCGACGGCGTCCTTGAAGAGGGCGGTCTGGGTGGTCTTATCGGCCTTTGCGGCGATCACCTTGCCTGCGGCTTCGACAGCGATGTCGATGGCAGCGGACTTGACGGCGGTGATGGCGTCGGCTTCGGCCTGCTTGATTTTCTGTTCCGAAAGTGCGTTGCGGCGAGCAACAAATTCCTCGGTCTTCTGGCGGGCTTCCTCGGTCAGAAGAGCGGCTTCGCGTTCGGCGGCGGCCAACAGGGCTGCCGCTTCGGCCTCGGCTTCCTTGCGCTTCTTCTGGTATTCGGCGAGCAGAGCCTGGGCTTCCTCACGCAGGCGCTTTGCCTCGTCGAGTTCGCCGCGAATGTTATCGGCGCGCTTGTCCAGCGAACGGCCGACCATACCCGGAACCTTGATGTAGATCATCAGGCCGAGAAAGAGGACGAGACCGATAAGGGCCCAAAATGTTGCGTCCATGGATCAGGCTCCCGTCTTGGCAGCTGCGACAGCAGCCTTGATGTCGTCGCCGGTGGCCTTGCCGCCGATCAGCTGATCGACGATCGCGGTCGCGGTTTCTTCGGCAATCGCGCCCACTTCGGCAAAAGCCTTGGACTTGATTTCGCCGATGCGGGTTTCGGCTGCGGCGAGCTTGGCAGCAAGTTCCGCCTCGATCGCGGTGCGATCGGCAGCGGCCTTGGCCTTGGCGTCGTTGCGGGCAGCGTCAGCAATTCCGTTTGCCTTGGAACGGGCTTGAGCCAGTTCCTTTTCATAGGTCTCGACGGCAGCGTCAGCTTCGGCCTTCAGGCGGCCTGCCTCTTCGAGATCGCCGGCGATACGGCCCTTGCGATCTTCGATGATGCCGCCAACGCGCGGCATGATGACCTTCTGAATGACGAGATAGAAAAGGCCAAAGGTGATGGCGAGCCAGAGCAGCTGCGACGCGAAATGCGACGAGTCGAATGGCGGGAAACCCGCAGACTCGTGCTCTCCGCCGTGAGCGACGCCGGTTTCGGTATGAACCTCGCCTGCGGGCGCAGCAGGCGTTTCAGATGCGGCCGGCGCGGTCTGCGCGTATGCCGAGGTCACGAACATCATCACCTCCAGGTGAATTCCATATAAAGTGGATCACGGCTCACCGTTGCCGGCCGGCCGTGATCCTATCCTATGCCGCTAGACGATAAGTCTTAGACAGCGAACAGGAGAAGGAGAGCTACGAGCAGCGAGAAGATGCCCAGAGCTTCCGTAACGGCGAAGCCGAAAATCAGGCGGCCGAACTGGCCATCAGCAGCCGACGGGTTACGCAGAGCGCCCGACAGGTAGTTGCCGAAAATCGTGCCGAGGCCGATGCCTGCGCCACCCATGCCGAGGCAAGCGATACCTGCGCCGATGTACTTTGCTGCTTCCGCGTCCATGATGAACTCCTTCGAATGGTTTGTTGCGGCTTTGGACTGGTGCCCTCAAGCACCAACGACTTTATTTCTCAGTGACCGTCCGGATGCAGGGCATCGTTCAGGTACATGCATGTCAGGACTGCGAAGACGTAGGCCTGAAGGAATGCAACGAGAAATTCCAGACCGGTCAGAGCGACGGTCATGATGAGGGGCAGGATGGCCGTGCCAATGCCGAGCGCACCGAGTGCACCGAGCGAGGTCACGAAGCCTGCGAAAACCTTGAGCGTGATGTGGCCAGCCAGCATGTTGGCGAACAGACGAACCGAGAGGCTGATCGGGCGGGCGATGAAGGAGATGACCTCGATCAGAACAACCAGCGGCAGAAGCGCACCAGGAACGCCCGACGGCACGAAAAGCTTCAGGAAGCGAAGGCCATGCTTGGCAAAACCGTAGACCACGACGAGACCGACGACCAGGATCGACAGAGCGAAGGTGACGATGATCTGGCTGGTGACGGTGAAGAAGTAAGGGAACATGCCGATCAGGTTCGCAGTCAGGATGAACATGAACAGCGAAAAGACCAGCGGGAAGAATTTCATGCCGTGGCTGCCCGCCCCTTCTCGCAACATATTTGCGACGAATTCATAGGACATTTCGGCAACAGACTGCGCGCGGCCCGGGATCAGCGAGCGCTGCGAGGTCGAGAAATAGAGAAAGCCGGCTGCAATAGCGACCGTCGCAACCATGAACAGGGAAGCATTGGTGAAAGAGAAGTCGATGCCACCGATTTCAATCGGCACGATCGTGTTGATGTGGAACTGATGGATCGGATCGTTTGCCACCGTTTACCCTCTTTCGATGACCGCCCGCGCGGCCTGTTCACCAAGACGACCCGAGGTCGCCTCACTTCTTGTCTTCACTGCTCCGGCTTTCAAGGTGCGGCGGTTGAGCCACCATACCTACGGCGCGGAGCACACTTAGCACACCGGCACAAAAACCGAGGAGGACAAAAAGTATCATCCCCCAGGGTTTTGAGCCGATGGCCCAATCGATCAGATAGCCTATGACCCCGCCAACCGCGATGGCAGAGATGAATTCGGAGGAAATCTTCAATCCGAGCGCCATACCCTTGCGGCTGGCTTCCGATTGTCCGTTCTTCCGATCCTCTGCCGCGTCTTCGGCCTTTCTTTCAGCCAAGGCTGCAGAAAGGCGCTTCCGGCGCTCATCCAGACCATCATTAGGGTCGTCCATCGCATCCTCCATCACCGGCTCTCCCGCACGGCAAAGCCGTGCAACGGTTAGCGAGGGATTTCGCGCCTTCCGGCCCTCTTTCAAGTGCGCGCAACATAGTTTTCACCGCCTTGCTAGTCAAGGCGCTGAACAAGCTTGCCACAAGCGTTTTAAAGCTAATGAATTCATCGCCTTATAGCATAAGTGACGGGATAGTGGATAAAACTGTTGCGGGAATCGGCGGGCACTGGGGCGCTTGTATCAGCTCCAACCACCACCATAGGTTCTATAGAAGACGTGCAAACCGATGCGTCCCACCTTTTTCATCGTCTTCGCCCAGTTCGGCCGGACATAGGTGGCGTGATAATGTGTCGCAGAGCCAACCTCCGGCATCCAGATCTTGCCGGCGGTGACGGCCATGGCCACCTCACGCGCCGTCTTCCAATGATCCTGCGAACGTATCCGGTCCTTGATATTGTCGCAGGCGAAGGAAAACTGGCAGCGGTTTCGCCAATCCTCGTTCTGATAGACGACATCGCAGATGGTATCCGGATATGCTGGATTGCGCACCCGATTTAGGATGACCTGGGCAACCGCGGCCTGGCCGCGCACCGATTCGCCTCGCGCCTCGAAATAGATGCCGGATGCCAGGCACTGCTGCTGCTTGGGCGAAAAAGAATCGGCGGGCAGCGGGTTCGCCGCCCAGGCATGGTCCTCGGGACCGATCGGCGGGATAAACCTTCCCGCCTCGGGCTTCTTCAGGATTGCATCGAAGGGTGACTGGCGGGAGAAATCAGGGGCGGATGAAGCATAGGCGGTTGCCAGTATATCCGCATGATCGTTAGTCACGAGGCTGGCAATCATCGGCGGAAGACTCTTTTCCTTCACCTCATCCTTGCGGAAATAGAATTCGGCCACTTCGACCGGTTGCTGACTGGCCTGCTCGCCCCGGGCGACCTTGACGAAGGCGGTCATCTCGTCCTCGTCATCGACGGGCTTTGTCAACGAACTCGAACGATCGAGGATGGAGCCGGCAGAGAATGCCTTCGGCGGCAGCATCGGCATGACGGCAACGATGCGGCCCTTCTTTTCAGAGCGGTTGATGCGATCTTCGTCGGGCGTTCCCTCGCCCGTCTTGTCCTTGTCGGCCAACGCCACCCTGCGCCCGTCCGGCAACGCGATCCCGGCATCACCGCCGAGAACGTGCGAGCCGCCCGGAAAGGCAAGCGAGGCGGTGTGGAGCGAGCCCGCCGGTGACTGGGTGATCACCATCCGCCAGCTTTCCGACGGCCCGTTAACACCGGAAAGCATGTCAGTGAGGTCACCCTGAGAGGGTACGGAAGGAAAGGCTAGCCAGGCGGCAAAACCGAACAGAACCGGAGAGGCCAATCTGTCCCAACGCGGCAGGGACCTCTTACGCAGAACTCTTTTCGAACGCAAAACGGCAACTCCACAAGGTAACCATAGAAGCCCGCAAGAGAACGTGCGGGACAGCGACTATGCTTGAAGAGTGAATCATTAACCTTGATGAGCGGTTAACGCGCGAACGGAAAGCCTTGCGCCACAGCCTCCTTCAGCACACGCGCATTTAACAAAGACGTGAATATAGCCCCAAGGACACGCGGTAGAGGTGGTCCATTCCGCTCAGATGATGACGTGCGCACCGAGTTCGACCACACGGTTAGCCGGCAGATGGAAATAGTCTGATGGGTCGGTCGCAGCATTGGCCATGGCGATGTAGAGCCGGTCCTGCCACATGGGCATGCCCGATTCGGCATCCGGCACCAGCTTCCTCCGACCAAGATAAAACGAGGTCGACATGATGTCGAACTTGAAGCCGGTCTTGCGCAGATAGGCGAGCGCCTGCGAGACATTGTGCGACTGCATGAAGCCGAAGCGCAGTTCGATCACGGTGAAGCGCTCGGAGATTTTTTCCAAGCGATATCGCTCCTCGATCGAAACACGCGGCTTATTGACTGTACGAATGGTCAGGATGACGTTCTTTTCGTGCAGGACATGGTTGTGCTTGATGTTGTGCAGCAATGCGGCAGGTGCGGTTTCCGGATCGCTGGTCAGGAAGATGGCAATGCCGGGCACCGAAACCGGGGCATGATCCGACTTCTTCTCCACCATCGGCACGAAGGTATTAAGCGGCACATCGATGCGACGGGTCTTTTCGAAAAGGATCGCGGTGCCACGTTTCCAGGTCCACATGATGATGGTGAAAAACGCGGCCATCATCGCCGGCACCCAGCCGCCATCATGGATCTTCAGGAGATTGGCTCCAAGGAAAACCAGCTCGAAGGCGAGCAATGGCGCCAAAACCATAATCGCCACCGTCTGCGGCCAGTTCCAGCGAAGGCGGACGAATTCGAAAGCCATGAGCGTCGTGACCACCATCGCGCCGGTCACCGAGATGCCATAGGCGGTAGCGAGTGCTTCGGAGCTTTCGAAGCCGAGAACGAGCGCAATCACGCCGACAAGCAGCAGCGTGTTGACGCCGGGCAGGAAGATCTGCCCCGTATTGGTCTCCGAGGTGAAGAGGATCTGCATGCGCGGCAGGTAACCGAGATGGATCGCCTGGCGCACGAGCGAGAAAGCACCGGTAATCACCGCCTGGCTGGCAATGATCGTCGCGGCTGTCGCCAGAAGGATGACCGGGATCAGCGCCCATTCGGGAAACATCAGATAGAAGGGGTCGCTCATCGCTTCCGGATGCTGCAGCACCATGGCGCCCTGGCCTAGATAATTCAACGTCAGCGCAGGGTAAACCAGAAGGAACCAGGCCAACTGGATCGGCTTGCGACCGAAATGACCGAGATCGGCATAAAGCGCTTCAGCCCCGGTCACCGTCAGAAAGACAGCGCCAAGCACGACAATGCCGGCAAAGCCTTCGCGCAGCATGAATTCCATCGCGTACCAGGGGTTGAAGGCCTTCAGAATACTCAGATCATCGGCGATATGGACGAGCCCTATCGCACCCATGACGATGAACCAGAGCGCGGTAATCGGCCCGAAGAAACGTGACACCAGGGCGGTGCCCTTCGACTGTATGGCGAAAAGCGCAATCAGAATGACCACGGAAATGGGCAGAACCGCGCTATCCAGCTTCGGCGTGACCAGTTTCAAGCCCTCGACCGCGGACATGACGGAAAGCGCCGGCGTTATCATCGCATCGCCAAGGAAGAGAGCTGCGCCAATCAGGCCGAGCAGCATCAGCATGGCGCGCTGTCCATTGGCCGACTTGGTCAGAAGCGCCAGAAGCGAGAGCGTGCCGCCTTCACCGTCGTTATCGGCTCTAAGCAGAAAGATCACGTATTTCAGCGTAACGATGATCGTCAGGGTCCAGATCATCAGCGAGATCAGGCCGATGATTTCCATATGAGTGAGGCCGTCGCTGGCAACGGGTTTCAGCGCCTCGCGGAATGCATAAAGCGGGCTGGTGCCGATATCACCGTAAACGACGCCGACGGAGCCGAGGGTGAGTGCAAACAGGCTGTGAGTACGCGTCTTTTCGGCAGCGTGATGTTCAGCGGGGTGACCCATAGAGTGCCTGACTTCAGTCAGCCTTTCCAGAAGACGACGGACAATGAAACGGATAACGGCATGCGCAACAGAATGGACGGAACAGAGCGAACGAACTTCCGGACTAAGGTTAAAATAGGCAGACTATTTTTTGGCAGGTCGGGCCTTGATCACTCTCAATTTTTTGCCCGGAACCGGCCAGCGAACCGTCGCCGGCCAGCAAGCGAGGCGACGATGAAAGCGGCAATTGCCAAAATATAGGAGGCGGGGTGCCCCAGACAGTAGACGGAAAATGGCGCTTGGATGCCTTCTGCGCAAGGGCCTTGCGGCGATCGGCCACAAGCCCTCGCTGCATTAGGCGGTGACACCGCAAAAGAAAGCGCCAGAGCTGCGGTCGTCCTATTCGAAAACGATTGACGGTGCCTGGCGGCGCTTGCCTTGCGAAAGCTGCGCCCAGACTTTGGCGGCGATATCCTTGTAGATACCTGCAATCTGACTGTCCGGTTCGGCATGCACGATCGGCGTGCCGAGATCGGAACGTTCGCGAATATCCATCGTCAACGGCACTTCGCCGAGGAAGGGAACGCCGATGCGGTCGGCTTCCGCGCGGGCGCCGCCATGACCAAAGATGTCATAGCGCTTGCCGGTATCGGGGGCGAGGAAATAGCTCATGTTCTCGACGATGCCGAGAAGCGGGATTTCCACCTTGCGGAACATCGTCACGGCCTTGCGGGCATCGATCAATGCCAGGTCCTGCGGCGTGGACACGATCACCGCACCAGCGAGCGGCACCTGCTGGGCCATGGTCAGTTGCGCGTCGCCGGTGCCGGGCGGCATGTCGACGACGAGAACATCGAGATCGCCCCAGGCGACTTCACGCAGCATCTGCAGAAGCGCCGACTGGACCATGGGGCCGCGCCAGATCATCGCCGTTTCCTCATCGACGAGGAAACCCATCGACATGGCCTTGAGGCCATAGTTTTCCATCGGCTTGATCAGCCGGCCGTCGATCTGTTCGGGCCTGCCGGAAATCTTCAGGAGCCGTGGTACGGACGGTCCGTAGATATCCGCATCGAGAATGCCGACACGCAGGCCGTTCGCCTGCAGCCCAAGCGCAAAATTGACGGCAGTGGTGGATTTGCCGACGCCGCCCTTGCCGGATGCGACCGCGACGATCGCGCCAACACCGGGAACGCCGGCCTTCACGTTGCCCGGACCACGGGATGGACCGCCGGCGGGAGCATGGGCGTGCGAATGACCGTGAGCCGACGGGGCCGCAGCCTGCTGCGGTGCGGCGGACGCCTTTCGGTCCGCCGTCAATGTGACCAGCGCACCCTTGACGCCCGGCACGGACGTGACCGCCTTTTCGGCGGCCAGCCGCAAAGGCTCCAGTTCCTGAGCCTTATCTGCAGGCACGGTGATCGAAAAATAGACTTTGTTATCCGAGATGAAGACGTCCGACACCATGCCGCGGCTCACAAGGTCGCTTTCCAGATCCGGACTGCGAACCTTGCCGAGTGCTTCGAGCACCTGGGTTTTCGTTACATCCGGCATGTCTAGCTCCTGCTTGTCCTCAAGCGCATCCCGGCTTTTCGCCACGGCGCACATTCCTTGCTGCTATATAGGAGTTGCTGCCGCATACCGGCAAGATGAATAAAGCCGCTGTCTGGATGGCAGCCAATGGGCGCTCGATCCGGACAGCGGCTTTTTTCTTGGTCGCGTCTCTTGGTACGCTTTTGAAGTCCCCTCTGGACCTATTTCTAAGCAAGCATGAAACGTGCCAGTCTGAAAGAGGGTATTTTAGCACTTTTTTGCAGTAATTTTCAGAACAAACGACGTATAAGACGGCATTCCGCACTGCAGCAAATAGGGTTCGCACATCATTTGTGCAGATTAGCGAAAGCCTATTTAATCAGCCCTATGCGCAAAGCCTTGGCCACAGCTTGAGTACGATTGACGGTATCCAGCTTTTTGGCGGCACGATTCAAGTAATGATTAACGGTATGTTCCGACAGGCCGAGGATATCGGCGATCTCGGCGCTTGTCTTGCCCGCTGCAGTCCAGGTCAGGCAATCGATCTCGCGATCCGTCAAAAGATCGGTCGCACGAACGTCCATGTTTCGGATTTCGGCAAGCCGGTCGAAGATATGGATCGCCGCAAAAGTCATTTCCATCAACTGCTGGCGATTCGGCTCGCTGCCCAAACCGCCGATCACGACCGCCCCCCTGGCTCCAGCCGGATCGTGGACCGGAATGCAAGCGCCGCGCACGATACCAAATCTGCCAAACACGGCAGCCATTTCCGGCGTTTCCGCATCGCGCTCAAGGTCGAAAGCGAATGGCACTGCGGAACGACGCAGCTGACGCACGACAAAGCTTGAGCGGATCATGCCTTCGCGATCGAAAAGCGAAACGAGTTCGGACGGCCAGTTATTGATGATAGCACTGCCGGACAGGCCCAACGCGGTTGCAGGCGGAAGGTTGAGAACCATGAAATTGCGAAAGCCGTAAAACTCCGCAAGCTTCTTGGTGAAACGGAAGACATCGAACTGGGTCTTCAAACCTGCAATCTCTTCGACATCGACGTCGAAGGTAATCAGGTTGGCGGCCGTTTCCGTTTTGGACATTTTCTAACTTCTCTGTTCCGAATGCGCAGGATTGGCGGCGCAAGCACACGAATCATTCAGGTGATTTTCGGAGATCGCTCATTGGGAGAAAAGGCAAAAGTTGCAATTTCCTTGCATTTCTTCCCGCATCGCGTGTCTTACAATATAGGAGCTTCCACTGCAGACTTAAAAGAGATGTTAATTTTTTCCGCCATCAACCGTTTTATCAATACTGACAGGTACTCGTCTTAACAGAGTTCTCGCGCAGGCGACACGAGGGTGCAGGTTATTAGCTGGGGATGACGCATATTGCGCGGCCGGTGTGGACAGGGACGCCGCAATATGGCGAATAGGCAGCCGCGAGAACATCACGGTATCCGGGAGGAAAAAGATGGCATCCGTTCATTCGTTCAAAGGCACGGTATTGTCTTCCAGCTTGTGCGAACTGGGTGAAGGGATCAGCTTCGAAGCCGAGACCAATACGCTGTGGTGGTGCAATATTCTCGGCAAGGCACTGCATGCCCTCGATATGGCAACCGGCATCGAGAGCATCCATCCGCTTCCAGTGATGGCGAGCGTCGTTGCGCGGATCGATGCCGACACACAACTGATCGGCAGCGACAAGGGGCTGTTCGTCCGCAACCGGGCAACCGGCGAACTCGCGCCGCATTGTGAACTTGAACCGGGCAATGACGGCAATCGTTCGAATGACGGGCGCGTACACCCCTCCGGCAGCCTCTGGATCGGTACGATGGGACGCACCGCTGCCGATGGTGCCGGCGCGATCTATCATGTCTCCCGAGGCGTGGTGACGAGGCTTTACGATGCAATCAGCATACCGAACTCCATCTGCTTTTCCCCCGATGCCGCAACAGCCTACTTCGTCGATACCCGCGGCAACCGGTTGATGAAAGTTGCGATCGATCCCTCAACCGGTCTTCCAGCGGGCCAGCCATCCGTCTTCATCGACGGCAGCGCGGATGCAGGCGGTATCGACGGGTCTATCTGCGATGCCAACGGCCATCTGTGGAATGCACGCTGGGGCGAAGCGGCGCTCGACCATTACAATGCCGCCGGAACCTTCATTCAGCGATATCAGCTGCCGGCCAGTAGAACGACTTGCCCCGCCTTTATCGGTAACGGCCGCATCGCTGTCACTTCCGCCTGGGAAGGGTTGGACGCTGCCGGCCGCGCGGCTGATGCGATGGCCGGAGCAACATTTGCGGTCGATACCGGCGCAGAGGCCAAATACGATCCCTCCTATCGCCTCTGACGACCGAGGCGCGTCTCAAATCAAGACGTTCTCAGCGTAAAAAAACAGCATTCGGGGAACCAATGCTGTCCCTGCTTGTTTCCCTATCGAGCCGCGGCCGTGACGACTTCCCGGTCAAGGCAGTGGTTTTATGTAACAATAACAAATGGAAAAGGCAGGAACACCATGAAGAAGACCTTTGGAGCACTTATTGCGGCCGCCCTCATGACGTCCACCGCCCTTGCGCCGGCATTCGCCCAGACAAACAATGCTACGCCGGCTACCCCTGCAGCACCGACGGCGCCGGCCGAGACCAATACGATGGCACCGGCAGCCGGCTCTGCGACCTCCGCTGCGGCTGATGCAGCCTATCTGACCCAGCAGTCGGAAACCCAGGTCAGCGCCAATGATTACATCGGCAAGCAGATCTATAACGCCGGCGACGAGAGCATCGGCAAGGTCAACGACCTGATCCTCGAAGAAAACGGCGGCATCGTCGCGGCGGTTGTCGGTGTCGGCGGCTTCCTCGGCATCGGTACCAAGGATGTCGCACTGCCGATGAGCAAGATCAGCATGACCCGCGACGCCGAGAAAAACGACGTACGCCTGACGACGACTGAAACGGCCGAAGCGCTTCAGTCCGCCCCGGAATTCAAGACTCTGGACGACAAGCAGGCTGCGACGGACGCAACCACGACATCGTCCACGACTACGACGCCGGCCACGCCGGCAGCCCCCGCAACGGGTGGCGATACAAACTCGTCGACGGCGACGAAGCCTTAAAGCTTGAAGCCCGGAACGAGCCATCCGCCACGTGTGATGCGATGAGAATGACAGAGGGCGGTGCCGCGGCGCCGCCCTTTCGTCGATCTAGAGAAGGGAACAGAGCCGTAATGCGTCATAGATGGCCGCATGGATGTTGCGGCTCGATACGGCATCGCCGATCCTGACGAGGTCGAAAGTGGCATCTTCAAGCTTGAGAGGCAGCGGGACGCGGCGGTCGATCAGGGCGCGGTAATCCACCGCTCCAAGATTTTTCGACAATGGCTTCAATGCAAGAAACAAGTCGGCATTGGCCGCGGTGCCGTGTTCCACCACCACCTGACCGACCTGACGCTCAACAGTCGCGGGCGAGTAATCCGAACCGAGAACGGCCGTCAGGCCATTGCCATTGCGCCGCACGGATTTAAGCCGTGTGTTGATCGTGACCTTTACGTTCTTGTCCGCGAAGTTCTTTGCATAGGGCACATGGTTCATGCCGCCCATTTCCGGGGCGAAAAAACGCTCGGGGGAGACCAGTTCCAGCTCCGCGCCGCTTGATGCGATAACTTCGGCCGCGCTCATGCCCGGATGGCCGCCATTGTCGTCGAAAAGAAGAACCGAAGCTTGAGGCTTTGCGGTACCCGCGAGGATATCCCAGCTCGAGGTAACCAGATCCTCACCCTCCTCCAGCTCGGGCAATTGCGCGAAACCTCCTGTCGCGACAACAACAAGGTCGGGATAGAGCGACATGACGTCATCCGCCTCGGCGTAGATGTCGTAACGGATTTCCACACCGAGACGTTCGAGTTCCGACAGGCGCCAATCGATAATGCCGATCATTTCGCGCCGGCGGGGATTGCGGATGAGAAGATTGATCTGGCCGCCGGCCTCTCCCGTGGCTTCGAGCACTGTCACCGAATGCCCCCGTTCTGCCAGAACCCGCGCCGCCTCCAGCCCTGCCGGACCGGCGCCGACGACAACGGCGCGCCTTACCTCATGTGCAGGAGCGATATCATGAGATATCAGCGCCTCGCGGCCGGTCGCCGCATTGTGGATACAGAGCGCCTCGCCGCCTTCGTAAATCCTGTCCAAACAGTAGGTCGCACCGACACAGGGGCGGATACGCGCCTCCTCTCCGCGCATGATCTTCTGGACGATATGCGGATCGGCGATATGGGCGCGGGTCATGCCGACCATATCGAGCTTGCCGTCCGCGATCGCGTGGCGGGCGGTTGCAACGTCGGCGATGCGGGCCGCGTGAAAGACCGGGAATTTCGTCGCCGCCCTCACCTCGCCGGCAAAATCCAGATGCGGCGACGCGCGCATGCCCTGGATCGGGATGACATTGTTGAGATCGGCATCGTGATCGATATGGCCTCTTATGACATTGAGGAAATCGACATTACCGGAGGCGACCAGCCGCCTTGCGATCTCGATCCCCTCTTCGCGTGAAAGGCCCTTCTCCCAGTCCTCGTCCGTCACCAGCCTAATGCCGACGATGAAATCCGGTCCCACCGACTTTCGGACAGCCTTCAGCACCATGTCGGAAAAGCGCATGCGGTTTTCCAGCGAACCGCCAAACTCATCCTCCCGCTTGTTTGTGGCGGGCGACCAGAACTGGTCGATCAGATGGCCGTAGGCCTCGATCTCGATCCCATCGAGACCGCCTTCCTTCATGCGAGCAGCGGCATCGGCATAGTCGGCGACGATCCGCTCGATATCCCAGTCCTCCATTTCCTTCGGGAAAGCGCGGTGGGCAGGTTCGCGGATCGGAGAGGGTGCGAGGACCGGAAGCCAGTTGCCCTTGTTCCAGTTGGTGCGCCGGCCGAGATGGGTAAGCTGGATCATCACCGCCGTGCCAAGCTCATGACAGTCGTCGGTCAACCGCTTCAGCCACGGAACGATCTCGTCCTTGTAGGCGAGCAGATTGCCGAAGGCGGGCGGGCTGTCGACCGAAACGCTGGCCGACCCCGCCGTCATCGTCATGGCGATACCGCCCTTGGCCTTTTCCAGATGATAGAGCCGATAGCGATCCTTAGGCATCCCGTCTTCCGAATAGGCCGGTTCATGGGCTGTCGACATAATGCGGTTTTTCAGCGTCAGATGCCTGAGCTGAAACGGCTGTAGCAGCGGATCGTTGGACATCGAAATGGCGCACTCTCGTTCGGTCGAGAGGGGATCATCGCCGAGGAGCGGGCTTCCCGCGACAATCAGAAGCGCCGCGGGATGTCTGTAAAACGGCAATTGCCGTCATGAGCTACGGTTGTTAGAAAATTCGTGATTATTTGTGCGAGCCCAATTATGAACTCTATCGATCAAGAGCGAGCATTTTCTGATAAGATCGACTGCAAATTTCCATACCTAGATACTTCCAAGGCTACGGCACTCGTCGCGGAAGCATTGTCCATTTCCCCAAATGCCGCATTTTGTGTGCTGTACGAAATCCTCGCCCCGCCACATTCGGAAAAGGTGCCAAAACAAAGACAGCGGGAATTGCTGGCCACCTGGAGTGAGCTTGCGAGTTTTCCCCTTGCTGTTCCCATCTCAAACATGGCCAGTCACGTGATTGATGGTAGAGAAGTGTCCACAAAACAGGCGCTAAACTTGATGCGCGAAGCAGCGGCAATCCAAGGACAATACGCGGCTTTAACGGTGATATCTCACCTCGCATATGCGGGAAATGAAAACCTCGACTGTGATGCGGTGGATACTTTGGAGCGAGAAATTCGGATGCGATGGGATGCGTCTATATAACCACACCGGATCGAACCCTGCCTTTGCGGCAAAGTCCAGCTCTCAAGCGAGCTACGCGCGCCTCAGATCCGCTCGATCGCCATGAAGTCGTGGTAGTGGTCCTGCAGGTAGCGCAGGGTCGCGGCGCCATCGACCGGGCGGCCGTAGTGGTAGCCTTGCCCCATGCCGCAGCCGAGTGCGCGCAGCATGTCGACATCGGCCTGTTCCTCGATGCCTTCGGCAACGACTGCGAGATCCAGCCCCTGGCACATGGCGATGATGGCGCGCACGATATGTTCCGACGCGCGGTCTGAGGTGATGCGTGAGATGAAGGCGCGGTCGATCTTGACCTTGTCGAATGTGAAGTCGCGCAGCCGGCCAAGGCTGGACTGGCCGGTGCCGAAATCGTCGAGCGAAATGCGCACGCCGCTTGCTCGCAATTCCGAAATGATCCGCTGGGCGGTATCGGCCGATGTCATCACGGCTGTTTCGGTGATTTCCAGTTCCACGCGCCGCGGATCAAGCCCGACGCGCGACAGCGTCGAGAGGATGTTGCGCGATGTGCCCGGATCCATGAGCTGGGCGGAGGACAGGTTGAACGACAGGAAAAGCTCGCGCGGCCATGAAAGTGCAGCCTCTGCCGCTTTGCGCAGCAGCGTATCCGACAATGCATCGATAAAGCCGCGCTCTTCGGCCAGCGGCACAAAGACGGCAGGCGAGACGAAACCGAGATCGGCATCGCGCCAACGCGCCAAAGCTTCGAAACCCACCACCACGCCGTCGCGGATGCGCACGATCGGCTGGAAATGCACATCGACCGCATCTGTGATGATTGCGTTGCGCAGTGCCTGCTCGATCTGCGTGGCACGCTTCATTTCCTGGGCAATTTCAGTGGAATAAACAGTGATCTGGGCGCGGCCTCGGCGCTTGGATCGGTAGAGGGCCGTTTCGGCGCTCTTCAGCAGGTTTTCGAATTCCTCACCTGCGAAAGGATAGATGGCAAAACCGAAGGATGCCGAAAGGCGAACATTGCGGTCGCCCAAATCATACGGAGCGGACAGCACATCCTTCATCATCTGACCGATGCGCTCCGCCCCTACCCGCTCGAAGACAAGAGGAAGGACAAAGGCGAATTCGTCGCCATCGTGGCGTGTTACCGTCGCGCCATCGGGCATGCAGGCCTTCAGACGATGGGCAACCTGGCAGAGAATTTCGTCACCCGCCTCCGAGCCGAAAAGATCGTTGATGGGCTTGAAGCCGTCGAGATTGGCGATGCAGATGGCAAAGGGGGCCGGGTCGTCGGCGCGTTCGGCTGCAAGCAGGCGCACCTTGTCGCGCAACCGGTAGCGGTTGCCCAGGCCCGTCAACGGATCGCTGTAGGCCATGGCCTGCAACTCGTTCTGGCTGACGTGCGGCAATGGGTTGCCCGCTAGCTTCATAAAAAATCCTGCTCATCGAAACGAGCGAAGGATGAGGGACAAAGATTAAGAAACTCTGCTGATGTATCAGCTTATGCCAATATGGTCACGAAACGGGCCAGGCTTCAGCTGCTATCTCGTCTTCGTCCGAAAGCAAATACCTCTGGAATACCGCATCCAGTGCTTCCGGGCTGATCGGCTTCAGGATCACATCGTTCATGCCGGCCTCGATGCAGGCCTCGCGATCACGATCGAACGCTTGCGGCAGGACAGCGATGATCGGCACCGCCTGAACTCCGTCCTCAAGTGCACGGATCGCCGCAGACGCTTCGAAACCGGTCAGTTTCGGTAGCGTTACATCCATGAGAACAAGGCGCGGCGAATGCTCGCGCCAAAGGCGGACTGCCTCTTCGCCATCGGTCGCCAGAACGTAGCTATAGCCAAGTCCTTCGATGATCTGTGAAAAGACGATCTGATTGACTTCATTGTCCTCGGCAACGAGGACATCGATACTATCGTCCTTCGAGACCGGCGCGAACGACGGCTCGTCGATTGGCGGCAATATGATTTCATCAACGGGTTTGCGCAGTTCGGTAGCGATCCGAACCGGCAGGCCGGGCCCGAAAGTCCCTTCTTCGACACGCAGTGCCGTTACGCCATAGGCTTCGGCGATCTGCTTCAACTCGGCCGGCATACGGGCATCGATGACGACGATGTCGATGCGGACATCGGCTTCGGCCGCGAGTTGAAGAAACAGGGTGAGTTCCTCGGCGTCGGCTGCGGCTGAAACATCGGCGGCCTGGCGGGAAAGGACATCGATTGCCTCCGCCACCGTGTCTGCGAAACGGCTTACAACGAGTATCTTTGCGCCAGCGACGGCGGAGAGCGGGTCGACGGCCGAGCTCGAAACGGCGCTCCGGGTCATGTCGATCGGAACAAAGCCGGAGACCCATTCGCTCGATTGCTGCGACAGATCGGTACGGACGCCGGCGACAACCGACGACACATCCTGCTTGACGGTTACAAGATAATAACGGCCGGGCTTGCCGATCCGATACTTGTGGACGATCGTCAGTGCGGTCGAACCATCAGGGCGGGTGATGTGCTCGGGGAGCTGGATCGGGTCGCCGGTCTCATAGACATGCTGGTTGATCGGCGCAAGACGGTCTTCGAAGGCCCTGGAATTGATGTCGGAACCCTTGTGACCAAGGATCGCATCGGCGGGCAGATCGAGGAAATCGCAATTGGCCTTGTTGACCGCGACGAAGGTGGCGTTGCGGTCCTTGACGCTGATCGGGAAAGGCAGGTTGTCGAGAACTTCTTCGGTCACCTGAACGCGTTCGGTGTCGAGGCGCCACTGCTCCTCGCGCTTCTTCTGTTCGGAAACATCCTTGATGACGCAGACGCCGTAGCCGGATGGAAGACGGCGCTTGACGACACTCAGCCAGCGATCGGGACCGGGGCGCTCCAGACTTTCCGAACGCTCCTTCCATAGACCGGCAATCTGTTCGGCGACCCAATCCTCGCGATTGAGCGCACGGCGATAATTGTGGGTGTCGGCGACAAGGCGGATACCGGCATCATACATGGCAGCGAGAAGATCGCGAATACGGGTTCCCGGCACCAGCAGACGGGGCTGTACCCGTGTGATGCTCGCAATCTGCTGGCTGGCAAATACGACAAGATCGTTCCTGTCGTAAAGCAATACAGCCGCGGACAAGCCTTCGGCCAGTGCTTCCAGAATGGCAGTCTGAATGTTCGGATCCGCCGCGTCCAAATCATTCATGGATGAAACTCCGTATGCTTTCGGGACGGCTTTCGGCCACTCCCGGTCAGCCGATTCAACGTACGATCGGCAAAACTTCCTTCACGCTCGTCAATGGGAACATGCTGGCTGCAAGTCATCAACGAATGACCAGATCGTTGTGGCGGTGCCCAGCTGGCCGCCACTCCGGTCATTCGCGAAGAGCAGAGATGCTCTCCCGGATTCATCCAATTTCTCACATGAACCCTAGCCCGTTTACCTTAAGGCCGGATTAATGGCGTTTCCCATTGAGACGATTGCCGAGGATAATCCTATTGCAGCACTTTCCTCCGGCCGCAGAATCCCCGAAAATGGCGATATGTCTGTAAAGCTCCTGCCTGAAACCCTGATCAACCAGATCGCCGCCGGCGAAGTCATTGAACGGCCCGCCAGCGCGACAAAGGAATTGATCGAGAATGCGATCGACGCCGGTGCGACGCGTATCGAAATCGCCACGGCCGGCGGGGGCAAGAGCCTTGTCCGCGTCACCGATAACGGATCGGGCATGGACGCGGCAGATCTGGAACTGGCCGTACGCCGCCATTGCACCTCGAAGATCTCGACGACGCTCGAGGATATCAGCACGCTTGGTTTTCGCGGCGAAGCGCTGCCGTCGATCGGTTCCGTCGCGCGGCTGACGATCACCAGCCGCCGCCACGGCGATCCATCCGGCTCGCAGGTCTCCGTCCATGGCGGTGCTGCGATCCCGGTCAAGCCGGCGCCGGCCAATCCCGGCACGGTGGTCGAGGTGCGCGACCTGTTCTTTGCCACCCCTGCCCGGCTGAAATTCATGAAGACCGAGCGGGCGGAGGCGGCAGCGATCACCGAAGTGGTCAAGCGCATGGCCATCGCCTTCCCGCATATACGTTTCGTGCTCTCCGGTTCCGACCGCTCGACGCTGGAATTTGCCGCCACCGGTGACGACCATCTTGCCCGCATGGCACAGATCCTCGGCCCGGAATTCAAGGAGAATGCGATCGAGATCGATGCCGGGCGCGAGGATGTATCGCTGTCCGGTTTCGTCGGCGTGCCGACCTTTCACCGCGGCAACTCGGCGCATCAGTTCGCCTTCGTCAACGGCCGGCCGGTGCAGGACAAGCTGATCCTGTCGGCGATCCGTGGTGCCTATGCCGAACAGATGCCGGCGGGGCGTTATCCGGTCGCGGTTCTGTCGATCGATCTCGATCCCGCCTTCGTCGACGTCAACGTGCATCCGGCCAAGGCCGATGTGCGTTTCCGCGATCCGCAACTGGTGCGCGGGCTTATCGTCGGGGCCATCCGTCAGGCGCTGCATCGCGAAGGTGACCGTGCCTCGACCACCGGGGCCGCTGCCATGCTGCGCGCCTTCCAGCCCGGCTCTTTCCAGCAGCCTTCCGCTCAACCGGGCTTTTCCGAGGGCTCGGGTTCAGCTTTCCCGCAGCGTTCCTATTCGCATTCGGCTTCTGCGCAGGCAAGCTGGTCCGCGTCTTCTTCGCCTTCAAGACCGCTCGATCTCGATATCGCAACCGCCTATGCAGCCCGCCCGGTCCAGTCCGGTTTCGACGCCTTTGCCGCGCCGACGGCTCGCGCCGACACGAGTGCGGAAACAACCTATACGCCTGAGACAACCGCCGCCGGTTACCGGCTGGGTGCTGCCCGCGCGCAGGTCCATGAGAACTATATCGTCGCCCAAACCGAGAAAGGTCTCGTGATCGTCGACCAGCATGCGGCACATGAACGCCTGGTCTACGAGAGCCTGCGCAAGGCGCTGGAAAATGACCGCCTTGCCTCACAGGTGCTGCTGATACCCGAGATCATCGACCTCCCGGAAGAGGATTGCGACCGGCTGATGGTGCATGCAACGGAACTCGACAGGCTGGGGCTTGCGATCGAGCGTTTCGGTCCGGGCGCAGTTGCCGTGCGCGAAACGCCGGCCATGCTCGGCGAAGTGGATGCGAGCGCGCTTGTCCGCGATCTCGCCGACGAGATCGCGGAATGGAATACGGCGAGCGGCCTCAGGAATAAGCTCGAATATATTGCCGCAACGATGGCCTGCCACGGATCAGTCAGGTCCGGTCGGCGGCTGAAACCGGACGAGATGAATGCGCTTTTGCGCCAGATGGAGGCGACACCCGGCTCGGGAACCTGCAACCATGGGCGGCCGACCTATATAGAACTCAAGCTTTCTGATATAGAACGGCTGTTCGGGCGGAGTTGAGAAGCGCTCTGGTAATCGTAATTGGTTCGGGGTAGAGGGGACCGATGTTTTTTCGCAGGAGACGAGTGATGAACCGGTTTGAGGGAAGCGGCTTTCGCGAGGCCAAGATCCGCTATCTCGACGGCGACTACCAAATCCTGAGCGCCGGCTCCTACGTCACCTGCGCCTTGACCGGCGCGCATATCCCGGTCGACGAACTGCGTTATTGGAGCGTTGCAAGGCAGGAAGCCTATATCGACTGCGCAACCTCGCTCGAAGCCGAAAAACGCGCCGGCACGCTGCCGAACCAGCAGGTGGGCTGAACGATCAGCCCTTGGCCGCGCCCTCGCGCAGCCGTCTTTCGCGGAAATTCCTGAATGCCGCCTCGATCATGGTCGAAGGACCACTGGGATCGTCGAAGACCATGTCGATCTCGACGATCTTAGATCTCTCCAGCAGCGTGCGGGCCAGGCCGGAATGGCCGGCAAGGCGGGCGGCATCCTTGGCCGTAGTCGCCAGTACCAGATCCTCGCGCTCGGCATCGTCGAGCAGCGACTGGATCTCGTCCTCGGTGAAATAATGATGATCGGGAAAGGAGCGGGTCGTCGAGATCAGCCCGCCGATGGCGCGGACGGTGCGGTAGAATTTTTCCGGATCTGCTATTCCGGCATAGGCCAGCACATTCTTGCCCGACAGGCTGGCATCCGGACGCGGCTCGATCGTGGCGAAATGGATCGCTTTGCCGGCACGAGCTGCCTTGCGGACAAGCGCATCCGCAGCTTCGCCATTACCAACTTTGAGGATGGCAGAGAGCTGGTGCATCTGTTCCTTTATCGGAGCGCGAACCGGGCCACCCGGCACGAGATGGCCATTGCCGATGCCTCTTATGCTATCGATCACCACAAGAGCGAAATCCAGATGCAGGCGGGCACTTTGGAACCCGTCGTCCATGATGATCAGGTTGGCGCCTTCCGCTGCCAGCTTTCTTGCGCCATCGACCCGCTTGCGCGAAATCACCGTCATGGCCTCTGCCGCGAGAAGCAGCGCCTCGTCGCCCACCGCATCGGCCCGGTGGCGATCGCGATCGACCAGCGTGGTCACATCCAGCGAGCCGCCATAACCGCGGCTAAGGAAACCGGGTGTGTGGCCCATTGCCTTGGCAGCCCTTGCGAGCGCGATCGAGGTCGGGGTCTTGCCGGCGCCCCCAACTGTAAAATTGCCTACACAGATCACAGGTATCGGGGCAGACGCGCGCTTGGCCGTGCGCATCCTTTTACCCGCAACCGCGCCATAGATGGCCGAAAAAGGTGACAGCGCATAAGCGCGCCAATCGGCCTTTTCCCACCAGAAAGGCGGCGCTTCGGAAACCATCGCGGCTAATCCCCTACGGAAACCGCGCCGGGCGATGCGGGGGCAAAGATGACGTCGGGAAGTGCGGTAATATCGTCGAGACAATGGTCGGCAAGGGCGGAAAGCGTCTGGCGCGTCCCCGTGCCGGTCAGGACGGCGAGGTTGAGCCCGGCACCTGCGGCACGGCCCATATGCATGTCGTGATTGTTGTCACCCACCATCGCGACTTCCGCCGGCTGAAGGCCGACGGCCTTGCAGAAGGCGAGCATCATGCCCGGCTGCGGCTTGGTGCCGAAACCGCTGTCGTAACCGGCGATGAAATCCACATGTCCGGAAATGCCGAAGCTTTCGGCCATGCGGCGGATTGCCTTTTCGTTGTCGCTGGAGGCGATGCCGAGCTTCAAACCGCGTGCCTTCAAGTCCGAAAACACGGAAGGCAGATCGGCGACCGGCACCGAAAACTCGGCGGCGCGCAGGAACAGCGCATCCAGCTCACGGGTCAGGTCGTCCACGTCGAGCGGCGATCCGGCCGCGACGAAACCTTCAGCGATCTCGGCGGAATTACCGGCGGCGAGCAGGCTGTCGGCTCTGGTCTTGCCGGTGTCCGGGTCCATGCCGCCTGCGATCAGAAGAACAGGTTCAAGTGCTGCATTGCCGGCTGCGGCGATGCGGGCCGCCTCGCGGTTTACCGGTCCCCAGCTTTCGTCATAACGAATGAGCGTGCCGTCCTTGTCGAACAGGATGCCCGCGATCGCGGGGGGCGGGCTCACCGGCCGTTCCCGGCAGCGGCGACCTTAGGCTGCAGGCGGGCAGTCACGGTCAGCGGGTTGAGATAGGGTTCGAGCGCCTTGATGGTCTTGGCCAGCGCACCGCGCAGGTCTTCCATCGCATCGCTCCCGGCCTCGACCATCTTGGCGCGGGCGGGATCGGTGATCAGCAGGTAATGCACGGCCTTGGCCAGCATCTCGACATCCTTGACCACCCGCGCGCCGCCCTTGCGAACGAGATGCTGATAGGCATCCCGGAAATTCTGGATGTTCGGTCCGGTCAGTACGGCGCAGCCGATCATGGCCGGTTCCAGCGGGTTCTGGCCGCCTTCATTGGTCAGCGACCGGCCCACAAAGGCGATTTCGGTCAGGCGCAGGTAAAGCCCCATTTCGCCGATGGAATCGCCAAGGAAAATATCGGTCTCAGGCGTAAGTTCGTCATTGCGCGAACGACGGGCAACAACGAGGCCCTCTTCCTTGAGCATGGTTTCGATCGCATCAGCCCGGTCGGGATGGCGCGGCACGATGATGGTCAACTGGCCATTCTTCGGTTTCAGCGCCCGGTGAACGGTTGCTGCAGCCATTTCCTCGCCATCGAAGGTGGAGATTGCCGCCCAGGTCTTGCGGTCGCCTATCTCTGCCTTGTATTTCGCCAGCAGCAGCTCGTCGCAGGGCGGCGGATCCGTGTCACTCTTCAGGTTGCCGGAGACGATGACCGGCCATGCACCGAGGTCACGGAAGCGTTCTGCATCGAGATCGGACTGGGCGACGACGAGCGCCATCTTGTCGAACAGCGCCTCAGCCACCTTGGCGTGGTTGCTCCAGCGCGTGAAGGAGCGATCCGAAATGCGGGCATTGACCCGGATCTGCGGGATGCGGCGGCGCGCGAGTTCAGCGACGGTTGTCGGCCAGATTTCAGATTCCGCCGTAATGCAGGCATCCGGCCGCCAATAGGCGATGAAACGCTTGATCGGGAATTTAAGATCGATCGGCACATACTGATGGATGACCTCGTCGCCCAGTCGAGCGGCGACAAGGGCAGCGGAGGTGACAGTGCCGGTAGTCAGCACGACATGGATTTCGCGGCGGCGCAGTTCACGGATCAACGGCAGGATGGAAAGGGTTTCCCCGACGCTTGCCGAATGAACCCAGACCAGCGGCCCACGAGGACGCGGCTGGCTCGCATAACCCAGTCTCTCAAGTCGTCTTGAGCGGTCTTCCTTGCCTTTCATCGCCCGGCAGGCGAGATAGGGGCCGGCCAAAGGATAAAGCGCCACGCCTGCAAGGCGATAACCGGCAAGAGCCATGCGAGCCACAGCACCGCTCATAGCCCTCGCTCCATATCCCTGCCTAGCGCCATCAATACCTCACCCCTGGAGCGATAATTTAGCTCGTCTTACCTGCTTCATAAATGCGTCAAAAAAGCGAGCTTCAGGTCAAGTGCGCCTCAACCTGAAGGCCTATCATATTTCTGGCGCCTTGTGTCAGGCCTACTTGATTTCAGGATCCAGAAGGCGGTGCATGTGGACGATGAAATAGCGCATCTCGGCATTGTCGACAGTCGACTGCGCCTTTGAGCGCCAGGCGGTCAGCGCTGTTGCGTAGTCGGGATAGATGCCAACAATGTCGAGGGCAGACAAATCCTTGAACTGCACGCCGTCCAGGCTCGCAAGTTCACCGCCAAAAACCAGGTGCAGGAGCTGCTTCTTTTCGCTCGATTGCGTCATTTCCAAATCCGTCCATTTCTTGGTCAGAGCACATCCGCCTTTCTTCGAAACGCGAAACTACTCCATCTCTCTGGTTCACCGCAATTCCGGGCGCAAAACCGGTTCCCACTTTTGCTGGAATTGCTCTAGAAGCCCTTCCTCTGCGGCATTACGTCACAAAGGTCAACCCGCTGCACCGGTCACAAGATGGGGCAGAAGCACATGGCGCGCATGGCGGGTTCCAGCCACCAGAACGCCGTGACGGACAGTTTCGCGATTGTAGATCAGGGGTTGGTCATCAAGCCCGGTCAGTGCCCCGCCTGCACGCTCCAGTATCAGGTCGGCAGCGGCCAGATCCCAGTCATGGCTGTCCTTCTTCACGATCGTCCCATCGATGCGTGCATCGGCCACCATGGCCAGCCGATAAGCGAGCGAGGGAACGTGGCTGACGCGATGGATTGCAAGCTCGGGCTGCAGCTTCTTGACGATCTTCTCGTCCGCGGCCAGCACCAGTTCGTCAACCTCCCCCTCGGATCGGACAGCGATCGGTGCGCCGTTCCTCAAAGCCGGACCTTCTGCCACGGCCTGGTATTCCTGCTGCAGCGCCGGCGCGACGAGGACGCCCGCCACCGGGCGGCCCTCGTGGACAACCGCGACGGATACACACCAGATCGGTTCTCCGGCGATGAAGGCGCGGGTGCCGTCGATCGGATCGACCACGAACAGCGTCTCACAGGCCAGCCGGGCGCTGTCGTCGTCGGTCTCTTCCGAAAGCCAGCCATAGTTCGGGCGCGCCTTCAGAAGAAGCGACTGGAGACGATCATTGGCGGCAAAGTCGGCGGCGCTGACCGGCGAGCGGCCCTCGTTCTTCCACCAGACTTCCGGCGATTGCCGGAAATAGCCGTTGGCGATCTCACCTGCCTGCCGGGCGGCATCGAGGATGAGGTCGAGATCGGCGCTCCAGTTTTTGTCGGAGGAAACCATGGCGTCAGCTTCCCGCCAGCGTCATGCCCTCGATCGCGATGGTCGGCGAAGCGACACCGTATTTGCGGTCGATATCGTTTGCCAGCGTGAGACGCATGAACATGTCCCTGAGGTTGGACGCGATCGTCACCTCGGAGACGGGGAAGGCAAGCTTGCCGTTTTCGATCCAGAAACCGCTGGCGCCGCGCGAATATTCGCCGGTGAGCATGTTTACGCCCTGGCCGATCAGTTCGGTCACATAAAGGCCGGTCCCCACCGACGCGATCAGTTCCTCCGGCGAGATATCGCCCGGTTCAAGCGCTAGGTTGGTAGAGGCCGGGGTGACGGAGTTACCGCCGCGCACGCCACGACCATTGGTCGGCAGGCCGAGTTCGCGGCCGGTGGAGGTCGACAGGAACCAGTGCTTCAGCACGCCGTCCTCGATCATCGTCATCCGCTCGCCGGAAACACCTTCGCCATCGAAGGGACGCGAGGATGAACCGCGGACGATCAGCGGGTCGTCGGTGATGTTGAGACCGGCCTTCAAAACCTGCTGGCCCATCCTGTCACGCAGGAAGCTCGTCTTGCGCGCCACGGATGAACCATTGATGGCGCCGGCGATCGTGCCTACGAAACCACGCGCCATGCGCGGATCAAAAACGACGGTGACATTGCTTGCTGTCGGCACCTGGCGCGGATTGATACGGGCAACCGCACGCTCGCCGGCGCGCCGACCGATCAGATCCGGCGCATCGAGATCGGCGTCATAAAGGCGACTGTCGAAATCGTAGTCGCGCTCCATCTTCGTGCCTTCGCCTGCAATTGCGCTGACGGATCGGCCGAAACGCGTGGCCATGTAGCTGCCGGAAAAGCCATGCGAGGTGACGAGAACCATGCCGCCCATGCCCGCAGAGGCGCCGGCGCCGGAAGAATTGGTGACGCCATTAACGGCCAATGCAGCAGCTTCGGCAGCAAGGGCTGCCTCACGCAATGCATCGGTCGGCACATCGGTCGGGTCAAAAAGGTCGAGATCCGGATAGGATTTCGCCAGTCGGTCCGCATCCGCCATGCAGACGAAGGGGTCTTCGGGAGAAACCTTCGCCATGGCGACGGCGCGTTCCGCAAGCGTCTTCATGTCGAAGCCCGGATTGGCCGACACGCTGGCAACCTTCTGGCCGACAAACACGCGCAGCGAAAAATCGTCGCTTTCCGATGATTCAGTTCCCTCGACCTTGCCGAGGCGCACCGATACGGAGCGCGAGCGCGAGCGGACCACGACTGCATCGGCCGCATCGGCGCCTGCCGCCTTCGCCAGGTCGATTAGTTCAGAAGCACGGGATAAAAGCTGGGCGGAATCAATTTCAGAGCTCATATTTGCAAGCCTTTCGTTCCTGTCCCATTTATTGTGAGCGCTTCGAAGCATCAAGTGTGCCACACCTTTTCTTGACCGGGTTGTCGCGTCTGCGAACAGCCCGACTGATTCATTCCGCCTATTCGAAAGTTTCTGCATGACCGCACCGGGCTCGCTATTCACCGAAATGTTGCTTCTGCTGGCCGGAGCGGTCATCGCCGCACCAATCTTCAAGAGGCTGGGGCTTGGAACGGTTCTCGGCTATCTGGCTGTCGGCGTCATCATCGGCCCGGTCTTCCAGCGTATCACCGATACGGAAGAGGTGCTGCATGTGGCGGAATACGGCGTCGTCTTCCTGCTCTTCGTCATAGGGCTGGAGCTCAAACCCTCGCGCTTATGGCAGATGCGCGGCGACGTGTTCGGTCTTGGTCCGGTTCAGGTTCTTTTGACCGGGCTTGCGCTTGCGGCGCTCGCCTTCGAGACCGGCATGGCGACGTGGCAGGGAAGCCTGATCGTCGGCTTCGGCCTTGCGCTATCCTCCACCGCCTTTGCATTGCAGTTGCTCAACGACGCCGGCGATATCAACAGCCGCTACGGGCAACGCTCGTTTTCAGTTCTGCTGTTCCAGGATCTGGCGATCGTGCCGCTTCTGGCGCTGATCACCGTGCTTGCGCCGGGAACGGAGGAACAGGCCGCCACGCCGTTTGTCGATTTCGCCGTTGCGATCGCGGCCATCGGCGCGATGATCATCGCCGGAAAATATCTGCTCAATCCGATGTTCCAGATCATTGCCCGCACCGGCGCGCGCGAGGTGATGATCGCGGCCGCCCTGCTCGTCGTGCTCGGATCGGCCGCGGCAATGCAGATGGTCGGCCTGTCGATGGCGATGGGGGCGTTTCTGGCCGGTGTGATGCTGGCGGAATCCTCCTATCGGCACGAGCTGGAGGCTGATATCGAGCCGTTCCGCGGCCTGCTTCTGGCACTGTTCTTCGTTGCGGTCGGCCTGTCGCTGGAACTCGAAGTGATCGTCGACAACATCCTGTTCATCATACCGGCCGTCATCGTGTTCATGGCGGTGAAGGCGTTTATCGTCTACGGGCTCTGCCGGCTCTGGGGCTCATCCCATAACGATGCGATCCAGATTGCCTTTCTGTTGCCGCAAGGCGGCGAATTCGCCTTCGTTCTGTTTACCACCGCCACCGCCGCCGGGCTTCTGTCATCCTCGACCGCCTCGCTGCTGATCGCCATCGTGACGCTTTCGATGGCGCTGACGCCGCTTGGTGCGGCACTTGCCAAACGCCTGATGCATGGTGAGGCGCGGGAGGAACTGGACGAGGACTTTGCCGGCGCCGGCGCAGACGTGCTGATGATCGGCTTTTCCCGTTTCGGCCAGATCGCCTCGCAGATGCTGCTTGCCGGCGGCAGCGCCGTGACCGTGATCGATGATTCCGCCGATCGTATCCGCCAGGCCGCCAATTTCGGCTTCCGCATCTATTTCGGCGACGGCACCCGTCGCGACGTGCTCGTGTCATCCGGCATCGAAAAGGCCAAGATCGTCGTCGTTGCGACGCAGAAGAAGGAAACGACCAGCAGGATCGTCGAGCTTATCCAGTCCGAATTCCCCAATGTCCGGCTTTTCGCCCGTTCCTATGACCGCATCCATTCCCTGTGGCTGAGGGAAAAGGGCGTCGAATACGAATTGCGCGAAACGCTGGAATCCGGCCTGCTGTTTGGTGCCAAGACGCTGGAAGCGCTCGGCATGTCCGAAGCGCGCGCCGAGGAAATTCTTCAGGATATCCGCCGCCGCGACGAGGAGCGCCTGCAGATCCAAGCAGTCGAGGGCATTTCGGCAGGACGTGACAAGCTGTTCAACAGCCCCGTCAAGCCGGAACCGTTGATCAAGCCGAAACGCATCAGTGTTCAGGAAGACGTGGCCGACGAGGTGGAAGCGGGTCTGTCTCTGGGGAAATGGTAAGCCGGACGGCTTCAGCCCTTGGCGACGGATGCCTGAAGTGCATCCACTGCGCGCTTCAATTCATCCTTGACGTGGCTTGCCTCGTCCAGAATTTCCTGCGCTTTGAGGAAATCCAGCACGCGGAAACGGTTGACCTGCGGGCGCAGGAAGATGTGCGGCGGATTTAGCTTCAGTTTCAGCGCGATCGAAGCCTGCATGGTTAGCTGGCTGGCACCGAACAGCGCGTCGATGCGGGTCGGCGGGTGGGTGCCGTCGCCTTCCGGTGCGCCAACGACATCGACGCCGATGACAACGTCGGCAAGGTCGAGCAGCTGTTCATAGGGAACCGGATTGAATACGCCGCCGTCGATCATCACCCTTCCGTTGACCCAGACCGGCATGAACAGGCCGGGAATGGCGGCTGATGCGGCAATCGCGGTTCTGAGATCCCCCTCTTCGAGGATCACCTCGGCCTGCCCGTAATAATCGGTGGCGGAGATTTTAAGCTGGATTTTCAGGTCGGAAAAATCCTCCGGGATATCGGGAGGAAGGAAGGCATCGAGGATGGGATCGAGATTGAAATGGCCGAAGCGGAAGCCGCCCAGCTTGTCGCGCATTGAAGCCGGTCCGAGCGTCCAGAGGCGATTGAACAGCGAATTGCGGTTGCCCATCGTGCGCACCGTATAGTCGCGGATGTCGGCGCCTCGCATGCCGGACGCCATGCCGGCCCCCATGATCGCGCCGATCGAAGATCCCGAAATCGCCACCGGTTTGATGCCGAGTTCATCGAGCGCCTCGATGATACAGATATGCGAGATGCCTCTTGCTCCGCCGCCGCCGAAGGCTACGGCATAACGCAGGCCCTCCCCGCTGTTTTCAGTATCCAGATCCGGCAGGGAGAGGCGTGTGTTCATGGCGAGGTTCAGCCTGGCTGATATCGATAAAATTCGATGCGGCTATCGCCGAACATCCGGCTTTCCAGCGGTTTGAAAACTGGATCGACGACGATCTCGGCATCAATCCGCTCTTCCAGCAGAACAAGAGCACCCGCGGCCAACCAGCCGCCGGCATGCGCCGCATGGAGTGCCTTTTCACCCAGGCCCTTGCCGTAAGGTGGATCGGCGAAAATCAGGTTGAACGGCTCGATATTGCCGATCGAACCGAGGCTGGTTGCGTCCCGACGGAGAATACGCGCCCGGCCATGCAGACCGAAACTGTCGATATTCTCCCAGAGAAGGCCCCTGCCTTCGACGCTGTTTTCAACGAACAAGGCCTGCTTGCAACCGCGCGACAGGGCTTCCAGCCCCACCGCGCCGGTTCCGGCAAAAAGGTCGATCACCCGTGTACCATCGAGCGCGTCCGGATAGACGTGCCCGAGGATATTGAACAGGCTTTCGCGCGTCCGGTCGATGGTCGGCCGGATATCATTCGTCTTCGGCGTGGCCAGAGCGCGGCCGCGGAACTCACCCCCTACGATCCGCACAGCTTAGCCCCTCGGTGTCCGCGGCTTGCCGCCCGGGCGTCCACCGCCTGGGCCACCACGCGAACCACCACCTGGCTTACCGCTATTGGGTCTGCCGCCGGAAGGCTTGCCGCCAAAGGACTTTCCGCCACCCGGCTTGCCACCGAAACCGGGCTTGCCACCCGAGGGCTTGCCGCCGAAGCCTGAAGGCTTGCCACCAAAGGGCTTGTCGCCTCTCGACGGACGATCACCAAAGGAGCGTTCACCCCTGTCTTCGCGTGCCGGGCGGTCGCCACGCGGTGGGCGATCCGAGAAGGAACGTGCGGGGCGATCACCAGGGGGGCGATCACCGAACGAACGTTCTCCCCTCGGCTTGTCGCCGTAGGGACGATCGCCACGGGGCTTGTCACCAAAGCTGCGTTCGCCGCGCGGACGCTCTGAGCGCCCCTCGCTGGAGAAGGATTTGCCGCGGGCCGGACGGTCTCCGTCTTCGCGGGGCTTGCGGTCACCGTAAGGCCTGTCGCCACGGGGGCGATCACCAAACGAGCGCTCGCCTCTCGGCTTGTCGCCGAACGAACGTTCACCGCGTGGCTTGTCGCCGAAACCACGGTCTTCGCGATCACCACGCCTTGCGCCTCGTTCCGGCTGGTCTTCACCGCGGATCCAGTCGCTGTCATCCTTGACGCGGTTGATCTTGACGCGGAGATCGTTTTCCGGCGCTGGCTTCTTGAACAGCTGCTCGGCCTGGGCGCGGGCTGTTACCTTGCGGCCGCTGTCGTCGGTCGTCGGGCGGGCGCCGGGCGCCATCCAGACATTCGCCGTGCGGCTGGTGCCCATCGGCGGGCGCTTCTTCGGCTTCTCATCACCGAAATCGCGATCCGATGGCTTCGCCCCGAACTTGCCGGAAGGCCTGTCGGAGAACTTGCGATCGTCGCGACGGCTGTCGGGACGCTTGGTGTCGAGGCGGCCAAGGGCACGCTCGCGACGGTCGCCGCGATCACCACCCCGATCGTCCGAGCGGTCACTCGCCCAGCCGCGTTCGGACTTGGCCGGACGCTCGGCCTTTTCGGCGCGCTGCGGCTGCTCGTCTTCGGAACTGCGCTCGTTATAAAGCGGGGCTTCGAAATTGGCTTTCGATTCATCGATCAGGCGCGGGCCGAGCTGGTCGCGCAGTGTGCGGCCGCGCACTTCCAGCACTTCGCCTTCCGGCAGGTCGCCGAGCTGGAACGGACCGTAGGAAATGCGGATCAGGCGGTTGACCTCGAGACCGAGCGCGCCGAGCACGTTCTTGATTTCGCGGTTCTTGCCTTCGCGAAGACCCATAGTGATCCAGACATTGTGACCCTGGGCACGGTCGAGCGTCGCTTCGATCGAACCGTAGAGCACGCCGTCAACGGCAATGCCGTCCTTCAGTTTGTCGAGCGCGGCCTGATCGACCTCGCCATGGGCGCGCACGCGGTAGCGGCGCAGCCAGCCGGTGGTCGGCAGTTCGAGCGTGCGCGACAGACCGCCGTCATTGGTCAGAAGCAGCAGGCCTTCGGTGTTGATGTCGAGGCGACCGATGGAGAGAACCCGCGGAAGACCTTCCGGCAGGTTGTCGAACACGGTCGGGCGACCTTCCGGATCGGAATTGGTCGTCACCAGGCCACCGGGCTTGTGGTAGAGCCAAAGACGGGTGCGCTCGATGCCGCGGATCGGCACGCCATCCACTTCGATCTTGTCTTCCAGCGTCACGTTGACCACCGGTGTATCGAGCGGCTTGCCGTTCAATGTGACGCGACCTTCGAGGATCATCCGCTCCACGTCACGACGCGAAGCTACGCCGACACGGGCGAGAATTTTCGAAATACGCTCGGGCTTGCCGTCGGTCGGCGCGGATGCACCCTCGCCGACGAATTCCTCGCGCTTGGCCGAACGGACCGGCTTTCTGACTGCCCCTTCTGCCTTGGCGCGCGGCTTTGCCGCGCCAGCAGGCTTGTCGCTGAATTTGGCTCCCGGCTTGCCTGAGGACTTGAAGCCCGGCTTGCCCCCCGACTTGGAAGCAGTGCTGCCTTCGGCTTTCGGCTTGATTTCGCGAACGAAGGTTTTCGCTTCGCCGCGCTTCGGCTTGTCTTTTGAATTCATATGTTGTTTGCCTGAAGCAGGATGTCGACGGAGTATCCCGGACATACTTGTTCGTGTTGACCAGATGGATGCACACCCGTGGGGCGCGCTTCGCGTTGCATGCTTCCTACCAGTTCATGCGATCCGGGTTAAGAGGAAATCGCTGAAATGCCTAAGAGCGACAGCTTCATGGATGCCGCACTGACAGAAGCCAGAAATGCCGCCGAACGCGGCGAGGTTCCAGTCGGTGCCGTACTCGTCATCGACGGCGAGATTGTCGCCCGCTCAGGCAACCGCACCCGAGCCGAAAACGACATTACCGCCCATGCCGAAATTGCCGTGATCCGCGCGGCTGCCGCCAAGGTCGGAAGCGAGCGGCTTGGCGGAGCGGATCTCTATGTGACGCTGGAGCCATGTACCATGTGCGCCGGCGCCATATCCTTCGCCCGTATCCGCCGGCTTTATTACGGCGCCAACGATCCCAAGGGCGGCGCTGTGGAAAACGGCGTGCGGTTTTTCTCGCAACCCACCTGCCACCATGCGCCCGAAGTCTATTCCGGCATTGCCGAAGTGCCGGCGGCAGACCTGCTCATCGACTTTTTCCGGTCCCGACGGGACAAATAAGACTTACAAAAAAGGCCCGGCTTGGCCGAGCCTCGTTCGCTCAATCTTACTGGAAGGGCTTCCACCAGGCAGAGCCCTTTGTGGAAGCGGCCTCGGCTTCCTTCTTGCGGCGAGCTTCCTTCTTGGTCTCCGGCTCACCCAGATCCTGCAGGGTCTGCGCATCTGCAGTTCGGAATTCCGTCGGCGGATCGGAGAGCGAACGGCGGCCTCCGCTGATGCCCGGATCGTTTGCGTTGGCTTTCGCCTGACGGAAGGCTTCCCACTTCTGCGATTCCGTCAACTGCCCGGCCTGGCCCTTGCCGGCCAGAAGCGGTGAACGGTAGTTCGGGTTGCTCTGGTTGTCGGTCGCTTCCTGACGAAGGCGCTCACGTGCCTCTTCCGGCGATTCGACCCAGTTCGGGTTGTTTTCGCGGTTGGCAAGCGATTGCTGCGGCGGTGGCAACGCCCCGCCTTCCTGATGGCTGGCGACGACCAGCGCAGGACGTGGGTTGTAGCGGATCTTCGCCTTTTCCTTGGCGCGATCGCCACCGATATCGATGGCCGAAGTCACGTCATCGCCCAATTGTTCCATGGCAGTCTTGTCTGTGCCGTAGGTCGGGCTTCCCATGCAGCCGGAAAGCGTCACGGTCGCAACCAGAATACCGGCCGCACCAAGGGCCATACGCAAGGTTTTCGTCGTTTCCATCAAACCCCTACCACGGACGCCCGCCTCGACGCCTCATAGACTATTGCCATCGACCTGACGGATAAATCCGGCCAATTTCAGGCAGGAATACCGGATGACGCGCTTAAGCGCAATCATCCGGCACGGTTCATGAGATTACAACTTGCCAAGCTTGGCAAGTTCAGTCAGCGCCGCAGCATCGCGCGCCGAGACATCCGGCCAGGCCGGATCGGCACCGACATCGGTCGTCACACGCCACGAACGAGCGCATTTGGTGCCCTCAGCCAGCTTCGGATC
The DNA here is from genome assembly GCA_900472575.1 of Hyphomicrobiales bacterium. Lineage (GTDB taxonomy): Bacteria > Pseudomonadota > Alphaproteobacteria > Rhizobiales > Rhizobiaceae > Neorhizobium > Neorhizobium cellulosilyticum. The sequence goes on from UCIV01000001.1 coordinate 117,439, forward strand.
GACCGACACGCCCGCGACTTCCGGCAGACGGAAAGCCGTTTCCGGGCCTTCACCTGCCGTGATCGTGATGGCCGAAGTGATGCAGGTTTCCTCGAATTCGAGACCTTCCAGCGCCTTCAACAATTCGGCATCGGCAACATAGACGACGGGTGCTGCTTCCAGCGACGAGCCGATGCGCTTGTCCTTGCGCTCGATTTCAAGTGCGCCTGTCACGACCGAACGAACCTTGCGGATCTTCGCCCACTTTTCGGCAACCGCGTCGTTCTTCCACTCGGCAGGCACCTGCGGGAACTGTTCGAGATGCACCGAGACCGCATCCGGTTTCAGCGACAGCCAGGCCTCTTCGGTGGTGAAAGGCAGCATCGGGGCAAGCCAGGTGACAGTGGCCTCAAAGATTTTGCGGATGACAGCAAGCGAAGCGCGGCGGCGCGGCGAAGACGGGGCATCACAATACAGCGCGTCCTTGCGGATATCGAAATAGAAAGCCGAGAGTTCGATATTGGCAAAATCGATCAGCGCACGGGTGATCTTCTTGAATTCGAACGCATCATAGCCTTCGCGTACGAGCTTATCGAGCTCATACAGGCGATGCAGCATCAGCTTTTCGAGTTCCGGCAGATCGGCGTAGGCGATCTCTTCGCCCTCGTCATGCGCCAGCGTGCCGAGCATCCAGCGGATGGTGTTGCGCAGCTTGCGATAGGCATCGACATTCGTCTGAATGATCGTCTTGCCGAGGCGCTGGTCTTCCCAATAGTCGGTGGTCATGACCCAGAGACGCAGGATATCCGCACCGGCATCCTTCATCACGTCCTGCGGGGAGACGACGTTGCCGAGCGACTTCGACATTTTCTGGCCCTTTTCATCCATGGTGAAACCATGGGTGACGACCGTGTCATAAGGCGCGCGGCCGCGGGTGGCAGCCGATTCCAGAAGCGAGGAATGGAACCAGCCACGATGCTGGTCGGAACCTTCGAGATAGACGTCGGCCGGCCATTTCAGGTCCGGGCGGTCTTCCAGCGTGAAGGTGTGGGTCGAGCCACTGTCGAACCAGACATCGAGGATATCCATGACCTGCGTCCACTTTCCGTGGTCGTGGCCATTGCCCAGGAACCGTTCCTTGGCGCCTTCGGCGAACCAGGCATCGGCACCTTCGGCATCGAAGGCTTCGAGAATGCGCTTGTTGACCTCTTCATCCTGCAGGACATTGCCTTCTTCATCGGCAAACACGCAGATCGGGACGCCCCAGGCGCGCTGACGCGAAAGCACCCAGTCCGGGCGCTGTTCGATCATGGCGCGTAGACGGTTCTGGCCGCCGGCGGGGACGAAACGGGTGTCGTCGATCGCAGACAGCGCACGGGTGCGCAGCGTTGTGCCGTCCTTCAGGTCCTTGTCCATATAGACGAACCATTGCGGCGTGTTGCGGAAGATGATCGGCTTCTTGGAGCGCCAGGAATGCGGATAGGAATGCTTCAGGCGGCCACGGGCAAACAGCGCGTTACGTTCGATCAGCGCCTTGATGACGCGGTCGTTGGCATCACCCTTCTTGCCGTTGTCATCCATGACGCGGGCGCCCTCGAAACCGGGGGCGTCGGCGGTGTAGGTGCCGCTATCGTCGACCGGGAACGGGATGCGGGTATCGATGCCCCTGGCTTCCAGTTCCTTGACCGACGACATCCATGCCTCGAAGTCTTCACGGCCGTGGGAAGGAGCGGTGTGGACGAAACCGGTACCGGCATCATCGGTAACGTGATCGCCGGCGAGAAGCGGAACGGCGAAGTCGTAACCGCCGCCGAGGCCCTTCAAGGGATGAGTAAGCGTCAGGGCAGCCATCTCCTCGGCCGAGACACCACGTAGCTTCTTGAAAGTGAGCTTTGCCTTAGTGGCGGACTCTTCCGCCAGCGCATCGGCAAAGATCAGCTTTTCACCCGGCTGCGGACCGAAGTCGTTGACGGCTTCGGTCACTTCGTAAAGGCCATAAGCGACCTTTGGCGAATAGGCGACGGCGCGGTTGCCGGGGATGGTCCACGGAGTGGTGGTCCAGATGACAACGTGAGCGTCGGAGAGTTCGGCAGCGCCGACGACCGGGAACTTCACCCAGATCGTGTCGCTCTCGTAATCGTGGTATTCGACTTCCGCTTCCGCCAGCGCCGTGCGCTCGACCACCGACCACATGATCGGCTTGGAACCGCGATAAAGCTGGCCGCTCATGGCGATCTTCAAGAGTTCACCGGCGATGCGGCTTTCCGCGTGAAAGTTCATCGTCAGATACGGGTTGTCGAAATCGCCGACGATGCCGAGGCGCTTGAATTCGTCGCCCTGGATCTTGATCCATTTTTCGGCATAGGCACGGCATTCCTTGCGGAATTCGATCATCGCGTCCGGCTGCTTCAGGTCCGGCTTGGCCTTGCCCTTGGCGCGGTAGTTTTCTTCCTCGATCTTCCACTCGATCGGCAGGCCGTGGCAATCCCAGCCCGGAACGTAATTCGAGTCATAACCGCGCATCTGGAACGAGCGGGTGATGACGTCCTTCAGGATCTTGTTCAGCGCATGGCCGATATGGATGTTGCCGTTGGCGTAGGGAGGCCCATCGTGCAGCACGAACTTTTCGCGGCCGACGGCGGAGGTGCGCAGTTGTCTGTAGAGGTCCATCTGCTGCCAGCGGGCAACGGTTTCCGGCTCCTTCTGCGGCAGGCCGGCGCGCATCGGGAATTCCGTCTCGGGCAGATAAAGGGTCTTCGAGTAATCGAGCTTTTCAGCAGTATCGGTCATATCAGGCAATCGTCTCTTGGCGCCACGTTTCGGCGCGATGCGGATGAGAATTCGGTGGCGGAGGCGCTGTTCAAACGCCAAAATCCCGGACCTTCCCGCAGCTTGATCAAGCAGCGCGGAAAGCCGGGCCTATAATTCGTATGATCATCAGAGCGATGATCTGGGCCGACCGGAAAACTGTCATGGACGCGGTTATTAAGGCGTTTTGGGGCGGAAAGGAAGGGGGAAATCGGATTGGCGAGACGACATGATTGCCTGACTGCCGCGAGGTCGTATATTCTTGCCGCGACTGTACCAGAACAGGTTTGGGCCGTTGTTATGAAAAGAACGTTTTTCGTAAAAGCCGTTTGGGATGAAGAGGCCAAGGTCTTTTATTCCGAGAGCGATATCGACGGCCTCCATATCGAAGCTCCGACCGTAAATGCTTTCGAGGACGTGCTCTTCGACGCAGCCATCGATCTGATCGTCGCCAACCATATGTCAGCAGCAGACCTTGCTGACACACCGATCAGAGATCTCATTCCAGCAATTCTCTGGGAGAGACCTGCCAGCATTCCGGCTGCGGCCTGATGGTCGATGGTTTTTACAAAACCGTCCGCACGATCATTTCGGAACTCGGTTATGAATATCTGGCCAACGCGAAGGGTTCGCATGAAAATGGCGCTCGCGAGACACCGGAAAGATCATATTGCTTCCGCATAATCTTTTGAGTCGACACACCGCCAACGCTATCCTGAAAGATGCGGGCTCGGAAAAGCGCCTTTAAAAAACGACTGCTCTTCAACCCCTCGGATTTGCCGCCATCACACCGCGCAGTGCATCGTTGATGCGGTCCTGCCAGCCGGGGCCGTCTTCCTGAAAATATTCGATAACCGCGCTGTCGAGCTTGATCGAGACAAGTTCCTTCACTTCCGGCAGGGCGCGCTTTTCGACAGGTGCTGCGGCGGCTTTCTTTGCCGGCTTGAACAGGGCTTCGGCGGCATCCATCGGGTTGGCGGGTCGGCGCGGGGTGCTTGCCATGATCTTATCCTTCGTTTTCTGCGTTGAAGGCGAATGCGATCTTCGCATCCAGTTCACTGATCGGCTGAACGCCGGAAAGCAGCGCCCTCGCCTCTTCCTCGTCGCGGCGGATCTGCGCCACAAGCGGGTCAAGCCCGTCGAATTTCAGTTCGTCGCGCAGATGGCCGAAGAACGAGACGGCGCAGACTTCGCCATAGAGCGAACCGGAAAAATCGAAGAGATAGGTTTCGAGCAACGGAGCGCCGTTATCGGTCACCGTCGGGCGGCGGCCGTAACTTGCCACGCCGTCATAAAGCGTACCATCGGCACGACGAAACCGGACGGCATAGATGCCGGGCTTCAATTCCGCCTCGGGCGCCAGCCGCATATTGGCGGTAGGAAAACCGAGCTGGCGGCCGAGCTTTTCCCCGTCGATCACTTCGGCTTCCACCGTATAGCGATAACCGAGCAGGCCGGCTGCCTGAGCGACATCCCCCTCGCCCAGCAATTCGCGGATACGGCTTGATGAAATCACCTCGGCGTTTTCATCGCGGAAGGCATCGACCAGCGAGACGGAAAAACCGTGGCGCTCACCGGCGGCCATCAGGAAGGCCGGCCCACCCTCGCGGCCCTTGCCGAAATGGAAATCGAAGCCGGTGACGACTGCACTCGCGCCCAGCCAGTCGACCAAAATAGACCGGATGAACTCTTCGGCGGAGCGGCCGGCAAAATCGCGATCGAACGGATATTCGATCACCGAATGGAACCCCATCGCCTCCAGGAGCCGCGCCTTCACCGGCGCCGGCGTGATGCGGAAAACCGGCTGGTCAGGCTTGAAGACGGTACGCGGATGCGGCTCGAAGGTCAGGACCAGAGCCGGTACACCGCGTTCTTCCGCCAGCTTCAGCGCACGTTCGAGCACGCTGCGATGACCGCGATGCACGCCGTCGAAGTTGCCGATCGCGACCACTCCGCCCTTCAGAGCCTCGGGCAGCGGATCCTTCTTTTCGTTGCGGTGAAATACGGTCATGAGACAGGTCCGGGGCAGGCTATTTTATATTACGAGACCGGTTAGGCCAGATCAATCAAGCAAGTCTGGGCATCCAGAATTTCGGCGCGGCGTTTTCGCTTTTCAACCAGGCCTGCAGGATGGCCTCGTCCGTCTCGCCGTTGACGGTGTATTCCGCCACATGGATACCAGCGCTGATATAAAGCAGGTCGAGGCCTTGCGAAAGCGCGCCGCGCACATCGGTCGGCATGCCGTCGCCAACAGCGAGCACCTTCGACCTGTCGAACTCGCCGCGCACTTCGCGGGCGGCCGCAAGCGAGGCCTCGTAGATCGGGAAATGCGGCTTGCCGGCGATGCGGGTCTTGCCGCCGAGCTGTTCGTAATAGGCGGCAACGGCACCGGCGCATGGAATGATCTTGTGGCCACGCTCGACGACGAGATCCGGGTTGGCGCAGATGAAAGGCACGTCGCGGGCAACCAAGGCCTTCAGCATCTCGGTATAGTCTTCCGGCACTTCCTTCTCGTCATCGAAGAAGCCGGTGCAGACGATCGCTTCCGCCTCGTCGGCCGAGACGACCTCGACGTCGAGGCCATCGAAAAGCGGCATGTCGCGCTCGGGGCCGAGCAGAAAGACCTTTTTCGGGCCTTCGGCGATCAGGTGGCGGGTCACGTCGCCGGATGTGACGATGCGGTCATAGGTGCCGTCTTCGACGCCGAGCAGTTTCAGCTGCTCGATGACGCCCGGCGCGGGCCGCGGGGAATTGGTGATCAGAACGACCGTCGCGCCGGCCTTGCGGGCTGCGGCCAACGCCTGACAGGAATGCGGAAAGGCTGCAACACCGTTATGCACCACGCCCCAGACATCGGACAGAACCACATCGTAGCCGCCAATGACTTCACTCAAATTCTGGATGCGCTTTGCCATGCCTGTCGATCACCTTCTGCCACGTCTGGCCTCACATATCTGGCGCTGATGTCGCAAAGCGTGGCCTGGATGGCAAGGAGATTTGCGTGCAGTGCGGTATATTTCATGCGGCCGTTACATGAGCGCCGACAAGCGAACCGCCAGCCCGGCCGCGGCGCAGATACCGAGAACCGGCATCATGCCGAGCTTCATCCGGAACAGCAAAACGGCCGAGAGCAGGAACAGAACTGCTGCCACCGGATCGAGGCTTGCCCAGACCGGCAGCGCCAGTTCAAGCTCAAGCGACGGCACGAGTTCGACCTTTCCTACTTCGCGAAACAGAACATGCAGGCCGAACCAGATGGCGAGGTTGAGGATGACGCCGACAATCGCCGCAGTGATCGCCGACAGCGCGCCGGACAGGATGCGATTACCGCGCAGGCGCTCGATATAAGGCGCGCCGGCAAAAATGAAGATGAAGCTCGGAACGAAGGTCGCCCAGGCTACCAGCAAAGCGCCGAGAACGCCTCCGACGACCCCGGAAGCCTCGCGAAAACCGGTGAGGAAACCAACGAAGGAAAGAACGAGAACGAGCGGCCCCGGCGTGGTTTCGGCCAGCGCCAACCCATCCAGCATTTCGCCCGGCTTCAGCCAGCCATATTGCTCGACACCGACCTGCGCCACATAGGCCAAAACCGCATAAGCACCGCCGAAGGTGACCAGCGCCATTTTTGAGAAGAAGGAGAAAAGACTTGTCAGGCCATCCGGTGCGGAAAAGGCCCAAAGGATCAGAAGCGGCAATTGCCAGACGATGATCCAGCCGATCAGGCTCATGATCGCCCTGCCCGGTGATGGTGGTGCGTGAAGATCGGTGAGGTCTGTTGGTGCCGTGGTGACACCGGTTCGCCGGGCATTGAGGAAACCGGCAGAGGCAGCAGCGAGAACCACGACCGGAAAGGGTACAGAAAAAATAAACAGCGCCACGAAGGCCGTGGCTGCCACAAGACAGAGAAACCCGCTCTTCAGCGTCTTCTTCGAGAGCCGAATGACCGCCTCGACGACGATGGCAAGAACTGCGGCCTTGAGCCCAAAGAACAGACCGGCCAGCCATGTGGTTTCCTGCCAGAGCGCGTAGGCGGCCGACAGGATGGTGATGACGACGAGGCCGGGCAGAATGAAAATCAGCCCGGAAATGATGCCGCCGCGGGTGCCATGGGTCAGCCAGCCGATATAGGTGGCGAGCTGTTGCGCCTCCGGTCCCGGCAGCAGCATGCAGTAGTTCAGGGCATGCAGGAACCGCTCCTCCGAGAGCCAGCGTTTTTCCTCCACGACTGCACGGTGCATCATTGCTATCTGCGCTGCCGGGCCACCGAAGCTCAAACAGCCGATGCGGGCGAAGACGGAAGTTAGTTCGGCAAGTGTGGGATGAGTGCTATCCGATTTTGCCACATCGTCAATCGCCGCCATATGCCCACCCCTAAACCGACATCCTCAAAAGGAATGCGCCTCAGTAAAAATGTCATGTTAAAGCTATATGACAATTTTCATTGGCTGGCTTCATTGGCTGGCTTCATCGGCAGCTGCCATGCTGAGGTCAAACTCTTCTGACAGAAGCCGTCTCGCCAGAGCAGGAGAGTAATGGCCGTTGGCTGTTAATCCTGTTTTGCTTGATGTTGCAGAGCGGCAACGAAAATTTCGAGCCCGTTCTTGACTCGCCCGATGGCCACCCTTATCTCGGGCTCCGTTAGCACTCTCATCCGAGGAGTGCTAAACGAGATCCGCGGGTCTTATTCCTGAGACCTGTCCATGTCATTTGATCGAGGGATTAGACAATGGCAAGCACAACTTTCCGCCCCCTGCACGATCGCGTTGTCGTAAAGCGCGTCGAGTCTGAAGAAAAGACCAAGGGCGGCATCATCATTCCGGACACCGCCAAGGAAAAGCCGGCTGAAGGCGAAATCATCGCAGTCGGCTCCGGCGCACGTGACGACAAGGGCGCACTCGTTGCTCTCGACGTGAAGGTCGGCGACCGCGTTCTGTTCGGCAAGTGGTCCGGCACCGAAGTCAAGCTTAACGGCGAAGACCTTCTGATTATGAAGGAATCCGACATCATGGGCGTTATCGGCTGATTGCCGGCAACGCTTTTTTCGTAATTCGCTGAAACCTCTATTCAGGAGCTCTCAAAATGGCAGCTAAAGAAGTAAAATTCGGCCGCTCTGCGCGCGAAAAGATGCTGCGCGGCGTCGACATCCTCGCTGACGCAGTGCAGGTAACGCTCGGCCCGAAGGGTCGTAACGTTGTTATCGACAAGTCCTTCGGCGCTCCGCGCATCACCAAGGACGGTGTATCGGTCGCCAAGGAAATCGAACTTGAAGACAAGTTCGAAAACATGGGCGCCCAGATGGTCCGCGAAGTTGCTTCGAAGACCAACGACATCGCCGGTGACGGCACCACGACCGCAACCGTTCTGGCCCGCGCGATCGTTCGCGAAGGCGCCAAGGCAGTTGCTGCCGGCATGAACCCGATGGACCTGAAGCGCGGTATCGATCTGGCCGTTCTCGAAGTCGTCAAGGACCTGCAGGCCAAGGCAAAGAAGATCTCCACCTCGGCTGAAGTTGCCCAGGTCGGCACGATCTCCGCAAACGGCGACACGCAGGTCGGTAACGACATTGCTGAAGCCATGCAGAAGGTTGGCAACGAAGGCGTCATCACCGTCGAAGAAGCCAAGACCGCTGAAACCGAACTCGAAGTCGTCGAAGGCATGCAGTTCGACCGCGGCTACCTGTCGCCTTACTTCGTGACCAACCCGGAAAAGATGATCGCGGACCTCGAAGACGCGTACATCCTGCTGCACGAAAAGAAGCTCTCGAACCTGCAGGCGATGCTTCCGGTTCTGGAAGCCGTCGTTCAGACCGGCAAGCCGCTCGTCATCATCGCTGAAGACGTCGAAGGCGAAGCTCTTGCAACGCTCGTCGTCAACAAGCTGCGTGGCGGCCTGAAGATTGCTGCCGTCAAGGCTCCGGGCTTCGGCGATCGCCGCAAGGCCATGCTGGAAGACATCGCCATCCTCACGGGCGGCACCGTCATCTCCGAAGACCTCGGCATCAAGCTCGAAAACGTCACCCTCGACATGCTCGGCCGTTCCAAGAAGGTTTCGATCTCCAAGGAAAACACGACGATCGTCGACGGCGCCGGCCAGAAGGCTGACATCGAAGGCCGCGTAGCCCAGATCAAGGCGCAGATCGAAGAAACCACTTCGGACTACGACCGCGAAAAGCTGCAGGAACGTCTTGCCAAGCTCGCTGGTGGCGTTGCCGTCATCCGCGTTGGCGGCTCGACCGAAATCGAAGTCAAGGAACGCAAGGACCGCATCGACGATGCTCTGAACGCAACCCGCGCGGCCGTTCAGGAAGGCATCGTACCGGGCGGCGGCGTTGCCCTGCTCCGTTCGGCTTCCAAGATCACCGTCAAGGGTGCGAACGACGACCAGGAAGCTGGTGTCAACATCGTTCGCCGCGCTCTGCAGTCTCTGGTTCGCCAGATCTCTGAAAACGCCGGTGACGAAGCTTCGATCGTGGTCGGCAAGATCCTCGAGAAGAACGAAGACAACTACGGCTACAACGCCCAGACGTCTGAATATGGCGACATGATCGCCATGGGCATCGTCGACCCGGTCAAGGTTGTTCGCACGGCTCTGCAGAACGCAGCTTCGGTTGCTTCGCTGCTGATCACCACCGAAGCCATGATCGCCGAACTTCCGAAGAAGGAAGCAGCTGGCGGCGGCATGCCTGGCGGCATGGGCGGCATGGGCGGCATGGACATGATGTGAGACCGTTGAGGTCTCATGTCTGAGCCATCCGGTTCAGGAATAGAAGGGCGGTCGCAAGGCCGCCCTTTTTTGCGTTGTGGAAAGGTGGGAATGCAGACGGCGGCTCTCGGCCCATTGCGGACGAAACGCGTTTAGTGGATCAGGGTCAATTCGATAAGAAAATAGGCAGAGCTAGCGCCATTCCGACAGGGGTCGCCATTCCGAACAGAAGGAAACAAGCAGCCGATGCAACACCCCAGCAACACCAGAATATGCGAAATTTTCCTGACGCAAACCCAAGCGCGCAGAGCGCTAACGTGAGCAAGAGAACGGTTAGACCTATTGTAAATCCTTGCGACCCCAATGCCATCAAGGTGCTAGGAATGAGGCCCAACACTATGGCGATAGCAACAAGAATTGGTGCCTTCGCCGCGACGCTCTGGATTGTTTTACCTTCTGTCATTGTGGCATCGGTCTCAAAGAAAATGTACACTCGCTGTTTATTTGCGGTCATACTTTCTCAACCACGTTAATGTCCGCTTATGCCCAAAGCGGACATCAAAGCGCTGTTTGTTCATGTAAATCTAGGTATACGATGGCTGCGACTGGCCTGGGCCGAAACCGGAACAAAGGCTTGTTACTGATCGGTCGCGACGGGATGTGCGTTAGAACCCATGAGTGACGAGAGAATCCCGAAACATCTGATAGATCAGCGCCTCCGTAATCGCATTATTGAGGTGATTGAATCTCTCGCTGATGGCGATGAGGCAGTGAAGCTGTTTGGTTTCGGCGGATATTTCAATTGGTTCTTCGATTATTTTCCCGAAGATGGGAATTTTGTGCCGCTTTCCACAATGTCGATGGACGAGACGGCCGCAGCTCACGAACTTCTAAATCAAATGCTGAATGCAGCCGAAGCTACACCGCAACACATGTCCGACGACGAATTCATTGCAACAGGCTGGCCAACGCATATTCAGCCGATCGCTCGAAGGGCCATACGCACGTTCCTCATCAAAGGTCGTTGCGCCGAAGAATAGCGGTCACCTCAGTTTCCAATAACGAATGATCGGAATTGGCGCGAACCGGAAGGTGGCAGTCGGCCCAAACCCGTCATTGCAGCGCTAACACTTCGCACGGTTTACAGCGATCACGCGCCCCAAAAAGGCTATGACTAAGGGTATCCATACTGCCACAACCAAATAGGATGTTGCTTTCGCGCCGACACATTCGCTCTCATCAATTTGACAGCTTCGAGCTACTCCCATTCGAAGCTCCGATATCGCGATGAACAGTAAGGCTCCAACCACGATCGAGGATATCCAAGTCCGGACGCCTCGGCGCACCGTCAAAATTGATATGATGAGGACGATGCAGGTGTAGTGGCCCCCTAAACC